>NZ_JAJOMA010000001.1 GCF_021129235.1 Kineosporia mesophila
CAGTGGCGCCGGGGGGACACCGTGTCCTTCGTGCCCCGGACGAAAGTCTTGCCGACAGCGGCGGGGGAGGACGGCGTCCTCAAGCGTCTCCCCGCCGCAGGCGCCACCCCCGAGGTGACCTACCGCCGCAGCGGTGACGACAACGTCCTGGTCGAATACGGGCCGATCGTGCTGGATCTGGGCCTGCGGGCGCGGGTGCACGCGTTGTACCGGCGGCTGGCCGAACTCGATCTGCGGGGTGTCGTCGACCTGACCCCCGGAATTCGCAGCCTCCAGGTGCATGTCGACCCGGACGTCCTGCCGGTGCCGCGTCTGCTCGGGATCCTGGCCGAGGTGGAGGGTGAGCTGCCGTCCTCGAGTGACCTGGTGGTGCCCAGCCGTCGCGTGCGGCTGCCGCTGAGCTGGGACGACCCGGCGACCCGGCTGGCTGTCGAGCGGTACATGGCCGGTGTGCGCGACGATGCCCCGTGGTGTCCCTGGAACATCGAGTTCATCCGCCGGATCAACGGTCTCGACACCCCGGACGACGTCTACCGCACCGTCTTCGACGCCGAGTACCTGGTGCTCGGGCTGGGTGACGTGTACCTCGGTGCCCCCGTCGCCACCCCGCTCGACCCGCGGCACCGCCTGGTCACCACCAAGTACAACCCGGCCCGCACCTGGACCGCGGAGAACTCCGTCGGCATCGGCGGCGCCTACCTGTGCATCTACGGGATGGAGGGCCCGGGCGGCTACCAGTTCGTCGGGCGCACCACCCAGGTCTGGCGCACCTATCCCGAACCCGGCCGGAACCCGTGGCTTCTGGACTTCTTCGACCGGATCAGCTGGTACCCGGTGTCGCCCGAGGAACTGCTCGACCTGCGCGCCGACCTGGCCGCCGGGCGCAGCACCCCGGACATCACCGAGGGCAGCTTCTCCCTGGCCGAGCACGAGCGGTTCCTGGCCGAGAACGCCGATTCGATCGCGGCCTTCCGCGAGGTGCAGGCCGGGGCGTTCGAGGCGGAGCGCCGGGCCTGGGAAGCGGCGGGCGAGTTCGACCGGGCTGAACGGGCGGCGGCCGCGGTGGTGCCGTCGCCGGTCGAGGTGGTGGTGCCCCCGGGCGGTTCCCGGGTGGACGCCCCCTTCGTCGCCAACGTGTGGAAGGTGCTGGTCAAGCCGGGGGACGTGGTCGAGGCGGGGCAGGACGTGGTGGTGCTCGAGGCGATGAAGATGGAGGCCTCGGTGCAGGCGACCGCGGCCGGCGTGGTGCACGAGGTCCCCGCTGTGTCCGGAGCCCAGGTGGCCCCGGGCGACGCCCTGGTGGTCCTGGCGTCAGCAGCCCCAGCCTGACCCTCGCGGAGGCGCAACAACCTCAGCAAACCTTCCGTGATCATGCAAAACCTCCCCAGAGTTCTAGAACTCCTTGAGCGAGAGTTCTAGAACGTCGGGGAGGTTTTGCATGATCACGGAGGAATGGGTGGGGCCATGGTTGTTCGAACGGATGTTCGATAGAATCGGCGTGTCCGGCACGCCAATTGCGGGGGTGGTGCTACGTGCGACCGATGCAGTCCCGAGCCGTCCGTCAGAGTCTTCCTAGTGATCCCTTCGAGCGGGTGCGCACGCCGCCGGAGGCCGTTCCCGTGCTGGCGCTGTTGCGGGGCGACAGCGGTGAGGTGCTGACCGTGGTTCCGGCGGCGGTGCAGGCCTGGTCGGGAGATTCCGTGCGCATCACCTGGGCGGCGCGGCGGGGTGTCCGGCTCTACTCGGCCTGGATCCCGGCGGCCGACGTGGTGCGGGGTGAGGCGGCCGCCCGGCTGCTCGACGAGTTCGCCTTCGGGGGTGGGCATCGGGCCGTGATCGCGCGGTTCCTGGCGTGGCGCGAGGCGCGGCCGCGCTCGGCGTAGAAGAGCCGGGGCGGGCATTCCGCTCACCCAGCGCGCGATGACCTCACCCGTGCCGAACCCGGTGACGAACGCCTTCTGGTCGGGAGGTGCCGGCCGTCACGGGCCGGGTGGGATGAGCTGGGGTCCGGCGGCCTCGGCCGCCGCGTCGGCGAGTTCACCGACGGGGAGCACCCGTTCGAACAGGGCCCGGCGAGGGCCGGGCCCGGGCAGCCAGTCGGTGAGCGCCGTGAGCCGGGCCGGCTCGTGCATGCCGGCCAGGGCGACCGGCACGGGGGAGCGGAACCGCCAGGCCACCAGGATCACCGCGCCGAGGTCGCACCGGCCCAGGCAGCCGGTGGAGACCAGGATGCCGCCCGGTGTGCGACGGGTGGCGTCCCGCAGGCCGGGGTTCAGGGCGTCGGCCGGTGTGCCGGTGCCCGCCATTCGGCACAGTGCCGCACAACGGGGCCCGGTGCAGGCGGCGACCACCGGGCCCACGGTCTCCCGTTCGCGCAGGTGCTCGCGGTGCGGCACGGGCCGGCCGGCCAGGTGGTCGCCGGGACGCCGGGGCTTGCGTTCCCTGCTCATGACTGAGCACTCTAGATGGAATGAGAACCGTTCTCAACTAAATTCGAGGTCGTAGAGCAGCACACCCTCCGCGAGTTCCTCCGGATCGGCCTGCTCCGGGTCGAGGTCACCGAGCCGTTCCACGCACAGCCGCAGCAGTTCGACGATGCCGGGCGCGATCACCCGGCGCAGGTCCTCGTCGCGGCCGATCACGATGACCTGCCCGACGGTGCCGCCGGGACGGGGCGCCAGGTCGGCGGCGAGGAAGTTGCCGCCCCCGTCCGAGGCGAAGGGGATCCAGTCCGGCGAGCTGTACACGCCCATCACCGGGTCGTCCCCGCGCACGGTGACCGCCCGGTCGAGCTCCTGGGCCATCTCGCCCGGCTTGAAGTGCGCCCGGATGTTCTCCAGATGGGTCCAGGTGTCGGCCAGTTCGCCGATCGGGTCGAAGGTCCAGCCGTCACCGAAGACCGGGCCGACCCAGCGGCCGCGCTCACGACCCGCGTCCTCGTCGGCCAGGTCGGCGTAGTTCGTCTGGCCGTCGTTCAGCTGGTAGAGGCCGGCCAGGTCGGCGGGCAGGGTCCGGCCGACGGTCTCCTGGGCCGTGCCGATCTGGGCCGGGGAGGCGCCGGGCCGGGCCAGCTCGTCCACGGCGTAGCCGGCGCGGGCCAGGGCGTCGAGCAGGGCGGTCCAGGCATCCTGCACGTGTGCGTCGGGAGGGAGGATGTCGGTCACGGCTTCTCTCTCGGATTGGCTTCTTCCGGGTTCTCGGTCTTCTGGTGGAGCGCCACGGCCACGGCGATGCCGCTGAGCAGTACCTGGAGCGACAGCAGTTCCGGATGCGTGGAGCCGAGGATGAGCGCCACCACGATCGGCACACTGCCGATCACCGCGATGTCCGGGCCCTTCACGGCCGACGAGGCCAGACCCGGCGGCAGGGCGCCCATCGGTGAGGTGATGGTCGGGCCGCCGAAGGTCGCGTTCGGCCGGTACGCGCCCCGGACCGCGGCGGCGGCCCAGGCCGGGGCCGACAGCATGCCGAGCAGGACCCACCAGGCCGGATCGCCGAAGCGCCAGCCCAGGACCGCGGTGATGACGATGAACCAGAACTCCATCACCACGATCGGCAGGGCCATCCGGGTCAGGCGCACGTCGCGCTGGCCGATCGGGAACGCCGCGTCCAGCCCGGGACTGATCTGGGCCCGGCGAGCACCCTCGACGGTGGCCAGCGAGGCCAGGTAGGCACCGATCAGCAGGAGCACGATCGTGCTGGCCGGGCCCGGGTCGGGCACCAGCAGCCCGAGGACGGGCAGGCCCAGGGCCACGAGCACCTGCACGGGCTGGCGCGGCGTGCGCAGGAAGAGCAGCACGTCCGAGGTGATCAGGGCGGCCTGCGGCCTCCAGGCCCGGGGGACGCGTGTCAGCCACCGCATCGTCGAGGAGCGGGCCCGGCGGGGCGATTCCGTGCGGACCGCCAGCGCGCGTCCCAGTGCCCGGGTGTCCAGGGAGAGCACCGCGACCAGAGCCTCGTCCGTCACCGCCCCGCTGTGCCGCAGGCTCACGGCGTGCACGTCGCCGAGACGCCGGTCCCAGCTGACGGCCAGCCCGATCGCGACGACGAGCAGCACCACGGCGACCGGCAGGGCGATCCACGTGGTGCCGGGTGGGGCCGTGCGCGAAAGGGCCATGAGAATGCCGAACAAGGGGACGCCGGCGGTCACCAGGTCGGCGGCCACCCGGATCGCACGGTGCGCGGTGGGGCGGCTCTGCAACCGCCCGGCCGTGATCACCAGGGTCACCGTGAGAGCGGCGAACAGGGCGGTCGTTCCGGCCATGGCGGCCGGCCCGGCGGGCATGGCGAACGAGATGGCCGCTCCGCACACCGCGCCGACCACCAGGCCGATCCCCGGCCACCGGTAGGCGGCGGGCCGCAGCAGCGAGCGCCGGTCGACGGGCAGCGGTAGCCACCAGGTGCTCTCGGCCCCGGACAGGGACAGCGGCCCGAGCCGCGTGACCAGCCCGACGAAGGCCGCGACGGCGGCGATCGCGGGCAGCACGGCGATCCAGCCGACCGCCAGACCCGGTCCGTCCTGGGCGGCCTGGCGGAACGGGCCCTCGCCCGGGGCGAGCCGGGTGCTCAGGGAGAAGACCATCGTCGCGGCCATCGCGACGGCGAAAACCCCGACGTAGACGTCGCCCAGCACGTCGGTGAGCTTGGTCTCGGAGTGGTAGTTGCTGGCGTCGCGGGTAACCCGGCGGACCTGGCCGCCGGTGGGCAGGGCCGGGCTCAAAGCTCGTTCCGGATGATCGCGGCCCCGCGCTCGGGATCCACCACCCGGACCTCGGTGTCGGAGATCGCCACGACCTTCGTCGCCGCGATGGTGACCAGCTGGGGGTCGTGCGTGGCCATCAGGACGCCGCCCCCTTCGGAGCGTTCCTCGACCAGCCAGCCGGCCAGGGCGTCGCGGATGGCGGCGTCGAGGCGCTGCTCGGGCTCGTCGAGGATCATCAGGGCGCGCGGCCGGGCGAACGTGGCCGCGAGCAGAAGACGTCGGCGTTGCCCGGAGCTCAGGGCCCCCGGCATCGCCTCGGCCCGCTCGGTGAGGCCGAAAGCGTCCAGCTGATAGTTGGTCACGCTGACCGGGTCGTCCACCCCATGGCCGAAGCAGGTCAGCATCAGATGCTCGCGCACGGTCAGGCTGGGGAAGAACGCCTCGTCGCCCAGTTCGGAGGCCACCGCTGCCCGGAACGTGCTGCTGCGCTCGTCCAGGCCGGACCCCAGCAGATTCATCTGCCCGCCCAGCGGCGCCAGCAACCCGACCACCGTGCGCAGCAGCGTGGACTTGCCCGAGCCGTTGGCCCCGACCACGGCCACCACGTCGCCCGGCGCCAGGGTCAGCGTGATCGGTGGGCAGACCGGAAGCCCGTACCCGACCTCGAGGTCTTCTACTTCCAGCAGAGCTGCGACCGCCCCTGACATCGTGCCTCCACGTGTGCGCCCAGCCAAAGTTCCTGCCGCATCATGCCCGCTCCACCCCGGGCCCCGGCGCGCACCCCCGAATATGACCTTCGTGTCGTTTCGCCGGGCGCTCCTTATGCTGACTGGGTGAGAGCGTCGCAGCGTGCCCAGGCCGTCCAGCCCTTCTACGCGATGGAGTTCGCCAAGCGGGCGCAGGCCCTTGAGGCCCAGGGCCGTCACGTGGTGAAGCTGAACCTGGGCGAGCCGGACTTCGGGGCACCCCCGGCCGTGCTGAGCGCGTTGCAGAAGGTCGCCGACGGCCGTCCCCTTCCCTACACCGGGGCCACCGGCCTCCTGGAACTGCGCGAGGCGATCGCCGGCTTCTACCGCCAGGAGCACGACGTCGAGGTCGACCCCCGCCGCATCATCGTCACCGCCGGCGCCTCGGCCGCCCTGCTACTGGTGAGCGCCGCCCTCGTCGACGCCGGTGACAAGGTGCTGATCAGCGACCCGTCCTACCCGTGCAACCGCCAGTTCGCCGAAAGCTTCGGCGCCGACGTCATTCTGGTGCCCACCACGCCCGAGTCCCGGTTCCAGCTGGACCTGCCCGCGGTGAAGAAGCACTGGGCCGACGACACCCGCGGCATCATGATCGCCACTCCCTCGAACCCGACCGGCACCTCTATCGAGACCGCCGAACTGCGTGACATCTGCGACTTCGCCCGCTCGCGCGACGCCTGGCGCATCGTGGACGAGATCTACCTGAACCTCGGCACCCGGGACGCGGCGGGCCGGGCCCCGGCCAGCGTGCTGTCTGTCGACCCGGACGCCTTCGTCATCAACAGCTTCTCCAAGTATTTCGGCATGACCGGGTGGCGACTCGGCTGGTGCGTGGTGCCGGACGAATTCGTGCCGGTGATGGAACGTCTGGCGCAGAACTACTACATCTGCTCCTCCACCCCGGCCCAGTTCGCGGCCCTGGAATGCTTCACGCCCCAGTCGCTGCAGGTGGCCGAGGACCGGCGCGAGGAGTTCGAGCGCCGCCGGGCCGTGGTGCTGGCCGGCCTGGCGACGGCCGGCCTGCCCGTACCGGTACTGCCCGACGGCGCCTTCTACGTCTACTTCGACGTGAGCGGAACCGGTCTGAGCGCCTGGGACTTCTGCGAGCGGGCCCTGACGGAGAAGCACGTAGCCCTCACCCCCGGAAAGGATTTCGGCCCCGGAGGGGCCGACCGCTACGTGCGGCTCTCCTATTCGGCCTCGGTCGCCGAGCTGGAGCAGGGCCTCTCCCGCCTGGCGGAATTCACGGCGGCCCTCAGACTCTGAGAGCCGGGGCGCCGCCCTGGTGAACCGGATCACCGAGGGCGGCTGCCCGTGCAGTACCCGTCACGGCGCAGCGGGTATCAGTGGCGCCCGAGCATCTCGGCCGTCAGGACGTTACCGCCCAGACCCCAACCGCCGTCGGCCACCTCCTCGACGATGACGAGGGCGTTCTGCCGGGCCTGATCGCCGTAGACCTTGCCGTAGGCATCGGTGACGGCGTCGATGAGGATCTTCTTCGACTCGGGGGTGAGGGTTCCGGCGGGGACCTTCAGGTTCGCGAAAGGCATGATTCTCCTTGAGATTGGTTTTTTCGGTGAGGATTTAGATGATTCCGCCGTTGGCGCGGAGCACCTGGCCGTTGACCCAGCGCCCGCCCGGCCCGGCCAGGAACACCACCACGTTCGCGATGTCTTCCGGCGTGCCCAGACGCTCCAGCGGAGGCTGCTTGGCCAGGTGGTCGATCGTGGGCTGGTCTTTGCCCTCGAGGAACAGCTCGGTCGCCGTCGGGCCGGGGGCCACCGTGTTGACCGTGATGTCACGCCCGCGCAGCTCGCGGGCCAGGATCAGGGTGGTCGACTCGACCGCGCCCTTGCTGGCCGCGTAGCCGCCGTAGGTGGGGAACTGGAGCCCGACCACCGAGGTCGACAGCGTGACCACCGCGCCGCCCGCGCGGACGCGTCGCGCCGCCTCCCGCAGGACGACGAAGGTGCCGCGAATGTTGGTGCGGTGCATGGCATCCAGATCATCGAGGTTGAGCTCGGCGATCGTGGTGAGAACCATGCGCCCGGCCGAGTTGACCACCACGTCGACCCCGCCGAACTCGCTCTCCGCCGTGTCGAACATCGCCGCGACCGCGTGCTCGTCGGCGACATCGGCCTGCACGGCCACCGCCCGGCCGCCAGCCGCGGTGATCTCCTGCACCACCTCGGCGGCGGCATCGGCCCGGCCCGCGTACCCGACGACGACGGCCTGCCCCTGGGCAGCCAGGGTGACGGCGATCTGCCGGCCGATGCCCCGGCTGGCTCCGGTGACGACTGCTACGCGTTGCTGGCTCATGGATCTCCTCCAGGAATCACTGCCGCGACATGTTCGTAACGGCGATACGAAAGAAAGGTAGCAGTGATGTTGATTCACTGCTACCCCGGATTCGTATCAGTGAATCGCCCGCTCAGGGTCGGTCGTGCAGGAACCAGGCGTCGGTGTGGGCCAGGTCCCAGGCGAGCGTCATCGGGGGTATCTGGAGGCTGCCTCCCAGGGCCAGCTGCTGCCGCGCGAGGGTCCAGGCCTCCGGCCCGAAGCGCGGACGCCGGGTGCTGACGAACTGGAGCATGGTTCCCCATGACGCCACGAGCTCGGCGCCCCAGGCCTGATGCCATTGCTGCAGGCAGGCCGCCAGAACCCGAGGATCGTCCTCACCGAAGTAGTCCAGCCAGGCCATCGGCGACCAGGCGCTGGTCGTGGGGAGCAGGGCCAGCTGCACGCGATCGGGGACGTACCAGCCCAGCGCCCCGGAAGTCTCCTTCCCGCCGGGGTGACGTAGCTGCGCAAGCCGTTCCGGGTCGTCCCAGATCTGGTCGAGGAGGTGGCGGTTCAATGCGTTCCAGGTGGTCGGCGCCGGAATGCCGGGCAGGAGCTCACGGGCCAGGGCGTCGGGATCCCATTCCGGCCCGGTCGGCCCGAAGCCCAGCACGTACGAGACGGTCTCCAGATCGACGGTCTCCACGGGTTCGTCGCTGTTCCACCCGTACATCCCGGGCCACGGGTCCAGTGAGAAGGCGGCCGTCTCGATCCGGGCCAGGTCGGCCGGCTCGACCTCGGGGAACCAGAGCTCGCCGTCGTGCTCGTCGGAGACCGCGACCGGGCGCCGTCCGGTCACGGCCATCACGTCCCGCGCCGCCCTCCAGCCGGTGAGCACGTCACCGGGTTCCGGCCACTGCACCACCAGCACATCGCAGTCCGGCACCGGCTCGACGGCCATCCCGTCCAGGGCTGTTCCCCGGAACGCGGCCATGATCTCGTCAGGTTGATTCAGCACCGGACGATCCTCTCCCTGCCGAGGCCCGGCGATCACCCGCCGGCGGGGTGGGGCCACCCTCCGCCCGTGGGTACGCTCCGGTGCATTCGTCATCGGGAGGTAGCCATCACCGCACTCACCCTGCTGGATCTGCTCACCCTGGAAGAGCTCGACACCGACCTCTACCGCACGAGCGTGCTCCACCCCGATCCGTACGGCCTCTTCGGGGGCCAGGTTGCCGCCCAGACCCTGCGGGCGGCGGGTCTCACCGTCACGGCCGATCGTGGGGTGCACTCGCTGCACGGATACTTCCTGCGCCCCGGAGATCCCGGGCGCCCGGTGGTGTTCGAGGTTCATCGCGACCGGGACGGGCGTTCGTACTCGGCCCGCCGGGTGGTGGCGCGGCAGGGAGGTCAGGTGATCTTCAACCTGGCGGCGTCGTTCCACGTGCCGGAGGACGGCCCCGACGTGCAGGCCGGGAAGATGCCCGACGAACCCCTCCCCGGTCCGGACACGACCGGGCTGCGCGCGGGCACGATCGGCATCGACTTCTTCGAGGCCCCGGGCGGTCTTCCGGGCCGCCGGAACGCCGAACCCTGGTGGGAGCCGGCCCTGCCGGGGGAGCGGCGGCCGGACGCGCGCCCGTCCCGGGTCTGGGCCCGCCCGCAGATCCGGATCCCCGACGACCCGCACCTGCACGCCTGCGTCCTGACCTACCTGTCAGACGTCCTGACCGGCCTGTCCACCCTGGCCGTCCCCTCGCCCGACACCCTGCTGACCAGCCTCGACCACGCCATCTGGTTCCACCGCCCGGTCGACATGAACGACTGGGTGCTCATGGACCTGACCGGCCACTCCCTCGCGGCGGGCCGGGGCATGTACTCCGGGCGCATCTTCTCTGCGGACGGCCGGCTGGTCGCCGGCCTGGCCCAGGAATCCCTCTTCCGCAAGAACCCGACCGGCGCCCGCCGGCCGCGACGGGTGACACGGCCATGAGAGGTCGCTGAGGTGGTCCTTGCCGGAAATCAGCCTTTCGTCTCAGGCGGAAGGATCGGACGGGCCACGGCCACGATGTCGAGCAATCGCTCCAGGCCCTTGAAGTCGTCTGGGCGCAGCCTCGGCATCAAATGGAATCGGGTCGAATTCGCTCTCGGCGCGCTGAAGGATCTCCATGCGCCGCGCCCGCTCGTCGTAAGAGTGCTGTTCGCTATTACTGCGAACCTCGTGCGGCCCGGCTGACAGTTCGGCGAGAGTCACGGAGCTGATGGCCATCTCAACAGGCAGTTCGGTTGGCGCGAGCCAAGCGCGGAGAATGAGGATGCTGGTGTCGATAAGGCCCTGCGGGCGGCTGTCAGTCCTCATATGCGCCACCGGCGCCATGGTCTGCTGCAGCGTCTTGGTCGGCGCGGAAGGCATCCAGATCGATGGCCGGCGAATTGCGGGACATTGCGGCGAACTCCTGCCTTGAGACGAATCTACGCCGTCGCCACAGGGGGATCAGTTCGCCGATCTGGTGTCCGTCTCGCGTGACGATGAATGTCTCGCCGTGCTCGACGGCATCCATGATCTCCCTGGAACGGGATCGAAGATCGCGTTGTGTGATCTCATGAATGCTCACGGTATAACGGTGGCACCGTGTGCCACTTCGTGCCGCGGGTTCATGGCCAGTGGTCTGTTGGATGCGCGGGTCGAGGCGATCCGCCGTTCGGCTCTCGGTCCTCTCGGACGGGTGCGGTAATCTATTTGAATGCTCAACAAAAACTTCCCGGACCCGGTCGTCGCGAAGGCCGGGCCGGACGGTGACGCCGGGCGTCCGCTGGTGGTTCTGCTGCACGGGCGGGGCTCGAACGAGGCGGACATCATCGGCCTGGCCGGGCACCTGCCGGAGGGGGCGCAGTACGTGGCCGTCCGGGCGCCGATCGCCGAGGGTGGGGGCTACGCCTGGTTCGCCAACCGGGGGATCGGGCGGCCGCGGGCCGAGTCGCTGCGCGAGACCATGGACTGGTTCACTGCCTGGCTCGATCCCTTCGCGGGGGAGCGCCCGGTGTACCTGGTCGGGTTCTCCGGCGGGGCGGCGTTCGCGGGTGGCCTGATCCTCGACCGGCCGCAGCATTTCGCCGGTGCGGCCATCCTCTACGGCACCCTCCCGTTCGACGCCGGAGTGCCGGTGGATGCCGACCATCTCGCCGGGCTGCCGGTTTTCGTCGGTCAGGGGCTCGACGACGGGGTCATCCCGCGCGAGCTGCTCGACCGCACCTGGCAGTACCTGACCGACGGCTCCGGCGCCCTCGTGCACGCCCTCCGGGCGCCGGGCGGGCACGGCATCTCGATGCCGGTGCTCGAGGACCTGCGCACCTGGCTGGGAGAGCGGTTCTCAGTCGGTCGATGAAGGACGTCGTGGTCGCCCGGGTCGGTGGCTGACGGGATGTGCCGGGTACGTGAGGGAGGTCGGCATCATCCGGCCCGGGAGACGAGCAGTCCTCGTTGTGTACACCTGGTACATCCGGTACCGGATGTACCAGGTGTACACAACGGCCAGGGGCCTTCGCCGCCGGCCGGTCGCCGAGACCAAGCGCTGCTGGTGAGGTGACCGGCTCGTGCTGGGGTGACCGGCTCGTGGTGGGGTGACCGGCCTGTGGCGGGGTGACCGGACCGTGGTGGGGGGACCAGCTCGTGGTGGGGTGGCTGGACCGTGGTGGGGTGGCCGGCTCGTGGTGGGGTGGCCGGGCGGCCTCACGCCCGTGATCATGAGTTCCCGGTGGAACTCAGCTGAACAAGCCACCCAGACCGCCGCCGCCCCCGGCCGACTGGGCCTGCTGTGCGGCGGCGCTCCACTCGCTGGGCTGGACGATCACGAAACCCGGCCCGTGGAAGGCGTACTGGAACGCCTCGCCGGTGCCGCCGCGCAGCATCGAGCGCATGTTCATGCTGGAGACGATGTTCGGCACCAGGTTCGCCGACCATGCGACGGCCGCCTGCACGTCGACATAGGTGGGCTGCTGCGAGCAGTCCAGCACGACGGGCTGGCCGACGGAGACGAGTGCGGCGGTGCCCTGCCCGGAGAGCACCGTGTTGAACAGGCCGCCGGCCATCATGCCGGCGCCCTGCACCCGCTTGATGTCCCAGCTCAGGCTGGCGTCGAAGGCGATGAGGTTCTGCCCGTTGACGCTGAGGGCGTCGCCGGTCAGCTCGACGAGATGCACGTAACCGGCCTCGTTGGCGAAGAAGACCTCACCCTGGCCGCTGACCCGCATGAGCGGCAGGTCCTCATTGGTGAGCACCTTCTTGAGGAACTTGCCGACGCTGCCGGACCCCTCGTGGTTGAAGCTGATCTGCCCCTGGAACGCGACCATCGCCCCCTTGGTCGCGAGCACGTCAGGACCGAGCGCCACCCGCAGCATCTGCGAGTTCTGCAGCGCGAACCGGTTCTGGCCGTTGATCTCGAGATTCGACTCGTGGAACAAGCTGCTTTGCATAAGCCCAGGGTAGAGGGGGTGCGGGCGATCGGGGGTGTGATCAACGAGCGTTGCGGAACCGGGAACTTTCCGGGACGGACCGGCGACAGGTCGACATGCAGGTCCCCAGAACCGGGTTCAAGGTCATTCTGTGACGACGCAGCAGCAGACTCCGGGGGACGGACGTGTCCTGCGGAGCAATCTCCCCGCACGGCTCGACCGGCTGCCCTGGTCGAGCTGGCACATCACCGTACTCATCGGGCTCGGCACGGTCTGGATCCTCGACGGTCTCGAGGTCACCATCGTCGGTGCGCTCGGCGACCGGCTGACCGAGGCGGGCAGCGGCCTGCAACTCTCGGCCGGGCAGATCGGCCAGGCCGCGGCGATCTACGTGGCGGGCGCCTGCCTGGGCGCGCTCTTCTTCGGCCAGCTCACCGAGAAGTGGGGCCGGCGAAAGCTGTTCATGATCACCCTCGGCCTGTACCTGGTCGCCACGGTGCTCACGGCGTTCTCGATGAACCCGCTGTTCTTCTTCGTCTGCCGGTTCTTCACCGGGGCCGGTATCGGTGGTGAGTACGCCGCGATCAACTCGGCGATCGACGAGCTGATGCCCGCCCGCCTGCGAGGCCGCATCGACCTGATGATCAACGGCTCGTACTGGCTGGGCGCCGCCGTCGGCGCGGCCCTCACCCTGGTGCTGCTGGACACCGACATCCTCCCGGCCGACATCGGCTGGCGGCTCGCATTCGGCCTGGGCGCCGTGCTCGGCCTGGTGATCTTGCTGGTGCGCCGCAACGTGCCCGAAAGCCCGCGCTGGATGACGATTCACGGCCAGCACGAAGAGGCCGAGAAGGTTGTCGCCGACATCGAGCACATCGTCGAGCACCAGGACAAGCTCGAACTCGCACCGGTGGCCGACGACAAGAGCATCGAGATCCACGAGCGCGGCCCGGTGAAGGTCTTCGAGATCATCCGCACGATGATCCGGTCGTACCCGCAGCGTTCCGCCCTGGGGCTGGGCCTCTTCGTCGGCCAGGCGTTTCTCTACAACGCGGTGTTCTTCACCCAGGGCCTGGTGCTGACCACGTTCTTCGACATCGGCTCGGGCACGGCGGGGCTCTACATCATCCCGCTGGCGCTGGGGAACTTCCTCGGGCCGATCCTGCTGGGGCCGCTGTTCGACACGATCGGCCGCCGCACCATGATCACCCTGAGCTACGTGCTCAGCTCGGTGTTCCTGGTGGTCACCGCAATCCTGTTCCAGCAAGAGGTTTTCAGTGCCACCACGCTGACTGTCGCGTGGAGCGTGGTGTTCTTCTTCGCCTCGGCCGGGGCCAGCGCGGCCTACCTGACGGTGAGCGAGATCTTCCCGATGGAGACCCGCGCCATGGCCATCGCCTTCTTCTACGCCGTGGGCACCGGGCTCGGCGGCATCATCGGGCCGCTGCTCTTCGGCAAGCTCGTCGAGACCGAGAGCTTCGGCGCCGTGGCGGGCGGGTACTACCTGGGGGCCGGGCTGATGTTCGCCGCGGGCGTGCTGGAGTGGTTCATCGGGGTGGACGCGGAGAACCGCACGCTGGAAGACATCGCCTCCCCGCTCTCGGCGGCGAAGGCACCGCAGAACCAGTCGTAGAACCGGTCAGGCACCCTCACCCCCTCAGCAGGCTGGACGGCGGATGCGGCTCCTCGAGAGTCACTCCTCAGGCCGCATCCGTCGTTCAGCCGTACCGGTGGCTCTTCTGGCTGTGCCCCTTGGCCCGGGTGCAGATGCGGCCGTTCATGCTGCGGTGCCCGCACAGCTCTTCCTCGGGCTCTTCTTCCTCGGCGGCAGCGGCCTCGGCGGCTTCGACCGGGCGCAGGTCGATGACCTTGGCCTCGGCCGGGCTCGCCTGCGCAACGGGCTCGGCCCCGGCGGTGTCAGCGTCGGCGTCAGCCACGACAGTCAGCTCGGTCACCGCAGTCGGCTCGACCTCGGCCGTCTGCGTGACACCGGTCTCAGCCTCAGCCGGTTCGGTCGCAGCCGAGTCGGTCGCAGCGGAATCGGTCGCACCAGCCTCGGCCGCGACCGCCCCGGTCACAGCCGGCTCGGCCGCGACCGCCCCGGTCACAGCCGGCTCGGCCGCGACCGCCCCGGTCACAGCCGGCTCGGTCACGACCGCCCCGGTCACAGCCGGCTCGGCCGCGACCGCCTTCGCCGCCTTGCCCCGCCCGCGCTTCGCAGCGGTCTTCTTGGCGGGCTTGGCCGGCTCCTGCTCGAACAGCTCGATCGGCTCCGCGGACACGCTGGGCGCAGAAGCGGCCGGGCGCGCCGGCTTCGCAGCCTTCGCCTCTTCCTTCTTCTGCTGGGCGTATCGCGCGAACCGCGCCTCACGCATGGCCCGCAGGGCGTCTGCTTTGCTCATCGTTCCATCACATGACAGAGCCTATTGGTTGGCACCGACAAACTTGCCCCTCTCATCGCTGACCAGGCCAGCCTCACCCGAAACAGGTGACCACGGGCGTCCTCAATTACTCCTCAGCAATCACCCCGCAGAGCCGAACCGATACCCTCGAAGACCTATCAGTTGCGCGCTCAACCAAATGAGGACGTCCGATGGAACTGGGCATCACCACCTTCGCCGACGCCTATCCGGTGAACGGCGTGCCGACCCCGCACGGGGTGCGGCTGCGCCAGGTGGTCGAGGAGGCGGTGGCCGCCGAACAGGCCGGTCTGGACGTCTACGGCATCGGCGAGCATCACCGCGCCGACTTCGCCGCGAGTGCCCCGGCGATCGTTCTCGCGGCCGCCGCCGGGAAGACCGGGAAGATCAACCTGACCAGCGCCGTCACCGTGCTCTCCTCGGAAGACCCGGTCCGCGTCTGGCAGCAGTTCACCACCCTCGACCTGATCTCCTCCGGCCGCGCCGAGATCATCGCCGGCCGCGGTTCGTTCATCGAGTCGTTCCCGCTGTTCGGCTACGACCTGGAGGACTACGACGACCTCTTCGGCGAGAAGCTCGACCTGCTGGTCGAGCTCACCCGCGAGGAGCAGGTCACCTGGCGGGGCCGGTTCCGCCCGGCGCTGCACGAGCAGGGCGTGTTCCCGCGCCCCGAACGCAAGCTGCCCGTCTGGATCGGGGTCGGCGGCACCCCGCAGTCGATCGTGCGCGCCGCCGCGTACGGCCTTCCCGTCGCGCTCGCGATCATCGGCGGCCGGCCCGCCCAGTTCGGTCCGCTGGCCCAGTTGCACCGGCACGCGATCAAGGAGTCCGGTTTCGAGCCGGACGACGCTCCGCTCGCGGTGCACATGCACGGCTACGTGGCCCCGACGACCGAGCAGGCCGTGGACGAGTACTACCCCTCCTACGCACAGGCGATGACGGTGCTGGGCCGCGAGCGCGGCTGGGGCGCCATGACCCGCAACCAGTTCAACAACCTCCGGGGACGGGGCGGCTCGCTGGTGCTGGGCTCGCCCCAAGAGGTGGCCGAGAAGATCGTCGAGGTGCACCGCGTGCTCGGCGTGCAGCGCTTCATGCTGCACATCAGCGTGGGCACCCTGCCGCACGAACAAGTGCTGCGGGCGATCGAGCTGCTGGGCACGCAGGTCGCACCTCTGGTACGGGCCGAGCTGGGTCATTAAGGACGAGGACGAGCCCCGGTGCCCACCTGGGCACCGAGGGCCACCCCCGAAAGGGGGGCTGGCACGCGTCCACCATTTGCCAGCACCTCACCCGCATTGCTAAATTGCCGCACATCATGGGCATCTTCTCGACTCGCGCGCTGACCTTCGTGTCGGCTGCCGTCGTCGTGCCCGCTCGCCCGGTGGCCGGCGCTCATGTGCATCATGGGCATGCCCATCACGGCGTCCATATCTCGCCGGTGGGTGCTGGCTCCCGCTGAACCAGGTCTGACGGCCTGAAACGGGTGAGCCCACACCGATCGGCGCCCTGCCCCTCGCTCCTGTCACACCACTCTCGTGGCCACAACGCGCCTTTCGCGTGCCCGAGACCGGTGGGCCCGGACGCGTCCACCCTCCAGGCCATGAAAATGGGCCGTCGGTGGGCACATCGATGCCAGAACTGCGCAGAATCAGGAAGGTGCCCACGTGGGAACCCGGGAAGACGTTTACCAGCTGCTCGAAGAGAAGATGCTGAAGTACGCCGACTACGCCGAGGTTCCGGTGATCGAGGTGGACGAGGTCGTTCTCTTCGAGGCGGTTCCGCAGCAGGGGGTGCTGCGGGTCGAGCACATCGACGCGGAGATGAGTGAACTCACCGGCCGGGCCATCTACGTGCGCCGCCCGGTGGTCGACATGCTCTACGCGGCCGGTCAGGAACTGAAGAGCCTCGACCGCTCACTGACGCTCCGCGTGGTCTACGGCTTCCGTGCGCTGGAGGTGCAGACCCGGCTGTTCGATGAGGCGAAAGAATCTCTGCGGCAGCAGTATCCGGACGAGAACGAGCTGACCGAGGCGGCCCACCGGCACGTCGCGGTGCCGTCGGTGGCGGGTTATCCGACGGGCGGCGCGGTGGCGGTTGAGCTGCTGCGCGACGGGGAGCCGGTCGACATGGGCACCCCGGTGATGCAGGCCGACCGCGACGCCTTCACCTTCTCGCCGTTCGTCTCCCGGGACGCCTGGGAATACCGGCAGTTGTTGCGCCGGGCGATGATGGCGGCCGGCTTCGCGCCCTTCGACGGCGAGTGGTGGCACTTTTCGTACGGCGACAAGGAGTGGGCGCGCTACTACCGCCGGCCCGGGGCGCTGTACGACCAGGTCTCGTTCGCGGATGCGCAGAAGGTCGACCCCGACGCCGACCTGGCTCTCTGATGCGCCCTGAAAGCTCCTACGGGTGCGTCGAAAGCGTGATCCGGACCGGCCGGGGGCCGTCCGGGAAGGCCGTGGTTCATACCCCGGCCGATGCTCTGCTAATCTACTCGGCGAGCCGGGATAGCTCAGTGGTAGAGCACCTGATTGTGGATCAGGAGGCGGGGGTTCGATACCCCCTCCCGGTACAAGTAGATCGTTCGTCGGTCTCTTCGTGCGCCGGGCTACCTCCCCAGCTCATGAGGAAGAAGGCACAACGATGACCGGCCTGGTCCGTCCGCAGAATCTCCGTGGATTCCGTGACCTGCTGCCCGAGGAGATGCTTCTCCGCAACGAGGTCGTGGCCCGCATCACCCGGGTCTACCAGTCCTACGGATTCGTACCGCTGGACACCCCGGTGCTGGAGAGCCTGCCCACGCTGCTCGGTAGTGGTGGCGAAGAGGCCGACAAGCAGATCTTCGTGGTTCGGGAGAACACGAAACCCGTTGTCGCCGAGGGCGAAGCCGCCCCCGTCGAGGTCGGTATGCGGTTCGACCTGACCGTGCCGTTCGCCCGCATCATCGCGCAGTACGCCCCGCAGCAGATCAAGCTGCCGTTCCGCCGCTACCACGTGGGCCCGGTCTTCCGCGCCGACGACCCGCAGCCCGAGCAGGGCCGGTTCCGGCAGTTCACGCAGCTCGACGCCGACATCGCCGGCAGCTCCACGGTGGCTGCCGACGCCGAGATCGTCGCGGTGATGAGCGCGGCCTTCGACTCCCTCGGCCTGGAGGGTTCCACCGGTTACTTCGTGCGGGTGAACAACCGCAAATTGGTGGACGCGTTCCTCGCCGGGGTGGGTATCGAGGACTTCGAGACGGCCCGGCACGTGCTGCGCGTGCTCGACAAGGCCGACAAGATCAGCCCCGAGGCGCTGCGCGCCGAACTGGGGGAGGGGCGCTTCGACGTCTCCGGCGACCGGATCCGGGGTGTCGGGCTGGCGGGCGACCTGATCGACGCGCTGCTGGTCTTCGTGGGCATCGGCAAGGACACCCGCAGCGAGACGCTCGACGCGCTCGAGGCCCTGCTGCCGGCCACGGACCAGGCCCAGTCCGCCGTGGCTGAGGTGCGTGAGTTCCTGTCCCACCTGGACGCGCTCGGGGTGAGCGAGGCCAGTGTGCAGCTCGACCCGAGCCTGGCCCGTGGTCTGGCGTACTACACCGGCACGGTCTACGAGGCCACGCTGGTCGGCGCCGGGGTCGGCTCGGTCGGTGGCGGTGGCCGCTACGACGGGCTGGTCAGCCGCTTCAGCGACGACCCGGTGGCCGCGGTGGGTGTCTCCATCGGAATCGACCGGCTGGTGACCGGCCTGGCCAACCTGGGCGTGGAGTTCGGTACGGCCCGCACCACGGCCGACGTCGTGGTGCTGGTGATGCCCAAGGTCGAGCCGGCCGAGGCCACCCGGGTGGCGGCGGAACTGCGCGCGGCCGGCGTCAACACCGAGCTCTACGTCGGTGAGTCGGTGGGCAAGGTGGGCAAGCAGCTGGCCTACGCCAACGCCCAGGGCTTCCGGGCGGCCGTGATGATCGGTGGCAACGAGGTCCAGGACGGCACCGTCACGGTGAAGAACCTGCAGGCCGGGGCCGAGTCCCGGGCCGCCATCGCCGACAACAGCGAGTACCGCGCGGCCAGGTCGGCCGGGCAGATGACCGTTCCGCGCGCCGATCTGACGGCGACCGTCCGGGAGATCCTGGGCGACACCCTGGAGGAGAAGGCATGAGCGACCGGCAGATCACCCTCGGCATCCCCAAGGGCAGCCTCCAGCAGAGCACGCTGGGCATCTTCGAGCGGGTCGGGCTGCAGTTCACCGGCGGCTCGCGCACGCTGTGGCTGAGCTCGAACGACCCGGAGATCGTGCCGGTCCTGCTGAAGCCGCAGGAGATCCCCATCTACGTGAAGTCCGGCCGTCTGGACGCGGGTCTGTCGGGCCGCGACTGGATCGTCGAGCAGGACGTGCTGCAGGACATCGCGGTGAAGGCGGAACTGCCCTTCTCCCGGCAGACCTCGCGCCCGATCCGCTGGGTGCTCGCGGTACCGCAGTCGTCGTCCATCAAGACCGTGGAAGACCTGCGCGCCGAGTGCGACCGCCGTCGTCTGACCGGCGACCCGTTCGTCATCTCCACCGAGCTCACCCGGATCTCCCGGATGTGGCTGGCCCGCCAGGGTGTCGACGCGCACGTGGAGTTCTCCTGGGGCGCCACCGAGGCCAAGGCGGAATACTTCGCCGACGCCATCATCGAGGGCGTGGAGACCGGTAACTCGCTGCGGGCCAACCATCTTCGTGAGGTCGCGGAGGTGTTCAGCTCGACCAACCAGTTCTTCGTCAGCCGCAAGATCTACCGTGACGACGAGTGGAAGCGGAACAAGCTCGACGCCGTCTCGCACCTGATCCGCGGCGCGCTGCGGGCCAACGACGTGGTCGAGCTGCGCGTGGTGGCCGACAAACCCCTGTCCCTGGAAGAGATCCTCGGACCCGACGCCAGAGTGGTCTCGGCGTCCGATGCCGTCAACGGACAGGGCTTCACCGCCACCGTCACGCTGCCCCGCGCCTCCGTGCCCTACGCCCTGCCCGCGGTGATCGCCGCCGGCGCGACCGATGCCTGGGTCTCGCCGATGTCGATCTACTACAGCCACGAGGCCGACGCGACCTCGAAGGCGGCGGCGGAAGCCCGTAACGCCAGCGCCAGCCTCCCCCTGGCCCCCGTGGCCCCGGGAACCGGCCTGGCCTAGGCCCCCCACGCACTCCTCCGTGATCATGCAAAACCTCCCCGGAGTTCTAGAACTTTCCAACCAGGAGTTCTAGAACACTGGGGAGGTTTTGCCTGATCACGAACAAGGGGTGGGTTTTTACAGGCGCGGGTCGACCGGCTCGGACTCCAGGGCCAGCACCGCGAAGACCGCCTCGTGCACCCGCCACAGCGGGTCGCCCGCCGCCACCCGTTCCAGAGATTCCAGGCCCAGCGCGTACTCCCGCAGGGCCGCTGACCGTTTACGGCCCACCGCACGGGACTTCAGCCGGCTCAGGTTCTCTTCGAGCAGGTAGTCGGGGCCGTAGATGATGCGCAGGTACTCCTTCCCACGCACCTTCAAACCGGGTTGCACCAGGCCGCGTTTGGTCCGGGTCAGGTTGGCCAGGGGTTTGACCACCATGCCCTCGCCGCCCTGACCGGTCAGGTCTTCCCACCAGGTCACGGCCTGGGCCACGGCGGTCTCGTCGGCGGGATCCAGCACCGTGCGGGCGGTGGTCCGGAACAGCGGGTCGGCGGCCACCAGCCGGTCGGCCAGGGCCAGGTGCCAGAGGTGGTCGCGGTCGTGGAAGGTCTTTCCCTCGCCGGCGAGCACCTGGAACGGTGCGATCCGCACACCCTCCAGGCCGTCGGTCGGCCAGACGTACCGCCGGTAGGCCTGGCGGAACGCGGTGGCCGCCTCCCGGCGTGCAGTGGTGTGGTTGCGCAGTTCGAGGAGTGACGGAACCCGTTGTGCCGCAGCGGTCAGCGCCCTCACGGCCGGGGGCAGCGAGGCTCCGGCGGCGGCTCCGACCGCGGCGTACTGCTGACGGATCAGGTCACCCGCCTTCAGCGACCAGGGCAGGATCTCGGAATCGAGCAGCAGCCACCCGGTCTCCAGCTCGTCCCAGATCCCCGTGCTCTCCAGAGTGGAACGCACGGTGGTGAGCAGGGTTTCGGTGTCGGAGTCGGAGAAGAACGGACGCCCGGTGCGGGTGTGGATCACACCGGTGCGGTCAGCGGGGAGACCGAAGCGGGCGGAGGCCACCCCGGCGTCGCGGCAGACCAGTACCACGGCCCGCGAGCCCATGTGCTTCTCCTCGCAGATCACCTCCGGCACGCCTTCCTTGGCGTAGGCGGCGAAGGCCTCGGTGGGGTGCTCCAGCAGTCCGGGCCGGTTGCTCGTCGGAGTCGGGGCCATGGTCGGCGGCAGGTAAAGCAGCCGGCGCGGGTCGATCGCGTAGCGGCTCATCACCTCCAGGGCACCGGCCGCGTTCTCGGCCGTGACCGTCACCCGGCCGTGGTGCCGGGTCTCCACCGACCGCTTGCCGGACACGTCGGCGAGTGTCAGGAGATCGGGGTCGCGGGTCGCGACCGGGGCGGCTGATGCGGCTGGTGTGGCAAGGGGTTTCGCGGGTTCGTACCAGACCTGCTCGGCCGGCACGCTGACGATCTCCTTCTCCGGGTAACGCATCGCGGTCAGGCTTCCCCCGAACGCGCACCCGGTGTCCAGGCAGAGCGTGTTGTTGACCCACTCCGGCACGACGGTCGGCGTGTGCCCGTAGAGCACCATGGCCCGGCCGCGGTAATCCTTCGCCCACGGGTAACGCACCGGCAGGCCGTAGCTGTCGGTCTCACCGGTGGTGTCGCCGTACATCGCGAAGCTCCGCACCCGGCCCGAGGCCCGGCCGTGGTAAGCCTCTTTCAGCCCGGCGTGGGCCACCACCAGGTTGCCGCCGTCGAGCACGTAGTGCGCGACCAGGCGGTCGCAGAAACTCGCGACCTCGGCCCGGAACTCCGGCGTCTCGGTCTCGAGCTGGGCCATGGTGCGCTCCAGCCCGTGCGTGAGCTTCACGTTGCGCCCGCTGAGCGCCCGCACCAGCTTGTGCTCGTGGTTGCCGCTGACGCAGAGCGCGTGGCCCGACTCGATCATGCCCATCACCAGGCGCAGCACGCCGGGGGAGTCGGGGCCACGATCCACCAGGTCGCCGACGAACACGGCGGTGCGCCCGGTCGGCGGCACGGCGTCGACCGGATGGCCGTCCGGGTCGAGCACCACGCCGTAACCGAGCTTGCCCAGCAGGCTCTCCAGCTCGGAGCGGCAGCCGTGCACGTCGCCGATCACGTCGAACGGGCCGGTACGGTCGCGTAGGTCGTTCAGCAGCGGCTCGCGCACGATCACCGCGGCGGTGGCCTTCTCCGGGGTGTCGAGCACGTGCACCCGCCGGAAACCCTCGCGGCGCAGGCCCTTGATCGAACGCTGTAGCTGGTCGGCCTGCCGGTGGATCACCCGGTCGCCGAAGGTGCGGTCGGGGCGCGCGGCGTTGCGTTGCAGGCAGACCTCCTGCGGCATGTCGAGCACGATCGCCACGGGCAGCACGTCGTGGTCGCGGGCCAGTTTCAGCAGGCTCGCCCTCGACTCCTTCTGCACGTTGGTCGCGTCGACCACCGTCAGCAGCCCGGCGGCCAGGCGCTTACCGGCGATGTGGTGCAGCACGTCGAACGCGTCGGTGGTGGCGTCCTGCGAGTTCTCGTCGTTCGAGACCAGGCCCCGGCAGAAATCGCTGGAAAGCACTTCGTAGCGGCCGAACTTCGCGGCGGCGAAGGTGGACTTGCCCGAGCCGGAGACCCCGACGAGCACCACCAGGCAGGTGTCCGGGAGGGTCAGGTGGTGGTCGGTCATCGGGACACCTCTGCGGCAGACGACGGGTCGAGAGTGAAGACGGCCATCTGGGTGGGCGGCCCGGCCTCGGGGTGTTCCGCCCCGATGCCCTGGAAGCGCACCGCGTATCCGTACTGCCCGGCCACGGCCGAGGCCCAGGCCTGGAAGGTCGCCCGGTCCCACTCGAAACGGTGGTCGGTGTGCCGGATCTGGCCTTCGGACATCCCGAAGTGCTGGTTGTGCTCCACGTTCGGGGTGGTCACGAGCACCACGCCGGGCCGGGCCGGACCGAAGACGCTGGAGGCCAGGGCCGGCAGCCGGGACTCGTCGACGTGCTCGATCACCTCGGACAGCACCGCCGCGTCGAAGCCGGCCAGGCCGGGGTCGGCGTAGACCAGCGACGACTGGCGCAGCTCGATGCGCTCGGCGGCGCGGTCGGGCAGATCGTCCAGGTGCAGCCGGCGCGCGGCGGCGCGCAGCGATCGGTGCGATACGTCCACGCCGAGAATGCGCTGGTACCGAGGGTTCTCCAGCAGCCGCCCGAGCAGCTTGCCCTCACCGCAGCCGAGGTCGGCCACGCTCCGGGCCTTACAGGCCTCCAGGGTCTCGAGGAGGGCGTCGAGACGCTGTGTGGCCAGGGGGACGCGGGTTTCCGAAGTGGCGGCCTCGTCGTCCAGGAGCTCACTCTCGGGGGGCGGGGCGTCTTCCAGCCCGGCGAACCGCTCGGCGGCGTCGTCGACCAGCCACCGCTGGTGGCGCAGATACCGCTCGGTGATCAGGGCGCGCTCGGGGTGGGTGGCGAGCCAGCCCTCCCCGGCGCGGACCAGCTTGTCCACCTCGTCGGCGGTGACCCAGTAGTGCTTGGCGTCGTCGAGCACCGGCAGCAGCACGTACAGCTGGCTCAGGGCGTCGGAGAGCAGTTGCTCACCGGTCAGCCGCAGGTCCACGTAGGGCGAGTCGCCCCAGCCGAGCTCCGGGTCCAGGGGCACCGGCGTCACCGTGCAGGTCCAGCCCAGCGGCTCGAACAGGCTGCGGGCCAGGTCCGAGTCGCCCCGGCAGGGCAGTGCCGGTACCTCGATCTCCAGGTTCAGCGGGGTGCCGGGCAGCTCCGGCCGCACGTCGCAGCGGCCCGAGATGGCAGTCTTGAACACCTTGCCGAGGGCGACGGCGAGCAGTGACGACGCGGCGTAGGGCCGGTCGTTCACGTACTGCGCGAGGGAGAAACCGTCTACCGGTCTCGAGCCGCGACCCCGTACCAGCGCGATCGGGTCGACCTCCAGCAACAGCGCCGCGGTGCAGGTCGTCGCATCGGCCCGGGGGTAGAACACATGCGCCGTACCGACGGGCAGGCCGAACTTCTGCGCGCGGTCGGGGTGCTTGTGCAACAGGTAGCCCAGGTCGGTGGCCGGGGCCTCGTCCCGGTCGCTGGTCGAGGTGATGGTCAGGAACACAGGCGCCAGTCTGTCAAGGCGGGGGCCTCAGGCCCACGCATTTTCGCCTCTTCCGGCCTGTTCATTGCTGATCACGGGCTTTCGACGAGCTCGCGCAGCACCGTGGTCCGGTCCTGGACCGAGATCCCGCAGCGGCGCACCTCCATGGCCCGGCTCCATGTGAGCTGGGCCTTTTCGGTGATCACGGGAGCTGGTGCCGGCCACGCCGGCGGCGGTGGTGGACTGCTGTTCGCCGGTCGCCGCAATGGTCTCCCGCGACTCGCGGATCCGGTCGACCAGCGTGTCGATACCCATGGCGAAACAAGTCCCCGTTCTCGGCCCCCCGGTGTGCTGAACGGATTCTCGGAGGCCCAGATGTCGATCTGGAGCCCTGACCGCCGGACCGTGCGGAAGAGCCGTTCGTCGACGCCCGGCCGTCCGGTCGGCCCGAAACCGGGAGGACCTCTTGCGCGCCGTATGCATCCGGTGCCTTAATGATGGCACTGAGTGCATCGGCGCCCTCACGAGCGCCGACCCTCCCCCTGTTGGGCACGCGAGCCGTGCGGTCTCCCTCCCCGGCGGGCCGTCTCGGCCTCACGAGAGGAGTCGGGCCATGACCAGCACCTTGTCCCCCACCCTCGGCGGTACCAAACACGCCGACACGCAGCTCTACGTGACCGCGACGCACAAGGTGCGGTCGACGTCCGGCAAGCCGCCGTTCGCCTGGGTGCCCTACGGGGTGCAGCACGCCTGGCCGGCCGGTTCCCGCAAGACGCTCTGCGGTGAATGGACCTCGGGCTGGACGGTGTTCTGGGAGCGCTCGTTCTCCGCCACCCCCCACGACGCCTGCCCCGCCTGCGTCGAGGCCAGTCTCCCGGAAGCCTCCCGCCGCCGCCTCGACCCGGCCCTGCGCCGCACAGCCTGAACTTCCCTAGTTCGTGATCATGCAAATCCCCCAGCCTTCGGCCGGGAGGTGCCCCCACTCCCCGGCGTTCTAGAACTCCTGACTCGACAGTTCTAGAACTCTGGGGAGGTTTTGCATGATCACGAAGGGGTTGGGCGGGGACGTAGGCCCGCACCTACCGGCGCCGGTGCGCCTTGGGCGCCCACCCGCGTCCTCCAGCAGGTATGTGGGGTGAGCCGGCCCTCGGTCTGCGCCATCGCCTGTTCTTGTTCGCCGGGTATGGTCACGGGCATGTCACGGGTTCCGCTCGTCCCTGGAGAGCAGACCGCCCCGGGCAGCCATCCGGACACCGGGCGGCGGATCGCGGCGGCGGCGTTCGAGCTGTTCGAGGCCCGCGGGTACGACGGCACCACCGTCGACGCCATCGCGGAGCGCGCGGGGATCGCCCGGCGCACGTTCTTCCGGTACTTCCGTTCGAAGGACGACGTGATCTTCCCCGATCACGACTCCCTGCTCGCCATGGTCAATCAGCACCTGATCGCGCAGACCGCGCTCGACCCGATCGAGGCGATCTGCGGGGCGGTGAAGCTGGTGCTGCTCAGTTACCTCGACGACCCGCAGGTCTCGGTGCAGCGGTACCGGCTCTCGCGCAGTGTCCCCGCGCTGCGCGACCGAGAGCTGGCCAGCGTGCAGCGGTACGAGCGCACGTTCAGCCGCTATCTGCGCGGCCGGCTCTCGGGCAGCCTGCCGGAGGCCCAGGTGGTGCTGCGGGCCGACGTGATCGCGGCCGCGGTCGTCGCCGCCCACAACGCCGTGCTGCGGGAGTGGTTGCGCGCCGGGGGGAACTACGACCCGGTGGCCGACCTGGACTCCTCGTGCGGCTGGGTGACCGCTACGTTCGGCGCCCGCACCGACCCGCCGCCGGTCCCCGTCGGGGACCGGGACGACGTGGTGGTGGCCGTGTTCCGGGCCGGGCAGCCGATGGACGACGTGGTCGCCGAGATCTCCCGGACGCTGCGTAAGACCTAGATGCGTGCGCGCCAGACGTCGTCGTCCGCGAGCAGCGCGGTGACCTCGGCGGGCAGGGTGCCGTTGGCGACGTCGGCGAGGGTGGCGCCCTCCAGCACGACGCGCATCTTGGCCCGCAGTGCCACCCAGATGTCGCGCAGCGCCGTGGCGGCGCCCGAGTAGGCGACGTCTTCCGGCCGCTCACCGGCGATGTTGGCCAGCGGGCCGTCGATCACCCGGATCACGTCGGCGATCTTGATCTCGGTCGAGGGCAGGGCCAGGCGGTAACCACCCTCGGCCCCGCGCCGGCTCTGCACCAGACCGGCCGTACGCAGCTCGGCGAGGATGTTCAGCAGGAACGGCAGCGGGATGCTCTGCCGTTCGGCCACGGTCTCGGTCTTGATCCACACACCCTCCGGGGCGGCGGCCAGCTCGAGGGCCGCCCGGACTGCGTAGTCGGTCTTCGCGGAGATGCGCACCAGGCCATTGTGCCGGTAGCCGGGGGATGGGCCGACCTGCTCGACCTGCTCGCCGCCCGGGTGTGGGGCTCTGCGAACCTGGTGGACATGACCAGGCGGCGTGTCGACCCCGAGCTCGTCCTCGTCGGCGTGGTCCTGCTCTGGATCGGGATGTTCCTGCTGGTCGATGCCGTGCCCGTCGCATCACTGCCGGTCAGCGAGCTGACCCGCCAGCTGGTGCTGGGGGTGAGTACCTGGGCGATGCTCGGCTACCTGCTGAGCCGCGAGAGCGTGCTGGTGCGCTGGCAGACCCTGCTGGTGGTGCTCTTCGCCTCGATCGTCGAGTACACGTTCTCGCCGCTGCTCGAGGCCTACGTGTACCGGATCGGCACCGTGCCGCTGTTCGTCCCGCCCGGCCACGGCCTGGTCTACCTGGCCGCGCTCGCCCTCGGCCGCAGCCGTCCGCTCCGGGCCCACCCGCGGTTCTTCGTCGGTGCGACCGCGCTCGTGGGCGGGGCCTGGGCGGTGCACGGCCTGGTTCTCGCGCAGCGGCAGGACGTGCTCGGGGCCTTCTGGTTCCTGTGCCTGCTCGGGTTCCTGGTCTGGGGCCGGGCCCGGCTGCTCTACGTCGGGGCCTTCGTCGTGGTGACCTACCTGGAACTGCTCGGCACCCACCTGAACACCTGGGCCTGGGCGCCGTTCGACCCGGTGCTGGGCGTGATCGGCCAGGGCAACCCTCCCTCGGGCGCCGCCGGTGGGTACGGCTGGTTCGACCTGTGGGCCACGTTGCTGGCACCCAGACTTCAGGCCGGGCTTCAGGTGCTGGTGAGCAGTCCCAGGGTGTCGGCGTGGAGGAGGCCGTTGGTGGCCACGGCGCTGCCGCCGAACGGGCCGTCCTTGCCCTCCACCGAGGTGAACACGCCGCCGGCCTCGACCACGATGGGCACCAGCGCGGCCATGTCGTACAGCTCCAGCGAGGGTTCGCAGGCGATGTCCACGGCGCCCTCGGCCAGCAGCATGTACGACCAGAAGTCGCCGTAGGCCCGGGTCCGCCACACCGTGCGCATCAGCTCGGCGAAGTTGTCGCCCAGGCCGCGCTCGTCCCAGCCGCCCAGCGAGGAGTAGGAGAGCGAGGCGTCCTGCAGTTCGGCGACGCCCGACACCTGGATGCGCCGGGCCTTGGTCAGGCTCCGCCCGGTCCAGGCGCCCGTGCCCTGGCTCGCCCACCAGCGCCGCTGGAGGGAGGGGGCCGAGACCAGGCCGACCACCGGCGTCCCGTTGTCGACCAGCGCGATCAGGGTGGCCCAGACGGGTACGCCCCGCACGAAGTTCTTGGTGCCGTCGATCGGGTCGACGATCCACTGCCGGGGGCTGTTCCCGGTCACGCCGAACTCCTCGCCGAGCACCGAGTCGCGCGGCCGCGTGCGCTTGAGCTGGGTGCGGATCATCTCCTCGGCCGAACGGTCGGCGTCGCTCACCGGGGTGAGGTCGGGCTTCGTCTCCACCCGGAGGTCCGCCGCCTGGAACCGGGCCAGCGTCACCGAGTCCACCTGGTCCGCGAGCACGTGTGCAAGGCGGAGATCGTCTTCATAGCCCACAGCCGCCGACGGTACAGCCCCTTGGTCACGCGAAGGTCACGGTGGTGAACACTGCGATTACTGGGAAATGGCTCAGGAATTCCTGTGTCCGGGCCGAGTAGGACCAGGTACTAGAACCTTTGATACATCGCCGAGAATTGATTGAGGGTTTAAGCTTCTCGCCATGTTCGATCTCATCAACGGTCTGCCGGTCCACGCGCTCGTCGTCCACGCCGTCGTCGTGCTGCTGCCGCTGATGTCGGTGGTCACGGTCGCATTCGTGATCCGTCCCCGCTGGCGCCGCGAGCTCCCGTGGGCCGTGCTGGGAAATCTTCTCGCCGCCGCCGCGACCTACGCCGCCCTGGAATCCGGCGAGAAACTCCAGGCCCGTCTCAGTAATCCGGGTTTCGAGCCGGTGGCCAAGGACCACGGTGATATTGCGCAGTACCTGATTTACTTCGCGATCGCGCAGTTCGTGGTCTCGCTCGTCGTCTGGCTGCTACTGCGCACCCGGGACGAGGCCCCCCGCACCTCCACCCCGAAGCTGGCGACCTCGATCGTGCTGACCCTGGCGGTCGGCGTCGCGGCGATCGCCTGGACCTACCGGGTGGGCGACAGCGGCGCCAAGGCAGTGTGGAAAGACTCGATCGCCTCGACGAATCAGTAGTCGGGCGTTCCCACCCGCGCCCGCAGGAGTCGCCTGAACGACTCCAGCCGGGCCGGGCCGGACGCCCCGGCCCGGCCCTCGGCCACCCACGCATCGAGCCCGCACTCCGGCTCGTCGTGGGTGCAGCCGCGCGGGCACTCGTCGGTGCCGGCCTCCAGCTCCGGGAAGGCCCCGACCAGACGGTCGGGGTCGACGTGCCCCAGGCCGAAGGACCGCACGCCGGGGGTGTCCACCACCCAGCCGCCGCCGGGCAGTCGCAGGGCGACCGCCGAGGTGGAGGTGTGCCGGCCCCGGCCGGTCACGTCGTTGACCCGGCCGATCGCCCGGTCGGACCCGGTCAGGGCGTTGACCAGGGTGGACTTGCCCACGCCGGAGTGGCCCACGAGCACGGTGACGCGCCCGGCCAGGCGTTCACGCACGGCGTCGAGCCCCTGGACGCCCTCGCCGGAGCGCCGGGAGACCAGCCAGGGCACGTCGAGCGCCGCGTACTGGGCCGTGAACTCCGCCGGGTCGGCCAGGTCGGCCTTGGTCAGCACCAGTAGCGGGTCGAGCGAGGCGTCGTAGGCCGCGACCAGGCAGCGGTCGACCATGCGCGGGCGCGGCACCGGGTCGGCCAGCGCGGTGACGATGGCCAGCTGGTCGGCGTTCGCCACGATCACCCGCTCGACCACGTCGGTGTCGTCGGCGCTGCGCCGCAGCAGGGAGGTGCGCGGCTCGACCCGGACGATGCGGGCCAGCGAACCGGCCGACCCGGTCACGTCGCCGACCAGGCCCACCCGGTCGCCGACCACCACCGCGGTGCGGCCCAGCTCGCGGGCCTTCATCGCGGTGATGACCAGGTCGTCGGCCTCTTCACTGCCGAAACCACCCAGCAGACAGCCGAACCGGCCGCGGTCGACGGTGACGACCTGGGCCGTCACGGCGTCCGCGTGCAGCGGGCGTTCCTTGGTGCGGGGACGGTTCCCCTTGGGGTTGGGCCGGAACCGGATCTGGGACTCGTCGTCCTGGCCCCTCCGCCGGGGACTCACCGGTGTCCGGTGCCGTCCGGACCGGTCAGCATCCGCTCCCAGAGTTGCGTGAACTCGGGCAGGGTCTTGGCGGTGGTGCCGATGTCTTCCACGCTGATGCCCGGCACCTTCAGCCCGATCACCGCACCGGCCGTGGCCATCCGGTGGTCGGCGTAGCTGTGGAACACGCCGCCGCGCAGCGGGGCCGGCTTGATGATCAGGCCGTCCTCGGTCTCGGTGACGTCGCCGCCGAGCCGGTTCAGCTCGGTGGCCAGGGCCTTGAGCCGGTCGGTCTCGTGGCCCCGCAGGTGCGCGATGCCGCGCAGGTGCGACGGGGTACCGGCGAGCGCCGCGATCGCGGCAACGGTGGGGGTGAGCTCACCGGCCGCGCTCAGGTCGGCGTCGAGGCCGTAGACCTCGCCGGTGCCGCGCACGGTCAGCCCGTCGCGGTCGAGGGTGACGTCGGCACCCATCTCGTCGAACAGGTCGCGCAGGTGGTCGCCCGCCTGGGTGGTGTACTGCGGCCAGCCCGGGATCGTCACCTGCCCGCCCGCGACCATGGCCGCGGCCAGGAACGGCGCGGCGTTGGAGAGGTCGGGCTCGACCATCACGTCGAGGCCGCCGACCCGGCCGGGCTCGACCCGCCACACGTCGGGCTCGGAGTCGTCGATGACCACGCCGACGTCACGCAGCGCCTCGACGGTCATCGTGACGTGCGGCTCGCTGGGCACCTGACCGCCGATGTGGCGCAGGGTCAGGCCCTCCTCGAACCGGGCGCCGGCCAGCAGAAGCGCGGAGACGAACTGGGACGACGCCGAGGAGTCGATCTCCAGCGTGCCGCCCCGCACCGAGCCGGTGCCCTTCACGGTGAACGGCAGACGCCCGCCGCCGTTGTCGTCGACGTCGATCCCGAGACCGCGCAGGGCGTTGATGATCGGGCCCATCGGCCGGACCCGGGCGTGCGGATCACCGTCGAAGAAGATGTCGCCGTCGGCCAGGGCCGCGATCGGCGGCACGAAACGCATGACCGTGCCGGCCAGGCCGACGTCGATCGAGGCCGGGCCACGCAGACGCCCAGGCGTGATCAGCCAGTCGGCGCCGAACGCCCCGGTGGCGCCCGCGTCCTGGAGGTCGGTGCCCAGGCTGCGCACGGCCTCGGCCATGAGCAGCGTGTCGCGGGACCGCAGGGGAGCGCGCAGCCGGGACGGCTCGTCGGCGATCGCGGCCAGCACCAGATACCGGTTGGTGAGCGACTTGGAACCGGGCAGGAACACCGTCGCGGAGACCGGGCCTTCCACGGTCGGGGCCGGCCAGTTCTCTGTCGCCTCGTCGCTCACCGGGGTACTCATCGTTTCGCTCGCGCCACTTCCGTCATCGCCTTCACCGTTAACACAGGTATCGAGCGACGAGACTATCCGCCGTGAGCGTGCGGAGGCAGCCCCGTGTCCCCGGGCTCGTGCAGCCCGGGGAGCACACGCCCTAGACGTGCAGGCTGTCACCGGCCTTGCGAGCCGCCTTCTGGGCCTTGGCGTACTGCTTGGCCGTGACCTTCTCGGCCTTGCGGCGGGCCCGGCGGCTGGTCTTGCCGGCGTCCTTCGCGGCCTGCTGAGCGGCCTTCCTGGCCTTCTTCGTGGCCTTGCGGCCGGAGTCGCGCACCTCGATCAGCGACTCGGACGCGTCCACGCGCGCCTCCCGCACCGCGACGGCGGCGGCCTTGCGGGCCTTGCGGCCGCGGTACGCCACGCTGGGTTTGCCCTGCGTGTCCACCGTCGCCAGCAGCGCGCCGCCGATCAGGCCGAGCGTCTTCACGAACGTGGCCTGCTTCTCGCGACGCAGCGTCGGGTCCTTCTCCTTCCAGAAGGGCTCGATCGGCTGCACCACGGGGGCGGTGGCCACGATCGCCAGCGCGGAGAGCCGCGGCAGGCGGCCGACGGCCAGCAGCGAACCCGCGACGGCCGTCACGGCACCGGCGGAACGCACGACCATCACCGGGTCGTTCGGCAGGCGCAGGGGCCCCGAGACCTGGTTCAGGACCGGCTTGGCGGCCTCGGCGTGGGAGGCGGGATGACGCGCGACCTCGACCCCGGACTGGATCAGGGGAGCGGCAAGCAGGGGGCGGGCAATACGGCGGACGATCGTCATGGTCCTTTGCTACTCCTGATCGCCCTCCGACGCGAACGGACAGGCCGGAAAAGCACCTAAATCAGCACCGGTTCACAGCCCGGCGCGGCGTTTAGGCTGGATCACATGTGCGGACGGTACGCGTCGAGTCGCGGTCACGAGGAGCTCGTCGTCGAGTTCGAGGTCGAGGAGGACCATCTCGACGATCCCCGGGCGGTGGAGGCGAAGTACAACATCGCGCCCACCGACACCGTGCCCGTGGTGATGGAACGGATGGAGAAACCGGCGCCCGACGAGTCCGATGTGGATGCCCTGGTGACGGCTGCCCTGGCCAACGATGCGCAGCACGACGCCCGGGCGGTGCGGCAGTTGCGCCCGCTGCGGTGGGGTCTGGTGCCGTCGTGGAGCAAGGACGCCTCCGGGGGCGCCCGCATGATCAACGCCCGGCTGGAGACACTGCTCGACAAACCCGCCTTCAAGAAGGCCGCGCTGTCGCGGCGCTGCCTGGTGCCGGCCGACGGCTGGTACGAGTGGCAGGTCAGCCCGACCGAGAAGGATGCCAAGGGCAAGCCCCGCAAGCAGCCGTTCTTCATGAGCCCCGCCGACGGTTCGCCGGGCCTGGCCCTGGCCGGGATCTACGAGTTCTGGCGCGACCGGGCCGCGGACCCCGACGGCCCGGTCGCCTGGCTGGTCACCTTCGCCGTCATCACCACCGCCGCCGAGCCCGGTCTGGACACGATCCACGACCGGATGCCGCTGGTGCTGCCGAAAGACCGCTGGGCCGCCTGGCTGGACCCGGGCGTGAAGGCCGCCGCCGACGTCCACAATCTGACCATTGACCTTCCGGCGGGCCGATTCTCGGCGCTGCCGATCACCACCCGGGTGAACTCCGTGCGCAACGACGGGCCCGCCCTGCTCGAGCCGGCCCCCGCCGACAGCCTGATCGGCGTGGTCGACCCGGCCACCGGGGAGTTGCTCGGCGGTCCGGTCGAGGATTCCCTGTTCTGATGGCGAGCCGAGTGATTGAGGACGAGGCCGAGCGTCCGGTGGGGGAGCTCGCGTCGGTCGTGGTCGAGATCCCGACCGGGACGGGCCCGGCCCGCGCCCACCTCTGGACGCCGGACGGGCCGCCGGTGGGCCGGATCGTGCTCGGGCACGGAGCCGGGGGCGGTATCGGTGCGGCCGACCTGGTCGCGGTGCGCGATCGGGCCGTGGCCGCCGGCTGGCAGGCCGTGCTGGTCGAGCAGCCCTGGCGGGTGGCCGGCAAGAAGGTCGCCTCGCCGCCGCCCCGGCTCGACATCGGCTGGAACGCCGTGATGGAGGCTCTGCCCGCCCTGCCCGGGGTGCCCCTCGTGGTCGGGGGCCGCAGCGCGGGGGCCCGGGTGGCCTGCCGCACCGCCGCCGCCCACGGCGCCCGGGCGGTGCTCTGCCTGGCCTTCCCCCTCCACCCGCCCGGCCGTCCGGAAAAATCCCGGGCCCACGAACTGGCGCTGCCGCACGAGGCCGATATCGACGTGCTGGTGGTGCAGGGGCACCGCGACGCGTTCGGCTCCGGGCCCGACATCGCGGCGCTGGAACTGCCCGGCGTCGAGGTCCGCGGCGTCGAAGGTGATCACTCTCTGAAGAAGTACGGACCGGTCGCGGACGCGGTCGCCGACCGCCTGCCCGAATGGGCCAGGGCGTGGCCAACCGCGGTCGACGGAGCGGAATGACCTCCCGGCTTCGTGCGTTGTGACCACTGCGAAAGTAATCATCGGCCCGTGGGCCCGGGCGTGTCGGAGAATCCAGGCAGGTGGGTTCGTGACCTTCGGTGACCGTTACGTAAATCCCTCATGACAGCAACCGTGATCGTGACGGCGGGGTTGTTCATGGGCGTCCGCGAAGAGTGAGGAGTGCGCCGTTGCTACTCGTGACGACGGTGGAAGAACGGTCTTCCGGGACCAATCAGTCGTCCGGCCAGTCCACAGGGCGAACCTGGGCGGGAAAAGCCGCTCCGGTGCAGCTAGGCTCGTCGGTGATGGATGCCCAAGCGGGTCGCGCACCGGCGACTGAGAACCCCGAGGAGCGGTCTGCCCGCTTCGAGCGGGATGCCCTGCAGTACCTGGACCAGCTCTACTCGGCGGCCCTCCGGATGACGCGTAACCCCGCGGACGCCGAGGATCTCGTCCAGGAGACCTTCACCAAGGCGTTCGCGTCCTTCCATCAGTACCAGCCGGGCACGAACCTGAAGGCCTGGCTGTACCGGATCCTGACGAACGCGTACATCAACACGTACCGCAAGAAGCAGCGCGAGCCCCAGCAGGCCCAGACCGACGAGATCGAGGACTGGCAGATCGCGCGGGCCGGTTCGCACACCTCGGCCGGGCTGCGTTCCGCCGAGGCCGAGGCGCTCGACCGGCTGCCCGACTCGGACGTGAAAGAGGCTCTGCAGCGCATCCCCGAGGAGTTCCGCATCGCGGTCTACCTCGCCGATGTCGAGGGCTTCGCCTACCGGGAGATCGCCGAGATCATGGGCACCCCGATCGGCACGGTCATGTCGCGGCTGCACCGCGGCCGACGGCAGCTGCGTGACCTGCTCGAGGAGTACGCTGCGGAACGCGGCTTCGTCGCCGCGCGGTCAGAGGATGGTGCGGCATGAGCAGCTGCAATGAGCCCGACTGTTCCAAGGTGCTCGACCAGGTCTACGAATACCTGGACGGTGAGCTCGGCGAGGCGGATCTGGACCAGATCCGCCAGCACCTCGACGACTGCTCGCCCTGCCTGCAGCAGTACGACCTCGACGTAGCGCTCAAGGCCCTGGTGCGCCGTTGCTGCCGGGAGACGGCCCCCGCCGACCTGCGCGACCGCATCATGATCAAGATTACCGAGGCCCGGATCGAGCTGAACGGCTAGGACCTGTCCAGCCGGCCCACCGGTTGCCCCACAGTAGGCGATGATCCGCAGGACAGGACCTAGAGCCTGGCCCGTACACACAGAAGGCGTTGCTCCCGTGAGGGGGCAACGCCTTCTGTGTGTTTCGCTGATGCGCGTTGGCTCAGGCGTTGGGACGGCGACCGTGGTTGGCCGCGCTGCCCTTGCGCGAGCGGCGCTTGCGTCCGCGCTTGCTCATGGCACTTCTCCTTCACTCGACTACCCGCCATCATTTCATGCCCGGGCCGGTGCTCCGGCCAGGCCGGGATGGAGCAGGGATCGAGCCGGGACCGGGCGGCCTTGACCCGGGATTCTCAAGAGTTGCTCAGGACGGCCGATCGAAGTACCCGTGAGCCGCCCTCCTGTCTCCGTGGTGCCCTTCCTGCGGGCCCTGTCCGAGCTGTACGGCTCGGACCTGCACTGCAAGGTCGGTTCGCCGCCACGCATCCGGATCGACGGCAAGCTGCGCCGCCTGGACGTGCCCGCGCTCTCCCCGGCCGACACCGAGGCGATGGTGGCCGAGGTGCTGCGGGACGACCTGCGGGCGCAGTTCCAGAGCACCAACGAGGCCGACTTCGCCTACTCCCTGAGCGGCGTCGGCCGGTACCGGGTGAACGCCTTCCGCCAGCGCGGGTCGGCCGGCCTGGTGTTCCGCCGCGTCAACGTCGGCGCGATCCCGCTCGACAAGCTCGGCGTGCCCGACGTGATCGGCCGCCTCGCCCTCGAGCCCCGTGGCCTGGTACTGGTCACCGGCCCCACCGGTTCGGGCAAGACCACCACGCTCGCCGGCATGGTCGACAAGATCAACACCGAGCGCGAGGTGCATCTCGTCACCGTGGAGGACCCGATCGAGGTCCTGCACGAGGACAAGCTGGCGATGGTCAACCAGCGGGAGGTCCGGGTGGACACCCAGGACTTCTCGGTGGCGCTGCGCGCGGCGATGCGGCAGGACCCCGACGTCATCCTGATCGGTGAGATGCGCGATCAGGAGACGGTGCACTCGGCGCTGTCCGCGGCCGAGACCGGTCACTTCGTGATGTCCACGCTGCACACCCAGGACGCCAAGGAGACCATCTCCCGCATCATCGACTTCTTCCCGCCGCACGAGCAGAAGCAGGTCCGGCTCTCATTGGCCGGGTCGCTGCGCGGGATCATCTGCCAGCGCCTGGTGCCACGGGCTGACGGCTCGGGCCGGGCGCTCGCGATGGAGATCTGCGTGAACACCGGGCGCATCTCCGAAGCCATCTCCGACCCGGACAAGACCAGCACCATCACCGACCTGATCAAGGAAGGTGCCTTCTACGGGATGCAGTCGTTCGACATGCACCTGGTGGAGCTGATCCGCGACGGGGTGGTGAGCCTGCACGACGGGATGGCCGTGGCCAGCAACCCGCACGACCTCACCGTGGAACTACGCCGGCTGGGGCTGGTGGCCTAGGGCCTGCCCTGCGGCCGGCGAGGGTCCGTAGGAGATGGACGGCGGGGTCCCGTTCCGCCCTCCACCTCCTACGGGCTCACCCGGTCTCGTCGTCGTGACCAGGGAGCTGGGGCGTTGAGACTGCCCTCGCAACGCCCGATTGGTCCATTATCAAGTTGTTACATTTAAAGCGCGACTCGTAAACACTGTGGCGTGGGTCACTATGGCCAGAATTCATCCCACGTTTCCGGAAACGACAGCGCCCGGTGGGTCCGATCGGACCCACCGGGCGCTGTCGCGTGCTCGAAAGACTCAGGCAGCAGCCTTGGTCTCCCAGAAGATCGTGCTGATCTCGTCGATCTTGGCCAGCAGCTGGTCGGCCACGGCCTCGTCGGTGCTGCCCTTCGTGCCACCCGCACCGGCGAGCTTGGTGGCCTCGTTGAACAGGCCGTGCAGCTGCGGGTACTTCTCGAAGTGAGGGGGCTTGAAGTAGTCGGTCCACAGCACCCAGAGGTGGTGCTTCACCAGGTCGCTGCGCTCCTCCTTGATCGAGATCGCGCGCTCCTTGAACACCGAGTCGTCCGAGGCGTTGAACTTCGCGATGCAGGCCTTGACCGACTGGGCCTCGATCTTGGCCTGGGCCGGGTCGTAGACGCCACAGGGGAGGTCGCAGTGGGCGCTGACCTCGACCGCGGTGAAGGCGTTGAGGAACCGCGAGAGCATGGGTACTCCTTTTCGCGAGGCTAGAGGCTGAGGACTCGTAACCTACTCCGCACCCTGTTGATCTGCGCGCCGCGGGCCCGTGATCTTCCCCGGGTCGGGCCAGATCCGGAACAGCACCACGGCCAGCACGTCGTCGTCCGGCACCGCGCCCACCTGCCAGGAGTCGACGCCCTCGGCCGGGTTGTCGCGTTCCACCCACCAGCCGCCGTCCTCGCGGAACGAGAGCCGTTTCACCGAGAGCGGCCGGTCGCCGGGCAGGCGCACCACCGCCACGCGGCCCACCTGGGGCCGTGCTCCCCAGTGCACCAGCAGCCGGTCGCCGTCCCGCAGGGACGGTTCCATCGAACGGCCGCGCACGATCACCTGGCCGATCGGCAGCAGTGGCCGGTGCACCGTAGGGGAGCTCATCCGCGTCCTCAGTCTTGATCTTTTCATTGATGACGAAAGGTGGGGCCGGTTACACCGTACGTGCTCGTAGGGGCGCATCGCTGTGCCACGATGAGCGCCACGGGTCACCCCCGTTCACCTGGGCCGGTGGCGCCACCCCGCCGCCCGCGTATCTCCCGCCCTCTCACTGCGCGCGTATCGCCGCATCCTGGCGGTCTTTTCGTCGTTCCCACCGACCTGTCCAGACCTGTCCCGAGGTGCTCGCGTGACCATCGACATGCCCACCGGTACTGATTCCGACATTCCTACCGTGACCGCCCTGGCCCCGGTGTTCGCCCTGCATCGGGGCGGCAAGATCGAGACCGCGCTGCGGGTGCCCCTGCAGACCCGCGACGACCTGTCACTCGCCTACACGCCGGGGGTGGCCGAGGTCTGCCTGGCCATCGCCGCCGACCCGGACCTGCTCGACGTCTACACCGGTCGCGGCAACACGGTCGCGGTGGTCTCCGACGGCACGGCCGTGCTCGGCCTCGGCAACATCGGCCCCGGCGCCGCGATGCCCGTGATGGAGGGCAAGGCGATGCTGTTCAAGCACTTCGCCGGCATCAACGCCGTGCCGATCTGCCTGGACACCACCGATCCGGACGAGATCGTCGACACCGTCGCCCGGCTGGCCCCGACCTTCGGCGGCATCAACCTGGAGGACATCGCCGCGCCGCGCTGCTTCGAGATCGAGGCCCGGCTGCGCGAGCGGCTCGACCTGCCGGTGTTCCACGACGACCAGCACGGCACCGCGGTGGTGGTGCTCGCGGCCCTGACCAACGCCGCCCGGGTGACGGGGCGGGACCTGGCCGGGCTGAAGGTCGTCGTCGCCGGGGCGGGTGCCGCGGGAGTGGCCATCGCGGCCATTCTCGCCGGGGCCGGCATCCTCGACATCGTGGTGTGCGACAGCCGGGGCGTGCTGGCGCCGGGCCGGGCGCATCTGGCCGGGTACAAGGAAGGCCTCGCGGAGCGCTCCAACCCGCGTCGGCTGAGCGGTGGCCTGGCCGTGGCGATGGAAGGGGCCGATGTCTACATCGGGGTCAGCGGAGGCCAGGTGCCCGAGCCGGTGGTGGCCTCGATGGCGCCCGGGGCGATCGTGTTCGCGCTGGCCAATCCCACGCCCGAGGTGCATCCGGACCTGGCCCACCGGTACGCCGCGGTGGTGGGTACCGGGCGCAGCGACTTCCCCAACCAGATCAACAACGTGCTCGCCTTCCCGGGCATCTTCCGCGGCGCGCTCGACGTGCGGGCCACGGCCGTCACCGAGGGCATGAAGCTGGCCGCGGCCCGGGCGATCGCGAACTGTGTGGAGCACCCCACCGCGGGTGAGGTGGTACCCAGTGTCTTCGACGAACGCGTGGCCGGAGCGGTGGCGAGGGCAGTCGGGCAGGCGGCGCGGGACGAAGGGGTGGCCCGGGGCTGACCCTGTGTGACGGCAAACTCGGACCTGAACGGCATTTGTTGGGCAACCAGTTGCATAAGGTTGCCCGTGCGCGGAAGAGTTCGCATCACACTTCGGCTCCCACCCCTGTGAAGGCTCATGGACGAGAATCGACCGGTCGTATCCGGGGCACCTCGGGAAGATTCCTTCGACATCGCTGTGCGAGGTTTCAACCGGCAGCAGGTCATGGAGTACATGACCCGCACGCACGCGTTACTCAGCACCCTCGAGCGGCAGCTCGCGGTGGCGCGGGCCGAGGGCCAGCGCGCCCGCGCCGGGGCCGAGGCCGCCGTCGCGGAGACCCAGAGGCTGCAGGCCCAGGTCGAGGAACTGCGCGACGCGCCCAAGCCGCAGCCGGTGCACGCCGAGCTCAGCGACCGGATGTCGCAGATCCTGCGGCTGGCCAACGAGGAGGCCGAGCAGGAGCGTTCGCGCGCCAGCGACGACATCATCCGGCTCCGGCAGGAGACCCAGGTCGAGGCCGAGCGCATCGTCACCCAGGCCCGGGCCGAGGCCCAGCAAGACCTGGAGCAGGCCCGCGCGAGTGCCGTGCAGGAGCTGACGATCGCCCGCGAGACGGCTACGCGGGAGGTGAACGAGGCCCGGCAGGCCGCCGAGAACGAGCTGACCCGCGCCCACAGCGAGGCCGAGATCACCATCACCTCGGCCCGCACCGAGGCCGATCAGCTGCGGCTCGACTCCGTGCGGCACGCCGAGCACCTGATCGACGACGCCCAGCGCCGCTCCGGTGCCGTCAACGGCCTGGCCGCCCAGCGTCTCGACGCGCTCACCGGCACTCACAGCGAGGCCCTGAACCGGCTCGCCCAGATCCGCGACGTGCTCAGCCAGCTGCTCAGCGCCGATGCCGCGGCCGGTTCGCTGTCCGCCGCGGTCGAGGCCGCCATGAACAACCGCGACGAACAACGGCCCGAGGGTGAGCCGGTCGAGGGGGAGATCTACGACGACGCCCTGCCGCCCGACCTGCACGAGGTCATCGACGTGCGCGACGACTACTCCTCGCACGGGCACTCCGGCAGCCACGCGACCATCGACGACGACCTCAACATCGATCCGCGCGATCCCCTCGGAACCGGTCAGATCGATCTACGTGGTGTGAGGGTGGTCACAGGACCGGCCTAGAGGTCGTGGGGGCGGCAGGACTAGCGTCGTCCCCATGCTGGCTGCCTTCGTCACCAGAACCGATGCCGACGACCCGCTCTCCGCACTACAGGTCGCAGAGCGCCCCGCCCCGGACGTGCCCGAAGGCTGGGCCCGGGTCCGGCTGAAGGCCGCCAGCCTGAACCATCACGATCTGTGGAGCCTGCGCGGGGTCGGCCTGCCCGACGAGCGCCTGCCGATGATCCTGGGCTGCGACGGCGCGGGCCTCGACGACGACGGCAACGAGGTCATCGTGCACGCCGTCATCAGCGATCCGGACTGGAAGGGCGACGAGACCCTCGACCCGCGCCGCAGCCTGCTCTCCGAGCTGCACCAGGGCGCGCTCGCCGACGAGGTGATCGTGCCGAAGAGCAACCTGGTGCCCAAGCCGGCCGGGCTGAGCTGGGAAGAAGCCGCCTGCCTGCCCACGGCCTGGCTCACCGCCTACCGCATGCTCTTCACCCAGGGCCAGGTGCTTCCCGGCCAGACCATCCTGGTGCAGGGCGCGGGTGGTGGGGTCGCGACGGCGCTGATCGCGCTCGGCCGGGCCGCGGGGGTGCGGGTCTGGGCGACCAGTCGCGACGAGGGCAAACGGACGCGGGCGGTACAGCTGGGTGCCGATCGCGCCTTCGAGAGCGGGGCCCGGCTGCCCGAGCGGGTGGACGCGGTGATGGAGACCGTGGGCGCGGCCACCTGGAGTCACTCGGTGAAGTCGCTGAAATCCGGCGGGGCGATCGTGATCTGCGGTGCCACCAGCGGCGCCGCCCCGAAGAACGCCGAGCTCAACCGCATCTTCTTCCTGCAACTACGGGTGCTCGGGTCGACCATGGGCACCCGCGAGGAACTCGGCCGCCTGGCGAACTTCCTGCTCACCAGCGGGGTGCGCCCGCGGATCGACACGGTGCTGCCCCTGGAACGCGCTCGCGAGGGATTCGAGAAGCTCGCGTCGGGAGACGTGGTGGGCAAGGTCGTGTTCACGCGCTGAAAATGGAGGTCCCCCAGCCCTGGAGGGCCGGGGGTGCTCCCAGCGTGCCCGCTCCCCTTCGGGGAGCCGAGCGGGCACGCGTGTCTTCAGGCAATTTCTTTCTAGGGCCGGGGCACGCCGAGCCACTCGTACCAGCCGTTGTGCAGCACCAGCCAGGCGATCAGGCCGTAGCCGGCCTGGCGCGGGTGCTCCCCGTCGCCGGAGGCCAGGTCGGTGAGCCAGTCCTCGTGCGCGTAGAGCGGGTCGAAGCAATCCACGTAGGGCACGCTGCGACGGCGGCAGACGTCACTGAAAGTGGCTGACAGCTCTTCGATCCGGAGGTTCAGCGCGTGGTCGGCGGCCGGGGGCGGGCCGACCACGAAGGCGGGCAGCCGTCGGGCGTGCGCGTCGTCGAGCATGTTGGCGAGGTTCAGCCGCGAGCGCGGGATGCTCAGGCCGGCCTCGATGTCGGCCCGGCCCAGGCCGATCACCACGCGGTGTTCGCCCTGGTGGTCGCCGAAGCGGCGCCCGGCCTCCGACCACCAGCGGGTGCCCAGGTCGGCCGTGTTCTCCCCGGGAACACCGAGAGTGTAGACGGACAGGGCCATCTCGTCCTGAGGGGTGCGCGCCGCGACCCGGCCCACCCAGCCCAGCGCCTTGGGGTCGCCCACCCCGGAGACCAGCGCGTCACCGACGACGCAGATCCTCACCTCCGGTGCACCGGCGGGGGTGCTGGAGGCTAGGCGCAATCGGCTCACTGGACCTCGTCGTCATCGTCGTCGAGCCGGGCCAGCCAGGTGGCCAGTCGCTCGACCGGGGTCTCGAAATCCGGGTTGAGGTCGACGAAATGCTTCAGCTGCTCGGCCAGCCAGGCGAACGACACTTCTTCGTCCCCACGGCGCTGCTCGAGCTCCTCGATCCCTCGGTCGGTGAAGTACATGGTCGTATTCTGTCCGACTTCATCCGCAAGATCTCGTAGGTGGACCGGTTGAGTAGTGCGATTTCGCTGAAACGGCTCCGCACCCACATGGATGCGGAGCCGTTTCGCGTTGTCCCGCTTAGCGGTTGAACGCCTGAGCGATCAGGGCCGCCTGCTCGGCCTGGTGCTTCTTGGCCGAACCGGTGGCCGGGGAGGCCGCCGCGGGGCGGGAGATGCGCAGCAGCGGACGCCCGCCCAGGTCTTGCGGAAGGCTCAGGGCGATCGACGGCCAGGGACCCTGGTTCGCCGGCTCGTCCTGCACCCAGACCAGCTGGGCGTCGCGGTACGGCTGGATGGCCGCCTGCACACCCTCGGCGTCGAGCGGGTAGAGCTGCTCCAGCCGCACGATCGCGGTGCTGGTGTCACCACGCTTGGTGCGCTCCGCTACCAGGTCGTGGTAGATCTTCCCGCTGCACAGCAGCACCCGGTCGACCTGCCCCAGCTTGGCGTTGTCGGGGATGACCGGGAGGAACTCACCGTTGGTGAACTCCTCGATCGGCGACACGGCGGCCTTCAGGCGCAGCATCGACTTGGGTGTGAACACCACCAGCGGCTTGCGCGGCTTGGCGTAGGCCTGACGGCGCAGCAGGTGGAAGTAGCTGGCCGGGGTCGACGGCTGGGCGACGAACATGTTGTTCTCGGCGCACAGCTGCAGGTAGCGCTCGATGCGGGCGCTGGAGTGGTCCGGCCCCTGGCCCTCGTAGCCGTGGGGGAGCAGCAGCGTCACCGACGACCGCTGGCCCCACTTCTGCTCGGACGAGGAGATGAACTCGTCGACGATGGTCTGGGCGCCGTTGGCGAAGTCACCGAACTGCGCCTCCCAGAGCACCAGGGCGTCGGGCCGCTCGACCGAGTAGCCGTACTCGAAGCCCATCGCGGCGAACTCGGACAGCAGCGAGTCGTAGATCCAGAACTTGCCCTGGTTCTCGTTCAGGTTGAGCAGAGGGGTCCATTCCTCGGCCGTGATCTTGTCGGTCAGCACCGCGTGCCGCTGGGTGAACGTGCCGCGCCGGGTGTCCTGCCCGGTGAACCGGATGTTGGTGCCCTCCATCAGGATCGATCCCAGCGCCAGCAGCTCGCCGAACGCCCAGTCGACCCCGCCGTCGGAGGCCATCGTGGCCCGGCGCTCCAGCAGCGTCTGCAGCTTCGGGTGTACCGAGAAGCCCGCGGGCGGCGAGACGTACGCGTCGCCGATCTGCTTCAGCACCTCGGCCGGGACCGCGCTGGTGTGGCCGTTGCCGGCGTTGCTGTCCTGCTGCTGCGCCTTGGGCAGGTCGAGACCGGCCGTGACGTCGCGGTTCACCGTGGGCGGGTGGTTCACCGTGTCGCGGGTCTCGGCGAAGACGCGCTCCAGCTGCTGCTGGTAGTCGCGCAGCGCCTGCTCCGCCTCTTCCACGGTGATGTCACCGCGCCCGATCAGGCCCTCGGTGTAGAGCTTGCGAACGCTCCGCTTGGCCTCGATCAGGTTGTACATCAGCGGCTGGGTCATCGAGGGGTCGTCGCCCTCGTTGTGGCCGCGGCGGCGGTAGCAGACCATGTCGATGACGACGTCCTTGTCGAACGCCATCCGGAACTCGAAGGCCAGCTGGGCCACCCGGACACAGGCTTCCGGGTCGTCCCCGTTCACGTGGAAGATCGGCGCCTGGATCATCCGGGCGGCGTCGGTGCAGTAGACCGACGAGCGCGAGGAGGAGGGGGCGGTGGTGAAGCCGACCTGGTTGTTGATGACGACGTGCACCGTGCCGCCGGTGCGGTAACCCCGCAGCTGCGACAGGTTCAGCGTCTCGGTGACCACACCCTGCCCGGCGAACGCCGCGTCGCCGTGCATCAGCACCGGCAGCACCGAGAAGATCTCGCCCTGCCGGTTCAGCCGGTCCTGCTTGGCCCGGGCCACACCCTCGAGCACCGGGTTGACCGCCTCCAGGTGGGAGGGGTTCGCGGCCAGGTAGACCTTGGTCTTCTCGCCGGTCTCGGCGGTGTAATGACCCTCGGTGCCGAGGTGGTACTTCACGTCGCCGGAACCCTGCACGCTGCGCGGGTCCTGCTGACCCTCGAACTCGCGGAAGATCTGGCCGTAGCTCTTGCCCGCGATGTTGGCCAGCACGTTCAGCCGGCCGCGGTGCGGCATGCCGATGCAGACCTCGTCGAGCTTCTCCCGGGCGGCGTTCGACAGCAGCTCGTCGAGCAGGGCGATGACCGACTCGCCGCCCTCGAGGCTGAAGCGCTTCTGGCCGACGAACTTCGTCTGCAGGAAGGTCTCGAACGCCTCGGCCGCGTTGAGCCGGCCGAGGATGCGCAGCTGCTCCTCGCGGGTCGGCTTGGCGTAGGGCCGCTCCAGCCGGGCCTGCAGCCAGCGCCGCTGCTCCGGGTCCTGAATATGCATGTACTCGATACCGACCGTGCGGCAGTAGGTGTCGCGCAGCACGCCGAGGATGTGGCGCAGCTTGGCCACTGGCTTGCCGCCGAAACCGCCTGTCGGCACCTCGCGTTCGAGGTCCCAGAGGGTCAGGCCGTGGGTGGTGATGTCGAGGTCGGGGTGACGGCGCTGCTTGTACTCCAGCGGGTCGGTGTCGGCCATCAGGTGGCCCCGGACCCGGTAGGAGTGGATCAGCTCCTGCACCCGCGCGGTCTTGTTGATCTGGTCGTCGTGCGACACCGAGATGTCGCGCACCCAGCGCACCGGCTCGTAGGGCAGGCGCAGCGAGCGGAAGACCCGGTCGTAGAAACCGTCCTCGCCCAGCAGCTTGCTGTGCACCACGCGCAGGAACTCGCCGGACCCGGCGCCCTGGATGATGCGGTGGTCGTAGGTGGAGGTCAGCGTCATCATCTTGCTGACCGCCAGGCGGGCGATGGTCTCTTCCGACGCGCCCTGGTACTCGGCCGGGTAGTCCATCGCGCCGACGCCGATGATGGCGCCCTGGCCCTTCATCAGCCGCGGCACGGAGTGCACGGTGCCGATGGTGCCGGGGTTGGTCAGGCTCAGCGTGGTGCCGGCGAAGTCGTCGGCCCCGAGCTTGCCGTTACGGGCCCGGCGCACGACGTCCTCGTAGGCCGCCCAGAACTCGGCGAAGTCCATGCCGTCGCAGTGCCGCACGTTCGGCACCAGCAGCTGGCGCGTGCCGTCCGGCTTGGGCATGTCGATCGCGATACCGAGGTTGATGTGGGCCGGCTGCACGATCGCCGGCTTGCCGTCCTCCTCGGTGTACGAGGTGTTCATCGACGGCATCAGTTCCAGCGCCTCGACGAGGGCGAAACCGATCAGGTGGGTGAACGACACCTTGCCGCCGCGGGAGCGGGCCAGGTGATTGTTGAGCACGATCCGGTTGTCGATCAGGAGCTTTGCCGGGACGGCCCGCACGCTGGTGGCGGTGGGCACCTCCAGGCTGGCTTCCATGTTCGTCACGACCCGGGCCGCCGGGCCCTTCAGCCGGGTGACCTGCGGGGCGTCCCGGTTGGTCTTCGCCGGGGCGGCGGCCGCCGGTTCCCGGGGGGTGCGGGCGGCCGGCAGGGTGGCCGGCTGCTGCGCGGGCTTCCTGGCCGGGGTGCTCGTTGAGTTCGTTGAGTTCGGGGTGGTCGTGGCACTGGCTGCGGGGGCGGGCTGCGCCGGTGTCGCCTCGTTCGGCCTGGTCTCGCTCCGGCCGGCCGGGGTGGCCGGGGCGGTAACAGGTGGGGCCGCAGGCTTCGGTGGCTGCAGCGCGGCGGTCGCGACCGGACGGCCTTCGGCCGCCCCGTTCGGGCCCGTCGCAGGAATGGTGTCCGAGGGATCCGAGGTGGTCTCGTCAGGCTGCCGGGAGCTGGCCCGCAGGTGCGGGGTCTCGCTCGGCTGGTAGTCCGCGAAGAATTCCCACCAGGCGGGATCCACCGAGGACTTGTCTGACAGGTACTGCTGGTACAGCTCGTCGACCAGCCACTCGTTCGGTCCGAACTCGGTCACCACAGGCTCGGAGGACACGGCGAGAATCGCCTTCTTTCAGTGCGGGGCTGAAGGGTGTGTCAACCCTAACCCGATCGAGTGGGAGTGCGAGGGATTAGCACTTCCACTCGGCGCCGCCGCGGGGTGGGCTGCGCCACGACCTGCCGTAAGATGGATTTACCATGCCTCCACGAAGGTGCCGGCCTGTGGCCGGCTTACCCCAGTCCTGTACGTCGCCGTCGCGCCAACGTCGCGCGGCATCCACCAGCGGCTCGCACCGAGCGCCGTCCGGAACGGCCCGCTCGGGCCCGCTTCCGACTGCTCCGGCGCCTGCCCCCGAGTTCGGCCCGAACGGGCACAGCCGGTCGCGGAACGTCTCGTTCCGCCGCGGCGTCACAGTCTTATGACCGAATGGATCCTGCTCGGCCTCGGCGTACTGCTCACGCTGGGAACCGCGATCTTCGTCGCGGCCGAGTTCTCCCTGGTCGCGCTCGACCGCTCCACCGTCGAGCGGGCGATCGAGTCCGGCGACAAGCGCGCCGTCGGCGTTCTGGCCGCCATCCGTACCCTTTCCACCCAGCTGTCCGGGGCCCAGGTCGGCATCACGATCACCACGCTGGTGGTCGGTTACCTGGTGCGGCCGTCCCTGGCGTCGCTGCTCGAGGGCCCGGCCGAGGCTGTCGGCCTGGAGGGCGCGGCCGTCGGGTCGGTGAGTGTCGCGATCGCGCTGATCATGGCCACCGGCTTCTCCATGGTCGTCGGCGAGCTGATCCCGAAGAACCTGGCGATCTCCGTGCCGCTGCCCACGGCCCGGGTGGTCGCGGGCCCGCAGCGGGCGTTCTCCACGGTGATGAAGCCCCTGATCACCGTGCTCAACGGCTCGGCGAACCGGCTGCTGCGCCTGGTCGGCGTGGAGCCGCAGGAAGAGCTGTCCGCGGGCCGTTCGCCCGAGGAACTGGCCGCGCTGGTGCGGCACTCGGCCGCGGCCGGCACGCTCGACCAGCAGACGGCCACGCTGCTCACCCGGTCGCTGGGCTTCTCCAGCCGCTCGGCGGCCGACGTGATGACCCCGCGGGTGCGCATGCTGGTGCTGCAGAAAGAGGATGCGGCCTCGGCCGTCATCACCATGGCGCGCCGCACCGGGCACTCCCGGTTCCCGGTGGTCGACGGTGACCTCGACGACGTCGTCGGTGTCGTGCACCTGAAGAGCGCGGTGGCTGTTCCGATGGAGCGCCGCGACGAGGTGCCGGTCGCCGCGATCATGTCCGAGGCACTGCGTGTGCCGGAGACCATGCGGCTCGACCCGCTGCTCGTCGAGCTGCGGGCCCTGGGCCTGCAGCTGGCCGTGGTGGTGGACGAGTACGGCGGCACCGCGGGCGTCGTCACCCTCGAGGACGTGGTCGAGGAGCTGGTCGGCGACGTGTCCGACGAGCACGACCGCAGCCGCCCGGGCATCGTGCGCCGGCGCGACGGGGCCTGGCTGGTGCCGGGCCTGATGCGGCCCGACGAGGTGCGTGAGCGTACCGGGGTGGGTGTGCCGGACGGGCACGCCTACGAAACTCTCGGCGGGTTCGTCATGGCCGGTCTCGGGCGGATCCCGGTGGTCGGTGACGAGGTGCTGCTGGACGACGGGCGGGTGCGGGTCGAGCGGATGGACGGACGCCGGGTCGACCGGGTCCGGCTGGTGCTGGCCGAGGGAGCTGCCCCGGTGCGTGGTCAGGAGACCCGCACCCGTTCGGTCCTCACGTCCTCGGGAGGGGAGCGCTCATGACCAACCTGCTCATCGCCCTCCTGCTGCTGGCCCTCAACGCCTTCTTCGTCGGTGCCGAGTTCGCCGTCATCTCGGCCCGGCGCAGCCAGGTCGAGCCGCTGGCCGACGCCGGCAGCCGGGCGGCGAAGACCGCGATGGTCGCCATGGAACAGGTCTCGCTGATGCTGGCCTGCTGCCAGCTGGGCATCACGATCGCCTCGCTCGGCCTCGGTCTGGTGGCCGAGCCGGCGATCGCGCACCTGATCGAGGCCCCGGCCGAGGCGGCGCACCTGCCTGAGGGCCTGATCCACCCGATGGCCTTCGCCATCGCCCTGGCCGTCGTCAGTTACCTGCACGTGGTGCTGGGCGAGATGGTGCCGAAGAACCTGGCCCTGGCCGGCCCCGACCGGGCCGTGCTGCTCCTGGCCCCGCCGCTGATGGCGGTGGCCCGGGCCACGTCGCCCGTGATCCGGCTGCTGAACTGGTTCGCCAACCACGCGGTGCGGCTGCTGCGGGTCGAGCCGAAGGACGAGGTGGCCTCCACCTTCACCGCCGACGAGGTGGCGTCCATCGTCAACGAGTCGACCCGTGAGGGTCTGCTCGACGACCATGGCCTGCTCACCGGCGCCCTGGAGTTCAGCGAGCTCTCCGCCGGCGACCTGATGATCCCGGTGGGCCGGCTGGTCACCGTGCCGGTCGGCAGCACGCCGGCCGAGGTCGAGCGGCTGGTCACCCGCACCGGGTTCAGCCGTTTCCCGGTGGTGCGGTCGGTGACCGGTGAGCTCGAGGTGCTGGGCTACCTGCACCTGAAAGACCTGCTCTATGCCGACGACGAGCGTCACACCCTGCCGATCCCGGAGAAGCGGGTGCGGTCGCTGGTGTCGGTCAGCGGTGAGGACGAGGTGGAGGAGGCCCTGGCGACGATGCAGCGGGCGGGCAGTCACCTCGCCCGGGTCGTCGACCACGAGGGCCGCACGCTGGGCGTGCTCTTCCTGGAAGACGTGCTCGAGGAGCTCGTCGGTGAGGTCCGTGACGCCACCCGTCGCGATCAGGAGCGGGCACCGGCCAAGGCCTGACGATTGGTGGCACTGATCAGTCGTGGTGGTCAAGAGGCTCATTTCCCGGCAGCCCGGGGAGTGAGCCTCTTCACGTGGATCCGGCGTAACGGCTTAATGGCACTGCGCGATAAAAGTCCGGACGCGCCGTCGTCCCGCAGGTTTCAGACGCTTCGATCGAGGTTCTGACTGCGAATGGCACAGCGGGGTGTCACTGAGTTCCGTGCCACATCAAGATTTTCACGATGTGTCACTGATCGGATTCGATCCGTGCTCGGTGTCACGGAAGTGATAACACTGGGTTGAGGATTTCATGCTCCAAGTGCGGGATATTGGACGTCGTACGAACGGGTTAAGACCCGCAGCGCGTCTCGACTTGATTTACCCCACCCCGTGGCCTTTATAGTTCCGTGACTCATCACCCAGAGTGCGGTTGGTAGGAACCCCCTCCACCTCCTTCAGCCTCCAGGAGGATCACCAGTGCCGTCGCATCGCGCCGACACAGCTGCCCCTGCGTTACGTCCCAGAAACAACAAGGGATCGCGGTCCACCGGACCGCAGCGTCGTTCAGGTTCCAGCTCTGCCCGTCGTCCCATCGGTAAGCCCCGCTCATCGCTGAGCGCCCCCCAGGTCGGCATCGCCGGCGCGCTGGGCATCGCCACGATCGCCGCACCCATCAGTGGTGCGATGGCCGACCCGATGCCGCAGGCGAAGGTCAACCAGATCAGCAGCACGGTCGCCAGCGTCAGCACGGTGGCCTTCCCGACCCGGGCCGACGCCGCGGGTGTCGGGGTCACGACCCTCAAGGTCGTCACCACCGACTCGGTCTCGGCCGACACGCCCGACCTGCTCGCCGCGCCCAAGACGATCATCGTCGACCGGGCCTCGCGCTCGGGTGAGCGTTCGGTGCTCCCCGGTTGCAGCGGTGTGCCGACCACGAGCACCGCGAGCAACGGTCAGCTCCCGGACAGCTCGCTCTGCACGCTGTGGGACACGAACCACCGTCTGCGCGCCGATGCCGCTGTCGCCCTGGCGAAGCTCAACATCGCGTACAAGCAGCAGTTCGGCGACGACATGTGCCTGACCGACTCGTACCGCTCGCTCAGCCAGCAGTACTCGGTGAAGGCCCGTAAGCCCACGCTCGCGGCCGTTCCCGGTACCAGCGAGCACGGCTGGGGTCTGGCCGTCGACATGTGTGACGGCGTCGAGACCGGTAGCGGTGCCCGCTTCCAGTGGCTCGTCGACAACGCCGCGTCGTACGGCTGGGACAACCCCAACTGGGCGAAGACCGGTGGTGGCGGCCCCTACGAGCCATGGCACTGGGAGTACACCGCCGGAGAATGATCCGGCGCTGCGCTCTGTGTTTTCTTCATGATATGAACCCGCGGCCGGTGTTTCGGCGACTCCAGCAGCGGCCCGGCTCGCGCGTTTCGGCAGTTCTCCCCTGACCGTGGGGAGAGATTCACGGACAGGCTGCCGGTTCGCTGCGGATGACCGTCCCCGGGGCGGCCGAATCACCGGCCGCGGGTAGTTCTTGTTAAAGGCTTTGAGGAGAGGGGGCCCGCTTCAGGGGCGGGCCCACCTCTTCTGGTGGCTCCACCGATCCTGCGATGCTCATCGCAGGACCAGGAGCTCGTCCCATATTTTCTTAACTATCTGGTCGGTGTCGCACGACTCCCGTGCCGACCCCGGTCGGGAGAACACCGGCTCGGGTCGAGTGGCCCTCATCGTGTTCCCTCTGGCATTTCGTGCCGCTCTGGATTTTTGCCCGTGGAGTGCGCCGTCTTCAGGACGCCTGCCGTGGGGTGTTGCTGTCGTGCCGTGTGACTGTGGTGCTGGCCGTTCACGTGACCCTGGTGCGGCCCCGAACGGGCTCGACTCGGCTGTCAGGTTCTGGCGCTTCTAGGTACTGGTACTGCTCAGCGGGGGGAATTGCTGGTTTCAGCTGGCTTCGCGCAGCTGAGCTTCTTTGCGGGCCTCACGACGCTCTTTGCGCTCCGCCGTGTAGATACCCTCGCGGTCTTCCTCGGTGAGACCGCCCCACACACCGTACGGCTCCCGCACCGACAGGCCGTGCTCACGGCACTGCTGCATGACCGGGCAGCCGGCGCACACGGCGACCGCTGCGGCGTCACGCTTGTGACGGGCCGGGCCACGCTCGCCTTCGGGGTGGAAGAAGAGCTGGGGATCGGCCTCGCGGCACGAACCCTGGTACTGCCACTCCCACACGTCGGCGACGGGGACGGGGAGACGAGAGAGCTCAGCCATGGGAAACCTCCGCTGTGTTGCAGTGACCAGCCCCTCGGCTGATCGAGTGGTTAGACCTTACTAACCGAGTCAGCAATTGTTCAAGCCCTTCGATCCGAAACTTGTTCAGGGGTACTTCAAGGTTCAGTGATCCGAGGTGAACGGTTTGCCGCGGAAGGCGGGCCGGGGGTGGTTCGCGGCCTTGGCGAGGTTTCGGAAATGGGGCTTTGACCTGCGGTTTCATGAGAGTTGACCACGGAACGATCAAGGCCGGACAGCTGCTGTTCACCTGCCTGAACAGGTTGTTCATGGGGACGTTGCGGGTGCATCGCTTCGCACGGATCGCTGCACGAAGCGGTCAACGGCGAAGCGATTCACCGGCGTGTCACGCTCGTGCAACGATTCGCGAGCCCCTTCGGGCGGTCGCTGAAGCGATTCGCGTGAAGCGGTTCGGGAGGGTGTGGAGCGTTTCGGGGCGGTCTGATGCGCTCTGGCCCGCTGGAGCGCTTCAGACCGGCGCGAGGAAACCGGTCACGGTCTCCAGCGTGCGCGGCTCCCGCAGGATCGTGCCGTGCGTTGCGCCGTCCACCACGAGAAGTTGTGCATCGGGCAGCACTTCGTGCACGTGCAGCGCAGTGGTCACGCGCTCGAGGTCCAGGGAGCCGACGATCATCTGGGTCGGTATGTCGAACCGTTTCAGCGTCTCGTCATCCACACCCGGGTCCTCTTCCGCGCGGGACATGTAGGCAGCGAGTGCCACGGGATCGTTCGCGGAGAAGGCGTGGCGGGTGGCGGCGTCGAGCGGTGCACCGGTGTGGGCCTGCCAGCCCCGGAGGAACCCGTCCATCCCCTCTTCCTCCAGGGTCGCGATGCAGCCGGGGAAGAAGACGCGGTCGAACGTGCCCCGGACCGTGCTCGCGGCACCGGCGATGCTGACGAATCGATGCAGCCGTTCCGGGTGGGCGGCGGCCAGGGAGAACCCGACCCGCCCGCCGAGCGAGTAGCCGACGTAGTCCGCCGTCGGGGTCCCGGTCTTATCCAGCACCGCGACAAGGTCCGCCACGAACGAGTCCAAGCCGTACGCGGAAGCCTGGTGCGGGCCCTCGCTACGCCCATGGCCCCGCAGGTCCACCGTGATCACCCGATGCGTGTGGGTGAGGGCGCGGACGTACCCGAAGCCCCGCCAGATCGCCTGGGACAACGCGGTGCCGTGGGACATCAGCACAGCTGGAGCCGCCTCGTCACCCGAGTCGCACGGAAAGGTGCGGTAGACGATGCGCGTGCCGTCGGCAGGGCTGACCACGGATTCCACGAGTACGACGGTACTGGGCCGTGCCGGCATCCCCGCGGTGCGCGGTGCCACTCGACTAGTTGTTCGTGATCATGCAAAGTCTCCCCGGTTGCCACCATGGGAGGGAGGCCTCAGGGGGAAGAGCGGCACCTCGCCAGGTAGGCAGGGATCGGCTGCGCCCAGGCGGCTCCAGATCTGCTCTGGCTCAAGCTCCGGCGCGGGGCTTCTCCTGGCTCGAAGGCTCGAAGGCTCGAAGGCTCGAAGGCTCGAAGGCTCGAAGGCTCGAAGGCTCGAAGGCTCGAAGGCTCGAAGGCTCGAAGGCTCTGAGGGTCTGAGGGTCTCCGGTGGCTTCGACTGGGTCGCCTGGGCGGTGGTCACGAACCTCGACCGGTTCCCGCTCAAGCTGCATCAATCGCTGGGTGAGTTTCGTGCGCCCTGACCGCACGGAACCTACCCAATGATGTTCAAAGCCTTGTGGGGCAGCTCAATATGCGCCCGACTGTACGTGATGACACCGGTGCTGATTCCCGCCGCCTTGACCAGCCGTACTCGACCAGTCGGATACGGTGCCTCGGCGAGCGTCCGGCGCGCACTTCACCGCGCCCGGCACCCACCTCGTCCGGCAGCCACCTCGTCCGGCAGCCACCTCGTCCGGTAGCCACCTCGTCCGGTAGCCACCTCGTCCGGTAGCCACCTCGTCCGGTAGCCACCTCGTCCGGTAGCCACCTCGTCCGGTAGCCACCTCGTCCGGTAGCCACCTCGTCCGGTAGCCACCTCGTGCGGCGGCCACTTCGTCCGGCACCCACCGCGCTTTGCCCAACGCCCACCGCACCGCAGTATTGCCTCGCGGCCGATCGGGGCGCCGGGTTGCTCAATCTTCGAAAGGGCTCAGCGGCGGGGAATTTCGGGGGAGGCGGAGTCGAGAGGGACGGCGTGGGCCCGGACCAGGTTCAGTTCGGCGGACTCCCGGGGGAGCACGGTGTTGAGAGCCCACTCGGCGGCGGTGCGGACGCGGTTCCCGGGCATCGAGAGCAAATGGTAGCCGCGGGTCACTGCCTTGGCGGGGAAGCCGGACAGGGGGATCTGCAACGGGTTCGCGGCCGCCTGCGTTCCGCCGAGATCGACGACGAAGCCCAGGTCGTGGTGCTTGTAGGCCTTGCGCTCACCGTGCCCGAACGAGGCCGCGACGTTGGCCGCGGCGCGCTTGCCCTGACGGGTGGCGTGCTGGGCGGTCATCGCGGTGGCCTCACCGGGCCGGGTCAGATCGGGGACGGCTGCGATGTCTCCGCACGCGAAGATCTCGGGATGCCCTGGCACGTTGAGGTATTCGTCGACCACGAGGCGCCCCTTCTCGGCCGGCAGGCCCAGGTCGGACACCAGCGGATCGGGCTGCACCCCGACGCACCAGATCAGGCTGCGGGTGGGTACGAAGTCTCCGTTGGTGAGCAGAACACCCTCGGGTGTGGCCTCTTTCACCGATTCACCCATCATCACCTCGACACCGCGCCGGCGCAGCACCCGGTCTGACGATTCCGACAGCCGCTGGTCGAGCGTGGGCAGCACCCGCTCCGCGGTGTCGAGCAGCAGCCATCGCATCTTCTGCCCCGCCAACCGGGGCCGGTCGGCCAGCAGGGCATCCGTGATCAGAGGACCCTGCGCCGCCACCTCCGTGCCCGTGTACCCGGCACCGGCCACGACGAAGGTGCACCGCTGGTCACGCTCGGCCTGGTCGTCGGTGGTGTCGGCGAGCGCGATCTGCCGGACGATGTGGTCGCGCAGGTAAACGGCCTCGGGGATACCGCGGAAACCGTGGGCGTACTCGTCCACACCCGGCACCGGCAGCAACTTGTTCACGCTTCCCGCAGCGATCACGAGCCGGTCGTAGCCCAGCGTGCCCTTCCGATCCTCGGCATCGACGTAGGTCACCGCCCGGGCCGCGAGGTCGATGCCCTCTACCGACCCGAGCACGAGCCGCACCTTCGGCAGCGCGTGCGACAGGGACACTGTGACCCGCCGGGGATCGAGTGTCCCTGCCGCCACCTCGGGCAGGAGCGGCAGGTAGAGGAAGTAGTTGGTCGGATTGATCAGGACGATCTCGGCAGCCTCACCCGCGGTCCGGCTCAGCCCACGGGCAGCCTCGAACCCGGCGAAGCCCGCGCCCACGACAATGATTCTCGCGCGCCGACGATGGGCGAAGGCGGCATCCGTCATCATGATGCGACCTTAGGTCGGACCTTGGCTACCTGCCTCTTCTGCTGCCACCTAAGCCGCGGCACCGGACGATTCCAGCTGCAACAGCGTCTGCTTGGCCACGGGCCCGCCGACGTACTGACCCATCGTGCCGTCGCTGCGCACCACCCGGTGACAGGGGACCACCACCGGCAGGGGATTGCGGGCGCAGGCCGTGCCCACAGCCCGCACGGCCTTAGGGCTGCCAGCGGCCACCGCGACGGCGGCATAGCTGGCCGTGCTGCCGTACGCGAGAGTCTGCAGGTGGGTGAGCACACTGTGCCGAAAACTGCCGGACGCCAGGCGAAGATCGAGCGTGAGGTCGAAACGGTGCCGGTCACCGTGCAGGTACTCGTCGATCTGGTGCGCGGCCAGGTCGAGCTGCGCCGGCGCGTGCAGAACCCGCGGACCGACACGATCGGCCAGATCGATCAGCACCTTCTCGTGCCCCTCCACCGCGAACGCGACCCGGACCAGCCCCTGCGGCGTCGCCGCCAGCAGCAACGGGCCCAGCTCCGTATCGATCGTGCGGTACGCGACATCGAGCAGCTCGTGCTCACCGGCCGCACGGGCGAGGCGCGCTCGCAACCTGGCCTGATGATCAGCGTGATCGGTGCGGGGCCCGAAGCCCTTCCCGTGCTCGGTCGGTCCACGGTCGAGCAGGTCGGTCAGCGCGTGTTCGACGGCACTCAACTCCACCGCGTCGAGCTCGGCCAGTTCTTCGGGGAACGCCTCGTCGGTGTCGGTCAGCACCGCGGCCTCCTTAGGCGTCGAAAGCGCGGCACGCTGGTGAAAAATGTTCACGGCGTCTCCAAGGTCAGGGCAGACTTCTGTGGCTGAAAAATGTTCCGCAGCGTGGCAATACCGTCAGCTGCGGCCCGGCGGGCAGCGGGCACCGAACAGCCGAGGATGGCGGCGACCTCGGCGTAGGGAAGCCCTGCCACATGGTGATAGGCGACGGCCTGGCGTTGTCGCAGGGGCAGGGCCAGCACGGCCGGCCACGGGTCGAGCAGGTGATCGGCGTTCGGTACGGCGCCGACCACCTCGGCCCCGTTCAGCTCGGCCTCGCGCCCTTGGGCGATGGTGTGGCCCAGCACGATCTCGTCGATGTCGGGTGCATCGTCAGGAGGATCGCTCCCGGCCGGGATCTGGGGCACCGGCACCGGGTGGCGCGAGGCCAACCGGATCTGATCGACGGCCTTGCGGTGGGCGATCGTGACCAGCCAGGCCTCGACGTCGCTGTCGGGAGCCAGTCGGGGATAGGCCCTCAGCGCGGCGAGAAAGGTCTCTGACCAGGCATCGTCGGCAGCGACCGGCCCGACGACAGCACGACAGACCCGCAGGACGGTGGGCCCGTGGCGCTCGACCACTCGCTCGAAAGGTTCTCGCTTCACAGTTGGTAAACGCCACCCAAGACCCGAACGTGAGGTCCCACCCCCGACAATTTCCGGGCACCCACCCATCCCCGGAACCGCCATGAGGATAGATGCCCCAGGAACCCGTCGTCCTGCGTCCACGCACCGAAGCCGACGTGACGACCGCGGCCGTACAGCTGCGCACCGTGCACGAACAGGACGGCTATCCCTCGCTCTGGCCGGACGATCCGCAGAAGTGGCTGAGCCCGCCGGGAACCGCCGCGGCCTGGGTGGCGGTGGAGACAGCCGACCGTGACCGCGTCCTGGGGCACCTGTGCGTCGTGACCGGTGTCGACGATCCCGCGGCGACGGCCCTGGCGAGGTCCACCGGCCGGACCGAAACGGAACTGGCGGGCGTCTCCAGATTGTTCGTCACCCCGGCCGCCCGGGGAAGAGGACTGCGCCTGGGCGAACGTCTGCTGGGGGAGGCCCGCGCCTGGGCCCGCGACCACCACCGTCTTCTGATGCTGGATGTGGTGGAGGACGGCGGATCGGCGGTGGCCCTGTACGAGCGCCTCGGGTGGCAGCAGGCCGACCGCCGGGTCGCGGACTGGGCCACCCCGGACGGTCGGTACCTGCCGATGCGGATCTACCTCGCCCCGCCCGACCACGACTGAACAGCCGTGGTCCTGCACCCCGCGAGCACCCCCTGAACCAGGACCGGATCCCGCGAACTTCCCTGGCCGGGACCCCGGCCTCCCGGTCGGGGCCGGATCGTGAAGGCCCGGTGAAGGGCCGGACGTGCTCCCGGCCCGGAAGACACGACGGCAAGGACATGTGCACCAAGTGTCCCGACATGATTCGATGCCGAAGTGAACTCCATCAGTCGGGGCTGGCTGGTCGTCATCCTGTTCGCCGGCGTTGCCCTGCTGCTCCTCATGGCACGTGGGTACGGCGGCAGCGGCGACATCAGGGGTTCGGTCGAGAGCGAGACGACCAACCCCGGGATCCCCTATGCCGGAACAGCCACCACATCGGGCGGATCGGCCGGGGCACCCGACGAACGACCGGCCGATCCCGGGCCCACCCGCAACGGCCGCCAGCCGGTCGGCAGCATCTACTCGACCGGTGAGCAGGTCTTGCCGATCGAGGGCAACACCAAGGACCTGGGCACCTACGTCGGCGACCGCGCCACGGCCCGCGCCGTGCCGGTGCAGTCGGTGGACGCGGACGAGGGGTTCTGGGTCGGTAGCGAGGGCGACCGGGTCTGGGTGCAGCTCGTCGGCCCGCCGCCGGAGTCCCCGTACCAGGTGCGGGCCGGTGACTCCGTCAGCTTCACCGGCACCGTGGTGAAGCACGACGCCGGCTTCGCGGCGCGCGTGGGCGTGAGCCGGGCCGACGGGTCGCGCTCGCTGACGTCGCAGGGAGCCCACATCGAGGTCCGCAAGAGCACCCTCACCCTCGCGCCCTGACCACCCGTCCGGGTCAGCGCGAACTTGAAGCGTTGACTACCTGGATCACCCGAACGGATCAGGGATGCCCTGCGCGTGGGGGCTCAGGCCGGGGCCCGATGTGTCGATAACCGGTGCGTGCCTCTCGCATCGACGGTTCTCGGAACCACACTCTCGCCCGGGAAGATCGATCCCCAGCCTCGTGCGGCCCGGCCCGAGTTCCGGCCGGACATCGAGGGCCTGCGGGCGATCGCGATCATCCTGGTGGTGCTCTACCACTGCGGTGTCAGCGCGTTCAGCGGCGGCTACGTGGGCGTCGACGTCTTCTTCGTCATCTCCGGCTTCCTCATCACCGGCCATCTGGCCCGTGAGGTGGAGTCGACGGGACACCTGCACATCGGCCGGTTCTACGCCCGCCGCGCGATGCGGCTGCTGCCCGCGGCCACGCTGACGACCGTCGCCACGCTGCTCGCGGCCTGGTGGTGGCTGCCCTCGGTGCGCCTGAAGGACATCGCCACCGACGGTCTGGCGGCCACCGGCTACGTGCTGAACTACCGCCTGGCCGCGACCGGCACGCAGTACCGCGGCGAGGGCGACCTCCCCTCCCCGCTGCAGCACTTCTGGTCGCTCGGCGTGGAAGAGCAGTTCTACCTGGTCATCCCGCTGCTGCTGGTGATCACGGCGGTGCTGGCGAAGCGCCGCTGGGCCTTCGTCGCGGTGATCGCGCTGATCACCGCGGCCTCGTTCGCCTGGTCGGTGATCTCCACCGGCCAGCTCGCCAACTGGGCCTACTTCGGCGCGCCGACCCGGGCCTGGGAACTCGGGGCCGGCGCTCTGCTCGCCCTCGCCCTGCCCCACACGCCCCGGCTGCCCGACCCCCTGGCCACCCTGCTGCGGCTGGTCGGACTGATCATGATCGTGGCCGCGGCCGTGAACTTCGACGAGCGCACCCCGTTCCCCGGCTATCACGCCGGGCTGCCGGTGATGGGCGCGTTCCTGGTCATCGCCGCGGGCCGGGCCACGAGCGGTCGTCTTCTCTGCCACGGCGCGATGCGGGCCGTCGGTGCCCGCTCCTACTCCTGGTACCTCTGGCACTGGCCGGTGCTGCTCATCGGCCCCTACGCGCTGGACGAGGACTTCGGCACCGGCAAGAAGCTCGCCGCCGCCGGCTGCGCCTACCTGATGGCCGTGATCAGCTTCGCGATGGTCGAGCGGCCTATGCACGAGGTGGGGCGCGAACGCTCCGGCTGGGGCCGCAACGCCATCACCGGGCTGTGCCTGATGGCCGTCGCCGCAGTGCTGGCGCTGCTGCTGCCGGTTCTTCCCGACCGCACCCCGCACGGCACGGTGAACGCGGGCCGGGTGGAGCTGACCGGCAGCACGACGGCCCGCGAGAAGCAGCTGGAGCGCCGGCTCACCGCGGCCATGGAGAACGACGCGCTGCCGAAGAACCTCACACCGAGCCTGGAGAACGCGGCCCACGACCTGCCGCCGGTCTACTTCGACGGCTGCCACCGCGAGCTCAAGGGGGTGACCGCCCCGCGTTCGTGCGAGAACTTCGGCGACTCCTCCTCGAAGAAGAAGGTGGTGCTGTTCGGAGACTCGCACGCCGCGCAGTGGTGGCCGGCGATGAACCAGATCTCGAAGCAGAAGAAGTGGCGCCTGGCGAGCTTCACCAAGAGCGCCTGCACCGCGGCCGATGTCACGATCTACCTGGAACTGGTGAAGCGTAACTACACCGAGTGCGTCCAGTGGCGGAAGAACACCATTGCCCGCATCAACCAGATGAAGCCGGCCATGGTGGTGATGTCGTCGAACGCCGATGGCGGCGAGGCCCTCAACGGTGACGGATCACAGGACGAGCGCTGGGTGGACGGCTGGCGTCGCAACGCCGAGGCGATCCAGGCCTCGGGCGCCCAGGTGGTCTACCTGGACGACAGTGCCTGGCCGAAGGTGAACGTGCCGGAATGCCTTTCGACCAAGCCCACCAATATCTCCGAGTGCGCCGCCAGTGAGCGCCAGGCCACCACCGCCCCCGACCGGCGCAAGCTGCTCCGGGAGATGTTCGAGGACATCGGTGGCACGGTCATCGACACGATGCCCTGGTTCTGCGCGAAGAAGGGCTGCCCGACCGTGGTCGGCGACATGCTCGTCTACCAGGACGACAGCCACGTCACCCAGGTCTACGCCAAGTTCCTGGCACCCATCCTCGGCGAGAAGCTCCGGCTGAAGTAGTTACTCGCCCACCCAGCCGTGCCGCCGGGCCATCGTGAGCACCGCCCGGCGCAGCTGGGAGATCTGCTCACCGGTCAGGCTGGGCACCGATTCCAGGCACAGCTCCACCACCTCGACACCGAGGGCGTCGGGCGTGAGCGGGGCCAGGCCGGCGCCGTTGACCGGAGCAGCACCGTTGATCACACTCAGCACCTGGGCCGGGCTCGCGCCGTTCGCCGTGCGTTGGGGGGCGATCGTTGCCGGGGCGTGGGACGCGGCGGCCACGGTGGCCGGGGTCACCATCGGTGGGGCGGCAGTGGCCACCGAGCCGTTGGCCGCGCTGGTGTGTGGCTGGGCAGCCGGAACAGAGGACGAGGGATGCGGCTGCGGTGGAGTCGGCGCCGGTGGCGACGGGGCCGGGGTGGCCGGGCCGTGCGTGGCCGCAGCCTGCATCGCCGGAGAGGGCACGGGAGCCGGTTTCGTGACCGGCGCGGGAACTCCCGCACGGCCCTTGACCACCCGCACAGCCGTCGCCTTGAGGCCGCGCTCACCCTCGATCACGTCGAACTCGACCGGAACGCCCGGCTGGTACTGGTGTTTTTCCGCAAGCAACGCATTCGCGTGAAGAAAGACGTCTTCCCCACCCGAGTCCGGCGCAATGAAGCCGTACCCACGAATTTCGTCGAACCGCAAGATCTTTCCTGTCGCCACAGCAGTCGCATCCTTCTCGTCGTCAGGTGCGCGAGGTGGTCGATAATAGCGGATCCGTCCTCGCTGAATACTTCTGGCGGACACTCTTCCAGATAACAGAATGCCTGATCAGGGGGGTTGTGAGAACTTTCCGCCGGGGGCCGGAAATGACTCGCGAGTATCTTCGCGGGTGTAACGATGCCAGTGGGCTTTCGGTTCCGTTCAGGCCAGCGGTAAATCCGCCGAACGGCCCGACGCCAATGCCCGGAAGCGGGAGATCAGATCGGCCTGGCGGGACGGAAGAAACTCCTGAGCCAGAGCTGTCGCATCGTCGTAGGCGGAGATCAGGAGTTTCCGGGCAATGGGTTGTCCGGTGCTCTCGATCAACGTGAGTGTTGCCAGAGTGAGGGCGAATCGCAGCCGGGGCGGAAGTGCGGCCGTGTGCAGTGCGCCGTCCCGCGGAATGCTGGGCACGCACTCGCCGAGATGGCTCATCGCCGCTGAGGCCAGGGCGTGCCGGGCCTCCGGATCGTCCTCCCGGGCGCAGGCCAGCAGCGAGTTCTCGGCGGTGGCGATGCGCGGATCGGGCTCGGGTTCCGGGTCGCGGGAGTGAATCACCTCCAGCCGGTCGAGTCCCTCGTGGCCGCTGTGGATACTGCGGACGATCGGAGCGCCGGACGCGCCCGGCTCACCTGGTGCGGTGGGCGGCTGCCGGGTCGGTTGTGATGCCCGGGTGGCCCAGGGGCCGCGGTTGATCTGGGACGCACGGGACGACGGCGCGGAGTGCGAGGGGCGGGGCGCTGGCCCTGCCGACCCGGGCTGGGGAGGCCGGGCACGAGGGGTGCGCGCCCGGCGGAGCGACGGGTCCGAGGGCGGATCGCTGCGTGGAGAGCGGGTCGCGGGGGTCGGTGAGAGTGAGATCTGCGGGAACGAAGCGGCGTGGAACGGCGCCTGTGGGGGTGGAGCGAAAGGAAGGGACGGGGGTGCGTCCGGCGCGGGGGAGTCCCAGGCGCGGTCCTGTGCGGGTGGGCCCGAGAGGGACAGGTCCGGCGGATACGTGTCCGGGGAGAGCGGGTCCTGAGGACCGGAGCCGGATCGGCGCGTCTCGGGGAAGGGGTGAGGAGGGACGTGCGGCGGGAACGAGGGCGGTCGGGCCGGCTCCGGTGAGGCCACGTGTGAGTGGACGGAACGGGACGGTGCTGAGCGGGGCGGTGCTGAGCGGGACGGGCTCGGCGCAGCCGGGGGGAATGGAGCGGGGGCCTCGGGGCTGGGCGAAGAGATCGGCGACGGGAGCGAATCACGCTGGAAGGCAGAGGCTTCGGCGTCGGAGCGGAAGGTCTGGCCGGAGCCGGGTGTCCGAGGGGCATCGTTGCGCGGGTCGTCCGCTGACGTCGGTGCCGGCGGCTGCCAGGGGGCCCGGTCGGCCGAGCTGCGGGACTGCCGGGTGCGCGGGGAAGCGCCAGTGGGCCGCGCCTTTCCGGATGCGCGGGCCTGGTCGGGCTTATCGCTGGTCGCGGAGGTGCCCTCGGGAAGCGGGGTCTCGCCGGTCGGGAGGTCTGGTTCGGTCCGCAGATTCATTGCCGGTGTGGAGTTTTCGTGCTGCGCCGGATTCTTGCCGGGTGCCGGATTCCGGCCGGGCGCCTGCCTCCGGTCCAGCGCCGGGCGCGGAGCGCTCGTACCGGACGACGTGTAGCCGCCGCTGGTGTAGCCGCCACTGGTGAAACCGCTCGGGGCAGGGCGGTTGTGGGCCTGGTCACCGCGTTCGGGACGACGTGCCCGGGGCGTGGAGCGCGGCGGCCGCGGGCGGGAACGCGTCGGTTCGGCGGGCAGCGGTTCCTCCGGAGGCAGTGGTTCCGGAGGCGGAGATGCTTGAGGACGAGGTTCCTGGGGCGGCGCGGTCACGGTCGGCTGAGGGGGCCGAGGACTGGGCGGCTGGTCACCGAAGTCATCGAGGGCGGGGTCGGTGAGGTCCAGCGACGGCGGGAGGACCGGCGAGGAGACGGAGGTGATGCGGTGGGCCAGGGCGTCGGGATGCAGTACCCGGTAGCGCGGCGAGGCGGGGTGGGCCTGGTGGCGGGGGATCCGCTTGGTGAAGAGATCACCGTGCTCGTCCAGGACGATCAGCACCCGGGCCTCGTCGGTCTGGCAGTACGCGGCCACGGTCGCGGCGTCGAACTCCTGCAGTCCTGCCGCGGTCGACAGCACATCCACGTCGATCACGGCGGTGGCCCCCTCAGGCGTTCAGCTACTCCCAGCAATCATGAGGGGCCCATTCTCTCGACACACAGTGACCATGGTCCGAGCGACACGCCCTGAACTTCTGTTACTGGGGAGATTCGGCTGAACAGCTGGGACGCGCGGGCTGGAAGGTGAGCCGACCACTATCGGTGCGCATCCGCGTCCTCAAGCAATAAAAAGTTCGTGATCAGGCAAAGTGTCCCGGGGACACCTTGCCTGATCACGAACGGGTGAGCGGTGGTGGATCAGCCGAGGAGGCTGCGGACCTCACCGGAGATCTGCAGGTCTTCGCGGGCGGTGATGACGAAGGTGCGCGCCGTTGCGTTCTCGGAACTGATCTCCAGGTCGCTGTGGGCCTGGCTGTTCAGGGCACCGTCGACCGTGATCCCGGCCCAGCCGAGAGCGACAGCGACCCGCTCGCGGATGATCGGCGAGTGCTCGCCGACACCACCGGTGAAGACGAGCGCGTCGATACCGCCGGCCGAGGCGATCATCGAGCCGATGCTGCTGATCAGCCGGTGCACGTAGGTGTCGAGCGCCAGGATCGAGCGCTCGTCACCCTTTTCGACACCGGCCTCCACGTCGCGCATGTCGTTGCTGCCGGACAGGGCGATCAGGCCGCCCTCGCGCTCGAGGCCCTTGGCCACGTCCTGCGCGGACAGGCCGGCCTGCTGTTGCAGCCAGAGCACGATGTTCGGGTCGACCGTGCCCGAGCGAGTGGCCATGACCAGCCCCTCGAGCGGGGTGAACCCCATGGTGGTGTCCACGCTGTTGCCACCGGCGACCGCGCAGAGCGAGGCGCCGGCGCCCAGATGACACACCACCGTGCGCAGTTCCGACACCGGCCGCCCGGCCAGGTCCGCGGCCCGGGCCGACGCGTAGGCGTGGGAGAGACCGTGGAACCCGTAACGGCGGATGCCGTAAGTCTCCCGCCATTGCGCCGGCACCGCGTAGGTGTAGGCGCCCGGGGCGAGCGTGGTGTGGAACGCCGTGTCGAAACAGGCCACGTGCGGTACGTCGGGCAGCAGCTGACGAATCGCCTCGAGCCCGGCGATCGCCTTCGGCTGGTGCAGCGGGGCGAGCGGGGTGATGGCCCGCAGTTGCTCCATCACCTCGTCGTCGATGAGGGCGGGCCCGCTGAACTGCGTGCCGCCGTGCACGAACCGGTGGCCAACGGCCTGCGGTCTCGGCCAATCATCGAGTGCCGCAGACAGTTCGGCCACATCGAAGCCCGAGGTGTCGGCCGGCAGGTCGACCGTGCCGATCACTTCGTCCGCATCCCCGAGGAGACGGACCTTGAGGCTCGACGAGCCCGCGTTGACCACCAGTACGTGCATCGTTGTTACTCCTGCTCCGTGCTACCGCTTGCGTCGCTGTCACTGTAGGGCCAGGACCAGTCGGCGATCTCGGGGGCGTCCTCACCGTGTTCCCGGGTGTAGGCCCGGGCGGCGATCCGGAAGTCGTCGAGCTTCTGCCGGAGCACGGCCCGGCTGCTGCCGAGCGAGGGCACCCGGTCGATGACGTCCATGGCCAGGCGGAACCGGTCCAGGTCGTTGAGCATCACCATGTCGAAGGGCGTCGTGGTGGTGCCCTCCTCCTTGTACCCGCGGACGTGGATGTTGTTGTGGTTGCGCCGCCGGTAGGTGAGCCGGTGGATCAGGGTCGGGTAGCCGTGGTACGCGAACACCACCGGCTTGTCCTCGGTGAAGAGCGCGTCGAACTCGTTGTCCGACAGGCCGTGCGGGTGCTCCGACTCCGACTGCAGACGCATCAGGTCGACCACGTTGATCACGCGGACCTTCAGGTCCGGCACGTACTGACGCAGCAGGTCGACCGCGGCCAGGGTCTCGAGGGTCGGGATGTCACCGGCGCAGGCCAGCACCACGTCGGGCTCGCCGTCGCAGTTCGACGCCCACTGCCAGATACCCAGACCGCGCGTGCAGTGCGCGATCGCCTCGTCCATCGTCAGGTAGTTCAGGGCCGGCTGCTTGCCCGCCACGATCACGTTGACGTAGTTGGTGCTGCGCAGGGCGTGGTCGGTCACCGACAGCAGGGTGTTCGCGTCCGGCGGCAGGTAGACCCGGACGACCTCGGCCTTCTTCTGCACCACGTGGTCGATGAATCCCGGGTCCTGGTGTGAGAACCCGTTGTGGTCCTGGCGCCAGACGTGGCTCGTCAGCAGGTAGTTGAGCGACGGGATCGGGCGCCGCCAGGGGATCTCCGACGTCGTCTTCAGCCACTTCGCGTGCTGGTTGAACATCGCGTCGATGATGTGGATGAAGGCTTCGTAGCAGGTGAACAGGCCGTGCCGGCCGGTCAGGTTGTAGCCCTCGAGCCAGCCTTGGCAGAGGTGCTCGGAGAGGACCTCCATCACCTGACCACTCGGGTCGAGGTGATCGTCACCCTCGACCGTGCCGGTGTTCCAGGCCCGGTCCGTGACCTCGAAGACCGGGGAGAGCCGGTTCGAGGCGACCTCGTCCGGGCCCATCAGCCGGAAGTTGGTCGGGTTCGCCTTCATCACGTCACGCAGCCAGATGCCCATCTGGCGGGTGGCCTCGCTCGACGTGACGGCCGGCGTCTTCACGTCGACCGCGTAGTCACGGAAGTCGGGCAGACGCAGGGCCTTGGTGAGCAGACCGCCGTTGGCGTGCGGGTTGGCGCTCATCCGCCGGTTGCCCTCGGGGGCCAGCGCGGCCAGCTCCGGCAGGAGCGAGCCGTCCGGGCCGAACAGTTCCTCGGGGCGGTAGCTACGCAGCCACTCCTCGAGCTGGGCGCGGTGGGCGTCGTCCTTCCGGGTGCCGGACAGCGGCACCTGGTGCGACCGCCACGAGCCCTCGACCTGATGGCCGTCCACGACCTTGGGGCCGGTCCAGCCCTTGGGGGTGCGCAGCACGATCATCGGCCAGGCCGGAGGCTCTTCGTGGGTGACGCCGGTGCGGGCGTCGGTCTGGATGCGCTCGATGTCGTCGAGCGCGGCCTCGAGCGCCGCGGCGAACGCCTGGTGAACCTGCGCCGGGTCGTCACCGGTGACCAGGTACGGCTTGTGGCCGTAGCCCTCCATCAACGCCACCAGCTGCTTCTCCGGGATCCGGGCGAGCAGGGTGGGGTTGGCGATCTTGTAGCCGTTCAGGTGCAGCACCGGCAGCACCGCGCCGTCACGCCGCGGGTCGACGAACTTGTTGGAGTGCCAGCTCGCTGCCAGCGGGCCGGTCTCGGCCTCACCGTCACCGACCACCGTCAGGGCGATCAGGTCGGGGTTGTCGAAGATCGCGCCGTACCCGTGAACCAGGGCGTATCCCAGCTCGCCGCCCTCGTGGATCGATCCAGGCGTCTCGGGTGCCACATGGCTCGGGATACCACCGGGGAAGGAGAACTGACGGAACAGCTTTCGCAGGCCGGTCTCGTCCTCGGTGATGTGCGAGTAGACCTCGCTGTACGTGCCTTCGAGGTACGCGTTCGCCACCAGGCCGGGGCCGCCGTGGCCCGGGCCGGTGATGTAGATCGCGTCCAGGTCGCGCTGCTTGATCACGCGGTTCATGTGCGCGTAGATCAGGTTCAGGCCCGGGGTCGTGCCCCAGTGGCCCAGTAGACGGGGCTTGATGTGCTCAGCTACCAGTGGCTCGTGCAACAGCGGGTTGTCGAGCAGGTAGATCTGGCCAACCGACAGGTAGTTGGCGGCGCGCCAGTAGGCGTCGATTGCGGTGAGCTCCTCATCGGTGAGGGGCTTTTCGCCGGCCGCCGGGGCCGTACGGGTCGGGGTTACGTCGGTCATGGCTTCGGTCATCGCCTGGACCGCTCCTCTCGGATTGTTTGATCCGGTTCGATCTTCCCGAACCTTCGGGCGAGTGCCAACAGGACTTTCGTCGGGGCCGGGGTGGCCACTCGGCACCACCTCCGGCGGCAAGTGGCCCCCACCGGGCAGAACGGTCAACTTTCCTTGCCGGACAAGCAATCCGGTTGTCCGGACATCCGTTCAGGCTGGTTGTGGCCAAGGTCTGGCCCCGCACTTCGATGCCGTTACCGATGATTGCCCCAGGTCACTGGTCCTGGCAGGAAGTGCCAAGGGTGCGCTGAATTTCGCGGGGAGGTGTGTTGTCCGCCAGCACGGGCCGGGCATCGGTGGGCTGAACGCGCTCGCGGTGGGCGGCCTGGAGCGCGGCCAGTCATGGCGGGTTGATCCCAGGTGATGTCATCCCTGTTCATATGACGTTCACCGGAATCGTTTTCGTGTTCGGAGGCGCAGCGGGCCAGATCGCGTGGTCTTCGGGCGGCCGGGCTGCGTCCCCGCCCGGAGCGGTCGTAGGCCACGGTGGCCAGGTCTGCGGGGAGCTCCGCCTTCACATGGGCCCAGTAGCTGCGGCTGCCGCCCAGCCCAGCCCGGCCTCGAACGCGACCACGGGACGGTCGGCGGGGCCCTCGCGCCGCAGGTAGAAGAGGTCGCGGCCGTCTTTCAGGTGCGCCACACCCGGAACCTGCTCGCCCATCCGCGCCGCCCTTCCTGGTCCGTGACCATGCACCTGCCCCGGCGGGGGGCGGTGCACGATCACGGCGGAAGTTAGGCTAGCCTAAGTTGGCCAGATCGTCGATCTCTACTGCGTGGTGGGCCGGGTCCACGCGCTGACGTAGACATCGCCGGTCGAGCCGATGTCCAGATACGCCATGAACACCTGCTCCGTCTCTCCGGACGTCAGCCGCACGCCACCCGCCTTCACCGACCGGTCGTCCTCAGTGAGAGTGATGATGCTGCGCCAGGAAAGGACCGACGAAAGCTCCTGGCCCGGCTTCAGTTCGAAGGAGCTCGGCCGGGGCGTCGGCATGCCGGTCACAGCCGCCTCGCCGGGTTCGACCGTCACGTCCAGCGGGCGCTGGAACTCGTCGACCACGGTCAGATCGGGGTAGCCCTTCACCGTCCGGACGGTCGAGCTACAGTTCTTCACGGTCAGCCCGGTGACGCGCAAACCCATTGCCGCATCGCCAAAACCGACTTCGAAGGTCAAGCCGTCGGGTGGACAGGTGGTGTCGGTGACGGTGCTGTACGGCGTCTCCGGGGTGGTGTAACCGCCCACGTACGGCGCTGGTTCTGTGGTGTACCAGGGCTGGGTCGGGGGTACGGACGAGGTGGTCGTCGGGGCTGTTGTCGCGGGGATCAGGATTGGCGGGGGTGTACCTGCGTCCGCGGAGACTTCTCCGCAGCCCGCCAGGAGCGCGATGAGGCCGAGCAGGATTGTTGGCCGGACGGAACGCATCGCCACAATCTAGGGCATGGTCTCGGGGTGCTCCCTGGTCTGCTGTTCGGGGAGGCCGATGCCGGGATCGAAGTGGCCGCGTACCGGGGGCAGGAGGGGGTCTCGTCCGCGGTGGGCCCGGACGACGGTTCGCTGGGCGTTGGCGGTCAGGCTTTGTGTGTTGATTCATGATGCGCACATGACTTTTTCGATCTCGGCCACCATCTTCTCCGGGTGGGCTGGGCCGATGAGCCAGTACACGAAGGGCGGGTTCCGGTCTTGGTTGAACCCGCAGACGACGATGCCCCGATCGGCCAAGCCGGCGTGGTGGGTGAGCGAGTTGAACTTAGGGCGAAGTCGGCGGAGAGAAAGTTCTCGAAGATGTATACCCGCCCCGGATCAACTGTTTCCCAGCGAACGATCGAGCGACTGCGGAAACCAAGTACCAGGCCGTTTTCGCAGACTCGTTGCCGGTAGGCCAAGACTCCGGGTAACGAGCAGAGGAAGTATGTGAAGGACATCAACCAGCCGGTGCAGAAGGCGGCGATTTTCACATCCATCGGGCCGGTCCAGAGCAGAGTGAGGGGCAAATTGACGAGGAGTACCAGTCCGACCCATCGCCGGGTCGGCCATGCTGCTCGTTTCCTGCCCAAGTTGTAGCGGTCCAGTATCAGAAGATCGAGAACTATTGGAAGTCTAGGATCGTCTTACCCAGCGAGCTCGAAGAACCCCTTCGGCTCGGTCACTGCTCTGCCGTCTCCTTGATGAGGATCTTCTTCCAGTATCGACGGAGGTCCTACCTGTCGACTCTGGCATAGCGCAGGTCGTTCATCTGGGGCGGTCCCAGGTAAGAGCCACCAAGACCGGCATGCAGCGAACTCCAGGGGTCGAGTACGGGGCCGCCGACGGCCCGACAGACAACTATGGCCCGCGATCAGGATATTACCTGGTCAGCAGGCCATCGTACTGATCACTCTGTGGTGCCCCCGGCAGGATTCGAACCTGCGCTTTCGCCTCCGGAGGGAGGCTCAAGTCTTGGGCCCAATACGTCTCTGACCTGCTCTGATGCCCGTCTGAGTCGATCTCCCCCGGCATACTTTGGAAGGGATTGGGAACAAGCAGCTGAAACAGTAACCCCGACTGTTTCAGCCGCTCTTATCCACAGGTTGACCACGATGGGCAGACGGCCGGCGGTAGGCCGTGGGAAACTCGGTCTCGTGAGTGACCTGGACGAGCTGCGGACGCGGATGGCTGCTGTTGAGAGCGAGCTGTCTCGCCTCCGGGAGGAGAACGCCGTGACGCGGACCGTTGCCAGCCTGGCCGACCGGGACGTGAGCGAGTTCCGTGGGGTGCAGAGCGCTAACGTACAGACGCTGAACGCGCTGCGGGAGACGCAGCTAGAGCAGAGCAAGGTTCTCGCTGCGCACGGGCGCACGCTTGAGACGATTGCTGCGGCGGTCGGTGGTCTTGTGGTTCAGGTCGGGGACCTGGCCGAGGCCGTCAACCGGATCGCTCCGCCGAACGCTGCGGAGTAGCTGAGTGGGGACACCTACCCGTCGGCTGTCCCCATACCTGAGAGAGTCACCGCTGGTCAGGGCAGTTCGGGGACAGCGGGGACCGAAGGGACACCCCGAGGTCTGAGGCGCGGCCGACCTATTGAAGTCCCATGACTCCGAGGTCGTCGGGCTCGGCCCGGGCGAACAGCTCGGTGATGGTGATGCCCAACGCCTCGCAGAACCGCGGGATGTCGTTAGCCGTGGTGGTGCGCTGCCCGGATTCGATGTCGGACACCGTGTCCCCGGAGACGCCGAGACGTTCGCCGAGCTGCCGCTGGGTCAGCTTGAGGCGCGCGCGTTCGCTCCGCACGTTCGCCGCGATCACCGTCTGAAGATCGGCCACGTAGGAACGCTAAGGAGAGACTCCCGGCGGGGCGTACCGCCGATCCAGTGAATGGATAAAGTCACGTCAAATTCGGCAAACACTCCAATCCAAAGAGAACTTGCCGTACTGTTGGTGATGGCACCGCTCCTCCGGAGAACGGGGTGTACGTCCTGGTTGGGCGGTGCCACCCAAGCGCCCGGTGTGGTGCGGCTGACGAGTCGCACGTAAAGCACAGCCGGGGCCGCTGCCGCCCCGGTCTGACATCCCTCCGTCGGCCGGGGCGGCAGTGCGTTTAGACATTCTGTAGTTGCCTGAGCTGCACTGGTTAGCGCTGCGAGTCTCGTCTGACATTCTCGAATCGGCGGTCACGTTGATGTCTGGGCCGCTTGCTCTGGCTTTCGCGTACGCACTCTTCGAACGACTAGATCGTCCCGCAGCACCTCGCCTAGTCGGTCAAGCAGATCGGAGTCGATGCGCAATGAGCGAAGGCCCTCAACGTTATTAACGGCAGCCAATGAAACTAGGTCGTCATGCGGACCTATAGCCAATTCCCTCAGTCCTTGGATTCGTTCAAGTCCATCGAGATCCCTAAGGTCGGAGCAATACGCCAATGTCAAGCTCGTAACTCGAGAAGGCAGCCAGCTAAGATCAGAAACGGGGGTTCGTTCGATTCGAAGGTTTTCGATGTGATTTGGTATCTGGAGAGTCTGTAAATCCCAAGGGGAACGCATTAGCGTTAGGGATCCCAATCTATGGGTTTCTTCTGGCCAGCTGGGAGCCTCGCCCTTGACGTTATTCAATGAAATGACTCGGGGGCGCGCCCTGAGCCAGTCCCAGTTGTTCATTGTGATGTAGTTTAGATGCACCCAGGATGTGAGCTGCTGTGTCGTAAATGAGACCTCTGGACAGTGGTCCGGGCTGGCCAGGATGACTACCCCACGCAAATTTCTTAATGAGCTCACGCTTGCAGCATCAGTCAGCGCGTGGGAAGCAATCTGTAGAAAATTCAGATTGGGCACCTTTTCTAGCCCATTCAAAGAAGACAAACTATTGGTAGCGAGGAGAACAAGATTTCTTAGGGCTGGGGGTAGATTCTCTACGTTGGAAACGTTTAAGTTGGATAGCCTAAGCCTCGTAAGTCTTTCGAGCCCCTCAAGGAAAGCGAAGTCTTCAATTCCTGACGTGCGCGTGAGATCTAAGGCTTCCAGCTGACCAAGCGAACACAGTACGTCGGCATTCGAGACTTGGACATGTCGTGCATTAATCTCGATCCGTCCTCGGTATCCTTCGATCACCGAGAAATCGATGCTCTGTCCGAAGGGCGCCAAGAATTTTAGCTTGCCGCTGGTGGCGTGATCTTTAAGAGCACCTACTTGGTCAATGTCTGATACTTCAAAATCAGATCTGAACTTGGACATCACCTGGTCTGCGTAGGAATCCAACGGAAAGTTGGACCATGCGCGAACGAGTTCCTTTGAAACCGTCTTGCGATTGTCATTTCCGAAAGCTGCCAGTTTTTCTAGCGCTTTGGGGGTGCCTATTAGACCAAGCGCACGGATGCAGGCCGCAGCGACGGTTGCGGTCATAGTCGGTGTTTTTGAAAGTAGAGAGCTTGCTAGGTCCCCTGCAGATGCCAGAGCCCTTGCGTCCGTATAGTTTTGTGGCGGCACCAGTGAGCGCATTACCTTATTTACGGCACGTTCGACGTTCTTATCTAGTTCGGTAGCCGTTTCCAGACAAGCGACGGCAAGCAAGTGAAGCCTATGACGACTCTTCTCATCTTTGTTTCCCAAATCGAGTAAGCCATTGATGAGGTCGGCGCGCTGTCGCCCATTCGAGTGGCCGGAGGCCAGAACGATGACTTCCCGCCACTGATCATCACCACTCTTGTGAAGTAGCAGAGGGACCTGCTCCTGCTCGACAATTTCTCGCGCAGCCAGGTATTCGAGGAATGTCCTGTGAATAAAGTCAATCCGTCCCGCCGAGGGCTCCCGGATGACGCCGCTACGCAAGATCAAGTATTGGAGTAGTTGAGAGGGTGAGTACGATATTTTGCGGATAACAGCTAATTTCACAGCCAGTCTAGCTTGGGCTGAAGGTATGTCGGCATCACTCTGATCTGACTGAGCCATCCAGAGGGCCAAATCTTGGAGTATCAGGAGCTTCTGTTGGTAGTTAAGTTTGACAGAATTCGTAGAGATCTTGCGCTCGACATCTCGCCTGTCAAGAAGAGTCTCTAATGATATGCGATAAAGTTCCAGCCGATCTTCTGGAAGTTGTGTCTTCCGGTCTCGGTTCAAGGCGCACAGCATGGCGCAGAGCAGGGGGCTGGTTGCCAGACTGCGGATGCTAGGAGTGGTGGCAACTCGACGTTTTAGTTCGTTCTCGTACTCCCGAAGTTCTTTGGACTCCTCTTCGTTAGCTCCTTGCACGCGGACCGCTTCATGCCAGTGGCTGATAAATGAATCAATATCGGTTGGTGTCATGGGGAGCAACTCTGTTTCAGAGTACCCTAATCTCTCACGCCAGCCATTTATGACAGCGGCTGGTCGTGATGTGATGACAATGCGGCAATCTGGATACAGGCCGTCGATCTCGGATATCCAGTCTTCGAAATCATGACGCTGCGTTTCGGGGAATTCGTCGAGGCCGTCGATCAGGAAGATAACGCGTGAACGATCGAGCTGCCGCTTCATCCATCCTGCTGGCTCATGATTTGCGAGCATGGGCAGCGTGGATTTCACCAGCTCCTCGGCATTTGGAAGCTGCTTTCCTACGAACAGTCTGAGCTGTAAAAGCACAGGTATCAGATTATTCAGAGAGGATAGCTTCTCCTCTTCGAAGCTTCGGCGGACGCAGCCTACCGCCAGCCACTGAAGCAAGGTTGTCTTTCCAGATCCCGCTTCGCCTTTGATTAGAAATCTGGGACTTTCTGCAATCGAGTACTCCAAACGGTCGGCTTCGTCACCAGCAAGATTCTGAGGGTTTGTTTCGGTGGATGCACTCGTGGTGCAAGTTTCTCCTTCGGGGCCTCCGCTGCCTTCAACTGCGAGGTCAGACTCTGTGGTTCCGGAAAGAGATATGTATGCAACTGTAAGTGGGTATCGTGAGCTCGTATACTCGTCAAGCTGTATACCGAAAAGGAGTAGATGATCCCATTTGCGTGCGATGGCACGACGGTATTTTAGTTCAAACTCATCGTCTAGATCGTTCTGGTTGTCGGCTTCCGATTCTGGAAGGCGATTTAAGATCTCCCTACTCATTTCAAGAAGTTGAGTCTCGCGTTGTAGCACTTCTCGAAAGGCTGGCCCCTGAAGGCTAGGAAGCGCAGTGGCCAATTCAATTAAGTAGTTCGAACATTCGCGAACCACTAGAGTAAAGACCGCCTCTGCTCGCGGATCGAGAGTGGCGCTTTTGAGAATTGGGTCAGCGCTGGAAAGAACTAATTTTTCAATTGTAACTGCATCGAGATCGCTCTTTATCATTGCCTGAAGATCGAGATCTTCGTTTCGGAAGCTCGATAACACGCACTGAAGCATGGCTTCCAGTTCGTTTTCAGGGACTCCTCGCGCTTCTACTTCAATGAAATGCTCTAGCTTTTCAGTGACTTCTTCGGCAACCATCTGTAGTTGCCTCTCGGCCTTGCGGCCGTCCCGGATGCTTAAACCCTGGGAAAGCAGGTCCGCTATTTTTCCCGATTTGATGTATTTGCTTCCTCGGACCTCCACCATGCGCATAAGCACTTCAGTGCCGATGTCAAGCAGTAGTCCCTCGATGATTGCCATGAATGAGATGCTACTTGGCGCGAAGCATTTATGAGCTGATTTGGTCCAATGCGGTTACGGTGTCAGAGGAGAAGACTTGTGCGAAGAGGTGCCTTCGATGGTGTCTAAACCTGATCAAGTGCGGATTTCGTGCCGGTCAGCGGCGAAGCATGTTGGCGGCCTCGGTGGGCGTTAGATGCCAGTTGTTACGAGTCTCGCCCCATGTATCGAGAACATCACCTAGCGCCGCGATGGCTCCTCCAGGAAATCCAGCTTCGTCCAGTTCAGCTGCAGCGACCTCCATGTCCGGCGCCCAACGCCACGCAATAGCCGCCATCTCGGCCACGTAGTCCGGTTCGCTGAGGTAGCTCCCGCTGCGCTGCTGAGCCAGAGCCATCAGCTCATCCCGGACCCCGTGCTCATCGCCCAGGGCGTGAGCCAGGGCTGTCAGTACCCGGGCGCCCTTCTGGTAGATCGAGTAAGCGGACTTGAGTGCTGACGCCTTGCCCGGTTCCTCGCCGATCACCTTGACCAGTACATCCGTCCCCTCGAACAGGGACTCAAGGGTGGTCGTTGCCTCGCGGGGGCCGGCGACGTAGAGCGCCGGCTGCTTGCCCGTGCCCGGGACAGAGCCGATGACGGCCCCGTCCACCACGGTCGCTCCGGGCAGAGCCTCGGCGATCCGGCTGAGCTGCTGGCTCGTGACCGGATTAGCCTCAACGAAGATGCGGCCGCTGACGTCGTGCTTACCGACCTCGGTCGCCACGGATTCGGCGAACATCGGTGGGCAGATGCTCAGAATGACGTCGGAGCGTTCGACCAGGGTGTCGAGGTCGGGGACGGCTGTGAGCCCGCCGGCCTCGGCGCGTTGGGTCGTTGCCTCGCTTCGGCCAGCCGAGCACCACAGCACCGTCTCGACATTGCGGCGTGCCTGAGCTGCGATGCCGCCGCCCATCCGCCCAGGGTGGAGAATGCCGACGGTCAACGCTTCAACTGACGTCACAACGCCTCCTGCTCAGGGTGTTTCAGCCGTCCTAGGCTGATGCTCTGAGCACCTTGTCTACCAGTGCCGACGCCTGGACCTGCAAGGGGGAGCTAGAGGCCGAGTTATCGATCAGCTCGAACGGGCCCTGAGGCCGCATGTCCAGGTCGATGCTTTCCAGGTAGGCCGGCCAATCGGCGAGCTTGGTCGCGTCCCGGGCTGCTCCGCGTTGGCGCATGTAGCGGTGCATGGTCTCGGGGTCGCAGTAGACCCACAAGAACGTCGTCTGACCGCCTCGCGTCGCGATCGACGCGGTAGCGCGGTCGACCCATGCCTTATCCCGGAACTCTCGGATGAACGGGGCCGCGACGATGGCGCTGTTCCCGCACTCGATGTTCTCCAGGTAGGTCGCCTCGGTCGCTTCGTACTCCCGAGGCCGGATGAGCTGCTGATACTCCGACGACTCCCGGTCGTGAGGGGAGTGCTCCAAGATCTCTAGCGCTGCCTCGACCACGGGACGCGTCAGGGTGTCTTTGTCGAGCATCGGCCATCCGGTGAGCCGGGCCAGGACGCGCGCTAGCTCGGTCTTTCCCGATCCGGGGAAGCCTCCAACCATGAGGACCTGCGGGGTGGACGGACGCCACGGGGTCGCCTTGGTCTCGCCCTGGAAGCGGACCAGCCGGCGGGAGCGGGAGACGTTCTCGACCAGCCCCTCCTCGGCCAGGACCTTCATGGCTTCGTTGATCGTGAAGACGCTGACCTTCCAGTCCTCGGCCAGCTGACGCGATGACCTCAGCGTCTCTCCGTCGCGTAGGCGACCGGCCTGGATCTGGTTGCGAATGCTGCGGGCGATCTGCTGGTGCAGTGCCTCGCCGCGGGTCAGGGCGTGCCCGTCCGTGGTCATGCTTCGCGCCTCCTGTCTGGTGCGGTCGTCCGCCGTCCATTCAGATGCTAACAGTCTGATTGGTTGCATCGTCGCAGGTAGAACGCAATCTTCCAGTCCAGTTGTTCCTAACAGTTGACCTATGTCCCATTCAGTTGTTAGCTTCCTGTCATCGCTTCACCGAACATCACGAGGGGACATCGAGATGCGGGCGGTACGGGAAGAGCCAACGAAGGCTGAACTTCGGGCCATTGAAGCCGAGTGGCCTCTGATCGAGGCCGAACTGGCCGTGGTCGACGCGGAAATCGTTATTGCAGTGCATGACTCGCGACCGGATGACCTGGACTGGCGACGTCTCCGGCGTGCCGAGGCTGAGGTCACTCGCCGGATGTGTGGGTACTTCTCGGCCAGTGCGGGGCCGCTGGATGGTGCGGCGTGAGTGCGGTGCAGGCGGATCGCCTGGCCGCTACTCGGAAGGCGATCGAGGCACGTCGGCCGTTGGGCCGGCTGGGGCGTCGGGTGGTCATCGGTTACCTGATCGCGCTGGTCGCGGCACCTCCGGTCACAGTCGCAGTCCAGGCTCTGACCAGGGACAACACCCCGGAAACCGGTGTTCTGGTGTCGCGGGTGGTCGAGTCCCGCTGTCTGAACGGCCGGATTCAGCAGGGGATCGACACGGGTCGCGCCGACGGGGCGCTTCTGGCTCATGACACCGGGGAGACGTGCTGATGAGCGCCAAGGAGATCGAGCTGTCGAGCGGGTCCGCTGAGGAAGCTGTCCAGAGTGTCCGGCGCAGGGGACGCGCGTGGCCGGTTCTGTTGCTGGCGCTGCCGGCGTTCGTTGCGATCTGGTCGGGCTGGGTTGAGCTGGGTGGGATGACGGGGTTCGGCGAGGTGAAGCCGCTGCCCGGGATCGCGGACGCGTTCGTCATCAATACGGCGATCACGTTGCCCATCGGCGTGGAGACCTACGCCGCGTACGCGCTGAACGTGTGGCTCTCCGGTGGGAATTCCGAGCGGGCGACTCGGTTCGCCCGTACCTCAGCTCTTGGTTCCCTGGCCCTCGGTGCCGGTGGTCAGATCGCCTATCACCTGATGAAAGCGGCTGGCATCGTCCATGCTCCGTGGTGGATCACGGCCGTTGTCGCTTGCCTGCCCGTGGCCGTGCTCGGTATGGGGGCCGCGCTGCATCACCTCGTGAATGAGATCGAGGCGCCGGACCGTGTCTCCGATCAAGTGCCGACTCTCGACACCGCCGAGGCGCGGACCGAGCGTGCCGTGATCGTGAACGCGATGCGGGAGCGACACACGGATTGGCCGGCCGAGACCGTGACCGAGGTCGCCGAGGCCCTGGCCTCGGCCGGAGACCTGCCGACGCCGGCACGCCGGACGCTGTCCGCCGAGGCTGACAGCGATCTGAACGCGGCTGAGGCCCCGGAGGATCCGTCGCGGACCGAGCGCAAGACGAGTCGGAGCAAGGCGACCAGCGGACGTAGCACTCGGGGGACCGGTGCGAAGGTGGCCGAGCTTCGGGCCAAGCACCCGGACTGGACCGTTGACCGGATCGCAGCCAAGGCCGGTGTCACCGATCGGACGGTCCGTAGGCACCTCAACGCCACCAACTCCATCGCACCGACGGCCACCGGGGCGCCGACACTGGCCCCGGCCGAGGTCGACCAGACACCAGACATCGCGGCCTGAGAATCCGCCCACGGAAGGGGAACATCCGATGAGCATCGCGGCTGAATCGAACGACCCCGCCCGCAACGCCGGGCACCAGGAGACGCCGGACTATGGCACTGCGTCGTCGGCAGAGTTGGCGCGGGTGCGGCACCTGTCGACCGCACCCGAGGCGGACAACGGCCCGGACATGGAGTCGGACACTCCGGGCTCCGGTACCTCGGCCGGAGTGTCCGGCAGGGAAGTGCTTGAGGGACGCGTGTTGTCACCCATCCGGGACGCTTCCGCGTCCGGTCGGGTGTCCGGTGCGATGTCCGCCTCGGTGTCCGGTGTGAAGGTGGTCCGGGCGGTCATCACGAGCGAGCGGAGCATGTCCGCGACGAAAGTGGTTGCTCGTCATGCTCTCTACGTCCCCGGTGGGGCGCTGAGCGTCACTCGACGGCTATGGGAAGCGGGGACGACGTCGCGTCATCAACGGATGATGCGTCAGGCCGAGTTGTCCGGCAACGCCGAACTGCTGTCGGAGTGGGAGACCCGCGTCGAGGCGTTCCGGAACGCCCGGCACAAGCGGACTATGGATTGGATCGCTGCACCGTTCGTCCTGGCCAAAGGGCTGATCGTGGGGACGTTCTCGCTGTTTTTCGGTCTGCTCGGCCTCGGTGTGCTGCTGGCCCTGGCCCGCAAGGACGCCGGGGAGCTTCTGGCGCCGGTGAATGGATTCCTGGCCCTGGTGAACTTCGTGGCGATCGCGGTCACGGTCGCCTGGACCCCACTGGTCATGGCGGCGCCGTGGATCGTGCTGGTCGCGTTGTGGAACGAGGGACGTCGTCGGGCGCCGCTGCCGTCCTGGCTGGCCACGGCGTCCGATGCCGATATCGACGTGGCGATCGACGAGCACACCATCGCTCAAGCGCTGTTGGCGCTGCGGATTCCGCAGATCAAGGACGCGCTGAAGGTCGCCCCCTTGCAGTTCATCACCCCCGCCCGCCGCGACGGCCGAGGCACCCACGCGGTCGTCCGTCTCCCCGCCGGCGTCACGGCGGAGCAGATCGCCACCCGCCGCGCACCGCTGGCCGGTGGCCTATACCGACAGGCCAAAGAGGTCTGGCCCACCACGGGGAGCGAGGCCGGCATCCTGGACCTCTGGGTTGCTGACAAAGGCGCACTGGCTGAAGGCGCGGGGGAGTACCCGCTGCTGGCCGAGGGCAAGTGCGACGTGTTCAAGGGGGTCCCGTTCGGTAAGACCCTGCGGGGTATCCCGGTGACGATGCCGGTCATGGAGCGGAACACCATCGGCGGTGGCATGCCCGGTCAGGGCAAGTCGTCCTCGGCGCGGGTGTCGTTCGCCGGCGCCGCACTGGACCCGACGGCCGAGCTTCGGATCTGGGTCCCTGATGCCAACTTCGACTTCGAGGCGTTCGCGCCCCGCTGCTCCCGGTACGTGATGGGCGCCGAAGATGAAAAGCTCGAGGCCATCGTGCAGGATCTGCGCGATCTGCATGCCGAAGTCCAGTCCCGGGGCGAGTTGCTGATCAAGTTCCAGGTGCCCTCGGTCACCCGGGAACTGGCCAGCAAGGACGTTGGCCTGCACCCGTTGCTCTGCCTGCTGGAAGAGGCACACGTGCTGTTCCAGCACCCCGAACTCGGTAAGGAAGCTCAGAAGCTCGCGATCGACATCGTTCGGCTCGGCCGTAAGCGCGGCATCCATCTCTTCGTGTCCACTCAGGCGCCCACGAAGGACTCGATTCCGCGGGACGTGACCCGCAACTGTTCCAACGGAATCGCTTTCGCTGTCGGTGATCACGTCGCAAACGATGCTCTGCTGGGGCAGGGCGCCTATCGGGGCGGGCATCGGGCGACCGAGCTGATCCCGGGCACCGACCGGGGAACTGCTGTGGTCAAGGGGTTCTCGGGCCAGCGCTCCGATATCGTGCAGGTGTACTTCATCGAGATCGACAAGGCGAACGACCAGATCACCCCGATCATCAATCGATCCCTGAAGCTCATCAGCGACCGAGGCCGAGCCGTTCCCGGCACCGGCAAGGCTCGACCGACCGAGATTCGGCCGGTGGTAAGGGATCTGCTGATCGACCTCGATCAGGTGCTCGGCGCCGACCCGGTGCGGGTGGCCGATGTGCCAGCGCTACTGGCCCGGGCGTTCCCGGCCTGGAAGCCCTACCGCGATCTCACGGGCAAGGAACTGCGCAGCATTCTGGCGACGGATCACGGGATCAAGGTGCCCTCGACCGGGAACCGCTACCCACTCGACCCGGCCACCGTCCGTGACGCCCTGGACCGCCGGCCCGATCCGGACACGGCCTCGGACGAGGAGGACGGCGATGGCCCCGCCCTGCTGGCCAGTTAGACCCACTGCCCGGGCGTGACGCCCCCTCAGGAGCCGGTTTCGGGGCACTGACCAGCACCGATCTAACCGGGTTAACTCCGAACTTCTCGCAGCTCAGACCAGATATCGCCGCTCACGGGTGGCGGGTTAGAAACCTAACTCGCCACCGGTGCGGCTAACCCTGCCCAGAACCGCCCAACGCCCCTGCTGATGGGGTTCGGAGGTAGTCGTGAGCACCCTCGCCGCGTTCGTCATCCTCGCCGCGATCGGTTACGCGCTGTTGTACGTCCTGGTCGTGTTGATCTTCCCGTTCCGGCCCTGCAAGCGCTGCGGGGGCCGAGGCGTGCGGCACAACCGGATCACGGGTGGCGGGTTTCGCCAGTGCACTCGATGCGCCGGCACCGGCCGCGCCGTCCGCCCGGGCCGAAAGGTCTTGGAATTCTTCAACACCGACCCGCACAACCGGTGGTCCAACATTCCTGGCGACCCGCGTCCCCTGACTCCCCGCCGGAGGCGCCGGTGGTGACCCGGCCGATCTGCCAGACCCAAACCACCCAGACACCACAAGGAATCACGATGAGCGGGTCACGAACCGCCGGGCCGACTCCGGCGCAGCACGCTAGCGAACACAACGCCGAGACCAAGGAAGGTCAGCAGGCGCCAGAGGCCGGCGCTGGTGTCGCCGCTGAGGAAACGGTCCAAGGCGATCAGCACGATCCCCAGTTCGCCCGTAACGGCGCTGATGAGCATCCAACGCCACAGTCGGGGGCTCACCTCGGATCGGTCATCGCTCATAAGGCGGACGGTACCGACCAGCTCATGAACCGCATCCCGGGCGACCGAGGTCGGTTGCTCGCCGCCGCGCTGGAGTACGCCGAACGCGGTTGGCACGTCTTCCCGCTACGGCCGAGGGACAAGCGCCCGGCGTTCCCCGACCACGCCGAGGCCCGCTGCACCGGACGCGACCCGCGTTGCCGCCGGGCGGAGCGGCACGTGTCGTGGGAGGAACGCGCCACTACCGACCCCGCGAGGATCACCGCGGCCTGGACCTCGGCGACATACGGGATCGGGATTGCCACCGGCCCCTCCGGGCTGCTGGTGATCGATCTGGACCAGCCCAAGACCGGCCGGCCCGGAGCCGCCCGGCCGCCGGTCGAGTGGGAAGAGCCCGGGATCGCCGACGGCGCCGACGTGTTCGCCCTGCTGTGCCGGCGGGCCGGGCAACCGGTGCCTTGGGATACCCACACGGTCCGTACCGGTTCCGGTGGTCTGCACCTGTACTTCACCCCGCCGACCGGGGCTCGGTTGCGATGCACCGCCGGGAGTCTGGGGTGGCTGATCGACACCCGTGCCCACGGCGGCTACGTCGTAGCTCCGCCCACGACTGTGGCCGGCCGGGAGTACGTGACCGAGTACGGCCAGAGCCAAGCCGAACCACTGCCGGAGTGGTTGGGCGAGGCGCTGACCCCTCGGCCCCTGCCGGTCCAAGGACCGACCCCGGTTCGTCTGCTGGCCGGCACCGGCCGGGTACGCGCCTACCTGGAAGCCGCTCTCAGCCGAGCCGCCGAGGCGATCCAGACTTCGGGTCCGGGCCAGCACAACCGGGCGTTGTACGGGGCCGCTGTTCAGCTCGGTCAGCTTGTGGCCGGCGGGGCTCTAACGGCTGAAACAGTCCGGGCCGAGCTGCTGCCTGCTGCCATCGCCGTGGGGCAGAGCGAGGCCGAGGCCCACCGCACCATCACCTCCGGCCTGAGCGCTGGCGCCGATCGCCCCCGCACCCTGCCCGGAACCACCTTGAGCCACGGAGCCGTCGCATGAACGACCAGATCCCCGACAACGCGCCGGAGGCGCCCGAGACATTCACGAACTCGTCCGGCCGTCACCTCCAGGCCGTAGACCCCAAGCATCCGCAGGTCTGGCGCCCTCGGCTGTGGACCGCCTCGGAGGTGATGGACACCGAGTTCCCGCCCCCGAAGTGGGCCATTCCCGGGATCATCTGCGAAGGCGTCTCGCTGCTGGCCGGACCCCCGAAGGTGGCGAAGTCGTGGTGGCTGCTGTCTACGTGCCTGGCTGTCGCCTCGGGTGGCAAGGCCCTCGGCACGATCCCGGTCCGCAAGGGGCCGGTGCTCTACCTGGCGCTGGAAGACACCCCGCGTCGGCTCAAGGCCCGGATGGGGCAGCTGCTCGGCGATCAGCCGGCCCCGCCCGATCTGCACCTGGCGACCGAGTGGCCCACCATGCCCGCCGGCGGTGACGTGGCGATCGCCGCCTGGCTCGACGAGCACCCCGACGCCCGGATGATCGGCATCGATGTGTTCGCCAAGGTCCGAGGCCCGGCCTCGCCGTCTCTGTCGGCCTATGACGCGGACTACGCCGCCGTGGGCCGGATCAAGAAGATCGCCGACCGCTACGGCATTGCCATCGTCCTGATTCATCACGTGCGTAAGGCTGGAAGCGACGACTTCCTCCAGGAGGTGAGCGGCACCAACGGGATCGCCGGTGCCGCTGACGCCACTCTGATTCTCAAGCGACCGAGAGGCCAGGCTGACGGCACGCTTTCGATCACGGGGCGAGACGTCGAAGAGACCGAGATCGCTCTCACCCATGACCAGAACACCGGGCATTGGCTGAAGATCGACCGGCCGGCCGATGAGGTCAAGCTCGGCGACACCCGCGCCGCGATCCTGAAAACCCTCCGAGAGAGCGCTAAACCGCTCGGCCCCACCGCGGTTGCTGAGATCACGGGTGCGAAGGTCGAGACGGTCAAGAAGACGATGCAGCGCATGAGTGACGCCGGGCAGATCTGGCCGGCCACCGGTGGCAAGTACACCGCTCCGATGCCGGGATCGACCCCGTTCCCCGGGATCGACGGGGACACCCCGGGTGGGGGTGTCCCTCCTGTCCCCGGTGTCCCCGAATCGATCTGACCAGGAGAAACGCTGATCCAAGCGGGGACACCCCTCGACAACTGTCCCCATCCGGCACCGCACCATCCGCAGGTGAACCGAAGGAGCCACCCGTGGCAGGACGCCCAACCCTCACCGTGTTCGAGCTCTGTCAAGAGCTTGGTATCGGCCGCTCGACCTTCTATGAATGGCGCGCGAAGCGTCGCGGGCCCCGCTGCATCAAGCTCCCTAACGGCGAATTGCGCATTCGCCGAGTTGATTTCGCCGATTGGCTCGAATCCCTGGAAGAGGCTGCCTGATGGAAACGACCTACGACGTCCGGATCTGGAAGATCGACGTCTACCGGGGAACGCGGGTCACCACCTATCGGGTGCTGTGGGCTGTGGCGGGTCGCCGGTGGAAGGAACCCTTCCGTACCTCGGCCCTGGCCGAGAGCTTCCGATCGGACCTCATGTCAGCTGCCCGCAAGGGAGAGGCATTCAGCGTCCTCAGTGGTCGGCCGCTTTCGATGGACCGAGTGAGCGCGGATGAGAAGTGGTACGACCACGCCTGTCAATTCGTCGACCTGAAGTGGCCGCATGTCGCGGCGACGACAAGGCGCACGCACGCCGAGGCAATGACTGCCATCACCATGCTCATGCTGAAGACGGCGGACGGACCTGATCCGAAGGTGATCCGTACCGCTCTGCGGGTCTGGGCGTTCAACACGGTGAAGCGTGCCGACCCGGAGATGCCGGAGGAGAGCCGCGCGGCCCTGGCCTGGGTGAAGCGGAACAGTCGGCCGGTTGCAGCCCTGGCCATGCCGGAAACGCTCCGAGGAGTGCTCAACGGGCTCACGCTCAAGCTCGACGGTGAGCCGATGGCGACCAGCGTTGTCACCCGTCGGCGGAAGATCTTCGGGACGTCCCTGGAATACGCGGTGGAGCGAAAGCTACTCGCCACTAATCCGATTCCGAAGCTGAAGTGGACGGCGCCCAAGTCGGCGGGATCGGTCGACCGCCGGCGGGTGGCCAACCCGAGGCAGGCCGCGACGCTGCTCGACAGCGTTCGTAGGCAGGGGCGTTGGGGCCGGCACATGGTCGCCTTCTACGGATGCCTGTACTACGCCGCTCTGCGGCCGGAAGAGGCCGTGGCGCTCAAGCTGTCGAACCTGACTCTGCCCTCGGAAGGCTGGGGCTCGATGACGATCGAGTCGGCGGAGCCCTACGCGGGCAAGGGCTGGACCAACAGCGGCGAGAACCGCGACCGCCGGCACCTGAAGCAACGGGATCGGGGAGAGACGCGCACGGTGCCGATCCCGCCTCAGCTGACCCTCCTGATCCACGAGCACGTCAAGCTCTACGGCAAGGGCACCGGCGGGCGGCTGTTCTGGGGCGAGAGGAACCGGAGCGAGCTGCCGGTGGGAACGGTCCACCGGGTGTGGAGTTGGGCTCGTAAGGACGCTTTCACGGCCGAGGTGGCTGCCTCGCCGCTGGCGGCGGTTCCGTACGACCTGAGGCACGCGGCGGTGTCCACGTGGCTCAACGGCGGGGTGCCGCCGACCCAGGTCGCCGAGTGGGCCGGCCACTCGGTCGAGGTGCTGCTGAAGATCTACGCCAAGTGCTTGGACGGGGGAGAGGCCGAGCTGCAACGCCGAGTCGAGACAGCCCTCGGAGGGGCCGCCGGCGCCCAAAAACTTGGGAACGCATTGGGGAGGACGTGGGAACGCATTGGGGACAAACGCTAGTTAGCAGCTGCCTACGGCCGGACACGGCCGGACTCAAAACGAAAGCCGCTGACCGGGATACTGCCTGGTCAGCGGCTTGTTTTGGCCGGTCTTGCGGTGGTGCCCCCGGCAGGATTCGAACCTGCGCTTTCGCCTCCGGAGGGCGACGCTCTATCCCCTGAGCTACGGGGGCTCGGGTGTTCCCGAGACTAGCAGTCCGGCGCCCCCGACCGCCAATGCGTTGCCGCTGGAGCGTCTGGGGCTTACTCGGCGCCCCGCCGGCCGTCGAGATCCGGGGTGACCACCCCGTCCTCCTTGTCGCTGCCCGCGATCAGGGCGTCGAGGAAGGCCGCGGCCTCGGCGGCCGCCGCCTCGGCGTCACCCACGATCACGGCATCGACCAGGGCGTGGTGGTCGTCGTCGCCGGGAGCGATCACCGCGACATTGAACCGGACGTTCTCCTGCAGGGCGTCGACCAGGTTCTCGTAGAGATCGATCATCACCGGGTTGTGTGAGGCCTGCACGATCGCGCGGTGCAGGCTGACGTCGCTGACCACGAGCTCGTCCACGTCACCCGAGTCGCGGGCCTTCTGCCGGTCGGCATGGAGCTCACGCAGCAGGGTGATGTCGGCCGGGGTGCGTCGGGAGGCGGCGAGCCGGGCTGCGCCGACCTCCAGCGTGCGGCGGACCTCGAGCACGTCGAGCCGTCGCGCTCCGGCCACCCGCCGGCTGACGGCCCCCGCAAGCTCGCTCGCGGCCAGGACATAAGTGCCCGAGCCCTGGCGTCGCTCCAGCAGTCCGGCGTGGACCAGGGACTGCACGGCCTCACGGACCGTGTTGCGACTGGTGGCGGTGAGCTGGGAGAGCTCGGTCTCGGTCGGGATGCGTTCGCCGACGGCCCAGGCGCCCGAAGTGATCTGGGTGCGGAGCTGCTCGATGACCTGGTCGATGAGACCGGCTCGCCGGGTGGTGCGCAGCGAACTGGGAGCCTCACTCACCGGGGCTGACATCGCTTGGAACCTACCCATCGCTGATAACCGGGTAATACCTGTCGTGGTGCCGTGCCGAACGCCGTCCAGGTCGGAACAGGCCGGTCACTTCCCGCCGGTACTTGACGCGGGAGACCTGCTGGTGCCTCAAGACTGCCACGTTCCGGGGGTGCCCGTCGCCGATGAAGGACGTTCCGGTCGCCGCCCGGCCTATCGGCCGGTTCGCGGTTCGGCTGGGTGGGGAGACGGGCGCTCCCGTGCCGCGTCGTCCGGATGCCGCCGCTGCTCCGGGGATTTCGCGCACCGGCCGAATGCGGTTACGCAGGTGTTTTGGGGGCCGGAGTTCTTCGGTGTCTCAAAGTGGGCGCTGGAAGACTCATGGTGAGCATGAGGCTGCTCCGACGTAGATGGATGTGTAACGCGAAAGGCGTCGTTGGGGGTCCTCGGCGGCCAGAACGTTATTCGTCCGTCATCCAGCTGAGCCCTGACCTCGTACGATGTGGCAGGTGAGCATGGTTTCATCAGCAGTGCCGTCGGAGCAGCCGCAGGATGCTGTCCTGGAAGGCTTGCCGCTCCACAACCGTCCACACCGCGTCGGCCGGCTGCATCTCGCCCAGCTTCTGGTACTCGAGGTGGTGCTGATCGGCGTGGCAGCGGCGTACGGTCTCGGCCCGATGCCGATGGCGGGTGTGGCTGTCGCCGGCCTGGCTGTCGTGCTGCTCACCTTCCGCCGCCAGCAGCGCCGCTGGGCCGCCGAGTGGCAGATGCTCAGCTGGGGCCTGAAACGCCGCATCCGGGGCCGTAGTCCCAAGCACCCCGACCCCCGCGTCACCGCGCTGCGGGCGGTCGCTCCCGGTCTCGATGTGGCCCCGGGAGAGACCGCCGACGGTCTCCCGGTCGGTATTGCCGGGGACCGGGCGGGCTGGTTCGTCGTGCTCGAGTGCGTCGGTTCGTCCGAACATCTCGCCGACACCGTGCCCGGCCCGCCGCTCGACCGGATGGCCCAGCTGGTCGCCGAGTCCGACATCCCCGGTGTGCGGGTCCAGGTGGTCACCCGCACCGTGCCCTCGTCCGTCGGTGCCGCCCGCGCCCAGGCCCTGGGCGCGCCCGAGTTCGGTCCTACGGCCCGGCAGGTCACCACCTGGGTCGCTGTCCGGCTGGACGCCACCGCGCTGGCCGAACAGGCCCGCAGCGCCGAGGTCTCGCCCCCTGACGTCCTGCTCACCCTGGTCCGCCGGATCGAGAGCCTGCTGAAGCGCACGACCCGCGTGTCGTGGCGGGTTCTCGACACCGAGGGCGTGGTCGAGGCCCTGACGCGTTCGTGCGGGGTGGACGGCGCGATCGAGCCGGTGGAGGACTGGGAACGACTGCGCACAGGCCGGCTCAACCACGTGACGTTCTGGGTGCGCTCCTGGCCGGCCGAGGGTGAACCCCGCCTGCTGCTCGACGCTCTCGCCCTGGTGCCGGCCGCGTTCACCAACGTGAGCATCCTGCTGGAGCCGGGGCCGAAGACGACGCGGATGCGTTGCCTGGTGCGGATCTCCGCGGAGATCACCGAGTTCGAGAGCGTCGTGGACACGGTCTACCAGGTGTCCGACCAGCTCCAGGCCGAACTGCAGCGGCTGGACGCCGAGCAGGGTCCGGCCGCCTACGCCAGCGCGCCCAGCGGTGGCGGCATCGGGTGAGAGGTTTCGCCTACCAGGCGATGTCGTAGCGTAGTGGGGTTGTCCGGGTCGTTGAGGGGGGCCGTGAACAGGACGCGTTCGGTTCGATGGGCGGGGGTGTGCGCCGCCGCGGTTCTCGGTGTCTCCGCCGTGATGGCAGGCCCTTCCGGAGTGGCCCTGGCCTCCACCGGACAGCAGGCCTTCGTCGGTCAGACGGCGACCGGTGCGGTGCAGACCGCCGATAACGACAACAGGAAGACGGCGAAGAAGAAGCCCAGCCAGAAGTCTGCGAAAAAGAAGAAGCCTGCCAGGCCCACGAAACCGCCGTGCACGAATGTGGGAAAACCTGGTTCGGACATCAGCGCCGTTCCCTGGCAGCAGAAGTGGATCTCGCCCGAACGGCTGGCTCCGCTGGCGAACGGCAGTGGACAGGTCGTGGCGATCGTCGACTCCGGGGTCGACATCGGTAACAGCCAGCTGAAGGGCCGGGTGCAGAGCGGTTACGACGTGACCCGGGGCGGAGGGGTGCTCGGCGGGTACGCGGACTGTCTCCCGCACGGCACCGGAGTGGCCTCGATGATCGTTGCCGATCAGTCAAAAACAGCTGGCTTCCGGGGGATGGCGCCCCAGGCCGAGATCATGCCGGTGCGAGTGACGCCGGCGGTTCCGGCAACCGGTCCCGAGGGCACGGAAGGCACCAACCCGGTCCGGGTGGCGAAGGGCATCATCTGGGCGGCGCAGAACGGGGCCACGGTCATTGAGGTCTCGTCCTCCTTCCGGGGCGACGACGCGGACAAGAACCTGAAGAAGGCCGTGCAGTACGCGCTACGGCGTGGCATTCCGGTAGTCGCGGCCGTAGGCGACATCCACAACGCCGACCTGCCGTCCGACCCGCTCACCTACCCGGCGGCCTACCCCGGCGTCATCGGAGTCGGTTCGCTCGCCCAGGACTTCACCGTGGCAGGCACTTCCGCGGTCAGTTCAGCAGTGGACGTGGTGGCACCCGGCGAGGCAGTGATCGCCAGTGCTCTGGCCAGTGGGCAGCAGCAGTACAGCGGAACCAGCCTGGCAGCCGGGGTGGTGGCCGGGACGGTTGCCCTGGTGCGCCAGACCTCTCCCGCGATGACGCCCGACGAGATCGCCAGGCGCCTTGCCGCGACGGCCGATCCGATGCCGACGGGATCGTCGGACCTGGCCTACGGGGCCGGGCTGGTCAACCCGTATCGAGCGATCACCGAGCGCGCGTCGGTGGCTTCAGCACAGCAGATCGCCGGTGCGGCGGTGCCCACGGTCGACCCGGTCGCCGTACGCACCGAGAAGGCTCGTGAACAGGCCCAGAACCAGGCGTTCAAGCTGGCGGGGCTCGTGGTCGGGACCGTGGTGCTACTGGCGATCATCGCCCTGGCACTGCCCCGGGGACGCCGCCGTTCATGGGTGCCGGGCCGGGCCGAACCAGCTGCCACCACCCGCCCCCGGCCCGAGATCCCGCTCGAGGAGGAGTCGCCGTTCGCCCTGCCCGAGGCGAATCGCAGCTGACCTCCGGCCCACAGCAGAAGCGGCGGCCCCGGAACCTCCGGGACCGCCGCAACTGACGTGTAGATCAGGCGCCGCCGAACAGCCCAGCGTTACGGGCCTCGGTGGCCGACATGTCGTCGGAGTTCGCGAGAACAGTGCGCGAGAGCTGGTTCAGCGCCGAGACCAGGTTGTCACAGGCCGAATCCCACTTCGTCTGCACGGTGTCCCAGCTCTCGCTGGCCGAACCGCTCCAGTCCGCAGCGAGCTGCCCGGACGACGACTTCACGTCACCCTTGAGCGAGTCGACGCTGGAGTGCGCCTTGCCGATGGCTCCTGAGAGCTCCTGCAGGTCGCCGAAGTTGTAAGCAATCATTGGTATTTCCCCCTCCTAGGAAAAGTGGATCAGCGGATCAGGGCCGACGTGATGTCGCTCGTCGGAATCTGCTTCTGAGCAGCCGCACCCGTGGTGTCGGTGTTGCCGTACTCGCCGCTCGAGGTGTTGATGTTGGTGGCAATCTCGTCGAGGACCACGTTGAGCTTGTCCCAGGCGGTGTTCACGCCTTCCATGGCGGTGACCCAGGCGTTCTTGGCCTCACCACTCCAGCTCGCGGAGTGGGAGTCGGCCTCGCCGCGCAGGGTCTGGATGGCTGACCGCAGGCTTTCGTAGTCACCCACCATCTTCGAGGAGACGCCACCCAGGACGTCAAGATCGGCCTTCAGCTGACCGGAGCCTACGCTCATGCCTTGTCTCCATCCGTTATATCTCGTTGACCGTCGCCTGTTCTGAGCGAACAAACGCGCTCTGGGGTGAAAAGCCTTTCCCCAGAAGATCGTAATCGCAGGTCAGTCCGGACATCACGATCCGGCGACCATGTCGTTCATCTCCTCTTGTCGCTGCAACGCGGCCCGGGCCACGTCCGGGTCCAGAGACGGGCCTTCGGGGACGCGGGCCACGAGCGAGGCCGGAAGTGAATAGGTTTCGACTCCGCCAAGACCCAGGGCCGACTGCGCAGTGCTCGTGGGAATGGCATATCGCAGACCCTGATCCGTGACCAGATACAGGGGTCCACTGTCAGCCGGCGTCTCAGGCGAGGGCTGAGAGTGCACCAGCGTCGCCTTGCCCGGCTGCACCCAGACCCGGTCGGCGAGAGCAGTGGACGAGCCGGAGACTGCCTTGGTGTCGATACCGCTCTCGACCGGGACCTCGCTGTTCAGGTACACCGTCGGAGTGAAATCGCCGTCGTCCCAGGTGGCGCACATGACGCTGCTCGCCTGGCCGGGACTGATGAGGGTCGGGATCGTGGCCGGCGGATCGGTCGAACTGGGCAGAGCACCCTCAGACCTGTCGGCCGCGGCGACAGCGCCGGCCGTAGCGGCCCTGGGTGCGTCACCGGTGGAGGCTTCCTGAATCTTGGCCTGGAGCTCGGTGATCGGCACGAGGTGGTTCGCGGTGACGAGGTAATGCTGTGTCCTCGAACCGTTGTCGACCGATCGAACCTCTCCGACGCGTGCCCCGCTCATGGCCCTACTGGCCGACTTCGTGCCGGACAGGGTGATGGGAGCGATCGGCTTGCCGGCCGGAAGTGACTGCAACCAGGAGTCACCCGCGAGCGCGTAGGAGCCGTCGGCCGTGCCCAGCACGCTGGTGACGACGTCGGCGTCGCGGATCTGGTAGCGGGTGTTGTGCCAGATCAGGGAAAGCCCGTTGTCGGTGGTGTCACGCACCAGGATGGCGTTGTCGGTGAGGGCGTCGCCGGTGCCCGGTCGTTTGCCGACCACCATCCAGGTCCGGCTGACCTCGTGCCCACTGATACTCACCTGCTGCGTGCACTGCGACCACGGAGGGCTGACCAGATCTGAGCTCGAGGGCAGGTTGCTGGGTGCACCGACAATGCCGAGTTCCGGCCCGCGCGATGCCTTGGTGAGTGACTTGGTGGAGGTGGAGGTCTTGGTACTGGTGCCGGCGAGCAGAGCGGCGGACGCGAAGTTCGGCGTCGGGTAGAGACGCTGGGCGGTCGCGTCGTAGTAGTAGGTGGCGCCGGTCTCCTTGACCACGACCACGGACTTGCCGTCTTCCCAGGAGGTCTTGCCGCCCGGGCGGATCAGGCCCCAGACCCCGGCCCCGGCCAGCGCCACGACAGTGATCAGCACGGCGGCGAAACCGGCGCCGCCGAGCCTCCGGTAGGGCCACTCGGTGGGGTCGGTCTCCTGCGCCACGGTGGCGCTGACCACCCGCCGGGCGGCAAACTGGTAGCTGTCGAGAAGGTCTCGTCGGGAAACCATTAGCCGGCCAGCCCGCGCATGTACGAGAACAGGCCGAGCGCGCTGGCCGCGAGCGGCGCGGCCGCGAGGGTCAGCACGATGTCGAAGATGTCGGCCCACCGCCCGAGGCGGGGCGACGGGGCCCGCCGGCTGTGGACGAGCGCCACCACGCAGGAGCCGACGGCGAAGACGATCAGTACCGGCACCACCGAGAAGAGCCGCTTCTGATCGTCCATACCCATCGTCAGACCGGTCGTGGTGATCGCGAGACCGACCAGGCCGCTGACGAGCGGCAGTAACCGCTGCTGAGCGGAGACGAGCATGCGGGCGCGCAGCAGGTGGGCGGCCGAGATGACACCCGCCAGGATCAACGGGACCGTCGATCCGTCCACGGACAGCACCACGATGCAGGCCAGGGTGATGACCGCGGTGCCGAGCAGCAGACCGGTGAGGATGTCGGTGGCGCGGGTCACGCGGTCGACGGTGTCCTGGAACGAGGGACCGGTGTCGGCCGTGCGCAGGTCATGGATGTCGCGGGGCACGGACGGTAGCGGAACCTGGCCCATCCGCACCGAAAGTATCGGGTAGGCCGGGCTGATGAGCAGGACCGCGGTGCCGAGCAGAGCGGCCGCACCGACGGTGCCGGGGGAGTTCATGGCCAGGGCCGCACCGGCGATGCCACCGAGCGCGGCGAAGATCGCCCCGACGAAGACCCGGCGCACATCGGCGACGCCGATCATGGCCGCCACGGCGATGAGGAGCATCGCCGCCGAGCCGATCATCAGGTGGGCCGGGCTGAACCAGGGCCGGTCCTCGCCCTGGGTGAGCAGGACCCCGCCGGCCAGGGCGACGAGTGTGGCCGGGGCCGCGACGACGGCACCCGCGCCGGCGTCGGAAAGGGCCCGGGACAGGAAGGTGCCGCCCGCGGTCAGGACGATGGCCAGACCGATCAGGACCAGACCCGATCCGTAGGCCGCACCGGGAGTGAGCAGAAGCAGGGCCGTGATCAGCAGAACGGTGCCGACGGTCACAGCAAGTCCACAGGTGCGGGTGGCTGAGGGGGTCCAGACCCGCTGGGCCCGCCGGGCGCCGTCCGCGATGGCGTCCACGACGTCGTCGAAGTCGGGCTCGGGCCATTCCTGGTGGACGGGAACCAGGCAGAGCATCTCGCCGTCGTGAATACCTTGCGGCGCGAGTCCTACGGTTACGTCGAGTGGCGTACCGTCGACGCGGCGTAATGTCCATCCGCCGGTGGTGAGGCCATCGATCGCCAGGTCGTCACCGCCCTGCCGGAGCAGGCCGGGCAGTAGGGAGGACACCGGAACCTGTTCTGGTAGAGCCACAGTCAGGCGACGCTTCGGTGTCATCACCACCACGCGGGCGAGGCCGAGGCGGTCCGTGATGGCTGTCATGCTGCTTACTTCCGCCCCTGGGTCGGTCTGACGTGTGCCGCGGTGCCCCCCACCCCGGACGCATCACTGAACTACTTGAATACAGTTAATGCAAGGGGCAGTTCCTTAGGGATGCATCAATTTTCGGTTAGGTTTACTGAAATGTACGTGCACTGGAACACATTGGGGTGACAGCGTATCTGGAGGCCTGGTCTGGGCCTCTAGTTTCTTTCGTGACTCGAGAACGACGCGTTCGGTGCAACTCCCGTCCGTCGTCGTGCAACATGATGGCCGTGCCCCGCGTCCCCTCGTCGGTGTGGGGCGCGCGTATTCGGCTGAGGGAGGGGGCAGGGCATGGCGACCGTGGTGATGAAGCGTGCCGCGCGGCGCCCAGAACCGGAGTACCCGTCCGGGGAGATCGTTCTTGAGGCGCCGCCGGAGATCCTCCAGTCGGAGGGTCGCGCCTGGATGCAGATGCTCATGGTCATGCCGATGCTGGCCGGCTCGGCGGCGATGGCGCTGATGTACACGTCCAACCGCAGTAGTAGCAGCCCGCTGATGTATGTCGCCGGTGGCCTGTTCGGGCTCTCGGCGATCGGCATGATCGGCGCCCAGATGCTGTACAGCGGTGGGCGCAACAAGCAGACGATGCGGGCCGCGCGCGCGGAGTACATGCGGTATCTCTCGCATCAGCGGGCCCGGGTCCGGCGCATCATCGTGCAGCAGCGCAGTGCCCTGCACTACCGCTACCCGGCACCGGATTCGCTGTGGTCGTTCCCCGATGGCCCCCGGCTGTGGGAGAGGCGTCCCGCGGACGGGGATTTCGGCATGATCCGGATCGGTCTCGGTCCCCAGGAACTAGCCACCGCACTGATTCCGCCGCAGACCAAGCCTCTTGATCAGCTCGAGCCGATGTGTGCAGCCGCACTGCGCCGTTTCATCCGCTCGTACGCGGTGGTCCCCGACCTGCCGGTGGTGATGGCGCTCGACGGCTTCTCCCGTATCCACGTGCGTGGTGACGGTGACCGGGCCCGGTCGATGGTGCGGGCGCTGCTTGCGCAGGCCGTAGCGCTTCACGCTCCGGACGACCTGATCGTGGCCGTGTGCGTGGCCCCAGATCGCCGCGCCGACTGGGAATTCGCGAAGTGGCTGCCGCACGCACAGCACCCGGACCGCACTGATGCCCTTGGTCCCTTGCGCTTGATCGCCGACAGCGTTACAGGCCTCGAAGCCATGCTCGACGATGTCGTCGGCCGCAGGCCGAGATTCGACCCCTCCACCGCGTCCGGCCGGGTCGGCCAGCACGTGCTGGTCGTGCTCGACGGCGGTGCCGTGGCCGGTTCCGACCACCTGATGACCGACGGGGGCATCGAGGGCGTCACGGTCTTCGACCTCCGCGGGGGGGTGCCGCGGGTGCTCGACTACGCCACGCTGGTGCTCGACGTCGAGGCCGACGGCAAGCTGCGCAGCACCACGCTCAACGCCACCAGTGAGATGGGCACCGCCGACACCTTCAGCCCGCACGAGGCCGAGGCACTGGCGATGCAGCTCGCCCCGTTGCGGATGACGCTGGCGGCCCGCGGCGACATCGGCCTGTCCGCCGACCTCGGCCTGACCGAGTTGCTCGGTATCGGTGACGCCGCCCGGCTCGACACCTCCGTCACCTGGTTGCCCCGGCCCAGCCGCGACCGTCTGCGGGTGCCGATCGGTGTCTCGCCCGAGGGTATGCAGATCGATCTGGACCTGAAGGAATCGGCGCTGGAGGGCATGGGCCCGCACGGACTGCTCGTCGGGGCGACCGGCTCGGGCAAGTCCGAGCTGCTGCGCACCCTGGTGCTGGCCCTCGCCGCCACCCACGACTCCCAGGTGCTCAACTTCGTCCTCATCGACTTCAAGGGTGGGGCGACCTTCACCAAGCTGGACCGGCTCCCGCACACCAGCGCGGTGATCACCAACCTGGCCGACGAGCTGCCGTTGGTCGACCGCATGACCGACGCGATCAACGGTGAGCTGCTGCGCCGCCAGGAACTGCTCCGCGCGGCCGGTAATTTCGCTTCGCAGCGCGACTACGAACGGGTGCGGGTGTCCGGTGCACCCCTGCCGCCGTTGCCCAGCCTGCTGATCGTCTGTGACGAGTTCTCCGAACTGCTCTCGGCCAAGCCCGACTTCATCGAGATGTTCGTGCAGATCGGCCGGCTCGGCCGGTCACTCGGTGTGCATCTGCTGCTGGCCTCGCAGCGTCTGGAGGAGGGCCGCCTGCGCGGCCTGGACACCCACCTGTCGTACCGGATCGCGCTGCGGACGTTCTCGGCGATGGAGAGCCGGATCGCGCTGGGAACCTCGGACGCGTTCGAGCTGCCCCGCTCTCCCGGTCACGGGTACATCAAGTTCGGTACCGAGCCGCTGGTGCGTTTCCGCGCCGCCTACGTGTCGGGCACCTACCGGCACGACCACACCGGGCCGGTCTCGGTCGCGGCCCAGGCGATCATCGACTTCACCTCGCAGTACACGCCCGCGACGACGGCCGTCGGGCAGGAACCGGACGTCCCGCTGGAGTCCGACGAGTCCGCCGGTGGTGAAACGCTTCTCGACGTCATGGTGGGACGCCTCGAAGGTCACGGCGATCCCGCGCACCAGGTCTGGCTGCCGCCGCTGGGCGATTCGCCGTCCCTGGCCGAGTTGCTGCCGCCGCTGGAGGTCCAGCCCGGACGGGGCCTGGTCGCCTCCGGGGCGGCGTCCGGGCTGGTCGCCCGGATCGGCATCGTCGACCGGCCGTTCGAGCAGCGTCGTGACGTGCTCGAGGTGGACCTGGCCGGCAGTGGTGGGCACATGGTGGTGGTCGGTGGCCCGCGCAGCGGTAAGAGCACGGTACTGCGTGACCTGGTGCTCTCCCTGGCCCTGACCCACACACCGGCCGAGACCCAGTTCTACGTGCTGGACTTCGGCGGTAGTGCGTTCTCCGCGATGAACGGGCTGCCGCACGTGGGTGGGGTGGCCGGTCGTCTCGACGTCAGCAAGGTCCGCCGCACGGTGTCCGAGGTGATGACCGTGCTGACCGCGCGCGAACAGCTGTTCGCGCGGCGCGGCATCGAATCGATGACGGAGTACCGGCGCCTGCGGGCGTCCGGTGAGATGACGGACGATGTGTTCGGCGATGTTTTCCTGATCGTCGATGGCTGGGCAACCCTGCGCAGCGATTTCGAGGACCTCGAAGCCGTAATCACGCAGGTCGCCGCGCGAGGTCTGACCTACGGCGTGCACCTGGTGGTCGCCGCCAGCCGCTGGATGGAGATGCGGCCCGCCGCCCGGGACATGTTCGGCAGCCGGCTGGAACTGCGCCTGGGTGACATCGCCGACTCCATGCTCGACCGCCGCACCGCGATGAACGTGCCGGAGGGCACGCCGGGTCGCGGCATCACCCCCGACCGTTTCCACTTCCTCGCCGCCCTGCCCCGGATCGACGGTGCCCACACCACCGACGACCTGGCCAGCGCGGTGAACGACACGGTGACCTCGATCGCCCGGCACTGGTCCAGCCCCTCCGCACCTCCCGTCCGACTGCTGCCCGCCGAGTTCCCCTACAAGGAAATGGACCTGGGCGTCCCGGGCGGAATCCCGATCGGTGTGGCCGAGAGCGACCTCGAAGTGGTGCGCCTCGACCTCGACTCCGACCCCCACTTCCTGCTCTACGGCGACTCACGCTCGGGCAAGACCTCGTTCCTGAGGGCCTTCGGCAAGGCACTGACCGAGCGCTACGACTCGGAGCAGGCGCGCATCGTGGTGATCGACCACCGTCGCAGCCTGCTGGGTGCCATCACCGAGCCGCACCTGATCGGCTACGGCACCGGAGCAGCCCGCAGCGAGGAGATCCTCGCCGAGGTGGGCCAGGCCCTGCGCACCCGCTTGCCCGGCCCCGACGTCACGGCCGAACAACTGCGTGACCGCAGCTGGTGGCGAGGCCCCGAACTGTTCGTCCTCGTCGACGACTACGAGCTGGTGGCCACTGCCAGCGGCAACCCGCTCGCAGTGCTGCAGGAGTTCGTCGGCCAGGCCCGGGATGTAGGCCTGCACCTGATCATCGCGAGGCGTGCCGGTGGTGCCGGTCGGGCCCTGTACGAGCCGGTGACGATGGCCCTGCGGGAGATCGGATCGGCCGGGGTGATCCTGAACGGCCAGCGTGACGAGGGGGCCCTGCTCGGCAATGTCCGCCCGTCGGCGCAGCCGCCGGGGCGGGGCTGGCTGGTGGACCGGGAAAGGGGCACGGAGCTGGTGCAACTGGCCTGGCTGCCGCCGGTGGAGTGATTAAAGACTTATCACCTGGCGCAGGTGCTTTGGGTAGTGTTGTAAGGGTGGGGCCTGTAGTGCGGTCGCGACGTCCTGGGAGGGGAGAGTCTTGAGCGCCAGGATTGACGTGGGCTCGGTGTGGTGGCGACGTGTTTGACGTCGATCGTGCGGAGACAGTGGCTGCGTGGCGGAGGGCTGGATACCGGGGGGCGTTGAATGCTGCCGCAGTGACGATGGTCGTGGTGCTTGGGGTTTCGGCTTGCGGGGGTTCGTCGGGGACGGATGCCGATACGAAAGCGACCAGCTCGGCGACGACGACCACTGCGCCGTCCACTCCTGGAACCGAAGAAACTTCGGCCGCTGGGGGTACCAAGGGCGCATCGCCGACGGTCACTGTTTTCGCCCGTACCGGTGCCCCGGCAGACGAGGTCCTCGCTGGGGCGAGCGAGGCCATACAGAAGACGCCGAGCGATGTCATGTCATCGTTGGCCGGGGAGATATTGCTTTTCCGGTCCATGCGCGGTCCTGTCCAATATGCGAAGGTCACGAAGTCGAGTGTCCTGACCAAGCGGATCAAGTGGTTCACCGACGAAGAGCTGGAGGGGGTGACCTACCTTGTCGTTGTACCGACTTGGGAGGAGCGGAACAACAGGTTGGCCTACTTCCTGATCACTGCTCGTTCGCTCACTGACCTTGGTTATGCCAACTTCACCCCGGATTTGGACCCAGCAGATCTTTCGTCTGTGGGGGAGGTCCATACATTGACACAAGCTGATCTGGACTCGGTTTCCGATTGGCGGCCATTCATGAATCGATCTATTAGAACCTCGGACATACGTTAGAGCAAGGGCGCGCGACTGGGCGAAGGGCATGGGGGCGGGAACGGGCCATGCTGGCTGGTTCTCTTCATATGGAAATTGGTTCAATTCTGGATGGCCCGGCAAGGGCAATCCAGAGATCGAAAATCGACCGGCATATGGTCGTACGCTGAGGGAGGGAAACAGGATGGGCGGAGCAGTTGAGGTTGATCCGAAGTCTCTGACTACGTTCGCGAAAGCGGTCAAGGCTCTGGCGGCGGAGCACACTGAAGCAGCGGGGGTTCACCCCGAGGATCTCAGTGCATACACGGGGGCAATGTTCAACGAAGCACCCAACTTTCGCGAGGCCCGAACATTCGCGGATTATCATGCGCAGCTGGCCGGCTCAGTTCAGTCAATGTTGGCGGACGCGGTGGTGGGCTTGGAAAGCTTAGGGAATGGTGCCGAGTATTGTGCGGCGACCTATGTGAACAGCGACCAAGGAAATGCTGCCACTCAGCGCAATATCGACGACGCCCTGGGTCCGATTCAGGAAAATAATTATGTCGCTCCTGGAAATAGCCCCGAAGAGATTCTTATCCGTAAGGAGGATATTTACAACAGGCAGCATCTAATGCCTGCGACAAAAGACTCCGGGTACGGCGACGACGGCTTCGAGCTTGAGACCAATAGCGGCAGGACGATCGAAGTGGTGCCCGAACCGGGCACTCCCGCTGGCAACTGAGGCAGGTGGCGTATGCCGGGTCAGAGCGACGACTGGGGCTACCAGCTAGAGCAACTGGGGAAGGACGATGTCCAGAGGAGGGGCCAGTTCTACAGCAACGCGACTTCTTTGTCCGGGCTGGACTGGGGCCGCACGGACTGGTCATTTTCTGAAATCGAAGAAATCAAAGCGGCTGCTGACGCCCAGAACTCGGCCACATACACCCAAGCGGCGGCTTCGTGGGGCCAGATCATCACCATGCTTGAGGGAATGAGATCGGGACTTCGTGCAGCCGGTGCCACCATGGAAGGAGGTTGGGATCCATCCGTTACACAGGCGGCGGCAAACTTCTTCTATCATGTCGGCGCCAGCGCTTGGTCAATGGCTGACTGGATTACCTATGCCCAAGGAAACCAGACCGCGCTAGAGATCATGGCGGAGGAGGTGAATGATGCGAAGAAGCGCGTCGAGACGATCTACAGAAATTACCAGAAGGAATCTGACAGTAAGTTGTTGGAGATTGAGCGGGCGAGCCTCCTCCTCGACGACTCTGCTGTCTCCACGACCAGCGGTTCCGATGGTCAGAGTCAAGCTGACGCGCTGAATAATGAACTAAATCGAATCATTGAAAATTATACGAAACAAGCCGCAGTTGTCATGAATGCGCTCGGTGATAGCTATGTCGCCAATGCACATCAGTTGAATGAAGGCCATAAGTACCAGGGGCCCATTACGTCCAAGACCGTACCGAACTCAACCTCGAACAACTCCAGTTCGTCGGACAGCAATGGTTCCGGTGGTAACGGAAACGGCGGTGGTAGCAACCGCAATAACGGCGGCACCAACACTCGCCGTACCGTGAACAACACCCCCAATGATACCAAGAACCGTAGCTCCGACCCGAGGGATCGGCCGCGGTCGTCCACTGATGACGGCACTGATACCTCCAAGGGCGACGACCCGAAAGGCACTGGCGGCACCGGGGGTACCGGCGGGACGGGTGGCAATGGTGGCTCCGAGGGAACCGGGGGTACGGGCGGGACGACCACTCCTGGAACTGTTGTCGGTCGCCCAGTCAATAATGGCGACGGCACCGGCACTAACTCCGGTACAGGCACTGGAACCGATACCGGTGCGAGTGCCGGCAGCAACACCGGTACGGGAACCGGCACGCCGCAGGCATCCAATCCCACGGTGATCCGGGCTAATCCAGCATCTACGGATACCCCGACGGGTCCGGTAGCTTCGCCCAGCAGCAATCCCACCACGCGTTTCGGCGCTCCCACGGCCTTCGATCCCGATGGTGGGGCCGGGCGTCCGTCCGCGTTCCCGTCGAATCCGGCCAGTGGGGTGCCGGGTTCACCGCTCGGCCGGGGCGCGGGCGGGGGTAGTGGTTTTCCCGGTGATCCGGGTGGCCGGTCGGGATTGCCCGGTGGTGCCGGCATGCGTAACTCGTTGCTGGGGCGTCTCGGTGGCGGAGGTGGTGGCGGTTCGTCGTCGTTCCCGTCCGGAGGTGGAGGCACTCGGGGCATCAATTCGATGCGCGGTGGCATCGGTTCGGGTGGTAACCCCGGTGGTGGTGCCGGCAGTCGAGGAGTTCCTGGCGCTGGTGGTGGCACGGACCGTGGGATGTCGGGTTCCGGTGGCAGCCCGAACGGTCGTGGCATGCCTGGTAGTCCTGGTCAAAAAGCTAAGGGGAAAAACGGTTTTGGCGCAGGTCGTAAGGACGGCCGTCGGCTCGAGGACGACGATGATGCCGAGAAGGGCCCGAGTTACCGCGAGGACAGTGCCGAGTATCTGGGTGACATGCCGGAGATGCCTCAGCAGTTGCTGGGTCCGGTGCGTCCGAAGGTGGAGCCTGGTCGTCGTGCGGGGTTCAGTCTTGGCCGGCCGGGCAAGAAGCGCCGGGTCGAGGAAGAGCTCGAAGGACGTCGTTCACGGCCGCAGACCGGTGATGAGCTGATCGTGATCCCGGCCGAGCGCAAGCCGGACCTGACCGGGCGGCGGGCGTTCGGGGGAATCGAGACCGAGAAGGCTGCTCCGGCGGGCCTGCCCGAGCTGCTGAAGGGCGGTCACGCAGCTCCCGAGGTGCTGGCGCCCGAAGGGGCTCGGCGTACTACCCGGCGGGGTGAGAACATCGAGGCCGAGCAGTGGCAGGTCGACGTGCCCGACCGGATCGTCGCGGCGCAGGAAGAGGCGGCGCAGCATCGGGGACACGCCCTGGCGGCCGAGAACCGGCGACCCAGCACTCCGGGTTCCTGAAAGCGCATGAGCAGTAGCAACCCCGAAACGGCGACGGAGCAGCGGCAGACATGGCACGGACGATCCAGGTGGCCCCCGGCCGGCGTGGCGCGTACACCACGATCGGTGACGCCCTGAGCGATGCCCCGACGGACGCGGTCATCGAGGTGGCCGAGGGCACCTATCGGGAAGCGCTGCATCTGGACGGCAAGACCGTGACCATCCGCCCGCTGCCCGGCGGCGGCCCGGTCGTCATCGACGCGGACGGGGCGCCGCATCCGGCGATCAGCTGCCGCGACGGAGGGGTGCAGCTGGAAGGACTGACGCTGCGGGGCGGTGAGGGGGCGGCTCTCTCGACGGAGCGTTCGCAGGTGCGCGTCGAGCGCTGCACGCTCAGTTCGCGTCAGGCGGCGGGGGTGAGCATCAATGGTGGACGCGTCGATCTGCGTAAGTGCACGGTCGAGAATGCGTTGTTCGGTTTGCTGATCGAGGACGCGGACGGCTCGGTCACCGACTGCACGATCACTGACATCGCGGAAGACGGTGTGCTGGTGAGGATCGGCGCCGCTCCGGTGATCCGGGCGACGACGGTGAGTGGCTGCGGGAGCCGCGGGATCTACGTCTACCAGTTCGCCCGCCCGACGATTGAGGGCTGCGAGATCTCCGGCACCGGCGGAGAGGGCATCTCGGTGGCCTACCGCAGCGAGCCGACCCTGCGCCGCTGCAAGGTGCACGACACCCAGGGCCCGGGCATCGCGTTCGGCAAGGGCTGCGGCGGCCTGGTGGAGGAGTGCTCGCTGGAGAACACGGGCAGTCCGGCACTGGACATCGACGAGGACGCCAACCCGGTGGTCCGCGAGCGCGCCGAGGGCATGTCCGGCCTCGGTGGCGGTTACGGCGACCCGGGGGAGTCCGACGAGGGCGTCGAGAAGCTGCTCGCCGAGCTCGACACGATGGTCGGCCTGACCGAGGTGAAGGCCGAGGTGCGGGGCCTGATCGACGAGCTCCAGGTGAACGAGTGGCGCCGCAGTGCAGGTCTTTCCGTCGCGGCGGGCAGCAACAACCTGATCTTCACCGGTGCTCCGGGTACCGGTAAGACCACCGTGGCGCGGATCTACGGAAAGCTGCTCGGCGCCTTGAAGGTACTGCCGGGCGGCGGTTTCCGGGAGGTCAGTCGGCGGGACCTGGTGGGTCAGTACCTGGGGCACACCGCCGAGAAGACCGCCTCGGTGTTCGACGCGGCCATGGGCGGGGTGCTCTTCATCGACGAGGCGTACACCCTCTCCCGCTCGGCCGGCAGTAACGACTTCGGCCAGGAGTCGATCGACACCCTGGTCAAGCTGATGGAAGACCACCGCCACGAGATCGCCGTGATCGTGGCCGGTTACACCAAGGAGATGGCCGACTTCCTGGATGCCAACCCCGGTCTGGCGTCCCGGTTCTCGAAGGCCGTAGAGTTCACCAACTATGCCCCTGACGATCTGTTGCTGATCATGGAACGCATCACCGCGTCCGGTGACTACCAGCTCACCCCCGGCACCCAGCCGCTGCTGCACCGCTACTTCGCGGGGCTCGCGCACGACCCCAACTTCGGTAACGCCCGGGAGGCCCGCAAGCTCTTCGAGAGCATGCGCAAGGCCCAGGCGCAGCGCCTGCGCCGGGCCACCGTCCGGCCCACGCTCGACGACCTGCGTTCCCTGAACGAGCAGGACCTGTTCGACGTGATCGGCGCCGTCGACGGGGCGGGTCCCCGATGAGCGAGCACGAGGGCAACGGCCGCGCTCTTCGCCGGCCCCGTCCGGCCGAGGCCGAGGTGGAGGTCTCCGGCCGGCCGGAGACCTCCGTGGTGGCCCGCGGGGCCACCACGGAGGAGGGACGCGCCTCCGCCCAGCGGGTCAGCCGGGCGGTCGCCGAGCAGCTGATCGAGGCCGGGCGGCGTGGCATCCCGAGTGCCGTCCCCGACCTGCCGCAGCCGACCGGCCGAGCCGAACTGCAGGACCGCCCGAACGACGCCCGCCGACGCCGGGGACCCGGGTCCCGCGTCCACCGTTTACGTGTGGACTGGCACGACGCCACCCCCGCAGCTCTCACCGGGCTCACCCGGCGGATCGCCCCCACCGGCGTCCTGATCGGTCGGGGCACCGACGGCACGCAGATGCGGGCCTCGCTGTTCCGGTCCACCCCGGCCCGCCTGATCGTCATCGGACAGCACCGGCTGGGCCGTCTCCTGCTGCTGCGGGCCGCGGCCGCCGGGGCGCGCCCGGTGGTGCTGGCCGACGCGCTCGGCGCCTGGGAGGAGTTCGCCGCCCGGCTGGGGCAGACCGGGACCGGCACCACCGTGCTGCCGGCCGAGGCCCCGTTCCTGATGGGTGGGTCGGGGACGGAGCCGCTGTTCGTGCTGCACTCGGCCGACGAGGACCCGGCGACCGCCTTCGAGGAGATGTCCCAGGAGGGCTGGCGCTGCGACGCGGTGCTGACCCCCCGGATCAGCCCCGAGGTGCTCACCGCCCTGCGTCTGGGCGGGCTGCTGGTCACCGGCCGGCTCGGCGCGCAGGACGCGGCGCGGCTGTGCGCCACCCGTCTGGTGGGCGAGTTGACCCCCGACGTGCTGACCGGCCTGTCCGACGACACGGTGGCCGTGGTCGCCGACGGCCGCGCCCGGATGATGCGCGTGGAGGAGTCCCCAGGTGAGGAGGCTCTGCTCGGCCTACCGTGGCATTGAACCCGGCACCGTTCAATGCCTGCGAGTTCCACCTCCACCAGCGGATACCCTTGACCGTGTGACTCCCGACGAACTGTCCTCCGCGATCCGGGCGTGCCTGGAGGCCGCCGTCGCTGCCGGTGAACTGACCGTCAGCGTCCCCGACGAGATCCGCGTGGAGCGACCGAGGCAGCGCGAGCACGGCGACTGGTCCACCAACATCGCTCTTCAGCTCGCCAAGCCGGCCGGCAGGCCGCCGCGCGCGGTCGCCGAGCTGCTGTCGGCCCGTCTGGTCGACCTGCCGGGTGTGAAGAGCGTCGACATCGCCGGGCCGGGCTTCCTCAACATCGTGGTCGACACCGCCTCGGCGGCCGAGCTGGTGCGCACCATCGTCGGCGCCGGCACCGCCTACGGGCAGAACCAGCAGCTTGCCGGCACCGTGCTGAACCTGGAATTCGTCTCGGCCAACCCCACCGGCCCGCTGCACATCGGCCACACCCGGTGGGCGGCGCTCGGCGACGCCCTGGCCCGGGTGCTCACGGCCAGCGGCGCGCAGGTCACCCGCGAGTACTACGTGAACGACGCCGGGGCCCAGATGGACCGTTTCGGCGGCTCGATCCTGGCCCGGCTGCGGGGCACCGACATCCCCGAGGGCGGCTACCACGGTGAGTACGTCGCCGAGCTGGCCGCCAAGGTGCGCGAGCAGCGTCCCGATGTCGACGACCTGCCCGAGGCCGAGGCCCTGATCGTCGCGCGGGAGGTCGGCTATGCTATTCAGCTGGCCGAGAACCGGCAGACACTCAGCAATTTCGGTGTCGAGTTCGACGTCTGGTTCTCCGAGCGCACGCTGCACGAGTCCGGTGCCGTCGAGCAGGCCGTGGCACGGCTGCGCGAGCAGGGCCACGTGGACGACCGTGACGGTGCTGTCTGGCTGCGCACCACCGACTTCGGTGACGACAAAGACCGGGTGCTGATCAAGGCCGACGGGGAGAAGACCTATTTCGCCGCCGACGCCGCCTACTGGCTGTCGGTGCGTGACCGGGGCTTCCCGAAGAAGATCTACATGCTCGGTGCCGACCACCACGGCTACGTACAGCGGCTCAAGGCGATCGCGGCCTGCGCCGGCGACGACCCGGAGACCTCGATCGAGGTGCTGATCGGTCAGCTGGTCAGCGTGGGCGGCGCCCGGCTGAGCAAGCGGGCCGGCAACATCATCGAGCTGAAAGACCTGGTCGACTGGCTGGGTGCCGACGCCGTGCGATACAGCCTGGCCCGCTACCCGGCCGACTCGCCGCTCACGCTCGACGGTGAGGTGCTGCAGAAGAAGACGAACGACAACCCGGTCTTCTACGTGCAGTACGCCCACGCCCGGCTCTGCTCGCTGGCCAACCAGGCCCGCGAGCACGGGGTGGACCGCTCGGTGTTCGAGCCGTCGCTGCTCGACCACGTCACCGAGAACGCCCTGATCGCCGCGCTCGCCCAATTCCCGGCGATCGTGGCCCAGTCGGCCGAACTGCGTGAACCGCACCGGGTGGCGCGGCATCTCGAGGTCGTGGCCGGTGCATTCCACAAGTGGTACGACGAGTGCCGGGTCACGCCGCGCGGTGACGACCCGGTGGAAGACGTGCACCGCACCCGGCTCTGGCTGGCCGAGGCCAGCCGGCAGGTGCTGGCCAACGGTCTGAACCTGCTGGGCGTGGGCGCGCCCGAGCGAATGTGAACCATCAGACGTGAGGAAGAGCGGAAGCATCATGGGTGCGCATGAGGCGGGCGAGCTGCACAGCCCGGGGTACGGCGGCGTGGCGACGGTTCCGGCCTGGCTGAGGCCGCCGGACGACGTCAACGACCTGCAGGCGGGGCTGTGGTCCCAGACCGTCCACCGGGCGGACGACGGTGCGCTGAAGATCGGCGGCGTGAGCGTCGCCGATCTGGCGGCCGAGTTCGGCACGCCCGCCTTCGTGCTCGACGAGGTCGACTTCCGCGCTCGCGCAACGGGTTTCCGTGATGCCTTCGACTCGGCCTTCGCCGAGGTCGGCGGCGCGGACGTCTACTACGCGGGCAAGGCCTTCCTCTGCACGGCGGTCGCCCGCTGGATCGCCGAAGACGGTCTCTTCCTCGACACCTGCTCCGGCGGCGAACTCGCCGTCGCGCTCCGGGCCGGTGTGCCCGGCGAGCGGATCGCCCTGCACGGCAACAACAAGCTCGAGAGCGAGATCGACCGGGCGGTCGCGGCCGGCGTCGGCCGCATCGTCATCGACTCGATGATCGAGATCGACCGCGTCGCCGAGGCCGCGGCCCGGCACGGCGTGGTGCAGCCGGTGTTCGTCCGGGTCACGGTCGGTGTCGAGGCCCATACCCACGAATACGTCTCGACCGCGCACGAAGACCAGAAGTTCGGTCTCTCCCTCGCGGGTGGTGTCGCGGCCGAGGCGATCGCGAAGGTCATGAACACCCCGTCGCTGCGTCTGCTCGGCCTGCACAGCCACATCGGGTCGCAGATCTTCGACACCCAGGGCTTCGAGGTGGCCGCGCGCCGCCTGCTCGGCCTGCACGCCGCGGTGGAGAAGAACCACGGCGTGGTGTTGCCCGAGATCGACCTGGGCGGCGGCTTCGGCATCGCCTACACCAGCCAGCACGACCCGCTCGAGCCGAAGGCCCTGGCCGACCAGCTCGCCGAGCTCGTCATCCGCGAGTGCCGGGGCCTGGGCATCTCGGTGCCGCGGGTCTCGATCGAGCCGGGCCGGGCGATCGCCGGGCCCAGCACGTTCACGCTCTACCGGGTCGGCACGCTGAAAGACGTCACCATCGACCACGGCGGCGTGCGCCGTTACGTGTCGGTGGACGGCGGCATGAGCGACAACATCCGCACCGCGCTCTACGACGCCGACTACTCGTGCACCCTGGCCTCCCGCTCCTCCGACGCCCCGGCCGCGCTCTGCCGCGTGGTGGGCAAGCACTGCGAGAGCGGCGACATCGTGGTGCGCGACGAGTTCCTGCCCGGCGACGTGGCCCCCGGCGACCTGCTCGCCGTCCCCGGCACCGGCGCCTACTGCCGCAGCATGGCCAGCCAGTACAACCACGTGCCCCGCCCGCCGGTGATCGCCGTGCGTGACGGCCAGGCCCGTGTGATCGTCCGTCGGGAAACTGAGGACGACCTGCTTGCCCTGGATGTCGGCTGACAGTTGGTCAGCAGGGGAAGTAGGCGGACGGCGCCGAGCATGCATCGAGCTCGGTGCCGTCTTCCTTTTGCCCTGATACTGAGTCGATGAGCCGAACCCCCGCCGGGGTACCCCGGGCGATGCGCAGGCTGGGTACCGACCTGGCCACGTGGCGGCGGATCCGGCGGCTGACGGTCGAGGAGCTGTCGCAGCGCTCGGGGGTCGGGGTCGCGACGATCACCCGTCTGGAAGGCGGGCAGGGCGCACCGCTGGAGCACGTGATGCGGGTGGCGGCCGCGCTGGGCGTCGGGGAGGTACTGGCCACGGCTCTGACACCGCGCAATGTGCTGGCGCGCAGCACCCCGGTGACGTCCCGGAACCCTCCGGCGCCCAAGAGTCCCCCTAAAGCCTGACCACGTACCCGCAGAAAGCCTGGTGGACGGGGCTGTCAGCCCCCTTTTCTGTGGCGTAGTTCAAGTATGGGCCCTGTGCGGGAGGGCCTGGCCTTCCTAAGCTGAGGCCCATGGACGATCTGTCGCTCGCCGCGCTGTTCGATCCGGCCGAGCGCGCCTCCTGGCTCAAGCTGGTGGCCTCGGCCCTGGTCAAGGCCGGCCGGATGACGCCCGATCAAGACCCGGCCGAGGCAGAACGTCTGCTCACCAGCTTCACCTACGACGGCATCGGGGTGCGCCCGCTCTACACGCAGGACGACGCGATCGGCGACGACGTGGTCGGGGTGCCGGGCCGGGCGCCCTTCACCCGGGGCCCGCGGATCACCTCGGCAGACGGCTGGGACGTGCGTCAACGTCACCTCGACCCCGACCCGGCGGTCACCCACGAGGCGGTGATGGCCGATCTGGAGAACGGCGTCACCTCGCTCTGGCTGGCGGGAATGCCGCCGGGCAGCCTGAAGCAGGTGCTCGACGGGGTGCTGCTCGACCTGGCGCCGGTGGTGCTCGACGCCGGTACCGCCACCCGCGAGACGGCGGACGAGTTCCTGGCGCTTCTCGGTGACGTCCAGCCGCCCGGTGGCAATCTCGGTGCCGACCCGATCGGCCTGCGGGCCCGGCTCGGCCCCTCCTACGAGCCGGACCTGACCGAACTCGCCGCTCTGGCCCGGCGCTCGCCGGTGCCGGTCGCCACCGTGGACGCCACGATCTATCACGACGCGGGGGCGAGCGACGCCCAGGAGCTGGGCGCCTCCCTGGCCACCGGGGTGGCTTACCTGCGGGCCCTGACCGATGCCGGGCTGGACCTCGCGCAGGCCTTCGACCAGCTCGAGTTCCGTTACGCGGCGAACGCCGACCAGTTCCTGGTCATCGCCAAACTACGGGCCGCACGCCGACTCTGGTCGCGGATGGCCGAGGTCTGCGGAGCCGGGCAGGCCACCGGCCAGCGGCAGCACGCCGTCACCTCGTCGGCCATGATGACCCGCCGCGACCCCTGGGTGAACCTGCTGCGCACCACCCTGGCCGCGTTCGGCGCCGGGGTCGGCGGGGCCGGGGCGGTCACCGTGCAGCCGTTCGACGCCGCGATCGGGCTGCCCGACGCGTTCTCCCGGCGCATCGCCCGCAACACCTCCTCGCTGCTGGTGATGGAGTCGCACCTGGCCCGGGTCACCGACCCGGCCGGGGGCTCCTGGTACGTCGAGCAGCTCACCGACGAGCTGGCTCAGGCGGCGTGGAGCGAGTTCACGGCCCTCGAACGGGAGGGCGGGATGCTCGCCGCGCTCAGGAAGGGCCGGTTCGCGGCGGAAATCGGCGAGGTCTGGCAGCGGCGGGCGCGGAATCTGGCGCTGCGGAAGGACCCGCTGACCGGGGTGAGCGAGTTCCCCCACCTCGGTGAGCCCGAGGTCGTCCGCAAACCCCTGCCGAAACAGCCGGGCGGCGGGCTGCCCGGGCACCGTTACGCCGAGGAGTACGAGGCGCTGCGCGACGCAGCGGGCGACGCCCGGATCTTCATCGCCACCATCGGCCCGGTCGCCGTGCATACCGCTCGGGCCTCGTTCGCCGCCAACCTCTTCCAGGCCGGCGGCCTCCAGACCCCGACGGGGGAGGGGGCCCGGGGATTCCGGGAGAGCGGCGCGACCGTCGCCTGCCTGGCCTCCAGCGACAAGTTCTACGCCGAGCACGCCGAACCGGTCGCGAGGGAACTGAAAGAAGCCGGGGCGCAATACGTCCTGCTCGCCGGGAAACCGGCGGACCACGCGGGTGTCGACGCGTACGTGTTCGCCGGGGTGGATGCTCTGGCCGTGCTGCGCGATGTGCACCGGCGAATCGGGATCGGGAGCTGAGCCGACATGATCGTCCCTAATTTCGCGGACGTCCCCCTGGGAGAACCGCAACCCGACCACCGCCACGGACCCGACGGCCCTCCCTGGCGCACGCCTGAGGGTATCGACGTGAAAAGCTTCTACACGCAGGAAGATCTGAAGAACCTGGACTTCCTGGAGACGTACCCCGGGATCGCCCCCTACCTGCGGGGCCCCTACCCGGCGATGTACGTGACCCAGCCCTGGACGGTGCGGCAGTACGCCGGATTCTCCACCGCGACCGAGTCGAACGCGTTCTACCGGCGCAATCTCGCGGCGGGTCAGAAGGGCCTGAGCGTGGCCTTCGACCTGCCCACCCACCGTGGCTACGACTCCGACAACCCGCGCGTGCCGGGCGATGTCGGGATGGCGGGGGTGGCGATCGACTCGATCCTGGACATGCGGCAGCTGTTCGACGGCATTCCGCTGGACAAGATGAGCGTGTCGATGACGATGAACGGCGCGGTGCTGCCGGTACTGGCGCTCTACGTGGTCGCGGCCGAGGAACAAGGAGTGGCGCCGGCGCAGCTGACCGGCACCATCCAGAACGACATCCTCAAAGAGTTCATGGTGCGCAACACCTACATCTACCCGCCGGCCCCGTCAATGAAGATCATCAGCGACATCTTCAGCTACACCTCGGCGAACATGCCCAAGTTCAACTCCATCTCGATCTCCGGCTACCACATCCAGGAGGCCGGGGCCACGGCCGATCTGGAGCTGGCCTACACACTGGCCGACGGGGTGGAGTACCTACGGGCCGGCACCGCGGCGGGCCTGGACATCGACGCATTCGCGCCCCGCCTGTCGTTCTTCTGGGCTATCGGCATGAACTTCTTCATGGAGGTGGCCAAGCTTCGCGCCGCCCGGCTGCTGTGGGCCCGGCTGGTGCGGGAGTTCCATCCGAAGAGCGCGAAATCGCTGAGCCTGCGCACGCATTCCCAGACCAGTGGCTGGTCGCTGACCGCCCAGGACGTGTACAACAACGTCGTCCGTACGTGTATCGAGGCAATGGCGGCCACCCAGGGGCACACCCAGTCGCTGCACACCAACGCCCTGGACGAGGCCCTGGCGCTGCCCACCGAGTTCTCCGCCCGGATCGCCCGCAACACCCAGCTGCTGTTGCAGCAGGAATCGGGCACCACGCGGGTGGCCGACCCCTGGGGCGGCAGCGCCTACGTCGAGAAACTCACCCACGACCTGGCCCGCAAGGCCTGGCAGCACATCGAGGAGGTCGAGAAGGCCGGGGGCATGGCCCGGGCGATCGACGAGGGCATTCCCAAGCTGCGGATCGAGGAGGCCGCGGCGCGCACCCAGGCCCGCATCGACTCCGGGCGTCAGCCGGTGATCGGGGTGAACACCTTCCGGCCCCCGGCCGACGAGCTGATCGACGTCCGGGCGGTGGACAACGCCCAGGTGAGGGCCGAACAGTTCGAGAAGCTGCGCCGGCTGCGGGAGGAGCGCGACCCCGAGGTGACCACGGCGGCTCTGGACGCCCTCACGAACGCGGCCTCACAGGCGTCCACAAGCAATCTTCTCGATCTAGCCATCAAAGCAGCCCGGGCGAAGGCCACGGTCGGCGAGATCTCCGACGCGCTGGAGAAGGTCTACGGGCGCCATACCGGCCAGATCCGTACGATCTCGGGGGTGTACCGGGACGAGGCGGCAGGGGCCGGCAATGTGGACGCGGTGCGCGCGGCGACCGCGGAGTTCGAGCTGGCCGAAGGCCGCCGCCCCCGGATCCTGGTGGCGAAAATGGGCCAGGACGGCCATGACCGGGGCCAGAAGGTGATCGCCTCGGCGTTCGCCGACCTGGGCTTCGACGTGGACGTCGGCCCGCTGTTCCAGACCCCGGAAGAAGTGGCGCGCCAGGCCGTCGAGGCCGACGTGCACATTGTCGGCGTCTCCTCGCTGGCGGCGGGGCATCTCACCCTGGTGCCGGCGCTGCGCGAGCAGCTGGAGGCGATGGGCCGGGCCGACATCCTCATCGTCTGCGGCGGGGTGATCCCGCCGGGTGACTACGAACGGCTGTACGCCGACGGCGCCACGGCCATCTTCGGGCCGGGCACCGTGATCGCCGACGCGGCCCTTGACCTGCTCAAGACCCTGGCCGAGAACTAAAGTGCTCGGCATGGCTGACGTATGCACCCATCTCGACACGATCCACGAGGTCACCCCCAGTGCCACCGGCTGCGAGGACTGCCTGAAGTCCGGCGGCACCTGGGTCCACCTGCGCCTGTGTCGCGAGTGCGGCCATATGGGCTGCTGCGACTCCTCGCCCTCGAAGCACGCGACTGCGCACTTCCACTCCACCGGGCACCCGATCGTCCAGTCCGCCGAGCCCGGTGAGGACTGGCTCTGGTGCTTCCGCGACGAAGTGGCCTTCGAGCTGGGATGAGGCCACCATTCGATCCCCAGGAGGCGGCCCGGCACGTCCGCGCCGGGTCGCGTGCCTGGATCGCCCGGGCGATCACCCTGGTCGAGTCCACCCGGCCCGACCACCGGCGGTCGGCCCAGCACCTGCTGTCCTTGCTGGCCCAGGATGTCCCCCGCACCATCCGGGTGGGCGTCACAGGGGTGCCGGGGGCGGGTAAGTCGACGCTGATCGACGCCCTCGGGGGCCGGCTCCTCGACGCCGGGCACGCGGTCGCGGTGCTCGCGGTCGACCCGTCGTCGTCGCGTCACGGCGGCAGCATTCTCGGTGACAAGACCCGGATGCCCCGGCTGGCAACCGATCCGAAGGCGTTCGTGCGTCCCTCACCGAGCGCGGGCACCCTGGGTGGGGTCGCCCGGGCGACCCGGGAAGCGATGGTCGTGCTGGAGGCGGCCGGGTACGACGTGGTCATCGTCGAGACGGTCGGCGTGGGGCAGTCCGAGACCACCGTCGCCCAGATGGTCGACACTTTTCTGCTGCTCACCCTGGCCCGTTCCGGAGATCAGTTGCAGGGCATCAAGAAAGGTGTGCTGGAGCTCGCCGACGTGATCGCGGTGAACAAGGCCGACGGTCCGCACCAGGCGGAGGCGTGGCGGGCCGCCCGGGAACTCAGCGGGGCGCTGCGTCTTCTCGGAACCGGCGACGAGACACCGGTTCTCACTTGCTCGGCCCTGGAGGGCACCGGGCTGGACGAGGTGTGGGCCCAGGTGCTCAGACACCGGTCGGAACTGGGTGAGGAGCTGGAGGCCCGGCGCCGGCGGCAGCTCATCGGCTGGACCTGGTCGATGGTGCGCGACACCCTGATCGACCAGTTGCGCGAGTCCTCCGCCGTGCGCGAGCTCACCCCCGTCGTCGAGGGGCAGGTGCTGGCCGGTGAGCTGACCCCCGCGGCCGCCGCCGAGCAGATCCTGCGGGCTCTCAAAGACCAGAATTGAGGACGAGGCTGAGCTCCCGCTGTCCGGGTCAGCCTTCCAGCGCCTCGGGTATCAGGAAGTTCGCCTCGCAGGCCGGGCCGGTCGCCCGCCCGAAGACGTAGGTCAGGACTTCGGCCACCTCGGTCTGCCCGTCGGTGGTGGCCATCCGTCACCCGGTCGGCCTCCTCCAGTCGTTCTCTCATCTTCGTCACAGCCGGTACCTGTGAGAATGCGGGCATGAGCACCGAGTACGGCTGGCGGTTCGACGCCGCGGCGGCCCCGCGCCGACTCCTGCCCTCGGTGCGGGCGCGCTCCACGGTCTCGGCCGTGCTGGTGGTCGGGCTGGGCCTGACGCTGGCGGGCGGGCTGATCTTCTACGTGTTGCAGCGCAGTCTGATCGGCGGGCTGAACCGGGCGGCGGACGCACGGGTCAGCGAGGTCGCCGGGCAGCTGGAACTGATCGGTGAGGGAGATCTGGACACCCAGCTAAAGAAGGAGCAGAACCAGCGCGACGGCCAGTGGGTGCAGGTGCTCCGGGGCGATGCGGTGGTGTCGGCCTCCACCTGGGACTCCGACCAGGGGCCGATCACCGGTCTGCGGCCGAAGGTCGGGCAGACGATCCGGGAGGAGGCCGGGCTGCTCAAGATCCTCGACACCACCCGGCCGTTCCTCGTGGTCACCCGGGGGGTGGACTACGACGGCAACCGGGACACGATCATCGTGGCCACGTTCTACTCCGGGCAGCGCGAGACCGTGCTCAAGATGCTGCTGGTGCTGGGTGTCTCGTTCCCGTTGCTGCTGGCCGGCCTCGGGGTGCTGGTCTGGGTGATGCTCGGCCGGGCGCTGCGCCCGGTGGAGGAGATCCGCGCGCGGGTGTCCCGGGTCGACGAGCGCGACCTGGACGACCGGGTCCCCGTGCCGCCGACCCGCGACGAGATCGCCCGGCTGGCGGTCACGATGAACGAGATGCTCGACCGGCTCCAGGCGGCGCAGAAGGCCCAGCGGCAGTTCGTCTCGGACGCCAGCCACGAGTTGCGCAGCCCCCTGGCGACCCTCTCGGCCACGCTCGAGGTGGTCGATTCCGACGTCAGCGGCCGGGCCTGGGCCGAGCTGCGCCCGGTGCTGCAGAACGAGACCGAGCGGATGGGTGTGCTGGTGGCGAACCTGCTGCTGCTGGCCCGCGCCGACGACCAGGGCCTGAAGATCATGTCGGTCGAGGTGGACCTGGACGACCTGGTGATGGAGGAGGCCCGGCGCCTGCGTTCCTCCTCCGCCCTGGAGGTGCCCCTCTCGGTGGTGCCGGTGCGCATCCTCGGCGACCCCTACAAGCTCGGCCAGGTGCTGCGGAACCTCGTCGACAACGCCACCCGGTACGCGCAGTCCACGGTCGCGCTGACCGTCACGACGGCCGGCCCGACGGCGCTGATCATGGTGGACGACGACGGCCCGGGTATCGCTCCGGGCGACCGGGACCGGGTGTTCGAGCGTTTCGTGCGGCTGGACGAGAGCCGCGACCGGGCCAGCGGGGGAGCAGGTCTGGGGCTGCCGATCGTGCGGGAGGTGGTGCGGGGCCACCAGGGTGACGTCGCGGTCGGGGTCTCGCCCTACGGCGGGGCCCGGTTCCAGGTGCAGCTGCCGATCTCCATCGACCAGGCGGCGGGGCTGCTGCCGGGCGAGACCGGCGAGATCCCCGTACTGGGCTCCTGATCAGCCGCCGGTGATCGAAAGCCGGTAGCCCATGCCGCGGACCGTCTCGATGGCGCGGCGCTCGAACGGAGCGTCGATCTTCCGGCGCAGATACCGCACGTAGACCTCGACCACGTTCGGGTCACCCTCGAAGGCCGGGTCCCAGACTCCCTCCAGGATCTCGCTCTTCGTGACGACGTCGCCCTTGTGCCGCATCAGGAACTCGAGCAGGCCGTACTCGCGCGGCGTCAGGCTGACCTCCTGGCCCGCGCGCTCGACACGCCGTCGGACCGGGTCGAGCGTCAGGTCGCCACAGGCCAGCACCACCGGGCGTTCCGGGGCGCCGCGCCGGATCAGCGCGCGCAGGCGGGCCACGAGCACGATGAAACTGAAGGGCTTGGTCAGGTAGTCGTCGGCCCCGAGGTCGAATGCGTCGGTCTGGTCGTAATCGCCGTCTTTCGCGGTGAGCATCAGCACCGGCGTCCAGATCTCGCGGCGCCGCAGCTCGGTGAGCACCTGATAACCGTTGCCCCGCGGCAGCATGATGTCCAGAACGATGGCGTCAAAGCGCTTTTCGGTCGCGGCCCAGAGGGCGTCCTGCCCGTTGTGGGCCATCTCGACCACGAAACCCTCATCGGTGAGCCCACGCCGGATCGTCTCAGCCAGTGGACGTTCGTCGTCGACGATCAGTACCCGCACGGTTCTCCTTCGTCAGACCTGCAAAGATACTTGCCAGGACGGTGGCCGAGCGGGTGAACTCAGCAGGTTCTCAGGTCGCAGATGGGCCGCCATTCTCACATGTCGAGACAAATCACGAGTCAGGGAGTCACGGTGGAGCCGCTGAAGGTTGCGCTGCTGGGTAGCGGGTCGGTGGGGACGCAGGTCGCCCGCCTCCTGACGGCGCATGCGGAGGAGCTGGCCCTGCGGGTCGGCGCGCCTCTCGAACTGATCGGGATCGCCGTGCGCCGGCTGGAGGTGGACCGCGGGGCGGGCATCGACCCGTCCCTGTTCACGACCGATGCGCCCGAACTCCTCAAGCGCGCCGATCTGGTGATCGAGCTGATCGGCGGCATCGAGCCCGCCCGCACGCTGATCCTCGACGCCCTGGCCTCCGGCGCGTCGGTGGTCACGGGCAACAAGGCGCTTCTGGCCGAGCACGGCCCGGAGCTGTACGAGGCCGCCGACCGCGGTGGCGTGGAGCTGTACTACGAGGCCGCGGTGGCCGGGGCGATCCCGCTGCTGCGCCCGATTCGCGAGTCGCTGGCCGGTGACCGGGTGCAGCGGGTGCTCGGCATCGTCAACGGCACCACGAACTACGTGCTGGACAAGATGGACACCGCCGGGCTGGGCTTCGCCGAGGCGGTGGCCCAGGCCCAGGCGCTGGGCTACGCCGAGGCCGACCCGACCGCCGACGTCGAGGGTTACGACGCCGCCGCCAAGGCCGCGATCCTCGCCTCGCTGGCGTTCCACACCCGGGTCAGCGCCGACGACGTGCACCGCGAGGGCATCACCTCGGTCACCGCCGCCGACGTGGCGTCGGCCAAGGCGATCGGCGCCGTGGTGAAGATGCTCGCGATCTGCGAGCGCGTGGTCGCGGCCGACGGCAGCGAGGGCGTCTCGGTGCGCGTGCACCCGGCGATGGTGCCGCTCTCGCACCCGCTGGCCAGCGTGCGGGAAGCGTTCAACGCCGTGTTCGTCGAGGCCGAGGCGGCCGGTGAGCTGATGTTCTACGGCCGCGGCGCCGGTGGCCTGCCGACCGCGAGCGCCGTGCTCGGAGACCTGGTCTCCGCCGCCCGGAACCGGGTCGGCGGCAGTCGCGGCCCGGGTGAGTCGACCTATGCCCAGCTGCCGTTGCGGCCGATGGGTGAGGTGATCACCCGCTACCACATCAGCCTCGAGGTGGCCGATCGCCCGGGCGTACTCGCTACGGTCTCCAAAGTTATTGCCGAACATGGCGTCTCGATCGAGACGGTGCGGCAGCAGCAGTTCCCGGCGGCCGGCACGGACGCCGGTGGCCAGGACCGCGCATCGCTGGTGGTGGTCACCCACTCCGCGACCGACGCGGCATTGGAAGCAACGGTCTCGGCGCTGGCCGGGTTGGACAGCGTGGCCGCCGTGGTCGGCGTCATGCGGGTCGAGGGTGAGAACTGATGGCACATCTGTGGCGTGGCGTCGTTGACGAGTACCGGGACCGGCTTCCGCTCCTGGGGGATGCCCCGGCGGTGACCCTGGGCGAGGGGGGTACGCCGCTGGTGCGGGCCCACAAGCTCTCCGAGCACACCGGCTGCGAGGTCTGGCTGAAGTGTGAGGGCGTCAACCCCACAGGCTCGTTCAAGGACCGCGGGATGACGGCCGCGATGACGGCGGCGGCCGCGGCCGGCGCGAAGGTCGTCGTGTGTGCCTCCACGGGTAACACCTCGGCGAGCGCGGCCGCCTACGCCACCGCGGCCGGGATGAAGTGCGCGGTGCTGGTGCCGGACGGCAAGATCGCGATGGGCAAGCTGGCCCAGGCGATCGCCCACGGCGCCGAGTTGCTGCAGGTCGACGGCAACTTCGACGACTGCCTGACGGTGGCCCGCAAGCTGGCCGACGCGTACCCGGTCGAACTGGTGAACTCGGTGAACCCGGCCCGTATCGAGGGCCAGAAGACCGCCGCGTTCGAGATCGTCGACGTGCTCGGCGACGCCCCGGACATTCACTGCCTGCCCGTCGGCAACGCCGGCAACATCACCGCCTACTGGCGGGGCTACACCGAGTACCAGGCCGACGGCCCGGCGTCGAAGACCCCGAAGATGTGGGGTTTCCAGGCCGCCGGGGCCGCTCCGATCGTGCTCGGCCACCCGGTCGACCACCCGGAGACCGTGGCGACCGCGATCCGGATCGGCAACCCCGCGTCCTGGTCGCAGGCCATCGAGGCCCGGGACGCCTCGGGCGGGCGGATCGACGCTGTCGACGACCCGGCGATCCTGGCCGCGCACCGCTGGCTGTCCTCGAAGGAGGGCGTCTTCGTCGAGCCCGGGTCGGCCGCCTCGGTCGCCGGTCTGCTCCAGGTGCACGCCGCCGGTGAGCTGGAGCCGGGCCAGAGGGTGGTCTGCACGGTCACCGGGCACGGGCTGAAAGACCCGCAGTGGGCCCTGAAGAACGCCGACGGCGACGACGTGCAGCCGACCCGGATCCAGGTCGATGTGGTCAGCATCGCCTCGGCGCTCGGGCTCGGCTGATGTCGCTCGATTCCGTCCCGGTGGCCGGCCCGGGACTGCTGGCCGACCGCCGCGCCACCGTGCGCGTTCCCGCCACCAGCGCCAACCTGGGCCCCGGCTTCGACAGCCTGGGCCTGGCACTGGCGCTCCACGACGTCGTCACCCTCAGCCCGGCCGCGTCCGGGCTGGAGGTGACGGTCGAGGGGGAGGGGGCCGGCGGCGTGCCCCTGACCGAGGACCACCTGGTCGTCCGGGCCGTCCGCGCCGGTTTCGACCACGCCGGCGTGCCGCAGCCGGGTATCCGCCTGCACTGCGTCAACTCGATCCCGCACGGCCGCGGCCTGGGCTCGTCCGCCGCCGCCGTGGTGGCCGGTCTGGTCGCCGCCCGCGGCTGCCTGGCCGAGCCCGAGGTCCTGGACGACGCCACGGTGCTGGCCCTGGCCACGTCGCTCGAGGGGCACCCGGACAACGCCGCGGCCGCACTGCTGGGTGGCTGCACGATCTCCTGGCTCTCGCCGAGCGGCGTTCCGCGCGCCGAACGGGTCGAGGTCCGGGCCGATCTCGACCCGGTGGTCTGCGTGCCGTCCGGCGAGCTGTCCACCAGCACCGCGCGGGCGATGCTGCCCGCGCTCGTCCCGCACCCGGACGCGTCGTTCAACGCCGGGCGGGCCGCACTGCTGGTGCACGCCCTGACCCGGCGCCCCGATCTGTTGCTCGAGGCCACCGAAGACCGTCTGCACCAGGCGCAGCGGGCGCCCGCCATGCCGGAGACCGCCGAGCTCGTCCACCGGGTACGTGAGCTCGGTGCGGCCGCCGTCGTCTCCGGGGCCGGCCCGTCGGTGCTCGTCCTGGGGGCCCGGGGCGAGGCGGCCGCCGCCGTGAATTCGGCGCTGGGCGGTTCGGTCGCGCACCGCTGGACCGTGCTGCGACCGGGAATTGATACGGTCGGATCAATTCTTGCTACAGAAGGTGAATGATCCGTCCGAGTAGTCTGCGGGGCGGCACGGTGCAAGAATGTCCGGGCGCCGAGTGACGGATCCAACATCGTTTTACCGTGAGATCTGTTGCTTGGCCGGATTCGGGTTCTTCGTTCTGGGCCGCACCGGTGTTACAGTACGTGTGCAGCCGCTGGATGCCGTAGTACCAGGCACACGTGCTGTACTCCGCCGCTCATTCCAGGTTTCCGCGCATGCGCGTGGTCGTCGCGGCGTACCACCACCCGGACTCTCCGGGTGTGAAAACCCGCTGGCCGTGACCATGTCGCGGCCGAGGAGGGGGAAGACCTTTCGTGACAGATACCACCGAGATGTCGGCCGCCGTCGACCTCTCGACGCTCCGCCTGCCGCAGCTCCAGGCGGTCGCCTCGCAACTGAACATCAACGGCACGGCGCGCATGCGCAAGGCCGAGCTCCTCGAGGCGATCCGGAGCCACCAGAGTGGTGGCGCCGCAGCTGCCCCACCGGCAACCCGTTCCCGCAGGGCCGCAACCGCGCCCGCCGGGGCCCCGGCCCGCACGCGCCGCACCTCTGCCGCGGCTGCTGAGCCCGTGGCCGAAGTCGCTGCCCCCGCGCAGGAAGCGCTGATCGAGGCGCCGGCTCCGAAGAGCAGCGCGACCGGCACCAGCGGCCGTCGCAGCCGGGCCGCCGCGGCCGCCGCTCCGGTCGAGGCCGCGTCGGCCAAGGCCGTCGAGGCCCCCGCCGAGCCGCCCGCCGCCGAGGCCGAGCCCGCTGAGCGCCCCACCCGTGGCCGAGGCCGGAACAACCGTGCAGATCGCGCCGAGCGTCCCGACCGCACCGAGCGCGCTGAGCGCCCGGACCGGTCCGGGGGCGACCGGTCCGAGTCCCGTTCGGACAACCGCGACGGCAGCCGGGAGAACACCCGCGACGGCAACCGGGACGGCGGCAGCCGCACCGACAGCCGTGACGGTGGCAGCCGGGACAGTCAGGGCCGCAACAACTCCCAGGCCCGCCGCAACCCGGTCCCGGTCAACGTCAGCAACGACGACGACGATGACGAGGACGGCCGCGGCCGTCGCCGGGGTCGCCGCTTCCGTGACCGCAAGCGTGGTCGCGGCCGCGAGGGCGAGCCCGGTCAGGTCGATGATGTCGAGGTCAGCGACGACGACGTGGTCGTGCCCGTCGCCGGCATCCTCGATGTGCTCGACTCGTACGCGTTCCTGCGGACTTCCGGCTACCTGCCGGGCCCGAACGACGTCTACGTCTCGCTCGGCCAGGTGAAGAAGTACAACCTGCGCAAGGGTGACGCCGTCACCGGCGCCGTGCGCCAGCCGCGCGAGGGTGAGCAGGCCAACCAGCGCCAGAAGTTCAACGCGCTGGTCCGGCTGGACACCATCAACGGCAGTGCACCCGAAGAGGCGCGCAACCGGCCCGAGTTCAACAAGCTCACGCCGCTCTACCCGCAGGAGCGCCTGCGGCTGGAGACCGAGCCGAACATCATCTCCACCCGGATCATCGATCTGGTGGCGCCGATCGGTAAGGGCCAGCGAGGCCTGATCGTCTCCCCGCCGAAGGCCGGTAAGACGCTCATCCTGCAGGCGATCGCCAACGCGATCACGCAGAACAACCCCGAGTGCCACCTGATGGTCGTGCTCGTGGACGAGCGGCCCGAAGAGGTCACCGACATGCAGCGCACGGTGAAGGGTGAGGTCATCGCCTCCACCTTCGACCGTCCGGCCGACGACCACACGGCCGTCGCCGAGCTGTCCATCGAGCGGGCCAAGCGCCTGGTCGAGCTGGGTCACGACGTGGTCGTGCTGCTCGACTCGATCACCCGTCTGGGCCGCGCCTACAACCTGGCCGCCCCGGCCAGCGGGCGCATCCTCTCCGGTGGCGTCGACTCCAGCGCGCTCTACCCGCCGAAGCGGTTCTTCGGCGCGGCGCGCAACATCGAGCACGGCGGCTCGCTGACCATCCTGGCGACCGCGCTGGTCGAGACCGGCTCGAAGATGGACGAGGTGATCTTCGAGGAGTTCAAGGGCACCGGCAACATGGAGGTCCGCCTGTCGCGCCAGCTGGCCGACAAGCGCATCTTCCCGGCGGTCGACGTCAACGCCTCCAGCACCCGTCGCGAAGAAATTCTGATGGGCAAGGAAGAGCTGGGCGTCATCTACCGGCTGCGCCGGGTCATGGGCGCCCTCGAGGCTCAGCAGGCCATCGAGCTGCTGCTCGACCGCACCAAGAAGAGCTCGAGCAACGCCGAGTTCCTCATGCAGGTGCAGAAGACCTCGCCCTCCGGCGAATAGTCGTCACCGCGTTCACCCCGGGAATGCTCCCGGGGTGAACGCGGTTATGGCTCCCGTCTGCAGATCTGGCAGACTGACTCAAGCTCCGGTTCACGAGCGACGCGCCCGCGCCGCACGACCCGGCGGCGACAAACGAGGAGAATCATGAAGGCCGACATTCACCCGCAGTACGTGACCACCACGGTCAAGTGCGCCTGCGGCGAGACTTTCGAGACCCGTAGCACCGCGAAGAGCGGCACGATCTCCACCGAGACCTGCAGCGCCTGCCACCCGTTCTACACGGGCAAGCAGCGCATCCTGGACACCGGTGGCCGGGTTGCCCGCTTCCAGGCGCGCTACGGCAAGAAGCCGGCCGACGCGGAGAAGACCGCCGACGCCGAGAAGTAGCCGAGCCGACGCCGGTCGTAGCCCTCATCGAGGGCGACGACCGGCGTCGTCGTTTGTCCCCACCCGAGTGCCTTGCACTCCCTCCTCGTTCGTGACCAGGCAGCCCTCCCCGCTCCGGGGACTGCCTGACCACGGCCGTGTTTTCTCTTGATGACGTAGAAGAAGGCAGAGATGACCCAGCTCACCCCCGACGAGTCCGCCCAGGCTGCTGTCGGGCCGCTGCTCGACGAGTACGAGGAGCTGGAGCGTCAGCTCGCCGACCCGTCGATCCACGCCGACGCCGGAGCCGCCCGCAAGCTCGGCCGCCGTTACGCAGAGCTGGGGGCCGTGCACGCCGGGTACGTGGTCTGGCGCGGTGCGCTCGACGATCTGGAGGCCGCCCGTGAGCTGGCCGCCGAGGACTCCTCGTTCGCCGAGGAGCTGCCCGCCCTGGACGCCACGCTGGTCGAGGCCCGCGAGCGGCTGCACCGTCTGCTGATCCCGCGCGACCCGGACGACTCGCGTGACGTGATCCTGGAGATCAAGGCGGGGGAGGGCGGCGAGGAGTCGGCCCTGTTCGCCGGCGACCTGCTGCGCATGTACCTTCGGTTCGCCGAGCGCAACGGCTGGCGCACCGAGGTTCTCGACTCCACCGAGAGCGACCTGGGCGGGTACAAGGACATCTCGGTCGCGGTCAAGACCCGCGGCAACCCGGCCCCCGGCGAGGGCGTGTTCTCGAAGCTGAAGTACGAGGGCGGCGTGCACCGCGTGCAGCGGGTGCCCGTGACCGAGTCGCAGGGGCGCATCCACACCTCGGCCGCCGGCGTGCTCGCGCTGCCCGAGCCGGACGAGACCGTCGAGATCGAGATCGACCACAACGACCTGCGCATCGACGTTTTCCGTTCCTCCGGCCCCGGTGGCCAGAGCGTCAACACCACCGACTCCGCCGTGCGCATCACCCACCTGCCCACCGGCGTGGTGGTGTCCTGCCAGAACGAGAAGTCGCAGCTGCAGAACAAGGAACAGGCCCTGCGCATCCTGCGGGCCCGGCTGCACGCCCTCCAGGCCGAGGCCGCCCAGGCCGAGGCGTCCCAGGCCCGGCGTTCGCAGGTGCGCACCGTGGACCGTTCCGAGCGGATCCGCACCTACAACTACCCGGAGAACCGGATCGCCGACCACCGAACCGGTTACAAGGCCTACAACCTCGACCAGGTGCTCGACGGTGACCTGGGCCCGGTGATCCAGTCCTGCCTGGATGCCGACGAAAGTGCCCAGCTGGCCGCCCTCCAGACCTACGGCGGCTGAGATGCCCGAGCTGAAGCACGTTCTCGCCTCGGCCACCACCCTGCTGTCCGAGGCCGGGGTGCCCTCGCCCTCGGCCGACGCGAACATCCTGGTGGCCCACGCCCTCGGGGTCGAACGGCGCGACCTGGCCCGCCGGGTGATCCTCGGCTACGAGCTCCGGTCCGACGAAACCACCCAGGTCGCAGAACTTCTTGACCAGCGCGCGAAACGTGTTCCGCTGCAGCATTTAATCGGTTCGACCGGTTTCCGTCGGCTCGAACTCCTGGTCGGGCCGGGCGTCTTCATTCCGCGAGTGGAGACCGAATGGGTGGCCGGCCTGGCCGTCGAGGCCGCCTCCGCCCTGGAAGACCCGCTCGTCGTCGACCTGTGCACCGGTTCCGGCGCGATCGCCCTCGCGGTCGCCGACGAGGTGCCCTCGGCCCGGGTGGTCGCCGTCGAGCTGGACCCGCCCGCGGTGGAGTGGGCGCGCCGCAACATCGAGGCGCTGGGTTCCCGGGTGGACCTGCGAGCAGGGGACGCGGTGCGCGCCGACGAGCGCCTGCTCGCCGACCTGGTGGGCCTGGTGGACGTGGTGGTCGCCAACCCGCCCTACATCCCGCCCGACGCCGAGCCCACCGAGCCCGAGGTCCGTGACCACGACCCGGTGCTGGCGCTGTACGGGGGAGGGGACGACGGCCTCGCCGTCCCGCGCGGGGTGGTCGCGACCGCCGCCCGCCTCCTGCGTCCGGGCGGGCTCCTGGTGATGGAGCACGCCGATGTCCAGGGCTCCGGGGGCCGGGCCCTGACCAAGGCCCCGGACTGGGTGGACGTGAGCACCCAGCGTGACCTGACGGGCCGCGACCGGGCGCTGGTGGCCCGCCGGAGCAGTTGAGGCGCTGGGCGGTCGTGGTCCGTGGCTCCGGCCCGGCCGTGGCGGAGCGCTACGAGGTGCGCTCTCTGCGTCGTGAAGCCGGTTCGTGATGTCTCGCGGGCCGGGGGTGCACCGCCGAAATGCGCGCCCCGGGCCCCGGTAGTGCCACACTCGGGGGGTGAGTGTGCGTTACGACTGCGCCCTGGAAGTTCAGCGTTCGCGCGGGATCGCCAAAGCCGCCGACGTCGTCGCGGAAGGTGATCTCGTCGTCCTGCCGACCGACACCGTGTACGGCATCGGCTGCGACGCCTTCGACGCCGAGGCGGTGTCAGCCCTGCTCGCGGCCAAGGGCCGGGGGCGGGCCATGCCCCCGCCCGTGCTGGTGCCGCACGTGCGCACGCTGGACGGCATCGCCGCGGGCATCACCCCCGACATCCGGGCGCTGGCCGAGGCGTTCTGGCCCGGCGCCCTGACGATCATCACCCGCGCGCAGCCCACGCTGCGCTGGGACCTGGGCGAGACCAACGGCACCGTGGCGCTGCGCATGCCGCTGCACCCGGTGGCGCTGGAACTGCTCGAGCGCACCGGGCCGATGGCGGTGTCCAGTGCCAACCTCACCGGTCATGACGCCGCACTGACCGCGCAGCAGGCGCAGGACATGCTCGGTGACTCGGTGGCGGTCTACCTCGACGGGGGAGAGGCCGAGCTGGGGGTCGCCTCGACCATCGTCGACTGCACCTCGGGCACCCCCCGGGTGGTCCGGCAGGGTGCGGTGGCGCTGGAAGACCTGCGCTCGGTCGTGCCCTCCACGCTCGGTCTCGGCGAGGCCCCCGACGAAGAGGTGGAACAGACGCAGTGAGGGGTTACCTCTTCGTCCTCCTGATCGCCGCGACGGTCACCTACCTGACCACCCCGGCGGTCCGGCGCCTGTCCCGCCGGATGGGCGCGGTCACCGCCCCGCGTGAGCGCGACGTGCACACCGTGCCGATCCCGCGCCTGGGCGGCGCCGCCATCTATGCCGGCATCGCCATCGCGATGCTCACCGCGTCGCAGGTGAAGTTCTTCGAGGGGGTCTTCGACGGTCGCACGGCCTACGTGGCCCTGTTGTCGGCCGGCGCGGTCTGTCTTCTGGGGGTCTTCGACGACCTCTGGGAGCTGGACGCTGTGACGAAGGCGGCCGGGCAGATGCTCGCCGCGGGAATCATGGCCTGGCAGGGCATCCAGCTGGTCTCCCTGCCGATCTTCGGCACCTTCATCCCGAGTCGCATGCTCCTGATCTTCGTCACCGTGGTGGCGATCATGGTGACGATCAATGCGGTCAACTTCGTCGACGGGCTGGACGGGCTCGCGGCCGGCATGGTGGCGATCGCCGGATCGGCGTTCTTCGTCTATTCGTACCTGCTCGCCCGCGACTCCTCGCCGAACGACTACGCCTCGCTGGCGTCCGTGCTCACCGCCGCGCTCGTCGGCGCGTGCCTGGGCTTCCTGCCGCACAACTTCAACCCGGCCCGGATCTTCATGGGTGACAGCGGCTCCATGCTGCTGGGCCTGCTGATGGCCACCTCCACGGTGGCGATCACCGGCACGGTCGAGCCCTCGACGCTGGAAGAGGCCCGGATCATGCCGGCCTTCCTGCCGTTGCTGCTGCCGCTCGCCGTGCTCGCGCTACCGCTCATCGATCTGATGCTGGCGATCATCCGGCGCACCCGGGCGGGCAAGATGCCTTGGCAGCCGGACAAATTGCACCTGCACCACCGCATGCTCAGCCTGGGCCACAGCCACGCCGGCGCCGTGCTCATCCTCTACTTCTGGACCGCCACCGTCGGTTTCGGAGTGGCCCTGTTCGCACTGGTCAGCCCGCGCAAGGCGATCCTGGTCGGGGGCACGGCCGTGGTCTTCGCCCTCTTCCTCACGGTCGGCCCGCGCCGCTGGCGCCGGATGGCGGCCACCGCCGTCCCGGGGGCCGGGCCCCGCACCGCGACCGTGGTGATCCCGGCCGAGCCGGGTCTGCCGCGGGCGGCGGACGACCCGGACCTCACCACCGAGCCCCGGGGGGCGGCGAAACCGAGCGCGCGCCAGGTTCGTTCACCGGGGGCGGCTCAAGACCCCGCCGGGGACGACCGTTCCGACACCCACCGTGACGGGGCCGGCACCGTGAACTCTGCAATGAACGGATCGTGAACATGTCCGACCCGAAAAACAGCCTGATCAAGGTCTCGCGCCAGCCTGAACCTGTGTCCGCGCTGTGGCTTGCAGCACTTCTGCCCTCCCTTGCGCTGGGCGGCCTGACCACCGTGGTGGCCTGGGTGGTGGGCCACGACGAAGGGCTTTCGGCCCTCCTGGGGCTCGGCCTCGCACTGGTAGCACTGACTCTCACGTCGATGTTGCACTGGCAGATCCGGATGACCGACCCGACCTTCGGGATGATCTTCGCCCTCACCACGTACGGCCTGGTCATGGCCCTGATGTGGGCTGTCTACCTCTCGCTCGACGACGTGGATTGGGTCAATGGCCCCAGTACGGCGTTCGGTCTGCTGGCCGGTGTTCTGGGCTGGGCCGGAGGTCTGATGCGCGGAGCGCTCAAGCTTCGCGAGCCGGTGTACGACGAGAAAGAGGCACGCGATTAACCCGATCGGGTGTGTGACCACAGACCTTCGAGGATGTGCTGCTGGCCCCTTGTGAGGGGGTGCCGACAGAACCGCCCTACATGACTGATAGTGTCAATCCAGATGGATGACGAGTCGACCCTGCTGAGGGCACCCGCCATAACTGCGGTGTGCCTGTTGAAGGAACCCGCCGGCTACGAGCTGTAACGCCCGAGCCCGTCCTCCCCCTGAACCTGTTACACCCGTGACCCTGCTGCCAGCGCCTGCAAGCGAGCGGTTGGCTGCAACCCCGCAATGAAGCACCTGAGTCCTGGAGGAGCGACCGTGATTCAACTGGCCGCCGGCGGCGGCGAGAGCTACGAGGCTCCGACCATCGCCGAGTTCTGGCAGCCACTGGTCGGTGACGGCGCATTCGCCCTCACCCGTTCAATGGTCGTGTTCGCTGTCGTCGCCATTGTCATCTCGGTCGTGCTGCTGAGCATCACGTCGAAGCTCAAGGTGGTGCCGGGCAAGGCGCAGTTCCTGGTCGAGGGCACCTACGGGCTGGTCCGTAACGGCCTGGCGCGCGACATCATCGGCGCGGAGAAGTTCAAGCCGTTCCTGCCGCTGCTCTTCGCGCTGTTCACCGTGATCCTGGTGAACAACCTGATGGGCGTCACGCCGTTCATCACCTTCCCGACGTTCAGCCGGATCGGCTACGCGATCGTCCTGACCGCGATCGTCTACTTCACCTACCACGGTGTGTGGATCGCGCGGCTGGGCGTCATCGGCTGGCTGAAGAGCTTCGTGCCGCCGGGTCTTCCGGGCTGGATCGTTCCGTTCATGTGGGTCCTGGAGTTCATGACCTACGTGATCACCCGGCCGCTGACGCTCGCGCTGCGACTCTTCGGCAACATGTTCGCCGGTCACTTCATGCTGCTGATCTTCACCTTCGGCGGCGAGTACCTGCTCTTCCACGCTTCGGGCTTCCTGCCTGTCACTGGCGCCCTGGCCTACGTCTTCACCCTCGTCATGTACGGCTTCGAGGTTGTTGTCCAGTTCCTCCAGGCGTACGTCTTCGTGCTCCTGACCTGTGTGTACATCGCCGGTGCCGTCGCCGACGAGCACTGATCTTCCGCCGGTGCTCGTCGTCGGACGCGCACTGACAATTGCCTGAGCCCCTCAGGCATCAACCGAAAGGCAGGAAACTGCAATGACCGGCAACATCGCCTTCCTTGGCTACGGCATCGCTGCTATCGGTCCGGGTATCGGTATCGGCCTGATCTTCGCCGCGTACATCAACGGTGTGGCCCGCCAGCCGGAGTCCCGCAGCGTTCTTCAGACCATCGCCTTCACCGGCTTCGCCCTCACCGAGGCGCTGGCCATCCTGGGCCTGGTCTTCGCCTTCCTCTTCAAGTCCTGACCCCTCCACCCACGGTCTGACCGGGAAGGAGGGTGACCATGAATTCGCTAGTACTCATCGCTGCTGAGACCGAGCCCGAGCAGGCGACCGGCTGGGGAACATATCTCCCGCTGATTCCGCACCCGTCGGAAGTTGTCGTCAGCCTTGTCTTCTTCGCCATCGTCTTCTGGGTGATGTGGAAGTACGTCGTGCCGCGGCTCGAAGCCGTGTACGCCGAGCGCACCGCCGAGATCGAGGGCGGTATCGAGAAGGCGGCCCAGGCTCAGGCCGAAGCCGCCGCTGCCCTGGACGAGTACCAGGCGCAGCTGGCCGAGGCACGGGCCGAGGCCGGGCGTATCCGTGAGGAAGCCCGGGTCCAGGGCACGCAGATCGTTGCGGAACTGCGCGAGCAGGCCCAGAACGAGGCGGCCCGGATCATTGCCTCGGCGGAGGCGCAGATTGCTGCCGAGCGGCAGCAGGCTGTCGTTCAGCTGCGGTCCGATGTCGGCGCCCTGGCAACGGATCTCGCGTCGCGCATCGTCGGCGAGTCCCTTCAGGACTCGGCCCGTCAGTCGCGCGTGATTGACCGTTTCCTGGACGAACTCGAGCAGTCCGACACGGCAACGACCAGCAGGATCTCCTGATGGCGGCGCAGGTGCGGATGCAGGGGCCGAGCCGGGTGGCGCTCGCCGCCGGGCAGGACCGGCTGGAGCTGCTGCTGAGCTCGGCCGGTACCGACGCGGCCCGGCTCGCGGAGGACCTGTTCGGGGTCACGAACCTGGTGGCCTCCAACGCCGCCCTGCGCCGGGCCCTGACCGAGTCGTCCCGCGAGGCCGACAACCGCGCCGCCCTGGTGGCGCGGCTGCTCGAGGGCAAGGTCTCCGGACCCGCCCAGGATCTGGTCTCCGGACTGGTCCGCTCGCACTGGTCGAACTCCGCCGACCTCACCGAGGCGCTGGAAGGCCTGGCGGTCTCCGCCGCGCTGTCCGGCGCCGAGAAGGCCGGGCGTCTCGACCAGGTCGAGGACGAGCTGTTCCGGTTCGGCCGTACGGTCGCCGGTGACGTCTCGCTGCGTGACGCCTTCGCGATCCGGACCCCCGGTGGCGAACGCAAGCGCGAGCTGGTCAACGCCTTGCTGAGCAGCAAGGTGGCGCCCGAGACACTCCGTCTGGCCGAGCAGGCGGCGATTGCCCCGCGCGGTCGCCGGGTCGAGCAGGTGCTGGAGAAGTTCCTCGAGGCCGCCGCCGCCCGACGCCGCCAGCTGGTGGCCGAGGTCGTCGCCGCCTCACCGCTCACCGAGGGCCAGCGGGCCCGGCTCAGCACCGCGCTGCGCCGGCTCTACGGTCGCGACATCCGGGTGAACCTGGACGTCGACCCCGAGGTGATCGGTGGGCTGCGCATCATGGTGGCCGGTGAGCTCATCGACAGCACGGTCCTGAGCCGGCTGAACACCGCTAAGCGAACCATCGCAGGCTGACCGCGGCCGGCTGCATCTCCCATCGGCAGGTGCAGCCGCCGCGGCGCGCGATGATGGACGCGTAGAAGCTTAGGTACGTAGCAACAAAAGTAAGTGGCAACGAAGAATGACGACCCACGGCCCGGCTCACGCCGGACAACGACGAGAGAGCAGGGGATCCAGATGGCGGAACTGACGATCCGTCCGGACGAGATCCGGGACGCGCTGGACGCCTTCGTTCAGTCTTACGACCCCAGCGCGGCGACGCGCGAAGAGGTCGGCACCATTTCCGAGGCTGCTGACGGCATCGCTCGGGTCGAGGGCCTTCCGAGCGTGATGGCCAACGAGCTGCTGCAGTTCGAGGACGGCACGCTGGGTCTGGCCCAGAACCTGGACGTCAACGAGATCGGCGTCGTCGTTCTCGGTGAGTTCAGCGGCCTCGAAGAGGGCCAGGAGGTCAAGCGGACCGGAGAGGTTCTCTCCGTGCCCGTCGGCGATGCCTTCCTCGGTCGCGTGGTGGACCCGCTGGGCGCCCCGATCGACGGTCTCGGCGACATCGAGGCCGAGGGCCGCCGCGCCCTGGAGCTCCAGGCTCCGGGCGTGATGCAGCGTAAGTCGGTGCACGAGCCGATGCAGACCGGGATCAAGGCGATCGACTCGCTGACCCCGATCGGCCGCGGCCAGCGCCAGCTGATCATCGGCGACCGCAAGACCGGTAAGACCACGATCGCGATCGACACGATCATCAACCAGAAGCGCAACTGGGAGTCCGGCGACCCGGACAAGCAGGTTCGCTGCATCTACGTCGCGATCGGTCAGAAGGGCTCGACCATCGCGGCGATCCGGGGCTCGCTCGAAGAGTCCGGCGCGCTGGAGTACACGACCATCGTCGCCGCTCCGGCGTCCGACCCGGCCGGCTTCAAGTACCTCGCCCCGTACACCGGCTCGGCCATCGGTCAGCACTGGATGTACGCCGGCAAGCACGTGCTGATCGTCTTCGACGACCTGTCCAAGCAGGCCGAGGCGTACCGCGCCGTGTCGCTGCTGCTGCGCCGCCCGCCGGGCCGTGAGGCCTACCCGGGTGACGTCTTCTACCTGCACTCCCGCCTGCTGGAGCGTTGCGCGAAGCTGTCCGACGAGCTGGGCCACGGCTCGATGACCGGTCTGCCGATCGTCGAGACCAAGGCCAACGACGTCTCGGCGTACATCCCGACCAACGTCATCTCGATCACCGACGGTCAGCTGTTCCTGCAGTCCGACCTGTTCAACGCCAACCAGCGTCCCGCGGTCGACGTCGGTATCTCCGTCTCCCGCGTCGGTGGCTCGGCCATGACCAAGGCGATGAAGAAGGTCACCGGTTCGCTGAAGATCGAGCTGGCGCAGTACCGCGCCCTCGAGGCCTTCGCACTTTTCGCCTCCGACCTGGACGCTGCCTCCAAGCAGCAGCTGGCCCGCGGTCAGCGTCTGATGGAGCTGTTCAAGCAGCCGCAGTACTCGCCGTACGCGACCGAGGAGCAGGTCGTCTCGATCTGGCTCGGTACCACCGGCGCGCTGGACGCGGTCGAGGTCAGCGACGTGCGTCGTTTCGAGCAGGAGTTCCTCGACCACCTGCGCCGTAACACCGACGTGCTCACCACGATCGGCGAGACGCTGCAGTTCAACGACGACACGAGCGCCAGCCTGGAGAAGGAGATCGAGTCCTTCAAGCAGTTCTTCCAGGCCGGCTCCGACGAGGGCATCGTGGCGGGTTCCGAGGAGTACGAGGCGTCCGGCGACGATGACATCTCGCAGGAGCAGATCGTCCGGCAGCAGCGCTGACGCACCCGCGCGGATCTAAGGAGAACTAAGCGATATGGCAGGCCAGCAGAGGGTCTACCGGGCCCGCATCCGGTCTACCGCTTCCCTGGAGAAGATCTTCCGGGCGATGGAACTCATCGCCTCGTCCCGGATCTCCAAGGCGCGGCAGTCCGTGGCTTCGTCGACGCCGTACGCCCGGGCCATCAGCCGGGCGGTCTCGGCGGTCGCGACCTACTCCGACGTGGATCACATCCTCACGACGGAGAAGGAAAGCGTTCGCCGGGCGGCGGTTCTGGTCATCACGGCCGACCGCGGCATGGCAGGCGCCTACTCCTCGAACGCGCTCAAGGCGAGCGAGCAGCTGCGCGAGCGCCTGGAGGACGAGGGGAAGCAGGTCGCCACGTACGTCACCGGACGTAAGGGTGTCGGCTTCCTCCGCTTCCGCAAGCGCGACATCGCTGCGGAGTGGACCGGTTTCTCGGATGCCCCGAAGTACGAGGACGCGCGGACGATCGGCGACACGCTGGTCGATGCCTTCCTCCAGGACTACGAGGACGGCGGCGTCGACGAGATCCACATCGTCTACACGCGGTTCGTCAGCATGGTGACGCAGCAGCCGGAGATCGTGCGGTTGCTGCCGCTCGAGGTCGTCGAGGGCACCGAGCCCCCGGCTCCCGACGAGTTGCTGCCGCTCTACGCGTTCGAGCCGAACCCGGCGGAGGTGCTCGATGCGCTGCTGCCGAAGTACGTGAACAGCCGGATCTACAACGCGCTGCTGCAGTCGTCGGCCTCCGAGCTGGCCTCCCGTCAGCGCGCGATGAAGTCCGCCTCGGACAATGCCAAGGAACTGATCCGGACCTACACGCGACTGGCCAACCAGGCGCGTCAGGCCGAGATCACCCAGGAGATCAGTGAGATCGTCGGCGGCGCCGACGCCCTTGCCAGCTGATTCAGCAGCTGACCTCCAGCCCGAGCCACGAGCCATGACAGAAAGAAGAGCGAAATGACCGCCACCGTCACCGAGACGGGTGCGACCAGCGGCCAGGCCGGCGTCGGCCGCGTGGCCCGGGTCATCGGCCCCGTTGTCGACATCGAGTTCCCGCAGGGCCAGCTGCCCGCGATGTACAACGCTCTGTACATCGACTACGCGCTGAACGGGGAGGACATCCGGCTCTGGCTGGAGGTCGCCCAGTTCATCGGCGACAACCTGGTCCGCGCCATCGCCCTGAAGCCCACCGACGGCCTCGTGCGCGGCATGTCCGTGTCCGACAGCGGCAACCCGATCAGTGTTCCGGTCGGCGACGTCACCAAGGGCCGCGTCTTCAACGCGATCGGTGAGGTGCTCAACCTCGAAGAGGGCGAGCGCTTCGAGGTGACCGAGCGCTGGCCGATCCACCGCAAGGCCCCGGCCTTCGACCAGCTCGAGTCCAAGACCGAGATGTTCCAGACCGGCATCAAGGTCATCGACCTGCTCACCCCGTACGTGCAGGGTGGAAAGATCGGCCTGTTCGGTGGTGCCGGTGTCGGCAAGACCGTGCTGATCCAGGAGATGATCGCCCGGGTCGCCCGCGACCACGGTGGTGTCTCCGTGTTCGCCGGTGTCGGTGAGCGCACCCGTGAGGGCAACGACCTCATCGTCGAGATGGAAGAGGCCGGCGTTCTCCCGAACACCGCGCTCGTCTTCGGTCAGATGGACGAGCCGCCGGGCACGCGTCTTCGCGTGGCCCTCTCGGCCCTCACGATGGCGGAGTACTTCCGCGACGTGCAGAGCCAGGACGTGCTGCTCTTCATCGACAACATCTTCCGGTTCACGCAGGCCGGTTCCGAGGTCTCCACACTGCTCGGCCGGATGCCGTCCGCCGTGGGTTACCAGCCGAACCTGGCCGACGAGATGGGCCTCCTCCAGGAGCGCATCACCTCGACGCGTGGTCACTCGATCACCTCGATGCAGGCGATCTACGTGCCGGCCGACGACTACACCGACCCGGCGCCGGCCACCACGTTCGCGCACCTGGACGCGACCACCGAGCTCTCCCGCGAGATCGCGTCGATGGGTATCTACCCCGCCGTGGACCCGCTGACCTCGACGTCGCGCATCCTCGACCCGCGATACATCGGTGAGGCGCACTACAACACCGCGGTCCGGGTGAAGCAGATCCTCCAGCGCAACAAGGAGCTGCAGGACATCATCGCGATCCTGGGTATCGACGAGCTCTCCGAAGAGGACAAGATCGTCGTCAACCGGGCCCGCCGGATCCAGCGGTTCCTGTCGCAGAACACCTACGTGGCCAAGCAGTTCACGGGCATCGAGGGTTCGACCGTTCCGGTCGACGAGACGGTGGACGCGTTCTCCCGCATCTGTGACGGCGAGTTCGACCACATCGCCGAGCAGGCCTTCTTCATGTGCGGTGGCCTCGACGACGTCGAGCGCAAGTGGGCCGAGATCCAGAGCAAGACCGGCGCCTGATTCACGCAGACGCGGTGCCGGGGGTCGGCACTTCTCGTACCGGCCCCCGGCACCCGCCTCGCCGAACCGATATTGTTTCCCCACGTCGCGCGTGCGACGGGTCCAAGAGCACGGAGGAACCGGCGTGACACTCCAGGTAGAACTGGTGAGTGCCGAGGCGAAGGTCTGGTCCGGCACCGCCCGCATGGTGATCGCCAGGACGAGCGAAGGCGAGATCGGTGTGCTCACCGGTCACGAGCCGACGCTCGCGCTGCTCGCTCCCGGCAAGGTCACGATCCGCGGTGAAGACGGCTCGACGGTGGTCGCCGAGGTCGAGGACGGTGGGTTCCTCTCCATCGACCACGACCGGGTCACCGTGGTGGCCGATACCGCGGCCCTCGCCGACTCGGCCGTCTGAGCCAGGGCCCGGCCGTAGTTGGGAGACCTGGTCGCACCGCTCGAGATTCTCGGCGCGCTCCTCGTTCTCTTCGGTCTGGTCCTCGCACTGTTCATCCTGCGCCGTTACCTGTTGTCCCGTAACGGCGCCACGTTCGACTGCTCGGTCAGACACGAGTACCCGCGCCGCGCGAGCGCCTGGATCCTGGGCGTCGCGCGGTACGGCGAAGACACTCTCGAGTGGTTCCGCATCTTCACCGTCAACCCGCGCCCCAGCCGCGTGTTCGTTCGCTCCCAGCTCTTTCTGGTCGAGTGGAAACAGCCCGCTGAACAGGAAATCAACTCCATCCTGCCGGGCTCGGTGATCGTGAGATGTACGTACAACGGCGAAGAGCACCTGGAAATGGCCATGACCAGGTCTGACTACACCGGTTTCATCACCTGGCTGGAAGCCACACCGCCGGGTATCGCCCCGTTCAGCGCCTGATCCTCTCTGAACCGGGTCGCCCACGCACTCGACCCACCTGATCCGGCGTGGACGACCTGGCCTCCATATGTTTTCCGCAGGGTTCGGTACAGCCGCCTCATTCGCCGGGTAGCGAATGTTCCCTCTCGGCGGCCGCACTTCCCGGCGTAGGGCCGAGTCGCAGTGGTTTCGGCTGCTCCTCGCTCATAGTGATACCCCGGTGGCGATCCATGAAACCCGTTCCACGCCATTTCTTACGGCCAATTCGGTGCTTTCAGGGTCAACCATTCCGCTATTTCCTGAATGGGCCGTAAAACTGCAGGCAGAACGGGTCCAGGCGCTTTTTGGCGCTCAGCCGCCGTGCTTGATCCACACGTCGCCGGACCCGGTCCGGGCGACCAGCTGCCGGTCCGAACCACCGGTCGGGACCTCGATGTGCCGGTCACCGGAGCCCGACGATCCACTCACGTCGTAGCTCGTGCCGTCGTCGGGAACGAAGATCTTCACGTCGCCCGATCCGGTCGCCGTGGTCACCGAGGTGGGGGCGCCACCGAACCAGGCGGTGATGTCCCCGGAAGCGGCCCGGGCGTTCAGCACACCGGCGCCGGTGGCGAAGACGGCATCGATGTCACCGGATCCGGTGCGCAGCTGAGCCTTCGGTGAGGTGAGCCGGGAGACGCTGATCCGGCCCGAACCGGTCCGGGCCTGTACGTCACCGCTCAGACCGTCGAGATGAATGTCTCCCGAGCCGGCTCGCGCCGTGACCGCCTTGGTGACGTCCGTGACGATCTGATGTCCCGAGCCGGTGCGCGTCGTCACCGTGATGTCGTCGGGCACGGTGATCTGGAAGGTCACGGAGCAGTTCCCGGCCGTCAGCCAGCTGCTCTCGCAGGTCCCCGTCAGGTTCAGCACCCCGTCGCTCACCGACCGCGCGTAGGTGGCCTTCTCCAGGCCTGAGCGGGTGGTCACGTCGACATGGACGGAGGTGAGGGAGGGATCGGCGTACACCCGCACATCGCCGGAGCCGACGTCCACCTTCAAATCCGTGATCGGGTCGGCGACGGAGAAGGTCTCGTTCTCCACCCGGGTGGCGAACTGTGCCACCACGGTGAGCGCACCGCCGCCGATGAGACAGGCGCCCAGGGCGATTCCGAGGATGCGGATCGGCCCCAGCCAGGGACTGGGCCGGCGGGGAGGCTGGGCCGGGGCGCCGGGTTCCCGCGTGGTGAGTGTGGTCATGATGTGTCAGGCCTCCTGGCCGAGCCAGCGAAGAACGGCGAGGACGCGGCGGTGGTCCTGGGCGTCCGGGGGAAGGTCGAGCTTTCCGAAGATGCTGGAGACGTGTTTCTCCACGGCTCCCTCGCCGATCACCAGTTCCCTGGCGATGGCGGTGTTGGAGCGGCCCTCGGCCATCAGGCCGAGCACCTCCCGCTCGCGCGGGGTGAGGCGGCTCAGCGGGTCTTTCCGGGTGGCGCGGGAGAACAGCTGCGCGACCACCTCCGGGTCGAGTGCGGTGCCGCCCCCGGTGACCCGGCGCAGCGTCTCGGCGAACTCACCGACGTCTGCCACCCGGTCTTTCAGCAGGTACCCGATGCCCTTCGAGCGGGCGGCGAACAGTTCGGTGGCGTAGTTCTCCTCCACGTACTGGCTGAGCACCACCACGGCGATCTGCGGGTACTGGTGGCGCACCACCAGGGCGGCCCGCACCCCCTCGTCGGTGAAGGTCGGGGGCATCCGCACATCAACGATCACCAGGTCGGGCCGGTGCTTCTCGACCGCCTTGAGAAAGCTCTCGGCGTCGGGGCAGGCCTCCGCCACCTCGAACCCGGTCTCGGAGAGCAGGCGCAGCAGGCCTTCCCGCAGCAGCACCGAGTCCTCGGCGAGTACGACACGAACGGCGGTCACGAAGAGCTCCCGGAAGAGTCGGAGGGGTTGATCGGTAGGTGGATGGTGAGCACGGTCGGTCCGCCGGCGGGTGAGGACAGGTGCACGGCGCCGTCGATCGCGGCGACACGATCGGCCAGCCCCCGCAGCCCTGTGCCCGTACCGTCGGTCGCCGCCCCGCCGACACCGTCGTCCTCAATTTCGATCCGCAGCCAGTCGTCGACCCCGTTCACCAGCACCCGGGCCCGGGTGGCCCGGGCGTGCTTGGCCACATTGGTCAGCCCCTCGCTCACACAGAAGTAGGCGATGGCCTCGACCGTGGGGGCGGGGCGCGCGGGTAGGTCGGTCCGGACCGAGACGGGAACCGGGGACGCGGCGGCAAGCGCGGAGAGGGCGGCGTCCAGTCCCCGGTCGGTCAGAATGGGCGGGTGGATCCCCCGTGCCACCTGGCGCATTTCGACCACGGCCTCCTTCGCCGCGCTGTGCGCCTTGTTCATCAGGTCGCGCGCGCCCTCCGGATCACGTTCCAGTCGTTCCCGGGCCATGCCCAGGTCCATCGCGATCGCGACCAGGCGCTGCTGCGGGCCGTCGTGCAGGTCGCGCTCGATGCGCCGGCGCTCGGCCTCGACCGAGTCGACCGTGGCGGCGCGGGTTGCGGTCAGCGTCTGCACCCGCTGGTTCAGGGTCTTCACCTGCTCGGCGCTGGACCTCTCCCGGGTGAGCAGGGCCCGGGCGATCAGCACGTTCAGCGTGATCAGGCCGGAGGCGACCAGCGGGGTGAGCATCATGCCGACCACACCGACCCCGAAGACGAGCAGCAGCCACCACGGTCCCGACGAGGCCGAACCCCAGGGCCAGTACATCTGCCGGCCGGGCAGCGCCCAGATGTACAGCGGCGCGCTCACCAGGCCGAGGGTCACCGAGGCCAGGCAGATCGCCAGGGTGCCGGTCACCAGGCCCCACACCGCCTGGATCGCCACCCAGGCGACCGCCCCCCAGGACCGGTTGTCGAGCAGATACCGGCGCAGGAGAGGACGTTCCGCGGTCTCGGGAGAGGGTTGCCGCCAGCTCAGGGGAACTCCCGTCGTCGCCTCCAGTCGCAGCAGGTCCAGCCGGGCGGTGGCCCGGGCGATCGCCAGCAGCGCGAACACCAGGGGCACACCGATGCCGAAGACCGGCACCAGCACCAGGAACACCACCAGCAGAATGGTGATGATCAGGTAGAGGACCGCGACCAGGATGTCGATCGCCAGGTGACAGACCGCCGGGAAACCGCGTAACCACCAGGTCAGGGTGGTACGCCCGCTCGGGAACGGCGTCGTCCGCCGAAAGGTTTCGCTCACCCCTCAACGTTAGGCGTGATCTTGAGTCCCCGGGCATACCGGAGCCACCCGGGTGGGGGTGGGGTTAACCCCACCCCCACCTGAGGGGTACGCACCAATGATCGCCAGTCGCTTCGTCCTCAAGCTTGATCACCATGACCACAACGACCGACCCGGAGCGTCACCGTCTCGTGAGCCCCGAACCCGGGGCACCCCGAAGATCTCTCGCCTCCTGGTGCGCCCGGCACCGCTGGAGCACCCTTCTCGCCGCGCTGATCGTGGTGGCCGTCGGCGTCGTGCTGCTCGGGGGCGGGCTGCACACGTCGACGGGTGCCGGGCAACTCGTCGGCGACTCCCGCAAGGCCTCGAAACTGCTGGAGGGAGCTGATTTCGGGGAGAAGCCGGCCGAGCACGTGGTGATCAGCGCACGGAGGGGAACGCTGAGCGACGGGCAGGTCGCACGGATCGGGCAGGAGATGAAGGACGCGTTCGGCGGCGTGGAGGGAGTGGCCGCGGTGGGGCGGCCGGTCGTCTCGGCGGACGCGCGCACCGCGCTCGTCCCGATCGACCTGGCAGCGGGCAAGAACGATGACGAGGCGATCGAGGCCACCGCGAAGCGGCTGTTCCCGGTCACCGATCGGGTCGCGGCCGCGCATCCGGACCTGGAGGTGGGCCAGACCGGTGAGGGATCGCTGAACGCGGGGGTCGGCGAGCAGATCGAGAGCGACTTCCGCAAGGCCGAACTGATCAGCCTGCCGGTCACTCTCGCGATCCTGCTGCTGGCCTTCGGATCGGTGGTGGCGGCCTTCGTGCCGGTGCTGCTGGGCGTCGCGGCGGTGGGCACGGCCCTCGGGCTGACCGCGCTGATCTCGCGCTGGTACGAGGTCGACCAGAACACCCAGAGCATCGTGCTGCTCATCGGTCTGGCGGTCGGGGTGGACTACGCGCTCTTCGTGATCCGCCGTTCCCGCCAGGAACGCGCCCACGGTCTGGCCGTCCGCGACACCATCCGGGTGGCCGGGCTGACCGCGGGCCGGGCCGTGATCATCTCCGGAATCACCGTGGTCGTGTCGATGGCCGGGATGCTCGTCGCCGGTGGGCTCTACACCTCGCTCGCGATCGGGGCCATGATCGTCGTCGCCATCGCCGTGATCGCCTCGGCCACGGTGCTTCCGGCCCTGTTGTCGCTGCTCGGCGACCGGATCGAGTGGCTGCGGCTGCCGCTGATCGGCCGGCGCGTGGGGCGCGAGGCCAGTGTCGACGGCCCGTGGGGCCGCCTGGCCGGTGCGGTCTCGCGTCGTCCCCTGATCTGGACCCTCGCCGCGACGGCCCTGCTGATCGCGCTGGCGGTTCCGGCCGCCGGGATGCACACCTCGCTGCCGGGCGTCGAGTCGCTACCGCAGGACCTGCCCCCGGTGAAGGCCACGACGACGATGGTCGAGGCCTTCCCGCAGCAGGGTTCCAGCATCGAGGTGGTGGTGGGAGCCCCGGCCGGGAGTGCCGCGCAGGTGCGCACGGCCCTGCGGGAGGCCTGGCCGGTGGCGGTCGGTACCGGTGAGGTCGTGGGGGACGAGGCGGTGGTGCGGACCTCGCTCGACGGAACCGTCTCGGTGCTGGATCTGCCGATCCGGTACGACGATTCGGACGAGCGGGCCGCTCTGGCAGTGGAAGAGGTACGGGACACGGTGGTTCCGGCGGTGCAGCGCTCGCTGCCCGAGGGTTCGCAGGTGCACCTCGCCGGTGTGGCCATGGGCACCGAACTGTCCGCCTGGATGGATTCCCGTCTGCTGCCCGTCGTCGGGTTCGTGCTGGTGCTGACCTTCGTGGTGATGGTGCTGTCGTTCGGCTCGCTCTGGCTGGCCCTGGCCACCGTGCTGCTGAACCTGCTGTCCGTCGGCGCGGGCTACGGCGTGATCACCTCGATCTTCCAGAACACCTGGGCCGAAGGCCTTCTCGACTTCACCTCGATCGGCTCGATCGCGTCCTGGCTGCCGTTACTGATGTTCGTGATCCTGTTCGGCCTGTCGATGGACTACCACGTGTTCGTGGTCTCCCGGGTGCGGGAGGCCTGGCAGGGCGGCGCATCTGCGCGGGACGCGGTGCGTATCGGCGTGGCCCGCAGTGCCGGCACGGTGACGAGTGCGGCCGCCGTGATGGTCGCGGTGTTCGCCATCTTCGCCACGATGTCGGTGCTGGAGATGAAGCAGCTCGGCGTGGGCCTGGCCACCGCGGTGTTCATCGACGCCACCGTGGTGCGGGGGATCCTGCTGCCGGCGGTGCTGGCGACACTGGGGGAGCGGGCACACCGTAAGCCACGGTGGGTGCCCACTATTCACTAGCCCTTGGATGCGCTGACCCCGCCCACTCCTTCGTGATCATGCAAAACCTCCCCGGCGTTCTAGAACTCCTTCCTGGACAGTTCTAGAACTCTGGGGAGGTTTTGCATGATCACGAAGGAGTGGGTGGGTGGCTTTGGGGACGCGGGTCAGCCGCTGGAGTCGTCGAGGCGGAGTTGGGCGGTGATCCGGTAGCGGTCGCCGCGGTAGATCGAGCGGGTGTACTCGACCACCCGTCCGTCGGCGTCTTTCGTGGTTCGCTCGAACAACAGGGCCGGGGCGTAGACCGGCACCTCGAGCAGTGCCGACTCGGTGGCGTCGGTGACCGTGGCCTCGGTGGTCTGCACGGCGGTGGCGACGGCGACCCCGAAACGCTGCCGCAGCACCTGGTAGAGCGAGCCGGTCTCGAAGTCGTCGGGCCGGATGCCCGGCACCAGGGCGGCGGGCAGGCTGATGTGCTCGATCGCCATCGGCTCGTCGTCGGTGATCCGGAGCCGGCGCACTGTGAGGGCTTCGCTCGCTGGTGAGATATTCAGGCGGGCACCGAGTCTCGGACCGGCCGCGGCCACGGTGAACTCCTCGACCCGGCTCAGCCAGGTGCCCTCGGCGGGTGGGACGGCGAACTCCGGCGGTCTGACCGTCAGGGGCTGGGACACCGGCCGGACCTTGGTGAAGGTGCCGCGCCCCGGGTGCCGCACCAGCAGGCCGTCGCGCGCGAGCTCCTCGATCGCGGCGCGCAGGGTCGGGCGGGAGACCCCGAACTGTTCGCTCAGTTCCCGCTCGGACGGGATCAGCGCACCCGGCGGGTTGTCGTCGATGAGCTGGCGAAGCTGGTCGCGGACCCAGACCCGCTTCATCGGGGTTCCTCCTGCGCTCGTGCCGACGTGGGCTCCTCATCATGACCTACCCGGGCCCGGATCCGGCCGCTCAAACTGACCAGTGGGAAATGTAAGGACCCTTGACATTTACCACTGGTTAGTTCACCGTTCTGCCAACGGTTCATCCGTTTTGAGCGTTTCTGTTCCGCGAGATCCCCGCCCCCTGAAGGAGATCTGTGATGTCCGGGAAACACCAGAGAAGATTCGTCGCGTCAGCGGCCTCGGCAGTGCTCGCCGGCGGCGTGCTGGCGGCCGTCATCGGTGGAGGCGGCGCCGCGAACGCCGCCGGGAACACCTGCGGCGTGCTGTTCGACGATTTCAGCTACAGCTCGGCCACCGATACGAAGTTCACCGCGAACGGCTGGACGGCCCGAGGCAACGCCGGCGGCCCGGGCGTGCCCGGGGCGACCTGGAAGGCCTCGAACATCACCTTCCCGACGGTTGACGGCCAGAAGGTGGCCCAGCTGGAGAGCAGCACCGACGGCACTTCGTCCGGCACCGTGCAGTCCGAATTTCTCACCGCCGAGCGCAAGTTCAAGAACGGCACGTACGCCGCGCGGATCAAGTTCCACGACTCCCCGGTCTCCGGCACCGACGGTGATCACGTCAACGAGACGTTCTTCGCGATCGGCCCGGCCCAGAACCAGACCTTCGACCCCACCTACTCCGAGCTCGACTTCTCCGAGTACCTGCCGAACGGTGGCTGGGGCGAGCAGGGTCCGATCAATTACCAGACCAGCTGGAACGGGTACCAGGACGATCCCTGGGTCGCCCACAACGCGCACGATCAGCAGCGCACCAGCATCGACGGCTGGCACGACGTGATGGCCACGGTGACCGGTTCGCAGGTGAAGTACTACATCGACGGCACTCTCGTAGGTGACCAGTCCTACGACGACGCGACCGGCACCTTCCCGGTCTGGCCGCGCGCGAACATGTCGGTGAACTTCAACCTCTGGTTCATCGACACGGCCGCTCACACCAGCGGCAACAGCGTGTACCAGGAGCAGGTGGACTGGTTCTTCCACAGCAAGGACACCGAGCTCACCCCGGCCCAGGTCGCCGGCGCCACCGCCGGATACCGCAGCGCCGGAAAGGCTTTCGAAGACACGGTCGGCACCGGTCCGTGCTCGACCACCCCGCCGGTGACCACACCCCCCACCACTCCGCCGGTGACCCCGACCACCACTGCCACCCCCGGAAACCCGGCGAACTGCAACCAGGCCGCGGCCTGGGAGTGGTCGAAGGTCTATCTGGAGGGCTCAAAGGTCAAGCACGGCAACCATCTCTGGCAGGCGAACTGGTGGACCCAGGGCTCCGAGCCGGGCCTGACGGCCCAGTGGAAAGACCTGGGCCCCTGCTGACCCGATAGGTGTAGGCGCCCGTCAAACCTTGTTCGTGATCATGCAAAACCTCCCCGGAGTTCTAGAACTGTCCGACCTGGAGTTCTAGAACTCTGGGGAGGTTTTGCATGATCACGAACAAAATAGGGGGAAAGGGGATCAGCCCAGTTCGGCGTCTTCGAAGCACCAGCGCCAGGATTCGCCCAGCTCGATGCTGCGCATCACCGGATGACCGGTCTCGCGGTAGTGGGCGTCGGCGTGGCGGTGGGGGGAGGAGTCGCAGCAACCGACGTGGCCGCAGTCCAGGCACATGCGCAGGTGTACCCAGGTGCGCTCGCCCAGGGCCACGCAGTCCGGGCAGGCGTCGGGGCGGGACGCGGGGGCCCGGGTGAGGGGGCGTTCCTTCAGGTGCTCGCAGGCCCCGGGCTTCGGGCTGGTCAGCATCGACGAGCGCTCGGTGGCGGAGGGGCCCGTGCCGGTGGAGAAGCCGTCGAGCATGGCCTCTTCCTGGTCGATCCGTTCCAGCACCCGCTCGACCAGGTCGTGGGGCACCGAGCCGTCACTGCGCACGGCCGCGACCACCTCCCGCTCGGCCTCGAGCATGTTCACCCGCAGCCGGTGGAAGGCCGCCGCCGGGGTCTCGCGTTCGGCGTCGGTCGAGCCCAGGCGCTCCCAGGCCGCGTTCGCCACCCGTTCGCCCCACGACTCCAGCCCTTCCACCACATCCGGCGCGTCACCGGAACGCTTCGAGGTGGCCAGCCGGTCCAGCCCGGCGTGGGCGGCCTGCTGCTGGAGCAGGGCTTCCTGCAGCGCGTCCTGGGCCGGGTCCGGGCCCACGACCCGCAGCCGGCGCACCATCCAGGGCAGTGTCGTGCCCTGGATGAGCAGTGTTCCCGCGACCACCGCGAAGGCGGCGACGACCAGCGCGGGGCGGCCGGGGACCTCTTCGGGGATGGTCAGGGCCGCGGCCAGGGTGACCACGCCGCGCATGCCCGCCCAGCCGACCAGGGCCACGCTGCGGGGCGACTGTGGGGTCTCGTTGCGGCGGATCCGCCCGACCAGGAGCCCGGGCAGGTAGGCCGAGGGATACACCCACAGTGCCCGCGCCCCGATCACCGTCAGCAGCACCGCGCCGCAGAGCACCAGCACATCGGTGTTGGGCGTCGACTCGTCTTCCAGGGCGGCCGTGACCAGGTCTTGCAGCTGCAGGCCGATGAGCAGGAAGACCGCACTCTCGAGCATGAACTGCACGGTGCGCCAGATCACCCGTTCGGTCACCCGGGACATCGCCGACTGCATCTCGATCGACCGGTGCCCCAGCATGATCCCGGCGACGACCACCGCGATCACCCCGGAGCCGTGCAGCTGCTCCGCCCCGAGGTAGGCGATGAACGGCACGAGCAGCGAGACGGTCGTGTCCAGGACCGGATCTTCCACCCGGTGCCGCACGAACGCCACGACCAGGGCCAGCAGCCAGCCGGTCAGCGCGCCCCCGGCGACCGCCCAGACGAAGTCCGCGCCGGTGGAGAGCACGCCGACGGTGCCCGAGATGGCGGCGATCGCGGTGCGCAGCAGCACCAGGGCGGTCGCGTCGTTGAGCAGGCTCTCACCCTCCAGCAACGTCACCACCCGACGGGGCATGGACACCCGGCGGGCCACGGCGCTCGCGGCCACGGCATCGGGCGGCGCGACCACGGCGCCGAGGGCGAGGGCGATCGCGAACGACACCTCGGGAAGCACGAGCTTGACCACGAACGCCACGGCGAACGCGGTGAACAGCACCAGCCCGACCGAGAGCAGGGCGATCGGCTGTTTGTTACGGCGCAGGTCGACCCACGGCGTGCGCAGGGCGGTGGCGTAGAGCAGCGGTGGGAGCAGACCCTCGAGCACCACATCGGGTTCGAGGGGCAGCGTGGGCATGCCGGGGACGAACGACAGCACCAGCCCGAAGGCGGTCAGTAGGAGCGGGGCCGACAGGGAGAACCGGCTGGCAAGACCAGCGGTTCCGGCGGCGATGGCGAGGATGATGACGAGCTCGATCGCCAGGGACACGGCCGGATCATCTCACGGCGCGTTGACGAGGTCTGTTTCAGGCAAGTGCCACCCAGGGTGACGGGCGCGCCGGAGGCTCACCGACGTCCACAAGCAGGATCAGCCGACGAGGGCCGCCGGGCGCACCGAGGAGGTCCAGGTGACCCGCGCGACCCGCAGCAGCCGGAGCTCACGCGCCTGCACACCGGTGAGCACGAGCTGGCGACCCGACTGACGCGCACGCCGGCTGGTGCCGACGATGACACCCAGGCCGGTGCCGTCCCAGATCTCCAGCTTGTTCATCTCGATGACGAGCTCGCCGTCACCGGAGTCGACCGCCTCGTGCAGCACCGACCGGGTGGTGGGGGCCGAACGGGCGTCGAGACGGCCCGCGACCCGCACCAGTGCCCCTGGGGTGACCACCTCGATGATGATTTTGGACGAGGTGGTCAGCGAGGAGCTGGACGCGGAGGGCCCGGGTCTCGGGGCAGCGGACATCTCCGGATCCGCCGGCTTCCGCGGATCTGGCGGTCCCGTCAGTGCTCCCATGCGTGCCCCCCAAGTCACCCCCGCCCCGGACCGCGTCGATGTACGACGTCACAGGGCGTTCACTAACTGTGACACGGAATTCGTGTTGCGCCCAGTACCGACCCGCCGCGGCTCTATCATGCGCCGATTACCGGGCAACCGGAGCGCCCCACTGGCAGGCACCGGGGGTGCCCAGGGAGACTGGTCCCATGTTGTACGGGGACGGCACCTCCTACCTGCTGTCGATCCTGACCGTCCTGCTCGGTTTCGGCGTGATGGTGCTGTTCCTGCGCTGGACGTTCAGTTCGGGCAAGTCGGTCGTCGCTCGCCGCCCGAAGCAGGGGGGCGAGCGGGAGTACGGGCTGTTCGTGCCGGTCGCGACGCCGGCCACGATGATCGAGGGCGAGCAGTTGCGGCTGCGTCTGATCGCCAACGAGATCCGCGGCAAGCTCGTGCAGACCACCGACGGGCCGCGGCTGATGGTGTTCGAGCAGGACGAGAAGATCGCCCGCTCGATCCTGGCCGCGCCGCCGCCCCCGCCCGACCGTTTGCGCTAACCGGCCGTCGGGCCTGAGTCCGGGGAGACCTCGAACCGGCGGACGTCGGCCCCGAGTGTGCGCAGGGCGTGGTCGAAGCGGTCGTAACCACGGTCGACGTGCCCGGCCTCGTAGACGATCGTCTCGCCGTCGGCCACCAGACCGGCCAGCACCAGCGCGGCTCCGGCCCGGATGTCGCTGGCCTCGACCGGCGCACCGGACAGCCGCGGCACACCGCGCACGAAGGCGTGGTGGCCGTCCATCCGCACGTGGGCGCCGAGCCGGGCGATCTCCTGCACGAACCGGAACCGTGCCTCGAAAAGATTCTCGGTGATCATGGCCGCGCCGTCGGCCAGCGCGCAGAGGGTGACCATGAACGGCTGGAGGTCGGTCGGGAAGCCGGGGTAGGGCAGGGTCGCGACGTCCACGGCCCTGGGCCGCTCGGGCCCCTTGACCCGGAAACCGTCGGCCAGCGTGATCACCTCGGCCCCCGCGTCCACCAATTTGTCGATGACCAGTTCCAGGTGACCCGGCTCGCCGTTGTGCACGATCACGTCGCCGCCGGTGATGGCCGCGGCGAAGGCCCAGGTGCCGGCCACGATCCGGTCGGGCACCACGCGGTGCTCGACCGGGGACAGGCTGTCGGTGCCGATGATCTCCAGCGTCGAGCCGGCCACCCCGTCGATCTTGGCGCCCATCCGCCGCAGCATGCGGCACAGGTCCACGACCTCGGGCTCGCGGGCCACGTTGTCGAGCACCGTCCGGCCCTCGGCGAGCACGGCTGCCATCAGCAGGTTCTCGGTCGCCCCGACGCTGGGGAAGTCCAGCCGGATCTCCGCCCCGTGCAGGCCGGTCGGTGCGTTCGCCACGAGAAAGCCGTGCTGCACCTCGATCCGGGCCCCGAGCGTCTCCAGCCCGGAGACGTGCATGTCCAGACCCCGCGAGCCGATCGCGTCACCGCCGGGCAGTGCGACCTGGGCCGCGCCGCACCGGGCGAGCAGCGGGCCGAGCACGCTGATCGACGCGCGCATCGCCCGCACCAGGTCGTAGTCGGCCTTGTGCCCCGGCATGTGCGGTGTGGTGATCGACAGCATGCCGCTGCCGTCGACGTAGTCCACCCCGCAGCCGAGTCTGGTCAGGAGTTTGACCATGATCCGGACGTCGAGGATGTCGGGTACGTCCGACAGCGTCGTCGTCCCCTCGGTCAGCAAGGCCGCCGACATCAGCTTGAGCACGCTGTTCTTCGCGCCTGCAACCCGCACGCCGCCTTTCAGCGGCGATCCACCAACGATCCGGAAGGCTTCCACGGAACGGAATCGTATGGCTGATTCCTGAGCCGCGAACCACATCCGGGCAGGCGTCACCGCCAGTACGTCATCGGATCGGCTCCGTACGCACCGGTATGGCCTCGGTGGTCCTATCGCTGAGTGTGTTCATCGCGTTACGCAAAGTTTCTTCTGTGGTCGTGCCGAGCCCCTCGTAGGCTGGGCCGATGGTGAACCTGACCCGGATCTACACGCGGACCGGCGACGACGGCACGACCGCGCTGGGCGACTTCAGCCGAACGTCGAAGAACGATCCGCGGCTGATCGCCTACGCCGATTGCGACGAGGCGAACAGCGCTCTCGGCGTGGCGCTGGCGGTCGGTGCCCTGGACGACCGGATCGCCGCCCTGCTGCTGAGGGTGCAGAACGAGCTGTTCGACGTGGGCTCCGACCTGTGCGTGCCCCTGGCCCAGGCCCCGAAGTACCCGCCCCTGAGGGTGACCGCCGACTACGTCGACCGCATCGAGGCCGCCTGCGACGAGTGGAACGAGAACCTGCCCGCCCTGCGCTCGTTCATCCTGCCCGGCGGTTCCCCGGCCTCGGCCTACCTGCACGTCGCCCGCACGGTGACCAGGCGCGCCGAACGCTCGGTGTGGGCGGCGCTGGAGGCCCACGGCACCTCGGCCGACGGCGGGGTCAACCCCCTGACCGCGAAGTACCTCAACCGCCTGAGCGATCTGCTGTTCATCCTGTGCCGCGTGGTGAATGTGGACGCGGGTGGGGATGTGCTGTGGGTGCCGGGCGGGGATCGTTAGGTCGCCGCTCCCTCTGTTCGTGATCATGCAAAACCTCCCCGGAGTTCTAGAACTGTCCGGCGTGATGTCACCATGACCGCCGCCGGATCAGGGGCTCCAGGCTGAGCAGTTCCCCGACACCACGCTCCAGGGCAAGGCTTGGACCGAGCACCTCGCCCCGCCCCACCCCGATGACCTCCCAGCCGAACCGCACTCGCAGATCTTCACGACGGCGCAGGTCGGCGGCGACCTGACGAGGGCTCGTATGGAATTCCTCGCCGTCGTACTCGATCGCCAGCCGCAATCGGCGCCAGCCGAGATCGAGGCGGTAGACAACCCTGCCGTGGTCGTCCAGGACCGGGATCTGGGTCTCTGGAGCCGGAAAGCCTGCGTCGATTATGCGAAGTCGTAGCCAGCTCTCGCCGTACGACTCCGACCGCGGATCCAGGAACGAGACCAGCCGGCGGGCGCGACGTACGTTTCGCTCACCCGGCCAGCGGGCCAGTACGTCTGTGAGCTCGGTGGGAGTGACACTGCCCGAGCGCGCCATCTGGTCGACGCAGGCCAGTGCCATGTGGGGTGGTGACCAGCGGAGCAGGTCGGCTGCGGTCCGGGCCGGCGTCGTGCAGGGAACCGTGCCGATGCGGGTGATGTCCTCCGGTGCCAGATCTGACTGATAGCAGTTGATGTCATTGCTTCGGCTGGGTATTCGTCCCCGGGGGACAAGGCAATCGATCGGTAGCTCAGTCTTCTCGGCCGGGGGTCTCGCATCTTCGCCCAGGAACCAGGCGCTCGTTCGCCGGGCGATCACGGCGCCGGGAATCCGGGTGGTGGCTTCCTGCGCCCGGGCCATCAGGAGTGACGGCATCTCGTGCAGCCGATATACACCGTGCCGGCCTCGGGCGAGAAGCCCCGATGCCAGAAGCCTGTTCAGGCGGGAGTAGGTGATACCCAGCGTCAGTGCCGCTCCTGACGTGAAGGGATCGGCGCCGAAGCAGGTCTCGAGTTGGCGTCTCCAGACGAGGGTCGGCGGATGGGTAGGAGGCATGGGGTGAGCATGCCCATCTTGCTCCCGGGGCGGATTTGGTTGTCCACAGGAGGTGGTGGCTGTGGATAAGTTGATCTGGGAGTTCTAGAACTCCGGGGAGGTTTTGCATGATCACGAACAAGGGGGTTTTCTCTACGTGGGGAGGTGGTGGGCCTTGCGGATGTGGGTGACGAAGTGGTTCATCATGGCGGTGAGGTCTATGTCCTTGGGCGTGAAGACCTCGGAAACGCCTTCGGAGATGAGCTTTTGCCGGTCGGCTTCGGGGATGATGCCGCCGACGATCACGGGGATGTCACCGGCCCCGGCCTCGGCGAGGCCGCGGAGGACTTCCGGGACCACCTCCAGATGTGAGCCGGAGAGTACCGAGAGGCCGATGGCGTGGACGTCCTCGGCCACGGCGGCGTCGACGATCTGGGCCGGTGTGAGGCGGATGCCCTGGTAGATCACCTCGAAACCGGCGTCGCGGGCCCGCACCGCCACCTGCTCGGCGCCGTTGGAATGACCGTCCAGTCCGGGTTTTCCGATCAGCAGGCGCAGGTGGGCGCCGATCTCCGAGCCGGTCTTGAGGACGCGTTCCCGCACCTGGGTCAGGAGGGTTCCGGTTCCCGAGGGGGAGACGGCGGACGAGACTCCCGTCGGTGCCCGGTACTCGCCGAACACTGCGCGCAGGGTGGACGACCATTCGCCGGTGGTGACGCCCGCCCGGGCGCATTCCAGGCTGGCGGTCATGAGATTGGCCGAGCCGGAGGCATCTTCACGCAGATGGTGCAGGGCCGCCGCGACGGCCTCCGGGTCCCGTGCCGCCCGCCATTCCCGGACGGCTCGCACAGCGGCGCTCTCCACCGCCGGATCCACCGCCTGCACGGCGGTTTCGAGGTCGGCAGTGAGGGGGCTGGGCTCGGTGCTGGTGAACCGGTTCACGCCGACCACCACGTCGTCACCGGCCTCGATACGTGCCCGTCGGGCCGCGTGCGAGGAGACCAGCGACGACTTCAGGTAGCCGGACTCGACCGCCGCGATCGCCCCGCCCATCTCCGCCACCCGGGCCATCTCGAGACGGGCCCCCTCGACGATCTCGGCGACCTTGGCCGAGACCACCGGGCTGCCATCGAAAAGGTCGTCGTACTCGAGCAGATCGGACTCGTGGGCCAGTACCTGCTGCAGACGGAGCGACCACTGCTGGTCCCACGGCCGGGGCAGGCCCAGTGCCTCGTTCCAGGCCGGCAGCTGGACCGCCCGCGCCCGGGCACCCTTCGACAGGGTCACCGCCAGCATCTCGAGAACGATCCGCTGAACGTTGTTCTCGGGCTGGGCCTCGGTCAGGCCGAGCGAATTGACCTGGACGCCGTACCGAAACCGGCGCCGGCGCGCGTCCTCAATTCCGTATCGCTCGAGAGTCAGGGTGTCCCAGAGCGAGACGAAGGCCCGCATCTTGCACATCTCCTCGACGAACCGCACACCGGCGTTGACGAAGAAGGAGATGCGCTGCACCACGTCGCCGAACCGCTCCGGGGGCACCTGGCCGCTGTCGCGCACCGCGTCGAGCACCGCGATCGCCGTGCTCAGGGCGAACGCCACCTCCTGCACCGGCGTGGCCCCGGCCTCCTGGAGGTGATAGCTGCAGATGTTCACCGGGTTCCACCGCGGCATCGCCGAGACCGTGTAGGCGATCGTGTCGGTGGTCAGGCGCAGGCTCGGGCCGGGCGGGAAGATGTAGGTGCCGCGGCTCAGGTACTCCTTGACGATGTCGTTCTGGGTGGTCCCGGTCAGCGCCTCCAGAACCCCTTCCGGAGAGCTGTTCTGGGCGAGCGCCACCTCCTGGTACAACGCCAGCAACCACATCGCCGGGGCATTGATCGTCATCGACGTGTTCATCCGGGTCAGCGGAATTCCGTCGAAAAGCGCCGTCAGGTCGCCGAGATGCTGGATCGGCACCCCGACCTTGCCGACCTCGCCGCGCGCCAGCTCGTCATCGGCGTCGTAACCGGTCTGGGTGGGCAGGTCGAAGGCCACCGACAGCCCGGTCTGCCCCTTGTCGAGGTTGCGCCGGTACAGCGCGTTGGACTCCGCCGGGCTGGAATGGCCCGCGTAGGTCCGCATCACCCACGGCCGGTCGCGCTCACTCATGGATTCGACGATAGGCAGCAGGTCAGCGGGCACATCAGGGGTGCCGGGGTGACCGGCCCCACACGTCCGGCCCTACCAAAGAGACGGCGCCGAGCTCCTCACAGCCCGGCGCCGTCTCCTCTTCCGGTAACTACGCGACCAAGCCAACCGTCTTGGCCTTGTAGCCCGGGAAGATGTCGGTCGTGGAGTCCACGCCGACACGCTTTTTCAAAACCTCGGACACGATCGACCGGTAGTCGGTGGTGCCGGCCAGGTCGCCGTCCACCAGGGCCGAGGCACCCAGCCCGGGCCAGCGTCCGTGCACGCCCTTCTTCAGGCCGCCGCCGAGGGCCAGCACCACGTTGCCGTGCCCGTGATCCAGGCCGCCGGAGCCGTTCTCCTCCAGGCGCCGCCCGAACTCGCTGAGGGTGATCAGGTTGGTCTTCGCCATTCCCGCGGTGCCCAGCTCGGCGGCGAACGCGGCCAGGGCCGTGCTCATCTCTTTCAGCTGGTTGAACATCCACCCGCTGTCGGAGCGGCCGAGGTTCACGTGCATGTCCCAGTTGCCGTAGTCGACGGTCGCGACCCGCAGGCCCAGGTCGGCCTTGATCAGCCGGGCGACGTCGTGCAGGGCGTTGCCCAGGCCGGTGTCGGGGTAGCCGAGCTCCTTGGCGGTCTTGCTCGTGGCCTTCTGCAGCGGGCCCATCTTGCCGACGGCCCCGAGAGCGTTGGTGAGAGGCGCCTTCAGCTCCGGCGCGGCTCCGGTGTGCAGGGTCTTCATCGCCGAGCGCCACCGGGCCAGCGGCACCAGGTCCTCGCCGACCGAGAGCTTCACGCCGGCGATCGAGTTCATCGCGAACTTCATGTTCGGCCCGATCATCGCGTCGGGCATCGCCCCCGACCCGACCTGGGTGCCGCCGAAACCGCCGGGATTGCCGAGGCTGCCCAGGGTGCGGTCGATCCAGCCGGTGCGCAGGTTGGAGTCGGGCGCCGCGCGCTCCATCTCTTCCATCGCCTCGAAGTGCGATCGCGTCGGATCGGCCTGACCCACGGCGTGAACCGCTGCCATCGTGCCGTTCTCGAACAGCTTGAACACCGGCTCCAGGGCCGGGTGCAGGCCGAACATCGAGTCGAGCTGGTGCGCCTGCCCCGCGGCCACCTTGATGCCGGGCCGGGCCTTGGCATAGGCGGCGTCACCGAGCGGGATCACGGCGGAGAGGCCGTCGAACCCGCCGCGCAGCGACAGCACCACCATCGTGCCGGTACCGGTCGGGGCGCCGAAGGCCAGGGTGGCGCCGGAGAGGGTGGTGGCGGTGGTCAGCCCACCGACCGCGGCCATCCGGAACAGGGTGCGTCGCGAGACGCCGCGGTTCTCCGGGCAGCCGCAGTCCAGCATCTGCTCCGGCGTCTGCGGGATCATCGTCGTCATGAAAATACCGATCTAGACGGAGAGGTGGGCCGGGGCCGCGAGGAACAGGGTGGTGGTCAGCGCGATCGTCTCGTGCTGCTCCCAGGAACTGGCCTTCAGCGCGGTGGGCAGCTTGGTGCCGGCCAGCAGGTTCGTCGCGGCCGCGCGCTCACGCTTGGTCGGGGCCCGGCCGAACACCTTCTTGCCCACGGCGGTGATCACGCCGGAGCGGGTGGTGGGCTTCGTGGCCAGGATCTTCTCCGGCCCGGGCAGCGACATCTTCGTCGGCCACCAGCCGTGCACCATCGCGGTGGTGGAGTTGAACACCTGCAGCGCCCCGGCCGGCGACTGCCACGAGTCCGCGGTGTCGGCGTAGCCGTTCGGCATCGTCCAGCTCAGCGGCCCGTGGCCGGCGTCCTTGACGATGTAGTACATGTCCATCAGCGCCTTGGAGCTGGACCCGTTCCTGACCCCGATCGCGCGGGCCGAGGCGACCACCTGCTCCATCGGCCGGCGGACCTTCTCGCCGCTGGAGGCCGCGAACTCGGGGGAGGTGAACAGGGCACGCAGCACCGGCACGATCGCCGTGTCGTTCTTCGTGTAGACCTTGGCCAGCGCGGTGATCAGCGACTTCGGCGGGCTGTCGGAGACGAAGTGCCGGGCCAGCTTGGTGGCGATGTTGCGGGCCGTCTTCGGGTGGTGGGCCAGGTAGCGCAGGTACCGGCGCTGCGCGGCCGGGCCGCCCGCACCCGTGGAGTTCGCGCTCTTGAACCCGAAAGCCTTGATCCCGCCGGTGTAGTGGCGAGAGGGGTCGTAGGCGCGCTTGCCCTCGTTGAAGGTCCAGCCGGTGAGCAGCAGGGCCGAGTGCTGGATGTCTTTCTCGGTGTACCCGCCGTTCACGCCGACGGTGTGCAGTTCCAGCACCTCGCGGGCGTAGTTCTCGTTGGGTGCCTGGCCGGTGGACTGGGCGCCGTTCAGGAACACCAGCATCGAGGGGTGAAAAGCGCTGGCCAGCAGCAGATCCTCGAAGGAGGTCAGGGCGTGCTTACGGATCACGTCGCGCTGGTAGCGGTGTCGGGTGTCCCAGACGTCACCGCCCGGGCAGGTGATGTTGAGGTGGTTGGACCAGAGGTCGACCATCACCTCGTACAGCTCACGGCTCGAGAACAGCGCCCGGCCGAGGTGATTCGCGCTGGTGTCTTGCATCAGGTCCCAGGCGCCGACCTTCAGCCCCTGGCGGGCCTGGGCGATGCTCCACTTCAGGTCGGGGAACTGGGCGTCGACGGCCTGGCCCCGTGGGTCTTTGATCTTCGCCGGGCGCAGCTGGCGTTCCAGCCAGGCCGAGGCGCCGATCTTGCCGATCAGGCGGTCACTCGCGGCGGTGCGCCCGTAGGAGGCCCGGCCGAGCAGCAGGTCGGGGTCGGCCTTGACCTTCTTCGCGGCCGCGGTGGTGGTACCGGCCGCGGTGGTCGTGGTGGCCGCCTTGGTCGCGGTGCTCGCTTTGGTCGCGGTGCTCGCCTTGGCGGCGGCGCTGGTCGAGGTCGCACTGCTTGAGGACGCGGTTGCGCTCGCCAGCGCGTCGGCGGCGGTCTGGTTCGTGGTGGCCGAGGCGGCGCTGCCGCCCGACAGCGAGGCCGTCGCGGACTCGGCGCCGCCGCCCCGCATCAGCAGGTATCCGGTGCCCCCGGCGGCGGCCACGGCGGTGGCGCCACTGACGATCAGGCCGCGCCGGGAGAACCCGGCGGTGACGCCCGGCCCGTTCTCCCGCAGGGTGCGGCGGGTGTGGAAATCCGGTGTGGATTCCGAGGGGGAACCGCTGCGGCCGGAATCGTTCCCGGCCGGCGGAAAGCCGTCTGCCATCCGTTGCATTCCTCCTGCGAGCCGCGCCCCCGAGGCGAGGTGTCGGGTGAAGTCGCAGGGAACTTACAAGTTTTCCGGGTAAGCGGGCAACCATCCCGACGCCGGGCCCGACCGATCGTCGGAGCTGGTGAAACCCGCTGGTGAGAGCCACATCAGGGGGTGAGTGAAACGAAGGTCAAGAAACACTCAACAGACCCACCTAAGCTTCAGGGAGTGCTTCGGCAGCCTTAAGAAGGGTTAATGGGAATGGGTATTTCCCCCGGAATACGAGGGCAGTGAGAGGTCCGAAAAATTAATCTGCCGGATGCTCGGCGACCCGGATCGCGGGAACACTGAGTGGATCGGTGGTGGCTTTTCGTGTTCCCCGGCAGCTCTACGGAAGCCGGGAGACCTCGGCGAGCACGTCGTCCGCACATCCCCAGGCCAGCGTGACCCCGCTGCCGCCGTGCCCGTAGCAGTGCACCGTCGTGCCCTCGGCGGTGTGAACGGTCTCGAGCCGCACCGAGGGGCGGGCCGGGCGCAGGCCGACGCGGTGCGAGAGCACCGTGGCGCGGCTCAGGGCGGGCACGAGTTTCCGCGCCCGCTCGAGGATCCGCTCCGCGATCACCGGGTCGGGGGTGGTCTCGAAGTCGTTCACCTGGGCCGTGCCCCCGACCACGATGTGGCGGGTCTGGGGCAGCACGTAGGTGAGAACGTCCGGGTCGCTCTCGTCGGCCCACCATTCGCCGACACCCGGGTTCGACACCCGCAGCACCTGACCGCGCACCGGATAGACCGTGGAGTCGGCGGCCAGGGCCCGGCTGGCCAGGCCGGTGCAGTTGATCACCACCCCGCGGGCGGGCAGGGCGCCCAGTGCGATCCGGGTCAGCGTGCCGCCGGCCGCTTCCAGCCGGCGTACGAGATAGGGCAGGTGCACGGTCATGTCGACGACCGGAACGACCAGGTGCCAGCCGTTGCGGTGGTCCGGGTGCGGGTGGTTGACGTGGGTCAGGCCGACCGCCGGAAGACCGTCCGCGAAGACCGGGCGCGTGTCGGCCCCGACGATGTACCCCGGTCGCTGGACCACGCCGGTGACGCGGGCATCGTTGTCCTCGGACAGCTCGGTCAGCGCCTGGTAGGTGGCACGTGACCAGCGGGACACCAGGTCGGCGGGCTCGGCCAGAAAGGGCATCCACAGTCCACCGGCCACCGCCGAGGTGGTCTCCAGGGGCATCTCGCGGGCCATCACGTCGACCTGATGACCCGCCTCGGCCAGCCGCACGGCGCAGGACAGACCGATGACGCCCGCGCCGATGACGGTGATCCGTACAGCCATATGAGCGATGGTGCCGTGACTTGGTGCCAGGCTGCTACTCGACGTCCACCATTAGGGCCTGTTCCAGGGGAACGCTCGCCGCTCGTCCCCTTGTTTCAGTTCCCGGCCGTGCCCACGGCCTGGTGGATCGACGTGAAGCCGTCGGCGCGGAGGCGTTCGGCGATGCGACGCTGCACCTGGCGGGGCCAGAACAGACCGCCGTAGATGAAGCCCGTGTACGCCTGCACCAGCGTGGCTCCGGCCCGGATGCGCTCGTAGGCGTCGTCCCCGTCCTGGATGCCACCGGCCGCGACCAGCACCATCTCGTCGCCGACCCGGGCCCGCAGCCGGCGCAGCACCTCGAGCGACCGCCCGGCCACCGGCGCACCGGAGAGCCCACCGGCGCCCATCGCCTCGACCTCGGCCGCGGAGGTGCGCAGGCCGATGCGGGTGATGGTGGTGTTCGTCGCGATGATGCCGTCCAGCCCCAGTTCCACGGCCAGGTCGGCGACGGCGTCCACGTCGTCGTCGGACAGGTCGGGTGCGATCTTCACCAGCAGGGGGACGCGTCGGGTCCCGGTGCCCCGGCCGGTCGGGCCGGATGCGTCAAGAGTGCGCCGAACCGCGCTCAGCAGTGGCCGCAGCGACGAGACCGCCTGGAGGTCACGCAGCCCGGGGGTGTTCGGGGAGCTGACGTTGACCACCAGGTAGTCGGCGACGGGGCCGAGCCGGGCCGTGCTGGCGACGTAGTCCTCGATCGCGTCGGCCGGGCCGACCACTTTGGACTTGCCGATGTTCGCGCCCACGACGGCCGGACCGGTGCGGTCTTTCAGCCGGATCGCGGCCGCGGTGGAGCCGTGGTTGTTGAAGCCCATCCGGTTGATCAGCGCCCGGTCCGCGGGCAGGCGGAACATCCGGGGCTTGGGGTTGCCCGGCTGCGGGCGGGCCGTGACCGTACCGATCTCGACGTACCCGAACCCCATCGCGGCCAGCGCGTCGGGAGCCAGGGCGTCCTTGTCGAAACCCGCGGCCAGACCCAGCGGCCCGGGCAGGTCGAGACCTAGCGCGCGGGTGCGCAGCACGGGATCGTTCGGAGCCAGCAGCTTCGAGAGCTGCGCCCGTAGCGCGGGCACCCGCTCGACCAGGCGGATCGCCGTGAACGCCGCGTGGTGCGCGGTCTCGGCCGGCACCCGCACCAGCAGGTGCTTGAAAACGAGTTGATACAGCATCAGAAGAGTCGGGTCTCCACGTCGTCCAGGCCCCGCATCTCGTTGTAGTCCAGGATCACGCAGCGAATGCCGCGATCCTCGGCCAGCACCCGGGCCTGCGGCTTGATCTCCTGGGCGGCGTAGATACCGGCGACGGGCGAGAGCAGCGGGTCGCGGTTCATCAGCTCCAGGTAGCGGGTGAGCTGCTCGACGCCGTCGATCTCACCACGCCGCTTGATCTCGACCGCCACCGAACCCCCGGAGGCGTCCTTGACCAGCAGGTCGACCGGGCCGATGGCGGTCATGTACTCGCGCCTCACCAGCTGCCAGCCGTCGCCGAGCCGGTTCACCTGCTCGGCCAGCAGCTTCTGCAGGTGGGCCTCGACGCCGTCCTTCACCAGCCCGGGATCGACCCCGAGCTCGTGGTTGCTGTCGTGCAGCACCTCGTGCAGATTCACGATCAGCCGATCGTCGGTCTTGGCGCTCTGCACCGTCCAGACCTCGGTCACGCCCACCTCGGCCGCCGTCTCGTCGGGCTTGCCGACGGTGAGCTTGGCGGGCGGGCTCATCCAGTTCAGCGGCTTGTAGGAGCCACCGTCCGAATGCACCAGCACACTGCCGTCGGCCTTCACCATGAGCAGGCGATTCGCCAGCGGCAGGTGGGCGGTCAACCGCCCGGCGTAGTCAACAGAACAACGAGCGATAACCAGACGCACGGTCGACGAGCCTAGCCTGAACGAGGACACAAGGTGGGCGACCACCTCGCCCAGGTTGCCCCAACCGCGCCCCCCAACCCTCCGTGATCATGCAAAACCTCCCCGGAGTTCTAGAACTCTCGCGCGAACAGTTCTAGAACGCCGGGGAGGTTTTGCATGATCACGAACTAGGGGGGCCTCGCGTCCCCTGGGGGGCGCACCTCGACACGCCCGCTCCCGCACCATGGACGCTACTGCGCATTGCGCGGTACCTTCTGTAACGCGGCAGTGGATCGGGTTGGGGAGACGTATGGATACGACGCAGTTACTGAAGGGCGTGCTCGACGTCGCGGTGCTGGCGGTGGTCGCGCAGGAGGACGGGTACGGGTACGACGTGGTGCGTCGTCTGCGGGCCGCCGGTCTGGAGGATGTCGGGGACGCGTCGGTGTACGGCACGCTGCGGCGTCTTTACGCCGGTGGGTCGCTGACGTCGTACGTGGTGCCCTCCGACGAGGGGCCGCACCGCAAGTACTACGGCATCACGCCGCTCGGGCGGCAGGAACTCGGGGAGCAGCGGCAGACCTGGGCCGCGTTCGCCGACACGATGTCCGGTCTGCTGGCCGGGTCGACGGGTAACACGGTGCCGCTGGAGCGCCGGCGGCGGACGGGCTCGGAGGGAACGCGATGAACACGGTGACGGAGACCCCGGACCTGGCGAACTATCTGGCGGCGGTGCGGCGGGAGCTCGGTGATCTCGGTGCGGACGAGGTCGACGAGCTGACCGGGGGGCTCGAGGCCGACCTGGCCGATGCCCTCGACGGCAGCGACCGGACACCGGAGGGGATGTTCGGTCCGCCGGAGGCCTATGCCGCCGAGCTGCGCGCCGCGGCCGGCCTCTCGCCGAGGGGTGCGAAACGGGTTCCGCAGCTGGACATCAGGCCGCGGATCGCCGCGGCGAAGGCCTGGCTGGACCGGCAGCCGTGGGGTCCGGGAGTGAAGGCGTTCGGTGAGACGGCTCGTCCACTGTGGTGGGCTTTTCGCTCCTACGTGCTCTACCAGCTCATCGTGCAGACGCTGAGCGGCACCCGTCAGAGAGCCCCGGAGTCCGAGGTGCAGTGGCTGCTGCTCGTCGTGCTGGTGATCGGGGGTATCGAACTCGAACGCCGGAAGTGGTTCTCGTCCGACCGATTCCGGCGCGGTCTGGTCGGTGCGGCGGATCTGCTGGCCGTCGGCTCGCTGGTGCTGGCCGCCTGGCTGTTCGTCATCCCGAACTATTCCGTCGTGGGACTGGTGCCGGTGGGCATCGACGGATACACGAATGCGTCCAGCATGCCGGAATCGGGTCCGGTCGAGGGTGTGACCAACGGTGGGCGGTTGGTGCACAACATCTTCCCGTACGACTCCGAGGGCAACCCGCTGCAGGGCGTGCAGTTGTTCGACGACCAGGGGCGGATGCTGGTGCCGTCGGAAAAGACATACTCGGAGGGTATGTCGGACGTCAGCGTGAATCCGGCGAAGGGCCGTGACGGTCGTGACCTCTTCAACGTCTACCCGCTGAAGGAGACGCTGTCGGGGTGGGACGAGGACGGGAACGAGATCCCGGCCACGACCCGTGACGCCAAGGCTTCCAGCCGCCTGCAGTACCCGGTGGGCCAGGATGACCCGCAGCCGACCGCGACAGCCACGGCCGGACCGACGCCGACCCTGACCGAAACCGCGGAGCCGACCCCTACTGAACCGGGCGATCCCACGCCGTCAGCAGAATTGACCGAAACCCCGGCGGACGGTGACGAGGGATGAGCGCGGTCCTGGAGAACCACCGTCCGATCGCCGATTACCTGGCTGCGGTACGCACCGCCCTGGCCGATCTGCCCGCCGACGAGGTGGACGAGCTGACCGGAGGGCTTGAGGCCGATCTGGCCGAGTCGCTGGCGGAGAACGGTTCACCGGTCGAGGTGTTCGGGCCGCCCGAGGCCTATGCCGCGGAACTCCGTTCGGCCGGCGCCGGTGGCCCGCGCTCGTGGGTCTGGGCGTCGTCCTGCTGAACATCTGGCTGGTGGTCCTGGTCCTGCTCGTCGTGCCGGTCGACCTGTACTGGGGCTCCTGAACGCAGAAGCGGCGGCGGTTCCCGAAAGGCCCGCCGCCGCCTCGTCTTCGGTTACAGCCTGCCGCTCACCGCGGCCTTGGCGTTGACGATGCCGTGACCGTAGAAGCCGTTGTCCGACTTCGGGCCCTCACACGTGGCCTCCGAGTCCACGATCGCACCGGTCGTCAGGATCCGGTGGTACTTGAACGTGCGGGGGTTCGGGCAGGCGGTCTCGGTGGCCGACTTCAGCACCTTGGCCTCGGTCTTGGCCGGGTCCAGGCCCAGGCCGCTCTTGTCCTTGTGGCCGAACTCGCTGACCACCAGCGCGGCCACACCCGCGGCGTGCGGGGACGCCATCGAGGTGCCCTGCAGGTACTGGTAGTAGCCGCAGACCGAGCCCTTGCACGACTTCACCACGGCCGGCGTGAGGGGTTCACCGTTCTCGTCGATGAGGCCCTCTTCGATCGCCAGGTGCTTCGGGAAGGCAGCGAGCACGGTGCCGCTGAGATCCCTTGAACCGTCGGCGGTGTCGTAGGCGTCACCACCGGGCGCGGAGACGTCGGTCTCCTCCGTGCCGTAGTTGGAGTAGTAGGCCTTGCGCTTGCTCGGCCCGGTCGAGCTGACGGTCAGCACGCCCTTGCTCTCGGCCGGCACGTTGATGCACGAGTTGTCGATCGTGCGGTCCTTCGCAGCGCCCTCCGGGTAGTCCGGCGAGGTGCTGTCCGTGGTCGGGTTGTTGAGGTCGGTGGCCTCGTTGCCCTCGGCGGAGACCGGCAGCACGCCCTTGTTGCGGGCGTAGGTCAGGGCCCGCTGCGTGGCGGTGCGGATGACCTGCTGCTCACGCTGTTCCGCGGGCGAGTCGGCCGGGTTGTTCGTGCAGTTGAACAGCCACGGGTCGACGTAGTAGCTCATGTTCACCACGTCGACACCGATGTCACCGGCGTAGGTCAGGGCGTCCAGGGTGGGCTGGAGGAAGAAGTAGCCCGAGTCCTGGCCGGCCCGGATGTTCACGAGCGTCACGTTCGGCGCGACGCCCGCGATGCCGATGCCGTTGATCGGGGACCCGATGGTGCTGGCGACGTGCGTGCCGTGACCACCGTCGTCCACGTCGGCGGCGTCCTTACAGCTGGCCACCTCGCACTCGCCGTCGATCTCGGGGATGTCGGTGACGAAGTTGCGCGACAGCTTCTTGCTGAAGTTCGGCGCGATGTCCGGGTGACTGCCGTCGACGCCGGTGTCGATCACCCCGACCAGCACCTTGCGGCTGCCGGGCTGCGAGGCGTACGAGCCCTTCTTGGTGGCGTCGATCTGCTTCATGTCCCACTGCAGATCGGCCAGCGGTTCGCTGCTCACGGCAGAACCCTTGTGCCCGCCGGGCTTCGACGACCTGGAGGTGCTCTTGCGCAGCTGCTCGATCTGGAACTGGCTGGCCTGCTTCTCCTCCGGCGCCTGACCGATGATCTGGTTGCCGGCGGCGCCGAGCACGGTCCTGTCCGCGTTGATCTTCGCCTGGAAGTCGGACTTCGTGCTGGTGGCCACCACGTAGCCGAGCGCGGAGTTCTCCGAGACCACGGTGCCCCCGGCCTTCTCCACGGCCGCCTTGGCCGCCAGAGCGCCGGAGTTCGCGTTCTGCAGAACGACGTACTCGGTCGGGGCGGTCGTCGTGGCCTTCTGGAAGGTGCTCGCCGAGGCCGGGGAACTGGCCACGAGCGCGGTGCCGGTGACGGCGAACATCGCTGTCACCAGGCAGACGCCAAGTTGTCGCATCGAATCGGTCCCTTCGTCGCGGATGTTCGCGGGTGGAACGTGACTGCCGGACGCTGCTCGGTATGCGCACTCGCCGGACCTGCGGCAGTCGGGCCCCCGACCGGCAAAGCAGTTCGCATACCGGATGACTTATACATGTTCTTCCGTCCGGATTGAACGCAAACCGAACGTTTTTCTGCCGGAGGGTGGCGGAGAATACTTTTTCTTGACGCGGGCAACCTCCGTCCGGGGCGTGGCGTGGGCGACAGATTCATCCCTGCTGAAGGGCTTTCACCCAGGTCACCATGAGTGATCGACAGTGATCGGCCACGAGGAGGCTCGCGATGGCGCGGCAGATACGGACCGTGGGAGTGATCGGGCTCGGCACGATGGGATCGGGCATCGCCGAGGTGCTGGCCCGCCACGGGTTCGGCGTGATCGGCGTCGAGATCGACGCGGTTGCCGTTGGCCGGGCGCGGGCGCGGATCGAGGCGTCCACCGCGAGGGCGGTCGAACGCGGCAAGCTACCGCCCGCCGACCGCGCGGAACTGCTGGCCCGGATCGAGTTCTCCACCGAGGTGGCGCGGGTCGCCGGCGCCGGGCTGGTGATCGAGGCGGTGCCCGAGGTACTCGGCCGGAAGCGGGAGATCCTGGCCGCACTCGACGCCGTCGTCGCCCCCGACGCCATCCTGGCCACCAACACCTCCAGCCTTCCGGTCACCGAAATCGCCGTGGCCACAGGCAATCCGCGGCGGGTGATCGGGCTGCACTTCTTCAACCCGGCGCCGGTGCAGGAGCTCGTCGAGGTGGTGCGCACGGTGGTGAGCGACGAGGATGTGGTGGACGACGCCGCACTCCTGGTGCGGGCCCTGGGCAAGGAACCGGTGGTGGTCGGCGACCAGGCCGGTTTCATCGCCAACGCGCTGTTGTTCGGCTATCTGAACCACGCCGTGTCGATGTTCGAGGCGAAGTACGCCCGGCGCGAGGACATCGACGACGCGATGCGACTGGGGTGCGGTCTGCCGATGGGTCCGCTCGCCCTGATGGACCTGATCGGGCTGGACACGGCCTACGAGATCCTCGACTCGATGTATCGCCAGACCCGCGATCGTCTGCACGCCCCGGCGCCGTTGATCAAGCAGATGGTCTCCGCCGGGCTCACGGGGCGCAAGACCGGGCGGGGCTTCTACCGTTACGCGGCTCCCGGCTCGTCGGTGGTGCTTGAGGACGCCCTCCCGCCCGCGGGTGGGCCGGTCGCCGACCGGGGGAGAGACGTACAGGTCGTGGGGGTGGTCGGCTCCGGCACGATGGCCACCGGGATCGTCGAGGTGCTGGCCAAGGCCGGTCTGGACGTGCTTTTCGTGGCCCGGACGCCGCAGAGGGCCGAGGCGGTGCACGCGGGTCTGCGGCGGAGCCTGGACCGCTCGGTGTCGAAGGGGCGGCTGACGGCGCAGCAGCGCGACGCCGCCCTGGGGAAGGTCCGCGGCACCACGGCGCTCGCCGACCTGCGGGAGTCCGACCTGGTGCTGGAGGCGGTGGTGGAAGACCTGGAGGTGAAGCAGGCCCTGTTCCGCGACCTCGACCGGATCTGCCGGCCGGGCGCCGTGCTGGCGACCACGACGTCCTCACTTCCCGTCATCGAATGTGCCGCGGTGACGGAAAGACCACAGGACGTCATCGGAATCCATTTCTTCAACCCCGCCCCGGCGATGCGACTGGTCGAGGTGATCAGCACGATTTCGACGGCGGAGGATGTGACTCTGACCGCATTGAAACTCTGCCGGCGTATTCGTCAGCATCCGGTCACGTGTGGCGACCGGGCCGGGTTCATCGTCAACGCGCTGCTGTTCCCGTACCTGAATGACGCCGTGAAGATGCTCGGCGCGCACTACGCCCAGGCCCCGGACATCGATCGGGCCATGCGCCTGGGCTGCGGGTATCCGATGGGGCCCTTCGAGCTTCTGGATGTTGTCGGCCTGGATGTATCACTGGCGATCGAGAGGGTTCTCTTTCACGAGTTCCGTGAACCTGGCTTCGCTCCGTCACCCATGCTGGAGCATCTGGTCACTGCGGGTTATCTGGGCCGGAAAACTGGTCGAGGATTCCGTACTTACGGCTAGAACTATGCACAGGCAGTCGCAAGGTCCGGTTAGGCTGGCGCCGGATTGCGCGAACGCGGCTGTGGGAAGCCGTTCACGGGGGCGCGGCACAACGTCGGTGAATGAGCCAGATCTGCGAGGGGAACGTGGTGGTGCAGCAGCCTGTCGATGCGTCGGCAGACGATGTGCACCGGTCTGTCCCCGATCAGATGATCGGTCAGGACACTCCGGGCCGGCTGGTGTTCGAAGAGTTCGTGGCGAGCCGCGGCCCGGCGCTGGTGCGGTTGGCGCGTGGTCTGCTGCGTGATCCCTACCTGGCCGAGGACGTGGTCCAGGACGTACTCGGCAAGGCCCTGCTGCAGTGGGATCGGGTCAGTTCCGCGAACGACGTCGACGCCTACGTGCGGCGCATGGTGGTCAACGCCTGCACCTCATGGTTCCGGCGGGCCGCCCGGCGCGAGCGGGCGACCGACTCGGTGCTGGTGCTCGACACCCCGTCGGGCGACGGCGCGGAGAACCGGGCCGATCGCGAACAGCTCGTCGCCCTGTTGCGCCGGCTGCCGGCCAAGCAGCAGGCCGTGCTGGTGCTGCGGCACTACGAGGGCCTGCCCGACAGCGAGATCGCCGTGCTGATGAAGTGCTCCGAGGTCACGGTGCGCAGCAACGCCCACCGCGGCCTGGCGAAGCTGCGCGACATGCTGACGACAGACCCGGTCTAGCGAGCTACGTCGTAGCTGCTCACGTCGGGCAGTTCCGGGCCGGTGAACTCCAGCACCGCCACCACCGCGTCCACCGGGATCGGCCCGTAGAAGTGGGGAAACGGGCTGTCCGAGCCGGGGACGTCGTCCCAGCGCATCGGCGTGCCCTGCTCCGCGCATTTCTCCTCGTCGACGACCAGCAGGCGCAGGCCGGCGGGAGGCAGGTCGCCGTAGAACTTGCCCAGCACCACCGCGGCCTGGCTGACGGTGCTGGCGTGGATGAAGCCCTCCTGCGCCAGAGTGACGCCCCGGCTGGACTTCTCGTAGCGGCCCAGGGCCTCGGCCTCGGTCCACTCGGGGGCCAGGGCGATGTGCAGGACGCGGGTCATGCTTCCTCCTGTCGCGGGATGACGACTTCCTGGATGATCAGCAGGATCGCGGCGGCGATCGGGATCGCGATGAGCGCCCCCAGAACACCGAGCAGCGCACCGCCGCCGAAGGCCGCGATCAGGGCCACGGCGCCGGGCACGGCCACCGTGCGCGACATGATGCGCGGCGCGATCAGGTAGTTCTCCACCTGCTGGTAGATCAGGTAGTACACGGCGGCGATGATCGCGATCTGCACCGACTGGAACAGCCCGACGAGCACCACCAGGACAGCGCCGAGAGTGGCACCCACGAGCGGGATCACGCCCAGCACGCCGACCACGAAGGCGAGCACGGCGGCGTAGGGGATGCCGATGATCGTCATCATGATGAAGCTGCAGATACCGTTGATCGTCGCGATCGCGACCTGCCCGGCCACGTAACCGCCGATGCGCTTGATGATTTCGTCGCCCAGGGCACGCACCCGGGTGCGGCGGCTGCGCGGCACCAGGCGGTAGCCGGCCTCGGCGATGTTGTTCAGCGAGGCCAGGAAGTACAGGGTCAGGATCAGCACGGTGAAGGTGCTGGCCAGGCCGGACAGCACGGCCTTGCCGGCGCCGAGCACCCCGCCGAACACCTGCATCACGGTCGTGCCGTTGCTGGCCCGGTCGCGCAGTTGCTTGCTCATGTTGTCGATCACGCCGTACTGCGCGTTCAGGTCGTTGATCCAGCGGGTCTTGGTCAGGTTGTCGATCTGGTCGGGGGCCGAGTCGATCAGCTCGGTGGCCTGGTCGACCATGTCCGGGATGATGATCGCGGCGAACCCGCCGAAGATGCCGATGACCGCGACGAACACGATGCCGACCGACCAGCCCCGGCTCAGCCCCTGGCGCTGCAGGTAGCGCACCACCGGGTCCAGGCCCACCGCCAGGAACGCCGCGATCACCACCAGGGTGATGGTCTGCGACAGGTCGGCCACGATCTTCATCAGCTGGAAGGCCAGCAGCGCGCCGATCGTGGCGAGAAAACCGAAGTAGAACGGGCTGTTCCGGTTGATCGGGGGGCCCGGGCGGCCGAACTTCGGGTCGCCCTTCACCGGTTCGCCCTCCTCGGAGATGCGGGGTTCTCCGGCGGGGTGCTCAGGGGTGGGGGCCGACACCTTGGCCGGTTCATCGCCGGGGTGCTCGGAACCCAGGGTGGTCGTGGTGTCGGGGTCCGACTGCTGGGACACAGCAAGGGCTCCGTTTCGGTGGAGGGTCGCGGGCCGGTAAAGATCGCGAAGAGCATTCTGCCCAGAACACAGCGACGCCGCCCGGCCAGAACCGGGCGGCGTCGCTGAGTGATCGTTCGGTTACCGCTTGGAGCCGGCGGGTGCGGCGTCGGGCAGCACGATCGTGCGCTGTTCGCTGTCCTGACCGTTGTCACCGGAGGGGTCGTCCTGCGGGTTGTGCGAGGCGGCCTGGGCCACCTTGTCCAGCGAGCCGGCGTTCATCGGCATGCTGTTGCCGAGCAGGGCCCGCAGCTGGTCGAGGTGACCGGTGATGCTGTCGCGCTGACGGATCAGCTCGTCGACCTGGCGCTGGGCGGCCCGGCGGTTGCGGTCGGCCTCGCCCTTCGCCTCGGAGAGCACCTTGTCGGCGTGCGCCCGGGCTTCGGCCATGACCTGGTCGGCGTTGCGGCGGGCGTTGCCCACCAGGGTCTTGGCGTGTTCGTCGGCGTCGCGGCGCACGGCTTCGGCCTGGGCCACCGCCTTTCCGGCGCGGGTCTCCGCGGCGGACGCGCGCTGCTCGGCCTCGGCCACCAGCTGGGTGGCCTGAGCCACGGCCTGCTCGTGACGCTCGGCGTCGAGACGCTCGGCCTCTTCGCGGCGGGCGGCGAGCTTGACCTCGAGGTCGGTGCTCATCTGCTCGGCGCGGCTGCGGGCCTCTTCCAGGGCCGCGGCCGCGGACGAGCGCATCTCTTCGGACTCGCGCTTGGCGGTCGACCGCATCTCCTCGGCATCACGCTTGGCGTGACCCCGGGCCTCGTCGGTCTCGCGCTTGGTGCCGGCCCGCAGCTCGGTGACCTCGCGCTCGGCCGTGGCCCGCAGCCGGGCCAGCTCGCGGTCGACGGTGCTGCGCTTCTCCGAGGTCTCGTGCTCGGTGACCGATTTCAGCTTGGAGGCCTCGCGCTCGGCGACGGCCAGCATCTCCTCGGACTTACGGGTGGCGGTGCCGACAATGTCCTCGGCCTCGGTGCTCGCCTGGTTGCGCAGCTCGGCGGTCTCCCGCTGGGCCACGGCCGTGGTCTCGGCCGCCTCGTTCTGGGCGGCCGCGCGGTGCTGGGCCGCCTCGACCCGGGCCTGCGCGACTGCTTCCTCGGCCTCCTTGGTGGCGGCCGCGATCACGTCGCTGGCCTGCTCCTCGGCCAGGCGCAGCAACTGCTCGATGCGGGAACCCAGGCCGCTGTACGACGGGCGCTCCACCTCGCGCAGCTGGCGGTGCGCCTCGGCCACCTCACCGGAGAGTTTCAGCGCGCGGGTGTCGAGCTCCTCGACGCGGGCTCTGGCGTCACGCAGGGAGGATTCCAGGGAGGCAATTCTTTCCTCCACCTGCGCGCGATCGAAACCACGCATGACGATCTGGAATCCATGGGGGCTCTGTTCGCCGGCCACTACTCAGTCCTCCCTGACGGCCCGCCGCCCGGGCCTAGACGTTCCTGAACCTCATGATTGCTTTACTATGCCGCTCGCGTTGGGCTGCGTTGCGCACGCCGAGACCTTCATCAGGTGCCAGGCAGCGTACTCCCACCTTGCCCTGATGACGGTTGCCGTGAACGTCGAATGCAGCCTGTCCAGCCTGGTCGAGCGGGTAAGTCCGGGACAGCGTCGGATGGATCAGCCCTCTCGACACGAGGTCGTTGGCCGACCATGCCTCGGCATAGTTCGCGAAGTGCGATCCTACGATGCGTTTCAGGTTCATCCACAGATAGCGATTGTCATATTCGTGCATGTAACCAGATGTTGATGCACAGGTGACCACCGTTCCCCCTTTCTTCGCGGCGTAGACACTGGCCCCGAACGTCTCGCGCCCGGGGTGCTCGAACACCACGTCGACGTCCCGCCCACCGGTCAGCTCCCGGATGCGGCTGCCGAACCGCCGCCACTCCTTCTGGTCCTGGGTGTGTTCGTCGCGCCAGAACCGGTAGCCCTCGGCGCTGCGGTCGATGACCAGGTCAGCGCCCATCCGCCGGCACAGCTCGGCCTTCCCCGGACTGGACACCACACAGACCGGAGTGGCTCCTGCGGCCAGTGCGAACTGTGTGGCGTACGAGCCCAGGCCGCCCGAGGCGCCCCAGATCAGGACGTGGTCCCCGAGCTTCAGGCCGGCGCCGTTGCGCGAGACGAGTTGTCGGTAGGCGGTCGAGTTCACCAGGCCCGGGCAGGCCGCTTCCTCCCAGGTGAGGTGGGCCGGCTTGGGCATCAGCTGGTTCGTCTTCACCAGGGCCAGCTCGGCCAGGCCGCCGAAGTTCGTCTCGAAGCCCCAAATACGCTGTTCGGGGTCGAGCATGGTGTCGTTGTGCCCTTCGGGGGCCTCCAGCTCGACCGACAGACAGTGCGCCACCACCTCGTCACCCGGCTTCCAGGCCTGCACCCCGGCGCCGGTCCGCAGCACCACGCCGGCCAGGTCCGAGCCGATGACGTGGTAGGGCAGGTCGTGCCGGGCGCCGAGGGGGCCGGTGCGGCCGTACCGGCGCAGGAACGCGAAGGTCGGGACCGGTTCGAAGATCGAGGTCCAGACCGTGTTGTAGTTGACGGCGCTGGCCATCACGGCGACCAGCGCCTCACCCGGCCCGAGCTCCGGCACCGGGATCTCGTCCAGGTGCAGTGAGCGGCGCGGATCCTTCTCCCGGGTGGGCAGTCCCTCGAACATGTCCACCTCGTCGGCGTGCACGGTGACGCCGCGGTAGAACTCGGGCACGTCGATGGCGAGGTAGTCATCGCGGGTCGCCGTGCCGGACAGGATCGCCTCGAGAATCTTCTGCACGATGGGCCTCCGGCGGGCACGAAGAAATGGGGGACGCGGGTGCCGGCGGAAGGGCGTGGAGCCCGCCGGAGAGGTCCGGGACCCCGGTTCACAGCCGGTCCGGACAGCTCGGGAAGTCGTTCTGCCTACGACGTTAACGAGCAGGTCAGAAGGCTTGTAGGTGGTGAGCGGTGATGCAGCTCACCGGTTTTGCGGTTCCCGGGGGACAAACGAGAACCGCACCTCCCCGTGGGAGGTGCGGTGGTGCGTCCTCACTTCAGTGGTGTGCGGGTTCGACCAGTTCGACCAGCACGCCACCTGCGCTCCTGGGGTGGATGAAGTTGACGCGACTGCCCGCGGTGCCCCGCTTCGGCGTCTCGTAGAGCAGCCGGGCGCCCCGCTCCCGCAGGGTCGCGCAGACCGTGTCGATGTCCTCGACCCGGTAGGCGACCTGCTGCAGGCCGGGGCCCGAGCGGCCGATGAACTTCGCGATCGTCGAGGTCTCGTCCAGCGGGGCCAGAAGCTGCACGTGGCTGCCGGAATCGCCGACGGCCATCATGGCTTCCTGCACCCCCTGCTCCTCGTTGACCTCACGGTGGGCCAGCCGCATGCCGAGCACGTCGCGGTAGTAGGCGATGGCGGTGTCCAGATCGGGCACGGCCACCCCGACGTGATCGATCGTCGTGAAGAGCTGGTTTGCGGGGGTGCTCACCTCGGTCATGCAGGTCAGGGTAGGCGGCCGGTTCCCGGAACAATGGACGACAACCGTGAGCAGTCCCACGTATTTCTCTAGTCAGCCTGATCTTTCGGGCACCAGTAGAGGTTGCGCGCCACCATCTCCTCGGTACGCACCGGGGTACCGCAGGTCCGGCAGGGCTCACCCGTGCGCCGGTAGACGTAGTGCGAGTCCTCGCGCCGCACGGTCGAGGCCGAGCGCCGCCCGGGGGGCCGGTCTTCCGGGCGGGTCGTGATGATCTTCTTCGTGCGCACCCCGGCCCGCATGAGGACCTGCAGGTCGGACCACAGGGCCGTCCACTCCCCGGCGGTCACGTCGCGGCCGGGCCGGTGCGGGTCGATGCCGTGCCGGAACAGGATCTCGGCGCGATAGACGTTCCCGATACCGGCGATGACCTTCTGGTCCATCAGCAGGGCACCCACCGCCGTCCTCGACCGGCTGATCCGCTCGAAGGGCGCGTCGCCGTCCGCGTGCTTGCGCAGCGGATCGGCACCCAGGCGACCGATGATGTGCCGGCGCCCTTCTTCGTCCAAAAGCTCGCTGGCAGTGGCTCCCCGCAGGTCGGCCCAGCCCCGCTCGCTCTCCAGCCGCAGACGCAGCTGACCCCAGGGCGCGGCCGGTGACCCCGGCCCGTGCTGGAACTTCCCGTACAGACCGAGGTGCACGTGCAGCCAGACCGGAGGCCGGTCGCCCGCCGGGGCGACGTGCACGAAGAGGTGCTTGCCCCAGGCGTCCGTGCTCGTGACCGTGCCGCCGTCGAGCAGGGCGACGCCCGCCGCGAACTTGTCCTGCACGGCGCTCGCGCGGATCACGGTGCCGGTGAAGAGCTCGTCCAGGTCGCTGGCGAGCCGGTGGATGGTGTGACCCTCGGGCAGTGTGGTCTCCGGTGCTCAGGTGCAGTGCGGGTGCAGCGTTGGAAGTACTTGCAGATATTTCAACTTGCCTGGGAGTACAGCAGATTCCCCGGGGACCGGCCATCGCGGATGTGGCGCCCGACACCCGGGAGGGATATCAGGGACCAGGATGGCGTTGTTACGTTGGCTTGCCGGGGAACTTCACTGTCGAACTGCGAGGATGCCGTGACCGACCAGACGCAACGCCCGACGTCCGTCATCATCGCCGGGGCCCGCACGCCCGTGGGCCGGCTGCTCGGCTCGCTCCAGGGGTTCTCCGCCCCCGAGCTGGGGGCGATCGCGATCCGGGGCGCACTCGAGAAGGCCCACGTCGATCCGGCCACCGTGCAGTACGTGATCATGGGCGAGGTGCTCCAGGCCGGTGTCGGCCAGGGGCCTGCCCGCATCGCCGCGGCGAAGGCGGGCATCCCGCTGGACGTTCCCGCCGTCACCATCAACAAGATCTGTCTGTCCGGCCTCAATGCCATCGCGACCGCCGACGCCCTGATCCGGGCCGGTGAGTTCGACGTGATCGTGGCCGGGGGGATGGAGTCGATGACACAGGCGCCGCACCTGCTGCCCGGCAGTCGCGGGGGCTTCAAGTACGGCGATGTCACCCTGAAGGACCACATGGACCTCGACGGGCTCTACGACGCGTACACCGAGCAGGCCATGGGCGCCCTGACCGAGGCCGCGAACGTGGACGACCGGAAGTTCAGCCGCGAGGAGATGGACGCCTTCGCCGTCGCATCGCACCAGAAAGCCGCTGCGGCACAGAAGAACGGCGTGTTCGACGACGAGATCGTTCCGGTGGCGATCCCGCAGCGCAAGGGTGATCCGCTGGCCTTCACCATCGATGAGGGCGTGCGGGGCGACACCTCGCTGGAGGTGCTGTCGCGGCTGCGCCCGGCGTTCCGTAAGGACGGCACCATCACGGCCGGATCGGCCTCACCGATCTCCGACGGGGCCGCCGCGGTCGTGGTGATGTCCCGTCGCCGGGCCCAGGAACTGGGCTTGACCTGGATCGCCGAGATCGGTGCGCACGGTCAGGTGGCGGGTCCCGACTCCACCCTCCAGTCGCAGCCCGCCAACGCCATCCGCGCCGCGCTCGCCCGGGAAGGGCTGAGCGTGGCCGACCTGGATCTGGTGGAGATCAACGAGGCCTTCGCAGCGGTCGGGCTGGCCTCGACGAGGGAACTCGGCCTGGACCCGGCCCGGGTGAACGTGAACGGTGGGGCGATCGCAACCGGCCACCCGATCGGGATGTCCGGCGCCCGGCTGGTGCTGCACCTGGCTCTCGAGCTGGGACGCCGGGGTGGCGGCACCGGGGCGGCGGCCCTGTGCGGGGGCGGCGGTCAGGGAGACGCGCTGCTGTTGCACGTGCGCTGATTCCCTTTTCGAGCAGTGGACGTCGGTGAGCTGGTTGCCGGGGCCCGTCGCCAGGAGCCCCGGGCCCTGGGGAGGTTGCTCTCGCTCGTCGAGCACGAGAGTGCGTTGCTGCCCGGGGTGATGGCGGCGCTCGCCCCGCACACCGGGCACGCCGTGGTGATCGGGCTGACCGGGCCGCCGGGGGTGGGAAAGTCGACGACCACGTCGGCCCTGATCTCCCGGTACCGCCAGAACGGTTACCGGGTCGGAGTTCTCGCGGTCGATCCGTCGTCGCCGTTCTCCGGCGGGGCGTTGCTCGGCGATCGGGTCCGGATGCACGACCATGCCGGGGACCGGGGCGTCTTCATCCGGTCGATGGCGAGTCGGGGCCATCTGGGCGGACTCTCGGTCGCGACCCCGCAGGCGGTGCGTGTGCTGGACGCGGCCGGGTTCGACGTGGTGCTGATCGAGACCGTCGGCGTGGGGCAGAGCGAGGTGGAGGTCGCGGCGCTCGCCGACACCACGGTGGTGCTGATGGCTCCCGGGTCCGGTGACGGGGTGCAGGCGGCCAAGGCCGGGATTCTCGAGGTGGGTGATGTTTTCGTGGTGAACAAGGCCGACCGCGACGGGGCCGCCGCGACCGCCCGTGACCTGCGGCAGATGCTGGCCCTGTCGGATCGGGCCTGGCGGCCGCCGGTGGTGTCGGTGGTGGCCACGACGGGTCGCGGAATGGCGGACGTCGTAGAGGCTCTCGGGGCTCATCGCACCTGGCTGCGGGGGTCGGGTGAGCTGGAGAGCCGGCGCCGGGCCCGGGCGGCGGCGGAGATCGAGGCGCTCGTGATCGCCCGGGTGCGGCGCCGGCTCGCGGCTCTGGGTGGCCCGGTGCCGGCGGACGATCCCTATGCCGCGGCGGACGCCCTACTGCGGCGGGTATGCGGCGACTGGGCCGACGTCGCCGTCACGCAGGAGCAGCAGGGACTGGAACGAGGCCACGGCGGTACCGACGATGCACAGCACGAGACCCGGGCCGGGCGACCAGTGCACGGGCTGCGTGACGAAGCTCCCCTCCGGGGTGTAGCCGCTGGTCAGGCCCACGACGGCGAAGATCGTGTAACCGGAGAACCCGAGTAGCCCGAGGGTCAGCAGGCTCAGGGAGGCGACCAGGACGAACCGGGGCAGGCGGCTCAGCAGCACCAGGCCGGTGAGCACCATGCCGTAGACGAACGACATCGCCAGCGCTGCCGGCGTCACCCGCCACTCGACGCTGACCCCGAACAACGTGGGGGTGTCGTAGCTGGCGAACGGGATCACCGATCCCAGCATCACGGCCAGGGTCGCGACCAGCGTGACCCAGTGCACGCGGCGGAACGTGCTGAAGGGGCCCACGGTGAACGGGCCCGGCTGGGTGGTGGTCTGACCGGGCTGGCCGAACTGGCCGGGTTTCCCTGCCTGTCCGAACTGGCCGGGCTGCCCTGCCTGTCCGAACTGGCCTGCCTGTCCGAACTGGCCAGGCTGACCGAACTGGCCTGGCTGTCCGAACTGGCCTGCTTGGCCGAACTGGCCCGGCTGGCCCGGCTGGCCCGGCTGGCCCGGCTGACCGAACTGGCCGGGCCGGCTTGGTTGTCCGGGTTGACCGGCGTTTCCGGGGACGGGCTGCCAGGTCGTGCCCGCCGGTTCCCGGGTGGCTGGCTGTGCTGGTCCGGACGGCCAGGGTCCGCCGGTGGGTCCGCCGGGCCCGGGAGTCTGACCGAACTGCCTCCGCTTGCCCCACGGTCCGCGGCTGTCGGTTCCGCCGGGCTGGACGGGTGCACCGTCAGGATTCTGTGGGGCCCAGGTCGTGGGCGGTTCGGGATTGCTCCAGTGGATGACCGGGGCCGGCTCATTCTGTGGCGTGGGGTGGGGTTCCGGAGAGGCGGTCGCGGAAGGCTTGGCCTCGTCCGTCGGTGCGGTGCTGCTGGGTTCGGGACGAAGCGGCTCGTCCGTACTGGACCCGGTCAGGCCGGAGGAGTGGGAGCCGGGCGCGGCTTTGTCGGTACTGGTGTGAGCACCTGAGGTGGCCAGCCCTGCGGTGGCCTCGCTGGGTGAGGCGTGGCCCGGGTCGAGGGGAGCCGGCTCGGATTCTGCGAGGACAGCTTGATCCTGATTGATCGAGGGCAAGTCGGTCTGGTCGGAGGCTTTAGAAGCGGCCCCGCGCCGGCTGGATGCATTGGCGGGGCTGGGGTCTGCTAAGCCCGGATCAACTCGTCCGGAGTCGCTCGGGCTCATGGTGTCTGAGCTGGACTCTGCCTGGTCGGGGACGGCCTGGTCGGGGACGGCCTGGTTCGGGACTGCCTGGTCGGCGATGGTCTGGCTGGAGCTGGAGCTGGAGCTGGAGCTGGAGCTGGAGCTGGAGCTGGACTCGGTCTGGCTCGGGTCGGCCGGTCCGGACTCGGTCTGGTGCGAGCTGGTCCGGGGTGACGTGGTTCCGGACTGCCCGACCTGGGTCACGGGGGTGGGGGCGGCGTCGTCGATCCAGAACTGCCAGCCCTCCGGGGCGCCGGGCCAGGCCGGGTCGGGGCGCCAGTCGGGGGCGGGGTCGAAGCCCTCCGGTGGCGCGGGCCATCCCGGGGCGGGATTGAAGCGAAGTGCCATCGTGATGTCTCTGCCCCTTACCGGCTGATCCGTCAGCCGCGCCGGACGATCAGCCTATCCACGCGTCCACACGAACTGCATGACCGCTGCCCCGATGGGCGCTGCAAGCCTCCTGATCTGCACTCTCACGGCACTCGCCGTTTTTCGCCGCACTTCGTCGTCCCGGCCCTCCCGGGGGAGGTCGGCGGCCGTTCCGGCCCGGCTGCCGAAGGAGCCGTCTTCGCAGCTCAGGTGGCAGTTGTTATGGATGTGAAATCTTTCTCCGACAACTGCGGCTAGGGTGGACAACGTGTTGTTCGCGTTCTCGGTTGCCCCCAGCGGAAGTGGCGAGTCGGTCTCCGAGGCGGTGGCAGACGCGGTCGCCATCGTCCGTGCCTCCGGCCTGCCCAATCGCACCGACTCCATGTTCACCACGATCGAAGGTGAGTGGGACGAGTGCATGGATGTGATCAAGCGTGCCTGCGAAGCCGTGGGTAAACATGGCAATCGCGTCTCCCTGGTGCTCAAGGCCGACATCCGGGCCGGGTACTCCGGCGAGATGACCGCCAAGCTCGAGCGCCTCGAGTCTGCTCTGGAGCAGCAGGCCAACTCTCAAGGCCAGGACGGCCCGGTCACCGGCACTCCGCCGGTGGCGACCGACTGACCCCGGAGCGCCCATGTCAGACAGCGACACCAATCCTTCCGGGCTGCCCCGGTCCGGCCGCCGGGTCGGCACGGACACTCCGTCCGAAGGCTCGGACCTCTCGGTCAGCCGGGAGCCGGGCAGCGGGACGAAGAACGGTGAGCAGCCGGGCAGTGGGACGTCTGACCGCGGTACTCCGGACCCGGGCGCCGTGAAGTCGGGCTGGGAGATGCCGGTGGTGCCCGAAGCGCCGCATGACCCCGTTCCCACCGGCGTAGCGTGGCCCCTGACCGTGAACCAACGTCGGGGAGAGGACGAGAGCTCACGACGCCCGTCCACCTCCTCGATCGCGCTTCCGGACACGGACGCGGCCCGCCGTAGCGTCGGCTCTGCCTCCCCGCAGCCCGGCGCAGAATGGGCCCGACCGGCGACATCCGGTATCGACCCCGAACGCGCCGGCCAGGCCCTCGAAGGTGCGCCGCGTGAGAGCGGCCCCAGTGCAGGAGCCGTCGCGAACGCTGCGAGCGGAAACCCCTCAAGTGTGAGCGGCGTTGGTGCGGGAGCGGTTTCGAACTCAGCGGGTACAGATTCGGCGGGTCCGGACGCAGCATCTAATGACGCAGCCTCAAATACGGCCGATGCGGCTGGGCGTGCAGGGGGCACGGGCGCTGGCCGTGCTTCGGGTGCTGCGGCCCCGGACACCGCCATGTCTGCCGCAAGTGCCGCCGGGATGGGCATCTCGGCCATAGGTTCGGTTGTCGGTGCGATGCGGAGCCTGGGCCCCAGGAGGGGGCTGTCGTCGTGGCTCAAGGGCCGGCAGTCCACGAGTAAGGACGCCCCGGCGACGCGGTATGGCGCAGCGACGCGGGATGGCGCAGCGACGCGGGATGGCGCAGCGACGCGGGATGGCGCAGCGACGCGGGATGGCGCAGCGACGCGGGATGGCGCAGCGACGCGGGATGGCGCAGCGACGCGGGATGGCGCAGCGACGCGGCTCGGCTTCGCAGCTTCGGCCTCGGCGACCGATCCGGTCTCACCGGTGTCCCGGTCCGCGGTCGACCAGAATGCGGTCGACCAGAATTCGGCCCAGTCTGACGCTGCCGTTCGGCAACCGGAGGCCCGGACGCCGCGGCCGACATCCCGGCCGTCCGGTGACCAGCAAGCCCGCACCCCTTCGGCCGGTGGCGACCGGCCCCACCCGGACGAGCAGGTTTCCCGACCTGGCCAGCGCGCACCGCAGGGACCTCTGACCGGGGCAATCGTCCTCCCGGACACTCATGCCGCACGCTCCGCCGTCAGGAACACCACCAGGCCCCCCGACCCCACCGAACCTGATGGCCCGGCTATACCTCCCACAACTGCCACGCCTGCCGGGTCTGCCCCGTCTGGTGGCCCTGCCACGTCTGCGGGCCCTGTCCCTTCCGCAGGACCGACTAGACCTGTTACGCCTGCTGGGCCTGCCCTGTCTGCCGGGCCTGCTGGGCCTGCCGGGCCTGCCGGGCCTGCAACAACGGCCCCCGCTGGCGGACCTGCTGACGCTGAAATGTCCTCCGGTCCAGCCACTTCTGCGGGTCCCGCCGTGCGGGGCCCATCGGCCGGAGACATGGCGCCTGTCGCATCGGGCACGCCTGCCGGGACCGATGCGTTGGCCACACCGCCTGCCGGGTTCGTCAGGCCAACCGCGCCGGTCGCGACTGGCGAGGGCGGCAGCCGGGCGGGAAGGGCCGCCGCACCGGGCGGTTCTACCGCCACTGCCGAGGATGCGGAAACGGCCATGCCTGCCTGGCATGTGACTCAGGCCACCACGTCTGCCGGATCTGCTGGGGCGGCGGAACCCGCTGCGTCTGCCGCTTCCGCTGGGCGGGCGGAGTCGGCCGGAAGTGCGATACCCGCCGGTCCTGCCACGCCACCCCCTGGGGCGGCGGCACCGACTGGACCTGTTGGTACGGCCGGGTCCTCCACGTCGGGTGCGCCCATCGCACCGACCGTGGCCGGTGCGTCCGTCACGTCGGCAGGGTTGGCTGGATCGGTCACGCCGACTGGGTCGGCCAGGTCGGCGGGACCTGCCGCAGGCTCCGTGCCTACTGGTTGGCCGATGTCTGACGGTTCTGCGAAACCGTCTGCTGCGCTTGCTTCTTCATCTACGGAGTCGGCAGTCCCCACCACGTCGGCCGGGCGCGTGGTGCCTTCTGATGCGGCCGCATCACCGGTGGGGTCGTCTGCGCGTGCTTTGTCCACCGCACCGACCACCGCGCCGGCCGGACGTTCGGTGCCTTCTGATCCGGCCGGGTCGGCCGCACGGGCCGTGCCCACCGCACCTGACGGACGTACGTCGTCTGCTGAGCCGGTCACGACTTCCGGCCCGGCTACATCTCAGGCCGAATCCGCTGCACTCAGGCCATCTTCCAGGCCCGCCAGGCCGGTCGCGCCGCCCACCGGGCAGTTCGCCTCGCGGCGTGAGCGAAAGCTCTACGAGACCGGGACCATCGGTATGCCTACCGGCGCGGGCCGACGTTCGGCGACCGATGCCAACGGCGCCGCTGACCCGGGCCGCCTGAACACGACGCCCGGTTCGGCCACCGAAGAAGCTTCCAGAAGAGGCCTGACCGCGCGAACGGGTCCTGCCTCCGGTGCCGGTGCGGGAACAGATACTCCGGCGCGCACAGGCGCTGCTCCGGTCACTGCGCCCGGCGGCGTTCCCTCCGCCACCCACCAGACGCCCGGCGGCCAGGCCGCGGATGCCGCCTCGTCCGAAGGGGAAACCCGCAAGGGCTTCTCCCGGCGCGGGGCCAGGGCGGTTGAGGGCGGTGGGAAGGGGAGGGGTTCCTCGTCCATTGTTCCCGAAAGGGCCCACGGCTCATGGGTGTTGCGGGTGATAGCGGCCCTCGTGGCGCTGGGCGGCGTTGCCCTGCTGGTGGTGGGGACGATGAAGGCGACGGTCTGGGCTCCTTCCGACACCGTCACGGCCACGCTCGGCGCGCACTCGCAGAAGTTCGTGACCAGCGAGATCGGATCCCTGGCGCTGGGCGGGCCCCGGCTGGAGATCACGGTCTCCGGTGCGGGCAGCAATCCGGTGTTCGTCGGGATCGGCCGCGCCGGGGACGTGGACGCGTACCTGGCCGATGCCGAGAGCGACCGGATCATCGGGCTCGACCAGGACACGTCCACGCTGATCAGCCGGGTCGAGGGCAGTGACACCGGCGAGACCCCGGACCCCGCGGCCGTCGACGTCTGGTCGGTGAGTTCGCTCGGGCAGGGTAAGGCGAGCGTGACCTGGCCCGACCCGGCCTCCGGGCAGTGGCGTCTGGTCATTGCGACCGACGGCACCGAGGTGGCGCCGCAGAACGTCACGCTGACCTGGACGGGCGCCCAGATCTCGAACCCGGCCCCGACGTACATCGCGACCGGCGTCGCGCTGCTGGTGGTCGGGGTGGTCATCTCGGTGATGGTCCGCGTCCGTGATCGGAGGAAGGCATGACCCCGCCGTTCACGAGGCGCGCCGCCTTGGGTCTGCTGCTCACACCCCTGGTGGTGGCGGGCTGTGGAGAAGAGACGCTCACGGTCGTCGCACCGCAGGCCGACACCCAGGCGTACCCGGTGGTCGAGTCCGGCCAGGCCCGCTCGATCCTCGACGCGGTGGACAAGGCCGTGAGCGCGGGTGTCAGCCCGAAGGACACGACCGAGACCGCCGACGCCCGGCTGCTCGGGCCCTACCTGGAGATCCGCCTAGCCGAGGCCGAGGTGGCGGCCAGGCGGAAGAAGAAGGCCGGCACCCCGGACGAGGTCACCCGCGAGGCGCTGATCGTGCCCCGCACGACCGACTGGCCCCGGTTCTTCCTGGCGGTGGGCCGCAGCCGGCAGGCCTCGACCTACCTGGTGCGGGTGCTGCGGTCGGACTCGGCCCGCGACCCGTACGGCCTCTGGGCCGAGACCATGATGCTGCCCGGCGCCAGCCTGCCGGAGACCACGACAGACCCCTCGATGCTGACTCAGGACGCGGACGGCCTGCTGCTCGCGCCGAAGGAAGCGATCGAGGGGTTCGCGGGTTACCTGAACGGCAAGGGCAAGGGGAAGGGTGCCGAGAACTTCCGCCGCAGCGAGTACAGCGACCAGCTGCTGCAGCGGCTGGAGGCTGACGAGAAGGCTTTGAAGGAGGTGGCGACCGTGAGCAGCAAGCACGTCGCCGTCGACGAGAACCCTCTCGCCATGCGCACGGACGACGGCGGGGCCCTGGTCATCGGCCGGCTCCGCCAGACCTACACGGTGAAGGTGAAATCCGGGTCGGGCAAGGTGAAGGTCAAGGACGCCGACCTCGCCGCGCTCGCCGGGAGCAAGGATGCGCTGCAGTTCAGCAAGTCCTTCACCCGTACCGCCGTGGAGGTCGTGGTGCTGCACGTCCCGGCCCAGGACTCGAAGGAACGAGTCCGTGTCGTCGCCGCCGAGAAGGGCGACGTCAAGGCCGAGGTGAAGTAGTGACTCAAATATCGGGGCACGGAGAAAGGAACCCTCGATGACGAACCAGCCGGGTATGCGAGCCGGAAGGCCTTCGCTCAACCTGCGCGGTGCGGTGGATCTGGGAGCGCTGGCCTCACGGCCGGCGGCTTCCTCGGGCGCCGGTAACAGTGGTGCCCCGGGCAGTCCGGCGGGAACGCCGGGCGCCTTCGTCATCGATGCGAGCGATGCGTCGTTCGCGACCGAGGTCATCCAGCTGTCGCAGACCGTTCCGGTGGTGCTCGACTTCTGGGCATCCTGGTCCGATCAGGGCCGGCAGCTGTCGCAGACGCTGGAAGCACTGGTCGCGGAGCTCGCCGGGCGGGTGTTGCTGGCCCGGGTCGAGGTGGACGCGAATCCGCAGTTGGTGCAGGCGTTCCAGGTGCAGTCGATCCCCAGCGTCTTCGCGGTGATCAAGGGCCAGCCGGTTCCGCTGTTCCAGGGCGCCCAGCCGGAGGCCCAGGTGCGTGCGGTGTTCGACGAACTGCTGCGCGTGGCCGAGGCCAACGGTGTCACCGGACGGCTGTCGGCGGGCGAGACCGACGATGCCGAGGAGACCGAGCCGGAGGAAGAGCCTTTGCCTCCGCTGCACCAGGCCGCCTACGACGCGATCGAGAAGGACGACCTGGACGGCGCCATCGCCGCCTACGAGCAGGCCCTGCGGGAGAGCCCGGCCGACGACCTGGCCAAGGTGGGCCTGGCGCAGGTGCAGCTGATGAAGCGCACCAACGGCGTGGACCTCCACGAGGCCCGTCAGACCGCGGCCCAGAACCCGGCCGACCCCGACGCGCAGATCGTGGTCGCCGACCTGGACGTGCTGGGCGGCCACATTGAGGACGCGTTCGCGCGCCTGATCGACACGGTGCGGGTCACGGTCGGGGACGACCGCGACAAGGTACGCGCGCACCTGGTCGAGCTGTTCGAGGTGGTCGGCAAGGAAGACCCGCGCGTGGGCAAGGCCCGCATCTCGCTGGCCAACGCGCTGTTCTAGATACATCGGGTAGGGCGCCGGGCTCGGGCCCGGCGCCGTACCCGATGTCGGTTGTGGTCCCTTCGGGAGAAGTTGGGCGACCGAGCGCCCCTCCGTTTGCCGGATTCTGACGGATGTCGCGCCTGCCGTGCGTCCGCAGGCAGCGTGGAGGGGTTGAATGACGCCGTGCCGTGACTCCTTGTTATCGGCCGATGACTTTCAGCGGTTGTCATCGTCATGCTCGCGGGCCCCCGGGCCCGGCCTGGAGGGGAACCATGTCGCGCGTCTTCATTGTGGGTGCCGGAACGGTAGGCACAGCCACCGGCCGGGCCCTGGGGCATGCCGGGCATCGAGTGACCTTCGTGGACATCGATCCGCGTCGTGTAGCGGTGCTGGTGAACGAGGGGCTCGACGCCCGTCGTGACCTCGACCTGGCCGGTGAGCCGGAGTCGTTCGTCTTCCTCTGCACGCCCACCCGGATCGTGGCGGGCCGGCACCACCTGGCCGACGTGGCGGCGGGCGCCGAGAGCATCGGCCGGGCCCTGGCCCGGTCGGACAGTTCCCACACCGTGGTGGTGCGCTCGACCGTGCCGCCGGGCACCACCCATGACCTCGTGCGTCCTCTGGTCGAACTGCATTCGGGACGACGTCAGGGTGCCGGGTTCCAGATCGCCGCGAGCCCGCACTTCGACTCCCGGACCAGTGCCTCGCGCTCCGGACGGCATCCGGGTGACACCGTCCGCCCCCCGATGACGGTGATCGGCGCCGACACCGAGCGGGTTCTCGCCTCGGTGCGCGACCTGCTCGGCGCCCTGGCGCTCGGGGGAGGGCAGCTGCGCCTGCTCGACGACCCGGCCGAGGCCGAGATGATCAAGTGCGTGCACAGCCTGTTCAACGCCACGAAGATCAGCTTCTGGAACGAGATCTGGCGGGTCTGCGACCGGCTGGGCCTGGACCCGGACGACGTCGCGAGTGCCGTGGCCACCTCGGCCGAGGGATCGCTCAACCCGGAGTACGGCATCTGGGGCGGCGCCCCGTTCAGCGGGAAGCAGTTGCCCGGCGACACCCAGGGTTTCCTGGGCTTCGCCGAGGAGATCGGGCTGCCGATGCCGCTCCTGTCCGCGGTGGTGGGCGTGAACTCCGGCTTCGAGCAGCGTCTGGGCGCCGAGATGGAGGCGCTCAGCATGCTGGCCAGCGGGCCCCACTACTACGCGCCGGACTACGGTCAGCCGGACGACCCCGAGTTCTACGACCAGATTCCCTGCCGGATCTCGGATTTCGCTCCGCCGATCGAACCGGTGCCGGTGCTGGAGGTGAAGCCGGACGTGGACGAGGCACCGCCGCCGCAGGCCCAGGCGGACCAGGACCGGCGCAGTGGGCTGGCCGGTGGCGAGGTGCAGGTCGACCCGAGCGCGAACCACCCCTCGCGCCGCCGCACCGGCCGCCGGCCCTGGATCCCGCGGCAGCTCGGCCGATGAAAAAAGCCCGGCCACCGATGGGTGGCCGGGCCTTTTCAGCGCATCACCAGATGCGCACGCGCTTGTTCTCGTCCAGCCAGAGCCCGTCGCCGTCCTTCACCTCGAACGCCGTGTGGAACTCGTCGATGTTGGCCACGACCGCGTTGCAGCGGAACTCCTCGGGGGAGTGCGGGTCGAGCGAGAGGCGGCGGATCACCTCGGTGTCGCGGCCCTTGCTGCGCCAGCCCTGCGCCCAGGAGATGAAGAAGCGCTGCGGGCCGGTGAGACCGTCCAGCGCGGGCGGTTCCTGACCGTCGAGGGCGATGCGGTAGGCCTTGTGCGCGATCGAAAGGCCACCCAGGTCACCGATGTTCTCGCCGACCGTGAGCGCGCCGTTGACGTGGTGGCCCGGCGTCTGCGCGGGCTCCAGGGCGTCGTACTGCGCGATCAGGGCCTTGGTGCGCTTCTCGAACTCGGTGCGGTCGGCGTCGGTCCACCAGTCGTTCAGGTTGCCCGAGCCGTCGTACTTCGAGCCCTGGTCGTCGAAACCGTGGCCGATCTCGTGCCCGATGACCGCGCCGATCGCCCCGTAGTTGGCGGCGTCGTCGGCCTCCGCGTCGAAGAACGGCGGCTGCAGGATCGCGGCCGGGAAGACGATCTCGTTCATCAGCGGGTTGTAGTACGCGTTGACTGTCTGCGGGGTCATGAACCACTCGTCGCGGTCGACCGGCTTGCCGAGTTTCTCGATCTCCCGGGCAATCTCGTAGTCACCGGCGCGGCGCACGTTGCCCACCAGGTCGCCGGCGCGGATCTCCAGCGAGGAGTAGTCGCGCCACGCGTCGGGGTAGCCGATCTTCGGTGTGAACGAGTCCAGCTTCTCCAGGGCGCGGCCCCGGGTCTCCTCGCTCATCCAGTCGAGCTTCACGATGCTCTGCCGGTAGGCCTCGACCAGGTTGGCCACCAGCTCGACCATGCGGGCCTTGGCGGTGGGGGAGAAGTGCTCGTCCACGTAGAGCTTGCCCACGGCCTCGCCGAGCGCGGACTCGACCATCGAGACCCCGCGCTTCCACCGCTCGCGCAGCTGCGTGGCGCCGGTGAGGGTCTTGCCGTAGAAGGAGAAGTTCTCCTCCACCAGCTCGGTGTTCAGCAGCGTGGCCGAGCCGTGCAGCGTGCGCCAGGTCAGCCAGGTCTTCCAGTCGGCGATCGGGAGCTCACTGAAGGACTTGCCGAGCTCGGTGAAGAAGCTGGGCTGGCGCACCACGACCTCGCCGAAGGCGCTCTGCGGCACCTTGAGCGCGTCGATCCAGGCCGTCCAGTCGAACTCCGGGATGAGCTCTTCCAGCGCCGTGCGGTCGACCTTGTTGTAGGTCTTCGTGGCGTCGCGGTTGGTGACGCGGTCCCAGTGCGAGCTCGCCAGGCGGGTCTCCAGTGCCAGGATGCGCCGGGCGGCGTCGGCCGCGCCCTCTTCGTTCGTGATGCCGGCCTTGGTGAACATGCGCGCGACGTGCCCAAGGAACTCGGTGCGGATCTCGGCGAACTTCTCGTCGCGGTAGTACGACTCGTCGGGCAGGCTGAGCCCGCCCTGGGAGAGGTACATGACGTAGCGGTCGGACGCCATCGCGTCGTTGTTGACGAAGTAGCCGAACGGGCTGCCGCTGCCCGAACGCTCCAGCACACCGAAGGCGTGGATCAGCCCGGCGAGGTTGGTGACCTCTTCCACCAGGGCCAGATCGGTGGCGATCGGCGCGATGCCGAGGCGCTCGATGGCCTCCTCGTCCATGAAGCTGGCGTAGAGGTCTCCGACCTTCTGCGCCTCGCTGCCCGGCTCGGCCGTGCCGGTGCTACCGGCAGCGCTTTCCACGATCACCCGTAACTGGGCCTCGGCCTCGTCCCGCAACCGGTGGAAGGTGCCGTACACCGACTTGTCCGGAGGGATCTCGGCTGTGTCCAGCCACGTCCCGTTCACATGCCGGAACAGGTCGTCCTGCGGCCTGATCGAGGGGCTCAGCTGATCGATTTCGATACCGGACCTCATGGTCCGAGCCTAACCAGCTACCCCTCGATCAGGACAGGATCAGAAGTTCAGCCCTCCGCCGAATCCGGCTGGGAATCGGGCTGGAAGCCCGGGCCGCTCTCGTGGTGCACCTCGTGGGCCTGGCCGGACGAGCCCCATCCGGTCTCCGGCGCCGACTCCGGCACCAGCCAGACGGCACCCAGCGGCGGCACGCGCAGCGTGACGGACGACGGCTGACCGTGCCACGGCACCGGCACGGAATCGACCGAGCCCATGTTGCCCACCCCGGAACCGCCGTACTGCTCGGCGTCGGTGTTGAGCACCTCCAGCCAGCGGCCCCCGTTCGGCACACCGAGGTGGTAGACCTCCTGCGGCTGGGCGGAGAAGTTGACCACGGCCACCAGCGGGTTGCCGGCCGCGTCGCGGCGGATGAACGAGAACGTGTTGTGCTGCGTGTCGTTCGCGTCGATCCACTGGAACCCGGCGGGGTCGCTGTCGGCCTGCCAGAGCTCGGGCCGGTCTTGGTAGACCCGGTTCAGGTCACGCACCAGCTGCTGCAGGCCGGCGTGCCAGGGCGCGTCCTCCAGCCACCAGTCCAGGCTGCGCTCCTCGGACCACTCCCGTTCCTGACCCAGTTCCTGGCCCATGAACAGCAGCTGCTTGCCCGGGTGCGACCACATGAAGGCCAGGTAGGCGCGCACGTTGGCGAGCTGCTGCCAGCGGTCGCCGGGCATCTTGCCCAGCAGCGAGCCCTTGCCGTGCACGACTTCGTCGTGGCTGATCGGCAGCACGAAATGCTCGTTGTACGCGTACATCAGCGAGAACGTCATCTGGTGGTGGTGGTACTGCCGGTGGATCGGGTCTTTCTGCACGTAGCCCAGGGAGTCGTGCATCCAGCCCATGTTCCACTTGTGGCCGAAGCCCAGACCGCCCAGGTGCGTGGGGCGCGTGACGCCCGGCCACGCAGTGCTCTCCTCGGCGATCATCACGACGCCCGGGTGCCGCTTGTAGGCGGTGGCGTTGACCTCCTGGAGGAAGGCCACGGCCTCCAGGTTCTCCCGGCCGCCGTACTTGTTCGGCGTCCACTCCCCGGCCTCGCGGGAGTAGTCCAGGTAGAGCATCGAGGCCACGGCGTCGACCCGCAGGCCGTCGACGTGGAACTCCTCCAGCCAGTACAGGGCGTTCGCGACCAGGAAGTTGCGCACCTCGGTACGGCCGAAGTCGAAGATCAGCGTGCCCCACTCGGGGTGCTCACCGCGGTGCGGATCACCGTGCTCGTAGAGCGGCACACCGTCGAACTTGGCCAGCGCGAACTCGTCTTTGGGGAAGTGCGCGGGCACCCAGTCGACGATCACGCCGATCCCGGCCGCGTGCAGCTGGTCGACCAGGTACCGGAACTCGTCCGGGCTGCCGAAACGCGAGGTGGGGGCGTAGTAACCGGTGACCTGGTAGCCCCAGGAGCCGCCGAAGGGGTGCTCGGCCACCGGCAGGAACTCGACGTGGGTGAAACCCATGTCCTTCACGTAACCGACGAGCTGGTCGGCGAGGTCGACGTAGGACAGACCCTGCCGCCACGAGCCCAGGTGCACCTCGTACGTGCTCATCGGCCGGTTCAGGGCCTCGTGGCCGGCGCGCTCGGCGAGCCAGGCGCCGTCCTGCCACTCGTAGGACGACTCGGTGATGACCGAGGCCGTCAGCGGCGGGACCTCGGTGGCGAACGCCATCGGGTCGGCCTTCTGACGCCACTGGCCGTCCCGCGCGAGGATCTCGTACTTGTACCGGCTGCCCGCCCCGATGCCCGGCACGAACAGCTCCCAGATGCCGGAGCCGCCGAGACTGCGCATCGCGTGATTGCGGCCGTCCCAGCCGTTCGCGTCCGACACCACGCGCACGGCCTGGGCATTGGGCGCCCACACCGCGAACGATGTGCCCTCGACGTCACCGATCAGGCCGGGGAAACGCCGGGGGTGGGCACCGAGTGCACGCCACAGTTCCTCGTGCCGGCCCTCGGCGATCAGATGCAGGTCGATTTCACCCAGGCTGGGCAGGAAGCGGTACGGGTCGTCGAGCAGTAGCTCGTCACCCTCGTACCGGACGGCGATGCGGTAGTCGCCGACGGTCGCGCGGTCGAGCACCGCCACCCAGATCCCGTCCTGCTCGTGGGTCAGGGGGTGCCGCTCGCCGTCATCCGTGACGACCGCGACCTCGGTGGCCAGGGGGCGCAGCGTGCGCACCGTGACCCGGCCGCTGTGGAGGTGGGCCCCGAGCACCGAGTGCGGGTTGTAGTAGGCCCCGGCGGCAACCTTCGCCAGCACGTCCGAGTCAACGGGTTTCACCGTCGACGTCACCACGATGTCTGTGGTCGAAAGCGCGGCGGTGCTCGCTTCGAGGGGGCTCTGCGAAGTCGGAGACTGTGCCATGTCGGGAAGTCTGGCACGCATCGGGCGAGGCGGCATGATGCCGCGCCACCCCCTCCGGGCGGCTGAGGGCGTTCTCGGCATGCGAATACCCTACTTGGAGTAATCTCTTGCCTACCCTGCGCCTCAAGGCCGTGGTCAGGGCCCTGTAAGACTGCCGGGTAACGATTCGGACCGGTGGCCACGGCATGGTGAGCGAAAGGTGTGGTTCATGGGCCCCCGGGTGTTGCTGGTGTGCACCGCCAACATCTGCCGATCGCCCGGGGCCGAGGGGCTTCTGGCCGGGCGGCTCGGTGGCGAGGTCGATTTCTTCAGCCGCGGCACGCGATCCGTGGCCGGGGCGGGAAGTTGTGAGTACTCCGCGGAATGGGTGCGTGATCACTCAGGGGTGGTGCGTGATCACACGTCCCGCCCGCTGGAGGTGGCCGACATCCGGGCCTCCACCATGATTCTCACCGCCACCCAGACCCAGCGCGGCCGGGTCATCGAGATGCGGCCCTCGGCCCAGGTCCGCACCTTCACCCTGCTGCACGCCGCCCGCACCGCGCAGTGGCTGGCCTCCGCCGGCCGTACCCCGCCGCCGGGCTCAGACCTGGCGCACCGCGTGCTGTGGCTGGTCGAGGAGCTCGACGCGAACCGGGGGGCGGCGCCTCGGGGCATCGATGACGACGACGAGTTGCCCGACCCGCACCGCGGCGGGCGGCATCCCCAGGTGTTCAGCCGCCTGCAGGCGGCCGTCGAGGATCTCTGCGCCCCGCTGCTCTTCCGTGGCCCGGTGCTCCGTCGAGACCGGGCCCGCTTGCGGCATAAAGCTTCTGGCTGATCAGAGAGTGCCCTCACAGGTCGGGCACAGCTCGCGGATGGTCGTGATCGGGCCGGAGCGGCGCCAGTCGTTCCACTCGTCGGTGTAGACCGTGCCCGCGCCCTTGCAGGTCGAGCAGTCGTCGAGCCCGGCCTGCTCCTGCTCGTCGTCGCGGCGGTTGCGCAGCAGCAGGGCCAGGCCGGCCGCGAGCAGCAGGGACGGCAGCCAGAGCATGTCGTAGTCGCCCAGAAGAAGGTTTCCGGCGTACAGGCCGGAGGCCCCAATCGCCAGCAGGGCCCCGAATACGGCGTTCACGTCGCTCCTTCCGGGGATTCCGGTCGGCGTTCGCGGTCGCCTCGCGCCCAGCCACAGACCGACGCGCTCATCGGCGAGCCGGGTGCAACCAGAGCGTAAAGCTCCGCCTGTCGCGAGTCATCCTAGGGGTGGCAAACGCGGTGTGGAAGGGCGAACCAGGATTGTCGCGCAACGCCTCTCAGCGGCGCCTCAGGCGATCTTGGCTCGCGGCCCGTTCGCCGGGAATGAAAATCGCGGTGCGGCACCGAGTGCCCCACCGCGATCTTCCTGCTTCGGACGGGCTCAGATGGAGCGCCGCGACCGGTGGTGCCGGGGAACACCCGTGGGCACGTGCGGCATCACCGACTGCGGCGGGATGAGCAGTTCCCGCTCGTCCTCGAGCAGCTCCAGGTCCGGTGCCGAGAGGTCCACCGTCAGCGGCGGGATCTCCTGGAACAGGTCTGCCGCCGGCAGCCGGTTCTCCTGCGGGTCACCGACGGGCGGGGTCGGCCCGTCCATTGAGGACGACCTGGTCACCCCACCCGGGCCGCTCACCCCAGGCCCGTGGTGGTGGTCATCGAGGTGTTCGTACCCCGACGGGACGTCCTGGATGTAGCCCCCGGCCCGAAGGTACCCGTAACCGGTGGTGGGCTCGGCCCAGGCGGGATCGTCCTGCGGCTCCGAAGGATTCCAGGGCCCCGAAGGGTTCTCGGGCGCTGAGGGATTCTGCGGCAGCAAGGAATTCGGGGGCGCTGAGGAATTCGGGAGTGCTGAGGAATTCGGGGGCACCGAGGAACTCCCTGGGGCCGAGGAGTTCCCGGGGACCGAGGAGTTCTGAGCCACCGCAGAATTCCGCGGGCCCCGGAACCACGGGGCCCCGGCCTGGCCATTCTCCGGCGTGATCGTTCCGGCCTGATCGGCCCGTAGGTTCTGGGCCGTCCGTGGGTTCTGGCTCACCCGTGGGTTCTGGTCCGACTGAGGGGCTTGGACCGCCTGTGAGTTCTGGCCCACCCGTGGGTCCTGACTCACCCGTGGGTCCTGACTCACCCGTGGGTCCTGCCCCACCCGTGGGTCCTGCCCCACCCGTGGGTCCTGCCCCACCCGTGGGTCCTGACTCACCCCTGAGTTCTGCCCCACCCGTGGGTCCTGAGCCATTCGTGGATCTTGAGCCGCCCGTGGATCTTGAGCCGCCCGTGGGTCCTGGGCCACTCGTGGGTCCTGGGCCGCCTGAGGTGCCTGGGCGTTCCGTGGGTCCTGGACATTCCGTGGGTCCGGGGAGTAGCTGCGGCGGCTCTGAGTATTCCGTGGTTCCTGGATGGCCTGCGGGTTGTGGACGCTATGGGTGTTGTGAGCGGCCCGACTGTCCCAGGTGGCCCCCGAGTCCTGGGCGCCCCGTGGGTTGCGGCCGGCCTGGTGGTCCGGGGCCACCGGGTTGCTCTGGCCATTCTGGAGGTTGTGGGTGGCCCGGGGGTCTGGGGCGGTCGGGGGATGCTGGAAGCCCTGAGGGTTTCGGAGGCTCTGAGGGCTCTGGGAGGCCGGCAGGTCGGGGCCGTCGAACCAGGTCCGGGTATACGCCGCCGGGGGCCTGTGAGGTTCGGCGGGCGGCGCTGATCCCGTTTCCTCGTCGGTGTTTTCAGCCCGTGAGCCCTGCGTGGGGATACCGCTGAGCGGAGTGCCCATCCGCAGGCCCGAGGGCGAGGTGTCCGGTGCGGGCCAGGGCTTGTTCTGCGTGCCCGGATCCGGGGGGAGGGGGTGCAGGCGCAGTTCCCGGGGCACCTCGGCGGCCGGATGGTGCTCGACCGTGAGCCGGTTCACCTCCAGCCCCTCCGCCCGGCGAGGAGCGTCGTGCGGGACCTCGCGCACCGTGCGCGAGACCTCGACACCGTCCGCACGGGAGATCACGGTGAGACCGTCGCTCTGCGGCGTGGTGACGATCGGCAGCGGCCCGGTGGAGGACAGCCCCCCGAACACCGAGATACTCCCCGTAGCCGGACCTTCCGGCTGGTGAGGTGCAGCGGACTCGGCAATCGGCGCCCAGCCGTCCGACGGACTCGGCGCCCACCCCATGTCAGCGGCGGCCCATGAGGCCGGCTGACCTTCAACGGGGTGGCCCTCTGGGCCGTGGTGCCCTGCGGGCGCCTCGGAACCTGTGGATCCTGAACCACCCGCATCGGAGGCGGCCGAAGTGGCCGGCCGTCCGGATCCGGTCGCCGGCCCGGAACCGGTCGACCTCACCGACCCGGCAACCGAACCACCGCCACCAGAGACCCCCGTGGTGATCTGCGTCCCCCATTGAGGGCTGCCCGGAGCCGTACTGCCCGAAACCCCGTTACCGGAAACGCCATGACCCGAAATTGGATCGGCGGCAGGCGCTCCCGCACCACCCCGAGCTGCGGGCCGCCCCTGGTTCCCGGGTTCGGGCCAGGGGTTCGGCCCGGCCTGGTCGGATGCCTCGGCCCGGCTCAGGTCGAGGGGTTCCAGCAGGCGCGGGCCCTCGTTCTCGAAGGGTTCCAGGGGGAGCGACGAGGCTGGGAGCGTGATCTCGGTGGCCTTCTTCCGGCTGCGACGGGCACGCTTCTCCACCTTCTCCTCGGCCGCCGGAGTGGCGACCGGGGAAGGGGCCTGCCCGTATCCGTAACCGTCGTAACCGTTGCCCTTCTTGCGCGGGGCGAAGTTCAGCACCGTACCGAGCATCTTGGCGCTGACGGACTCCAGCGACTTCAGCGCCCGCACGGTCTCTTCACGCCGGCTGCGACCGTGACGGACCACCAGGATCGCGCCGTCCGCGGCGGTGGAGATGAGAGCCGCGTCGGTGACGGGCAGCAGGGGCGGCGCGTCGATGATCACCACGTCGTAGTGCTCGGCCAGGGTGTCGAGCAGATGACGCATCTGCTGGGAACCGAGCAGCTCCGAGGGGTTCGGGGGAGTGGGGCCCGACGGCAGCACCGCGAGCAGGTCGCGCTCGTAACCGACCACCACGTCGCGCAGGTCGTGCTGACCGGCGAGCACGTTGGTGAGTCCGGCCCCGTTGCTGATACCCAGGTACTTACTGACGGCGGGCTTGCGCAGATCACCCTCGACAAGCACCACCCGGGCGCCGCTCTGGGCCAGGATCAGGGCGATGTTGCAGGCCGTGGTGGTCTTGCCCTCGTCGGGCAGGGCGGATGTAACGGCGATGACCCGCGGGGGGTTGTCCACGTCGGCGAACTGCAGGTTGGTGCGCAGCGTGCGGAATGCCTCGGCCCGTCCGCCGAACGCGTCGGCGGTGACCAGCGGCTGCTTCGGTGCGGAGGCGTCGAACGGCACCACTCCCAGAGGCACCGAACCGGTGAGCAGTTCGAGGTCGGAGCTGCCGCGCACGGTGGTGTTGAGCTGGTCGCGCAGCATGGCCGCACCGATGCCGAGGCCGAGCCCGAGCAGCAGCCCGAGCGCGATGTTCAGCGGCACCCGTGGCGAGACCGGCGCTGTCGGGGCGATCGCCGGGCGGGTGACGGTCAGCATCACCGAGGAATCCGCGGTGGATTGGCCGGCCATCTCCAGACTGCGCACGACGTCTTGCAGCTGGGTCGTCACCGCCCGGCCGATGGCCGCGGCCCGGTCGGGGTCCGGGTCGGACACGCTGATGTCGATCAGCACCGTGTCGAGCTTCGGGCTGGCGTCGATCTTCCCGGCCAGTTCACCGGCGGTGTAGGGCAGCCGCAGCTGCTTCACCACCGGCTCGGTGACGGCGCTGCTGGTCACCATGCTCGCGTACGACTTCACCCGTTGCTGGCTGAAGGTACTGCTCTCGGAGAGGGAACTGAGCGAGGAGTTCTTGCCCGGGTTCTGGGCGGAGACGAAGACCTGGGTCTGCGCCTGGTAAACGGGCGTCTGCCGGCTCGTGTACGCGGCGGCGGCGACGCCGAGCACCGCCATGATCAGAACGATCAGCCAGTGCTGCCGGAGCACTCGCAGGTACTGGGTCAGTGTCACCGAATGTGCCGCCTTGTCATTGCACTCCTCCACCGGCCTGAGGGCCCTACCGTACCCATATCTGGCTACAGAGTGGGGTCGAATGATTGCTCTGGGTCATGTGGGCCGGGAGCAGTCAAGGTATTTCGGGGAGTTACACCTGATTGGGCGGGTCTACCGAACGGTCAGAGGGAGGTCTCGACCCGACCGGGCCACCTCGTCGCACCAGCTGAGCACGCGGGAGACGATCTCGTCGTCCAGGGAGCGGCGCCCGGCCTCGACCTCGCGCAGGACGTGATGGCGAAGTGCCTTCGCGTCGCGTCGGCGGCGGGCCGCCCGGCTGAGCCGCCCTGCGGCCAGATGGCCGGCGGCGAGCAGGACGACGAATCCGGACAGAATGAGCTCCTCCATGACCACAGAGCGTACTTGCTTGATCACGGCATGTCAGACGCTTGGTCGCATGCGCCGTAATTGCTCACGTTCTGCCAGGTCAGGAGGGAATGTGGTGCAGTGGGCGGGCAGCGGGAAAAGGTTTAGCGGCGCGGATCGTGGTCGCGGCCCGGCCGGTTACGCGGGTAGTTGCGGGCGGTGTCGCGCAGGGCGATGCCCGCGGCCTTACCCATCGGCATGTTCGTGCGCCGGGCCTTGATCAGGTGGAAGACGTAGAACGCGACGATCGTGAGCACCCCGGCGTCGTCGACCATGCCGAACGGGCCGAGCACGGCCTCGGGGGCGGCGTCGATCGGGCTGATCAAGTAGGCGAACGACGCGACCATCGCCGCGATACCGCGCAGCGGCAGGCGGTAGCGGTAGATCACGTAGAGCCCGACCACGAGCAGTGCCACAGCCACCAGCAGCAGCACCACGACGAAAGCCACCACGACCGTGACGGTGGTGTTGTCGCCCATTTCGTCCCCCTTTACTCGTGGAACACCATTGTCGATCAGATCTTCGGCACTGCCTCATCCAGATGACGGACGATGCGTACGAGACGTGGGCGAGCGGTGCGTTCCGGGCGAGGATACGGTTCTGGAGTGAAAATTGGTCGCTCTGGAGCAGCCCTCCTCGCCCTGATGCTGTCCTTCGGTCTCGCCGGGTGCGAGGTCACCAACGACATCGGTGGATCTACCGTGTCGGGTTCGGACTCCTCCGACGGCACCACGAGCGACGACAACAGCGGTCAGAAAGCCACGAAGGTACTGGCCACGCTCTCGGTGAAGGGCCGGGCCGCGGGTACCGGCTACGACCGCGACGAGTTCGGCAGCGCCTGGAAGGACGTCGACAAGAACGGCTGCGACACCCGCAACGACGTCCTCAAGCGGGACCTGAGCGGTGAGAAGTTCCGCTCGGGCACCAAGGACTGCATCGTGGTCAGCGGCACGCTGAAGGACCGGTACACCGGCAAGGCGATCAAGTTCACCAAGGAGGACGCCTCCGCGGTGCAGATCGACCACGTCGTCGCGCTGGAGAACGCCTGGGTCACCGGTGCCTTCCAGTGGACGAAGGAGAAGCGCACCGAGCTCGCCAACGACCCGCTGAACCTGCTGGCCGCCGACGGCCCGACGAACTCGTCCAAGGGCTCGGGCGACGCCGCCACCTGGCTGCCCGCGAACAAGTCGTTCCGCTGCGACTACGTGGCCCGGCAGATCGCGGTGAAGGCGAAGTACGGCAACTGGGTGACCAAGGCCGAGAAGAAGGCCATGAGTGGTGTGCTCGAGAGCTGCCCCGACGAGCGCGTACCCACCTCGAAGTCCAGCACCAAGGCCGACTCGAAGGAGTCCGCCGCCACGTCGTCCGGGGGCCAGGACAAGAAGTCGGACGCCGACAGCGACAATGGCAACAAGGAGACCCCGGGCGCGTTCTGTCCCGACGAGGGAGCGAAGGCCAAGGACTCCGACGGCGACACCCTGACCTGCAGCATCAAGGGCGACGACGACCGGGCCCGGTGGCGTACCGCCGCCTGATCTCCCCGGTTCCGCACAGTCTTCCGTTGTAGGTTAGGCATACCTCACTTTGGAAGGTGGTAGACGCATGTCCGTCTCTCCCCGCGCAGAAGGCGCACGCGACGGCCGTGGGCGGGTCGGTGGCCGCGGCGAAGGACGTGGCGGCGCGACCCTGGTGCTCACGGTCGCCAGGACCGAGCAGCTCAGCCCGACCATGGTCCGCGTCGTCCTGACCGGCGACGACCTGGCGCAGTTCACGATGAACGAGTTCAGCGACGCCTACGTGAAGCTGATCTACCCGCGAGCGGGCATCGAGTACGACCGGCCGATCGACATGAAGGCGATCCGAACCCAGCTCCCACAGTCGCAGTGGCCGCAGAACCGCACGTACACGGTGCGGCGCTGGGACGAGCAGGCCCGCGAACTGTCCATCGACTTCGTCGTGCACGGGGACGAGGGCCTGGCCGGTCCCTGGGCGCGCGACGCGAAACCGGGCGACGAGATCTGGCTGGCCGGTCCGGGCGGGGGCTACCGGCCCGAGCCGGGCGCCGACTGGCACCTCCTGGTCGGCGACGAGAGCGCCCTGCCCGCCGTCGCGGCCTCGCTCGAGGCGATGCCCGACGACGCGAAGGGCATCGTGCTCCTGGAGATCCACGACCCGGCCTCGGAGCTCAAGCTCACCGCTCCGGCCGGGGTCGAGGTCCGATGGCTGCTTGACACCGGGCGCCCGGCCGGCACGGTGCTGGTCGAGGCCGTCACTGCGCTGGAGTTCCCGGCCGGCACCGTGCACGCCTTTGTGCACGGTGAGGCCGCGGCGATGCGTGACCTGCGCCGGTTCCTCAAGCGTGAGCGCGGTGTGAAGCAGTCACAGCTCTCGATCTCGGGTTACTGGCGGATCGGCGCCAACGACGAGGAATGGCGCGCGGTCAAGAGCGACTTCCAGAACGCGCCCTGAGTCACCGTTCCCGCAGGACTACCGCAGGCGGCGGGTGGTCGGAGTGATCACCCGCAGCCAGCGGTAGCCGTACCGTCCCAGATCCACCTCGCCCTTGATCTCCTCGTCGTGAGGACTGAGCAGATCGATGGCAGTGCTGCCGGGCTCCAGCTCCAGGGGCACGGTCACCGGGTCGGGGCCGAAGTTGTGCATGGCGATGATGACGGCGTCCTCCCAGGTCGACCGGTGCACGAACACCTGCTCGCTCGACTGCGGCAGGACCTCGAAGTCACCCCAGCCCAGTTCCGGGCTGCTGCGGTAGCGCGCGATCAGCAGCCGCACGAAGTTCAGCAGTGAGTCCGGATCGGCCCGCTGCGCCTGCACATTCACGTGCTCGGGCCCGAACTCCCCGGTCACCAGCGGCGCCGGGAACGTCTCGGCGTCGTCGTTGCGGGAGAAACCGGCCCCCGGCTCGCTCGTCCACTGCATCGGCGTGCGCACAGCGGTGCGGTCACCGATCTCCAGGTTCTCGCCCATCCCGATCTCCTCGCCGTAGAAGAGCACCGGGGTGCCCGGTAGCGAGAAGAGCAGGCTGTAGACCATGCGGATGCGGTCGGCGTCACCGTCGAGCATCGGGGGCAGCCGCCGGATCAGGCCGCGGCCGTACACCTGCATGCGCTTCTGGGGCCCGAACGCGTCGAACACCTCCTGCCGCTCGGAGTCGGAGAGCTTGTCCAGCGTCAGCTCGTCGTGGTTCCGCACGAAGGTGCCCCACTGGCACTCGCGGGGGATCTCCGGGCGCTGCTCGAGCGCCCGCTGCAGCGGCCCGGCGTTCTGCCGGGCCAGCGCCAGGTACATGTTCTGCATCGTGATGAAGTCGAACTGCAGCGTGAGTTCGTCGCCCTCGGAACCGCCGAAGAACTCCAGCTGCTGCTTGAAGGGCACGTTCACCTCGCCGAGCAGGATCGCGTCGCCGGAGCGCCGGTTGATGAACGCCCGCAGGTCACGCACCACCTGGTGCGGGTCGGGCAGGGCGGTGGGGGACTCACCGATGGTGTCGATGAAGAACGGCACCGCGTCGACCCGGAACCCGCTGACGCCCAGAGCCAGCCAGAACCCGACGATGCGCGCGATCTCGTCCCGCACGGCGGGGTTCGTCACGTTGAGGTCGGGCTGGTACTTGTAGAAGTGGTGCAGGTAGTACTGCCCGGTCTTCTCGTCGAGCGTCCAGACGCTGCTCTCCTGGTCGGGGAACACCGGCTCGGGCTGCTGGCCCGCCGGCGGCTCGTCGACCCACACATACCAGTCCCGGTAGGGCGAGTCCTTGCTCTCCCGGGAGGCGACGAACCACGGGTGCTGGTCCGAGGTGTGGTTCACCACCAGGTCCACGATCACCCGCATCCCCCGGTCGTGGGCCGTCCGGATCGCCTCGACCAGGTCGCCGTGGGTGCCCAGGCGCGGGTCCACCCCGTAGAAGTCGGTGATGTCGTAGCCGTCGTCGCGATCCGGGCTCGGGTAGAAGGGCATGAGCCAGAGGCAGGTCACGCCGAGCTCGGACAGGTAGTCGATCCGCTGGGCGAGCCCGGCCAGGTCTCCGGTCCCGTCGTCGTTCCAGTCCATGAATGTCTCGACATCGAGGCAATAGACCACCGCTGTTTTCCACCACATGTCCGCTGTGTCAGTGATCCGCATGAAAGCGATCTATCACTTGTGGGCAACATTCGCGCTTCCACAACCAGGTCTCCAGCGAAACCCGATCGCCGGGCGTAGGGTTGAACTGCGGTCAATGGAGATGCGCGGGACCAGAATTTACCTTCGTGTTCTCCGGCCAGGCCGTGACGACAGAGAAGGAGATGGGGGTCAACCCGCGATGGACCCGACACAGTTGGTCGACGAGGCACTGCGCCGTTTCACCGCCCGGCAGATCGCCGCGAACTCCGGTGACTCGACCGGGGCCGCACAGCCGGGCGCCGATGCTCTCGCAGCTGTCTTTCAGCACCTCGCCAAGCTTGACGGCTGGGCCAAGGTGGCCATCGACCGCCTGGTCGCAGATCCCGAGAATGTCCGGGCCGCAGCCGATCTCAAGCTGAGTATGGATCAGGCGGCACGTCTGCACCCGCAGTTCATGCGCACTCTCTCCGAGGTCTGCGCGGGAACGGGGGCGGCCCCCGCGGCGCTCTCCCCGCACGTCCGGGCACCGGGGCCGGCAGCCTAGGAACCGGCGCGAGCACACCTGAGGGACTGTCCGGGCAGATATCTGTCCGGACAGCCTTTTGTCCCCGGAAAACCGAAGCGCATTTCACAGGAAGCCGTTGTCCGGGCGTTTCCCGGGAATGACGGCGCGCTTTAGTGGCGACCCGTGAACACTGTGTGATCTTCCGGCGAAGATGTCCGGACAGACGGCGGGGCGGGGCCGATCGGGTTGAATTCCGGGCCGGGTGTATCCGGCGGTTTTCTGTCCGGATGGTGGACGCCCGCCAGGGTTCGGGGGCCGGGGAACGGTGGTTCCGCAGCGGGCCTCCAGGACGCATGCTTGGGTGCACCCCCGGCCCGGTATGCCGGGTTTCGCACTCGCGGCAGAGTCCTCGACCCGATGGAGAGACATGGACACCACGCTGACCCAGCCCAGTTCCGGTACGCCCCTGAGCCTGCCGCCCGGATTCCGCTGGGGCGTAGCCACGGCCGCCTACCAGATCGAGGGGGCGGCGGCCGAGGACGGCCGGACGCCGTCGATCTGGGACACCTACTCGCATACTCCGGGCCGGGTGCACGGTGACGACAACGGCGACGTGGCGTGCGACCACTACCACCGCATGCCCGACGACGTGGCGCTGATCAAAGGGCTGGGGGTGGACACCTACCGGTTCTCGATCTCCTGGCCGCGGGTGCAGCCGGGTGGCAGCGGGGCGCTGAACCCCCAGGGCGTCGACTTCTACTCGCGGCTGGTGGACGAGCTGCTGGCCAACGGCATCGACCCGTGGGTCACGCTCTACCACTGGGACCTGCCCCAGGAACTGGAGGACGCGGGCGGCTGGCCCGCCCGCGACACCGCCCACCGGTTCGCGGACTACGCGGCGCTGATGTTCGACCGGCTGAGCGACCGGGTGGCGAACTGGACCACGCTCAACGAACCGTGGTGCTCGGCCATGCTCGGGTACGCCTACGGGCATCAGGCGCCCGGCCATCAGGACTTCCCCGCGGGCATCCGGGCCGTGCACCACCTGCTGCTCGGGCACGGTCTGGCGACGCAGCGGATGCGTGAGGCGGCCTCAGGGCTCGACCGTCCGGTGCACCTGGGCATCACGCTCAACCTCGGCCCCGGGCACCCGGCCACCGACACCGACGAGGACCGCGACGCCGCCCGCCGCGCCGACGGCCTGAACAACCGGCTCTATCTCGACCCGCTTCTCAAGGGGGCCTACCCGGCCGACGTCGTGGACGACCTGGCCCTGCGGCACGCCGAGCTGCCGGTGCAGGAGGGCGACCTGGAGATCATCTCGACGCCGATCGACGTGCTCGGGGTGAACTACTACACCGGCTGGCTGATCTCCCATGTGGACGAGGACGGCTCGAGCACGGACTCCGACGGGGCCCTGGTAGCGCGATCCGTGGGCCGGGGCCGCCCGGTGACGGCAATGGGCTGGGAGATCGTGCCCGAGGTCTTCACCGAGCTGCTCGTGCGCCTGTCCCGGGAGTACCCGGGCGTGCCGCTGTTCATCACCGAGAACGGCGCGGCCTTCGACGACGTCGTCGCCGCGGACGGGTCGGTGCCCGACCCGGAGCGCCAGGCCTACCTGGAGTCGCACATCCACGCGGTGCAGGACGCGGTGGCCCAGGGGGCGGACGTGCGGGGCTACTTCGTCTGGTCGCTCCTGGACAACTTCGAGTGGTCGTACGGGTACGACAAGCGCTTCGGCATCGTCCGGGTCGACTACAAGACCCAGGAGCGCACCCTGAAGGACAGTGCGCACTGGCTGCGCGGCCAGATCCGGGTCTGGCGGGAGTCGGTCGCCGGGTAGTTCTTCGTCAAGACCACGAATGGTGGACGCCGTCGGGCACCCAAGGAGGCCGACGACGTCCACCATTTTTTGATCGGTTTTCGAGCAAAATACGAAAACCCTTGATGAAGGTTTTCTTTCACCTGTACGCCTGTCCGGACAACTCGAGGTGAGGGGCAGGTCACACCCCCAAAGGGGTAACGCTCTCGTCGAAGTGACCGTTAATGGGAGTGGCGGCGCAACCGCCGCCCCGCGAACCCGCGGAGGAAGTCGACCGAAAGGCACTGATGATCACCGAACTGCGTACCCACCTGGCCGAGCGTCGAGTCGTCCGTCAGCGTAACCGCAAGCTCGCTCATGAGCTGGCGAGCTACAGCACCCCGGCCGAGCGTCAGGAGCTCGACGCGATCATGGGTCGCCACACCGAGTCCGAGATCGCCGAACTGGAGGCCGTGCTCAACCAGCAGGCGGCCACCCGGGCAGTTCACCTGTAACACCAACTTTTCGAGGCGCGCCAGAGACGCAGCGCCCATGATGATGCGGCGACACGAAGACGTGTCGCCGTTGTTGTTTTGGCAGAGGTTTTTCAGAGGGTCCTGAGGAAGTGGACCTGGGCGTTCCCGGCCGGATAACCCTCGGCCCGCCCGGTCTCGACGTACCCGTGGCGCCGGTAGAAGTCCGGCGCCTGGAACGTGAACGACGACAGCACCATCCGGGCGCAGCCCCGCCGTCTGGCCTGGTCCTCCGCGGCCGCCAGGAGCTTGCCGCCCCAGCCGCCGGCCCGGTGGTCGGCGTGCACCCAGAGCATGCTCACCCCGCAGGTGCCGCCCCACGTCCAGCCGGTGAGTCCGCCCACCGGCTCACCGTTCTCGTCGTCCGCCCCCGTGGCCTTCGCGTTGAAGGCGGCCAGTTCCCGGTCGCTCGTACCGGTCGACCGCTGGGTCATGGGCGAAGCCCTGTCCATACATGCGGAACGGCCGCGCCCCCAGAGGGGCGCGGCCGTTCCGGGTGAACGGGCCGATCAGAAGTTGATCATGTGCCCGGCCAGGCCGTGCACCGCTTCCTTCACGGCCTCGCTCAGAGTCGGGTGGGCGTGCACGTTACGGGCGATCTCGTGCACGGTGAGGTCCCACTGCTGGGCCAGGGTCAGCTCGGGCAGCAGCTCGGTGACCTCGGGGCCGATCAGGTGCCCACCGATCAGCTCGCCGTACTTGGCGTCGGCGATCAGCTTGACGAAGCCGACCGGCTCGGCCAGGCCGTGCGCCTTGCCGTTCGCGGTGAACGGGAACTTGGACACCTTGACGTCGTAACCCTTTTCGCGGGCCTGAGCCTCGGTGTAGCCGAAGCTGGCGACCTGCGGGTTGCAGAACGTGGCGCGCGGGATCATCGCGTAGTCGAGCGTCATGGTCTCGGCGCCGGCAATGGTCTCGGCCGCGATGATGCCCTGCGACTCGGCCACGTGGGCCAGCATCAGCTTGGACGTGACGTCACCGATGGCGTAGATGCCCGGCACGTTGGTGCGCAGGTTGCCGTCCACCTCGACGGCGCCGCGCTCGGTCAGCTTCACGCCGGTGTTCTCCAGGCCGTAGCCCTTCGTACGCGGCACGAAACCAATGGCCTGCATGACCTTCTCGGTTTCCAGGACCTGCTGCTTGCCGTCTTTGGTGACGGTCACGCGGACCGGGCCGGAGCCGTCCTCGATCGAGTCCACGCGGGTGCCGGTGAGGAGCTTGATCCCGGCCTTCTTGTACCGCTTGGCGAGCTCGGTCGAGACGTCGACGTCCTCCAGCGGCAGGATCCGGTCGAGGAACTCGACGATCGTCACGTCCACGCCGTAATTGCTCAGCACGTAGGCGAACTCGATGCCGATGGCACCGGCGCCGGCGATGATGATGCTCTTCGGCAGCTCGGACGTCATGATCTGCTCTTCGTAGGTCACGACCCGCTCGGAGAGGGTCGTGCCCGGCAGCAGGCGGGTGGTGGCGCCCGCCGCGATGATGGCGTTGTCGAAGGTGACCGTCTCCTCGCCACCGTCGTTGAGCTTGACCTGCAGGGTGTGGGCGTCGACAAACGTGCCCCAGCCGTTCAGCTCGTCGATGCCGTTCTTCTTCATCAGGAAGTGCACGCCCTTGACGCGGCCGTCGGCCACGGAACGGCTGCGCGAGAAGGCGGCCTTGAAGTCGAAGGTCACCTGACCCTCGATCTGGATGCCGAAGGTCTTGGCCTCGTGCTGCACGGTGTGCGCCAGATCGGCGTTGCGGAGCAGGGCCTTGGAGGGGATGCACCCGACGTTGAGGCACACACCGCCCCAGTACTTGCTCTCGACGATGGCCACCCGCTTGCCGAGTTGCGCTGCTCGGATGGCGGCGACATAGCCGCCGGGGCCGGCTCCCAGAACGATGACGTCGTAATGACCAGGCATGTCCATACACGTTAGTGGCCTTCTCGCGCGAGCCGCGCGCAGGTCCCGATGTGACGTCCGGGCGCGTCCCGGGAGTGACCGGGGTCACATGCCGGTCAAATTCTCTGCGCTTTGTGACCGTCGGGTTACTTTCTGGCGTTCAGGTCTTGTCATCGCTGCGGACAAATCGGACTATTAGGGCGCTTCCGGGTCGCCCGGACGTGTCCCTGACAGGGCATCGCCCATCACGTCTGTCGAGAGGAACCACCGTGAAACCCAGCCGTCTGCTTATTGGCCTGGCCACTTCCAGTGTCGTCGCCGTCTGCCTCGCCGCACCCGCAGCTTCCGCGGGTGCCGCCGTCGGCGTCGGCGCTTCTCCCACCAGTCAGCTGGTGGCCGTCACCGCCGCGCAGAAGGAGTCCGTGAAGCAGGACAAGGCGGCCGACGCGCTCGCCAAGAAGCTCGGGAAGGAGAGCGCCGGCGTCTACTACGAGGGCAGCACGCTGACGGCCGCGGTCACCACCAAGGCCGCGCTGAAGGAGGCCAAGGCCGAGGGTGCCAGCGCGCACCTGGTGAAGCACACCACGGCCCAGCTCAACGCCGCGTTCAAGACGCTCGACTCGACGGTGAAGCTGTCGGGTACCTCCTATGGCGTCGACCCGGCGTCGAACAAGGTGCTGGTCACCGTGGACAGCACGGTCAAGGGCGCGAAGCTGGCCAAGGTCGAGGCCGCGGTGGCCAAGCTCGGCACCAAGGCCACGCTGGAGAAGACCTCCGGCGTGTTCAGCACCAAGATCGCCGGTGGGCAGGCCATCTACGGCGGTGGCTATCGCTGCTCGCTGGGCTTCAACGTGGTCAGCGGCTCGACGTACTACTTCCTGACCGCCGGGCACTGCGGTGAGGTGGCGAGCACCTGGTACTCGAACTCCGGTCAGACCACGGTCCTCGGGCCGACGGTGGGCTACTCGTTCCCGGGCAACGACTACGCCCTGGTGCGGTACAGCAGCTCCACCACTGCCCACCCGGGCACGGTCTACACCTACAGCGGCTCGCAGGAGATCTCCAGCGCCGGCACGCCGACCGTGGGCCAGACCGTCTACCGCAGCGGTAGCACCACCGGTGTCCACAGTGGCCGGGTGACCGCGCTCAACTCCACCGTCAACTACGCCGAGGGCAGCGTCTCGGGTCTCATCCGCACCACGGTCTGCGCCGAGGGTGGCGACAGTGGTGGCTCGCTCTACGCGGGCACGGTGGCGTACGGCCTGACGTCGGGTGGCAGTGGTAACTGCACCTCCGGTGGCGTCACGTACTTCCAGCCGGTCACGGAGGCGCTCAGCGTCTACGGGGTCAGCATTTACTAAGGGGTTCGTCCCCTGAGGGGGCGAACGTGAGGACGCCGGTGAGCCCTGACCGCCGGCGTCCTCACTCCTTTGTCCCTCCCGCCGCTGGAGGGATGCCGTGAAGGGGGCGGATCGGGCATGATCGGTCCTCTGCGTGCGACCCGACCCCGGCCGGGCATAGCCTGGTTGCGGACGAGGGGTGGTGAGGGCATGCGGCGCACCGGTAACGAGCCGAACAGCGCGCGCAGCCCGCTCCGGCTGCGTCTGGGACTCGCACTGACCGGTCTCGTCTCCTCCACGATCGCGGCCGTCGTCCTGGCCGGCCGGGAGTCCACAGCCATCGTGCTGGTGTTCGCCGCGGTGGCGGTGAGCGCGGCCGTCGACCTGCTGGTCGTGGTGCGCCGGATACGGCAGGGCCCGCACTTCCAGCCGGGCTCCCAGGTGCCGCCCTACCCTCCCGTCGACCCACCGCCGCGGCCCCCACGGGAGCGTCGGCCGGTCGACGAGGGCACCCGCGTCCGCCGGTATCTCCTGATCATGGGAACCTGCGTACTGCTCGTGATTGCGGCCTGGACCGTGGTGAGACCGATCTCCACCGGTGCGGCCGTGGTCATGGGCATCGTCGCCGCAGTACTTCCACCCGTCGCAGTGTTCGTGGCCGGCCTTGGCGCGAACCTCTCCGGTGGCGGTACCGGCCCGGGATGGCAGCGTCGCCCCCGGGACGGGGGACTGGGAAACTGAGTCCCCCGTGACGCAACCGGCACAGGGGTCTCGTGCGTCAGAGTCTCTGCCTGCCGTGGGCCTACCCACGGCGAGCTATGAATTGTTCGGACAAAAGCCACACGTATAGGGCGATCCGGTTCGGGTGAGTCGCCGCTGTCGCGTACCGTAGTACCCGGTAGAGGGAAGGAGCGTTGCCTTGTCGGACCCGGCGCGCCTGTCGCAGGAAACGGGCAACCAGCTCATCGATGGTGTGAACACGGCTGACCCGACGACCGGGACTCTGGAGTACGCCTCGGCGTCTGCGGAGACCGCACAGGAGCTCAGCCCGTTGGCAGCTACGAGAGCTGTCGGCCCTGTTGATCTTTCCTCTTCTTTTGACACCTCTTCTTCCAGCACATCGGGTGGTTCTGGGCCAGTGCGACTGATCGGCGGAGACGAGACCTCCGAAGCGATGCAGATGGCGGAGGCGGGCGCGATGTCGCTCGCCCCGGACTCCGACGCGGGTAGGGCGGACTTGTTCTCCACCTCCAACCTGCCGGCCGTCGTGGGAGGTGGCCCCGACAGCGGTGGCCTCTCCCTCAGCGCCGCCTCCGTGGGGGCAGCCCTCAGGGCCACCGGAGCCCCTCTCGACGTGGCTGCTGTCCCCTCCAGCTCACCGGCCTCCGGCGCACTGCCGACGGCCGATCCCGAACTGGGTCCCTCGACCGAGCCCTACACGGTCCAGCCCGAACCGGCCTCCGTGGCGGCGGGTGGCTCGTCGTTCGGTGCCTCGGCCTCGGCCGGGTCGGGAGCATCCGGGTCGGGGGCGTCCGGGTCGGGTCGTGGTGGCCAGCCGCCGCAGCAGCCGTCCCGGGCCTCGGCCTCGTCGGGCTCGTCCGAGTCGTCGGGCCCGTCCGGTCAGCCGGCGCAGGGCGGTCAGGGTGGTGGCCGTCCCGGTCGCCGTTCGCCCGACACCGGTGCGTTCGTGCCGCGGGAGATGGTCGCCCGGCGCCGCGCCGCCGAGGCGATGACGCGTGCCATCGTGATGGCGCCGCCCCTCCCGCCGTCGATGATGACCGGTTCCCAGCCGATGCCGGGGGTGCAGAACCCGGCCAGCGGCCCGATCACGCAGCCCGGTGGCCCTGAGACCCAGGTCGACCCGGCCGCCGCGGCCCGGGCCCAGGTCCAGCCCGGCGCCAAGAACCGCAAGCGCAAGGGCCGCAAGCAGGGGGCCCACACCGCCGGCATCCCGCTGAACACCGGTGCCAACCAGCAGGTGCAGCCGCCCACCGGCCAGCTGCCGACCGCTCCCGGCACCGGCTCGGTCCCGATCGGTTACAGCAACCCGCAGGGTTATGCTCCGCAGGGCTATCCCCAGGGGTATGCGCCCCAGGGCTACGCCCCGCAGGGCTACCCGCAGACCTATGCGCCGCAGGCGTACGCACCCCAGGGCTACCAGCAGCAGGGTTACCAGCAGCAGGTGCCGACCGGCTCGATGCCGGTGAGTGCGATGGGTTCGGTGGGCGTGCCCACCGCCCCGCCGCAGCAGCAGCTCTACCAGGGTCACCCGCCGCGGCAGCCGAACCAGAAGCTGCCCTCCGCGGGTGCTCGCTGGGCCATGTTCGCGGTGGTCTGCCTGGTGATCGGTGGCATCATCGCCGGCGTCATGATCAGCCTGGGCCCCGACAACAAGGATCCGAACGCCGCCGAGAACAACACCACGGCCACGCCCACGGTGACAGCCACGCAGGCGGCGACCGAGAAGGTGAAGTTCACCTGGAAGTCCTTCGACCCCGACCCGTCCGGTAGCGGTGTCACGGATCAGGGCAACGGCACCTACCGCGCGGGAGCCGGCTACAACTCGGCTGCTTTCGGGAACCTGAAGAAGGGCCTCGGCCTGGTGCTCGACCTGGGCGAGGCCCGTGAGATCAGCGAGGTGAAGGTGAACGTCGGCGCTGCCCCGATCACAGTCGGGTTGCGGTCGTCCGATGAACTCTCCACCTCTGACCTGAGCGCTTACGACAAGGCGGTCTCCCAGAAGAAGTCCACGGGGAACGTCACGCTCGATGGGAGCAAGGCCGGCAAGCATCGCTACTGGATGGTCTGGGTGACGAGCCTGGCTCCGAGCACCGACTCCAGCCGCAGCGGCCGGTACGACTTCACCCTGAAAGACGTCACTGTGACGGCTCCGAAGCAGTAATCGGTTCTCGACCGTTACGAAGGGCGCGACCTCCTGGGGTCGCGCCCTTCGTCATATCCGCGAACGCAGTCCGTCCAGCACGTGGTCGGCGAGGGGCCAGCGGGGCACCACTCCGTCGACGGTGACCGCTACGGCTCCCTGGCCGGCGCGCGCCCAGCTGATGCCCTCGTAGCTCAGCACCGTGCCGGGGCGGGCCAGCCAGTGGCGCAGGGCCTCACGGTCGAAGACGGCGTAGCAGCTGTCGCCGACCCAGCACTCCACATACGCCCGGAAGATGCGCAGTTCCAGGGTGACTGCGCTGCCTGCGGTGTCACGCAGATCGATTCCCAGGCCGGCCATGCTCTCAGCGTCGGTCAGGGCATTGAACCTCACCATGACGCGACATGGCACGCTAGGTGCACCGTGCGTAACCATTTCGTCACAGGGGCTTGCGGAGGCCTGTGCTCAGGGGGTGTGGCTGGGGTGCTCTCGGGCTCGGGGAGAGTGACGGCGGCCGAGCGCACGATCTGGGGGAGGGGCTTGGCCTGGGAGACGTTGCCGTACCCATAGCCGTATCCGTACCCGTCGTAGCCGCTCCGGTTCTTCTTCTTGGGGGCGAAGTTCAGCACCGATCCGAGCAGCTTGGCGTTGACGGCGGCGAGGGCCTGCAGGGCGCGGTTGGCGTCTTCCTTGCGGGTCTTCCCGTGGCGCAGCACCAGCACGGCGCCGTCGGCCGCGGCGGCGAGCACGGCCGCGTCGGTGACGGGTAGCAGGGGCGGGGCGTCGACCACGACCACGTCGTAGTGCTCGGCCAGGGTGGCGAGGAGATCAGCCATCTGCTGGGAACCGAGGAGCTCCGAGGGGTTCGGGGGAGTAGGGCCGGAGGGGAGAACGGCCAGGGTGTCGCGGCCGTAGACCGTGACCACGTCGCGCAGGTCGTGGCGGCCGGCGAGCACGGTGGTCAGGCCCGCTCCGCTGCTGATGCCCAGGTAGCGCCCGACGCTGGGCTTGCGCAGGTCGCCGTCCACCAGCACCACGCGGGCACCGCCCAGGGCCAGGGTGAGCGCGAGATTGCAGGCCGAGGTGCTCTTTCCCTCGTCCGGAAGGGGTGAGGTGACCACGATGACGCGGGGCGGCGAGTCGACGTCGGCGAACTGCAGGTTGGTGCGCAGCGTGCGGAAGGCCTCGGCTCGCGCACCGTGCTCGTCGGAGTCGACCAGCGGTTGCTTCGAGGTGCTCGCGTCGAACGGAACCACGCCGAGAGGCACTGCCCCGGTGAGTTTCTCGATGTCGGAGATGCTGGAGACCGAGGTGTTCAGGGCGTCGCGCAGCACGGCCGCACCGATGCCCAGGCCGAGGCCGACCAGCAGGCCGAGGGCGAGGTTCAGCGGCACCCGCGGGGCGACCGGGGTGGAGGACTCGGTGGCACTCTCCACGACCGACAGGCGTACCGGTGAGGACTCCTGCTGCGGAAGCTTTTCCAGCTGGGAGACGTAGTCGGGGAACTTGTCGGCGATGCCGTTGGCGATGACCGCGGCCCGTTTCGGGTCGGTGTCGGTGACGGTGATGTCGAGCAGCACCGTGTCGGCCGGGGCGGTCACGCTGATCTGGCCCGCCGAGATCGGTACCCCGTAGGCCGCGGAGACCTTTTCGAGCACCGACGGACTGGTCACCACGTCGGCGTACGACTTGATGCGCTGCTGGATGAACGTACTGCCCTGGCTCATCTGCATGACGCTGTCCTGGTTCTCGCCGGTGATCCCGACGAACATCTCGGTGGTGGCCGAGTAGGTGCGCACCTGACGGTCGGTGTAGGCGTACGCGGCGCCGGTGCCGAGAGCGGCGAGCAGTAACACCACGAGCCACTGCCGGCGCAACACATGCAGGTACTGAACGATGGTCACGCGTGACCCCCCAAGGGCAGTGTCGGGCATCTGTCCATCGCTGAACGGTCTTCATGCTATCGACGCCGAATGGCCGGGACCGGCCTTGCGGCAATCCGTTCGACCGATGCCGGAGTAGGTATTTCGGTCAAGGCAAATCCCGGAGTATGGAATGCTGGATGCTCGCACTCCTGATGGTGCGGTGGAAATTTTTCAGAAATGTGCGCACGAATTCTGGCCTGAAATGGCACGCTGCAGTGCAAGTGTGCGTCGGGTGTGCGTGGAGATACGCAGGGGTACTGCACCCACAGTGCACTTGCAAATCAATCTCGTCAGCCTCTGGAGAAAGCGGTGAATTCGCGCCTATGCTGACAATTGCTGCACGCGCAGTAGGTGTCGGCGGACCATATTTGCGCGATTGACGGGGGTCATCGTGATGACGGTGGAACGCTGGACAGGGCATGAGGCGTGGGCTTTGCGTCGGGCTCTGAGAATGACCGTGGTGGGATTTGCCGAATATCTCGGTGTCGGCACCCGCACGGTGAGCAAGTGGGAGGCACGTGGTGCTGACATCGAACCGATGCCAGAACTACAGGCGGTGCTCGACACCGCCCTGGCCCGGGCAGACCGGGCCAGTGCCGAGAGATTCCGGCTGCTGATCCAGGCGGGTACGGCCGCAAGGGCCGCCGCGGGCAGACGGCGTGGCACGGTGGAGAAATCGCCCTCCTCACCGGCACCGGTGGCTCCGGTGTCCCCGGTGACGAGGGCGGTGGGTCCCGGACGTTCGGTCCGGGCTGCCCGTGCCAACCAGAACCTGGCCGATGCGGCCGGCCGTGTGGCGCGTACCTCGGTGCGCGACCGCACGACGGTGCCCGGCCGGATCCGGCCCAGGCGGCGTCCCGGCGCGCCCTCGGACCTCTCACCGGTGGCTCCGGTGACAGGACCGATCGCGCTGGGTGGTGCCGGGGTCCAGGGCAGTCCGAGAGGTGTGGCCGTCCACGACTGGCTGACCGACCCTCTGGTCCAGCTGCGTGCGGTCGACTCGGTGCCGGAAGGCGGTGCGCCCTCGGTCGCGCCGTCCCTGGCCTGCGCTCCGCCCGAGAGCTGGGAGACGAGCTGGCAGGAGGCCCGGGGGCAGAACGCCACCGAGCCACCGGGCGGCCTTCTCGCGGTCGGGCGCAGCGATGTCGAGGCGGTGCAGGAGACCGTCTCGTTCTTCAGCCGTGTCGACCAGCGCCGGGGCGGTGGTCACGCCCGGACAGCGGTGCTGCAGTACCTCACCTCCGACGTGTCCGCGTTCCTGAACGGCCGGTTCACCGACGACTCGGTGCGGCGGCAGATGTTCGCCGCGGCCGGGGAACTCGCGTGCCTGGCCGGGTGGATGTCGTACGACGACGCAGAACACCCGACGGCGCAGTGGGCCTACTCGATCGCGGTCAAGCTGGCCGCCGAGGCGGACGACGCACCGCTCGCCGGGTTCGCCCTGCGGGCCATGTCCCGGCAGGTGCTCGACCTCGGCCAGCCCGAGCGGGCACTCGACCTGGCCGCGGCCTCGGTCAACGGTGAGCGCTACCGGCGGGCCGTACCCCGGGAACGGGCTCTGCTCTGTCTGGGGCAGGCCCGGGCGCTCGCCATGGCGGGTGACCGGCAGGCCGCTACGGTGGCGGTCAAACAGGCGGAGGCGGAACTGGCCTCGGCCTCGGCGTCCGACATCGAGCCCGACCGGGTGTTCTTCGTCGGTGAGGCCTCGCTGGCTCACCAGAGCGGTTGCGTGCTGCGTGACTTCGGAGACCTGCGGGGCGCGCTCGAGGCTTTCGAGCGGGCGGTCCAGATCCGGCAGCGGTCGAAGTTCGCGCGGGCCCACGCCATCACCCTGGGCGACCTGGGTGATGTCCAGGCCCGGCTCGGCCGACACGACCAGGCCGTCGTGACCTGGTCCCAGGCGCTGGATGCGATGTCGGGCGTCCGCTCGGCCCGTACCCGCGCCATCGCCCGTCGCATCCGCGTGATGACGGCGAGCAAACCGGTGCGGGTCGAGGGTTCGGAAGAACTCGCGGCCCGCGTGGAGCACTACCTGGCCGGGTAGCCGAACCTGCGCTGGGTGCCCCGGTCACGTCGACCGGAGCACCCGGCCAGGAGCCATGCCCAGAACCAGGGCGGCGACCAGACAGCTGAGGTGATCGAGGTAGCTGGACGGCTGGGAACGGTCGTCCCGCTCTCCGTTCGTGATCATGCAACCTTTCCCCACGGAAGTGGGGGCACCTCCCGGCCGAAGGCTGGGGGATTGCATGATCACGGACGAAGGGATGGCTCTGGGTCCCCTCCTGGCGCAGGGCCGGTCCCAGCCGCTTCCCAGGCTGTTCGGGGCGGGCGCCCGGTTGTCCGGGCGAACCTTCACTCATGCTGATGTTCATCTTCACCGCGTTGCTCATCGCCGGTGCGGTGGGCTGGTTCATGAACCGGCGCACGCCGGTACCGGCCCAGGGCCGCCCGGTCGACCCGCAGAACGGTTACCAACCGCGCTACCAGCCCGACCGACCCGACCAGCCCAACCAGCAGCCCGACTACGGCACGCCCACCTACGGCTACACCCCGACCGCCGGCCCGGACCTCTCCGACGCCCGCGCCGAGGCCTCGCACTGGGTGGAACGTCTCGGTGGCGGCATCACCGCGCTGGAGGGCACGAACGACGGCACCAACGCCGCGGCCCGGCAGTCGATGGCCGAGGCCGGCGAACGGCACGCCTCCGCCCGCCGTCAGCTGGCCGAGGCGGTCTCGGCCAAACAGATCCAGCTCGCCGGCCGCACCGCAATCGAGGGTCTGCACTACCTGCGCTCGGCCCGGACCGCGCTCGGTCTCGACCCCGGTCCGGCGGTGCCGCAGGAGAGCGCGGTCCCGACGGTCGAGGGCACCCGCCGGGTCACCGTCAACAACGAGGAGTACGTGGCCTCGTCCGGTCCCGGCAACGCGACCCCGTACTACTACCCCGGCGGCCAGGTGCAGGGCCGGACCGTGCCGGCCGGCTGGTACAGCCGGCCCTGGTGGAAGACGGCCATGGTCGCCGGCGCCGCGGGTATCGGGTCGATGCTGGTGCTCGATGCCCTCTTCGGCGACCACGGCTTCGGCGGTCACGGCCACGGCTTCGGCGGCCACGGCTTCGGCGGTGGCCCAGGTGGTCCAGGCGGCCCCGGTGGCCCGGGCGGCTTCGGAGACGGGTTCGGAGACGGGTTCGGCGATGGATTCGGGTTCTGACCGGCGGCGCCTCTACAGCGCCGCCCGGTCCCGGTCGATTACCTCCCCGCCATCGGCACGTCGGGTACCGGTCACCTTGGCGTGTTCCGCCGTCCTCGTCGATGATGGGTTCACCAGGACTCCAGGGGTCATCGCCGATCCGCCTAACTCCCAGCAACCCCGCAGCGGAGGCCGATCGTGGAACTCCACCTGATAGCGAGCCGGGTGCTCGGCGTGATGCCGCGCAACCCCGAGCAGTTCCACGCCACGTTCGACCACGCGATGTCGGTCCTGGCGGCAGAGCCGGCCATGCGCTGGTCGTGCATCGCCCTGATCGCGGCCGGGGTGGGCCTGGCCCTGACCCGGCGCCTGATCCCGACCCTGATCGGCGTCCTCGCGCTCGGCGTCACCAGTTACGTGTGGCTCCAGGTGAGCCATGTGCGCGAGGGCGTGATCCTCTACACCTTCTCGTACGAGCACGGCCTCACCGAGGCCGATCTGCTCGTCCCCGTGGTGGTGACGATCTCGGTCGTGCTCTGGCTGATCGGCCAGGCCGTGTGGCGCCGCCGGGGACCTCGCGAGACGTACCGCCAGACCCGCACCGTGTCGATCACATCGTCCTGAAAGGCAGTTCAGCCCTCGACGTCCTGCCCGCCCGGCCCCTCGGAGCCGGGTGACTGCGACGGCAGGCGCCCCGGATGGGTCTCCTGGTACGACCAGCGCTCCTCGGCCCACACCTGCCCGCGCAGGTGGTACCCGCGTTCCTCCCAGAAGCCCCGGCGCGGCTGCAGCAGGTACTCCCAGCCGCGGAACCACTTCGGGCCCTTCCACGAGTACAGGTGCGGAATGATCAGCCGAACGGGGTAACCGTGTTCGGGCGCCAGGTCGGTCCCGTCCTGGCGGGTCGCGAGGATGGCGTTGTCGGCGATCAGGTCGTCCAGCCGCACGTTGGCGCTGTAGCCGTACTGCCCGTAGACGATGACGTTGGTGATCCCGGGCAGGGGCGGGTAGGCCTCGACGACGTCGCGGGCCAGCACGCCCTCCCACCGGTTGTCGAGGGTGGTGAACTTGCCGGCGCAGTGCATGTCGGCCGTCAGCGAGGACTTCGGCAGCTGCTCCAGCTCGCCCAGCGTGACCACGAAGCTCTCGTCGCTCTTCGTCGCCCCGCCGAAGCTCATCGACCAGGTGTCGCGGTCCCGGACCTTGGGAACGGGTCCGTAGTGGCGCACCGGGCGGTCCAGGCGGCCCCTCTGGCCAGGCGGCATGAGGCGGTCGTCCGGCTGTTCGCCCGGGAGGTGGTCGTGATCCGGTCCCTCCTGCATCCCGTCCCTCATCCCGCCCATCAGGTCTCGTGATCCCGCCGCGTCCGTACGATCTTGAATTACCGACCGGCGTCCACCATGTTCGACGCTGTCGGCCCATTCGCCCAATCGGCAGGTGGGCGGGGCCCTGGACTCTACTGACCGGTCAGTCAGGGTAGTTGACGCGGCCCGCTTCGGTGGGGACCGGGTTTCTGTAGGTGTCCGGATGCACCCGGTCATGTCCGCAGTTGGGACGAGGTGAGGACGCGGGCGGGCGGGGAAGCGGTCAGGGAGCCGGGTAGGCGGTGACCTCGGTCGCCTTGGCCGACAGGCGCACCTCCTGACCGGGTGACAGCTGGAGCTCGGCGACCGCCGCCGCGGTGACGTCCACCAGTGCGTCGGGAGCGCCGGTCACGGCCACCCGCACCCGGTCGGTGAGCAGCTCGACCCCACTCACCGTGCCGGTCCAGACGTTGCGGGGCGAGCCCTGGGGCAGTTCACCCAGATGCAGGGAGATGGCGCCGGGGGAGAGCACGGCCAGAACCCGGGAGCCCTCGGCCAGATCCTCGACACTGCGGGTCGCGGTCCGCAGCTCGCCCCCGCCGTCCAGCACGATGCGTCCCGGACCGGCCAGGCACCCGCTGTAAAGGTTGAGACCCATCAGCCGGGCCACGTATTCGGTGACCGGCCGCCGGGCCACCTCCGAGGGCGTCCCGGTCTGGGCGATGCGGCCCTCCTCCAGCACCAGGATGCGGTCGGCCAGCACCAGCGCCTCCAGCGGGTCGTGGGTGACCACGATGCTCGGCCCCGCGAAGGCGCTCAGGTGCCGGCGCAGCTCGGTGCGGATCTCCAGGCGGGTGCGGGCGTCCAGCGCGGCCAGCGGCTCGTCGAGCAGCACCATGGCGGGTTCGCTGGCCAGGGCCCGGGCCAGTGCCACCCGCTGGGCCTGCCCACCGGAGAGCTGGTCCGGGCGGCGCGCGGCCAGGGAATCCAGGCCGAGCCGCTCCAGCACCTGCGCGGCGCCGGTGCGGGCCACGCCCCGGCGGGCCCCGCGGGCGCGGGCCGCGAACGCCACGTTGTCGAGCACCGACAGGTGCGGGAACAGCCGGTAGTCCTGGAACACCAGCCCGACGCGGCGATCGGTGGTGGGCACGAACAGGTTCGCCGCCGGGTCGTCCCAGCGCGCGCCCCCGACCTCGACGTGCCCCTCGCGCAGGGCCAGCAGCCCGGCGAGAGCCCGCAGCAGGGTGGTCTTCCCGGCCCCGTTGGGCCCGAGCACGGCCAGCACCTCGCCCGGCCCGACGCGCACCTGCGCGCGCAGTTCGAAGTCCTCGCGGCCCACCACGATGTTCGCGTCCAGTCCGATGGTGGACGCGCCGACTGTCGCCTCGGGCGGGCTCGCGCCGGTCACAACCGTGCTCCACTGCTGAGCCAGCGATCACGCAGGAGGGCCAGCGCGGCCACCGAGACCAGTAGCATCACCAGGCTCAGGGCGATGCCGGCGTCCGGGTCGTTCTGGATCAGCAGGTAGATCTTCAGCGGCATGGTCTGGGTGGTGCCGGGGAAGTTGCCGGCGAAGGTGATGGTGGCGCCGAACTCACCCAGCGCCCGGGCCCAGGTCAGCACGCTGCCCGCGACCAGGCTGGGCGCGATCAGTGGCAGCGTGACCCGGCGGAACGTGGCGAACGGCTTCGACCCGAGCGTGGCCGCGGCCTCTTCCAGCCCTTGATTCGCGGTGCGCAGCGCGCCCTCCACCGTGATCACGAGAAAGGGCATGGCGACGAAGGTCTCGGCCAGGATCACGGCGGTGGTGGTGAACGGCAGCGAGTAGCCGAACCATTCGTCCAGGTACCGCCCCACCAGTCCGCGCCGGCCGAGCGCCACCAGCAGGGCCACACCGCCGACCACCGGCGGCAGCACCAGCGGCAGCGTCACCAGGGCCCGCAGCACACTGATCCCCGGCCGTCGGCTCCGCGCCAGGATCCAGGCCAGTGGGATGCCGAAGAACAACGACAGGCCGGTCGCCGCCGTCGCACAGACCAGCGAGAGACGCAGCGCCTGAAACGCTTCCGGCTCGGACAGCAACTGCGGCAGATCGGTCCAGGGGGCCCGGACCAGAAGCCCGGCCAGCGGCAGCAGCAGGAACAGCACCGCGACCAGCGCGGGCAGCATCATCGGCCACGGCGTCCGCGTGGTGATCCGCAGATCCCGGTCCCGGCGGCCGGGCCGGTCGCCGCGGTCGAGGGCCATCATGCGTCCCCTTCCTCCTTTCTCTTTCCCGCCACTCTCTTTTCACCGTGATCATGCAAAACCTCCCCAGTGTTCTAGAACTCTTCGAGGAGGAGTTCTAGAACTCCGGGGAGGTTTTGCATGATCACGAACAAGGGGTTGTGGGGGTTGTGGGTCGAGATCGGGGTCAGGGCTTGCTGAAGCCGGCTGTCCCCAGTTCGGCCGTGCCCTTGTCGGAGAGCACGTAGTCGACGAAAGCCTGGGCCAGGTCGGCGTTCTTGCTGTTCTTGAGGGAGGCGATCGGGTAGGTGGTGGTGGCGTTGTCGTCGGCCGGGATCTCGATGCCCGAGACCTTGTCGCCCGCGGCCTTGACGTCGGTGACGTAGACCAGGCCCGCGTCCGCCTCGCCCAGCGTGATCTTCGACAGGGTGGACTTCACGTCGACCTCGTTGCTGACCGGGGTGACGGTGATACCGGCGTTCTTGAACACCGCACGGGCGCTCACGCCACAGGGCACGTCCTGCGCGCAGAGCACCACCTTGACGTCCTTGTTCGTCAGGTCGTCGAGGGAGTCGACTCCGGCCGGGTTGTCGGCCGGGACCGCGATCTCCATCGTGTTGTTCGCGAAGGCAACCGGGTTGGAGGCATTTCCGGCCTCGACGACCTGGTCCATGTTCTTCGTGGCGGCCGAGGCGAACACGTCGGCCGGGGCGCCCTGGTCGATCTGCTCGGCCAGTCCGGAGCTCGGACCGAAGCTGAAAGTGACTTTCGTGCCTGGGTTCTCGGCCTCGAAGGCCTTGCCCAGGTTGGTGAACGAACCGGTCAGGGAGGCGGCCGCGAACACGGTGATCTCACCGGACGGACCCGAGGACGACGACGCCGACGGCGTGCCCGAGGACGACGACCCGCCGCAGGCGGCGAGGGACAGGGTGGCGGCGGCCAGCACGGCGACCGCGCTGAACGTGTTTCTGCGCAAGAGTTTTCTCCGGGAATCGAGAGGTTGGGTCAGGACGGGTCGGGGACCTCGACCACGACGTTCGTCGACTTGATCGAGGCCACGGCGAGCGAACCGGGCTGCAGGCCCAGCTCGTCGGCGGCCTCGCGGCTCATCAGGCTGACTACGCGGAACGGCCCGGCCTGGATCTCGACCTGGGCCATCACGGTGTCACGCACCACTCGGGTGACGAGCCCGGTGAACCGGTTGCGCGCCGAGGAGAGGCCGAGGCCGTCCTGGTCGGGGCCCGGGGTCTCGGCCGCCAGTTTCTCGGCGAACACCGCCAGGTCGGCGCCCTCCACCGCGCGGCGCCCGGAGTCGTCGGTCGTCGTGGGCAGGCGCCCGGAATCGGCCCACCGGCGCATGGTGTCGTCACTGACGCCGAGCAACTCGGCGGCCTGCCGGATCCGGAACCTGGTCACGTTCGTGAGCATAACCGCAGGTGCGGATCAATCACCGTCCGAGGTTCCGTAGTTGCGTAACCGTAGTACTCAGAGCCGGGTGGTGGGCACCCGCACCGTGATCAGCCGCAGGTCGTCGGCCAGGTCGTCGATCCCCTCCCGCTGCACCGGCCCGGCCACGATCAGCGCGTGCAGCGGATGCCGCTCGCCGAGGGCCCTCACGACCTGAAGGGTCTCGTCCTCGGCCCGCAGGCTGTCGTCCAGGTCGAAGGTGTCCAGCAGGGCGTACCCCTCGGAGCCGGCGCACAGGGCTATCTCGATGCGGGCCCGGCGGCGCAGCTGGTCCGACGACCCGGGTGGGACGCGGAACAGCCCGACCGCGAGGGAATGCGCCATGTCACCAGAATCCGTGACCAGGTTCTGGACAGCGATGTTCCACCGGTGAACCGCTGCTGCATCGTCCCCGTCCAGGGCGTTCGGTAGATTCGTCCGGTGCCGCGCCCCTCTTCCCTTCTTCGTGTCGCCGCCGTTCCGTCCACCGTGGCCCTGGTCGTCGTCACCGGGGTCGGCCCGATCGCCACCGACTCCTACGTGGCCGCCCTGCCCGCGGTGCAGGACTCGCTGGACACCTCGGCCGCGGTCGCGCAGCTGACCCTCACCGCGTTCATCGTCGGCATGGCCGCCGGCCAGATCCTGTTCGGCCCGGTCAGTGACGGCCGGGGGCGGCGCCGGCTGCTGGTGGGCGGGGCGATCGTGTTCACCCTGGCCTCGGCGCTGTGCGCGGTGGCGCCGACCGGTGCGCTGCTGGTGGCGGCCCGGCTCGTGCAGGGGCTGGCGGCGGGCTCCGGCATCGCGATCGGCCGGGCCGTGGTGGGCGACGCCTATCCGCCGGCGGAGGCTGCCCGGCGCTACGGCACGCTCGCGTCCATCGTCTTCCTGGGGCCGGTGCTGGCCCCGGCCGCGGGCGGGCTGATCCTCACGGTGGGCGACTGGCGCACCGTATTCGTCGTCCTCACGTTCTTCGGGGTCCTGATGATCCTGGCCGCCGGGCTGGGCCTGCCCGAGACCCTGCCGCCGGAGCAGCGCCACGGCGGTGGTCTCGGCGCGGCGGTCCGCCGGATGCGCGACCTGGGCGGCGAGTGGTCGTTCATGCGCCACGTCTGCCTGCAGTGCCTGACCATCTGCGGGTTCTTCACCTACATCGGGGGCTCGTCGTTCGTGCTCCAGGAGGTCTACGGCATCTCCGAGAGCACCTATGCGCTGGTGTTCGCCGTGAACGCCTGCGCGATGGCCGCCACCAGCATGCTCTTCCGGTTCGCGATCGGCCGGGTGTCACCGGCCCGGCTGCGCGTCATCGGGATGGCCGTCTCGACCTCCGCCGCCGTCGGGGTGCTGGCGTGCGCCGGGGCCGAGCGGGTGGCGGGCTCACCGCCCCCGCTGGCGATCGTCTGGGTGCTGCTGTCGGTGCTGGTCGGCGGGATGGGCCTGACCATCCCCTCCGCCACCGCGCTCGGCCAGGAGGCCGGTCGCCGGGCCCGGGGCACGGCCGCCGCCCTCCAGGGCGGTCTGGCGTTCTTCTGCGGTGCGGCCGTGACGCCGCTGACCGGCCTGATCGGCTACGACACCCTGCTGCCGATGGCCGCCCTGATGAGCGGCTTCTTCCTGCTCGCCCTCCTGACGCTCACCGTCTGGTTCGGGATCCGGGAGACCGGTGGTGCGGCGTCCGCTAATGGGGAGAACATGAAGGTGACCGGATCGCCCGAGCTGCACAGCTGAGCAACAGCCGTGTCAGTGCCGGTGCCGGCTCTTGCGCTGGGAGTGGCCGTGATCTACCCAGTCCACCCAGCGGTCCGAGCGGTGCAGACCGCCGCGGGAAGGCTGCCCCCGGGCGACCTGGACCCGGAGAATGGCCGGCGACTGCTCGCTCGGGGTCACCGCGACGATGCCGGGCAGCGCCCGGATCATCCGGCCGGCCGTTCCGTCTTGCCACTGGTCGGCATTGGCGTGCAGGTAGACCACCAGCACGTCGGGTTCGATGACGTCTTCGCTGATGTCCAGCAGCGCCAGCCCCCGGCTGCGCAGCTCGCGGCCCAGCAGCTCGGCCCGCATCTCCATCTCGGCCTGACTGTTCGCGCGACCTTCGTTCATGCTCGTGATCAGCCCCCTCGCGACGAGCAATCCCTTGAACTCGGCCACCAGGAACCCCGGCGCGAAGGACTCCTGGGAGGGCGAGACCAGCGACGGGTGATGGTCCCCAACCGCTGGCCTCGCCGATCTAGGTGGCCGACCCCCGTTTGCTCGGCCACATCACCAGGGTCATACGGATGATGGGCGAAGTCATCTGTTCGATGAGGACAGGACGAATGTCCTCATTGCACCTTTGTGGGCGGGCAATGCTGTCCCACCGGCAGATCCAAGGCTCGGTGGGCTCGGTGGAAACAGCGGCAACAACCTGGGAGGAACGAGCAACATGATCCGTTCAGTGGTGTTCGACGTCGGCGAGACGCTTCTGGACGACACGTCGGAGTGGGGCCGGTGGGCGGACTGGATCGGTGTGCCCCGGCACACCTTCTCCGCCGTGATGGGGGCCGTGGTGTGGGACGGCCGCGACAACGGTGAGACCTTCGAGTACTTCCGCCCGGGCTTCGACCTGCCGGCGGAACGACAGCGTCGGGAAGAGGCCGGATGCGGGGAGAACATCAGCGAGACCGACCTCTACCCGGACGTGAGGCCTGCGCTCGCGGCGCTGCGGGAGGCCGGTTACTGGGTGGGTGTGTCGGGCAACCAGTCGGCCCGGACGGGAGAGCTGCTGCGCGCGCTCGACCTGCCGGCCGACGCGGTGACGGTGTCGGGTGAGCTCGGGCTGATCAAGCCGTCACCGGCCTACTTCGACTGGCTCGCCGGGTGGGCCCCCGGCGATCGGGACGAGATTCTGTATGTCGGCGATCATCGCGATTTCGATGCGATTCCCGCTCGGGCTCAGGGTTTTCGGGCCGCACTGGTGCGGCGCGGCCCGTGGGGGCACCTGTGGGCGGACGACGAGGAGGTCAAGCGGACGGTGGACTGGGTGCTCGGGTCGCTGACGGAACTGCCCGCGTTGCTCGGACCGTTGCTCGGACCGCGGGAACCGGCCGGGCCGGAGCCAGTACCTCACGGGTGAAGCCCTCCACCGCCGCGGCCCGCACCGGGCTGGTGCCGGCCAGAGCGGTGAGGGTGCTGTGCACGTCAGGGTCCACGCGCACGTTCTGGGGAGCGATCCGCTGCGCGGAGCGCAGCGTCTCCAGAACGTCGTCGTGACGCCCGATCGCGAACTGGGCGCGGGCCAGGTCGACGTAGAAGTGCGACCGGCGCTCGGCCGGCAGCGTCTCCGGGGGTGCCCAGCCCTCGGCCGTGTCGAGCGCCACCTGCGGGGCGTCCAGCTCGACGGCGGTGGACACCTCGTGGATGCGCACCGACTCCGGGCCGAACGCGGTGCCGGCCCAGATGCCCTCGGGGACCTGGGCGGCGGTGGTCCGGGCCTCGTCCAGGTGGTCCCAGGCCTTCTCCGGGAGTCCGGCCCGGGCGGCGGCGATCGCGGCCCGCATGTGCAGGGAGCCGTACTGCGCCAGCATCTCCTCCGGGCGGCCGTGGTCGCGCGCCTTCACCGCGTCGGCCGCACGCTCCAGCATGACGCGCCCGGCCCGTGGCTCGCGGCCGAGGAAGAACGACTCGGCGCGCACGTACGAGGTGGCGGCCACGCTGAACGGCTCGCCGGTCTGCCCCGCGGCCCAGCCCATGATGTGAATGAGCCGGCCGGACAGGTCGTGCAGCCCGAGCTTGGCCGCCACCGCGTCGGCGGCGCGCCAGGCCTGGACCAGCATGCGGGCCACCCGCTGGCGTTCCTCGTCGGTGCGCTGCTTCTCCAGGGCCCGGGTCAGCTCGGGGATCAGGGCGGGCAGGGTGCTGAGCAGTTGCCGGTACTCCGAGTTGAGCCGTTCGTCGATGAGAGTGTGTGTGGCGGAACGTAATGCGCCGACATCCCGGACCGGGCCGTCGTCGGGCAGGTCGTACAGGTCGGCCAGCCGGTGCAGGGCGCCGATGCCCGGGCCGTCGGCGGTGACCAGGCCGAGCCCGGTGTCCAGCCGCCGGGGCCGGGCCTCGATGCGGCGTTCGGCCAGGTCGAACTCCAGGGCCGCGGTCGCCAGCCGCACCAGTTCGCCCTCGGCGCCGAGCACGTCGTCGAGACGGCGCGCGACGTCGGGCTGCGGTCGCCGCTCGGCGCGTTCCATCTTCGCGATCAGGGTGCCGCTGACGTGAACGGTGCGGCCGAGCTGGGACTGTGCCATACCGGCCTGGGTGCGGTAGGCGCGCAGACGCGCACCGAACCGGGCAAGCCGGGAGGCATCGGGGTCGAGGTCGCGCAACGGCTGTGGCATGGCTGGCCTCCCATCAAAGGTCCAGTCGCAGCCATGCAGTCCGCTGTGTCAGCGTGCGCACGCTGCTGTCATCACAATATGCAACCCCGCACCAAAGGGTAAGTCCGAATTGGCCCTTTTTCGTGAAACCGTGACCCCTCCGACGTCTCCTCTGGCCACCCGTCCAAGGAAATTCCTACCGGGTTCCTCGCGAGTAGTCCGGCAAAGCCTTGATTGCCAGGCGTGTCGACGCTAAGTGCGGTTCGCGGGCCGGAACTTGGTGGGCGGGGCCGTGATGGGGCTCGAAGCTGTCCGTCATCGCGGCCCCGCCGGCAGCAGGGGGCAGTGTCGGGGTGCCTGCCGACACGGAGATACTGTCAGTCGCAGTGCGTTACGGGGCGACATCGGCAGTGACGAGAAGAGGACAGCGGGACTGTCCTCTTGGATCGGAATCAGGCGGTCCGGGGCACCGGCGCCCCGCTGAGCGAGCGAAGCAGCCAGCGGGCAGGGGCGAAACGCAGTACCCGGGCGACGTTCGTCTGGCCGCGCGTCAGGCGCTGGAACTCGCGCCAGCCCAGGGGGGTACGGGTCAGCAGGGCGTGCATGACCGACGGGTGTCGTTCGAATGCCTGCAGAAACACCCGGCCCGCCTCCATCTCCGGCCCCAGTTCTTCCGTGATGCGCACCGTGTAGTCGCGCACCATCCGGCTGAGATCGCCCATGCTGGGCGGCATCCCGGTCGGACCGGCGGCCTTCGCGGCACACTCGCCGGCGATCCGGCCGGACCGCAGGGCGAAGGAAATGCCTTCCCGGGTCCAGGGTTCCAGCAGGCCGGCGGCATCGCCGGCAACCAGTACCCGGCCCTGGCCGAGCGGGGAGTCGGTGGTGCGGCAGCGGGTCAGGTGGCCGGATTCGTGGATCACCTCGGCGTCGTCGAGACCCTGTTTCCGAACGAAATCCTTGAGGTAAGAGCGGGCTTCGTCGGACGTGCCGCGGCGCGCGATGACGCCGACGGTGATCGTGTCGCCCTTCGGGAAGACCCAGCCGTACGAGCCGGGGATCGGGCCCCAGTCCATGTGGATGCGCCCGGCCCAGGCGCGGGTGTGCTCCTCGGTGGCCCTCAGCTCGTACTCCAGCCCGAGGTCGACCTGCCCGAGCGTCACGCCGACGTGACGGGCGATGCGGCTGGCGCTGCCGTCCGCGCCGACCACATAGCGGGCCCGGATCGGCCCGACCGAGGTGGACAGCAGGGCGCCGTCGATGTCCTGGGTCACCGCCGTCACCGTGACCCCCGAGCGCACCTGCGCCCCCAGTGACACGGCGTGCTCGAGCAGGGCGGCGTCGAACTCGCTGCGGTCGACCAGGCTGAGCAGGCGCCCGCGGGACGAGCGCCCGGCCGCCTTCTCGCCGTCGGCGGTGAACGACGCCCGCCTGATCTCCTGCTTCACCGGCACGTCGAACCCGGCCAGCTCGGCCAGGCTGACACCGATCAGCCCGCCGCCACAGGTCTTGTACCGGGGGAACTGCGCACGGTCGACGATCAGGGTGCGGGCGCCCATCCGCGCCGCCGCCGCGGCCGCACTGCTGCCGGCCGGTCCCGCGCCGACCACGACCACGTCGTAGCCGATGCGATCGTTGTGCTGCTGGTTCCCGCTGACGCCCATTGGCGCATGCTAGCCAGATCGTCTGAATGCCCGATGGTGAGGAAGCCCTAACTTGCTGACAAAGATCCATTTCGTGATCAGGTAGAGATCTTTCCGGGCCTACGGCTGGAACCGGTACCCCATCCCGGGCTCGGTGAGCAGGTGCGCCGGGCGGGTCGGGTCGTCCTCCAGCTTGCGGCGCAGCTGGGCCATGTACTGCCGCACGTTCTGGGTCTCCGCCCGGTAGGTCGGGCCCCACACCTGCTCCAGCAGGTAGCGCTGGCTGAGCAGCTTGCCCGGCTCGGCCACCACCGCGGCCAGCAGCTGCCACTCGGTGCGGGTGAGGTGCACGTCCTCCGGGGAGATCACGTGCCGCGCCAGGTCGACCGTGTGCCGGCCGATCCGGACCTCGCCCGGCGTCTGGCCGGCGCCCTGGCGGCGGGCCACCACCCGGATCCGGGCCAGCAGCTCGTCCACACTGAACGGCTTGGTCACGTAGTCGTCGGCCCCGGCGTCCAGGGCGTGCACCTTGTCGTGGCTGTCGGAGCGGCCGGACAGCACGATCACCGGCACCTGGGTCCACTCGCGCAGCTGCCGGATCACCTCGACGCCGTCCAGGTCGGGCAGACCCAGGTCGAGCACCACGATGTCGGGCCGGTCCTGGCGCGCGGCGTCCAGGGCCGTCTGCCCGGTGCCCGCCGTGATCACCTCGTACTGCCGGGCCAGCAGGTTGATCCGCAGCACGCGGATCATCTGCGGCTCGTCGTCCACCACCAGGATCCGGGTCACGGCGCGGTCACCTGCACGAGGGTCATGATCATGGTCAGCCCGCCTCCCGGCGTCGTGTCGGGGGTCAGCCTGCCACCCATCGCCTCGGTCAGGCCGCGGGACAGGGCCAGGCCCAGCCCGACCCCGGTGCCGTTGTCCCGGTCGCCCAGCCGCTGGAAGGGAAGGAAGACGTCGTCCCACAATTCGGTCGGGATCCCCGGACCCCGGTCGATCACCCGGGTCTCCACCTCACCGGCGTGCGCGCTCACCACGATCATCGGGGGGCTGCCCGCCGGACTGTGCCGTAACGCGTTGCGCAGCAGGTTCACCAGCACTCTCTCGATCAGTACCGGGTCGCCGGTCACCTCCAGGAACTCCTCCGGCAGGTGCACCGCGATCTCCCGCCCGTCCGGGCCGAGCTCGTCCAGGGCCATGGCCACGGTCTCGGCGATGCTGGTCGGCTCCGGGTGCATGGCCAGCGCCCCGGCCTGCAGACGACTCATGTCCAGCAGGTTGTCCACCAGCCGGGTCAGCCGGTCCAGCGACTCCTCGACACTGGCCAGGAGCTCCTCCTGATCGTCGTCACTGAACCGGATCCCCGGCGTCCTCAATCCCCCCACCGCCGCCTTCGCCGACGCGAGAGGCGTCCGGAGATCGTGACTGACCGCCGACAGCAGTGCCGTCCGCATTCGGTCCACCTCCGCCAGCGGCCCCGCCGCGGCGGCCTGCTCCCGCAACTGCTGCTGACGCATCGCGACCACCGCCTGGGCGGCGAAAGCCTGCACCACGCGCCGGTCCTCGGCCGCGAGCGGATGACCGCAGAGCACCAGGGAGATCTCCTCGTCGACCAGAACCTCGGCATCGCCCTCGCCGGGCGTGGACAGCGGCCGGCCCACCGACGCGACCACCTGCCAGGCGCCCGGGTCGTGCTGCAGGTCCGGGCTCGGACCCGAGTCGGGCGTGCGCTGCAACAGCGTCGCGCCGTTGAACCGGAAGGTCTCGCGCACCTGGTCGAGCAGGGCCGGGAGCGGCTGGGCGCCGCGCAGCACGCTGCCCGCCAGGGTGGACAGCGTCTCCGCCTCGGCCCGCGCGCTCGCGGCCTCACGCGTGCGCCGCGCCGCGCGGTCCACCGTGGCGCTCACCGCCACCGCCACCACCAGGAAAACCGCCAGTGCCAGCACGTTCTCGCGGGTCGCGATGGTGATCGTGTGGAACGGCGGGGCGAAGAAGTAGTTGAGCAGTATCGACCCGGCCACCGCCCCGATCAGGGCCGGCCAGAGCCCGCCGACCAGGGCCACGATCACCACCGCGGCCAGGTAGAGCAGCAGGTCACTGCCCAGCGAGACCTGACCCCGCAGCTGGGTCAGCAGCGCCGTGAGCAGGGCCAGGCCCAGGGTCGCGACGAGAAGCCCGGCCAGCCGCCGGTTCCGGCTCAGGGCACTCTCGGCCTTGGGTACCACCCGGCCCTGGTGGGCCTGGGAGTGCGTGACCAGGTGCACGTCGATGGTGCCCGCGCCGTTGGTCGTGGTCACGCCGACACCGGGGGAGAGGAGGCCGGACAGCCGTCCCCGCCGGGAGACCCCCAGCACCAGCTCCGTCGCGTTCACCCCGCGGGCGAAGTCGAGCAGCGCCTTGGGTACGTCGTTGCCCACGACCTGGTGGTACGTCCCTCCCAGGTCTTCCGTCAGCGTCCTCTGGGCCACCAGGTGGGCGTGACTGCCCCCGCTCAGGCCGTCGTTGCGGGCCACGTGCACGGCCAGCAGGTCGGCCCCGCGCGAGCGGCTGGCCAGCCGGGCGGCCCGGCGGATGAGCGTCTCTCCCTCCGGGCCCCCGGTGAGCGCCACGACGACCCGCTCCCGGGCCTCCCAGGTGTCCGAGATGCCCTGCGAGGCACGGTAACTCTCGAGCTCGTCGTCCACCTTGTCGGCCAGCCAGAGCAGCGCCAGCTCACGCAGCGCGGTCAGGTTGCCGACCCGGAAGTAGTTGCCCAGGGCGGCGTCGATCTTCTCCGCCCCGTAGATGTTGCCGTGGGCCATCCGGCGCCGGATGGCCTCGGGTGCCATGTCCACCAGCTCGATCGTGTCGGCCCGGCGCACCACCTCGTCGGGCACGCTCTCGCGCTGCGGTACCCCGGTGATCTGCCGGACGATGTCGTTGATCGACTCCAGGTGCTGCACGTTGACCGTGGTCATCACGGTCAGGCCGGCGTCGAGCAGTTCCTCGATGTCCTGCCAGCGTTTGGTGTTGCGCGAGCCGGGCACGTTGGTGTGCGCCAGCTCGTCCACGAGCACCACCTCGGGGGCCCGGGCGATCACCGCGTCCACGTCCATCTCGGTGAACGTGGCACCCCGGTAGGTCACCGTGCGGCGCGGGAGCACCTCGAGGTCGCCGATCATCGCCTCGGTCTGCTCCCGGCCGTGGGTCTCGACGTAGCCGATCACGACATCGGTGCCGCGTTCGCGACGCCGTTGTCCCTCCTCGAGCATCTTGTACGTCTTCCCCACGCCGGGAGCCGCCCCGAGGTGCACCCGCAGCCGGCCGGCCATGCCCTACGCCTCGTCCAGGGCCAGGTTGAGTTCCAGCACGTCGACACCCGGCTCACCGATGAAGCCCAGGGTCCGGCCGTCGGTGTACTCGCCGATCAGTTTCCTCACGGCAGCAGTGTCCATCCCCCGCTCCCGGGCCACGCGCGCGACCTGCAGATCGGCGTAGGCCACGCTGATCTGCGGGTCCAGGCCACTGGCGCTCGCGGTGACGGCGTCGGCCGGCACGGCCGGGTGGTCCGGGGCGTCGCCCCGGATTGGCGTGGCCACGTAGCCGCTGTACTCGGTGTCCGGTTCGGCCGGCTCGACCTCGACGCCCTCGTACTCACTCACGAACGGCCGGGCCGGTGCGGCCTGGTTCAGGCTGACCACCTGGGTGATCCGGCCGGTGGCGCCGTCGGCCCGCCAGACCCCGAGCACGGCGCCGACCCCGTCGGAGGTGCAGTAGGGCCGGGACCCGTCCACACCCTCCAGCTCGCCGACGGCGAGACTGCGGGAGCAGACCTGGGTGAGCAGACTCTGGGAGGCGGTCTCCTCGTCCGTACTCAGGGTGTCGACGATGTCTTCCGGCCCGAGGTTGGACGCGCTGGTGGACAGCGGGTCGTAGCCGTCTCCGGCGGCGGACGGGCGGGACTGGAAGTACTGCGGCAGGGCCTGGCCGTCGGTGTCGGTGAAGGACTGGCCGATCAGCGCCGAGCCGACGGCCCTGCCGTTCTTCGCGAGCAGGTCGTGCTTCAGGCCGGGCAGCTGTCCCACCGCCGTGATCAGCAGGGGGTAGGCCAGACCGAGCACCACGGTCATGACCAGCAGGACGCGAAGGGCGGCGAGGTGCTGGCCGATCCACGAGGGGAGTCGCATTGTTCTGGTTCCTCAGGAGATTCCGGGGATGTTCGAGATCAGCAGGTCGATGACCTTGATCCCGATGAAGGGGGTGACGATGCCGCCGACGCCGTAGACCAGCAGGTTGCGGCGCAGCATCGTGGCGGCGTCGGAGGGCCGGTAGCGCACACCGCGCAGGGCCAGCGGGATCAGCGCGACGATGATGATCGCGTTGAACACGACCGCGGACAGGATCGCCGAGGTGGGGCTGTCCAGGCGCATGATGTTCAGCGTGTCCAGACCCGGGTAGACCGCCGCGAAGATGGCCGGGATGATGGCGAAGTACTTGGCGATGTCGTTGGCGATCGAGAACGTGGTCAGGGCGCCGCGGGTGATCAGGAGCTGCTTGCCGATCTCGACGATCTCGATGAGTTTCGTCGGGTCGGAGTCTAGGTCCACCATGTTCCCAGCCTCTTTCGCGGCCGAGGTGCCGGTGTTCATCGCCACGCCGACGTCGGCCTGGGCCAGGGCGGGCGCGTCGTTCGTGCCGTCGCCGGTCATCGCGACCAGCTTGCCGCCCTCCTGCTCCCGCTTGATCAGCGCGAGCTTGTCCTCGGGGGTGGCCTCGGCGAGGAAGTCGTCGACGCCGGCCTCCCTGGCGATCGCCTCGGCGGTGCGCGGGTTGTCACCGGTGATCATCACCGTGCGGATGCCCATCCGCCGCATCTCGTCGAAACGCTCTCGCATGCCGGGCTTCACGACGTCCTTGAGATGGATGACACCGAGCACCCGGGTGTGTTCGGCCACCACCAGCGGGGTACCGCCGGAGGAGGAGATCTCCTCGACGATGTCCTTCACGTCGTCCGGCACGTGACCGCCGTTCGCGCGGACCCACTCGATGACCGAGGCGGCCGCGCCCTTGCGCAGCTGCCGGTCGCCGAGGTCGACACCCGACATCCGGGTCTGGGCGGTGAACTCGATCCAGGTGGCGTCGCGCAGTTCGCCCGGCGACCGTTCCGGCAGCTGGTGCGCCTGCTGGGCGTGGGTCACGATCGAGCGGCCCTCGGGCGTCTCGTCGGACAGGCTGGAAAGCTGCGCGGCGTCTGCGATCTCGGCCACCGAGACACCGTGCACGGGGACGAACTCGCTGGCCTGGCGGTTTCCCAGGGTGATGGTGCCGGTCTTGTCCAGCAGCAGGGTGCTCACGTCGCCGGCCGCCTCGACCGCACGCCCGGACATGGCCAGGACGTTGCGCTGCACCAGCCGGTCCATGCCGGCGATGCCGATGGCCGAGAGCAGGGCGCCGATCGTGGTCGGGATCAGGCAGACGAGCAGGGAGACCAGCACGATGCCGGTGACCCCGTCGTTGTTGAGCACCGCGTCGTCCGGGCCGAAACCCTGCTCCCGGACGGCGAACACGGCCATCGGCTGAAGGGTCGCCACCGCCATCAGGAAGATCACGGTGAGCGAGGCCAGCAGGATGTTCAGCGCGATCTCGTTCGGCGTCTTCTGCCGGTTCGCGCCCTCGACCAGGGCGATCATCCGGTCGACGAAGCTCTCACCGGGCTTCTGCGTGATCCGCACGATGATCCGGTCCGACAGCACGCGCGTGCCACCGGTGACCGCGGACCGGTCACCGCCGGACTCGCGGATGACGGGCGCGGACTCGCCGGTGATCGCCGACTCGTCGACGCTGGCGATGCCCTGTACCACTTCGCCGTCGCCGGGGATCACCTCGCCGGCGTCGACCACGACGAAGTCACCGAGTTGGAGTTCCGGTGCCCCGACGGTGTGCTCGTCGATTTCCGGGGAGTCGGGATTCCAGTTGCGGAGCTTGCGACCGACCGTGTCCTGCTTGGCCTTTCGCAGGGTGTCGGCCTGCGCCTTGCCCCGCCCCTCGGCCACCGCCTCGGCCAGGTTGGCGAAGAGCACGGTGAGCCAGAGCCAGACGGTGATGACCCAGGAGAAGACGGACGGGTCGGTGATCGCCAGGACGGTGGTGAACACCGAGCCGATCTCGACGATGAACATGACCGGGTTGCGCCACAGGGTGCGGGGGTCGAGCTTGCGCAGGGCGTCGGGCAGCGAGGCCCAGAGCTGCTTCGGGTCGAGAAGCCCGCCCTTGATCGTGGGTTTCGTGGGTTCGGGGGGTGCTGGGGTGTCAATGATGGACGTGGTTGTCACCGGGGGTCCTTCGGGGGAGGAAAGTTTCATGATCACCGGGGAGGGCTGGCCTGATCACGGAACCTTGGTTCGTGATCGTGCGAACCTTCCCGGTTCAGCTCAGGCCCTCGGCGATCGGCCCGAGGGCCAGCGCCGGGAGGAAGGTCAGGGCCACGACGATGACGACCACGCCGACGAGCATCCCGACGAACAGGGGCTGGTAGGTCTTCAGCGTCCCGGCCGACTCGGGCACGGGTCGCTGCCGGGCCAGCGATCCGGCCAGGCCGAGCACGAAGATGATCGGTAGCAGCCGGCCGAGCAGCATGCAGATGCCCAGGGCCGTGTTGTAGAAGCCGGTGTTGGCCGACAGACCGGCGAATGCCGAGCCGTTGTTGTTGCTGGCGGAGGTGAAGGCGTACAGCACCTCGGAGAAGCCGTGGGAGCCGGAACTCAGCATGGAGTCGCGGGCACCGGGCGTGGCCATCGCGACCGCGGTGCCGACCAGGACCAGGGCCGGGGTCGTCAGCAGGTACAACGAGGCGAACTTGATCTCGCGGGAGCCGATCTTCTTGCCCAGGTACTCCGGCGTGCGACCGACCATCAGGCCGGCCACGAACACCGTGATCACGGCGATCACCAGCATCCCGTAGAGACCAGAGCCGGTTCCGCCGGGAGCGATCTCGCCGAGCATCATGTTGAGCATCGTGAGCCCGCCACCGAACGAGGTGTACGAGGAGTGGAACGAGTCGACCGCACCGGTCGAGGTCAGGGTGGTGGCCGCGCCGAAGGTGGCCGACTGGAGCACGCCGAAGCGGGTCTCGGTGCCCTCGGTGGCGGCGCCGACCGCGGTCGGCACGGTGCCCAGGGCCAGGCCGTTGCTCAGGTTCAGCAGCGCGACACTGGCGATCGCGATGGTGCCCATCGCGGCGAGGATCGCGTACCCCTGCTTGTTGCTGCCCACCATCCGGCCGAAGGCGCGCGGCAGGGAGACGGGGATCAGCAGGATCAGGAAGATCTGGATCCAGTTGGTCCAGCCGGTGGGGTTGGACAGCGGGTGGGCGCTGTTGACGTTCCAGAAGCCACCGCCGTTCGTGCCCAGCAGCTTGATCGCCTCCTGGCTGGCTGCGGGCCCGCCCGGGATCGTCTGGGTGCCGCCGGTCAGCGTGCTGATCTCCTGGCCCGAGGAGAAGTTCTGCGCGGCCCCGGCGGCGACGAAGACGATCGCGGCTACCACGGCGACGGGCAGCAGGACGCGGAAACAGATCCGCACCAGGTCGACCCAGAAGTTGCCCAGGTGCTCGGTGCGGCTGCGGGCGAACCCGCGCACCAGGGCCACGCAGACGGCGATGCCGACGGCGGCGGAGAGGAAGTTCTGCACCGCCAGGCCGGCCATCTGCACCAGGTGACCGAGCGTGGACTCACCGCTGTAGGCCTGCCAGTTCGTGTTGGTCATGAAGCTGACGGCGGTGTTCCAGGACAGCTCGGGCGGCACGTCGTCGAAGCCCAGGGACAGCAGCAGGTGCCCCTGGAGCCGCAGGAAGGCGTAGAGGAGGAGCAGCGAGATCGCGGAGAAGGCGAGCACGCTGCGGGCGTAGATGCCCCAGGGCTGTTCCGCGGCGGGGTCGACCCCGATCACGCGGTAGACGCCGCGTTCCACCCGGGAGTGCCGGGTCCCGGTGAACACGCGGTACAGGTGGTCGCCGGCCGGCCGGTACGCCGCGGCCAGCACGACGACGAGCGACACCACGAAGAGGACGCCCGCTGTGGTCGCGCTCATCAGAACTTCTCCGGGAAGAGCAGGGCCGCCAGCAGGAAGACGGTCAGGCCGACGGCGATCACGAGGCCGGCCAGGTTCACGAGGGTCACAGTCGTTCCACCCCTCGGACGATCAGGGCCAGGGCGCCGAAGAGCGCCACGGTCACCACCAGGTACACCAGGTCAAGCACTGCTATCCCTCACTTGGCTCGCTCCGTCCGGCTTCCTGCCGGACTGGTGCAAGCACATCTCCGCACGATCGGGAAGAGCAGATGCGTTGACGGTTTCTTGACGGATCTTGCAGAGATCCCGACAGCTTCTTGACGCCGATCCCTACGGGTCGTTGAACATCGGTTTGACCTGGGGTGATCCAAAGCACAAACGGTTGCGGAGAGCGGGGGACTCGAGCTGGCATGCGGCCTCAAACGTCCCTCTAAGTAACCGTCAGTCACGTGTCGTTACGGATATGGCAGTGGCAATGCAACGGCTATGGGGAATCGATCAAAGCCGACTTAACCTGATTCGGGATTTCGGGAACCGGCTCGTGCCCACGAAGCAGCAGCCGGTCCGTGCGGAAAAGGGTGGTCGTGTGATCGCGGTGGAGCGTTGGACAGGACGGGAGACCCGGGCACTTCGCCGGGCTCTGCGGATGACGGTCATCGGGTTCGCCGACCACCTGGGCGTCGCCGTGCGGACGGTGAGCAACTGGGAGTCGCGCGGCGCCGACATCGAGCCGCTGCCGGAGATGCAGGCCGCGCTGGACACCGCGCTGAGCCGGGCCAGCCGGGAGTCGGTGCACCGCTTCCAGGCCTTCCTCGGCACCGGTGAGCCGGCCGACTTCGACGCCCTGCCGCTGCCGGAGGGGCGCCGCGGTTCCGTGCGGCCGTCCCTGCCGGTCAGCGCCCAGGTCATCGACGAGCTCACCACTCTGCGGGCCTCCCTGGTCCGCTCCGACTCCATGCTGGGCCCGGGTCGCCTGATCGCGACGGTGGGGGAGCAGATGTCGAACGTGCAGGACATGCTGGGTTCCGCACGGGGGGACCTCAGACACCGCGTGTTCGACCTCGCGACCCTCTACGCGGAGTTCCAGGGCTGGTTGTTCGAGGACGCCGGGCAGTCCGTGCGCAGCGTCGTCTGGACCGGGCGCTCCGTCGAGTGGGCCCAGGCCAGCGAGAACACCGACCTGGCCGCGTACACGCTGATGCGCCGGGCCCAGCAGGCAGCCGCCCAGCAGGAGTCGTCACTGGCGATCGGGCTGAGTGAGGCGGCCGAGCGGCGGGCCGGGTCGGCCCCCCGCATCCGCGCCGCGGCCGCCCAGCAGCGGGCCGTGGGCCTGGCCATCGAGGGCGACGGCACCGGTGCCCTGAGCGCGATGGACGACGCGCTCGAGCTGGTGCAGGACGATCCCGGCCCGGAGCCGGGCGACCCCTGGTCGCTGGCCGAGTGGTGCACCACCGACTACGTGACCGCGCAGCGGGCGAACGTGCTGATCACCCTGGGCAAGGCGCAGGAGGCCGTGGACTCCTACGACCGGGCGCTCACCGAGTGGCCGCAGGAGTACCGGCGGGAGCGGGGGCTGCACATGGCCCGTAAGTCCAAGGCCCTGGCCATGCTGCGCCGCATCGACGAGGCCGTGGACGTGGGCAGCCAGGCCCTGGAGATCGGCGTGGACACCGGCTCGCGGCGCACGCTCGACGAGCTCCAGGCGATGACCGACGTGGCGGCCGACCAGGACATCGCCGACCGCCGGGTGATCGAGTTCGGCGAGTCGCTGGTGGGGGCCGTGCAGGCGGGGGCGCGATGACGACGCTCGCGGTGTCGATCGACGAGCTGGTCGGCCGCGACGAGTGGGCGGCGGTGAACGAGCAGGGTCGCCCCTTCGTGGTCTACAAGTTCGCGGCCACGCTCGACGGGCGCATCGCGGCGGCCGACGGCACCAGTCAGTGGATCACCAGTGCCGCCAGCCGGGCCGAGGTGCACCTGCTGCGGGCCGGGTGCCACGCGACCGTGGTGGGCTCGGGCACCCAGCAGGCCGACGACCCGCATCTGGCGGTGCGGGGTCGTGACGATCCCCGGCTCGACCTGTCGTCGGTGCCGACGGCCGAGCAGCCGTACCGGGTGGTGGTGGACACCAACGCCCGGACCACTTCTGAAGCGCGAGTTCTCGACTCCTCGGCGCCCACCCTGATCGCAGTGGCCCCGGACGCCTCGACCGATCACCTGACCGGATCGTCCGCCGAGGTCCTGCGGATTCCCCGATCCTCGCAGGGGCTTTCGGTGCCGGCACTGCTGGAGGCGCTCTACGCGAAGGGAGTTCGGGGGCTCTTCCTGGAGGGCGGGCCCACGCTGGCCGGCTCGTTCATCGCCGCCCGGCTGGTCGATCGCGTGATCAACTACGTGGCGCCGGCGCTGCTCGGGTCGGGCAAGAGTGGTCTGCTCGACGCCGGTATCGGCACGATGGACGACATCCTGCGCCTGGAACTGCTCGACATCGCCCGCTCCGGGCCGGATCTGCGGCTGGTGGCCCGTCCTTGCACGGGTGCGCAAGCCTGATCGCGTACGCCCGTGGCGATGTCGTTGCCGTTCTCACTGATCACGGTGATCCCGGTGACGGTCGGCTGCGCCGGGTAGGTCAGGTCGGCGGCGGAATCGCAGACCAGGAGGGCCAGATCGGCCTCGTCCTCGTTCAGCGCGGTATTCACCGAGACGCCGGAGCAGTCGGGCAGAACCTCGATCTGGGTCACCCTCGGGTCACTCATCGTCTCGGCCAGATCGGTGCCGGTCACGCAGTCGGTCGGGATCACCCCGGCCGACGGGGTGGGGGCCGGCGGGGTCTCGTCACCGGTGTTGCTGCAGGCCGTCAGGGTCAGGAGGGCCAGGCCGATCAGGAACCCGGGGGACTTCATGGGCGTGAGCGTAGTGCCTGCCTCGGAACCCCGGCGTGCGTCGCCCGCAGCCGGCCGAGCAGTTCGCCGAGACCGCCGGGGGCGCGAGGGGTGTCGCGACCGCTGGTGGTGACCACGTTGTCCGGGACCGGCACGACGGGCCAGTGGTTGTGGCGCAGGGCCTCGAGCAGGGCATGCTCCTCGCCGGGCACCTGGTCGGGCCAGCCGCCCACGTCGAGGTAGGCGTCGGCGCGGACCGCGAGGTTGGCCGCGTAGGCGTGCGGGCCGGTGGTGCGCATCAGGTGGTGGTAGGCCTCGTGGGCGTCGTCCTGGGTGTTCTCGTTCTCACATCCGGAGACGTGCACCAGGCCGGTGAGGGCGGCGGTGCGCCGGTCCATCCGCCGGCGGTAGCGGTCGATCCAGTCGGCCGGCACCCGGCTGTCGGCGTCGGTGGAGAGCAGCCAGGTGCGGTCGAAGGGCACGCCGTAGGCCGCGAGCAGGTAGAGCCCGGCCATCGTGCCGGTCGATCGCGCGGTGGCCACGCTGCCCCGGTCGAGGCGGACCACCATACCTTCGACCAGGCCACTCAGCTTCGAAAAACGTTTCCGGACGACGGTTTCGGTGTCGTCCGAGCAGTGGTGGGCGACCAGGACGATCGCCACCGGCACGCGGTTGCCGGAGACCGCGGTGATGACCGCGTCGAGACAGTCGCCGACCAGGTCGGCTTCGTTCATGGCAGGAATGATGACGGCGAGAGCTTCGGGTTTCATGGCTTTCTGAAGACATCGAGGACGAATTCCTCGTCCCGGTGGGAGATCAGGTGCCGCCACCCTGGCTGGGAGCGTAACCAGACGTGGGTGTCCTCCCCGGACAGATGAGTGTCGTCGGACGCGTGACGCCAGTGCACGACGATCAGGTCACCCCCGGGGTCGAGGGCGGTCCAGGCCTGCGACAGCGTGCGTTCCCGGTCGGGAAGGGGCAGGTAGTAGAGGATCTCGGAGAGAACCACGAGGTCGGCGGACGGGGGAGGTGGTTCGGCGGGTAATTGATGGACGTTCCACTCGGCGTTCGGGGGAACGTCACCGGAGCGCGCGGCGGCGATCGCGGTCGGGCTGGCGTCGGAGGCGACCACCCGGTCGGCGCGGGTGGCCAGACCCCGGGTGAGCACACCGATCGAGCACGCGGGTTCCCAGGCCAGCCGGTATCTCTCACGGGGCAGGCAGGCCAGGGTGATCGCGTACTTGCGCTGTTCGTACCAGGAATCGCGGTAACCCCAGGGATCGATGTCTTCCTGATAGCGCTTCTCGAAATCGGTCTCACGCATGGCGTCTACGGGATCCTCGGCACGAAGAACGGCTCCAGGCCGTCGGCGAAAAGCTCGAGCACGTGGTCAGGCAGGACCGGACCGTAACCGCTGAACGGGGAACGGATCTGGCTCTCGTGCGCGAGGATCGCCCGGCGCTTGGCCTGACGTTCCGCGGCCGACAGGCACACCACGGTCAGCGTGGCGTCGTCCACCCGGGCGTCGTCGGGCTGGACCGAGTGCCGCATCCAGATCGGGTACTGCCACAGTTCGCGCCCGGCGCGGGTCGCGGCGATCCGGGCCGCCCGGCCGACCGCCTGGTGATCGGGGTGCGGATCGTCGGGCCAGGGCGCCAGCACCAGGCCGTCCGCGGGCAGGAGATCGGTGAACCGGTCGGTCAGCTCGTCCTCGTGCGCGGCCGCCTCGCCGTCGGGGATGTCGAGAAAGATCGGCTGGGCGCCCTTCTGACACAGCTCGCGGATCGCGGCCCAGGTCTCCCGGCGGCGGGTGCGCGCCAGGTCGTGCCGTTGCGCCGGGTCGGCGCCGGGGTAGCCGGCGGCGCCGTCGGTCACGATCACGACGGTGGGGGTGCAGCCGGCGGTCGTGAGCCGGTGCAGCAGGCCGCCCGCCCCGAGTGACTCGTCGTCGGGGTGCGGGGCGATCACCGTCACCGGGCGGCCCGCGACGATCGGCAGCAACCGGGGAGTGGGGGCCGCCTCCAGCTTGGGCCGCCACAGGCTCGCCGGCAGCCCGCGGGCGGTGACCTCGGTATGGACCTCCATCTGATCGGTCACCGGAACGTCCTCCCGAGCAGTGTTCCGGTCTCGACCAGGTGGGCGCCGATCTGCTCGTAGTCCGCCTCACCGTGGTGCTGGCGCACGTAGATCTCCAGATCGGCCAGGCGGTGGGCGATCTCGCCGTTACGGCAGAGGCCGTTCGGGCCGGTGACCCGAGGGGCGCGGGTGAGTACCTCCAGCACCGCCAGTTCCACCGCGGTGCGGGCCGCGGTCATGTCGGCCAGGCTCAGCGGCTGGCCGGCCAGACTGGTCAGCAGGGCGTCGGCCGAGCTGATCGCCACGGCCATGGCGCCCAGGTGGGCGAGCTGATGGGGGTTCGCCGCCCGGGTCTGGTTCCGGAGCAGGCTGTGGAGCAGACCGTGGGCACCGCCCAGCCAGACCGCGGCCACCCCGGCACCGCCGAGGGTGAAGCCGGGCCGGTCGAGGTAGAAGCCGGGGCCGCCGACCGCCGCGTCCCGGGGGACGGGCAGGTCGTGCACCTCGATGTCGACGCTGCGGCTGGCGTCCATGCCCAGCGACGGCCAGGTGTCGTCGAGGCGGGCCAGGTGACGGGAGCGGACATCGATGTCCACGAGGACCTTGCCCTCGTCGGTGGAGACCACCGTGAGGGCGCGGTCGATGAACCAGGCGCCGGAGCAGAACCGCATGGTGCCGTTGACAGTCCAGCCGGTTTCGCCGGTTTCGCCGGTTTCGCCGGTGGTGGTCGATGCGGTCAGGCCGGTTCCGCCGGAGGCGGAGGCCCAGACTCCGTAGACCGCGTCCGGCACCGGCGCGCGGCCGGCCTCGTGCAGGATCCGGACAGCGTCGATGTGTCCCTCGGCCAGCCGGGCCACCGTCAGGTCGGCGTGGCCGAGCGCGGCCAGCGTCTGCCAGAGCGGCAGCAGCGGGCCGGTCGGCAGTTCGTCCCCGAGCGTCAGCACCACGGTGCGGACGGCGTCGGCGACCCGGTCGGCCGCGTCCGGGGCGGAGCGGTCGACAGCTTGCCCCTCGACGACGGAGAGCAAGGTGTTCGGCCCGGCGCCAAGCCACGAGAAAAGGTTCGTTGCAGCCCGGCCCGGGGGTGCGGTCAGGGTCGGATCTGTCAGCACTCCCACGCGTTGAATCCTGAACCCCGTGAGGTGATCCGGCCCGTCCAGATGTCCCCCACGGCCGGTGGGGGAGATGCCCGGGTTAGATGAGGTTGTCGAGTCGCTGCAGGACGAAGTCCGGCACTGCGTAGGTGAGGCCCCCGATGACGATGTAGATGCCGTCGGCCTCGCTCCGCCACACCACGTCGTCCACGGGAAGCGGGGTGCCCGGGCGCAGCAGCCAGTCGCGGAAGTCGCCGCGGTCGATGACGGCGCGCTTGCGGGTGCCGTAGATGATCGTCAGCTCGGACAGGGCGACGTCGACGACCACCGTGCCGACGCGCCAGCCGCGGCCGTTCTTCGCATCGAAACTGAGCCGTCCGGTCCAGGCCTCGAGGTTGATCATCACCGCGCTCTCGCGGACCGGGCTGTAACTGGTCGAGACGCCCCCGACGGTGCTCGTGCTCCTGCTGACCTCGCTCATGACCAGACCTCCATGACCTGTGTATCGGTGGTGCTTTGCACTGCTGCCGTCACTCCCGTCAAAGAGTCACTGCGGGCGCTATCGGTGAAGGACCACCTCGCGTTACGAGCCGCGATTTATTGGCCCGTACGGACGGCTAATGCCTCGTCCGGACGTATGAAGATTGGACTCAGTGTTTCCGTGAGGGCCCGGTAAGTCACCGGCAGATTTCCCGGTTCACCACACTTTTGATGCAGTTCTTTGTGTTGGTATCTGTACGGATTTAGATCCCGGGATTCCGGGTGACGGGGTACCGGGGGGTGTCGCCGGAATGCACCGATGTGGCCACCGCGCCTATCCACTTGCACTGATGGATGGCAGTGTGGCGGCCCCCCTTGTTCCCGCTGGCGGCCCGGTGGTGCGAGATCTGGCGAGCGAGTGGGAACGAGCCGGCGCCGGGACGGGTGGAGGGTGTCGGCGGGTGACTGTCACCCGTCCCGGCGCTGTTCCAAGAGCATTGCGTCTGCCCGGCTCCGGCGTACAGCCGCCGGGGGGAACGGCTCGGCTTCTGGGCGCCGCCTATCTCCGGTGACTCGTCGGGCTAGGCGGCTCGGCAAGGCAGGCGTGCATAAGCCTTCAATGAGGACAAACGGGATGTCCTCGTGGGGTGCCTAGTCGCGCTAGTCGGCTTGGCTACATTCTTTTCGAGTCGTTAGCCAATCCGTGACGGATCCCCTACCGTCGGTCAAGACGGGGAAAACGGGGAAACAGGAGTCGAGCGATGAACGTGGAACCAAGAAGTCCACTGCCCGCCGACGAGGTCTGGGAGCGTCTGGACATGCGCCGCGCGCTCGCGGCCCGTGATCTGGGCACAGTCTTCCGGTTGCTCCAGAAGCACGGCACCTCGCAGCGAACCATCGCGGCCCTCACCGGGATGTCGTCGTCCGAGGTCTACGAGGTGCTCCGGGGCCGCCGGGTGATGGCGTACGAGGTGCTCTGCCGGGTCGCTGACGGCTTCGGCGTACCGCGCGGATATCTCGGCCTCGCCTACGACACCGACACGGCGTCCTGGCTGGACCAGAACCTCGTGCCGGCCCAGACCCGCACCGACCACGAGGACGACACCCGTGGGCACGCCCTCCTGGCCTACGCGGCCGAGGTCACGGTGGGGACGGCCGGCGAACTGTCCTCGGAGTGGGCCTCGGTCCCGGCCGCGGCCACACCGCTGCCCGGCCAGATCGGTCCCGAAGACGTCGAGCAGGCCGAGGCGGTCACGGCGCAGCTGCGCCACCTCGACTACCGGTTCGGCGGCGGGGCCTGCCGCGACGCCGTGGCCGCCCACGCCCGCTGGGTGGACAAGCTGTGCGAGCTGCCCTCCCGGCCGGCGACCCAGACCCAGCTGCTGGTGGCCGCCGCCGACGTGCACAACCTGGCCGGCTGGACCGCTTTCGACGTCGGTCTCTACAACGTCGCCGGGCGGCACCTCGCCCTGGCCCTCGACTTCGCCCGCCAGGCCAAGGTGCCCTCGCTGACGGCCAACGTGCTGTACCGCGCCGGCCGGGTCTACCTGCACCGCAAGCGGGTCGGCGAGGCACTGCGCTTCTTCCAGCTCGGTCAGCTCGCCGCGCAGGACTCCGGCTCACGGCGCACCGTGGCCATGCTGTGCGCCAACATCGCCTGGACCTACGCCGAGATGGGCGACGAGGCCCAGGCCATCACCCACCTCAACCGGGCCCAGGACGAGTTCGACCGGGCCGGGGACGCCGACCAGGAGCCGTGGGTGCAGTTCTTCGCCGAGCTCGACGTCCTGGCTCTCGACGGCATGACCAAGCTCGCGATGGCCCGGCACAACGACGCCTACGCGGCCCCGGCCCGCCAGGCGCTGGAGAGCAGCGTGACCCGGCGCACCGACGGCATGGCCCGCAGCCTGGCCTTCGAGCAGGGTGCGCTGGCCACGGCCTGTCTTCTGACCAAAGACACCCAGGCCGCGCTGGAGTACGGCGGTCAGGCCCTGGAGCAGGCCCACCGGCTGCGCTCGCGCCGGGTCACCGACCGGCTGGCCCCGCTGGGGCGGCTGGCTGTCGGCGTGGCCGACCGGGGCCCGAACGCGGACGCGGTCCGTGATCTGGGCCTGCGGATCGAGCAGGTTCTCGCCTCGTGAACCCGGCCGACCCCAGTCCCGGGCTCGATCGCCCTGCGATGGATCCGGCGGAGATCACCGCGACGGTGAGTGCCGCCTGCCGGCTGCTGGACCTGGATCCCCGGGGCCACACCGTCCTGAAGTTCACCAACAACGCCGTGCTGCGCCTGCCCCACTCCGGGGTGGTGCTCCGTATCGCCGGGTCCGCCGCCGTGGGGGAGCGGGCCCGGCGGGTGGTGCACGTCGCCCGGCTGCTCGAACAGCACGGGGTGCCCGCGGTGCGGTTGTTCACGGCGCCCGGTCTGCCCGACGACCAGCCACTGATGATCCGCGGGCACGAGGTGACGGTCTGGCACGACGTCCGGCCGGTGCGCGAGCCGGTGCCCGACGACCTCGCGACCCTGTTGCGGGCGGTGCACGCCGTACCGCTCCGGGCTCCGGCCGCCCCGGTCGTCCCCGCCCGGCGGGGCCGTAGCCGCAAGCGTCCCTCGGTGCCGGGACAGAACACCGGCCCGATGCCGGTGCAGTCGCCCTCCGTGACCCTGGTGCGGTGGGGCCCGGTGGCGGGTATCCGCCGCCGCATCGCCTCGGCCGGTCCGTTGGCGCTCGACGACCTGACGTTCCTCCAGGCCGAGACCGACGCGGTGGCAACGGAACTGGCCGCGCTGAACGATCTGGAACCGTTGCTGCCGGCCGGCCTGATCCACGGCGACTCGTTCCTCGGAAACGTCATCGTCGGCGAGAATGGTCCGGTGCTGTGCGATTTCGACTCCACCTGCTGGGGTCCACGGGAATGGGACCTGACCCCGATCGCGGTCGGCGCGCTGCGGTTCGACTACGGCGGCGATCTCGCCGCGCGCTTCGCCCGGGCCTACGGGCAGGACGTGCAGTCCTGGGCGGGGTTCCCGGTGCTGCGCCGGCTGCGTGAGCTGCAGCTGGTCACCAGCGTGCTGCCGGTGCTGGCGGCGAACCCCGGGTTGCGCCCGCAGTGGCGGTTCCGGGTCGACAGCCTCCGGAGGGGAGATGCGACGGCCCGCTGGAGCACCTACGGCAAGGTTGCGGCCTAAGGGGTTGTTCCTGGAGCGGGCCGGGTCCTTCGGGGCCCGGCCCGCTCCGCTTCGTCCGGGCTTCACCGGTCCGGCTCATCAAATTGTCGGTGGGCGTTGGTAGCGTCCGTGACGTGAGTTGGACGAAGACCGCGAGCGGGCACGAAGTGGCTCTTGTCGAGGGCCGGGTCAGGTGCCGTAACCAGGCCGGGCGCCTGCTGAAGGGTGTCCCGGCCTCTCTGAAAGACGATCCGGTCGTGGTGCAGCTGCGCCAGACTGTCGAGTGGCTCGCCCGGCACGAGGCGAGCTGCCTCGTCCAGGTCGAGACCTGGATGGTCCGATCGCTGCCGGTGCCGCTGGGGGTGCTGGCCGAGGTCTGGCCGGACGAGTCCTGGCAGCGGGCCCTGCGCGACCTGGTCGTGCGTCCTCTGGCCTCGGCGGCCGACCCGTCCTCCACCGGTGAGGTCGGCCTGCTGCGGGCGGTCGACCGGGAGAAGGGCATCGGGCTGGTCACGCTCGACGGTGACACGGTGTTCGTGCCCGCCCGGGCCGTCGTGGTGCCGCATCCGGTGCTGCTGGCCGATCTTGACGAGCTGCGCGAGTTCGTCGCCGATCTCCAGGTGGAACAGGCTGTCTCGCAGCTTTTCCGGGAGATCGCGCCACGCCCGGCCGGGCTCCGGGCCCGTGACACCTCGGTCAGTGACTGGGCCAACGGCGAGTTCGCCCAGTTGCGGCACCTCACCGGCCGGGCCACCTCCCAGGGTTACGCCGTGCGCGGTGGCTACGCCTGTCTGCGCATCTGGGAAGACGGGCACGCGCTGGACGCCCGCTACTGGCTCGGCTCCGACGACCCCGAGTCCCCCGCCTGGACGGGCGAACTCGGCTGGGTGGACGAGCAGTCCCGGCCGGTGCCCCTGACCGGGATCGGCCCGGTGGCCTGGTCCGAGGGAGCCCGCATGGCCGCGCGCATCCACGCGGGCCGCAAGACCGACGACGAAGATGCGTGAAGGGCGTTCAGGCATGAGCAGAGCACTGCGCGACCGGCTGGTCGAGGCCGGGGCGATCGTGTCCCCGGAGCCCTCGGGCTCCCCGGTGGCCGGGGAGCCCGGGGCCACCGACACGGTGACGGCCCGGGCCTATCGCCATCCGGCGCTGGACGACCGCGTCGTGGTGCGGCTGGTGCCCGAAACCCTGGGCCAGGCCGAAGACCTGGCGCTGGAGTTCCTCGGGTTCGAGGTCGCCCGGCCGCCGGTTCCCGTCGGTACCGGCCGGCGTCAGGCCCTCGGGTTCCCGGCCTGGGCGCTGATCAACGACCCGGCCAACGGGCACCACGCCCTGGCCCTGGTGAAAGACATCGAGCGGCTCGCCCGGCAGGCCAAGAGCCGCCCCGGGGCCGCGAAAGACGGTTTCGTCGAACTCGCCGCCCGGCTCGGGGCCTCGGTGCCGCACTTCCTGCCCACCTTCTACGAGCAGGCCGGGCGGTCGTTCATCGCGGTCGACAACAAGCAGGGTGCCGCCACCATGTTCGGCAAGGCGCGCGAGGCCGAGCGGGTCTACGCCCTGCCGATCGACGAGAACCGTCAGCGAGATGTTTTCCTGGAGTTCGCGTTCAACGGCGCGCTGAACGCCAAATCCCTCACCCAGTACGCCAAGGACCTCGCCGGTCGCACCGATCCGGTGGCCGCGTACGAGCTGTTCCGCCAGGTCTGCGCCGAGCGGGTCGCGGGTGGCCTGCCGCCCTACGCCGGGATGGCCGACGACCTGCGCCGCCTGGTCAAGGCCGCGAAACTCGACCAGGAGCAGCAGGAAGAGCGCGTCATCGCCGACCTGCTCGAGTCGCCGGCCCTGCCGCACGCTCCGTTGCCGTTCTGGAAGTCCTACGCACCCGCCCTCCGACGGCTCGCCGGGCACGACCCCGCGATCCGCGGCCGGCTGCTCGCCCTCTTCCCTCGCGCCGAGCAGGGCGGCACCGAGGAGTTCTGGTTCGGCCTGCTGCACGAGACCGGCGCGCTCGCCGGGCTGATCGAGACCGACGGCGTCGACCCGAAGGCCCGTCCCGACGACGGTTCGTCCGGCTGGCTGGGCCGGGCCGCGGCCTGGCGGGCCCGGGGCTGGCGCAACGCCCGGCGGTCGGCCCGTCTGCTCGACCTGGTGCAGCACATGGAGGCCCGGCTGAAGACCGAGAACCAGCCGCTGCGGTTGCTCGGGGCCGGGATCGACCTCGACCTGCTCGACCTGGTGCTTCATCTCGGCCTGAGCGTCGAGCTGCCCGAAGGCCAGGCGGTGCCGATGTTCCCGTTGCAGCGCTGGCGCCGCGACGACTCACCCGGTCGGCGTGACCTGGCCGCCCTGGCCGATGTCGACTGGGCCCGGCAGCCGATGCGGCTGGGCCTGAACGACGCCCTGCGTGGTGGTTACGGCGTGGGCCGCGACGGTGCCGGGCGTCTGCCCCTCGACCACGTGCGGGTGTTCTACGAGACCCGGGGCACCCGCGGTGCGCTCGCCACCTGGCTGGAAGAGGCGGCCGACGAGGTCGACGAGGGTGGGCTGCCCGCGCTGAGCGACGCTCTCGACCGGTTGCGGCCCGCGGCGCACGGCGAGGTGTTCGGGGTGCGCCCGCAGACCCATGCCCGGGTCACCGGGGTCGACGTCGCCGAGGTCCTGGCCCGTACCCTGCGCATCGGGCTGCTCGACGAGTTCGGCTGGCCGGCCCTCGAGCAGGCCGTCACCGAGTTCCCCGAGCCGAAGCAGCACCCGAACGGCTGGACCGAGGAGGCGTTCTCGGTCACCGACTCGTGGCCCGAGCTGATCCTGCACAACAAGGTGATGGCGGTCGTGGTGGGCCCGCACGAGGTGTTGCTGCGGCACACCTTCCGCATCCCGGCCGACGTACCGGGCTACTACTCGCGGTCCGTCGTCCACGTCGACGGGCAGCTGCTGGTGACCTGGCAGAGCAGTGACGGGGTGCACGGGTACTGGAGCGACCGGCCCGATGAGGTCTTCCGGGCCGGTAACGACCAGCCCCACCACTACTTCAGCCGGTTCGGCACGTCGTTGCCGCTGCCCGGCGGCGGGCGCACCTTCGGCGGCCGTCCGCTGCTGCCCGGTGACCGGGTCGTGGGCAAGGTCCGCGACGTGGCCACCGACGGCTCCGGCTGGTGGCGGCTGGAGGGGGAGGGATACTCCGGGCGGTCGTGGCGTGAGTACGACCCGGCGACGGGGGATGCGGGGCGCCGATCGCGTCCGGCCTTCTTCGAGGCCGGGCTGGAGGCCGAGGGGGCCGAACTCGCCGATGACTGGTGTGCGCTGGCCCCGCTGCGGCCCGGCCTGGCGAGCACGCCGTTCGGCGCGGCCGGCGGTCTGCTCGGCTGGCGTTCGGTACGACGGGAAGACGGCTCGCTGGAGGCTGTCTCGGTGACCGGCGAGGTGGCCCGGCTGAGCGTGCGGCTGACGGGCTCGGCCTGGATGAGTCATCAGACCGCGGCGATCGGCCCGATCCGGATGCCCGGCGGCGGTGAGCCCGCGGCCCTGCTGGCCAGTGGGCGGGCCGGCGGTATCACCTTCACCGACGGTGAGGCCCGGGGCGCGGAGCTGGTCACGGGCCGGCGCGGGGCCGAGGCGGTCTACGCCCGGGGCACGGCGTACATCCCGCCGGTGGCGTTCTGGCACGCGTTGCGCGCCCGTGACGAGAACGGTTCCGCGGCACTGCGGGTCATCACCCGGGAGCAGGGCCGGGCTCTGCTCGACGGCGCCCGGAAGGGAAAAGCGGTCAAGGCCGTTCGTGCGGTTCTGCCCGGGATCAGTGACGAGCGACTGGTTCTGGGCGTGGCCGGCGTGGCCGAGGCGGCGGCCGAGCAGGTGCAGCGCATCACCGCTCTGCCCCGGCCCGTCACCACGGGCGTCGTGGAGATCAAGCCGCGTCCCGTCACCGGGGAGGTCATCCTTCCCGAGGTGGCCACGGCTGTCGATCCGGTTCCGGGGCAGGGCATTCCGGTGCCAACCAAGACGACCGACACGGATCTGCAACGGTCGCTCGGCGGGCTCACCGACGTCCGTAGTTATTACTGGAGCCGCTCCCACGAGGCCCCCGACACGATCGTGAACCTGAAAGGCGTGGTCGCCGCGGTCACCGGCGGGCCGCCGAAGAAGGGCCTGCTGGCGAAGGTCGGCCTGGGCCGCAAGCAGGCCGCGGTGGTCGAGGTGCCGTCGACGTCGGTCGACTGGAGCCCCGTGATCGGTGGTCTGGGGGCCCTGGCCCTGAGGGTGGGGCTGGCCACCACCCCGGCGGAAGACCGGGCGGCGCTGCTGGTGCTGCTTGCCGCCGTGGCGCAGACGCCGCTCGCCGAGCAGGACGGGCACTGGCGCCGGCTGAGACTCACCTCCTCGCAGTCGTCCTCGGCCAATGACGTCGAGATCGGCACATTGCTGCCGACCCGGGGTGGCCAGGCGTTCGCCCAGAGCTGGGGCAACGAGTACCTCGACGGGGCCTACCGGGGGGTGCTCACCGCGATCGAGTACGTGCCCGAGAGGGGAGATTTCGGCCCGGTCGCGGGCTTCGCGATCGCCGGGTCGCGCGAGGGGTGGGGCTGGGGCGGCCAGGCCCGCCTGCGGCAGATGCTCGAGCTGGTCGCGACCCGCGGGCCGGCCCCCTGGAGGCCGGAGGCGGTCGACGAGCTGGTGCGCGAGACCGGGCTCACCCGGGTCGAGGCGTCGTTGCTGCTGACCGGGTTGCTGCGGATCGACGCGTACGAGAACAACTTCCTGCCCAAGCCGGTGCGTGAGCAGCTGGGCCTGAAGGTGGCCGAGGCGAAGGCGGCCCGCGATTCGCTGCACCGGATGCTCACGACCGCCGACCGGCTGCGCCTGCTCGGGGCGGCGATGCCCGAGGAGCCGGCCGATCTCTGGGAGCAGGGGCCCGACGTCGGGCGGCTGGCCCGGGAATGGAACGCCCGGTTCGGCCGCCGGGTGCCGGTGCCCGACGTCCTGGTCGCCGATCTGGCCGCGTCCCGGAAGAACACCTACAGCGGTGCGGGTGACGCGTCCGCGGTGCTGCAGGGAATGGTGGCCCCGGAGTCCACGCCCTGGCTCACCACCGACGTGCGGTGCCGGATGGAAGAGCACCGGGTGATGCACGGTGGCGAGGGAGAGAATCACGGTTTCCGGGATTCGCACCTGGCCGACACCGTCATCGGGCTGCTCTGGCTGGCCTACCGGTTGCCGCTGGGTGCCCCGATCCGCGCGGTCCTGCCCCGGGTGTACGAGGCCCTGCGGCAACGGCTCGAGAACCCTGACCTGCTGCTGTCGTTCGCCTCCGGGCAGCCGGAGGCCGGGCTGGACGGGTTGCGTCAGGTCTACGGGCTGCCGCCGGCACCGACCGGCCAGCCGCGTCCGACGGAGACCCTGGCGCTGGGTGACGCCGGCTATCTGGTCAGCCGGCCGTGGGCGACGGAGGTGTACGTCCGGCCGACCGCGCTGGACTCCGGCGGTGCGCCTCTGCTGGAACTGGCGGGCACACCGGCCGGGCGGCCGGGGGCCGCCCTGCTGATCGCTCGCGGGGCCGGACTGGCCCGGCTGGTGGACGAGCTCCGGCAGGAGTCCCCGGAAGGTTCGGGGTGGTTGCCGGATCCGCTGGTCAGCGTGCCCGAGCTGGTGGAGCGGGTGAGCAACCGACTGGGGCTGGACGAGAACGCGGCCCGGCTGTACCTGCAGCTGCTGGCGCTGCCCGATCCGACGGACAAGAACGTGAGGCTCTGGAACGGCTGGACACCGCGCGTGCTGAAGGCAGCCACGACGGCGCTGCTCGGGGCCGGGCTGGTGGTCGAGGGGCAGCGGGCCCGGGCCGGTCGCGGAGTGTTCCTGCCCTCGGCCTGGCTTCCGGTGAAGGCGCCGGGCCTGCCGGTGGAGGCATGGAAGGTGCCCCTGCTCGGGCTGCTGGCCGACGGGACTTCACCGCTGGACCTGGGGGTTCCGGTCACCTCGGTGCGGGAGCTCTACGGCACGGCGTGGGAACGGGTGGTCACTGAGGACGGGCCGAGGATGGATGCGCTCCGCACCGGACGGGACGCGCGACGATGAGATTCGGAAGGGGCGCCGGTGTGTCTGACGGTGTGCCGAGGCCGGCGGGCCGGTCGGCGACGCATGTCGGGTGCGGCGTGGTGAGCGGGGCCCGGGAGACTGGCCGGGTGTCTGCCGGGCGTGGGCAGCGGCGAACGATGACGAGCAGGGCAGGAGCAGGGCGATGACCGAGACGACGGGAACGGCCGCGACCGGGAGGACGGTGGCCACCGCTCCCCGGCAGGTGGATCCGCCGGAAGACCGGTATGCCGCCGAGCTGGAGTTCCTGGCCGCGTTCGACGACGGTGCACGGCCACCGGGCTGGAAGCTGACGCCCCGGGCGGTGGTCACGTTCGTGGTCGGAAGTGAGCGTCCGCTGTCGCTCCCGCAGGGCCGTGAGCGCGAGGGGGTGCCGCAGCGTCGGACGATCTCGGAGAAGTTCGTCGGGGAACGGGCCCTGGTCGAGCGCTGCGTGGTCACACTCGCGGGAGAACGCGGCCTGCTGCTGGTCGGTGAGCCCGGCACCGCGAAATCCATGCTTTCCGAGTTACTCTCGGCGGCAGTTTGCGGCACCAGCGGACTGGTCGTGCAGGGCACGGCGGGCACCACGGAAGACCAGCTGCGGTACGGCTGGAACTATGCGGCGCTGCTGGCACAGGGGCCCAGCCGGTCGGCGCTGGTGCCGTCCCCGGTGATGAGTGCGATGTCGGCGGGTGCCGTGGCCCGGGTCGAAGAGGTCACGCGCTGCCTGCCGGAGGTGCAGGACTCGCTGGTCAGCATCCTGTCCGACCGGCGGATCGCGGTGCCGGAGCTGTCCGGCGCGGATTCGGCGGTGCACGCCGCACCGGGGTTCTGCCTGATCGCCACGGCCAACCTGCGCGACCGGGGAGTGTCGGAGATGTCGGCCGCCCTGAAGCGGCGTTTCAACTTCGAGCAGGTGCATCCGATCGCCGACATCGCGATGGAGACCGCTCTGGTGCGCCGTCAGGCCGCGGCGGTGCTGGACCGGGTGCAGGCGCCGTTCACGGTCGACGACTCGGTCCTCGAGGTACTGGTCACCGCCTTCCGCGATCTGCGTAACGGCAGCACCGTCGAGGGCTGGGAGGTGGAGCGCCCGTCCACGGTGATGAGTACGGCCGAGGCGGTGTCGGTCGCGGCCGCGCTGGGGCTGGCCGCGGCGTACTTCCCCTCCGGGCGCGACGTGCTCTCCCTGCTGCCGGGCCACCTGCTCGGGGTGGTGCGTAAAGACGACCCGGCCGACGCGGCCCGGCTCCTGGGATATTGGGACGGCGCGGTGCGGCGGCGGGCCGAGCGCGGCGGACGGCTCTGGCGTCAGGTCTGGGAACTGCGCGACCGGCTCGAAGGGTGAGCTGATGGCTCGCCAGAAGCAGACACCGGTGGAGCCGGGATCGTCCTCATCGGTTTCGGCCCGGCCTGGTTCGGAGCTGCCTAGCTCGGAGCTGCCTGGTTCGCGTCTGCCCGGCTCTGCCCCGCCTGGTTCGGATCTGCCGGAACCACAGGCTGCGGTGGCCGGAATGGTTGCTGCGCGGCCCTATCTGATCGGGGTGCGGCACCACTCGCCGGCTCTGTCCGCGGTGATCCCGGCGCTGCTCGACGAGTTCCGGCCGCAGGCCCTGCTGATCGAGATGCCACCGCAGTTCGCCCGGTGGATGCCGTGGCTGGGGCACCCTCGCACGGTGGCACCGGTCGCGCTGGCGGGGTCGGGGGAACCATTGCCGTTCTACCCGTTCGCCGACTTCTCCCCGGAACTGGTGGCCGTGCGGTGGGCGGTGGCGCACGGCGTGGAGATCGTGCCCTGCGACTTGCCCCTGGCCGACGCCGGGTGGGGAGAACGGGGCAGCCGGGGGCCCCGGAAGAACGCGATGGCCGACGGTGGTCCACCGGTCCCGGAACCTGCTCGTGAGGATCTCTTCTCCCGGGCATTGCGCCGGTCCCAGACGGGCCGTGACGGTGACGACCTGTGGGACCGCGTCGTCGAGGCACCGGCTCCGGGGGCGACGCCGGAACAGGTGCGGCGGGCGGCGCTCGCCGTGGGCTGGGCGATGCGGGCCGACGAAGCCAGGAACGGCCGGGTCGCCGGGGTCGACCTGCGGCGTGAGGCCCAGATGCGGGCTGTCGTCGCCGATCAGCTGAGCCGTACGCCGGATGCGCGGATCGCTCTGCTGGTCGGGGCTTTTCACGCCCCGGCCCTGGTGGACGGGGACGGGGTCGACCCGGCGGGGCGGAAGCGGGCGGCTCCGCTCGATGCGCCGCGTCCGGTGCCCGACGTGACCACGAGCCTGATTCCGTACGCGGATCCGTTGCTGGACAGTCGTTCCGGTTATCCGGCGGGTATCCGCGACCCGCGGTGGCAGGCCGAGACGGTGAGGGCCGGGGGCGATCCCGCGCGGGTCTCGTCGGCGGCGGTGCGGATCGCGGTGGAGGTCTGCGCCGGTGTCCGCGAGGGAGGGCACCCGGCCGGCCCGGGTGAGGCGCGCGAGGTCGTGCGCCTGACCGAAGATCTCGCGCGGCTGAGGGGGCTGCCCGCCCCGGGCCGCAGCGAGATCGTGGAGGCACTGACCTCGGTCCTGGCCCAGGGCGAGATGCTGGGCCGGGGGCGGGTGGTGGCCCAGGCGATGGAGAAAGTACTCGTCGGGGAACGCCGCGGTCGCCTGGCCCCGGGCACCCCCAGGTCGGGTCTCGGGCCGTCGCTGGAAGCCTTGCTGAAAGAGCTGAAGCTGCCGAATCCCGATCAGCCGCAACGTAAGGAGCTGCGCCTCGACCCGCTGCGCAGCCCGCTGGACCGGCGTCGCGAGGTCGCCCTCCAGCGCACCCAGGCCTGCGGCATCTACTACGCCCTCCCGGCCGACGTGCAGGGCGTCGGGGCAGCGGCCGCGCTGACCACCCTGTGGCTGGCCGAGTGGACCCCGTCGTCTGCTGCTCTGACGGAGATCGCCGGTCTGCTGGGGGTGACGCTGGAACAGGCGTCCGAGGGAACACTGCGCCGGCAGCGCGAACGGGAACGGGCCGACGGTGGCAGTACGGCCCAGCAGGTGCTCGACGGACTCCTGGCCGCGGCCGGGTGCGGGCTGCCGGGCCTGGCGGCCGACCGGCTGGACGACACCGCCCGGGTGCTGCCCGCGACGGCCACCCTGCCCGAACTGCTCGCCGGGCTCGACCTGCTGAGCCGGCTGGAACAGAACACCGTGCCGGGGGTGGCCGGCCACGCCCTGCCCGATCTCGCCGTGGTCATGGAGGAGGTGCACACGGCGGCGATCCGGCAGGTCGACGGCCTGGCCGGTTCCAGCGACCGGGCCGACGCCCGCGCGCTCCTGGCCCTGGTGGTGCGCCACGACCGGCTGGGCACCGGCATGCGTCTGGATGCGGCGCTGAAACGCCTTGCGACCGAGGGCAGTCCGCTCATGCGCGGCGCCGGGTCGGCGGTGCGGGTGCTGCTCGGGCTGGACGACGCCGCCGGACTCGGCGACCGGGCCGCCGCCTGGCTCGACCTGGACACCCCGCTGGAGCTGGCCGCCCGGCTGTCCGGGCTGCTCATCGTCGCCGGGCCGTTGCTGGAGGCCGGGGGTGACGTGATCGACCCGCTGCTGGCCCGGCTCGAGCTGATGCCGGACGACCTGTTCCTGCGCCGTCTCCCGGCGGTGCGAGGCGGTTTCGACGTGCTCACCCCGGCCGCGCGGGCCCGTCTGCTGGCTGCGGTCGAGGCCCGGCTGGACGACCGGCTCGACCTGGTCATGACCACCGATCCGGTGTTGCTCGGACGCTGGGCGCAGGCCGACGCCCACGCCCTGGAAGCATTGCGTGAGCGCGGGCTGGCCTCGGCCGTCGCACTGGCCCCGGCCGACCGGTGGCGGCTGGTGCTCGGCCAGAAGCAGGACCAGTTGCAGGGACAGGCCAAGCGGTACGGCCAGGCCCTGGACGAGCTCTACGGGCAGGGACGGGGCGAGGGATCCGGCGGTGACCTGGGCGGACCGGGCGCCGGTGACGGTCCGTCCTACCCCGGCGTGCGGGAGTGGTCGGAAGACCTGACCCAGCTGTTCGGCGCCACGGTGCGCGAGGAGGTGCTCGCGGCCGCGGCCGCCGGTGGTCGGGTCGACGCCGCACTCGCCATCGACCCGGCTTCGGCGCGGCCCTCGGTCGAACTGCTGACCAGTGTGCTCTCGCTGGCCGGCGCGCTGCCCGAGCGCACCGTGGCCCGGCTGCGTCCGCTGGTGGCGAAGGTGGTCTCCGATCTCACGCAGGAGCTGTCGCGCACGCTCACCCCCGCGCTCACCGGACTCACCTCGTCCCGGCCGACCCGTCGTCCCGGGGGCCCGATCGACCTGCACCGCACGATCCGGGCGAATCTGAAGACGGCCCGTTACCTTCCGGACGGCACGCCCACCGTCATCCCCGAGCACCCGGTGTTCCGTACCCGCAGCAAACGCACCACCGACTGGCGCATCATCCTGCTCGTCGACGTCTCCGGGTCGATGGAGGCGTCCACCGTCTGGTCGGCCATCACGGCCGCCGTGCTCTCCGGCGTGCCCTCTCTGACCACGCACCTGCTCGCCTTCTCCACCGACGTCATCGATTTCACCGGTGTGGTCAGCGACCCGCTGTCGCTGCTGCTGGAGGTCTCGGTCGGGGGTGGCACGTCGATCGCGACCGGCCTGGCCGCCGCCCGTGAGCTCGTCACCGTGCCCAGTCGCACGATGGTCGTGGTGGTGAGCGATTTCGAGGAGGGCGGATCGATCGGCCCGCTCCTGGCTCAGGTGCGGTTACTGGTGGACGCGGGTGTGCACGTTCTCGGGTGTGCCGGTCTGGACGAGACCGGAGCAGCGCGGTACAGCGTCTCGGTGGCGAGTCAGCTGGTCGGCGCCGGTATGCCGGTCGCCGCCCTCAGTCCGCTCGAACTGGCCCGCTGGGTGGGGGAGCAGGTGCGATGAACCTCCCCCCGGCCGATCCGGAACTGGTGGCGTCAACTGTCGCGGGCCTGCCCGACCGGTTGCAGAAACGTCTCGACACCACGGTTTCGGGATCTCCAGGATGGAACTACGCGGACGGTGTCGTCGACCTCGGCGGCGCCAAGGTCACGCTGGCGCCCGAGGACGGGTCTCTCCGCAGGCCCGAGAACGTCATCTGTGATTGCCTTCTCGCCCCGGTCTGTCTGCATCGGGCCGCGGTTGTGAGCGTTGCCCCGGTGGCCGATCCGGCGCAGGAGGGGCGGGTCAGGGAAGGGTCTCGGGCGGAAGGGGGATGGTCGGCGGCGTCCGGCGATCCGGAGGTCTCCGGGGCCAGCGCGGCACCGGATCCGGAAACCTCCTGGCCGGCGACGAGTGAGACCGCGGTGCAGGGTCCTGCGGCTACCGTGCCGGGGGCGCCGGCTGCGGCGACAGGAGGGCATGGTCCCGCGGCGCCGGTGCCCGCGAATCCCTCGAAAGTAGCGGAACCGGGTTCGGTGGTGGCTGGATTCGTTGCGCCGGAGTCGGTCACGGCCGGGACCGGAGCTACTGCTGCCGCGCAGCCCACACCCGGGGCGTCCGCTCCGACCGTGCCCGACCCGACGGCGGCTACCCCCGCCGCGTCCACTCCCCACTCGAATCCCGCTGCTTCGAAACCCATTTTCTCTACTCCCACCAGGTCCGCGGCCGAGACTTCGGTGACCACGGCGTCCGTTGCTTGGAAACCACCAGAACGTGCTGCTGCCCAGATGATCTGGGACGCGGCTGGTCGCCTTCTCGAAGCCGGGACCGCCGGTGCCGGGGCGGCTCTGCAGGGGCAGTTGCTGGCCGGGGTGCATCAGGCGCGGCTCCGGGCGCTGAATCGCCTGGCCGCGGCGACCACCCGGGTGGTGAGTGCGGTGCGGGCGGCCCGGGCGGATGACGCCTCGTTCTCCCTGCCGGGACTGACGGCCGATCTACTCGAAGTTCTGTCGGTGGCGCACGCGGTGTCGACCGGTACGGGTGATCCTTCTGTCTGGCGGGGGACGGCCCGCACGGTCTACTCCGGGGTGGGTGGGCTGAGACTGGCCGGGCTGTGCCTGGAACCGGTGATCAGCTCCGCCGGGTACGCCGGGGTGGTGGTCTGGCTGACCGACGCCGAGGGCCGGATGTGGTCGGTCTCCGACGTCAAACCCGGTGACGCGGAGCGGGTCATGTCGTCGGCCGCGGGGCCGGTGGCGGTGGGGGAGACCGGGCTGTCGCACCGGGACCTGTCACGGGCGGGAATGATCATGTCGTCCGCCACCGCGAATCCGGACGGACGGCTGGGCAGCGGTAGCGGGGTGCGGGCCGTGCGGGCGGCCGGGGTGGGATGGACCGAACCGCAGCTCCTGGACCGGTTCGGTACTCTGAACGCGGATACCGGTGCGGCGAACGCGGGTGATCACAGGCCGCGGCTGCTCGCGCTCACGGTGTGCGGCGACGACCGGAACGCCCTGCTGGCCGTGGACGACCAGGGTCAGGGGGTGCGGCTCGTCGGGCCGGTGGGTGACCAGCACCGTATCCACCGCGACAACCTCCGGCTGCTCGCCGCGAAGCCGGGCCTGCGGATGCTGGCGATCGCGCGGCCCCCGACCGGAGACGTCAACGGTTTCGCCGCTCCGGCGCGCTTTCTCGGGCTCCCGGGCACCCTGGAACTGATCGCGGTCGGAGGTGGCGACCTGCGGCTGCCGGCCGGCCTGGGAGGACGCGCCGATCTCGGGTTCGACCGCCTGTCGTCACGTTTCCTGCGTCCGTCGGGGCCACCGCCACCGTTCCCGGCGACCGGCGAGGTGACCGATCCGCTCCTGGCCTACCGGCGGCGACTGGAACGGGTGGTGTCCGGAGGGAGACGCACGCTGTCCGTGCCCGGTGTTCCCCGGGAGGTGCGCTCGGAGGCCGCGATGCTCCGCCGTGACCAGCTGGCCACGGCGTCCGTCCTGCTGGAGCGACTGCTCGATGCCGCCCAGCCCGCGGAGCGTGACGTGTTCGGCCGGCTCGCCACCGAGACCGGGGGCGACCTGGCCCGGGCCTGGCTGGCCGCGGGTACGTACCAGCGTGAGCTCCTGGCGGCGCCGTTCTGAGCGGGGGTGAACCCCAGATGCGGCGGAGCCAGTTGGACTGGCTGGGGCTTGGTGACCGTCGGGGGCGGTGACTTCAGGCCGACGTTGGGCGGCCACTTCACTGCGGCCACTTCACTGCGGCCACATCACTGCGGCCACATCACTGTGGACACATCGCCGGGCCGAGCCCCGCCCGGCCACCGGGTATCTCCTCGTTACGGCGGTAACTGAGGCAACAGGCCCTAGACTGCGGGCATCGTGACGGAGTTGAGCAGCAGCCCTCAGGTGAGGGCAGACCGACGGCAGCCCTCTGACGGCACCACCGTCACTCAGGTCACTCCAGTCCCTGAAGTGTCTGCATCGGGCGAGGCTGAAGGCACAGTCGAATCAGGCGGGACCGTTACTCGGGAAGCCGGCTTTCTGTCCCGCTGGTCGCTGCAGACACCGGGTATCGACATCTTCTGGCCGATCCTCGCTGTGGTGCTGACCACGTTCGTGATAGTCGTGTCGACGGTCGCGCACTCGTCGATGGCCGCCGTCGGTGCGGGCAGCCCACGCACCGACTGGGCCTCGTCACCGACACCGAAGGCCGACGCCCCGTTCGTCGTCGTGCAGATCTCCAGCCGGCCCACCCGGGCCCAGGCCCAGACCGAGGCCCAGGAGCTGCGGCGGGCCGGGCTGGACGCCGGGGTGCTGCGGTCGGACCTCTACGCCCCGATGAACAAAGGCTGGTACGTGGTCTACGTGGGCCCGTTCCCGGACACGGCCGAGGGCCGGGCCAAGGCCGAGGCGATCACCCTCGGCATCAAGGACTCACTCGTCCGCATTCTCCAGCGGCGCTGACAGCCCCACGGCGGGCAGGATCACCGTGTCGATGAGGTGGATGATCGACTCCCGCGACGGCGCCTGCTGCTCGTACATCGCCCGGTACATCGCCATCGCCGGGCCGAGCGAGGACAGCAGCTCGACATCGATATCGGGCCGGATCTCGCAGCGGTCGATCGCCCGCTGCATGACCACGCGGTAGGACTCGACCCGCGGCTTGACCATGATGGCGGTGAGGGCCTCGAACAGCTGCGGTTCCTGCGACATCATCGACGCCACGCCGATCATGATCTTCAGGTGGCGGTTGCTGTCGGTCACGGCCTTGGGCTTGACCATCGCGACCAGGTCGCCGCGTAGCGTGCCGGTGTCCGGCGGGACGTACGTGCCGTCCCGCTCCTGGGGCAGCGGCCGTTTCATGCAGGCGATGGCGTCGACCACCAGCTCGGCCTTGGACGACCAGCGGCGGTAGAGCGTGGCCTTACCGGCCTTGGCGCGCGTGGCCACCATGTCGACGGTCATGGTGTTGTAACCGACCTCGGCGAGCACGTCGAGCGCCGCGTCGAGGATGTCCTGATCGCGGGAGTGGTCGCGCTTGCGACCGAGCCGCGCAGGTTCGGCATCTCTCGCGGTCTCGGTGGTCATGGCCGTGGCACCTCTGTCTCGTTGTCGGTCCGGGACGTTGTCGCCCTCGGTGAGGACAACGACGCCCTGCGGCAAATCGTACCCGGATGGTGCGCGATTCACCTGGTTACGGAACTCACACGTACCGGAACTGATTATTCCCGGAACTTATTGGTTTCGGAACTGTCGAGTCTCGTATATGGTTGCCGTCATGTCCCAGACCGCACCGGCGACGCCGTCCGCCTCCTCAGCCCGCTGGCTGACGCTGACGACGGTCGCGTTCGCTCAGCTGATGGTTGTGCTGGACACAACCGTCGTGAACATCGCACTGCCGTCCGCCCAGCTCGACCTCGGTTTCTCCGACGGCGACCGGCAGTGGATCGTCACCGCCTACTCGCTCACCTTCGGCAGCCTGCTGCTGCTCGGTGGCCGGCTCTCCGACCTGATCGGTCGCCGCCGCACGTTCATCACCGCGCTCATCGGCTTCGCCGCGGCATCCGCGCTGGGTGGTGCCGCACCGACGTTCGGCCTGCTCGTCGCGGCGCGCGCCCTGCAGGGTGTCTTCGGTGCGCTGCTCGCACCCACCGCTCTGGCCGTGCTGGCCACCACCTTCACCGACCCGGTGGAGCGTCGCCGGGCCTTCGGCATCTTCGGTGCCATCGCCGGTATGGGCGGCGCCATCGGCCTGCTGCTCGGCGGCATCCTCACCGAGAACCTGAACTGGCGCTGGAACCTGTACGTCAACTGCGTCATCGCGGTCATCGCCGTGATCGGGGCGCTCTTCTTCCTCCCGCACGTGCACCGCACCGGTCCGCGCCCGAAGCTCGATGTCCCCGGCACTGTCCTGGTTTCCGGCTCCCTGTTCGGCCTGGTCTACGGCTTCTCCCACGCCGAGACCCACGGCTGGGCCAACGCCGTGACCATCGGCCTGCTGATCGGCTCGGTCGTGCTCGGCACCGCCTTCGTGTACTGGCAGACCCGTGCCGAGCACCCGCTGATGCCGCTGTCGATCGTGCTCGACCGCAACCGCTCGGCGTCCTACCTCTCGGTGCTGCTGGCCGGCATCGGCATGTTCGGCATCTTCCTGTTCCTCACCTACTACCTGCAGCTCACGCTCGGGTACACGCCGATCAAGACCGGTCTCGCGTTCCTGCCGATGATCGTGGCCCTGGTGTTCACCGCGCAGATCGGCAGCAACTTCCTGCTGCCGCGGTTCGGCCCTCGCATCATGGTGCCCTCGGGCATGATCTTCGCCGCGGCCGGTGCGTTCTGGCTGACCGCGCTCGACCTGAACAGCTCGTACTGGCCCGGCATCGTGGTCCCGCTGGTCCTGATGGGCATGGGCTTCGGCCAGATGATGCCCGCGGCGATCCAGACCGCCACGCTGAATGTCGACCCGCGCTTCGCCGGCGTGGCCTCGGCGCTGGTGAACACCGGCCAGCAGGTGGGTGGTTCGCTCGGTACCGCGCTGATCAACACCCTGGCCGCCTCCGCTGCGACCTCCTACCTGGCCTCGCACCAGCCCGCCACGCAGCAGGTCCTGGCGCAGGCCCAGATCCAGAGCTACAGCACGGCCTACGCCTGGGTCGGCGGGTTCTTCGTGGCCGGTGCCGTCCTCGCCGGTCTCATGTACCGCTCCCGTAGCGCCAATGCCCAGGTCACCGCCACGACCGGTGCTCCCGCGGAAGACGCCGAGCCGGTGATCATGCACTGACAGGCCGGCTGTGACACCGGCACGACGGCCGCTCGTCGACCGGCGCGAGCCGGGCCGCTCGTCAGGGCAGTCAGGCATCTGAAAGTCCCCGGTCCGCGTCTGCGGGCCGGGGACTTTCGTGCGTGGGGCGAGGATCCCCGGAGTGTGTGCATTCGTTGCGGGTACAGCGCGACGAATGCACACACTCCCGCCCGAGCCCTGAGACACAACCAGCCGGGACGCGTGCGGTCGCGCCCCCGTCGGGAGCGGGCATGATCACGAACAGTGCGGTGGGAAGGAATCGGGCCCGGATCACGCGAGGAAAGAAGGAACGTTCGCAGGGTTTGACGCGTCATCAGGCCAGTACACAAGCACACGGCGCTGCCAAGAGGCGGCCCACGGAACGGGTGGGAGGATCACGACATGGCACCCGCGCCCCGGGACTGGTTCAGCAAGCAGTTCGGCGACACGTTCGACGAGAAGGCCCGCGAGATCGGCCGGTTCAACCTGGCCATCTTCGGCAAGACCGGTGTGGGCAAGAGCACGCTGGTCAACGCCATCTTCGGGGAGGACGTGGCTGAGACGGGCATCGGGCAGCCGGTGACCCAGGGCAGTCATCTCTACATGCACGCGGACGGGCATTTCGGCGTGCTCGACACCCGTGGCCTGGAGATCGGTACGGACGACGAGACCATCCTGTCCGAGCTGGAGCAGTACATCCGGCAGATGCGCCGCCAGCCGCAGGCCGAGCAGGTACACGTGGCCTGGTATTGCGTGAGGGCGGGCGACCGGCGGTTCGAGGAGACGGAAGAGGCCTTCATCCGGGGGCTGGACCGACTCGGCCTGCCGGTGATGCTGGTGCTCACCCAGGTTCCGATGCGCGACGGCCGGCACCACCCCGACGCCCTGGCCCTGCGCGACGTGATCGCCGAGCGCGATCTGCCCCTGGCCGCGCAGTCGATCTTCCTGACCAACGCCAAGTCCGACGACTTCGCCGGCCTGGAGGCCCACGGCCTGCAGGAGCTGCTGGATGCCACGTTTCTCGTTGCCCCGGCAGGAGTTCAGGAAGCGCTCGTGGCTGCGCAGAAGATCGACCTGAAGCGCAAGCGCGAGCTCGCCGACAAGGCGATCCGCGCCGCGGTCGGAGCCGCCGCCGCAGCCGGCGCCACCCCCATCCCGTTCGCCGATGCCGCCGTGCTGGTCCCCATCCAGCTCACGATGATGGCCACGATCTCGCACATCTACGGCGTCGGGGTGGACCGCGCCACCGCCGCCGCGCTCGCGGCCACGGCAGCGGCCACGGCGGGTGGCCGCTCCCTGGTCACCAGCCTGATCAAGACGGTGCCGGGCGCCGGAACCCTGGTGGGCGGCGGCATCGCGGCCGTGGTCGCCTCCAGCGTCACCTGGGCGGTGGGTCAGGCCTGGACCACGGTTTGCTCACGCCTGTCCCAGGGCAAGCTCACCGGTGTGTCGGGCGCACTCGACAGCGACGCGATCCGGGAGCTCTTCCTCGACGAGTTCCGCGGCAACATGCGCAAGAAGCTGCCGGGCGGTTTCAAGACCCTGGACAAGTAGACGCGGATGACGCCCAGCTCTTGAGAGCAAGGAGTCATCGCAGGGTCGGTAGATCCAGCTGCCGCCGAGCTCGAGGTCGTGCAGGTGGTCGGGACACCAGTTCCCCATGAACCTCTCGTCGGGGTGCCTGAACGCGCTGTAGGCAACGAAGTCGGTCATCTGGGTGAACTGGCGTAGGTCTCTGGTCTCCGAACCTGGACCCGCGTCGCAGAGTATGCGGCCAATAGCGGTAGGCAACCAGACGATGTCAGTGATCCGTAATAGCGGGCGGTAAAACGGAAGCGGCCCGGATGTCCGAGGACACGGGCCGCTTCTGTTCGTTCAGCCCCCAACCACGGTTGTTCTCCTACGGGACGCGGTCAGGCGATTCACGTTTTACCGGTTCAGTTCTTCCTTCTCCACCAGGCCTGCTCAGGCTCGGAGATCGGCACCCGCGAACCGGGCGCGGTCGCCTTCTGCGTGAGCTTGCGCTCGGACGGCGCGAAGATGATCTGGGAGATCTGCTGGTAGTGCAGGTCGGAGTCGGGGATGTAGTTGATGGTGCTCAGCGCCTGGTCCTGACCGGCGGACTCCATCACGAACTTGCCGTAGCCGAGGATCTGCCCGGTCACCGTGCGGTCGTACCGCATGTCGGTGACCTTGGACATCGGCATGATGTCGACCTGGCGGGTGACGATGCCGTGCACCAGCATGAGCCGGCGGTCGGTGGCGATGAACAGCTCGTCGTACCACTCCCAGGCCTTGAGCAGCAGCCGTGAGAGCAGCAGCAGCCAGAGCACCGTGAGGATCTGGACGAAGAGGCCGCTGGTCTGGTTGCTCACCCAGGCCAGGATGATCAGGCCGAGCACGCCCGTGGCGGTCGGCTCGGCGAGCACCACCCAGTGCCGGCGCAGCATGAAGACGATCTGCTCGCTCGGGATGAGGTAACGGTCCAGTTCCTTCGGAACACCCGGGCCGAAACGTTCTGAATGCCCCACCATGCGGACCACTCTAGGCGAGCGGCGATCAATTGTCGGGCTTCAACTCGGGAAAGTCTTGTCTCGTTATTCCCAGGGAGTGACTGCCGCCACTGCCGTGACGCCGCACCGCCCGGCGGGGGTGCGCACGATGCGGTCGGGAGGCCCCGCGAACAGGTTTCTATGCTGGTGACGGAACCATCGCATCCAGGAGGCAGTCATCAGTACGTCACCCGCCGGACGGCTCGCAGCACTGGAACGCGCACTTCCCGGGGCCAAGCTGGTGGTGGACGCCGAGGTACTCGCCGGCCTGAGTCAGGACGACGCGGAATGGGCGCCGGTGGGAAAGCCGCTCGCAGCCCTGCGCGCACAATCGACGGACGAGGTCAGCCGGGCGGTCGCGGTCTGCGCCGAGCTGAACGTGCCGGTGGTGAGCCGGGGCGCGGGCACCGGGCTGTCGGGCGGCGCGAACGCGATCGACGGCTGCCTGGTGGTCGACCTGTCGCAGATGAACCAGGTGCTCGAGATCGATGTGGACAACATGATCTGCGTGGTGCAGCCGGGCGTGGTGAACGATGACCTGAAGGCTGCGGTGGCCGAGCACGGTCTCTGGTACCCACCCGACCCGGCCAGCTCCCCGTGGTCGACGATCGGCGGCAACGTCAGCACCAACGCGGGCGGTCTGTGCTGCCTGAAGTACGGCGTCACCCGTGACTACGTGCTCGGTCTCGAGGTCGTGGTGGGCGGCCCGGCGGGGGAGTACGGCACGGTCACGCGCCTGGGCCGGCGCACCACCAAGGGCGTGGCCGGGTACGACCTGACCGGGTTGTTCGTCGGCTCGGAGGGCACGTTCGGCGTGGTCACCGAGGTCACGCTGCGCCTGCGCCCGGCCCGCCGGGAGGCCCCGCGCACCGTGGTCGGTGCCTTCCCGAGCCTGGTCGCCGCCGGTGACGCGGTCGCCGCGGTGACGCGGGCCGGACTGCTGCCGACCGCCCTGGAACTGCTCGACCGCGCCTGCCTCCAGGCCGTCGAGGACTGGAAGCACCTGGGTCTGGAGGCCGACGCCGAGGCGCTGCTGCTGGCCCAGATCGACACCCCGGGGGAGTCCGGGCAGGTCGAGGCCGCGGCGATGGCCGAGGTGTTCGAGAAGGCCGGCGCGCTGTGGGCGGCGGTCTCCACCGACGAGCAGGAGGCCGAGGCCCTGTTCGCCGCCCGCCGCCTGGCCTACCCGGCGCTGGAGCGGCTCGGCCCGGTGCTGACCGAAGACGTCTGCGTGCCCCGCTCGAAGGTGCCGGCCATGCTCGCCGCGGTGGTCGAGATCGCGCAGCGGCACGGCGTCTCCATCGCCACGATCGCCCACGCCGGCGACGGCAACCTGCACCCGCTGATCCTGGTGCCGGCCGGTGACGACGCGGCCCGGGTCGCGGCCCAGGGCGCCTTCGAGGAGATCCTCGACGCGGCGATCGGGATGGGTGGCACGGTCAGCGGTGAGCACGGCATCGGGCTGCTCAAGCGGGAGGGCCTGCGCAAGGAACTCCCGCCGCCGGTGCAGGCCATGCAGGCCGCGCTCAAGCAGACCCTCGACCCCCTGAATCTCTTCAATCCGGGCAAGGCCGTCTAAAGCCCCTTCCGTGACCCACGTCACTCGCGTGACACTGAGGGGCATGCGGAGTTTCGTTGTCACCGGTGGTGGACGAGGTGTCGGGCGGGCGGTCGCCGAGAGACTGCTGGCGGACGGTCAGGCGGTGGTCGCGATCGAACTGGATGCCCGGGCCCTGGCCTGGGTGGCCGGTCATCCGGCGGGGTCGCGGGTGGTGGCGGTGCGCGGTGACGCCGCGCTGGAGGATGTCGCCGAGCACGCCGCGAAGCTGGCCGCCGCGATCGCCCCGCTCACCGGCTGGGTCAACAACGCCGCGCTCTTCCGTGACGCCTCGCTCGACACCGACGACGCGGCAACCATTCTCGACCTGATCACGTCGAACGTCGCGGCCGCGGTGACCGGCTGCGCGGTGGCGGTCAAGCACTACCTGGCGGCCGGCCGCGGTGGGGCGATCGTCAATGTGTCGAGCCACCAGGCGCAGCGTCCGGTGCGGGGTGCGCTGCCCTACGCCACGGCCAAGGCCGCGATCGAGGGCCTGACCCGGGCCGCGGCCGTCGACCACGGCCCGGCCGGGATCCGGGTCAACGCGGTGGCCCTGGGCTCGATCGACACCGAGCGCTACGCGGCCTTCCTGGCCGGGCGGGACGCCCAGGAGGTGGCGGCGGTGACACGGCAGATGGCCGAGCTGCATCCGCTGGGCCGCGTCGGGCTGACCGCCGAGGTCGCCGACGCCGTGGTCTACCTGCTCTCCGACGCCGCCTCGTTCGTCACCGGCGCCGTGCTCCCGGTCGACGGGGGCCGGGCGGTCAGAGGGCCTGACCCGGAAGAGGGCTGACCCTGGGTGCGGTGCTGGTTACCCCTAGTGGTCTAGGATTGCCGCGTAAAGGGTGACCAGACCAATTGACCAGAAAACGGACGCCTGTCAGGGGAGAGCAACCGAAATGAGCGCAGACGCGACCATGGGCGCCGATCAGGCCGAGAGCTCGGACCTGACCGTTGGTTCAGACGTGAGCAAGGCCCGACTCGACGCCGTACACAAGTACACCGAAGAGCTCGGTGCGCCGGAAGACGGTGCCTTCGACCGCATTGCTCAGATGGCGGCGAAAATTTTCGGTACGCCGATCGCGACCGTCAGTATCGTTGACGACGATCGGGTCTGGTTCGCTGCCACCCAGGGACTGGACGGGGTGCGTCAGGTGGGTACGGAGCCTGGCCTCTGCGCGTCGGTCGTGTGCCATGCCGGTCCGTATGTCGTGCAGGATGCCGAGCATGATCCGCGAACGACGGAGCATCCCCTGGTCAGGGGAGATCTCGGGCTGCGTTTCTACGCCGCGGCGCCGATCGAGGTGGAGGGCCACTCACTGGGTACGGTCAACGTGATCGATCGGGTGAGCCGCCCGCAGGTCGACCCGATGCAGATCAGCCTTCTCGTCGACCTCGCGGCCACCGTGGCCCAGCTGATGGAGATTCGTCTGGTCGCCCTCACCGCGATGAAAGAGCGCAAGGTCGTCCAGGTCTGAAATCACCCGAATTTCCGGGCCGTCTGACGGGCGAGTGTTAAGAGCCCGTCAGGCGGCATATATAAAGTCTCCACATGAATTGACCGCGGCGGTCCGGCGGTATTACATGAGCACCGAGTCCGCGGGTAAGCGGTCGATCAGTGGGTTTCCGCAGCCTCGGAATTCCACTGTCTTCGGCCGGTTTCATCGCGACTCACGATGCCGGCGGCGTGCTCCGGTCCGCGCGACGACCCTGACCGTCTCGTGCGCGGGAGCCGCCGCCGGCATTCGAACGATGTCCATGGAGAGTCAGTACTCGTCGGGTTCGCGGCGCTCGGAGGCGCTTTCACGCTGGGCCCGGGTGAGGTCGACGATCAGGCCCAGCCCCTGGGCCTCCTCCAGGGCCGCGCTCCGCCCGAACGCTGTGTGCAGCACCGACCCCGGATCGCCCTCGCGCCGGGAGACGCTCAGCCCGTCGACGCCCACCCCGCCCGGCCCCCGGCGCAGGTCGCCGAAGATCTGCGGCAGCACCCCCGGTCCGGTGTAGCGGATCAGCTGCCGCAGGATTGCGATGCGCCAGATGTCCTGGTGCCCGGCGTCGTCGCGCAGCCGGCCGAAGAGAGCGTCGAAAAGCGCCAGCAGCTCGGCGAACCGGTCGGTGTCGAGCCCCTGACCGTGCTGCCGCGGCACGAATGCCACCGCACTCTCGATCGTTCTCCTCAGCTCGTCGTCTGCCATCCGGCGGGCCTGCGGCAACAACGCGTGCGCGAGGTCCGCGACCTGGTCGCGCGCGTCCTGCTGGCCGGCGTGCGAACGCATCAGCAGTGCCCGGTCCAGGATCTCGAACTCCGACGGGCAGTCCGGATCGAGAATGGCGTACGACGACAACGGCAGCAGCCACCGCGCGATCCGGGCCACCAGCAGGCGCGGACGGCGCCCGGGATCGTGGGCGAGCAGATACAGCAACAGCCCGAACCCCCCGACCACGGCCACGGCCGGCGCGTAGGGCAGCCAGCCCAGCGGGGCGAGAGCGCCCGGCCCGGTGCCGCGCGACGAACGCAGCCACCACAGCCCGGCGCTGGTCAGCACGGACAGGGCGGCGACCCAGGCGAGCAGGTCGAGCACGACGACCGCATAACCGCGCCGCCCGCGCCGCACGTGGCGCTCGCTGATCACCTCACCGGCCAGCGCGGCGCCGGGGTCGAGGTCGGCCAGCCGGTAGGGCCGGATCGCGGCCCTGATCCTGTCGGCGGCGAGGGCCCGGCGCAGCCGTCCGATCCCGAAGGCGCACGCCGCGAAGACCGGCAGGGCGCAGGCGGGCACGACCCCCAGCCAGAACGTCCCGTCGGCGGTCAGGTAGCCGGCCAGATCGGTGAGGAGGTCGGCCAGGTCGGTGAGCCGGCTGGACATCGTCAGGTCGCCGCGTACGAGTAGCAGACCCGGTCACCACGCAGGTGGCTCCGGACCCGGCCGGTCTGCTGCAGCACGATCAGCGCGTGCGCCACGTCGTCGCGATCGAACTGGGTGCCCAGGATGATGTCGACGACGTCCAGCTGCAGCCAGGGCCGGCGGGCCAGATAGGTCATCACCTCGCGCGCCGTGCTCACCCGGTCCTGGCTGGGCACGAACCCCCGGGCCGCGACCGTGGGCCGGCGTTGCGCCTGGCGGCGCGGCGGGATCCCCCCGAACGGGGCGCGGGCGGGTTTCGGGGCCGGCTTGCGGGCGGCGGTCGGCGGGGGCGTCGATGAAGGACGAGGTACCTGGCGCTGCGCCGGGATCGGCCCGGTGAACGGTGCCTGGGTCGCCGAGAACGTCGGGCGGTCCGCCGGTGGGGGAGTCCAGGTGCGGGGGCGCTTCGCGGTGGTGGCCGGGTTCTCGCCCGGGGTCCCCGAAGAGCTTCCAGCAATGGACGAGGAAACCGCCGCGGTGTCCTCCCGCGGCTGGAACCGGTTGCCGGGTAAGGAAGGCCGGGACGGCGCGGCCGGCTGGAGCGATGCCGCCGGGGCCGGCCGGGCGATGTCGTCGCTCATCCCGTTCAGGGCGTAGGCCTGCTGGGCGGTACTGCGCCGGCCGGTCTGGAGGCCGGTGTCGTAGCCGGCGGCCCGGACCGGCTCCGGCCCGGGGGCCGGTTCGTCCTCCAGGTCGTCCTCAGGTTCGTCGTCGAGGGCGTCGAACTCCTCGAACTCACCCTCCCCGAAGTCCTCGCCGAAGTCGTCCTCGTCGAAATCCGCGAAGTCGCCGGACTCGTCCTCGTCCACCACGCCGGCCACCGGAAGGTCCGGACGGTCTGGGTGGTCCGGACGGTCCGGGTGGTCCGGACGGTCCGGGTGGTCCGGGCGGCCCGGACGCACCGGCCCGTTCTGGTCGCGCTGCACCGTGCGCCGGAAGTCGGCCTGGTACGCCGCCCGCTCGTCCTCCCGCAGGCTGTAGGAGCCGTAGGCGTCGTAGAGCACCTCGGCATCGCCGGCCCCCACATACTCGGCCTCGGGCTCCACCGTGGGCCACGGATAGGCGTACTGCGGCTGCGGATCCTCGTACGCCTGCCCGTACTGCTGGGCGTATCCCCGGTCCGGCACCTCGGCCGGGCCGGCGGCGTAACCGTGGGCGTCCGGGGCCGGGTCGTCGGCGAACTGATCGACAACGGCCTGACCGAAGGGGGCCTGATCGAAGGGGGCCTGACCGTAGGTGGCCTGCCCGTAGGCGACCGGGGCGCCGGGGTGCCCGTACGCGTCCTCAATTCCCCCGCCGGAGGCGACATCACCGTTCGGCCCGGGCATCGGTTCCGGACGGCGAAGGGCGCGACGGTCCCGGCGGTGCTGATAGGGCGGACCCGAAGCGGGCGCGGGGTACTCCGACACGCCGCGACTATAGCTCTGGGTATTTCGATCGTGGCGTTGTGTGTTCGCGACACAGCTACAGGTTTTCTGCGCACCCGTCGAGAAGACCGGTAGAACTCGACGCTCACAGGAGGACATTCGGTGCTGGCCGGCCGTCGTGCCTCGTATCTCGTCGTCATGGTCGGCGTCGTCCTGTCGGGGATCTACGCCCTGGACCTGGGTTCCGGCGTGAACAGCCGCATCAGTGGCGTGATGGGTTTCGGCACGGTCGCCGCGCAGATCGTGGGGGTGTGGCGCAACCGTCCCTCCGACCGCACGCCCTGGATCCTCCTGATCCTGTCCAGCCTGAGTTTCTGCACCGGTATGGGTGTTCGCGGCTGGGCCACCCGGCAGAGCGGCCTGGCCACCCTCACCGGCGACATGTTCTCGATCGGCGGGTACCTGCTCGCCGGTCTGGGGATCAGCGTCATCCTGCGCCGGCGCGTGGGCGCGCAGCGGCACGCCGTGGTCGACGGCATCATCGTGGCGCTCGGGGCCGGACTGATCGCCACCGAGTTCTTCGCACTGCCCGCCGTCCGGATCGGCGAACGCCCGCAGCTGGTCTCGCTGCTGGCCGGCCTCTACCCGCTGTGGGACATCGTCCTCCTGCTGCTCGTGCTCAATCTCGGCTTCTCCACCGCGTCGGGCCTGGCGAGCTTCCGGTTCATCGCCCTGTCGATGACCGGCCTGCTGGCCGGCGACATCGGCTACGCGATCATCGGCGCCCAGGGTGACAACGTCAGCTCCGCCCTGCTCGACCTGCCGTTCCTGCTCGGCTTCACGGCGCTCGCGGCAGCCGCCCTGCACCCCTCGATGGCCGAGATGAGCTCGGTGCGGCCCCGGCCGGTGCAGTCCTGGTCGGCAACCCGCCTCAGCCTGATCGTGCCCGCCCTGGCCACGCCCGTCGCGGTCCTGCTCGCCACCGGCGGTACCCCGCACAACAACGTCCCGCTCGCCCTGACCACCGCCGGCCTGATCGGGGCACTGGTGTTCCGCTCGGTCTCGGCCGTGCGCAGTAATGCCGAGATCCAGCGCGGCCTGCTCTACCGCGCCACCCACGACCCGCTCACCGGCCTGCCCAACCGTGACGCGCTCACCCAGCACATGGCCGAGATGATGTCGTCGCGGCGGTCGGACGGCGTCTGGGTGGTGTACCTCGACCTGAACGGCTTCAAGCTGGTCAACGACCACTGGGGACACGAGGCCGGCGACCTGCTGCTGGTCGAGGTGGCCCGGCGGCTGGGCGAACTTACCCGCGACAGCGCGATGTTCGCCCGGATCTCGGGGGACGAGTTCGCGGTGGCCGACAGCGGGCAGACCATTCACGCCGCCGCCCTGGCCGAGCGCATTCAGACCGAGCTGAGCCGGCCGATCGAACTGCCCGGCATCGAGCTGATGACCGTCGCCTCCATCGGTATCGCCCTGCTCACCGATCAGCGCGATGCCGAATCCCTGCTGCGGGACGCCGATCTGGCGATGTACCGGGCCAAGGCCGAGGGCCGGGTCCGGGTGTTCGACTCCGGGATGCGCCAGACGGTGAACGAGCGGGTCGAGATCGAGCTCGCCCTGCGGGCCGCCGTGCAGCGCAACGAACTCTGGGTCTCCTACCAGCCGATCGTCGACACCCGCACCGGCCGGGCGATGGGCGCCGAGGCCCTGGTGCGCTGGACCCACCCGGTGCGGGGACCGATCTCACCGGTCGAGTTCATCCCGGTCGCCGAGGAGACCGGCCTGATCGAGGAGATCGGCACCTTCGTGCTCGAGGAGGCCCTGCGGCAGATGGCCCTCTGGCGGGACGAGGGCCTGCTGCCCGAGAACTTCTACGTGTCGGTGAACGCCTCGGCCCGGCAACTGCGCGACCACAGCCTGGGCCGTACGATCTCCGACGGTCTGCGGGTGTACCGGCTGGGCGGCGACCGGCTCACGATGGAGATCACCGAGTCCATCCTGATGGGCGATCACCAGCAGGTCATCGAGGTGCTCACCGGCCTGCGCGGCCTGGGCATCGGCCTGTCGGTCGACGACTTCGGCACCGGCTACTCGTCCCTGAGCTACCTCAGCCGCTTCCCGGTGACCACGGTGAAGGTGGACCGGGCCTTCGTCACCGGCCTCGGCGTGGACCCCGGGGACGAGGCGATCGTGCGGGCCATCGTCGCCATGTCGACCGCGCTGCACCTGAACGTGATCGCCGAGGGGGTCGAGACCGAGCAGCAGCGTGACGTCCTGGCCGGCCTCGACGTCACCCGCTGCCAGGGCTGGCTGTGGGGAAAAGCCGTGGCCCACGACGAGTTCGCCACGAAGCACCTGCGTCCGCTCGTGGAGGACCCGGCCCGGCCGGCCCAGCACGAGGCGGGTGCGGCCTGAGAGCTCACCCCTTCTTCGTTCGTGATCAGGTCATCCCCCGGCCTTCGGCCGGGCGGTGCACCCATTCCCCGGGCCTGCCTGATTACGAACCGGGAAAGATGAGCGCAGCGCCGGCCGGGTCAGAGGGCGAACAGGGGCGGCAGGGTCAACAGCATGATCGCCGACCAGGTCACGTGGGTCGCGATCGGGGCCAGGATGCCGCCGCTGGCCCGGCGTTCCAGCCCCAGGGCGGCGCCGAGCAGGAAGGCCGCGAAGACCAGCATCGGGTTGCGGGTCGCGATCGTGGCCACGGCGTAGACGACCGTCGAGATCAGCACCGGGTGCCGCCGCCCGATCGCCGCGAACAGGGCCCCGCGGAAGAACACCTCCTCGGCCAGGCCGTTCAGCAGGGTCACGACGGCGATGAGCCAGGCCGAACCCTCCGTCTGGTGGGCCAGCACGTGCGTCACCAGATCCCGCAGCGGGGGGATCTCGCGCACGATCAGTGCCCCGACGACAAAGATCGCCCCGGCCGCGAGCCCCAGCGCGATCCCGTGCAGCAGGGGACGGCGCAGGGCTCCCCGGTACGGCGTCCAGCCCAGGTGCAGGGGGCCGGAGGCCAGGCCCCCGGCGATCCAGACCGCCGCCACGAGCAGCGTGAGCGGGTAGAACACGGTGGCGCCGGGTGCGACCGACAGGGAGATGCCGAGCAGCACGGCGCCGAGCACCAGCGTGACGGCGGTGACGACGCGTCGGCGCCGGAACCGGTCGTCGGACTCGGTGTGGTCGCGCGGCACCCGTTCGATCAGGGTCGAGCGCAGCAGGTTCTCCACCGCCCGGCCGGTCGCGGTGCGGCGCAGGGTCGACGCGGCGAAGCGCTCCAGCCGCCGGCTGGCCCGGGCCTCGAAAGCGGTCCTGGTGGGGTGTTCGGTCATCGGATCAGCGGACGGGGTGCTCGCCGGCGTCGGGAGCCGCCGCTTGCGCGGCGCTCTCCTCCTCGGCCCGTTCCCGATCGGCCAGGGCCAGGCGCACCGACTCGTCGTAGCCGATCGTCGGGCCGGGTACGACCTCCTCGATCGCGTGGTCGTGCACGATCACCTCGTTGATCATCGAATCCACCAGGTTGCGGGCGGTGGCGGTGTCCACGTCGGTGACCAGGGCCAGCCAGTGCGACGACAGCCCCGGGGTGAGCAGCGGGACGGTGACGTTCGGCAGCCGCTTGCCCATCACCGCGGCGGCCCGGGCCAGCATGTCCTTGTAGCGCAGCACCTCGGGGCCGCCGATCTCGAACACCCGGCCGCGCGCGGCCTCGGGCTCCAGCACGCCCTCGAGGTAGCGGATCACGTCGGGCAGGGCGATCGGCTGGGTGCGGGTGCTGACCCAGTGCGGGGTCACCATGGCCGGCAGGTGGTGGACGAGCTGGCGGGTGATCTCCCAGCTGATGCCGCCGTGGCCGATCACCACGGCCGCGCGCAGCACGGTCACCGGCACCCCGGCCAGCGGCAGCAACTGCTCGACCTGGCGCCGGGAGCGCAGATGGGGCGAGAGATTCTCGTCGTCCACGCCCAGGCCGCCCAGATAGACGATGCGCTCCAGGCCGGCCCGGTGTGCCGCCTCGCCGAAGTTGAGGGCGGCCTCGGCGTCCTTCTCCTCGAAATCGTCCGACTCCAGGGAGTGCACGAGGTAGTACGCGGCGTCGCAGCCGGCCATCGCGGCGGCCAGACTGTCGGTGTCCGAGACCTCGCCGAAGACCGGTTCACCCGCTCCCACATAACTTTCCGGGTGTCGAGTCATAGCCCTGACGGTGTGCCCGTCGCGCACCAGCCGCTGCGCGAGATGGGAGCCGATGAAACCGGAAGCGCCTGTGACCAGGACTGTTCTCGCCATGGGCCCAGTGTCGCCGGGTTGGGCGAAGACGCCAGCCGGGGTACCCACCTCGTCCGCCGTTGGTCCGAAAGGTCCCGGAACTACAAAGACTGGTGAGCTTGGTGCGGGCTGTGGGGCACAATAGTTCGCTCACCGGACATACCTCGTTCACCGCGCCGCCACGGATGGCGTTCGCGGCGAACATGAGGCGTGACCTGGCCCGATGCTGCCCCTGCCCTCTTACGGAGCTCAGTTCAATGACGACAGTGATCACCTTCGGCACCTTCGATGTCCTGCACATCGGTCACCTGCGCATTCTCGAGCGGGCGAAGGCGCACGGCGACCGGCTCGTCGTCGGGGTGTCGTCGGACGCACTGAACATGAGCAAGAAGGGCCGCAACCCGATCTTCAGCGAGAACGAGCGCACCGCCCTGATCCAGGCGCTCGAGGTCGTGGACGAGGTCTTCATCGAGGAGTCGCTGGAGCTGAAGGCCGACTACGTGAAGAAGTTCGGCGCCGACATCCTGGTGATGGGTGACGACTGGACCGGTCGCTTCGACTGGATCAAGGAACACTGCGAGGTCGTCTACCTGCCGCGCACGCCCTCCATCTCCACCACCGCGGTCATCGAGAAGATCTCCAAGCTGCCCTCCGCCTGAACGACCTGAGCGGAACCGGCGCAGCCTGAGTCGGGCACGGAGTGTGGGCCAGCCACTCCGTGCCCGATTTTTTGCCCGCGACTCTTCTCCCGCGAACCGGACCCTCAGGACCGGGCGAGAACGACGTCCACCATGGTTGATCTAGGTATTCGGAAGACGGCGGCCCACCAGGTGCCGCCAGACCCAGCTCTCGGGCATGCGCGTGCCGGTCACCACGTACTGCGCGGTGCCCTCGCTGAGCAGGATGGTCTGGAGCTCCCGCTGGGCCACCCGGGTGCCGGCGACCAGGAGCTCGTCGTCGAGGTGCAGTTCGGTGTCGTCGGACGGGGCGATCGTGGCCTCCCCGTCACGCAGCAGCATCAGGGGCACCACCGGCAGGCGCTCGTCGCGGTCGTCGGGATCGCGGAACAGATCACCGATGGTGAGGGCCACCCGCCCGGTCTGCCCGGCGTGGCGGCGCTGCCGCTGCCGTGGTGACACCGACTCCGGGTCGAGGTAACCGGCCAGAGCCGGGGCCTGCCAGGCCGTCAGCTCGACGTTCCAGACGTCTTTCAGGTACTGGCCGCAGCGGTCCTTGATGCGGTGGACGAGGGCGATGGCCTCGTCCTCACCGCGCTGGGGCATCTCCTCGAGGAAGCGCCACAGCAGCGGCGTGGAGAGCCGGGCGTAGGCCTCGCGGGCCACGATGTCGGCGGGCACGAGCAGCATGTCCAGGTGCATCGCGGCGAACAGCGAGCGGTTGGTGGGCAGGTTCTGGCGTCCGGCGACGTAGAGGTCGGGGTTGCGGCGGCGGGCGGCGGCGATCAGCGACAGGTTGGTGGTGTCGTTGTCGGTGCCGGCCACGAAGCCCACGGCCTGCTCGATGCGGGCCTCGTCGAGCACCTCCGGCTCGGACCCCTCACCGTGGATCACCTGGGGCAGTTGCCTGACCGGCAGGTCGAGCTCGGCGGCGAGGAATTCGTCCGAGGGCGGGTCGGGCTCGATCACCACCACGTCGAGACCCTCGGCGAGCAGGTCGCCCACCACCTCCTGGCCGAACCGGCCGTACCCGCAGACCACCCACAGCCCCTTGGCCGGGGGCGATCCGGGCGGCGGCTGCTCCGAGCCCGGACCGGCCTCCAGCCAGGAGTAGAGGCGGAACGAGGCGGGGGAGCGCAGGGCCATGCGCAGGTGGTCGCCGAACCGGTCGAACGGGTTGATCACGGTCGGCGTGCCCCAGGCCAGCATCAGGTCTTCCACCGGCGCCGAGATGGTGCGGGCGATCACCGGCAGGTCGGGGCGCAGCAGGGCGGCGGACATGGTGATGGCCAGGTTCACGTCGTCGTCGTCCGTCATCGCCAGCACGGCCTGGCAGTGCGGGTTCTTCAGCCCGGCCAGCTTGAGGTTGAACGGGTTGGACGCGTCGGCGGTCAGGCCCGGCGGGTCGGCGAAGTACTGGTCCACCTCGAGCGACTCGATCTGCGAGGGCTCGATGTCGACGGCCACGAAGTTGCGGCCCAGGTGGTCCCAGGCCCGGCCGAGGCGCTGCCCGGTGTGCCCGTAACCGGCGATCAGCAGGAACGGGTCGCGCATGCGCTGCACGCGGCGGGTGAAGCGGCGCATGTCCAGGGCGTTGCGGAAGCCGCGGTCCTGGAGCAGCGACAGCAACGTACCGAGCGCGTACGCCCAGCCGATGACGGTCAGGTAGATGCTGACCGTCATCCACATCCGCTGTGCGGGGGTGAACGGGAACGGGATCTCGCCGAAGCCGATGGTGCTGGCGGTGTAGCTCATCACGTAGAAGGCGTTGAACAGGCCCATCCGGTGCGGTTCGCCCTCGGGCGTCTCGCCGGGGGCCAGCGCCAGACCGAACGTGGTGATCGCGAAGATGATGATGAGCACGATCAGCGGCGTGCGCATGCGCCGCATGATCAGGAAGATCGGGGCCGAGCCGGTATCCGCCCCGCGGGAGCTGAGGGGGCCGCCCTCCGGGCCGGGCACGTCACCGGCCTGCCGGAACCGGGAGACCGCGGCCCAGCGGTGTTCACCGGTGATGAGCGCGTTCGTGGCGGCCGGGTCCTGCCCGGTGAGCTGGGGGTCGAGCGGCTCCCCGGGCTTGCGGATGCGGGTGGCGGGGCGGCTCTTGCCGGGCCGCCGCCCCGGATGCCGTTCGTGCCACAGCGCCTGGTCGGAGCGGGGTCTCTCGGGCGGGTGCATCAGCGGCGGTGGAAGGACACGGTCTCGATCACCAGGAGCACCACCGAGACCAGGTTGGCCAGCAGGGCTCCGCCGGACAGCGACACGATGCTCGACATCGCGTGCGCGTCCAGGCCGGAGCTGGACACGTAGTCGGCGTAGACCCAGACGATCGTGGCCGCGATCAGCTGCAGGTCGGCGACCAGGCTGGTGGCCAGGTGCACGGCACCGATCTGGGTGCGGTCGCCGAACTTGAGCACGGTGGTGATCAGGCTGACCACCACGGCCGCGTAGAGCTCGTACTCGCTGTGCAGGTTGGCGTCGGCGATGTCACCGATGAAGAAACCCAGGTTCATCGTGGCTGCCAGTAGTACGAAGAAGCCGAAGATCACTTTCTCGAGGTTCATCGACCCCTCCGGTCGGTGGTGCGGGTGCCGGACTTCCAGGGGGTCCGGCGCCCCGACAGTGTGTCCGATGTGCGGCTTCCGATGGCCGCCGACCCACCGGCGGCCATCAGCACGATCATTCCCGCGATGACGAGAATCGGCACGTTCCAGGTGCCGGTCGCCGAGTGCACGGCCCCGACCATCATCGGCCCGAGCGCGCCCAGGACATAACCGATGCCCTGGACCGCGGCCGACATCCGGCGCGCGTCGTCGGTGCTGACGGCCCGGGCCACCACCACGCTGAAGATCACTGTGAAGCCGCCGCCCTGGGCGAAACCGCCCAGGCACGACCACAGCACCCACAGCGAGGGGGCGAAGGCCAGGCCCAGCGGCAGACTGATCCAGCAGGCGCAGACCAGCAGCAGAGCGGCCCGGCCGGACACCCCCCGGTTGATCAGGAAGGGCACCCCGAACGCCGCGACCAGGGCCAGGGCCTGGAAGAACGCGGAGCTGCCACCGGCCTGGGCCGCGGTGAGCCCCTGTTCGTCGGAGAGCAGGGTGGGTAGCCAGGCGGTGATGCCGTAGTAGCTGAACGACTGCCCGGCGAACGCCAGCACCATGCCCACGACCAGCTTGCGGCGCCACAGCGGGGTGGTGTCGGTCTCCTGCGCAGGAGGGTTGCGGACCAGGCGTTCCTGGGTGTGGGGGACGGCGAAGGCCCAGGCCACCGCCGCGATCAGCACGATCAGCACCCAGACGGCGAGGGCGCCGCGCCAGGTCAGCCGGTCGGTGAGGGGTGCTCCGAGGGAGGTGGCGGACAGCGCGCCGATGTTGATCGCGGCCGTGTAGTAGCCGGTGACCTGGGTGGTGCGGCCGGGGAAGTCCCGCCCGATGATCGCCGGGATGACGATGTTGCCGATCGTGATGCCGAACCCGAGCACCAGCGTCCCGGTCAGGGCCGCGGTCAGGCCGCCCGCCGAGCGCAGCAGGATGCCGGCGGCCATGATCGCCAGGGCGATGTACACGGACGCGTTGATGCCTGATCGCCGGGTGAGCACCAGTACCAGCGGGGTGGCCAGGCCGAAACAGATCACCGGGATGCTGGTGAGCAGACCCGCCGTGCCGCTGCCGATGTCCAGGTCGCGCTGGATCTCGCCGATCGCCGGGGCCACCGCCACGAACGGGCCGCGCATCGTGACGGCGACGACGAACAGGCCGGTCAGCACCGCGAGGGGCATCGCCGCGCGCTGTACGGGGGTACGGATCGCCGGGGTCGGCTCGGTCGTGGTCACGTGTCACGAGTCTAAATCAAATTCATAGGACGAATTGGCCGGCTGGTCGTCCTCGGGACACCGCGCCGTAGTCTTCGGTCATGCCCGTGAGCCCCCGATGACCTACCTGCATCCCAGCTGGGAGTTGTCCGCGACCGGCGCCGTGCTCCTGGCCCTGCTCTGGGGCGCGCTGTCGCTGGCCCCGCGGGCCGGTCTGGTCGAGCTGGTGCGGTCGTTCGCCCGTGAGTTCGCCGTGGTGATGACGCTGCTCGGGGTCTGGCAGTACGTCGGCCGGTTCGTGCGCACCCACGTCGAGGGCGCCTACTCGCACGCGGCCTGGGTGCAGGACACCCAGGCCTGGCTGCACCTGCCCGACGAGCTGAAGCTCCAGCACCTCGTCCTGCCGCACGAGTGGCTGGTGCGCTCGATGAATTCCTACTACGCCTTCGCCCACCTCAACGGCATGGCGCTGTTCCTGATCTGGGTCTGGTGGCGGCGCCGCCCCGCGTTCCGTTCCGTGCGCAACACGGTCGTCGGAACCACGCTGATCTGCCTACTCGTGCAGAGCATCCCGGTCGCCCCACCGCGCCTGCTGCCGAACTCCGGCTACGTCGACACCGCCCTGCTCTACGGCCAGTCGGTCTACGGCGAGTACGCCACCGGGGTCGCGTCGCAGCTCACGGCCATGCCCTCGGTACACGTGGCCTGGGCGGCGATCGTCGGCTGGTACGTCACCAGGCTCGGGCGCGGCCCGCTGCGCGTGATCGGCGCCGTGCACCTGGTGTTCACGGTGCTCGTGGTCGCGGCGACCGCGAACCACTGGTGGCTCGACGGCATCGTGGCGGCGGCGATCATGCTGGTCGTCATCGGTGGTCAGTGGCTGGTTGCGCGGTGGTGGGCCTCGCGGTCAATGGTGGACGTCGGTGAGCCCCTCCGCGGGCCGGCGGCGGTCCCCGAGACCTCAGCCCCCTGAGCTGAGCTCCCCCACCCTTCTGTTCGTGATCATGCAAAACCTCCCCGGACTTCTAGAACTCTCCGGCCTGGAGTTCTAGAACGCCGGGGAGATTCTGCATGATCACGGGAGGTTGTAGAGGTTCTTGGCCAGGGCGGTCAGGGCCCTCGTCAGTGGGGGAGCCTCGTCCTTCCGCCAGGCCAGCCACACCGGTAGCCGGGGGGCGTCGCGCACCGGGCGGTAGACGACCCCGGGCCTGGGGTACTGGGCGACCGTGGCCTCGGTGGTCATGCCGATCGCCTGGCCCGCGGCGATCATCGTGAGCCAGTCGTCCACCGAGTTGGAGTCGACGAACCGGGCCGGCCCGGTGCCGTCCGGCCAGAGGTCGGGGGTGGTGGTGCCGGTGCGGTGGTCGATCGAGACGGTACGACCGGCGAAGTCGGCCAGGCGCACGAAACGGCGCCGGGCCCAGGGGTCGTCGGCCGGGACCGCGACGTGGCGAGCCTCGGTGGCGATCTGCTCGGTGGAGAACCGGGCGTCGTGCAGCGGGCGGCGCACCACGGCGAGGTCGGCCGCGCCCTCGCTGAGCCCGGCCGTCGGGGTGTTGAACTGGATCAGCAGCAGACGGGTGGCGGGATGGTCGCGGGCCCAGGCGCGCTGCAGGGCGGTCGTGTGCCGGCCCAGGGCCGACCAGGAGTAGCCCAGGCGCAGTTCCGGGCGGGTCTCGTCGACGGCCCGGCGCAGCTCCGCCACCTCGGCCAGGATCCTTCGCGCGCGGGTGATCACCGCGGCCCCGGCGGGGGAGACGTCGACCCGGCGGGTGGTGCGCCGCAGCAGCGTGACGCCGAGCTCGGCCTCCAGGGCGGCGACGGACCGGGACACGGCGGCCTGCGACACCCCCAGCTCGATCGCGGCGTCGGTGAACGTGCCGCAGTCGGCCACGGCGACCAGGTGGCGCAGCTGACGCAGCTCCAGACTCATGAGCAGATCGTATGAATCCCGCGGGCCCCGCATTTCCCGGATCACCGGCCGGCGCCGCACATTGACCCGTATGACGACGCTCGAGGCAGTTCCGCAGGTCCGCCCGACCGGGTTCGGCGCCTCGATCGCCACCATGCTCTTCAGCGGTACGAGCACCCAGGTCGGCGCGGCGGTGGGCGCCCACGCCTTCAGCGCGATCGGGCCGGTCGGGGTGGTCGCCGTGCGCCAGCTGGTGGCGGCCTGCGTGCTGCTGCCCGTGGCCCGGCCGCCGATGCACCGCTTCACCTGGCGGCAGTGGTGGCCCACGCTGCTGCTCGGCCTGGTGTTCGCCGTGATGAACCTCGGGCTCTACACGGCCGTCGACCGGCTCGGGCTGGCCCTGGCCGTCACCCTGGAGTTCCTCGGGCCGCTGGGCGTGGCGCTGGTGCGCTCGCGCACCCGGCTGGACGCGGTCTGCGCGGTGTTCGCCGGGGCCGGGGTGGTGGTGCTGATGGCCCCGGGGCCGAGCACCGACTGGCCCGGGATCGCGGCGGGGCTGGTCGGGGCGGCCTGCTGGGCGGCCTACATCCTGCTCAACGCCGAGGTGGGTGCCCGGATCCCCGGACTCCAGGCGCCGGCCGCCGCGTCCACCATCTCGGTCGTGCTCTGCCTGCCGGTGCTGATCACGCTGGGCGTGCAGGGGAGGTTCACCGCCACGGCCCTCGCGGCCGCGATCGGGGCGGGCATCTGCTCGTCGGTGGTGCCCTACGCCTGCGACGTGATGATGCTCCGGCGCGTGCCGGCGCAGTTCTTCGGGGTCTTCATGAGCGTCAATCCGGTGCTGGCCTCCCTCGTGGGCATCGTGCTGCTCGGGGAGGTGCTCGAGGCCCGCGAATGGCTCGGCGTGGTCATGGTGATCGCGGCCAACGTGGTCACGACGAGCCGGACGGCGGCCCGCGCCCGAACGTGGTCGGCCCACCCGTCCGGCCCAGCCGGGCCCACCGGCCGCCGGTGACGCCGAACCGGGCGGTCCACCGGGCGGGCCCGGATCCCTCAGGACCGCACCGGTTCCGGCCGATGAAACCCTCTGGCAGCTCCCTGCGCGCCTTCTTGCGCACCGGTGAGGCCGGTGGCGGTGTGCGGCGAGTGAGCGAAAGGCATCTCAGGTGGTGGATCCGGGACGCGACGGAGAAGCAGACTTCGTCACCGCTGCGCGAGGCGTTCTTTCGGACCTTCAGGGCTGGATCGGTCTTGAGTCGTGGGCGATCCTGCGCAAGGACGACGAGGAACTCGTCGTGATGCTCACGAACGACGAGCGGTTCGGCCTGTACGACGGCCTGACGCTGCCCTGGGAGGACTCGTACTGCTCCCAGGTGGTGGAGTGGGGCCGCCCGGAGGTCGTGGCGGACTCGAAGGACTCCTTCATGCTGACGCGTGGCTCCGAGGGCCTGATCTCCGAGGTGCGCTCCGTGATCCTGGTGCCGCTGCGGTCACCGGACGGCAAGAAGCAGCTCGGCGCGATCGCCGGGATGCACCCCGACCCGGTGTCCGACCTGGAACGCCACCTGCCCGCGGTCCGACGGCAGGCCGCCCTGCTCGGCGCCCTTCTCGGCCACGAGCTGTCCGCGCAGCAGGACCACCGCCGTGAGCACACCCCGCACGCCGAGTTCACCGACCTGCTCACCGGCCTGGCCAACCGCCGCGCCTGGGACGACGCGCTGCGCTCGGAGGACGCCCGGGCCGCCCGCTACGCCAGCTCCGCCGCCGTGCTGGTGCTGGACATCGACGGCCTGCGCCGGGTCAACGCCGGGGCCGGGCACACCATCGGTGACGACCTGCTGATCACCACCGCGGCCGTGCTCTCCGGGCGGATGCGCTCGGTGGACTTCATCGCCCGGATCGGCGGTGACGAGTTCGGGGTGCTGATGCCCGAGACCACCGCCGAGGAGGCCGGCACCGTCATGGGTGACCTGCGCAAACAGCTCACCTCGGCGGGTATCTCGGCCTCGTTCGGCATCGGCCAGCGCCGCAGCAACACCGGGCTGCCGGCCGCCTGGCGGGCCGCCGACGTCGAGATGTACGCCGACAAGCTCCAGGCCGCGGGCCGCCGGATCCCGCGCCAGACCTCGGTGCCGGTGGAGGGCGAGGAACGTCCCGCCCCGGCCGACCAGAAGGACCGGGAGCCGTACAGCGGTCCCGAGCGGCGCAAGGGCCGGCCCCGCCGCGACGGCGACCTGATGGGACCCGAGGAGATCGAGGCCGCGGTCACCGAACTGACCGACGCGGAGGCCGAGTTCCTCGACCCGCAGGCCAAGGTCGTCAATGTCGACGCCCAGGCGGAGAAGGAGGGCAAGGACGCCGTGGTCGCCGCGGCGGCCGTGCTCGGCCGCCGGCTCACCAGTGTCGACGCCCTGCTCCAGCTGGCGAGGGACCAGCTCGGCATGCAGGTGGCCTTCCTCAGCACGTTCGAGGGCACCACCGGCCAGCAGCGGGTGCGCAACCTGATCTCCTCGATCCCGGTGCCGCTCACGGCGGGCCAGTTGCAGCCCGTCGACGACACCTACTGCAAGGCCATCACCGACGGACGCATGCCCGCCGTCATCGCCGACACCACCAAGGACCCGTACGCCCGGGCCATGCAGGTCACCCGCGACCTGAACATCGGCTCGCACGTAGGGGTCCCGCTGCACCGCCGGGACGGGCGCCTCTACGGCACCCTCTGCACCTGGTCGCCCGACGCCGACGAGGCGCTGCGCGATCGCGACGCCGACGTGCTGCGCGCCATCGGCAACGTGGTCATGGACCTCGTCGACATGGAGGACCGCACCGAGCGCGACCGGCACAAGATGCTCGACCGGATGGACCGGCTGATGGCCAACGGCGGGCCCGGCGTGGTGTTCCAGGCCGTGCACTCGCTGGACGGCCTGGACACGGTCGGGGTCGAGGCGCTGAGCCGGTTCCCCATCGGCAGCGGCCGCCCCGACGAGTGGTTCACCTCCGCCACCCGGGCCGGTGTCGGCCTGGAGCTGGAGCTGGCCGCCGTGCGCAACGCCCTCACCATCCTGCCCGCGCTGCGGGGATTCCTCGGCATCAACGTCTCACCGCGCACGCTGGTCTCGCCCGCGTTCGGCCGCCTGGTCACGTCCCTGCCGCTGAAGAGCATCGTCATCGAGGTCACCGAGCACGAGGCCGTCGACGACTACGACGCGCTCAACGAGGTGCTGCGGCCCTGGCGCGAGCGGGGCATGCGGATCGCGGTGGACGACGCCGGTGCCGGTTTCGCCAGCATGCGGCACGTGCTCACCCTGGTGCCGGACTTCATCAAGCTCGACATCTCGCTGGTGCGGGGCGTCGACACCGACCCGGCCAAGCGCGCCCTGGCCGGGGCTCTCGCGGCATTCGCCCAGAAGATCGGCAGCAGTGTGATCGCCGAGGGCATCGAGACCGCGGCCGAGCTGAGTGTGCTGCGGGGTCTCAAGGTCGAGTTCGGCCAGGGGTACCACCTGAGCCTGCCCGGCCCGCTGGCCAACGAGATGCGTAAGGACGACGAGGTCGTCCCCGAACCCGCCTGAACCCTGGTCTCGACCCGCGTCTGAACCCCCGCCCGAACTGACGCCCGTTCCAGGCCTGGACAATCTCTATCGAATAGATAGAGTAAATGTCGCCAGGCGGGTCCGGCCGTTGAGGCCGCCACCTCGTCCGCCCTCGTCCCGCAGAAGTCGATGCTCCTCGGGGAGCTTCTGCGTGATCACGAACGAAGTGGGGCCCATGACGAACCGGTATGTGATCATCGGCGCCGGAGCCATCGGTGCCCTGCTCGCCGCGCAGTTCGAACTGGCCGGGAGATCGGTGGTTCTCGTGGCGCGAGGGATGAACCTGGCGGCGATCCGCGAGAACGGTGTGGTGGTGCGCCGACCGCGCAGCACCGAGACCGTGCGCGTGCCGGTGGTCGGGGGCCCGGAAGAGCTCCAGCTGACCCACGACGACGTGCTGGTACTCGCGACCAGGACGCAGGACGCGGAGGAGGCGCTGAGCCGCTGGGCCTGGCTGCCGGTCTCGGACGCGGCCGGTCGGCCCACCCTGCTGGCCGCCGACCTGCCCGTGCTCACCTTCCAGAACGGCCTGGCCACCGAGGATCTCGCGCTGCGCCGGTTCCGCCGGGTGTACGGCGTGTCGATCGGTGTGGCCGCCAGCTACCTGACGCCGGGTGAGGTGGTCTCCCCGTCCTACCCGGTGATCGGCGTGGTCCGGCTCGGCCGTCACCCGGCTCCCGGCCGGCCGGACGGGCGGTTCGGGCGTCGGGACGTGCCGGCCGAGCAGTTCGTCCACGACCTGCGCGAGGCCGGGTACGAGGTGGAACAGGTCGGTGACGTACATGCCTACAAGGCCCGCAAGCTGCTGGTGAACGTGGCCGACGGCCTGGATGTGCTGATCGGCACCGACGATGAGCGCCGCCGGGCCCGGGCCCTGCTCGTGGAGGAGACGGTCGCGGTGTTCGCGGCCGCCGGCATCGAGGTGGCCCCGGCCGTCCCGGCCCAGCTCGTGGTCGAGCCGGTGCCCGGGCACGAGGCCGGCCGGCTCTCGACCTGGCCGGGTTCCGCCCGCGGCGCCGCCGGCGAGGTGGACTACCTGAACGGTGAGGTGGTGCAGCTCGGGCGGCGTCACGGCGTCCCGGCGCCGGTCAACGAGCGGCTCCAGCGACTGCTCGGTGCCCAGGAGACGGCCGGTCTGCCGCCGGGCACGAACAACGTCGGTGACGTGCTGGTCCCGGAGCCCGGCACCGTCAGAGCGGTGGCGACGACGTGAGCGGAGTACTTCGTCCGGCCGGGGAATCTTGGCCTGATCGCGGACCGGGTGAAGGGTAGTGGCGCACCGTTGTCGGCCTACCCGTGAGGAAACGCGATGAACCCCCTGATCACCGTCGACGAGCTGCTCGCCCTGGAGAGCCCCCGCCTGCTCGACGTGCGCTGGAAGCTGGGTGGCCCGCCCGGCGACCAGGAGTTCCGGGCCGGGCACCTGCCCGGCGCCGTGTACGTCGACCTGGACGAGCAACTCGCCGCACCCGGCGGGCCGGAGCTCGGGCGGCACCCGCTGCCGGACGCCGCGAAGTTCCAGCGGGACGCCCGCGGCTGGGGCCTGGACGACGGCGACACGGTCGTGGCCTATGACGACTCCGGGCTGCTGTCGGCCGCCCGGGTGTGGTGGCTGTTGCGCTGGGCCGGGTTCGACGGCCAGGTGAAACTGCTCGACGGCGGCCTGCGCGCCTGGAAGGAAGCCGGACAGTCGCTGGACGAGGGTGACGCGCCGACTCCGGAGCCGGGGAACGTGACCCTCGGCCAGGGGCATCTTCCGACGATCGACGTGGACGACGTGCTGGCGTTCGTGGACGGCGGCGGACTGCTGCTCGACGCCCGCCCGGCCGGCCGGTACACCGGTGAGGTGGCGTCGGTCGATCCGCGGCCCGGCCACATCCCCGGTGCGGTGAGTGCCCCGGCTCCCGGGAATCTCGGTGAGGACGGGCGTTTCGCCCCGGCGGCGGAGCTGGCCGGGAAGTTCGCAACCTTGGGTGCGGACAGTGGCCGGCCGCTGGGCATCTACTGCGGGTCGGGCGTCACGGCCACGCACGACCTGGTCGCCCTGGCGGTCGCCGGTATCGATCCGGACCGGGTGGCCCTGTATCCCGGTTCGTACTCGCAGTGGGCGTCCCGGCCGGGCGCCCCGGTGGTCACGGGCAGCGAACCAGGCTGACCGGTAAGAAGTTTCACGAACACACAAGGAGAGATGATGAGCGAGACCTTGCCCGAGGCGCCCCTGGTGGACGCGTCGCAGGCGCGTGAGCGCGTGGCGGCGGGGGCGGTGCTGCTGGACACCCGCAGCCCGGGTGGCCGGGAGAAGAGCGGGCCGATCGACGGCGCGATCATCGTCGACCGCGACAATCTCGACGCCGAGTTCGATTTCGACTCCCCGGGGCGGCACCCCGAGGTGAAGGCCCTGGACACGCCGATCGTGGTGATCTGCGGTTCGATCGCCGGGTCGGGGCCGGTCGCGGCGAGCCTGATCGCGCGCGGTTTCACCAACGTGGTTCACGTCGAGGGCGGGGCCCCGGCCTGGCACGAGCAGGACCGGTAGGCCGATGCCGACGAGCACCCCGATGCGCCCGCACGAGCTGGGACGGCGACTGGACGTGGGGGAGTGGGTCTTCGACGTCCGGGACCCGCGGTCCTTCGCCGAGGAACACCTCTACGGCACGGTGAACGTCACCGTGCCGCAGCTGACCCATCTGGTCGGGGTGCTCCCCGCGGGCGCGCCGTTCTCGGTGATCGGCGGCACCGCGCACGAGCTGGACGAGGCGCTGGACCGGCTGGCGGTGCTCGGGCTGACTCCCCGGGAGACTGCCGTCGGCCGGCCCGCCGACCTCGGCCCGGCACTGGCCACCTATCCCCGGGTGACGTTCCGCGACCTGGTCCGGGCCCGCCGCGAGACGAACAGCCGGCAGGACCCGGCCGGCCGGGGATGGGACGACGAGCCGGTCCGGCGCGCCGTGGTGGTCGACGCGCGGGACGCGGCCGAGTACGCGCGGGGTCATCTGCGCGGCGCGGTCCACGCACCGCTGCGGCCGGGGACATCCATGATCAGAGAAGGTCTTCCGGGCAGAATTCGCCGTCCGCTCAGGAAGACCCTGCCGCTGCCCACCGCCGGTACGAGGCTCTGGGTGCACTGCGCCGACGGCACCCGGGCGTCGGTGGCGGCCGGTCTACTGGAGCGCGCCGGGCACGAAGTTGCCTGGCTGGACGATGATCTCGAAACGGCTTGCCGGGACGGCGTGCTGCGGCTGACCTCGCTCTTCTGACGTGGTGTGATGATTCGTACACTCACGGTCGCACGCTTCGAGAGGCGGCTCATAGGGTCCTTGGGCACCATGGGTCATCATGACGAGCACTGCCGGGTGGACCACTCGCACCGTAGGCGACGCGTCCGCACCTTCCCGGCCCGGGTCGGCCCAGCGGGCAGACATCCAGGGGCTGCGAGCGATCGCCGTGGCCATGGTGGTCGTCTATCACGCGAATTTGCCGCTGCCGGCGGGCTTTGCCGGTGTCGACGTGTTCTTCGTGATCTCCGGGTTCGTGATCACCGGGCAGCTCGGACGGCTGCGCGAGACCGGCACCTTCTCGTTCGCCGGCTTCTACGCGCGCCGCATCCGGCGCCTGCTGCCGGCCATGGTCGTGATGCTGCTGGTCGTGCTGCTCCTGGCCTTCCTGTTCCAGTCACCGATCGGGGCGCAGTCCTCCACGGCCGGCACGGCCCGGGCGGCGATCCTGCTGGTCGGGAACTTCAACATCCTCAGCACCTCGGGCGACTATTTCGCGGCCGGCGCGGTGATGAACCCGCTGCTGCACGTCTGGTCACTCAGCGTCGAAGAGCAGTTCTACCTGGTCTTCCCCCTGCTGATCGCCCTGGCCGGGAAGTTCGGCGGCCGGGCCCAGGCGATCGCGCTGGGCCTGCTCACCGCGGTCAGCTTCGCGGCGTCGATGTGGTTGTCGTTCGGCCTGTTCCGCATCCACAGCTACCCCTCCGCCGACGTGGCGTTCTACTCCTCGCCGACCCGGGCCTGGGAATTCGGTGCCGGCGCCCTGCTCGCGCTCTGGGTGGCCTCCCGCGCGAGGCGTGAAACCACCTCTCCCACCTGGCTTGCCACCGTACTGGGAGCCGCGGGACTGACGCTCCTCGTCGTCCTCAATCTGACCGTGGACAGCACCACCATCTGGCCCGGCGCCGCCGCACTGATCCCGGTGGCCGCGACGACCCTGCTCATCCTGGCCGGAAGTCTGGGCGGCGGGCCGATTCAGCGGCTGTTCTCCTCGAAACCCTTCGTGGTGACCGGAGATCTGTCGTACAGCATCTACCTGTGGCACTGGCCGCTCATCGTGATGGCCACCCTGCTGTGGCCGGGCACCTGGACCCCGGTGTTCGCCGCGGTGTTCTCGCTGGTCCCGGCCTACCTGAGCTACCGATTCGTGGAACAGCCGCTGCGCCACGGCACCCTGCGGCTGCCCCGGGTCTACCTGGGCGGTGTGGTCGCGGCCGCGATGGTCGTGCTGCTGGCGGTGACCCTCCAGGTGGCCGGCCCGTGGGCGATCCCGAACGCCGCCGCGTACGCCGGGCAGCGGGGTGAGCTCACCTACGGCCGCGAGAACGGCTGTCTGGTGCGCAACCGCGCGTTCGACGAGTCCGACCTGGCCAAGTGCACCGTCACGGTGCCCGATGCCAAGGGCTGGGTGATGCTCGCCGGTGACTCGCACGCCGAGGCCCTCTCGACCGGCCTGATCGAGGCCGGCAAGGAGCTCGGCTACAGCACGATGGCGCTGACCGGGGCCAGCTGCCCGTTCATGCGCACCGCCGCGGCCAGCCGAGAGGTTTCGAACTGCGGCCCCCTGGCCTCGGCCCTGCTCGACCGCGCGACCAAGAGCGACGACCCGCCCTCGCTCGTGGTGATCGGCGAGTGGGCCCTGCCCCGGTACGACACCGACGGCCAGTGGCCCGCGCAGCTGAAGCCCGCGCTGAAGGAACTCACCGACGCCGGGATCCCGGTGATCTACGCCATGGACGTGCCCAACTACGCCACGCAGGACATGAATCGCCAGACCGCGTGCAGCGGCGGGTTCCTGAACTTCGTCTGCGACAAGAGCGAGAAGGACATCCTCGACTACCAGGCCGACTCCCGGCAGGCCGAGTACGACGTGGTCAGCAGCGTCCCGGGGGTCACGATCTACGATCCCTGGGACCGCTTCTGCTCCGGGAGCACGTGCAGCCCGCTGATCGACGGCCGGCTGGCCTACTGGGACTTCAACCACCTGAACCGCATCGGTTCGCAGGCCCTGACGTCCGACCTCAAGGAAGCCGCCGGCCAGATCCTCAGCCGCCGCGACTGACGTCGGACTGACGTCGCTCTGCGTTGCTCCGAACGGTGGTCACCCGGCACTCATCACTCAACTGGGTCTCTTTCCCGGCGATGAACCTCACTGTCAGCTACATCGCTACACGGCAGAACTGAGGCTTGCGGATGGCACAGGTGCTCGTCGTCGAGGACGACCCGGACAACAGGCTGCTCCTCGAGCTGAGGCTGCAGCGCATGGGTCACGACGTACGCAGCGCGGCCAACGCGGGTGAGGCCCTGGCCCTGATCGGGATGCACGGTGTGCCCGACCTGGCGCTCCTCGACATCGTGATGGAGGGCCTCGACGGCCTGGACCTGCTGACGATCCTGCGCCGCCTGCCGACCACCGTGCGGATGCCGGCGATCATGCTCACCGCCCGGCAGATGGTGGGCGATCAGCAGGCGGCCGAGGACCTCAACGCCGCGTACCTGCTCAAGCCGGTGGTCGCGGCCGACCTCACACGGGTGGTCGACCTGGCGCTGACCGGGGTCTGACCTAGGCCGGGGTGCCCAGCACCCGGTCGAGCGTGCGGGTCAGGATCGCCGTCTCGATCGGCTTCTTCATCAGGTGCGCGTGCAGCTCGCGGGCGACCTGGTCGTCTTCCTCCAGGTCGCGGGCCGTGAGCAGCAACACCGGCATCTCGCGGGACGCCGGGTCGTCGCGGAACCTCCGCAGCAGATCGAGGCCCGACGCACCCTGCATGACGATGTCCAGCACCACCAGGTCGGGCACCCCGTACAGCCGCACGGCCTCCAGGGCGTCGTCGGCCGACGACACACTGATCACGGTGTGCCCGATCTGCGACAGCCGGATCTCGAGCAGCTTGCGGTTGTCAGCGTCGTCATCGACGACCAGAACTTTCGACACGCCTTCCCGCCTCCGCTTGATGGGGTACCGGGTAGAGGATCGAGTCGTGCGGCGTGCGCCTTGAGCCGGGTGGGCTGTGAGGTTGAGGCGCGGTCAGCTCGCCAGGATCTCGCCCAGGTGGGCCATCGGGTCGGCGGCCGGGGGCGGAGAGCTCGCCTCCAGCGGATCCAGCACGTCCTGCATCCAGATCCGCAGGGCTGCCAGCCCCTGGGCGACGAGCAGGCGGGTGCGCCAGTCCGGCTCCTGGACCTTTCCGCCCGGGGACATCGCGCGGTTGACCAGGTCGGTCGCCAGCCGGCGCTCGCGGTCGGCCAGCCGCAGGTGCGGACTCACCCGGGAGGCCTGGGCCGCAGCGTCTTGCAGCACGACGAGCTGCTCGCGGTGCTCGAGCACGTAGTCGCCGAGATCGCGCAGGGCCAGGGAGAGCACCGCGGCGTCGTCGAGTTCCAGCGGCGCGACGGCGAAGATCTCCCGGATGCGCGCGGCCATCACCCGCGCCGGCTCGGCCAGCAGCTCTTCCTTGGTGGCGAAGTACCGGAAGAACGTACGGGGCGCGATGTCGGCGGCGGCGCAGATGTCGGCCACCGTCACATTCTCGTAGCCGTGCTCCGCGAACAACCGCAGGGCCGCCTCCACGGTGAACGCCCGGGAGGCCGCACGCTTCCGCTCGCGAAGTCCCTGGCCAGTCGCCACCGCTCGTCCTCACTCCCGATCGCCGTCCGTCGTGGATGTACGACGGATCGAAAGGTGGAACGAGTTGGAGGGGTTTGTCGTCCCCGGGCTGTTTGTGGCGGCGGTCACTCAGCCCCTGATCGGGGACGCGTGGGTTGCCCTACTGGGTGGCTTCCGTCAGGAGGTCCTTGATCACTCCCACACCCATCAGGTCACCGGTGTACTTCAGGTTCGCGCCCGCCGCGCGGTTGTAGAGCCACAGCTCCAGGTCCGACGCCGGGCCCTGGATCACCGTGGTGGCCCGGCCCTCGTCACTGACCCGCAGACTCTCGGGCTCGAAGTGGACGAACCAGGAGCGGGCGGGGGAGCGCAGCTCGATGTCGGGGCGGCCGATCCGGTACTCGTGCGGCTCGATGTCGGCCACCAGCATGACCGCGAGCAGCTCGTCCAGGCCGTCCTCGGCGAGCTCGGCCCCGATCTCGCTCGCGTCGTTCACGGCCAGCTCGGCGTCGACGCGGTGCACGGTGGTCTCGTGGGCCATCCGCCGGATCCAGAAGCCGACGCTCTGGTCGGGCGCGAACCAGGTCCAGGCCGGATCCTGCGGCTGGTGCTCGTCGAAAGTCTGGTTCAGCAGCGCGAACCCGCGCTCGAGCACGTCGAGGGGGCTCAGGCCCGTCCGGTCCGGCACCTGGGTCGGGCGGGCGTTCAGGCGGATGCAGTCCACCTTGTGCAGGTACACCTCACCGACGTGCCGCACCAGGTCGGCGAACGACCACTCCGGGCAGGACGGCACGGTGATCCCGGTCAGGTCCTCCGCATCCGGGATCACCGACCGCAGACGGGCGTACTCGGTCTCGAGATGGCGCCGTAGTTCGGAAGTCTCCATGGGGAACGATCCTGGCAGCCGGCACGAGTGCGAGCACCCCGATTATTCGTCCGTGATCAGGCCGATCCCCCGGCCTTCGGCCGGGAAGTGCCCCCGCTCTCCGGCGTTCCAGAACCGAGAGTTCTAGAACGCCGGGGAGGTTTTGCATGATCACGGAAAGGTTCTTGGCGACTACCCCGGGAGGCCGACCAGGCCGTCCTCGATGCGAATGCTGTTCAGGTTGCTCGTGAACCAGCGGTAGGTGCTCTCCACACCGTCGCGCAGCGAGACCTCCGGGGCCCAGCCCAGGCCGCGCAGGCGTGAGACGTCGAGCAGCTTGCGCGGGGTGCCGTCGGGCTTGGAGGTGTCGAACCGCAGGTTGCCCTGCCAGCCCACGACATCGGCGATGGTCTCGGCCAGTTCGCGGATGGTGACGTCGGTGCCGGTGCCCACGTTGACGGTGTCGGGTGAGTCGTAGTTCTCCAGCAGGAAGACCAGGGCCGAGGCCAGGTCGTCGACGTGCAGGAACTCGCGCCGCGGCGTGCCCGATCCCCAGATCGTGACCTCTTGCGCGCCGGTCAGTTTCGCCTCGTGGAAGCGGCGGATCAGGGCCGGCATCACGTGCGAGTTGGTGGCGTCGAAGTTGTCGCCCTGGCCGTAGAGGTTGGTCGGCATGGCGCTGATGTAGGGCAGGCCGAACTGCCTGCGGATCGACTGCACCTGCATGATGCCGGCGATCTTGGCGATGGCGTAGGCGTCGTTCGTCGGCTCCAGGGCGCCGGTGAGCAGCGACGACTCCTTGATCGGCTGCTCGGCGAACTTGGGGTAGATGCACGAGGAGCCCAGGAACAGCAGGCGCTGCACGCCGAACTGCCGGGCCGCGTCCATCAGGTTGACCTGGATCCGCAGGTTGTCGCTGAGGAAGTCGGCCGGGTAGGTGTCGTTGGCCAGGATCCCACCGACCCGGGCCGCGGCCACGATCATCACGTCGGGCCGGTTCGCGGAGACGAAGTCCATCGTCGCCGTCCGGTCGCGCAGGTCCACCTCGGAGGAGGAGGCACCGATCAGGCCGGTGAATCCACGCTTGCTCAGCGCGCGCCAGACGGCGGAACCGGCCAGGCCGCGGTGGCCGGCGACATAGACGCTGAGATCGGGGGTGAGACGCGCGGGCGTGTGCTCGACCGAGAGGTCCGCCGCGGTGGGGGAGGACGGAAGCGTGGTCATGACGCGGAACGGTACTGCAGAACGAGCACCTTGCGTGCCTGTTCGGTGACTATCGGTGCATCTCGTCCTTGCGGGGCCGTCACGCATCGGGCAAACGCCGGAGGTTGCCGGAACTGATCGACAATGCCCCTCCGTGATCGTCCCATCACGCTACGGTACGGACTGAATCGGCTACTCAGCGAGTCCGGCACATTGCCGTCAGTGACGACGGTAGGGGCGGTCTTGCGTCCACCATTTCTGGGGGCGGCACGTTGGAGACACCTAAGAAGGCTCTGATCACCGGGATCACCGGTCAGGACGGCTCGTACCTGGCCGAGCTCCTGCTCCAGAAGGGCTACGAGGTGCACGGCATCGTGCGCCGGTCGTCCCAGTTCAACACCGGCCGGATCGACCACCTCTACGTCGACTCCCACGACCCGCGGGCGCGCCTGTTCCTGCACTACGGCGACCTGACCGACGGCTCGCGCCTGGTCACGCTGCTGGAGAAGGTGCAGCCGGCCGAGGTGTACAACCTGGCCGCGCAGTCGCACGTGCGGGTCTCGTTCGACGAACCGGAGTTCACCGGTCTCTCGACGGGTGTGGGCAGCACGCGTCTGCTCGAGGCGATCCGGATGATCGGTCTGGAGTGCCGTTACTACCAGGCCTCCAGCTCGGAGATGTTCGGCGCGACCCCGCCGCCGCAGAACGAGGCCACGCCGTTCTGGCCGCGCAGCCCGTACGGCGCCGCGAAGGTGTACGCGTACTGGATGACGCGCAACTACCGTGAGGCGTACGGGATGTTCGCCACCAACGGCATCCTGTTCAACCACGAGAGTCCGCGCCGCGGTGAGACGTTCGTGACCCGCAAGATCTCGATGGCGGTCGCGAACATCGTGGCGGGTAAGCAGGACTACCTCTACATGGGCAACCTCGACGCGGTGCGCGACTGGGGCTACGCCAAGGACTACGTCGAGGCGATGTGGATGATGCTCCAGGCCGACAAGGCCGAGGACTTCGTCGTGGCGACCGGAACCGCCTACACGGTCAAGGATTTTCTGCAGTTCGCGTTCGAGCACGTGAATCTGGACTGGGAGAAGTACGTGCGCTTCGACGAGCGCTACCTGCGCCCGACCGAGGTGGACTCACTGATCGGTGACGCCTCCAAGGCCCGCGACGTGCTCGGCTGGACCCCGAAGGTGCTGCCCCCGGAGCTGGCGAAGCTGATGGTCGACGCCGACATGAGCACCATCGACCTGCGCACGAAGCTGCCCGCGCAGCTGTGACCGGACCGGCCGTTGCGGGCACGTCGCCGACGGCCGGGGAATCGACCGCCCAGGCCCGGGCGCGCCGGGCACTGGGGGTGGAGAACCTGTGGCCGGCCCGCGTGATCGACGAATCCGGGCCGGCCCGGCTCCCCTCCCGTACCCGGTTGTCGCCCGGGCTCTTCCGGCGCCTGGCGGACTCGTTGCGGCCGGTCGTGGAAGCACGGCCGGATCTGCGCGAGGTACCCCCGCGCACGGTGCTGATGATCCGCACCGACGAGGTCGGCGACCTGATGATGACCCTGCCGTTGCTGACGGCGATGCGCGTGGCCTGGCCGCAGGCCCGCGTCACCCTGGTCACCCGGGGTCTGCGGGGCCAGGTCATGCGCGGCGGTTCGATGGTGGACGACGTGGTCACCTGGCCCGCGAGACCCTGGCGGGAGTCGCTGGCGGGGCAGTTGCGGTGCTGGCGGTTCGCCCGCCGGCTGCTGCGCCGCGCGCGCCCCGCCCAGGGGCGTTTCGACCTGGCCGTGCTGCCGCGCCGCGACGCCGAGCACTTCGGCGCCCGGTACGTCGCCGCCGCGGCCGCCGACCGGGTGGCCGCCTTCGACCCGGCCGACCGGCTGGGGCCGATCGGGTCGATCGGGCAGGAGCGCGAACGTGACCTCGTCTCCGACCTGGTCTGTGCCGGCGAGCCACTGACTCATGTTCTGCGGCAAGGAGAACGGCTCGCCGCGGCACTGGGGGTGACGATCACGCCGGATGCCTACGACGCTCCCGGCCTGGCGCTGATCGGGCCGTCCGACCACGCGGCGGCCCGCACCCTGCTCTCGCCCTTGACGGCGCCGGCCCCGGCCACCGGTCCGCTGGTCGCGGTGATGCTGAACAGCCCGCACGCCCGGGGGTCCTGGCCGGGCTACGCCGAGGCCGTCAACCAGGTGCACCAGCGTCTCGGGATTCGCGTGGTGCTGCTCGGTGGGCCGGACGACGAGCAGCTCGGGGACGACTTCATCCGCACCCTGAACCCGTCGGTACCGATCGTGAGTGCCGTCGGCCGGGCGCCGCTGCGCACCACCCTGGCCCTGCTGGCCAGCAGCGATCTCTATCTCGGGGGCATCGGCGACGCGATGCACCTGGCCTGTGCGGTGGCGACCCCGTGCGTGGCGGTGACCTGTCATCCGGCCGGCGGGAACCCGGCGGACGACGATGCCCCGAACCGGATCGGCCCGTGGTCGGCCGACTCCCGGGTGGTGGGACCGGCCCGGCCCGCGGCGGGGTGCCAGGACACCTGCGTCAGCGACGTCGCGCACTGCATCACCGGGGTCGGCACCGCGCTGGTGGCCCGGACGGTCGCCGACGTCCTGCTCGGCCTGACCTCCCGGGCCGTTGTTCCCACGGCACCTCAGGTGCCTCAGCAAGCCCGGCACGCCGAGCAGGCCGGGTTCGCGACCGCCTGAGGTGCGCAGACGCGTCCTCCATTCGGGCCGCTCCGCATCGGCGGGTGATGAGCGGACTTGAGCACGGCCCGTCACCCTTCACCCGATCGGCGGTCGCCCACCCGGGGGCCGGCGGGTGACCCTTGGCCGGACAGTGCGCCGACGGCAAGAGGGTGAGGACTTCGATGGGGGCACGACGGTGCGTCGTCATCCCGGTCATCGAGCGTCCCAACGGGATGGTCATGACTCCGTCGTCGACGGACGGCGGGTACTTCCCGCGGGTCATCGTCGAGGGGCAGGTGCGGTACTCGCGCCTCGTCGTCGACGGGACCGACGAGGTCTGGGGCCCGACCCTGGCCGACGCCCAGGAGCGCGCGGCCGCCCAGAATTCCGCCTGGGGTCTGAGCAGTGACGACGTCCTGCAGATCCTGCTCGGCTGGCAGGTGGCCCGGGACCAGGAGGACGCCCGGGTGTTCTGCCCGTCCTGCCACCGTCAGTACGACTGGGGTTCCGGCGGCCCGTGCCGCGCCTGCGGGGGCGACGGGCCGGTTTCCGGTAGCAACTAATTTTCCCAGTATTTTCCTTCTGTAACCGGATCAGCGCGTAGGGTGGGCGGCCTGTCAAGTTGGAGGGACTTGTCGTGGGTGCTCTGATGGTGGGCGAAGGTCGATGGGTGAAGATCGCGCTGATCGCGGCCATGGCCATCGTGATCGGCTCGACCATGCTGGTGACGTCGCACCGGGCCAAAACCGGCGCCGTCGACCTCGACCAGCAGTCGGACCAGTGCGCACTGCCGATCGGGGAACGCGTCGGCGGCTGGGTCTGCCCGGCCGACTGATGTGCTGCTCAGGCCGTGGGCACGCTGAAGCCGAAAGGTAGTTCCAGCCGGTACTTCGCCAGCTGCTCGTCGTCGGCGAGCAGCTGGGCGGTCGGGGCGTCGGCCTGGATGCGGTGGTCGGCGAGCACCACCGAGCGCGGGCACAGCTGTAACGCGTAGGGCAGGTCGTGGGTGATCATCAGGATGGTCACGTCCAGGCTCAGCAGCACCTCGGCGAGCTCGCGGCGGGCAGCCGGGTCGAGGTTGCTGGAGGGCTCGTCGAGCACCAGGATGTCCGGATCCATCGCCAGCACGGTCGCCACGGCCGCGCGGCGCCGCTGGCCGAACGACAGGTGGTGCGGCGGCCGGTCGGCCACGTCGTGCAGCCGTACCTGGGTCAGCGCCTGATCGACCCGCTGCGCGACCTCGGCCTGGCCCAGCCCGAGATTGCGGGGACCGAACGCCACGTCGTCGCGCACGGTCGGCATGAACAGCTGGTCGTCGGGATCCTGGAAGACGATCCCGACCCGGCGCCGGATCTCCGCGAGATTGCCCTTGTCCACCGGCATTCCGCTGATCTCGACGGATCCCGAGGTGGCCGTGTGGATGCCGTTCAGGTGCAGGGCCAGGGTGGTCTTGCCGGCGCCGTTCGGGCCGAGCAGGGCCACCCGCTCACCCTGCTGCACGGTCAGGTCCACGCCGTCCAGCGCCAGGTGGCCGTCGGGGTAGCTGAAACTCAGGCCCCGCAGCCGTAAGGCGTCGCTCATGTCAGAACTGCTGCTGTCAGACTCACGGCAGCGAACAGTACCGGCAGGCTGAGGGCCAGGCCCCAGGTGGTCATCGTGGCGCCGTCGCCCTCCGGCTGGGGCATGCGGCCGGTGTACCCGCGCGACAGCATGGCCAGGTGCACCCGCTCGCCGCGCTCGAAGCAGCGCACGAACAACGCGCCCGCGCTGCGCCCCAGCACCGGCCAGTGGCGAATGTTGCTCGCCACGAAACCTCTTGATTCCCGGGCGATCCGCATGCGCCGCAGCTCGTCGGCGACGACGTCGGCATAACGGATCATGAAGCTCATGATCTGCACGATCAGGGTCGGCATCCGCAGCCGTTCCAGGCCGGTCAGCACCTCGCGCAGGGGAGTGGTGGAGGCCAGCAGGATCGAGACCGACACGCCGAGCGTGGCCGTGGCCAGCAGTTCCCAGGCACCCCAGAGGCCGTCGGTGCTCAGGTGCAGCCCGAGCACGTCGGTGCGCTCACCGCTCGCCACGAAGGGCAGCAGCAGGGCGAAACCGATGAACGGGAGCTCAATCAGGAGACGCCGGGCGATCAGGAGCAGGGGAATCCCCGCGGTGACCGCCAGAATCACGATCACGACCGCGAAAACGCCGAAGGCCCAGAACTGCTCACGGGGTGCGGCGACAATCGCGAGCACTGCCAGCACCGCGGCCACGAGTTTCACCTGGGCCGGCAGACGGTGCAGGACCGACGTCCCCGGCAGGTAGAGCGTGTGGTGTGCGTGCCCGCCACTCACGGGCGGGGAGCAGAGGACGACACGGTCTCGTCGGTCGCCTGGTTGCTCTTGCGGCGACGGGTCACGAGCACGAGGGAGGAGGCGGCCAGGAAGACCACGGCGACACCGATCACCCCGGCCAGGCCACCGGAGAGCCGGGCGTTGCCGACGCCGCTGACCCCGTAGCCGGCCAGGGGCGAGCCGTCGAGGTCGTGGTTCTTGGCGTTGGCCGCGATGCCGTGGTCCTGGCTGACCTTCTCCAGGCCGTCGGGAGAGCTGCTGGCGTAGTAGCTGACCACGCCGGCGAAGAGCAGGCTGACGAGGAACAGGCCGATCAGGAGGTTACGGGTGCGCATGACGGTCAGACCTCCTGGACCATCGGGGCGGCCGGGACCGCAGCGGCTTCCCGCTTCCGGAAGCGGTTGAGATACACCAGGTCCGGCCGGGCCGAGAGAATGGCGGCGACGGTCATGGCGGTGATCAGCCCCTCGCCGATGCCGATCAGCACGTGCACGCCGACCATGGCCGCGGCGACGGTGGTGAGCGACACGTCGGTGGTGCCGCCCAGCGCGTAGAAGCCGACGAAGACCAGCGATGCGGCGGGCACCGAGATCCCGGCGGCGATCCCGGCCGCGACCGGCAGCCAGCCCTTCGCCCGGGGCAGCGCTCGTACCAGCAGCAGGGCCAGTGGGAAGCCGACGAGCACCGTGGCCAGGGACATGTCGGTGATGTTCACACCGAGTGCGGTGAGACCGCCGTCGGCGAACAGCAGACCCTGGACCAGCAGCACCACCGCTACGCACAAGGCGCCGGTGTAGGGCCCGACCAGCACCGCGGCGAGGGTGCCACCGAGCAGGTGACCACTGGTGCCGCCGGCGACGGGGAAGTTCAGCATCTGCACGGCGAACACGTAGACCGCGACCAGCCCGGCCAGCGGTGCGGTGCGGTCGTCGAGTTCACGGCGGGCGCCCCGCAGGCACAGGGCCAGGCCGCCGGCCGCGACGACGCCGGCCGCGATGGAGACCGGGGCATCGATGAAGCCGTCGGGTGCATGCATGAAGGACAGGTTCGCTCAATTGCAGACTCTTGGCAATAACGCGACGCGCGCCCCCATCCCTTTGTTCGTGATCATGCAAAACCTCCCCAGTGTTCTAGAACTCTCGAGCCTACAGTTCTAGAACTCCGGGGAGGTTTTGCATGATCACGGAAGGTTGGGGGGTTTTAGGGTTGCCTGGGCGTACTTGCGGAAGGCCGTGACCAGGCGGCCGTTGTCCCCGGCGCGGGTGGCGAGGACCACGTGGCTGGGTGGGGCGTCGCTCAGCGGGATGCCGACGAGGTCGGGGCGGCCGTAGCTGCCGACGGCGGGCACGATCGCGATCGCCCGGCCGGAGGCGACGATCTCGAACTTGTCCTCGACGCTGTTGATCAGCGGACCGTCGGGGGCGCGGCGCCCGTCGGGGCGGGGGTCGATGAGCCAGTAGGCACTCCACTGCGGGTCGCCGCCGTCCCGGAGCCGGGGCATCGGCTCGTCGGCGATGTCGGCCAGGGTCAGCGACTCGCGCCCGGCCAGCCGGTGGCCGGTGCTCAACAGCACGGCGCGGGGCTGGTCGTACAGCACCGTCACGTGCAGGCCCTCGGTGATCAGGGGCAGCCGGGTGACCACCACGTCCGCCTGGCGTTCCAGCAAGGCCTCCCGCCCGGCGTTCCAGGCCACGAAGCGGGTCTCGATCCCGGCGTCCGGATGGCGTCGCTGCATCTGCGCGACGACCGGCGTGACGATCAGGCCGGAGATGTAACCGACCACCAGGCGGCTCGGTTCGGCGGCGGCCCGGGCCTCGCCGCCGGCCTGGGAGGCCAGTCGCAGCAGCGACCTGGCCCGGGGCAGGAAGGCGGTGCCGGCCGTGGTGAGCTGGGTGCCCTGCGGGGTGCGGTCGAGCAGCCGGGCGCCGACGGAGTCTTCGAGCCGCCGGATCTGGCGGCTCAGTGACGGCTGGCCCACCCGCAGCTCTTGTGCCGCCCGCCCGAAGTGCCGATGCTCGGCCACCGTCACGAAGTACCGCACGAGGCGCAGGTCGAGATCGGTCATGTCTGTGAGAGTAAGCCCCGGCATCGGCCGGCAGACCACTCGATGGCTGATGGCCTGCGGTGATGCCTGATCTACATGCCGCCATGAGGAATGGGCCTTGGACCCCGGGCGGCCCCGGGACCCACAGTGAAGGCACCTACCAGAAGGAGCATCATGCGCGTCTTCGTCACCGGGGCCACCGGCTTCATCGGCAGCCACGTCGCCCGTGAACTGCTGGCCCACGGTCACCAGGTGCTCGGCCTCACCCGCTCCGACGCCGGGGCGGCGAAGCTCGAGGCCGCCGGCATCGAGCCCTACCGCGGCACCATCGACGACCCGGACGGCCTGCGGGAGGGTGCCCGCACGAGCGACGGCGTCATCCACACCGCCTTCGACCACAGCAACATGGCCGACCTGCCCGCCGCGGCTGTCAAGGACCTGGCCGTGGTGCAGGCGCTGGGCGAGGAACTGGCCGGCAAGCCGTTCGTCACCACCTACGGCACCACGGCGCTGAACCCCGGGCACCGGCTCACCGAGGACTTCCGCCCGACCCCGCCCCAGGCCCGGGGGATTGTCGAGGCCCACACCCTCGCGCTGGCCGAGAAGGACGTGCGTGCGGTGTCTGTCCGGCCCTCGACCGTGGTGCACGGTTTCGGGAACGCCGGTTTCGTCTCGATACTCATCGGTCTGGCGCGGGAGAAGGGCATTTCGGGATATCCCGGCGACGGATCGAGCCGCTGGCCGGCCGTGCACGTGCTGGACGCCGCGGTGCTCTACCGCCTGGCCTTCGAGAAGGCCCCGGCCGGAAGCGTTCTCCACGCCGTGCAGGATGAGGGGGTGACCGTGCGACAGATCGCCGAGGCGGTCGGGAGGGGCACCGGACTGCCCGTGGAATCCGTTGCCCCGGAACACTTCGGCTGGTTGGGTCCGCTGCTCTCGCTGGACCTGCCGGCTTCGTCGGCCATCACCCGGGAACTGACCGGCTGGCTGCCGGAGCAGTCCGGCCTGATCGAAGATGTCGACGCCGGGCTGCCTTTCAAGAGCTAAGCAGAATTACGGACGACGAGGTGCGTCGGGAGGACCACGTCGGGTACCGCTTCGGCGGGCTTCTCGATCAATTGCCCGAGCATCTCCACCATCCGGACGCCCATGTCCTCGACCGGCTGGTGCACCGTGGTCAGGCTGGGCACGGTGTGCCGGCTGATGGGGGAGTCGTCGAAGCCGATCACGGCGACGTCGTCCGGCACCCGGCGCCCGGCGGCGGCCAGTTCGGTCATCGCGCCGATCGCCATCTGGTCGGAGGCGCAGAAGATCGCGTCCAGGTCGGGAGCCCGTTCCAGCAGGGCCCGGGCTGATCGTCGTCCACTGTTCTCGCTGAAGTCCCCGGACTCGACCAGAGGCCGGAAGTCGTGGCCCACCAGCGCCTGGTGGTACCCCTCCAGCCGCTGGCGACCGGCGCTCATGTCCACCGGACCCGTGATCGAGGCGACCCGGCGTCGTCCACTGCTGATCAGGTGCTCCACCGCGAGAGCCGCGCCGCCCTCGTTGTCCATGTCCACGAAGGGCAGCGTGACCTCGGAGTGCGGCCGGCCCCCGAGCACCGCGGGCACCCCGCGGGCCGTGAGCTGACCCGGCAGCGGGTCGTCGTCGTGCAGCGAGAGCAGCAGCACGCCGTCGACGTGCTGCCGGCTCAGGTAGTCGTTGAGCCGGCCCCGGTCGGCCTCCCGGTGGGTCATGGTGAGCAGGAGCTGTCGCGGCGTACGCGCCATCGCGTTGGTGACCCCTCGCACCACCTGCGCGAAGAACGGTTCGCCGAACAGCCGGTCTTCCGACTCCGAGACCACCAGTGCCACCACGTCGGTGTGCTGCGTGACCAGGGAGCGGGCCGCCCGGTTGGGCACGTAGCCGAGCTCTTCCACGGCCTGCAGTACGGCATTCCGGGCGGCATCGCTCACCTGCACCGAGCCGTTGATCACCCGGGAGGCCGTACCCCGCCCGACTCCGGCCCGCTCCGCCACTTCTTCCAGCGTCGGGGGCCGGTTCGGGCTTCGCCTGTTCATCTGGAGAATTATTACTGCTGTTCCAGTGAACGGGTCCGTATCACCGACGAATACCAGTGCGCGCTGTCCTTCGGCGTGCGGACCTGGGTCTCGTAGTCCACGTGCACCGCACCGAAGCGCTTGGCGTAACCCTCGGCCCACTCGTAGTTGTCGAAGATCGACCAGAGGAAGTACCCCGTCAGCGGCACTCCCGCGGCGATCGCCCGCTCGCAGGCGGCGAGGTGGCCCCAGACGAAGTCGATGCGGTCGGCGTCGTGCACCACCCCGTCCTCACTGATCGGGTCGGCGAACGCCGCACCGTTCTCGGTGATCACGATCGGCACGGCGGGGTACTCCCGCTTCAGCCGGGCGAGCACGTCGACCAGGCCGTCCGGGTCGATCTCCCAGCCCAGGTCGGTCAGCGGCATGCCGTGCCGCACCTCGCGGGCGCCGGCCGCGCCCGGGTAGGGCGAGTGGAGCTGGCCGGTGCGCTCGCCGACCAGGTCGGGATGGTCCTCGCGGCCGGTGATGACGTACCGGGTGTAGTAGTTCACGCCCAGCAGGTCGAGCGGCCGGCTGATGATCTCCAGGTCGCCGTCCTGCACGTCACCCAGGCCGCCGAACTCCGCCACGTCGTGCAGGATGTCTTGCGGGTAGCGGCCTTTCAGTACCGGGTCGAGGAACAGCCGGTTGTGGAAGCCGTCCACGCGACGGGCGGCGTCGGTGTCCACGGGGTCGTCCGAGGCCGGTTCCACCGCGTACAGGTTGAGCGTGATGCCGACGTTCTCGACCTTCTGCGCCCGCAGGGCGTCCACCGCCAGGCCGTGGCCCAGCAGCAGGTGGTGCACCGAGGCCAGCGCGGCCGACGGGTCTTCCAGGCCGGGTGCGTGCCGGCCCGAGGCGTGCCCGATCAGGCTGGAGCAGAACGGCTCGTTCAGCGTGATCCAGTGCTTCACCCGGTCGCCGAGGTGCTCGTGCACGATGGCTGAGTAGTCGGCGAAACGGTAGGCCGTGTCGCGGTTCGGCCAGCCCCCGGCCTCCTGCAGGGCCTGCGGCAGGTCCCAGTGGTAGAGCGTGATCCACGGGTCGATATCGGCGTTCAGCAGCTCGTCGGTCAGCCGGGAGTAGAAGTCCAGGCCGGCCTCCAGGCCCCGGCCGCGGCCGTCGGGCTGGATCCGCGGCCAGGAGACCGAGAACCGGTAGGCCTCCAGGCCCAGCGAGGCCATGATCGCCACGTCGTCCTTGTAGCGGTGGTAGTGGTCGATCGCCACGTCGCCGGAATCGCCGTTCACCGTGCGGCCCGGGGTGTGGGAGAAGACGTCCCAGATCGACAGGCCACGGCCGTCAGCGGCGGCGGCGCCCTCGATCTGGTAGGCCGCGGTGGCCCCGCCGAAGACGAAATCCTCAGGGAAAGTCATGCTTTCACGGCTCCATCCATGATTCCGCTGATCAGCTGACGGCCGAACAGCACAATGACGACCAGCAGCGGCAGCGTAGCCATGAAAGTACCTGCCATCACCAGGGACTGGTCGGTGTAGTAACCACTGGACAACCGGGACAGGGCGACCTGCACGGTCGGGTGCTCCGGGCTCAAGGCCACGTAGGGCCAGAGGAAGTCGTTCCAGTAGGTCATGAAGGTGAACAGGCCCAGGATCGCGGCCGCCGGGCGCAGCGCCGGCAGGACGACCGACCAGAAGATCCGGATCGTGGTGGCACCGTCGACCCGGGCCGCCTCGATCAGCTCGTCGGGCACCGCCTGGCTGGCGTACTGCCGCATCAGGAACACCCCGAATCCGCTGGCCAGGTAGGGCAGGATCACGGTCGGCAGAGTGCCTTGGATGCCGAACCAGTCCATCATCATGTAGAGCGGCACGGCGCCGAGCTGTACCGGGACCATCATGGTCAGGACGACCAGGCCGATCAAGACATTGCTGCCACGAAAGCGCAGTTTGGCGAAGGCGAAGCCGGCCAGCGCCGAGAAGATCACCACGAAGAGCGTGATCGACCCGGCCACGATGAACGAGTTGAGCAGGGCCTTGGCGAACATCACGTCGGGGTTGTCGAACAGCGCCCCGACGTGTTCGCCGAGGTGGCTGCCCGGGATGAGTTTCGGCGGGATCTGGACGATCTCGTCGTTGGTGCGCGAGGCCATCACGAGCATCCAGTACAGCGGGAACACCGACAGGAAGAACGTGAGCACCAGCACCAGGTAGTTCAGCGGGCTGGCCCGGAACAGCTGGTTGTTGCTCTCGACGACTTTGGTGCGGAGCGGTTTCCGGGGCGCTTCGGGCTCCGGATCAGCGATGACTGTGGTCATGGTGGTTTCTCCCGGTCCTCAGTCGGCGCCGCTGATCCGGCGGACGAGCAGGATGTTGATGAGCGAGATGATCAGCACCAGGAGGAAGATCATCCAGGCGACGGCCCCGGCGTACCCGAACTCGAAGCGGGTGAACCCGTTCTCGATCAGGTACATGGTCAGTGTCTGGAACTGCCGCAGCGTGCCGCCCTGGATGGCCCCGGCGCCCGGTGCGAACAGCAACGGCTCGGTGAACAGCTGCACGCCGCCGATGATCGACGTGATCGTGGTGAAGAGGAGCGTCGGGCGCAGCATCGGCAGGGTGATCGACCAGAACTGGCGGGTCCGGGTGGCTCCGTCGATGGCGGCGGCCTCGTAGAGCTCGGACGAGATGGCCTGCATCGCGGCCAGGAAGATGAGCGCGTTGTAACCGGTCCAGCGCCAGTCGACCATCATCGAGATGGCCAGCCACGACGACCAGGTGTGGGCGGTCCAGTCGACCGCCTCCAGGCCGAACCAGCCGATGATCCAGTTGGCCAGGCCGAAGCCCTTGGCGAAGATCATGCTGAAGATCAGGGTCACCGCCGCCACCGAGGTGATGTTCGGGATCACCACGCCGACCCGGAACAGGGTGCGGGCCATGATCTTGCGGTTCAGCGTCACGGCCAGCCAGAGGGCCAGCACGTACTGCGGCACGGTCGAGACCAGGAACAGCCCCAGCGTGTTCTTGGCGGCGTTCCAGAACTGCGGGTCCTGCAGGAGCTTCTGGTAGTTGTCCAGCCCGGTGAAGGTGTGCTCACCGAGCAGGGGCCAGGAGTGCAGCGACACCCAGAAGGTGTAGAGCAGAGGGAAGGCCCCGAAGATCCCGAAGAGGATGAAGAACGGCGAGACGAAGGCGTAGGGCGACCCCTTCTGGTCCCACCGGCTCAGGCGGCTCCGCCAGGGGGAGCGCGCCCGAGCCGGTGTCACCGGGGCGGTGATGTCAGACACCCGCCGCGGCCTTGGCGCTCTTGATCGCGTTCTGCCAGCCCTCTTCCGAGGTGCGCTGGCCCTGCTCGACCGAGCGCAGGTCGTTCTCGATCGCGTCGCGCACGGCCTGGTTCTTGGCGCCCAGGTAGACCGGCTTCAGGTTCTTGGCGCCCTCGACGAAGATGTCCGCCACCGGGGCGTCGCTGAAGTACTCGTTCTTGAAGTCCTTCAGCGCCGGGTTGTCGAAGTCCTTCGGCGAGGACGGAAGGTTGCCCGCCTCGTCGAACGCCGAGAGCTGGCCCTCCGGGCTGCTCAGGAACTTGGCCAGCTCGACAGCCGCTTTCTGGTGCTTACCCTGGGTCGGGACGCCGAGGAACGAGCCGCCCCAGCTGCCGCTGCCGCCGGGCACCGTGGCGATGTCCCACTTGCCCGCGCCGGCGTCGCCGCCGTCACCCTTGATGTTCGCGGTCATCCAGGCGGGGCAGGCGAGCGTGGCGAAGCCGCCGTTCTTGATGGCCGCGCTCCACTCGGCGGTGAAGCTCTTCAGGTTGGCCGACAGACCGGCGTCGAGCACCTTGGCCGTGGTGTCCCAGGAGCTGCGGACGGCCGGGTTGCTGTCGAACACCAGGTTGTTGTCCCGGTCGAAATACGTGTAGCCGGGCGCTTCCCCGGCCTCCTGCATGAGGATCGAGTTGTAGGTGTTGGTGGCCGAGTCGACGAACTTGGCGTCACCCTTGGTGCCGGCCTGGAACTTCTTGCCGGTGGCGATGTAGTCGTCCCAGGTGGGCCACAGCTTCGAGACCTCTTCGCGGTCCGTCGGCAGGCCCGCGGCCTTGAACAGGTCGGTGCGGTAGCACATCGCCAGACCACCGACATCGGTACCGAAACCGATCGTGGTCTTCCCGTCGGCGGTGGTGGCCTGGGCGTTCTTCCAGTCCAGCCAGTTGCCCTTGATCTCGTTGAAACCCTCGTCCTGGAGGTTCACGAACTTGTCCGGGGCCTTCAGGAAGTTGACGATCGCGCCCTCTTCGATCGCGACCACGTCACCGGCACCGCTGCCGGCGGCGATCCGCTGGGTCAGGGCGGTCGTGTACTTGCCGAGGTCACCCTCGTTGGACTCGACGATCTTGATGTTGGGGTGTGACGCCTCGTACTTCTTGTAGAGGGCGTCGTACCCGAACGTGCCGAAGGTCGAGACCTTGAGCGTGATCTTCTCGTTCGAGCCGGATCCGCCTTCGTCGTCCGAGCCGCAGGCGGCCATCGACAGCGCGACTCCTGCGACTGCGGCGACGGCGATCATACGCCGGGTGCCGCGCATGGAGGGGCTCATGACTTTCTCCTTTCGGGGCCTCTTCGACCCGAGGTGAGCGTTATGGGAGCGCTCCCAAAGGTGCGCCCCAGGGATATGAGCCGTCAAGGGTTCCGTGGGAACGCTCCCATGGTGTTACTTACTTGTAATAAATGGGGGACGCGGTCGGCCTCCGGTGCCCTGTCTCACGTTGTCGAGGTGGTGGGGTCTGATTGTTCAGTGCTGCGGCTCAGGGCTTTTCGTTGTCCGTGAGCCGTTCCTGGTCCGGTGGATACAGGTCATCCACCCTTCGGGCACCGCTTGGTGGCGCTCGATGGAGGGCCGTCCTGCGGGGTGAAGCCTGGCGGTGGGGATCTTCAGGCGCCAAGCCGTTCGTCGAGCCAGTCGACGGCCTCGGTCACCTGCTGCACGACCGGAATGCCGCCGGGAAGGGGCGGGCGCTCGACCATGACCACCTCGATGCCCCGCTCGCGCGCCGCGGTCAGCTTGGCCGCCGTCATCGGCCCCCCGCTGTTCTTGGTGACGAGAACATCCATGTGCCGCAGAAGTTCCCGCTCGGCGTCGAGGGTGAAGGGCCCCCGGTCGAGGATGATGTCGCAGCGTTCCGGAAGGGGCCCGTCGGGCGCTTCGACGGCCCGCAGCCAGAACCGCTGGGGGAGTGCGGCGAAGGCGGCGGTCTCCTGGCGGCCGGTGGTCAGGAGCACCCGGGCACCGGCTGGGTAGTGGGAAAGGTGCGCCGCGGCAGACGACATATCCGCAACCCGGACCCACCGATCACCGGCCCGGGCCTGCCACCCCGGCCGCCGCAGCACCAGAAACCCCACCCCGCCGTGATCATGCAGAATCTCCCCGAGGGAGGGCCGGTCGGGGGGTGGGGTGGTCGCCTGGGTTGCGATGACGGCATTGGCCGTGATGCGCGCCGCGAACGGGTGCGTGGCGTCGACGACCGCGAAAATACGCTCGGACCGGAGGTATTCGGCCAGACCCGCAGCCCCGCCGAACCCACCGACGCGCACCTCGCCCACCGGGAGCCGCGGCGAGGAGACCCGGCCGGCCAAGGACGAGATCGCCGGGATGCCACGAGCAACGAGGGCGGCGGCCAGCTCCCGCGCCTCACCGGTCCCACCGAGAATCAGAACACGGCGGCTCCAGTGGGCCGCACCCGACCTCGTCATCGTGTGCACTCTCTCCGCTCCACCCGCAACGAATGCACACGATCTCTCCTAGCGCCCCTCACGCCCGGCGGCGGCGCAGGAGGTAGGTGTCCATCACCCAGCCTTTGCGTTCACGGGCCTGGGCCCGGGCCTTCTCGATCTGCGGCCCGACCTCCACCACCGGCCCACTGAAGAGGATCTCGTCTTTCGTTCCGAGGTAAGCGCCCCAGTAGATGTCCACGTCGTTATCTTTCACGTGCCGGAAGGCGCAGTCGCCGTCGAGCATGACCACCACGTTGTCCTGGCCGGCGGGCATGCCGTCGGCCAGCAGCCGGCCGGGCGTGATGTGGATGGGCTCGCCGATGCGGTTGAGCGGGATGCGGTGCCGGGCCGTGAGGGAATGCAGGCTGCTCACTCCCGGGATCACGTCGTAGTCGAAGGCCACGTTGCCGCGGTCGAGCAGCTCCTCGACGATGCGGATCGTGCCGTCGTACAGCGAGGGATCGCCCCAGACCAGGATGGCGCCGACACCGTCGTCCGTGAGTTCGTCCGCAATCATCCGCTCGAAGATCTCGGCTCGACGGTGGTGCCAGTCCTTCACCGCGTCGCCGTAGGCGTCGGCGGTGCGGTCCCGCTCCGGGTCGGTGGCCTGCACGAATCGGTACGGGTGCCCGGTGATGTGCTGCTCGCAGATGTCCCGGCGCAACTGCACCAGATCGTCCTTGGCGCTGCCCTTGTCGATGAGGAAGAAGGCGTCCACGGTGTTCAGGGCCTTGACCGCCTGCACGGTGACGTAGTCCGGGTCACCGGCACCCACCCCGATGATCAGTACTTTCCGCATCAGTGCCGGCCCCTTTCGGTCGAATAGAGATGGCTGTCGGGAAATTCGCTCGCGGTCAGCACCGGACCGACGACAATAACCGCCGTGCGCCGGATTCCGGCCTCGTGCACCTGGGCGGCGATAGTGGCCAGGGTGCCGCGCAGGATCTCCTCGTCGTCGCGGCTGGCCCTGGCCACCACGGCGACCGGACCCGCGGGGCCGTAGAACGGTACGAGGGTGGTCACCACGTCGTCGATCTCCTGGACGGCCAGGTGCAGCACCAGGGTCGAGCGGCTGGCCGCCAGCGACGCCAGGTCCTGCCCCTGCGGCATCGCGGTGGCCCGGCGGGAGATCCGGGTGAGGATGACCGACTGGCCCACGCCGGGCACCGTGAGCTCCCGCTTCAGAGCCGCGGCCGCGGCCGCGAAAGCAGGTACGCCGGGTACGATCTCGTACGGAACGCCGAGTTCGTCGAGCCGCCGCATCTGCTCGGCCACGGCGCTGAACACCGACGGGTCGCCGGAGTGCAACCGGGCCACGTCGTCCCCTCGTTCGTGGGCCTGGTGCAGTTCGGTGCTGATCTGGTCGAGGTCGAGGTTCGCCGTGTCGATCAACCGAGCCCCGGGCGGGCATTCACTCAGCAACTCGACCGGAACCAGCGATCCCGCGTAGAGGCAGACCGGGCTCTTCTGCATGATCCGCAGCCCGCGAACGGTCAGCAGGTCAGCTGCCCCCGGACCGGCTCCGATGAAATGGACTGTCATGGCGCAACCTTCCAGGCGACCCACTGGGTGACCGGCATGGCGGGGCGCCAGCCGGTGAATCGCCCGATCGTCGTGGCTTTCGTGATGTCGATCTTCGTCAGGGTTCCGCCGTAGTTCGAGCGGGCCTGGGCCAGAACCATTTCCGACTCCAGCGTGGTCACGTTCGCCACCATCCGCCCACCCGGCGCCAGTGCCTCCCAGCAGAGGTCCACCAGGCCCGGCGCGGTCAGCCCACCGCCCACGAAAATGGCGTCGGGAGTGGGTAGCCCGTCCAGTTCGGCGGGTGCCTCACCGATGCGCACATCCACATGAGGGACGCCCAGAAGCTCGGCATTGCGGGTGATCCGGGCCGCCCGCTCCCCGTCGCGCTCGATACTGATGGCCCGGCACGACGGATGGGACCGCAACCATTCGATACCGACGCTCCCCGCGCCACCACCGACGTCCCACAGCAATTCTCCGGGCTCGGGGGCGAGGGCCGACAGCGTGACCGCGCGCACGTGGCGTTTCGTCAGCTGCCCGTCGTTCTCGTAGGCGTCGTCGGGCAACCCGGGAACCCGCGAAAGTCGTTTCGCCGCAGGGCCGGGACGGCACACCACCGCGAGCACGGTCAGCGCCCCCGACCCTTCGGGAGCGTGCGGCGGATACCCCGCGGCGGGCCATTCGCCGGCGGAAGCCGATACCCGGGAGGCGTCCTGCGCGCCCAGATTGCTCAGGGCCGTCAGCTCGCTGGGACCGAACCCGCGCTCCCGCAGCAGTGCCGCGACCTGGGCGGGTGAATCCTCGCCGGGCACCAGCACGAGCAGGCGCCGGCCGGGGGAGACCACGGGGTGCACCGTCGCGAGGTGCCGGCCGACCAGGCTGATCACCTCGGTGTCCTGCTGCGCCCAGCCCATCGCCGCGCAGGCCAGGGACACGCTCGAGGGATGCGGCAGCACGCTCAGCTCGAAGCCGGGCGCCACCCGGGCAATGGTTGTCGCAATGCCGAAGAACGTCGGATCGCCACTGGCCAGCACCACCTTGCGCGCACCGGGAGTCTTCACCAGCAACAGCGGCAGCGCCCGGACCAGCCCCGGGGGCCACGCGACCTGCTGCCCGGCGACCTCACCCGGCAGCAACGCGAGCTGACGATCCCCGCCGAACACCACGTCCGCCTGTCGCAGTACTTTCTGGGCGGCGGGCGGTAGACCGGGCCACCCGTCCGCCCCGATCCCGACGACGACGAGATGTTCGGGGGCAGGCGGCGGAGCGGTAGACACCCCGTCACCCTAGTTGAGCCCTCCTCGACGACCCCAAACCCGGAAGAGGTGGGCGCATGCCCAGGCGCGCCGAAAGGGCCCCCGACGCCTACGGCGTCAGGGGCCCCGTGCCTACGGTGCTGTCCTACGGTTCACGGCGCTCGGCAGCGGGCTCTTCCGTGCCGCGGCTCGGCCCGTAGCCACCTGTTCAGCGGGGTGAAACAGTCAGAACGTTGGTTCCGGTCTGCCCGGAGGCGCCGGTGCCGGATCCGTCCCCGGCCCCGGAATGGGAGGCGTGGGGGTCGGCGGCCCCGGAACCGGCCCCGGACGGGGCGGTTCCAGCGGCGGTTCCGGCTCGGCGGGCGGCAGGGTGCTGTCGCCCGGGGCCAGCCCGGGGCGCGGCAGGACGGTGTCGTCCGGGGGCAGGGTGATCCCGTCGTTCGGAACGGTCATTTTCATTCCCCCTTTCGTTGGTGCGAAGCCGGTGGGAACGCTCAGTCCGTCACGATCCACGCCGCCGCGTCGGGCGGCAGCAGCCCACCCTCGACCGGTGAGCTCGACAGGACCACCCTGCCGGGCGGCAGCGGGATCGCAACCTCACCCGTGTTCAGCACACAGACGAAGCCGGTGCCGCGGGTCAGCCCGAGCACCTGCTCCTCCTCGCCCGTCCAGACCAGCGGCCCGCCATCGGCACCCAGCTGCGGCAGCTCACGGCGCAGGCGCAGGGCCTCGCGGTAGAGGGAGAGCATCGAGCCCGGGTCGGCCTGCTCCGCCTCGACGCAGAGCCCGGCGAAGGTGGACGGCTGGGGCAGCCAGCCCTCCACATCGCCGAAGCCCAGCGACGGGCCGGTACGGCGCCAGGGCAGTGGCACCCGGCACCCGTCCCGCCCGCGCTGGGTGTGGCCGGAGCGCTTCCAGGTCGGGTCCTGCAGCAGCTCGTCGGGCAGGTCTTCCACCTCGGGCAGCCCGAGTTCCTCACCCTGGTAGAGGTACACGCCGCCGGGCAGCGCCAGCACGTAGAGGATCGCCGCCCGGGCCCGGCGGGTGCCGAGCTCCAGGTCGCTCTCGCCCTCCGGCCAGGCGTGCGGATCGGCGCCGGGCGTGCGCCGCTGGGGCCGCCCCAGCCGGGTGACGTGCCGGGTGACGTCGTGGTTCGACATCGTCCAGGTCACCGGGGCGCCGACCGAGTCGTGGGCCTGGAGCGACCGCCGGGCCGTCTCGCGCAGCTCCCGCGCGTTCCACCGGGCGCGCATCAGCTCGAAGTCGAACGCCGTGTGCAGCCGGTTCGGCCGCAGGTACTCGGCCAGGCGGGTCGAGCTCTCCACCCAGGCCTCGGCCACGAACACCTTGGGCGGGTCGTAGGAGTCGCCCACGTGCCGCCACTGCTCCCAGATCTCGAGCACGCCGGGCCGGTCCCAGTACGGGTGCCCGGTCGCCTTCACCCGGTCGAGCATCTGGGCCTGATCGAGGTTCAGGTTCGGCAGGGCCGGGTCTTTGATCAGGCCGTGCGCCACGTCGATGCGGAAACCGTCGGCGCCGAGGTCGAACCAGAACCTCAGCACACTCTCGAACTCGGCCCTCACCTGCGGGTTGTCCCAGTTCAGGTCGGGCTGGCGGACGTCGAACAGGTGCAGGTACCAGGTGCCGTCGGCGACCTGCTGCCAGGCACTGCCGCCGAACACGGACTGCCAGTCGTTGGGCGGCAGCTCACCCTTCTCACCCTGACCCGGCCGGAAGACGAAGCGCTCGCGTGCCCCGGGCTCGTCGGCCAGCGCGGCGACGAACCACGGGTGCTCGTCGGAGGTGTGGTTGGGCACGATGTCGAGCAGGACCTTCAGCCCGGCCGCGTGCGCCTCGTCGATGAGGGCCGTGGCCTGGGCGAGGTCGCCGAACGGGGCGTACACGTCGCGGTAGTCGGTGACGTCGTACCCGCCGTCGGCCTGGGGCGACGGGTACCAGGGGTTGATCCAGACCGCGTCGGCGCCGAGCGCGGCCAGGTAGGGCAGGCGGGAGCGGATACCCCCGATGTCTCCCAGGCCGTCGCCGTCGGAATCGGCGAACGACCTGATGTACAGCTGGTAGGTGACGGCGGATCGGTACCAGTCGGTGGGCTCTGCGCTAGTCACGTCAGGGACGCTACCGGCGCCCACCGACAGGACCACCGCAGATCGGGCCGGACGGCAGGTCCACCGGTTCTACCGGATCGGAGTAGTCAGATGCTGCCGTAGGGAACCTGCCGGTCGAGCCACTGCAGCCGGAACTCGTGTTCCTGCTGCAGACGCTGGCTCAGCGACTCGGCGACCTCGGGCCCACCCTTGCGGCCCAGTCGGCCGTGCGTCTCCAGCTGGACGGCGATGGAGAAGCGCGTGCCCACCGTGCCGGCCGGCTCGAGGGCCAGCTGACCCACGATCGTCACCTGGGGTGCGGCGGCCAGCTCGACGGAGTACTCGCCCGAGCGCGCCCCGCTCCATTCCGGCTGCTGCCAGACCAGGGACTCGGTCAGCATCGACTTGCCGCCGAAGAAACGCCGGGCGGGCATGATGTCCGCCGCCTGGCGTTCGGAGACCTGACGGAACTCTCCCGCGCGTTCCCGGAGTTCGAGAACGTGGAAGTCTTCGTAGCTGAGCTGCCTCGCCTTCTCGGCGAGGTGCTCGAGCCGGGTCATCATCCGGAACGTCACCACTGGTGAGACGCCGTAGACCCAGCCCAGTTCGAACTGCGCTGACATGGCTGAGTGTCCTCCTTGACGCGGACTCTAGGACATGATCGCCAGGTGTGGGACAACAGGGCATGGCCAAGGCCTGCACAGTTACGGTCGTGGAACCGCCAGTCACCGGTTGACGCGAGCGGCGGACGGCTGTCTCTGGGATAGCCTGTCGGCCGTGGCTGAGTACATCTACACCATGCGTAAGGCGCGTAAGGCGCACGGCGACAAGGTCATCCTCGATGATGTGACGCTGTCGTTCCTGCCCGGCGCCAAGATCGGCGTGGTCGGGCCGAACGGCGCGGGTAAGTCGAGCGTGCTCAAGATCATGGCCGGAATCGACCAACCGTCCAACGGGGAGACCCGTCTGGACCCTGACGCCACCGTCGGCATCCTGATGCAGGAGCCGGAACTCAACGAGAGCAAGACCGTCCTCGGCAACGTCGAGGAGGGGGTCGGCGAGATCAAGGCCAAGCTCGACCGGTTCAACGCCATCTCCGAGGAGATGGCGAGCCCCGACGCCGACTACGACGCGTTGCTGGCCGAGATGGGCGATCTCCAGGAGGCGCTCGACCACGCCGACGCCTGGGACCTCGACGCCCAGCTCGAGCAGGCGATGGACGCGCTGCGCTGCCCCCCGCCGGACGCCGACGTGACCGTCCTGTCCGGTGGTGAGCGCCGCCGGGTGGCCCTGTGCAAGCTGCTGCTCAGCAAGCCTGACCTGCTGCTGCTCGACGAGCCCACCAACCACCTGGACGCCGAGAGCGTGCAGTGGCTGGAGCAGTTCCTCGCGGCCTACCCGGGTGCCGTCCTGGCCGTGACCCACGACCGGTACTTCCTCGACAACGTCGCCGAGTGGATCCTCGAGCTCGACCGCGGCCGGGCCTACCCCTACGAGGGCAACTACTCCACCTACCTGGAGAAGAAGGCCCAGCGTCTGGCGGTGCAGGGCAAGAAAGACGTGAAGCTCGCCAAGCGCCTGGCCGACGAGCTGGACTGGGTCCGGCAGAACGCCAAGGGCCGGCAGACGAAGAGCAAGGCGCGTCTGGCCCGGTACGAGGAGATGGCGGCCGAGGCCGAGCGCACCCGCAAGCTCGACTTCGAGGAGATCCAGATCCCGCCGGGCCCGCGTCTGGGCTCGCTGGTGATCGAGACGCAGAAGCTGGGCAAGAGCTTCGGCGAGCGCGACCTGATCAAGGACCTCTCGTTCAACCTGCCCCGCAACGGCATCGTCGGCGTGATCGGCCCGAACGGTGTGGGTAAGACCACGCTGTTCAAGACCATTGTCGGGCTGGAAGAGCCGACCACCGGCTCGGTGCGGGTCGGTGACACCGTGCTGACGTCGTACGTCGACCAGAACCGCGGCGGGCTCGACCCGAAGAAGAGCCTGTGGGAGACGGTCTCCGACGGTCTCGACTACATCAAGGTCGGGCAGGTCGAGGTGCCGTCCCGGGCCTACGTGGCGGCCTTCGGCTTCAAGGGCCACGACCAGCAGAAGGCCACGGGGGTGCTCTCCGGTGGTGAGCGCAACCGCCTCAACCTGGCGCTGACCCTGAAGCAGGGCGGAAACCTGCTGCTCCTCGACGAACCGACCAACGACCTCGACGTGGAGACGCTGGGCTCGCTGGAGAACGCCCTGCTGGAGTTCCCCGGCTGCGCCGTGGTCATCTCCCACGACCGGTGGTTCCTCGACCGGGTCACCACGCACATCCTCGCCTACGAGGGCACCGAGGAAGACCCGGCCAACTGGTACTGGTTCGAAGGGAACTTCGAGTCGTACGAGAAGAACAAGATCGAGCGTCTCGGTGAAGACGCGGCGCGCCCGCACCGGGTCACGCACCGCAAGCTCACGCGCGACTGATCCGAACACAAATTGAAGACGCGGTTGCGCACCCATGGGTGCGCAACCGCGTCCTCAATTTTGCTGGCTTTTACACCGCTGCCTGACGCCTGAGAGCTACCAGAGCCAGCCACCCGATGGGCACCCGCAGCCAGAAGGTGAACACGCGGAACAGCACGGCGGCGGACACGGCGACTTCGTAATCATCCACGCCGGCGACCTTCAGCCCGCCGGCGAGGGCGGCCTCGGCCGCGCCGATCCCACCCGGCACCGGCACCGACCCCGCGATCGCCGACCCCGCGATCACCACGACGGCCAGCAGCACCAGGGGAACACCCGCGTCGAAGGCGTGCAGCGCGGCGCCGAGCACCCCGATGAACCCCAGCGTCACGGTCAGATGCCCGAGCGTGGCCAGGGCCAGGCGCTTGCGGTTCGTGACGATGTCCCGCAGCTGAGGGCCGGCGTCGCGGAACGGCTTCACCACGTACCGCACGGCCAGGGCCCGGCCCCACGGCCAGAACCGCAGCAGCACCACCGCGATCAGGAAGATCCCGGCCGCGATCAGCACGGTCAGCCAGGGAACGTGCGGGGCGTCGCTGAACGACCGCCCCGAGGCCCCCAGCAGCACGACCACCAGTACCGCGGTGACCACGATCGACATGGTCTGGACCAGCCCCACCACCGTCACCGCGACGGCCAGCGGAATGTCCCGCCGGGTCAGGTAGCGCACGTTCAGGGCCAGGCCCCCGGCGCTGGCCGGGGTGATCAGGTTCACGAAGGATGTAGCCAGCTGGACCAGCGTCATCTGCCCGAACGGGACGCGCCCGGGGGCGAACGCGAGAAAACTGAGGGCGCTGCCGACGACCGGCAGCACCGCGGCCAGGGCGGCCAGCAGCAGCCAGAGGGGGTCGGCGCCGCGCAGGCGCTGCCAGAGATCGGCGAAATCGACCTGCTGCGAGAGCACGTATACGGCCAGGACCGAGGCCACGACGAGCAGGACCCGCCCGACCAGAGCTCGCCAGCGAGGCGCCGGCGACTGCTCCGGCGCAGGTAGAGGCTGCGCGGCGGGTGTTTCGGGGGCGGACGACACGCTCACACCTTCGCACAGCGTGCTCACGGCCAGGAAAATAGGGGCAGAAGTTCAGGGTGGAACCAGGGTGAGCGCGCGCTCGGCTGGTGGGGGCAGATCGTGCCGCGGAACCGGATCAGGACCGTGAGTGTGTGTGCAGATGGTGCGGTGGGAGCGCACTGTCTGGCCACGATCATGTTTCGGCGAGGAGCGCGGCGAGTTCTTCCATCTGGCTGTAGAAGGACTCGCCGGCCTCCGGGAGCACGGTTCTCGCCAGGGCGGGGAGTTTTCGGGCGGCGATCACGAAATCCTGTTGCTGTGCCTCGGAGAGCTGTTTCACGTCGAGAAGACCGACGTTGTTCTCGGAGAGCTCCTGGAGCCAGGTTGCCAAATCCGGGTCCTGGACCTGTTCGGCGAGGGTGTCGAGGGTCCAGAAGAAGATTCCGGACCGAGCGTCCCAGCCACGGCCGTCGGGCAGAAAAATTGTTCCAGCCACTACTCACCCACCATGAAGACTCGAGGGCCCAGCGGTGCGATGAACCTCTGAACCCGATCTATTTGGTCCGCCCGGAACTGCGACACATCGATCGGCACCAGCTCGGCCTTACCCAGGTGACGCCGGATCTGCCCGAAGAAATGGTCCCACTGCCCGTCCAGGTACTGCCCGGGGAACCCGCCGACGGCGTCGTACGTACGACCGTCCATGTCGACCCAGTCCCAGCTGTCGTCCTCTCCCGCCCGGGTGAGTCGCACGTTCCGCTCTTCCATGACACGGATCGCCGTGCGGTACTCACCCTTACGGAACTTCTTGATCTGCGGATCGAGGCCGAGGCTGTGCTCCCACGTTCCCGGCACCGGCGTCCGGGGCCACGGATATCCCGGGCCGGGTGCTCCCCCTCCCTGGGGAGCACCCGCGCTCAGTTTCCCGGTGCGCGTCCTTCGTCCTGGTCGTCGTCCGGGTCCCGGCCGTCATGGTCGCGGTCCTGGTCGGGCTTCTGGTCGCGCTGGGTCTCGTCGCCCTCGCCCTGGCCCATGCTCTGGGCCTCCTCGTGCTCGGCCTCGATGTCGGAGCGGGACTGGGCCAGGCGCTCGAAGAGACCCTCCACGTTCTCGCGCAGGAGCTGGAGGCGGTTGGCGAGGGCCTCGTGCTCGGCCTGCTCGGCGCCCTGCATCGCCTCGTCGACGAGGTTGACGGTGCTCTCCAGGGCCTCCTGGGTACCCTCCAGCGCGGTCAGGCTGAGGGTGAGGTGCTGACTGACCTCGGAGCGGCTCATCTGCTCGGTGATCTGGTCGAGCGTGGAGGCGGCGCTCTCGAAGGAGTCGTCGAGGCCGGACAGTTCCGCGGAGATCTTCTCGAGAGCCTCGCTGGTGATGCTGATGGACTGGCCGATGCCGTCCCAGCCGTGCTCGATGGAGATCTCGATCTGCTCGCGGGCGTACTCCAGGGCCTCGTCGGCGCGGGTGCCGGCCTCGGTGGCCGCCTCGTTCACCGCCTTGACCTCTGAGCTGATTTCTTCGGTGCGCGACATTGGTCTCCCTTGGGGCGAGTTGGGAGGAAGTTTAGGACGCCGTCGGCGGCAGTTGGGTGGGCGCGCCGAGGCGGTACGCCACCACGACACCACTGATCGCCTGAGCGTGGATCAGGGCGCAGAGCACGACGAGCTGGAAGCGGGCGGCGTCCATCGGATCGGCGCCACCGAGCAGGGCGCCGATGAACGCGCCGGGCAGCGTCACCAGGCCGGTGGTGCGGGTCTGGTCGATGACGGGCATCATCGCCTCGGCCACGCTGCGGCGGCAGATCCGGGCTGTGGCCTGGCGCGGCGTGGCGCCGAGGGCGAGCAGACCCTCGATCTCGTCGCGTTCGGACTCCAGGCCGGCCGCCAGCCGACGGCCGGTCAGGGTCGCCGCGAGCATGGTGCCGCCGATGACGATCCCGCCCAGGGCCACGAGATAGCGGGCCGAGAGGTCGAGCATGCCGAGGGCGAAGATCACCACCAGCGTGCCGATGGCGGCGCTCGAGCAGGCCAGCGCCACGGCGCTCAGCGCCCCCGGCAGCGCCTTCAGGCGCCGGGCCGCGGTGTGGATCGCCACGGTCAGCATCATCGTCAGGGCCAGCGCCACGAACGGTGGGGCGTTGAAGACGCCACGCAACGCCAGCCCCACCAGGGCGAGCTGGGCGGCACCCCGGACGACGGCCCAGGCCGGGCCCCAGCCCAGCGGCACCCGGGCCACCCGCAGCACCAGCCAGGTCAGGCCGATGAGCGTGAGAACACCGAGGCCGAGCCGGACGTCGGGGTGCAACAGGGTCACTGCGGCACTCGGAACATGCCTTCCTGGCCGACCGTCGCGACCAGCGTGCCGTCGGCGGAGTAGATCCGGGCCAGGCCGAGACCTCGCGCCCCCGAGGCCGAAGGGCTCTCCTCGACGAACAGGAACCAGTCGTCGAACGTGACCGGCCGGTGGAACCACATGGCGTGGTCCAGGCTGGCGGTCTTCATGCCCGGCGTGGTCCAGGCCAGGCCGTGGGCGCGCAGGGTGGGCTCGAGCACGGTGTAGTCACTGACGTAGGCCAGCACCACGGCGTGCAGCAGCGGGCCGGGCGGCAGCGGGGCGATGGGCCGGATCCACACGGCCTGCTCGGCGACCTTCTCCGGGCCCGGGGCGAGGAACAGCGGACTCTGCACGTGCCGCAGCTCGAACGGCTGCGACCTCAGCAGCGGGCCCAGGTCGTCCGGACGGTGCCCGGCCTCGGCCAGGCGCTCGCTGAACGTGGGCAGCTCGTGCGGACGCGGTACCTCGGGCATGGGGGCCTGGTGGTCCAGGCCCTGCGCGGGGGTCTGGAACGACGCGATCATCGACAGGATCGGCTGGCCGTGCTGCACGGCCTGCACCCGGCGGGCGCTGAACGACCGGCCGTCCCGCAGCCGCTCCACGGCCAGCTCGATCGGCACCGAGGGGTCGCCCGGGCGCAGGAAATAGCCGTGGAAGGAATGCGGTGGGCGGTCGCCCCCGACCGTCTTGGTGGCCGCGGCGAGAGCCTGCGCTAGGACCTGCCCGCCGAAGATCCGGCCGTGCGGTGCGTGGTAGTTCTGCCCCACGTACTGGTCCTCGCCGGCCTCCTCGAGTGCGAGCACCCGCATCAGTTCGTCGATCGGGACGTCTGAACCGGTGGTCACGTACGTTCTCCTTCGGGCGGGGCCGGCGGCCGGGCACTCACCATCCGGGTGGCCAGGTCCGCGTACAGGTCCCCGATCTGCGCGGCGGTGCGGCTGCCCCGGGGGTCGTACCAGCGGGCCACGTCGACGCTCAGGGAGAGCAGGGCCCGCGCCACCGCCCGGGTGTCGGGTACGTCCATCTCACCACTCGCGTTCCCGGCGCTGAGCTGGGCCTCCACCACACCCTCGATCTTGCGGCGCACGTCGAGCACCCGGCTCTGGTCGGTGTCGGCCAGCGCGGCGATCTCGTGGTGCACGACCCGGGCCACCCGGTAGCGCTCGGCGTGCCAGGCGGTGAAGTCGCGGATCACCGCCCGCAGCCGGTCCACGCTCCCGGTCTGCGTGGCCGCGGACCGTTCGACCAGGTCCAGTGCGGCCTCGTGCCCGACCACGCTGATCTCGGCCAGCAGCGCCTGCTTCGAGGGGAAGTGCACGTAGAGAGCGGCCGGGCTCAGTCCGACGCGGGTCGCGATGTCCCGGGTGGTGGTGGCGTGGAAGCCACGATCGGCGAAGGCCTCGATCGCGGCCTCGATCAGCCGCCGCGACGAATCACCCGACCTGGTGGGGGCCGCTTCGCCGCCCGGGTCGTCGTTCGGCTCGTCGCCGTCGTCCGTCCAGCTCATCGCCGACCGGGTCGCCATGGCGGGAGCATGTCACGAACGGGCGTTCCGTCAAGAACAGAGCCCGGATCGTTGCAGGCCGAACGGCCCGTGATGTGACGGTGATCATGTGCCAGGCTGGCGGGGGAATCGTGCAACTCGGGCGCGGTGCGACGGAGCACCGGCGGGACGAGGAGGGGCCAGATGCGTCTCGACGAGGAGACCGGCATTCAGGTCGAGCAGGGACCGTCGGCTGATCGCCGGTTCGAGGGGCGGGTCGCCGTGGTCACCGGTGCCAGCCGGGGGATCGGGCTGGCGATCGCGCGGCGACTGATCTCCGAGGGTGCCCGGGTGTGCGTCACCGCCCGCAAACCCGGTCCGCTGGAGGACGCGGTGGAGCAGCTGGGTGGCCCGGGGGTCGCGGTCGGGGTGGCCGGCCGGGCCGACGACGCCGAGCACCGTGCCCATGCGGTGCGGGCCACCATCGACGCCTTCGGGCGGATCGACGTGCTGGTCAACAACACCGGCATCAATCCCGTCTACGGGCCGATGACGGAGACGGACACCGGGGCCGCGGCCAAGGTGTTCGACGTCAACGTGATCGCGGCGCTCTCCTGGACCGACGAGGTGCGCAAGCTCGGGCTGGGGCATCACGGCGGGGCCGCGATCGTGAACGTGGCGTCCATCGCCGGGCTGCGGCCGTCGCCGGGCATCGGGGTGTACGGCGCCAGCAAGGCCGCGCTGATCCACGTCACCTCCCAGCTGGCGCTCGAGCTGGCCCCGCGGATCCGGGTCAACGCGGTGGCCCCGGCCGTGGTGAAGACCCGCTTCGCCACGGCGCTCTACGAGGGCCGGGAGCGGGAGCTGGCCGCCGGGTACCCGCTCGGCCGGCTCGGCGTCCCGGACGACGTGGCCGCGGCGGTGGCCTTCCTCGCCAGTGACGACGCCTCGTGGATCACCGGGCAGACCCTCACCCTGGACGGTGGGGTCGGGCTCGGCGGTGCGATCGGCTAGCGCCGGCCACATCCCCTGTTCGTGATCGGGCAAACTTCCCCGGGGAAACTTCGCATGATCACGAACGAGGTGTGAGGGTCCGTGGTCCCGGTTGACCCGGCATGTGACTGAACGGTTCAGTGTGTTCCGCATGATGCCGGGAGTCAGCCGGGATTCACCAGCAGGCGGAGGTACGAGTGAGCACCGAGGCATCGGCCGAGCCCATCGAGCCCATCGAGCCCATCGAGCCCATCGAGTCCATCGAGTCAGGGGACCGCTCGGCGACCCTGGACACCGGCAGCACGATGCAGGCCTGGCGGATCATCGGCGCCGGGGACCCGTTGCAGGTGATGCGCCGGGAAGACGTCCCGCTGCCCTCACCGGGCCCCGGGCAGGTGCTGGTGCAGGTCGCGGCGGCCGGGCTCGGCCTGACCGATGCCACGCTGGCACAAGGGCTTTCGGTGAACGCCCCACCACCCCCGTTCACCCCCGGCCTGGAGCTGTGCGGTGAGATCGTCGGGGTCGGGCCGGGCGTCTCGCAGTACCGGCTGGGCGAGCGTGTGGTCGGCCAGACCACTCTGCCCAGCGGTGCGCTGGCCCGCTACGCGATCGCCCGGGCCCAGGACGTCTTCCCGGCCCCGACGGCGCTGGACGACGAACCCGCCTCGGTGTTCCACCTGGCCTACCTGACGGCCTGGCTCGGTCTCTACCGGCGGGCCGCCGTGCACGTCGGCGAGTGGGTGCTGGTGTTCGGAGCCGCGGGCGGACTGGGCAGTGCCGCCGTGCAGCTGGCCCTGGCGGCCGGGGCCAAGGTGATCGCGGTGGTGGGCTCGGACGAGAAGTACAAGACGGCCCGGTCGCTGGGCGCGCACGTCGTGCTGCACCGCCACCAGCAGGACATCGAGGCGGCCGTGCGCGAGCTGACCCGGGGGCGGGGTGTGCAGGTCGTCTTCGACCCGGTGGGTGGGCCGATGTTCGAGCTGTCCGGCCGCCTGATCGGGTTCGAGGGCCGCATCGTGGTGGCCGGTTTCGCCTCCCAGCAGGCCGTGCCGGTGGCGCCCGAACAGGTCCGGGCCGCGAACTTCACCGTGCTGGGAGTGAACTCGGCGCTCTACCGGGAGCGCGAGCCGGAGCTGGTGCAGCGGGCCCACGCCGATCTGATCCGGCTGCTCGACGCCGGCGCGCTGCGTCCGTTGCTGGCCGAGACCCTGCCGTTCGATCAGGCCCCGCAGGGCATCGCCCGGCTCGTGGCGGGGGAGACCACCGGACGTCTGACCGTCTCGGTGAACGCCCTGGGCTGAGCCCGGAGCCGAAGGCCACAACGACAACCGCAACCCGCGGACCGGCGCCGGCAGGCCCCTCCTCCGTCCCGGCGCCCGGTCCGGGGTGCTGTGTTGTCATCGGTCACCCGGACCGCCCCTTGACCCCTGAGGGGACAGGGCCGCTGTGACCTGTGCCACGCGTCCAAAAGCCTCTGTTCTCCGGGACCCCCACGGATGGGGGACCATGGGCGGGTGCCCCGCCACCGAGTACTGGTCCCGTTGCGCTGGTCGGACGTCGACGCCTACGGCCACGTCAACAACGTCATGTTCGTGCGCATCCTGGAAGAGGCGCGCATCGCCGCGCTCGGCACCGATCTGCTGAGCACCTCCCGCGAGACCGGGGGCGCTCTGCTGGTGGCGCGCCAGGAGATCGAGTACATGCTCCCGCTGACCTTCCGCATCCCGCCGGTGCCGGTCGACATCTGGGTGACCCGGATCGGCGCGGCCGACTTCGAGATGGCCTACGAGGTGCTCGACGAGCAGGACGGCGAGCGCGTGGTCTACGCCCACGCCGAGACCACGCTCTTCGCCTTCGACCAGTGGAAGAACCGGCCCCGGCGGCTCCGTGCCTCTGAGCGGGAACGCCTGCAGCAGTGGGCCGACGGGCCGATCCAGTGGCGGCGCCGGCGCGACAAGGCGGTGACCGCACCGTGAACCTCCTGCTCCCCGATCTCGGAACACTCTCCGACGTGAAGACTTTCGTCGGCCGGGCCCGGAAGGTCGACGACGGCGGGGCAATCCGTCTGGTCGCTCAGGGCCAGGTGCTGGCCATGTACGCGTGTGCCCTGCACGGGGCCGGGGGCCCGACCGTGCTGGCCCTGCGGGTGCTCACGCTGGCCGAGCCCGTGCAGGTCGACGCCACGGTGCCGCTGGCGGCGATGGCCGACCGGTTCGCCCGCATCGACCGGCTGCTGGCCGGGGCCCGTCCCACTCCCCGCAGTGTGGGCCGGCCGATCGGGCTGCCGGTACCTCCCACCACCGCGACGAACGCGTCGTGGGCGGGGATGGCACCTCCGCGCAGCGGCTGGAACGTCGAGGGCGTGGTGCCTTTCGATCTGCTGCGCGGGGCCGCGCGAACGGGGATCGACGAGGTCGCGGCCGGGGTGCCGGCCGGGTCGGGCGCCGCGGCGGTCGCGAAGTTGCGGGGCATCGTGTGGGGACGCCCGTTGCTGGAGGGCGCGGCCGGGTTGCCGACCGGGGCCGCTTTCGCGGCCGAGACGTTCGGGTTCCTCGGGCGGACGGCCTCACACGTCGACCTCTTGGCCCCGCCGGAGGAAGACGTCGCCACGCTGCACTCGGCCGGACGCTGGTGGCGCCTCAGCACCACCCGCGGTCACGTCCTGGCGCGCCCCGCCTCGGGAATCTAGCCGGGTCTAGCCGGGCGTGTTCTGCAGGCTGAAAGCGGCTCGCTCCAGGTAGTCCCAGAGCATGGTCTCCAGCTCCGGCGGCAGGTCGAGGCTGTCGACGCCCGCCCGCATGTGCGTGAGCCAGCGGTCGCGGGCGTCGGCGTTCACCCGGAACGGCACGTGACGCATGCGCAGCCGGGGGTGCCCACGCTGCTGGCTGTAGGTGGTGGGCCCGCCCCAGTACTGCTCCAGGAACATCAGCAGCCGCTCTTCGGCAGGCCCCAGGTCTTCTTCCGGGTACATCGGCCGCAGCACCTCGTCCTGCGCGATGCCCTGGTAGAAGACGTGCACCAGCTGCGCGAACGCCGGCCGGCCCCCGACCGCCTCGTAGAAGGTGATCTTCTCCTCGGCCTCCGGTGCGGCGCCTGTCGGCACGATCCCCAGTGTGGTCGGCTGTCGTTCCTGTTCCGCCATGCCCCCAGTTTCGCCTACCGTCGCCCGACCATCACAGCCAGACCTGTCCGAAGAATCCAAGACCCGGCATCGCGGCAGGTCATAGCGTGGTCGTCATGAAACTTCGACTGGCCGTCATCGAACTCGTCGTCTCGGACATGTCCGCCACCCTGGCCTTCTACCGGCTGCTGGGGCTGGACCTGCCGGATCCGTCCGAGGCCGGCGCGCAGCCCCACGTGCAGGCCGACCTCGGCGGCGTCCAGATCGCCTTCGACACCGAGGACACGATCAGGTCGTTCCACCCGGAATGGGCGCGCCCGGCGAGGGGGACCACCCAGTCCGCCATCGCCCTCCTGGCCGCGTCCCCGGCCGAGGTCGACGAGGCCTATGCCGCCGTCACGGCCGCCGGGTACGAAGGCGAGCTCAAGCCCTGGGATGCCGTCTGGGGTCAGCGGTACGCCGTGGTCCGCGACCCGGACGGCAACCAGGTGGACCTCTTCGCCCCGCTCCCCTGAGTTCTGGAACTCCGGGGAGGTTTTGCATGATCACGGAGGTAAGGGGGTTCCCGGTTCGTGATCATGCACAACCTCCCCGGTGATCTCGCTCGGCGTACGTCACGCCCAGGTTCTACTTCCCGAGCTCGCGTTCCTCCGGATGACGCTTCGAGCTGGAGTCGGCGGTCGGATTACCGCTCGGGGTTCCTTCGGGGGTCGCTGCCGATCCGTGGGCGGGGTTCATCGGGGGAGTGGGATCACCCGAGTTCACGATCACGGTGCGCGGCGTGGAGTGCATGACGATGCGGTCGCGGCGGAAGGTCAGGCGGATCCGGCGCCGGATCTCGCGGGCGATCGGGGCGGACTGGTCGGGCAGGGTCTTGACCACCATCCGCACCACCACGCTGTCGGCGGCCATCGTCTCGACGCCCCAGATCTCCGGGTCTTCCATGATCAGCGCCCGGAACTTGGGATCGTCGTGCACCTGACGGCCGATCTCCTCGAGCAGGTCCTCGACGTGCTCGATGTCTTCCTCGAAGCCCACGTTGACGTCGACCACGGCCCGCGACCAGCCCTGCGAGGAGTTACCCACCGACAGGATCTCGCCGTTGCGCACGTACCAGACCGTGCCGTTGAGGTCGCGCAGCTGGGTGACGCGCAGCCCGACCGCCTCGACGGTGCCGGTGGCCTCGCCCACGTTCACCGAGTCGCCCACGCCGTACTGGTCTTCCAGGATCATGAACATACCGGCCAGCACGTCGCGCACCACGCTCTGCGCACCCAGGCCCAGCGCCACGCCGATCACGCTGAAGCTGGCCAGCAGCGGGGTGATCGGCAGGCCGATCTCGTCCATCACCATCAGGCCGACGACGATGAAGATGATCACCGAGGTGACGCTGCGCAGCACCTGGGCCAGGGTCTTCGAGCGGGCCTTGCGCCGGGTGATCATCGGGCGGGTGACCGGGGCCGGGGTGGCGTCCGCGTCCTGCGACTTCTCGCCGCCGCTGCTCTTGCCCGGGGCGGTGGTGCCGGCCGCGATCCGGGCCGCGAGCCGGCCGATCAGCCGGTGCACGATCTTCCGGACCAGCCAGCCGATGAAGATGATGAACGCGACGCGCAGCGGGGTGCCGAGGATGAAGTCGAGCCACTGACCGACCCGCAGACTGCCGGTGGTCCGCAGGGTGAGCCCGCAGATCGAGAAGTCGTCCTTGGTGCAGGTCACGCTCTGTGCGCCGCCCTGGAGGCTGTCCAGTGCCTTCTCCCCGATCGAGGTGACGCTCGGCACCGGGGTCGGGGTGACGGTGGCCGTCGGGCTCGAACTCCCGCCCGGGTCCGGCGTCGAGGTCGAGAGCAGCGCGTACAGCTGGGTGTGGGCGGCGGCAAGTGGAGCGGCGAACATTCGGCCGAGGCTAGCGGCGTCAGGTGACGAGAGTGAAACCAGCATCGGGCGAATTGAGGACGAAGTGGCCCGGTTTCACAGGTCAGCGTGAGGTTCGGTCACGGGGAGCAAGATCGCCGGGGAAGGTTCGCATGATCACGAACGGGTGAAGGGGGCGCCTCCTGACCCGTTCGTGATCATGCAAAACCTCCCCGCGACGTCCCTAGAGCTCCAGACCGGTCTGGGCGGCCAGGAAGGTCATGGTGTCGGTGCTCAGGGTGATCGTGCGGGACAGGGAGCGGGCGCCGTGGCCCACGTCCTTCTCGCGGCGGATCAGGATCGGGTGCTCGCCGGAGTTCGCGTGTTGCAGGGCCGCACAGAGCTTGCGGGCGTGCAGGGGGTCGACCCGGGTGTCGCCGTCGAAGACCGTGAACAGGGTGGCCGGGTAGTTCACGCCCTCCTTCACCCGGTGGTAGGGCGAGTAGGCGAGCAACTGGCCGAACTGTTCCGCGTCGTCCGCCGACCCGTACTCCACGTTCCAGGTCGCCCCGAGGCCGAACTTCTCGTAGCGGATCATGTCGAGCAGCGGCGCCGAGCAGACCACGGCCCGGTACAGCTCCGGGCGCTGCGTGAGCGCGGCCCCGACCAGCAGGCCACCGTTCGAGCCGCCACTGATCGCCAGCCGGCCCGGGGACGTCCACTGCTGGGAGATCAGGTGTTCCGCGGCTGCGTGGAAGTCGTCGAAGACGTTCTGCTTGTGCCCGAGCATCCCGGCCCGGTGCCAGTCCTCGCCCTCCTCGCTGCCGCCGCGCAGGCCGGCGACCGCGTACACGCCCCCGGCCTCGGCCCAGGCGAGGATCGTGGCCGAGTAGCCCGGTGTCATCGGTACCCCGAAACCGCCGTAGCCGTAAAGGATCGTCGGGCGCGGGGAGAGCGGCTCGCCGGCCTCGGAGAGCAGATCGGCGCGGGAGGTCACGAACATCCGCACGATCGTGCCGTCGGCCGAGGGATATTCGATCTGCCGGGTGATCACCTTCGGCACCTCGGCTCCCTGAATGCTGCCGGGCGGGGCCGCGAACAGCTCCACCTTCCCGGTCAGCCCGTCCAGCCGGTACACGTGCGGCGGGGTGACGTGGTCGGTGTAGGTGAACCAGCACTCGTGGCCGCCCTCGGGCCGCGCCACCAGACCCCCGACCGTGCCGATGCCGGGCAGCTCCACCGAGCCGGAGGGGCCCGGGTACCGCGAGCCGGAGTCCAGGTCGTGCACGGTGACCTCGGAGACCGCGTGACGCGTCCACCTGGCCAGCAGCAGTGGGTTGTCGATGAGCTGCTCGCCGTCCAGCACGGTGTAGTCCTGCAGCACCGACTCCTCGTGCTGGGGGATCAGGTCGCGCCAGTTCGCGGGCGAGGGCGTGCTCGGGTCGGTGACCGCCAGCCGGCCGCGCGGGGCGTCCAGGTCGGTGAAGACGTAGAGCCGGCCGTCCCGTCCCACGTGCGCGCCGAACTGGGCGTCGAGCCCGGTGGCGATCGGCGTGAACTGCGGGGTCTCGTGGCCGCCGGGGGCGGTCAGGTCGGCGATCCAGACGTCGTTGCGCGGGGCCGTGCCGACGGCGGCGGAGACGATCAGCCAGCGCCCGTCGCGGGACAGACCGACCCCGAAGTACGTCCGCGGGTCGTGGCCGTCACCGAACACGCGCACGTCGGTGGAGGGGTCGGAACCCAGGCGGTGCAGCCAGATCCGCCGGTGGTACTGCTCCTCGCCGGCCGGCACCTGGCCAGCGGGCAGGCGGCGCACGTAGAAGAACGCGGGCACCCGCTCCTGCGGGGTGCCCGGGGCGGGCAGGCCGCCCGGGATCCAGGAGACGGGGGAGTAGCGAGCCCGGTCGATGGGGCCGTCGAGCAGCTCACCGGTGGTCACGTCGATGACCCGCAGCACGCTCTCCTCGGTGCCACCCTCGGAGAGCTGGTAGGCCAGTCGCGCGCCCTCCCGGTCGGGCTGCCAGGCGTCGAGCGTGGTGGTGCCGCCCGGGTCGATCGCGACGGGGTCGACGAGCACGCGGCGCTCGGAGTCCGGGGAGTCCTGCACGTACAGCACGCTGTGTTCCTGGCCGGGCTCTCGGCGCATCGAGAACACCCGCCGGCCCCGCCAGATCGGCACCCCGGTGACGCCCGCGCCCATCAGTTCACCCAGACGGGCGCCGATCCGCTCGCGACCCGGCCAGTGCGCCGATCCGGTGGTGAACAGCTCGTCCTGCTGCTGCGACCACTTCTGCGTGCGGTCGTCGGAGGCGTCCTCGAGCCAGCGGTAAGGGTCTGGCACCGGCTGTCCGTGCAGCTCGTCGACCAGGTCAAGGCGCTCGGCGGACACGCCGGAGGGGGTGGGCATGTACACACAGTAGGGTGAACGCCCGAGGTGCCCATGAGGCAGGTGAAGACCCAGAGGCAGTCCACCCGTCGTAGCGGCCGGAAGCATGGCAGGATCTTGCGGAGACATCTGGCGATGACCTGAACGAACGCGACGGAAGCACAACGGTGACCGAGCAGCGACCCCTTCCCGACCGCAGCGACCTCAGTGTGGGCCCCGACGACGAGGGGTCGGTGTACGACATCAGTGCGCCGACGCCACCGTCGGGCATTCCCCTCAGCGCGCTCTGGGAAGACCCCAAGTCGAGCGGACCGGACGACCATCCCGACCGCGACCCCGACGACGCGAGTGCGGCGTTCACACGTCCCCGATTGGTGGACGGGAACCTCGACCTCGACGCTCCCGCCCCGGAGGAACTGGTCGAGCTGGCCACCGGGCTGGGCGTCTCGACCGAGTTCAAGGACTGGCAGGGCAACCTGGTCCCGGTCGCCACGCACACGCTCTGCGGGGTGCTGGCGGCGCTGGACATGCCGGTGCGCACCGGGGTGCACGTGCGTGCGGCGCTGGCCGAGCTGCGGCGCCGGCCCTGGGAGAAGCTGCTGCCCGACATCACCGTGGTGCGCGAGGGCGACTCGGCGATCATCCCGGTGCACGTGGAGGCCGATCTGCCGCTGCACCGGCTGGACGTCCGGCTCGAGACGGAAGACGGCACGCTGCTGAAGCTGCCGCTCGCCGCCGACCAGCCGGCCCCGGACGAGGGCCGCGCCACCTTCGAGGGCCGCACCCGGCGCCGGGTGAACTACATGGTGCTGGGCGACATCCCGATCGGCGACCACACCCTGATCGCCCGTCACCTGCCGCAGGCCCGGCACCCCGGCAGCGAGAACCCGGTGCAGTCCGACGAGCTGTACCGCCCCTACGTGGTCACGCCCCGGCGCATCGAGCTGCCGCCCTCGGTGGCCCAGAGCCGCGCCTGGGGCTTCATGACCCAGCTGTACTCGGTGCGCTCCTCCCGGTCGTGGGGCCTGGGCGACCTGGGTGACCTGGCCGAGCTCACCGGCTGGAGCGCCCGGGCCGGGGGCGCCGACTACGTGCTGGTGAACCCGCTGCACGCGGCCGAGCCGGTCGCCCCGATGACGCCGTCGCCGTACCTGCCCACCACCCGCCGCTTCTTCAACCCGGTCTACCTGCGGGTCGAGGACATCCCGGAGGTCGCCTACCTGGCGTCCACCGAGCGCGCGATCATCGAGTGGCAGGCCGAGGCCATGCGGGCCCTCAGCACCGACCCGCGCGACCTCGACCGCGACGCCGTCTGGGAGGCCAAGTCGGCCTCGCTGCAGACCGTTTTCGAGCACCCCCGCAGCCGTGAGCGGCAGGCTGCGTTCGAGGCCTTCTGCCTGCGCGAGGGCGAGGGCCTGGAAGACTTCGCCACCTGGAGCGCCCTGGTCGAGCGGTACGGGCTGCCCACCTCGAACTGGCCCGACCACCTGCGCGAGCCGCACAGCGACGCGGTGGTGCAGGTCCGCGAGGAACTCGTCGACCGCGTCGAGTTCCACATGTGGCTCCAGTGGTGCCTGGACCAGCAGCTCGCCCGGGTCGCCGCGATCGCGCAGGACGCCGGCATGTCGGTCGGCGTGGTGCACGACCTGGCCGTCGGGGTGCACCCCGACGGTGCGGACGCCTGGGCCCTGGCCGACGTGCTGGCCCTCGGCGTCACCGCCGGCGCCCCGCCGGACGCGTTCAACCAGCAGGGCCAGGACTGGTCGCAGCCGCCGTGGCGTCCCGACCGGCTGGCCGAGCTCGGCTACGAGCCCTACCGGGCCATGCTGCGCACCCTGCTGCGGCACGCCGGGGCCCTGCGGATCGACCACATCCTCGGGCTCTTCCGGTTCTGGTGGGTGCCCGAGGGCAACTCCCCGGCCGACGGCACCTACGTGAAGTACGACCACGAGGCGATGATCGGCCTGCTGGCCCTGGAGGCCCAGCGGGCGGGCTGTTTCGTGATCGGCGAAGACCTGGGCAACGTCGAGCCCTCGACCCGCGAGTACCTGAAGGAGCGCGGCGTGCTCGGCACGTCGATCCTCTGGTTCGAGCGCGACTACGACGGCGACGGCAAGCCGCTGGAGCCCTCGCAGTGGCGCGACCTGTGCCTGGCCACCGTCACCACGCACGACCTGCCGCCCACCGCGGGCTATCTCGCCGGTGAGCACATCGAACTGCGCGAGCGGCTGGGGCTGCTCACCCGCAGCTACGAGCAGGAGGCCGCGGTCGACGCCGAGCAGCGGCAGGACGTGCTCGACCAGCTCACCGAGCTCGGCCTGCTCAAGGTCGGCCCGACCGAGCGCGACAAGGTGGAGGCGCTGCACGCGTTCCTCGCCCTGACCCCGGCCCGGCTGATCGGCGTGCAGCTGGCCGACGCCGTGGGTGACCGGCGCACGATGAACCAGCCCGGCACCAACGACGAGTACCCGAACTGGCGGCTGCCCCTGGCCGACGGGGTGGGCCAGCCGATCCTGCTCGACGACCTGATGGACTCCGTGCGCGTGCTCAGCCTGATCCGCACGGTCGACTCCCGCCTGCACCCGAACGACTGGGTCGAGCCGGAGTGAGAACCGGTGGCTAGACGCAAGCCGGCGGTCCGGATCGACGAGATCCGGCTGCCCGCACTGGAAACCGGCGACCCGGCCGACCTGCTGCCCGGCGCCCGTCTGGACGGGCTGGCCTTCGAGGGCGTCGAGGTGGAGCGGCTCGACCTGTCCGACGCCTCGGTGATGGAGTGCAGCCTCACCGGGCTCGGCGCCGACGAGGCCGACCTGCGGGGCACCCGGGTGCGCGACTGCGTGATCAGCGCCGCCCGGCTGCCCTCGCTGCGCGCGGGCCGCGGCGACTGGCGTGACGTCCGCATCGAGGGGGCCCGCATCGGGTCGGCCGAGATGTACGAGACGAACTGGGGCAGCGTCCACTTCGTCGACTGCAAGATCACCTACCTGAACCTGCGGGGGGCCACCCTGCGGGACGTCGCCTTCACCCGCTGCTCGATCGAGGAACTCGACCTGGCCGAGGCCACCGCCCAGAGCGTGGCCTTCATCGGCAGCTCGGTGCCGACCCTCGACGTGCAGCGCGCGCAGCTGAAGGCGTTCGACCTGCGGGGCGCCGAACTGCACCGCATCACCGGGCTGTCCCGGCTGAACGGCACCACGGTGAGCTCGGTCCAGCTCGACCTGCTCGCCCCCCTGCTCGCCGCCGAGTTCGGGATGGCCATCGACGACACGGCTCCACCGGAGATCCCCTGAAGCTCAAGCTCCTGACCGCCGCGCTGATCCTGCTGCTGGCCGCCGGGGGTGTCTCGTACGCGCTCGCAGGCGACCGTTCACCGGAGCCCACGGCGACAGCCACGCCGGCCACCTCGTCCTCTGCTCCGACCGATATCGCCGAGAAACCGCCTGCACTAGGTGTCTTCCGCAGTACCTCACCGGAAGACGTGCGGAAGTTCAGCGACTGGCTGGGCCGCGACGTCGACTACGTGGTGGATTTCTCGATGCGCCGCACCTGGGACGACATCGCCGATCCGGCCTACCAGCTGAGCGCGTGGCAGGACTCCGGCTACCGGATGGTCTACGGCCTGGCCATGCTGCCCGAGAACAAGGATCTGGATGTCAGTCTCGCCGCCGGGGCGAGGGGTGAGTACGACCAGTACTTCAGGACGCTCGCGGAGAACCTGGTGGCCTACGGCCAGGGTGACGCGATCCTGCGGCTGGGGTGGGAGTTCAACCTCGGGAGCTGGCGCTGGCATCCGGACGACGCGGACGACTTCATCGGCTACTGGCGTTCGGTGGTGACGGTGATGCACTCGGTACCGGGGGCCGAGAACCTGCGGTTCGACTGGAACGTGCACAACGGCGGCGACACCTACGACTCGACGACGTTCTACCCCGGTGACGGCTACGTGGACTACGTGGGTGTCGACGTATACGACATCTCCTGGGCGGACAACACCTACCCCTATCCCGCGAAGTGCGCCGCGCAGTGCCGTCACCGGCGGCAGAAGGCGGCCTGGGACAACACCCTGAACTCCCGGTTCGGTCTCGCTTCCTGGTCAAAATTCGCCGCTGCGCACGGTAAACCGATGTCGCTACCCGAATGGGGGCTGTGGGCGCAGCGTCCCGACGGGCACGGGGGTGGCGACGACCCCTACTTCATCGGGCAGATGCACGACTTCATCGCCGATCCGGCCAACAACGTCGCCTACCAGGCCTATTTCGAGTACGACGTGGGGGAGAAGGGCACGCACCGGCTGACCGAGCTGAAGGCTTCAGGACGGAACTTTCGGGCACTGTTCGCAGGCGAATAGGCAGGTGCTGAACGGATCGGCCTCGCCGAACCGTGTCCAGATTGTCCTGTTGTGAAACCGGAAGGAGTCTCATGCGACGCCTCGCCCGACTGGCCGCCGTTCCCGCTGCGCTCTTCGCACTCGGAGGTCTGGGTCTGGCCGGTGCCTCGTCCGCATCCGCCGCCACGGTCAACTTCACGTTCTGCAACAACGCCTCGGGGGTCGTGGCTGAGGCCATCTTCCCGCAGCGTGGGGGCTTCTCGACGTTCGTTCTGTCGCCTGGCGAATGCAACCCCACCTGGACCGGTATCAACCCGGGCGAGCCCTACGTGGTCCGTTTTCACCAGCAGTCCAACTGGAACGTGTACAAGGACATCGCCAACCACTGGGTGTGGAGCTGCAACGAGCGCGTCGCCGCGGTCGGTAACTACGGCGGTTCGGGCGTGTCCGAGCAGTGCGTCTGACCCACTGAAAAAAGCGAGCCCAGACCGGAATCCGGTCTGGGCTCGCCCTTTACCGGGGAATCAGCCCCGCAGGTCGCGCTCCTGGGCCCGCCCGGCCCGCTCGACCGCGTCGCGGCCCTCGATCACCTGGCGGCGCAGCGCCGGCTCGGCGTCGGTGGTGTCGAGCCACTGCTGCGTCGCCGCCAGCACCGGCGCCACCGGCTGGGCCGACGGGTAGAGACCGACCGCGATCTGGCCGGCCATCTCACTGGTGCGCTCGGCGTACAGCCGGGTGAGAGCGGCGAAGTACGGCTCCACGTAGGGCGCCAGCAGCGACCGGTCGTGCACCCGGTTGAAACCGCCGATGACGGCTGCCTGCACGGTGTTCGGCAGGTCGCCGTCGTCCACCACGCTCTTGAACGCGGCGGCCTTGGCCTCGGGGGTCGGCGTCGCGGCGCGGGCGGCCGCGGCGTGCACCCGGCCGGTGGCCGTGTCGTCGCGGGCCAGTTCGGCCGCGGTCTCGGTCTCGCCCGCGGCGCCACCGGCGACCAGGGCGGTCAGCAGGCTCCAGCGCATCTCGGTGTCCACCGCCAGACCCTCGATGACGAGGGCACCGGAAAGCAGTGCCTCGACCGAGGCCAGCTGCTCCTTGGTGCTCGCGTGCGAGGTGAACGAACGGGCCAGCAGCAGCTGGCTGTCGCTGCCCGGCGCGGCGGACTTCAGCAGACCGAACAGCTGGTCGGCGGCCTTGGCCGAGGTCTCCTCGCGGAACTGGGGGGCCACGTACGACTCCAGCGTCGCGGAGAGCTGACGCAGCAGGGTCTGGGCCACGCTGGGGTCGTCGACCGAGGCGATGTTGGCCAGCACCAGGTCGACGAAGCTGCGCGCGGGCAGTTCCGCGTCGCGGGTCATGTCCCAGGCCGCGCCCCAGATCAGGGTGCGCGACAGGGAGTCCTCGAAGTCGCCGAGGTGGCCCATCGCGGCGTCCAGCGAACCGGCGTCCAGGCGAATCTTGGCGTACGCCAGGTCTTCGTCGTTGATCAGGATCAGGTCGGGACGGGCGCTGCCCACCAGCTGCGGTACCTCGGTGAGCTCACCGGCCACGTCCAGCTCGATCCGCGTGGTGCGGCGCAGCTTGCCGTCCACCAGGTCGTAGCCACCGACGACGAGGCGGTGCGGACGCAGGTGGGGGTAGTCGGCCGCGGCCTCCTGGGCTATCGCGAAGCGGGTGATCACCCGGTCCTGGCCGGTCTCGATCACCGGGCGCAGCGTATTCACGCCCGCGGTGCGCAGCCAGGCCGCCGACCAGGCCTCGAGATCGCGCCCGCTGGTCTCTTCCAGGTGCCCGAGCAGGTCTTTCAGCGTGGTGTTCTTCCAGGCGTGGGTCTTGAAGTACTGCCGCAGCCCGGCGTCGAAGGCCTCCTGGCCCACCCAGTACACCAGCTGCTTCAGCACGGAAGCGCCCTTGGCGTAGGTGATCCCGTCGAAGTTGACCTCGACGTCCTCCAGGTCGCGGATGTCGGCCACGATCGGGTGGGTCGAGCTGAGCTGATCCTGCCGGTACGCCCAGGACTTCTCCGCGCTGCTGAAAGTGGTCCAGGAAGTGGCCCACTGCGTGGCCTCGGCCTGGCAGCGGGTGCTCGCGTACTCGGCGAACGACTCGTTCAGCCAGAGGTCGTCCCACCAGCGCATGGTGACCAGGTCGCCGAACCACATGTGCGCCAGCTCGTGCAGGATGGTCAGGGCGCGGCGCTCGATCAGGGCCTGCGGCACCCGCGAGCGGAACACGTAGACCTCGGTGATGGTGACCGTGCCCGCGTTCTCCATCGCCCCGGCGTTGAACTCCGGCACGAACAGCTGGTCGTACTTGGGGAACGGGTAGTCGCAGTCGAAGGTCTCCTCGAACCAGGTGAACCCGGCCTTGGTGATCGCGATGACGTTCTCGGCGTCGAGGTGCTCGGCCAGCGAGGCCCGGCAGAACACGCCCAGCGGGATGGTGCGGCCGTCGCGCACGGTCAGCTCGTCCGTGACCCGGTGGTACGGGCCGGCGACCAGCGCGGTGACGTAGGGGCTCATCACCTCGGTCTCCGCGAAACGCCACACCGCGGCGTCGCTACCCGCGGGCTCGGGCTCGACCGCGGAGGCGACCGTGACGACCTGCCAGTGCGCGGGTGCCTTCACCGTCCAGGTGTAGACAGACTTCAGGTCGGGCTGGTCGAAGCAGGCGAAGACGCGGCGGGCGTCGGCCACCTCGAACTGCGAGTAGAGGTAGACCTCGCCGTCGACCGGGTCGACGAAACGGTGCAGGCCCTCGCCGGTCTGCATGTAGGCGGCGTCGGCCACCACCCGCAGTTCGTTCTCGCCGGTGACGACGCCCGGCAGGGCGATGCGCGCGGTGCTGACGACCTCGGAGACGTTCAGAGGGGTCCCGTTGAGCACGACCTCGCGCACGGTCGGTGCGATCAGGTCGATGAACAGCTCGGGCGACGCGGAGGCCGTGAACTTCACCGTGGTGACGGACCGGAAGATGTCGGGACCGCTGGTCAGGTCCAGATCGATGTCATACGACTGCACCGTGAACGCGGCGGCGCGGGCGGCCGCCTCGTCTCGGGTCAGGTTCGTACCGGGCACAGGGTCCTCCTCGGTGTGGCGCCCGGGTCCGGTCGGCGGGACGGGCGCCGGGTCGCGGCGCCCCACCTGCCCACCGGCGGGCGCAGATGCGGATTGCTCAATCCGGATCCTCTCACCACCGCTGGGCGGACGCCGTCCCGGTGTGCGGGGATGACCACGGGACGATGTGGTGTTGTCGGTCCGGGAGTAACCACACCTTCACCGAGAGGTAATACCGATGAGTGAGCGCAACACCGCGGATTTCTGGTTCGACCCCCTGTGCCCCTTCGCCTGGGCCACCTCCCGCTGGATCCTCGAGGTGGAGAAGGTGCGTGAGGTGGACGTGAAGTGGCACGTGATGAGCCTGTCCGTGCTGAACGAGGGCCGCGACCTGCCGGACGACTACCGGAAGATGATGGACAACGGCTGGGGCCCGGTCCGGGTCATCATCGCCGCGCGGGAACTGCATGGCGAGCAGTACGTGAAGCCGCTGTACGACGCGATGGGCTCGCAGATCCACTACAAGAAGGAGAAGGACCGCCCGACCGTCATCGCCGCCGCGCTGGCCGAGGTGGGCCTGCCGGCCGACCTGGCGAAGTACGCGGACTCCGACGAGTACGACCCGCAGCTGCGCGCCAGCCACGCCGAGGGCATCGGCAAGGTCGGCGAGGACGTGGGGACGCCGGTGGTCGCCTTCAACGACACCGCCTTCTTCGGGCCGGTCATCACCCGGGTCCCCACCGGTGAGGACGCCGGGAAGCTGTGGGACGGCACGCTGCTGGTCGCGAGCAACCCGTACTTCTTCGAGCTGAAGCGCACACGGACGGAATCGCCGCAGTTCGACGTCTGATCTCTCGTCTGATCAGGGTGTGGGTACCCCCGGCCGACACCGGGGGTGCCAGACTGTGTCCCATGCGCGTCCATCTGGGTTCCGACCACGCCGGTCTGGAACTGAAGCAGCATCTGGCCCAGCACCTCGCCGAAGCCGGGCACGAGATCGTCGATCACGGCCCGCACCAGTACGACCCGGAGGACGACTACCCGCCGTTCTGCCTGCGGGCCGGCGAGGCGGTGGCCGCCGATCCGGGCAGCCTGGGCATCGTGGTCGGCGGGTCCGGCAACGGTGAGCAGATCGCGGCCAACAAGGTGAAGGGGGTCCGGGCCGCACTGGCCTGGAGCCTGGAGACCGCCAAGCTCGGCCGTCAGCACAACAATGCGAACGTCATGGCCGTCGGAGCCCGCATGCACTCGCTCGAGGAGGCCACGACCTTCGTCGAGGCATTCCTGGCCGAGCCGTTCAGCGAGAACCCGCGGCACATCCGCCGCATCGACCAGCTCACCGGTTACGAGACCACGGGCGACCTGCCGCCGCTTCCCTGAGGTCCCGCAAGCCGCTTCGCCACCAAATCGCCCATCTGGCCCCGGACGCCTCACGGTTACTCATCGTGGTTATTTAGTTACAGTGTGGCTAAGATCGGGGCATGGTCACGTTGAACCACGGCCCGTCGCGGCTGCCTGAGCCCCGCTCCCCGCATCCGGGGGACGCGGATCGCCAGGCTCCGGGGCACACGGTGCGTGTGCCCCGGCCGCGGCCGGCCCGGGTGGCGCGATCGGGGCGTGGTCCGGCCGAACCCCCGCCGGTGTCCACGGTCCGCGACCTGGGCGGCTTCGTCCTGCGCCGGGCCGGGCAGGTGCTGGGCCGCCGGATCGGCCGGGTACTGAGCGAGAAGAACCGGCGCCGGGCCGGCCGGGTCTCGCGTCGTGGTGTGCGGGCCGTGCGCCGCTGGGTCGACCAGGGCAGCCGTCCCGGTCACCGCCGGGCCGGTCTGAACGTCACCGCGGCGGTCTCGTTCGCCCTCGTCGCGCGCTATGCCTCCGACTATCTGCCCGCCGCCTGCGTGGGTCTCTTCCTGGTGCTCGGCTCGGCCGTCGTGCGGCCCCGGCACCTGGTGCGTGACGCCGCCCTGATCAGCGTGGTCGTGCTGGTCGTGCTCGCCCTGACCGGTCAGCAGTTCTGGTCGCTCCTGCCCGTCATTCTGGTGCTGCTCGGCGCCGTGCTGCTGGGCTGGCTGCAACGCCGCGAGCGCGAGGCCACCGACTCCGGGCTGCGCGACGCGACCACCGCCGATGCCGTGCTCATCGACCTGCGCAACGAGATGCTGCTGCGCTCGGCCGGTCCCGACCTGCCGGCCGGCTGGCGGTTCGACACCGATCTGCGCCCGGCCTACGGCGACACCTTCAGCGGTGACTTCCTCGTCACCCAGCAGTCCGGCCCGGACTCGCTGGAGGTGGTCCTGGTCGACGTGTCCGGCAACGGCTACCAGGCCGGGGCCCGGGCGCTGCTGCTCGCCGGGGCGATGCGGGCCCTGCTCGACACGGTGCCCCCGTCGGTCTTCCTCGCCGCCGCCAATCACCACGTGGTGCAGCTGAGTACGGTCCTGGGTACCGAAGAGGGTTTCGCCACCGCGGTGCACATCAGCCTCGACCTGGCCGGGGGCGGTTTCGCGGTGCACGGCGCCGGGCACCCGCCGGTCGCGCACTACCACGCGGGTTCGGGTCGCTGGGACGTGCTCGACGGTGAACAGGGGCCGGCGCTGGGCCTGCTCGCCGGTGCCGCCTACCCGGCGATCACCGGGTGCCTGGACCGGGGCGACGCCCTCATGCTCTACACCGACGGGCTGGTGGAGAGCCGGCGGCTGGACGTGGGCCGGGGCATCGACCGGCTCGTCGGGCGCGCCGACCCGCTGATCGCGCGCGGGGTCGAGGGGGCCGCCGCCCGCATCACCGGGGCCATCCGCACCGAGGAGGGTGACGACCGCGCCCTGGTGATCATCCGCCGCGCCGTGACCGGCAGGTAGCCTGATCGAAGACCCGCAGGTCATGGGCTGGGCATTGCTCCGAACGGGTCCCGCCTCCGGAAACGTCGCTCAAGCGGGGGTCAGGCCGGGTCGAGACACCGTGTGTGCTGACCCGACGAACCCACCGCATCGCGATGCTCGGCCTCTGTGTCGCCGCCGCATCCGCCGCTGCGGCCGCCCCGTCACACGCCGACGTGGTGCCGGCCGACTCGTTGCTGGGCCGCACGCTGTACGTCTCGCCCCAGGGCAGTGACGGCACCACCCGGATGGCCGCCGCCAGGAACCCGCTGGCCACGATCACCAAGGCGATCAAGCTGGCCCAGCCCGGTGACACCATCGTGGTCAAGGGTGGAACCTACGTCGGGGCAGCCGGTTACGGGGCCACCCCGGGCCGTTCCGACGCACCGATCCGCCTTCAGAACGCACCGGGTGAACGGGTCGTCATCCAAGGCACGTTACAGCTGGAGAACGCGGACTACTGGCGTGTCAGCGGCATCAACGTCACCCGTGGCGCCGGTGACGGCCGCAAGGAGTTCCTGGTCAAGTTCGACGGCGGAACCGGCTGGTCGTTCGTCAATTCCGAGGTCTGGGGCACGATCGGCGTGTCCAACGTGATGGTCAGCTCGTCGCCGAAGAACGGCACCCCGAAGAACTACCGGATCGCGGGCAACTGCATCCACGACAACAACGCCTCCGGCGGGGCGTTCATGAACTTCCACAACATCTACCTGATGCCCGGGTACCACTCGGGCCCGGGCGTGATCGAGCGGAACGTCTTGTTCGACACCGAGAACGGCGCCGCGATCAAGGCGGCCGGCCCGGACGCCGCCACCGGTGCCGCCGACGTCCGGATCCGCCGCAACACCATCACCCGCTCCGCCGCCGGCGTGATCATCGGGTACGCCAGCCGCCGGATCGAGGTCCGGAACAACCTCATCGCCCAGCAGCTGATGAAGCCCCCGCCCGGCGCGCAGTACGTGAAGAACTACAACGCGGCCGTGATCGGCAACCACGTCACCGGCAGCGGCAACAAGGTGGTCAGCACGGCGCTGTCCGGCTTCCCGAAGCTGATCAGCAACACCGGCGACAGCAGCCGCCCGGTCAAGGGAGCCCTGACCCGGCGCACCACCCCGAAATTCAGCGGCCGGGTGTCCTGCTCGGGCTTCGTGCCGGCGAGCAGCCCGGCCACCGAGTACGGCCGCTACAGCTGACCCGCCCCCCTTCCGTGATCATGCAAAACCTCCCCGGTGTTCTAGAACTGTGAACAGCTGAGTTCTAGAACTCCGGGGAGGTTTTGCATGATCACGAGGGTTTTAGCGGGTCAGGCCTAACACCACACGGCCCCGGGTGTCCTCCGCACCCACGAAGCCCTCGGGCGATCCGGTCCGATCACGATGCGAGACGTTCTTCTCACCCCCACCCGTCCGGGCTGTCCTTGCTGGTGAGATCTCCAGGTCGAAGTCGTCGCTCAGCCCGGTCCCGGCCAGGTCGTGCTTCAGGCTCTCGGTGGCCCTCGCGGTGATCGCGTCGATCAGGACGTCTTCCTGATCGGCCGGGCCCAGTTCTCGACGAACCGCGAGAGCGGCGACAGGGCTGATGGCTTGGACTGCGGGCAAATCCTTCCATCGGCGGTGACCCGCAGCCGGACGGAAGGATTTGCCCGCGTATGCAGATGAACTGCGAACCTGCGGGATCTGCCCTCGAAAAATGCCCTAGTGGCTGCCCGTCCGGACCTGAGAGCTGCCCGCCAGGTGATCGATCAGGGTCGTCGTCTCCGGTTCCATGTCCACGCCCGACGAGGCCAGCACGAACCGCACGTGGTCGGCCACGTCGTTCAGCCGCGACAGGCCACCGAGCGCGTACTCGGCCCGGATGATGTAGCGCCACAGGTGCTGCGCGTGCGGCACCGCCCGCAGCCCGGCGGTCGCGGCCTGCTCGACGGCCAGCTGGTCACCGTCTTCCGAGGCGATCTTGCACAGGCGGCTCGCGGCGTCGAGCACCAGGTGCTCGGCCTGCCGTTCGATACCCGTGCGCGGCACCCAGGTGTACGTGCCGTGGGCAATGCCCCCGATCAGCGGACCACGCACCAGGTGCAGCGCCCGAACCAGCAGATCTCGTTCGCGGGCGCGGTCTTTCGTGCGGTCGGCGCGAGCGGTCAGGGTGCGCAGCACGTCCCAGTCGCAGGGCACGTCCGAGCTCAGCCGCAGCCGTCCGTCCGTGCCCTCGCGCAGCCGGGGATGGCCGGAACCGTCGGTCCCCAGCCAGTCGCGCACCTCGGCCAGCATGTCGTCGCGCACGTCGGCCGTCACCCCGCGCGGCCAGATCGCCGAGCCCAGCACGGTCGGGTGCGTACCGGCCGGGTGCAGGGCCAGGTAGGCCAGGATCTCCTCGGCCACGATCTGGCGGCGCGGATCGATCGAGCCGGGTGCCTGCACCTCGACCTCGCCGAGGATCGCCACCCGCACCGCGGCCTGGGCCCAGGTGATGTCGTCGGTCTCGACCACCCCGTCCGGCTCGGCCACCCGCTCGCCCTGCGGCCCGCTCGCGGTGGGCAGGTCGGGCGTGCCGGCCGAGACGAACAGCGAGTGCAGCCGCTCGATACTGCCGTCGCCCAGCCGGTTCGCCGTCACCTGGAGCGAAAGCTCTTCGCAGGTCAGCACTCCGTTGTCGTCCACCTGCAGACGCCAGCGGGCGCCGGGCAGGTCGCCGGCGATCACGACGGCCAGGTCCGCGCCGCGCCCGACCACGGCCTGCAGCCGGGACGCGGTCTGCACGGTCAGCGGGGCGCCGTAGATCGCGACGCGTTCCGGGCGGCTGCCCGGGGCCGGGCCACCGGTCAGGATCTGCACCGGACCCGTGCGCGGCATCCGGCTCTGGCCCTGTTCCAGTTGCTCGGTAAGGTCTTTCGCGCCGTTGCAGGGAATCAGCCGGCCCGCCGCGATGGCCGGCAGCGCCGGAGGCAGATCGGCTGTCAGCACCTCGATGCCCCGCGACCAGGGGTTACCGGCCAGGCCCAGCGCCAGGGCCCGCACCACCGCGGCGGACATCGCCGGGCTGCCGACCACCGCGACCGGTCCGGCCGCGGCCCCCAGATTGATCAGGGCGTCCCGGCCCAGCTGGTCGCGCCCGACCGAGGCGAGCAGCGGGTAGGCACTGTCGCCGTGCGCCACCAGGTGCTGGGCGTCGGCGTAGGTCAGACGCCAGCGCAGGCCGTCGTCGAGACCGGCCCAGGGCGGCGGTGCGGACGGGTGGGCCATGGTCAGGAGCAGGTCCAGGCCCTCGTCGTCGACCACCGCGCCGTAGGCCTGGGGGAGCGGGAGCTGGGCCTCGCGGCAGGCCCGGGGCAGCGAGCGCAGCGCCAGGTCGAGCAGGGCACCGCGGTCGGCGTCCGCCCCCGTGCGCAGCCAGACCTCGGTGTCCCGGTCGACCTCGCCGGGCTCGTCCGGCCCACCGCGCCGGCGGCGCCGGATCAGCAGCAGGGTGCCCAGCAGGGCGGCCGTCACCAGACCGGCGCCGATCAGTTCGGCCGGCAGTCCGGGACCGTCCGAAGAACCCTGGTCCGCCGAGACTTCCGGCTGCCCGACCACCTGACCGTCGCCCTGCGCGGTGTCCCGGGGCACTGCCGCCGAAGGGGCGGTGGTCTCGTTCGCGCTCGGGGGCGCCTGGGCGGCACTGCTTGAGGACGTCGTTGTCGCCGCAGTTGTCGACGTCGCCGTCGAGGTCCCGGTGGACGGTGAAACCCTTGCGGTGCTGGGGGAAGCGCCGGAAGTCGCGGCTCCGGAAGCACCGGCTCCGGGAACATGGGCGCCGGACGATGCGGCGCCGGACGATGCGGCGCCGGACGTCGCCGAGCCGGAGGAGGCCGCCGCGCCACCCGGGCGGGTGGTGCCGCGCGGAGGAGTCGGGTCGGTCGGCAGAACCATGCCCTGGCCGACCACGTCCGGATGCTGCGACGCGACGTAGCGCGGGTCGCCGGGCTCCGGCACCCCGCTGTACACCGAACCTCTGGCCGCCGATCCACCGGATGCCGACCCACCGGATGCCGACCCACCGGAAGCGGAGCCACCGGAAGCGGAGCCACCGGAAGCGGAGCCACCGGAAGCGGAGCCACCGGAAGCGGAGCCACCGGAAGCGGAGCCACCGGAAGCGGAGCCACCGGACGCCGATCCACCCGCGGTCGATCCACCGGAGGCCGATCCGCTCGTAGCCGAAGCACTCGGTGCCGCCGACCGACCCGGCGTCGCTGATCCACCGGGGGCCGACCGCCGCGGCGTGGGCGCCGCAGTCGGTGCGACGGACGCCCCGGACCCCGAACCAGGTCCCGAACTCTGCCCGGAGCCTTGCCCGGAGCCCTGTCCAGAAGCCTGTCCAGAACCTTGTCCCGCACTCTGCCCGGCCCCACCGCCCTGCTGACCACTCTGACCCTGGGTGCCCCCCGAGCCCTGAGCGCCACTCTGGTCGCCGCTCCCCGCCCCGCTGTCCTGCCCACCCGGTGGCCGGGCCCCCTCGTCCGCACCCGGATCCGCATCCGACCCGGCACTTCGATCAGCCACCCACCGGGAGACCCCCACCGCGTCCTCGGGCATGATCAGCCGCCATCCCGGCTGGATCAATCGCGCAAGGTGCAACGAGCGCCCGTCGGGCTGGGTTCGTCCCTCATTGAGGCGGTAGATCTCGTGGTAGCGCCGCCCGTCACCGAGATGACGCTCGGCGATCTCCCAGAGCGTGTCGTGATGACGCCCGGCGGTGGGCTGCACGACGTAGACCTTGTGCCCGTCCAGGGCCAGTTCCTCACGGCTGGTCAGGCCGCTGGTCTCCCGCTCGGCCCGGGCGGCGGCGCGGCGCGCGGTCGCCGCCTCGGCCGCGGCCTGCTGCGCGGTCAGGTGCCGGGAGGAGCCGTGACTGACGGTCTGCACCTGAGGCGCCGCGGTGTTCGCGTCGAAGACGTAGAGGGTGTCGGGGTCGGACGAGGCCGCCACGCTGATGGACGACGCGGCCCGGGCGGGCCCCAGGTCGGCCCGGGGTGCGGCCTGCGCGATACCCATCTGCCCGGCCATCACCCCGACCAGCAGCATCGACCCGACCAGCCACCGGGCCAGACGCTGGCTCGGCCCGGACAACGGCACCGGTGCGGCCAGCACGCCGCCCCGCAGGGCCGCGCCGATCTCGACCAGCACACAGATCACGAACTGCAGCCAGGCCAGCGCGGCCACGACCACCAGCACGGCGAGCACCTGATCGATGCCGAGAGTTCCGGTCAGGGTCAGGGTCTGGGAGAGACGGCCGTTCTGCAGCAGCGGCTCGGCCAGCACGTAGAGCCCGGCGGGCAGGCCCACGACCAGCGCGAGCAGCCCCAGCCCCGCGAACAGGGCCCCGAGTTTCGAACGGCGTGGTGCGAGCGGCTCCTGCTGGGTGAACCGGCCGGCCCCTGTCGCCGGCCGGTCCGCGGAATGCGCGGTCATGGCAAGCCCTCCCCGGTGATGCCCACCGCCGGCCGGGCCTGGCCCTGGGCGGTCACGGTGAAACTGTTGAAGAAGATCAGAGAAAGCAGTGTGGTCTTCTGCTGGATCGTCGCCCGCACCGAGACCTGTTCGGTGGTCGCGTCGATCTCCACGCCGGACGCCGGATAGCTGCGGGCGGCCAGGAATTTCGCGGCCGCCTGCTGAGCGGCCCCCGGATCGACGAGCACCGTTCCGTCGGCCCGGAGGGTGTCCACCTGAATCTCCCGGGCTCCGGCGCGCGCGGCCTGCTCCACGTCGTCCGTCACCCGTTGCCGGGCGTTGATCGCCAGGCCGCCGTCCACCACGAGCCCGGCCAGCACGAGCAGGACCACGGCGAAGGCCACCACGAAAACCGTGGCCTGGCCGGAGTCGTCCCGCCGGATCGGCGCTCTCACGGCGTACCTCCGTTACCTGTGCGGCGGTAGATGTCCAGCGGAGCCGAGCTGGTGGCCCGCACCGTGACCGTGCCGGGCAGTCCCAGCAGGCCCAGGTCGTCGACCGGTACCCGGCAGCTCAGTTCCGTCTCGATCATCCCGCCGGCTACGAAATTGCCGGTCAGGCCGACCGTCTCGCATGTCCAGCGACCGCCCAGCGAGGCGTTCGCGGTGGCGCTCGCCGCCGCCCGGGCCGACCCGATGTCGCGTTCCAGCGACGCCGCGCGCACCGCGTCGCGGCTCGCCGCCTCGACGTCGCCGCGTACCGCCACGTACCGGCCGAACGCGATCACGAGCAGCATGAAGGCCACGAGTACCGGGGTGATGAGCACGACCTCGACGCTCATCGAACCCCGGTCCCGCGTCCGTTGCGAGAACGGCTGCCTCGTCATAGATCCGGCCTGAATTCCTCGATGGGCCCCTGCACGACCTGCCGGATCCGGATTCCCGGGATGCCCGGCACCACCTGAACGCCCTTACCCGTCACCACAGCCCGAACCTCGTCGTTGCCGACCGCGGCCACCTGTACCGAAACGTCCTCAATGACACCCGAACCGACCTGGGACGCATAGGCGCGCCCGCGCGCCTCGGCCATGCCAATTGCCGCGGAACCGCCGTTGGTGCGCGCCACCCGGGCCGCCTCCCTGGCGGCCGCGGAGGCCGCCTGATTGCCGAGGAACAACAGCGCCGCCTGCACGGTCGCGAAGATCACGAAGATCAGGATCGGCATGTAGAGCGCCAGTTCGATGGTGCTGGCGCCCCGGTCGCGGCGAAATCCCCGGACGGTCAGATGGCGCCGGTGTCCAGGTTGATGCTGGTGGCCTTGGCCTTGAGCTTGTTCGCCAGCAGCAGGCCCACGGCGGCCGCGATCCCGACCAGCAGCGCCGAGATCACCACCCATTCCACCACCGACGCGCCGCGGTCGACCGGCCCCCGGATGACGCGGGCCCGGGCCCGGTCGACCCGCCCGCGGACGATCATTTCTCCGTACCCGGGCAGCGTGGCCGGGTCGAACCGGAACGGTCCGCTCTTCATCACGTTTCTCCTTCATCGGGACACTTCAGATCAGGTCGTGGTCAGTACCCGGACGATCGCCGGGTAGATGAGGAAGATCAGGAAGCCCACGGCCAGCAGGAGCTGGGCGATGAGCATGGACTGCGAGCGGGCCTGGGCACGTCCTTCGGTGTCCGCCATCTCCCGGCGACGCATCGAGGCCGCCCGGGCCGCCAGCGATTCGCGCACCTTCGCGCCGTCGTCCGCGACCAGTTCGAGGGCAGCGCCCAGGTCGCTCAGTTCGCTGATCGCGGTCTCCTCGCCGAGCCGGCTCAGAGCCGCCCACGGCGTGACCCCCTGAAGCCGGGCGATGGCCAGGGTGTCGCGCAACCGCACCATCGCCCAGCCGTCACTGACCGACGCCGCTGAGTTCAGTGCCTCCGGAATGCCACGTCCACCGGAGAGATTCAGGGCCACGAGGTCGAGGAACGAGCCGACCACGTGGCGGAAGTCGCGGCGCCGCACGGTGGCCCGCTGACTCGCCTGGATGGTCGGGAGCAGGCTGCCGACCACCACGCCGGACAGGGCCAGGAAAACCGGTGTGGCGACCGGCAGGCCACCGATCAGCCCGACCAGCAGCCCGCCGAAGAGGAACGGCAGCACCGCCCCGAGCGCCGCGCCCAGCAGGCTGTAGGCCAGGTGGGACTCGATCGTGCGGTCGATCAGGGAGAGGTCGGAGCGCAGCCCGGCCGGCAGGTGCACACCCGAGAGCTCCAGTTGCTGCCGCAGGAACCGCCCGATGGAGGACGTCCGTCCCGACACGGCCCGGTCGCGCACCGCCCGCTGGGCGCTGCTGTCCGAGGCCAGGCCCTGCGCCAGCAGTTTCTGCCGCTCGGCGTCCATCGCGGCCAGCGTCGCCGGGGCCCCGGCGCCCCGCATGGCCGGGCGGGAGAGCGCGATGACGAGCAGCAGCAGACCGGTTCCGGCCAGGGCCCCGGCAAGAATGATGGGAATCACCGCGCCACCCCCTCGGACTGGCTCGAGTGGTGCAGGAATCGTTCCGGAAGGTCGTACGAGGAGAGCTGTTTCAGCCAGAAGAAGCCGGCCGCGAAGAACCCGACCACGATCGCCAGCACGACCTGACCGGCCGGGTGCCGGTAGGGCTCCACGTAGCTGGGGTTGAACGTGCGCAGCCCGAGCACGAAGAGCAGGGTCACCGTGACCACGATCTGCACGCTGCGCCGGGTCGCGGCCCGCCCGGCCGTCACCCGGCCGCGCATGTCCACCTCGGCGCGCACCGAGTCGGCCAGACTCGTCAGCACCTGCCGCAGACCGGGCCCCCGCAGGCGGGAGTTCAGCAGCAGCGCGGCCACCACCAGGTCGGCGCTGGCATCGTTCAGGTCGTCGGCCAGCCGGTGCAGCGCGGTCGGTAGCGGCACGCGCACCCGCAGCCGGTCGGCCAGGGTGACGATGTCGTCGGAGATCGGTCCGGGCGCGGCCCGCGAGGTGGCGATGATGGCCTGTTCCAGACCCACCGCCCCGGCGATGGTGTCGCGCAGCGACTCGGTCCACAGGGCCAGGGCCTCCAGCCGCTCGGCCTGCCGCCGCTCCTCCCGGGCCCCGCCCATCAGCGCGGGCCAGGCCAGGATCATCACGAAAGCGGCGATCGCGGCCACCGGCCAGGCGGTGATGAGCAGGATGAACACGCCCACCAGCACGGCGATCGGCAGGCGCGTGCCGAAACCCTTGAGCCGGCGCACGGTGCGGGTACTGAGCGAGCGGGTGTCGGCGCCGCCGAGGTCGCGTTCGCGCCGGATCAGCGCGTTGCCGAGCAGGGCCAGACCGCCCCCGGCCACCGCTCCGCCCACGATGATCCCGGCCAGCTGACCGGTCGCCCCGAACTCCGAGATCATGCCGTCCACCCCGCTGCCACGGCCGGGTCGTAACCGTTCAGGATCAGCTCGTCGATGCACGAGATCGGCGCCGCCGGTACCGCCCGGCCGTCGTCGCCCGCCTCGAACACCTCGCTCGAGAGCACCCGGCCGTCCACCCCGTTGACCTCGCGCACGCTGGTGATGATGCGGCGCAGCTTGCCGCCCTCGGCGTAGTCGTTACGGCGCTCGACGAACACCACGAAGTCGATGGCCCCGGCGATGAGCATCATCGTGGCCTCGGTCGGCAGCCGTTCCGCCGACTGGATCGCGTACGTGCAGATCCGGTTGAACACCTCGAGCGCCGAGTTGGAGTGGATCGTCGACAGTGAGCCGTCGTTGCCCTGGCTCATCGCGTTGAGCATGGTGACGATCTCGTCGCCGAGTACCTCACCGACGATCACCCGACTCGGGTTCATGCGCAGCGATCGGCGCACCAGGTCGGCCATCCCGATCGAGCCCGCCCCCTCGGAGTTCGGGAGGCGTTCCTCCATCGGCACCACGTTCGGGTGCAGGTCGGGGAACTCGCCCAGCCCCAGCTCCAGTGACCGTTCCACCGTGATCAGCCGCTCGTACGGCGGGATCTCGTGGGCCAGGGCGCGCAGCAGCGTGGTCTTCCCGGCGTTCGTGGCCCCCGCGATCATGATGTTCTTGCGGGCCAGCACCGCCGCCGAGAGGAACGACGCCAGCTCCGGCGTCACCGACTCGTTCTTCACCAGCTGGTCCAGCGTGACCCGGCTCAGCCGCGAACGACGGATCGAAATGGCGGGCCGGGGAGTCACTCCCATGACCGCCGACAACCGGGAGCCGTCCGGCAGCCGGAGGTCCAGCTGCGGGTTGGCCGCGTCGAACGACCGGCTGGCCAGCCCGGAGTAGGCACCCAGCAGCTGCACCAGCTCGATCAGCTCGTCGTCCGACTCGGCCACCGCCGGCATCGGCAGTTCCCGGCCGTCCGCGTAACCCACGAAAACCTGGTCGCAGCCGTTGATGTCGATGTTCTCCACGAGCGGGTCGTCGAGCAGCGGCTGCAACCGGCCGACCCCGAACAGCGCCGCGTGAATACCCTCGGCGAGCTCGGTCTCCTCGTCGGCCTCCGGCGGTGTACGTCCCAGCGAGAGTTCCGAGCGGGCGTGCAGATCCAGCACCCGGCCGATCACCGCGCGGGCGTACTGCCGCTCGTCCTCCGCGCTCATCACCGGGGCGCCGGTCAGGGCGTCCTCGCGGCGCTGCTGGGCGAGGAGGTCGGCGACCTCTTCCCGCAGCCGCCGCACCACGCGCTGGTCGATGGCCATCAGCGACCCCCTGCCGGTTCGTCGCCGTCCGGGTGCTGCGGCGAGTCTGCTCCCTGCGACGGTCCGGCGGAAGGCCCGGGGCCATCTCCGGACGTGAACGGTGCGGGCTCGTAGGGGGCCCGCAGCGCCTGGACGATCGACCCGGGCCGACCGGTCGGGGTTTTCCCGTGCTCCTCGGGCTCCTCGCCGTCCGCCTCGGCACTTTCACCGGTGGCCGGGCCGACCGGGATCGACCCGGTGTGCCCGGACCAGGTACCGGTCCCGTCCGATCCGAGCCGGGCCCGATTGCGGATGTCCCGCAGGATCGCGGCCCGGTCGAAGGACAGGCTGCCGGTGGTCGGTCCGTCAGCGGGCGGGTAGGGCGCGGGGACGCCCGGTTCGGAGCTGACAGCGCTCCCCGGCGAGAGATCGGCGCGGCCGGTCATCGGGTCGGAGGACGTGGTGGTCGCCTGGGTCGGTTCGGTGGGCTCGGTGGGGTGGGTCGTTCGATCGGGGGACGTGGTGGTCGCCTGGGTCGGTTCGGTGGGCTCGGTGGGGTGGGTCGTTCGATCGGGGGACGTGGTGGTCGCCCCGGTCGGTTCGGTGAACCCGGTGCGGTGAGTCTGCTGATCAGAGGACGCGGTGGTTGACCCGGTGGGAGCGATACCCGGGTGGCCGCGGCCGGTGGGCGAGGTGTCGGCGAGAGACCGAGCCGGCGCCTGGTCCGGTCGGGAGGCCACCGCGGTCGGGACGGCGTCCTGGATCGACGGAAGTTCCGACGGCGCCACCTCCGGCGCAATCCACCCGGTGCCCTCGGAGCGAACGATGTTCCCGGCGGAAGCGTTGTCGCCCAGCACATTCTGCGGTTTCTGGGGCTCATCGCCCTCGGTCACGTCGTGCGAGGGACGCGCGTCGTCGCCGTCGGAGGGGGCGGCCGGTTCTTCCAGGTCCGTTGTCCGGTAGGGACTGCGGAATTCGATGCGAGGGGACGAGATGGCCAGGCCCCGGGGGTCCACGGGGTCCGGAGGATCCGGGACGGGACGAGGTCGCCGCCGGGGGAGGGGCTCCACCCAGCCAAGTGGGCCGGGCCGGTCGTCCGGGCCCAGACCATTCTGACCTGTTTCGCTCTGGCCCGTTTCGGTTTCTCGCCGACCCGGTTCGCCCTGGCCCGGTTCGGCCTGGCCCGGTTCGGCCTGGCCGAGGTCGGCCTGGCCCGGTTCGGCCTGGCCCAGTTCGGCCTGGCCGAGGTCGGCCTGGCTCGGTCCGGTCCGGTCCGGTTCAGCCCGGCTCAGTACGGTCCGGTTCCGGGCGCCGGGTCCTGAGCGCTCCCACCCGGCCTCGCGGCTGTCGCGTTCGAGGGACGCGCGCAGGGCGTTCGCCACCTCGTGGAGGTCGGCGCGGTTCAGCTCCGTACGGTTGAGTTCGGCGCGCTCCAGTTCGGCGCGGTCCCACGATCCACCCCGCCGGTCGAGCTCGGCCGGAGAGCCATCCGATGTCTCGTCGGCACGGGTGCCGGAGGTCCGGGAATCCGGACCCAGAGCAGCGGTGCCCCACGCAGGCGTCGCCGGTGATCCGGTGTCCCGCAGGTCGCCACCGAGCGCGTCGGTGCTCCGCGCCCGTGCACTGAGGGATCCGGAACCCACGGCACCCGTAGATCCCGCCTTCGGCGAATCTGTCCCGAACGGGTGAGCGGCCTGAGCACCTACGCCCGGTGAGCCGGTGTCCAGGGACCCGGTCCTGGACGAGTCGGTGCCCCGGGTACCCGTTTGCGGGAATCCGGTTTCGGACGGCCCTGTCTCCGCCGGGTGGGGGTTCCGGGAGACTTCGCCGGGTGAGGCGTTTTCCGGCGGGTTGACCCCGAACGGGCCGGTGTTCCGGGCCGGTGCACCCGGCGCATCGGCGTGGTTGCGAGGGTCGACGGTCAAGGGGTCGGTGTTGCTGCGGGGCTCCGTGGCCGGATCCGGGGTCAGGGGGTCTTCGTCCCGGCGGGTCCGGTCGTGCAGGGTGCCCCAGGCCTGCTTGTCCGGCGTCGGCGCGGAGGACCGGCCGGTGGGCTCGGGGGTTGCGGGGCGCCGGTCCTGGAGCCAGGTGCCGACGGACGGCGCGCCCTCATTTTCGTTGCTGGAACTGCCGATTCCGTAGCCGGTCTCGGAATCTTCCGACGGCATCACGTGGCGCCTGGCCCGGCGGCGCTCGGAGGTGGTGAAGGCGCCTGGGTCGCGGCCGGTGGCGGCGCGGCGGGAGCGGTTGTGGCGTAGTTCGTCCGTGGTCTCGGACGAGTCTTCGGGGTGGGACCCGGCCAGGTGCGTGGGGGCTTGCGGGGGAGTGGTGAGTCCTGCGAAGCCGCGGACCGGACCGACCGGACCGACCGGACCGACCGGACCGGCCTGAGTGGCCGGGCCGGATGCGTCTTCTGGTCGGCCATCGGTTCTCGCGGTGAAGACGCCCGGGGCGACGGTGATGTGGCTCAGGTCCGGGTCTTCGTCGACCGGGGGTGCGTCACCGAAGAACGAGTTACGGCGGGGGAGTTCCGCCACCGGGGCCGGGGCCGGGGCCGGGGCCTGCGGGGCGGTGGTCGTGGTGCCCGAGGGACGCCGGGTCTCGGGGGTCGTCTCCCAGGTGTTCTCCCGGCTGTTCTCCCGGGTGACCTCGGCGTGGCGGGAGGTTCCGGTATTACTGAACGCCTCGACGTCGAAGGATCCCGCGTCGCCGAAAGTACCTGTTCCGCGGAAAGATTCGACGTCGCTGAAGGCTCCTGCGCCCCGGGGTGGCCCGGCGTCGCTGAGCGACTCGGCGCGGGTGGCCTGCTGAGCGTGGCTGAACGGCTCGGCCTGGTCGAACGGGCCGGCCTGACCCGATGGCCGGCCCGAGGACCGGGCCGATGGCTGGGCCTGACCCGATGGCTGGGTCTGACCCGACGGATGGTCCTGGCTCCGTGGCCGGGCCTCGGCGAACGAGTTTCGCCCGCCCGACGGCACACTCGGAGGGGGTTCGGCCGGGCCGGCCGGCTGGACGGGAGGCACCGGCCGGGGCAGAGGTCGTGCGGGGGCGTCGATCGGCCGCGGTGGGTCGGACAGCTCCGGGATCGTGCCCGCCAGCAGACTCACCGACGGCAACAGCGAACGCACCGACCGGATGAGGGTGGACCGGGCGAGCCGGCTGCGGTTCATGCCCCGCAACGCCTCGGCGCCCCGGGCGTCCAGCGCCATCGCCCCCAGCACCGGCACGCCGACCCCGGAGGAGTGCAGCAGCTGCTCGGTGCGGCCGACGACAGCCCGGTCACGCTCGGGCGCCACCAGCACCACGCCGATCTGCGCACGGGCCGCAAACCGCCCTGGCACTGCACTGTTGAGGAAGCGCAGGCGTTCGCGGAGATGGGCCAGTTCCTCGACCTCGGGCCGGGCCACCACGATCACGGCGTCGGCCTGGTGCAGCACCGGCATGGCGGGGGAGGCCGGCCCGACGCGTCCGCAGTCGGCGTAGACCGTGCGGCCGGCCTCCTCGGACAGCGCCCGGGCCAGCGCGCTCCACAGCGGCCCCAGGCCGGCGGCCTGTTCCGGGCCGTTGACGCCCAGCAGCAGGTCCAGCCCACCGCCGGTGACCTGGAGATGGTCTTCCAGCCGGGTCGGGCCGTCCGGCGCCGATCCGCTCGTGCCGCCGAAACCGCCGGGGCCGCCGTCGACCTGTGGCAGCCAGCGGTGGCCGGGCAGGTCGCGGCGCAGACCGGTGGCGAGAGAGAGCACGCCCAGGTCGGTGTCGAGCGGTGCACCGTCCGGACGGCGGTAGCGCAGTCCCAGGTCACCGCCGTCCGGATCGAGGTCGGCGGCGACCGCGCCCGGGGTCAGGGCGGCAAGGGCGACGGTGAGCGTGGTGACTCCCGGCGCGCCCTTGGCGGAGACGAGGACGACGAGCGCCATCAGTTGCCCTTCGTGGTGGCCCCGCGTTCCAGAAGCACGAGGCTGATCTGGTCGGCGGCGGCCGCGGCGGCGACCTGGACGGCCTCGTTGCGGCTGACGATGAGGGTCACCACGGCCTGGCTCTCGCCCCCGGAGGCGAAGACGCTGTCGTCGGAGGTCTTGACCGAGCTGACGGTGGCCTGGTCGGCGATCGCCTTGCCCTCACCCTCGACGGCGCGCACGACCTGCACCACGTCACCGGTCTCCAGGCCACCGGCCGGGTATCGGCCCACGCCCAGCGACACCCCGACCCCGGCCTTGTCGGCGCCCAGGAGGCTGGTGCTCGCCAGCATCCCGGGGTCGAGCAGGCGGCCGGGCGGGATCTCGGCGCCGGCGAACCGGCCGATCACGGCGTCGGCCTGGTCGGCGGCGATCACCGCGACGCCGTCGGAGGCGACCTTGGCCACAGCCAGGTTCTCGGCGGTGATCTGCTGGCCGACGACGATGGTGCTGCGGGCGACCAGCACGTCCTGCCGGTCGTCGAGGCGGAGCGCGAGCAGCCCGGCCACGGCGGCGCCGAGCACGATGAGCAGCACGGCGAGTACCGCCAGGCCGGGGCGGCGCGTGCCGGGTGGGCGGGGGAGTCGCTCGGTGCCGGGCGCGGCCTTCGATGTGCCGGCCGTGGAGCCCCGGCCGCCGGACTCCCGGGACCGGACGTCGGTGCGTTCCTGCGTGCTCAAGAGCTCTCCTCGGGCCACCCAGTGCTGGTGTCGTTTCCGGATGGTTTGTTCTTGATCTTCCAGTCTGGTCTGATGGGCATGTCGATTACGCAGTCGACATGGTCTGATGCACTTCGCGATCGCCCGTGACGGCAATGATCTAGGTAATCAACGAAGGGTGACGATAATGCCACCTTGACGCACCTTATGCACTAATCGAGGTGCGATGGTTAGGAAACGTTTGATGCACCAGTACGGGGCCGGTGGGCGTTAGGCCCTACTTGTGAGTACTAGAGGAGCCGGAGCTGGTATGAGGCGCCGAGCGGGCGTGTTTCCCGCGGCCGTCGTGGTGGTCGCCGTCGTGGGTCCGGCCCTGGCCGGATGTGGCTCCGACAACCCCTACGAGCTGCCTGAATACCGGTCCACCGAAGCTTCCGGCCAGCTGTCCGGCAGTCCCGGTACCGACAGCCCCGACCGCACCGGGGCGGCGGGCGGAGCGACGTCCATCCCCACCCCCTCCGGCACCGGATCGATCCCCAAGATCTCCCGCGAACCCTCCCCGGCGTCCACCGCTGTCACCTACACCCCCGCCGACGCGCGGGGCGAGGGTGCCTGGGTGGAGCGGGGCAAGGTCCGGGCCCGCACGCAGAACGCCAAGGACGCCGTGGACGCGGTGATCGGGTACATGCAGCAGCGCGTCCAGATCTCCAACACCTGGACCGTGGACGAGGCCGGTCTCGCCGCCGTCGCCTCCGGCCAGGCCCGGACCAGCGCGCGCGAGCGCGCAGCCAGTCAGCAGGCCGCCGGGCGCAGGTCCGTCGGCCGGTTCGTCGTCAACGTCTCGTCGGTCCGGGTCAAGGGCGACGCCCTCGTCGTGACCGGCTGCCACTTCGACGGTACGTCCGAGCTCGACGAGAACGGTTATGTGCTCGTTCCGCCTCCCGGAGGAATGCTGATCAGCATGAAAGCCAAGAAGGATCAGGGGGTCTGGCGCGTGACCGCGTGGCCCACGAGCAAGGCCCCGACCTGTGCGGGATGGAAGAAATGAGACCCCGCAACGGGTTTCTCGCGCTCGCCGCGGCCGCGGTGCCCCTCGCCGTGCTCTCGTCGATGTCCGGCGCCCGGGCCGACCAGGGGCCGGGAAATGTTGAGGCCGGCGGCTATTCGGTATCGGTGCAGATTCGTCTCACCGGTGATGCGGCCCCGGGCGGCGGCGGTGGCACCACGGTCTCCGTGAACCTCCACCCCGTCTGCTGGTGGGAGGCGGCGGCCGGCCCCTATCAGGACGCCGCCGCCATGCTCGACTGGTACGACGAGGTGACCGGCGGGGTGCAGAGCCCCGGCATCTACGCGCAGTACGGTTCTCGTCAGCAGTGGGAAGACGCGGTGGCGCGCGAGGAGGCCGGCCAGGACGTCGCCTGGTGGAAGGCCTACTGCAAGGATCCCGCGAAATACGCGGACTACGGCCTGGGCGGTGACGAGGTGCTCGATCCGATCGAGGGCGACGGCACCACCGGCGTGGTCAACCTCTACCGGGCCTTCGGGGCCGGTGAACCGATCCCGGCGCCCCTGGTGACGCCCGACGAACTGGCTCAGGCGGCCCGCGACAACATGGAGATCGCCGACCCGGAGATCGACCGCAACCCCCGCGTCCACAACACCGACGACGCCACACTGGTCGGACTGCCCACCTTCTTCTGGGTCACCGACCCGGCCTCGGTCGGTGGCGCCGGAGGTACCCGCTCGATCCGCGCCGACGTGGTCGGTGCCGGTGCCGCGGTCTGGGCCGAGGTCACCGCGAAGACGGGTGGCCTGGATCTGTCCTGGCCCGGCGGCAGCAAACACTGCGACCCGCCCATCGCGATCAAGCCCTTCTCCGCGGGCATGAGCGAGAACGGCGCCTGCACCGTCGAGTTCACCAAGGCGTCCACCGGATATTCCGGCGGGTATCCGGTCGAGGCCAGTACCAACTGGGGCGCGACCTGGCGGGGCTCCGGCAACACCGGCGGCACGCTGGAAGGCCTCACCAACACCGTCGTCGCGAACATCCCGGTGGCCGAGGTCCAGAACATCGTGAAGCCGTGAACCGCTGAGCCGCACCCGGGAACCATGGCCTGATCACGAACGAGGTTGTTTCTCGTTCGTGATCAGGCCCGGGCGACGGGGGCGGGGTAGCCGACGTCGTCCCAGCTGATCGGCCAGGCCAGCGGGTCTTCGACCGGGGTCGGGTCGGGGTGGTGGTGCGCCGTGGCCATCCGCACGGCCGCGATCGAGCGGGACAGCCGGTCGGCCCAGGCGGCCTCGACCAGGTCGGGCCGGATCCCGTCCAGCACCACGGATTCCGCGCGCTGGAAGGCGATGCTGCCGTCTGGTGCGCAGGTCACCACCGCCCGGCAGACGTCGGCCAGGGCCTGCTCGTCGTCGTCCAGGCAGATCGAGTGGACGCCTGCGTTCGCGCCCTCCTCGAGCAGGGCCCGCACCCCCGGGATGTTCGAGAGCCGCCGGACGCCGTCGAAGACCACCACCACCTCGGGCGAGGCGGTCACCCGCTGGCCCGGCGGGAGCACCTGACGCAGCCGTTCGTCGATGAGACTGCCCAGTTCCAGCAGGCGCCGCTCGACCGAGTCATGGTCGTTCCCGATCAGCACCGACACCCCCGAGGCCTCGTCCGGCCGGGCGTGCGGCAGCCGCGAAACCCATTCCCAGCGGCGGCGGGCCGCGTAGTCATGACTCGTGAGCACGGTGATACGCAGCTCGCGGGGCGCGTGGAAGGCCGCGCACTGCGCCACCAGCCAGCGCGCCGTGGCGTGGGCGACCGACGACTTACCGGTCAGCCCGAGCACCCCGACCGCCTGAAGGTTCAGCGTGACCGGCACGTTGTGCAGCAGGGTGGGCAGTCCGTCAGGCGGCTGGGTGCGCCAGCGGGCCCGGCCCACCCGCAGCGGGGTGCCGGAGTCGCGGTCGTCGATCACCGTGCGCGGAGGCTGCGAGGCCAGCCCGAGCCGCAGCTGCAGCCAGTCGTCGTCGAGCGGAAGTCGTTCCCACAGGCGGCGTCCCGGACCGACCGCCGCCATCAGGGCCAGCGCCGGGTCGGGTGTGGCCTCGCGCCGTTCCTCGGTCTCCCGGTCGAGAGCCCGCTGAATCTCCTCGGTCGCCTGCTCGCGGTCGCGCAACCACTGGGAGAGCAGACGGCGCTGTTCCCCGCCCGGGATCGACCGCACCACGGGAGGGCGTGGCGGCAGCACGAACCGGGCTCCGCTGCGGGGCCGGGCCGAACGGGTGTGGCGGAACAGCTCCAGGCCCAGCCCGCCCTCGAACGGCTGTGTGTCGGCATCGGGTTCGCTGATCTCGGCCAGTTGCAGCACGGTGTTGGCGGCCTGCAGGTAGCTGTTGTGGGGCCAGGCGCGGCGCTCGCTGCGCTCCTCGTCGTCGAGCAGGAAGGTCGCGCCCGGGCCGGGCATCACCTCGACCAGGCCACCGGGCCGGGCGCTGACGGTGAGGGCATCGGCCGCGAGGTCGGGATCAGGCAGGTCGAGACCCGGTGCCTCATGACCGATCACGGTCTGCCCGAGCCCCAGACGGTGCACCCGGCCCGCGCCCGGACCGTTGACCACGCGGATCTCGGCGACGCCGGAAGGAATGGGCGTGGGCTGCTCCTCGTGGGCGTGCAGCTCGATGACGCAGCCCGGCCGGATACCCGCCGAGCGCAGCGTGTCGGCCTTGTCGGAGTCGGTGACCGCCCGCCGCCCGTCCACCCAGACCTGGACCCGGGCGGCCTGGGCCGGGTCGGTGTCGTCGTCCAGGGCGTGCAGCAGCTGGGGCATCAGTACCGCGAGCTCGGCGTCGGGATGGGCGTCGACGAGCGCCTCGGTCTGGGTGCCGGCGGCCCGGCCGTCCCGCAGCGTGACAGCGAACCTCACGGACGAACCCCCAGATGACCCGGCAGCGACAGAGCGCCGAATATGCCACGAAGGGGACGGAGGTACCAGTCTGTTCGTGTTCAGGCAACCACAAACTGTGCTCAACCCTGCTCCCGGGGGTCGGTCCAGAGTGAGCACTCCACCCGGATCACCGTCGCCGGAAGTGGGCCCAGAGCTGCGGCCAGCTCTTCGTCGGGCGGCTCCGGCGAGGTCGTCCAGAGGTGCACCGGCTCTGCGCCGAGCAGGTCGTGATGCGGCTGGAGATCCAGGCCTTCGGCATCGATCAGCTCGTAGGCCAGCGTGATCAGGGCCGAGGCCAGAAGGAACACCAGAGCCTGCTCGTCGGTGCCGGCCGGACCGCGGAAACCCTCCGGCACATCGGCCAGCAGTTCCGGTCGCCCGTTCGCCCCCAGCCCCCGCGTGTGAATCCGCCGCACCCGCCCACCGGGCCCCGCGACCACCTCGACCCGAATGCGTTCGGTGCCCACGTCGTCCTTCATTGAAACGCCCCCCTGCTCTCGGTATTCGTGCAGGACCAAGGCTGCCGGACGTCCGCGACGGACTCCCCGGATCGTCCACAGAATTCGCGCCTGTGGACAAACCGGGGATCGTGTACGCCGACCGGTCCACCGGGCCGGGATTGGCCGTGTCGCGGCGCCGGCGCGGATGGCACGGTGGCGGCCATGCGCAGATTTGCCCAGGTGGATGTGTTCACGTCGCAGCCCGGCCGGGGGAACCCGGTGGCCGTGGTGCTCGATGCGGAAGGGCTCACCGACGAGGAGATGCAGCGGCTGGCCCACTGGACCAACCTCTCCGAAACCACTTTCGTGCTCCCGACGACCCGGCCCGGTGCGGATTACCAGGTGCGGATCTTCACTCCCGGTCGCGAGCTCCCGTTCGCGGGTCACCCCACGATCGGCACGGCTACGGCGCTTTTGGACGCCGGTCAGCTCCCCTCCGGTTCGTCGTGGACCCAGGAGTGCGGTGCGGGCCTGGTCGAACTGCGGCGCCTGGACGACGGCGCCCTGGCCTTCGCGGCCCCCGCTCCGGTGGCCGAGGAGCCGCTGGACGACGAACTGCTGCTGGTGCGCGCCCTCGGCGGGGTGAAGGCGGACCAGCCGACGGTGATCGAGATCGGCCCGCGCTGGCTGACCGGCCGGGTGACGCTGGAGGAGCTGAACTCCCTGCAGCTGGACGCGGAGGCCTACGCGCAGATCAGCGAGATCACTCCCGACGTCACGCTCTACGCCGTGGACGATTCCGGGGATCTGCACGTGCGGTCCTTCTTCCGCGAGGAGAACCGCATCGAGGAAGACCCGGTGTGCGGCAGCGGGAACGCCTGTGTGGCCCGGCACGTGCAGCTGTCCGGCCTCGACACCGCCCTGGCCGGCGGCTACCGCGCCTTCCAGGGGCGGCACCGGGGCCGCGACGGGCGCATCAGCGTGAAGCTGGACGAGGGGCAGAACTGGGTCGGTGGGCAGGCCGTCACCGTGATCTCGGGAACGATCGCCGTATAGGACGTGACGGCTCCGGCCGCTGCGGTTTGCCGGGCACCGCGAGTGGCCGGCGGGTCTGGCGCGGGCCCGGCACCCGGAGCGGCAGGTTCGTCATGTGTACACCTGGTACATCCGGTACCGGATGTACCAGGTGTACACATGACGAACCATCTCCCCTCCGGTCTGGCCCGAGCCGAACCAGGGCCCGCGGATTGAATGCGTACGCGATTCCGGGCGGCCTTTTGCGTCTGGTTACCATCTGACCGTGGATCCGGAGCCGATCACCCCGCTCGCCCCGCGCCCCGTGGGGCGCACCGTCTTCACCCAGACCTGGGCCGAGCTGACGTTCCTGCACTGGGCGGTCGAACCGGAACGGGTGGCGGCGTACCTGCCGCCGGGCGTGCTCCCGGACACGTTCGAGGGGAAGACCTACGTCGGGCTGGTGCCCTTCCGCATGCAGGGCATCGGCCTGCTCGGGTCGCCGGGGCTGCCGTACTTCGGCGACTTCCTGGAGACCAACGTCCGGCTCTACTCCGTCGACGAGAAAGGGCGGCGCGGTGTCGTCTTCGTCAGTCTCGACGCGGAGCGCCTGGCCCCGGTGCTGGTGGCGCGACTCGGACCGCGGTTGCCGTATCTCTGGTCGTCCATGGGGTACGAGCGCGACGGTGACCGGATCACGTACACCTGCCGACGACGTCCGTACGCGAAGCGGCTCTCGACCAGCCCGGTGGTGAGCCGCGACGAAAGCGATTTCCCGCAGCACACGGCCACTTCCCGGATCGGTGTGGAGGTGGGCGAGGAGATTCCGGCCGATCGGGTCAGCGAGCTCGAGCACTGGATGTCGGCGCGCTGGGGCCTGCACCTGTCCCGGTACTACTGGCCCAACGAGCACGAGAGCTGGCCGCTGCGCCGGGCTTCCCTCGCGGAGTTCGACGACGAGATCCTCACGGCCGCCGGTTTCGGTGAGCTGGCGGCGAGAACTCCGGACAGCGTGCTCTTCTCATCGGGGGTGCACGCCACCTTCGGGCCGCGCGTCCGCTAGGCCACGTCCTGGTCCACGTCCTGGTGCTGCTCAGGCACCGCGAGGTTGTGCATCGAGGTCAGCACCGTGAGCCCTCGCGGCGTGAGGTGGTAGCGCACCGAGACCGGGACGGTCGGGGTGACGACACGCTCGAGGAGGTGGTGCTGCTCGAGTTCACGCAGGCGGGCCGAGAGCAGGCGGGCGGAGATACCCTCCACCAGCGCCTCCATCTGACCGAAGCGGGTGGCGCCGCGCCCCAGGGCGAGCATGATGGCGCTGGTCCAGCGCTTGGTCACGATCTTCACGACGGCCGTGGCCCGTCGGCACTCGTCGTCGCTGATCGGCTCGCCCGCGGGCAGGGTATGGCGATTGGTCACTTATCAAGAGTAAGCGACTAACCCCCAGGTTGGCAGTTCCGGTCGAGAGCCGGACGCTGGTCTCATGCCTGATTACGGTCATCCGCTGCGGTTCGGATCGTTCATCACCCCCACGAACGCCCCGGCGTCCCGCCCGGGTGAGCTGGCCGTGCTCAGCGAGGAGCTGGGCCTGGACCTGGTGACCTTCCAGGACCACCCCTACCAGGCGTCCTTCCTCGACACCTGGACCCTCCTGACCTGGGTCGCCGCCCGCACCGAGCGCGTCCATCTGGCCGGGAACGTGCTCAGCCTGCCGCTGCGTCAGCCGGCGGTGCTGGCTCGTTCGGCCGCGAGCCTGGATCTTCTGAGCAATGGACGCTTGAGCCTGGGGCTGGGCAGCGGAGCCTTCTGGGACGGCATCGAGGCGATGGGTGGACGACGCCTGACGCCTGGTCAGGGGGTGGACGCGCTGTCCGAGGCCATCGACGTCATCCGGGGGATCTGGGACGTCGCGCAGACCCGTCCGCTGCACGCGGGCGGCGAGTACCACCGGGTGAACGGGGCCAAGCGGGGTCCGGCCCCGGCCCACGCCATCCCGCTCTGGATCGGCGCCTACAAACCCCGGATGCTGCGGCTGGCCGCCCAGAAGGGTGACGGCTGGCTGCCCTCGCTGCCGTACCTGAAGCCGGGCGACCTGGCGCGCGGCAACACCGTCATCGACGAGGCGGCGCGGGCGGCCGGGCGTGAACCGGCGCAGATCGTGCGCCTGCTGAACATCACGCCCCAGGAGAACGCCGACGATCTGGTGGGTCTGGCCGTCGACGAGGGCATCAGCACGTTCGTCGTGATGGGGGACGACGCCCGCGGGCTACGGCGTTTCGCTCAGGAGATCGTCCCGGCGGTGCGGGAGCGGGTCGAGGCCGAACGGTCCCGGCGCGGCGTGTCCACCCGGGGCCGGATCCGGACCGCGGCGCACCTGGCCCGGCGGGTTCCCGGTATCGCCTACGACGACGTGCCCGCGTCGCTGGTCGACCGGGCCGTCGAGCCGGCCGACCCGGCGTATGCGCGCTACCTGTCCGGCTATCTGCGCGGTGGTGCACCCGGCCTGGTGCTGCGTCCGCAGACCGTCGAGCAGGTGCAGGACGCGGTCGCTTTCGCGACGAAGCACCGGGAAGTGCCGCTGGGTATCTTGAGTGCCGGGCACGGGCTGTCCGGGCGTTCGCTCAACCACGACGGTCTGGTCATCGACGTGAGCTCCCTGAACACCATCGAAATGGTGGACGCGTCAGCTGGAGTCGTGCGGATCGGTCCCGGTGCGCGGTGGGTGGACGTGGCCCGGGCGCTGGCGCCGCACGGTCTGGCCATCACCAGCGGGGACCACGGCGGTGTGGGTGTCGGGGGTCTGGCCACGGCCGGCGGGATCGGCTGGTTCGCCCGCGCGCACGGGCTGACGATCGATCACCTCCGGTCGGTGGACGTGGTGCTGGCCGACGGCGCGCTGAAACACGCCTCGGCCGAGGAGAATGCGGACCTGTTCTGGGCGATGCGCGGGGCCGGGGCCAATTTCGGGGTGGCGGTGTCGTTCGAGTTCGCCGCATCGCACGTGAAGAAGGTGGCCTTCGCGCAGCTGGTGTTCGACGTCCACCATCTGGTTTCTTTTCTGGAGAAGTGGGGTGCGGCGATCGAGTCGGCCGATCGCAGCGTGACCGGGCAGGTGATTCTCGGGCCGCCCCGGGGCGGGAAGCAGTATGCCCAGGCCATGCTGGTGGTCGAGTCGGACGATCCCGAGCTGATCGTCGAAAGGTTGCAGCCGATCGCCGATATCGCGCCCCTGGTGAACCAGTCGGTGGCGCTGGCGGCGTACGACGAGGTGATCTCCGCGTTCGTCAGTGACGAGCCGCAGCAGGGGCAGGGCGAGCCGCTGGCCCACTCGGGCATGGTCGAACACCTGACACCGGGATTCGCCCGTCAGGTCGCGGCGATGCTGGAGGCCGGGGCGACGTACTTCTTCCAGATCCGCGCCGTCGGCGGAGCCGTGTCTGACGTTCCCTCTGAAGCAACGGCTTACGGCTGGCGCAACGCCAATTTCTCGATCCTGGCCTTCGGGTCGGAACAGTCCGGGCTGGACCAGTACTGGCCGCGACTGCTGCCGCACCTGGAGGGGCTGTACCTGAGCTTCGAGTCCGGGCTCGGTGCGGATGTGCTGGCCCGGGCCTTCCCGCCGGCCAACCTGGCCCGGCTGCGCACGCTCAAGGGGGAGTACGACCCGACCGGGCTGTTCCGGGACAACTTCTTCATCCCGCCGGCCTGAGGGCACCGGAAAGGGCCCTTCCGGACATATCCAGGATTGACCGTCCTCGCCTACTTTGTAACGATGACGAGTGCTGCGCAGACGTTCGCCGAGATCGGCGCCACCGAGCCCCCAGCCTCTCCCACGGTGAGCCTGGGCGCGGCCGTGGTGCTCGGCGGGAGCATCGCCGGGATGCTGGCTGCGCGGGTGCTGGCCGACCACGCCGAGACCGTGCTGATCGTCGACCGTGACGACCTGGCCACTGCGGACGGGCACAGAAACGGTGTGCCGCAGGGCAATCAGGCGCACGTGCTGCTCGCCGCCGGTGGCCGGCACCTGGAGCGCTGGTTTCCGGGCTTCACCGACCGGGCGGTGGCGGCCGGGGCCCTGCCCCTGATCAGCGACCAGGTGGCGATCTACGACGACTTCATTCCCCGGGTCAGCGGATCGCAGCTGAACCGTCTGGCCCTGACCCGGCCGTTCCTGGAGCAGCTGATCCGGGCCGAGCTGCAGGGGGTTCCGAACGTGAAGTTCGTGGCCGAGCGGGTGACCGGCCTGGAGTTCGGCGACACCGCCGTCACCGGGGTCAGGTACGAGTCCGGGGTCGAGCCGGCCGACCTGGTCGTCGACGCCCTGGGCCGGGGCAGCCGGGTGGGCGACTGGCTCGAGGAGGGCGGCTGGGAGAAGCCCGCGCTCGTCCGGGTGCCCAACGGCCTGAACTACGCCACGGCCTTCTTCCGTCGTCCGCCCGGTGACCAGCCGATCGGGATGGGCATGGCCCTGGTCGGCTCCCCGGTCACGGGCGGGGCCATCTTCATGATGGCGGAAGACGACCGCTGGATGGTGATCCAGGCCGGGTACGGCGATTTCAAGCCCGGCCACACCAACGAGGACATGATCGCCCGCTGCCGCCGCGACTACCCCGAACCCTTCGGCCACGTGGTCGACAACGAGATGCTCGGTGACGTCGCCACCTACCGGCAGAGCGACAGCCGACGCCGTGACTACGGTGGCTGCGAACGACTTCCGGCCCGTCTGATATCGGTCGGCGACGCCGTGGCCTCGTTCAACCCGATCTTTGCCCAAGGCATCAGCTCGGCTGCGCTCCAGGCGTCCGCCCTGGCCGGATACCTCCAGTCGAACCCCGACCTGAACACCCCGGCCCGGGACTTCCTGGCCCGGCAGAAGGTGGTGGTGGACGCCGCCTGGTCGATCGCGACCAGCGGAGCCGGAGCCGGTCAGGCTCGCCCCTCCCCGACCCAACGCGTGCGGGGCTGGCTGATCGGCCGGGTGGTTGCCGCCAACCTGACCGACGCGTCCGTGAACCGCGTGTTCGTCGAGGTGACCCAGATGCTGCGCCACCCGAGCGACCTGGCGTCCCCCGCAGTGGTGCGCCGAGCCCTCCTGGCAAGCCGCAACCGCCGCCCGGCCCCGGTCCCCCCGCTGGACCGCTAGCGAGGGTTGCTCCCCGAACCCGGCGATCGTGTGCATTCCTTGCGCCGGACCCGCAAGGAATGCACACGATCTCCCGCTGACGGTCGAGCCATCCATCGGGGAAGTTCCGTGCCGGCCTGGCCAGGTCGTCGGTCGTGGATCAGGAGGCCGTCGACCACGAACGCGAGTTCGGGGCAGTCCCGGTGATCGGGGATGTCGTGCGGATCCGCGTCGCTCAGCGTGTGGATTTCGACCTGCTGGCCGATCCCGTCATCGCCACGGCGCATCCACCGCGTATCGGGGTGGGGGAGCTCTTCGAGATGACCGGCCCGCAGGCCGTCGACATTGCGCACCGGCTCCTGCGGGCCGCGGCCTCGATGGAGGATCGGGGCGATGCGCAGGCCCGGCGCCCTCGGCTTGTCGCTGAGGCGTAGGCCTGACCTGCAAGATCACGAACAGAGGATCAGGGGTTGTTGCTCAGGAAATCGGCGAGGCTTTTCGGACGCAGGTCGGTCCAGTTGGTCTCGATGTAGTGGACGCAGGCGGTGCGGGAGTCGGGGCCGAACACGGTGCGCCAGCCGGCGGGTACGTCGACGAACTCGGGCCAGAGGCTGTGCTGGTTCTCGTCGTTCACCAGAACGAGGAAGACTCCGTCGGGGTTCTCGAACGGGTTGCTCATGAAACTTCCTTCGGGGGACGGAACTGGGGGGCTGCGCGGGTGAGGCCGGTCAGGGCGCGAAACCAGGTGTCCGCGAGGTCTTCTACTGCCGCGGTGGTGAGAACGCCCTCGCACCAGGCCCATCGTACGGTGAGGCAGGGCCCGGCCGGACGGTTCTCGATCTGGGCGGTGATGGTGAGGGCGTACGGGGCGGGCTGGGTCAGCTCGGCTGCTTCGGTCTCGGGTGCGATCGACCAGTCGCCGGGCTCGGGAAAGTCGATGTGCCCCAGGTAGGTGAAACTCAGATCCGGAGTGCTGTCCTCGCCGGGGGACAGGTTCTTCCGCACCTGCGCGACGGCTGACGCCGCGGCCTCACGGGTGTCGAGCACCGCGTCCAGATCGATGCCGCCAGTGTCGAGGAACGCGGGGAATCGGCTGGTGAACTGGCCCACCGTGCGCGAGAGATCGAGCGCGGGCATCTCGTCGCGGCCGTACCGTTCGAGCGCCACGAGAATGCCGGTTCTGCGGGACCGGGCGGGGTCACGGGGGGACGACGAAGGGCCAGCACTCCCTTCGTCGCGGGCTTTCCCCCCGTGACCCTGCCCAGCCCCGCCGTCTTCGTACCGCCGACGCTGATCGCTGACCGAAAGGGCCAGCGCCGCAAGCAGTATGTCAGTCACCGTCGCCCCGTAGGCTGCCGGGACGGCGGTGAGCAGTGGGGCCGTGTGCTCGGCGGACAGCTCGCGACCGACCTCCAGTACGGAAGTGGTGCGATCGACCGCCGGACCGACCGGAAGCCGAACTGTTTCACCGAGAACATCGGACTTTTGTGGCAATTCATGGACCGACCCGGTGAAGAGATCGGCCCAGCACTGGAAGGATATTCCCTCCGGTGCGAGATCGATACTACCGGAGAGGGTTTGGCTGTAGGCAATAGCCAGGTCGGACAGAAGAATGCGGTGTGAGACACCATCCGCCACCAGGGCGTGGGTCAGGATCAGCAGCCGTCCGGGCCGTCCCCGGCCCAGGTCGAGGCGGGTCGCGCGCACCATCACGCCGTCGCGGGGGCGCAGTTCGGCCTGCTCCACCCCGGCCTGACGGGCGATCTCGGCCCAGAGCTGTTGCGGGTCGAGACCCCGCGCCAGCACCGTGCGCACCCGACACGGCCGGTGCCGGGGGGAGATCTCCAGACCGGTTGCCGTCAGCCGCGACTGCATCAGGGGGTGCGCGGCGATCACGGCGTCCAGCGCGACCTGCAGCCGTTCGGGGTCCACGTCGGCGGGAAGCTGGATCACCATCGACCGGCAGGCCTCGTCCGCCGGCAGGGGCAAGGGCAGAGGCGGGTCGATGGTGGACGTCCTCCACCCCCGCGGTGCCTCCGGCACCTCGGTTCGCGGGAGGAGCTGGAGTACGCCGTCTGCACTCCAGCGGGCCCGGTCACCGGTGCGGTACATCCGCCGCCCGGTCTGGAACGGGTCGGCCACGAAATGCCCGGCGGTTCCGGCCGGACGGTTCGGGTAGCCGTACGCCAGCCCGGTGCCGGCCACGTACAGCTCGCCGGTCACGCCCGCGGGCACCGGCTGCGCGTATCCGTCGAGTATGTAGGTGCGCAGGCCGTGGTAGCGGTGCGCGGATCGGGCGCCGGAGGAATCTCCCTGCCAGCCGTACGCGTTCACGGTGCCGTCCGGCCGATAGAGCTCGCGCACCGTCAGACCGGGCACGGCACAGGCCTTCCGCCACAGATCGGGATCGGCCCGTCCGTCGATCAGCAGCTCAGAGAGTCCGGCCTCGGGCAGCCCCGCGGCCATCAACGGTTCCAGGAGTGCGGCGGTCACGTCGAGCACATCGACGGATGCGTCCTTCAGATAGCCGGCCAGGACAGAAGGGTTGTGGCACAGAGGTTCCGGGAGCACGTGCAACTGATGGCCGGCCAGCATCCACAGCACCGGCCCCCACGCCCGGGCGGACCCGAACGACGTCATGTGGGCCACGCGGAGTGGTTCGCCGTCCGGGTCCGTCGAGGCGGAGCGGCGTGGGCCGGCGAGGTGCACGATGCCGGCGTGCGGAAGCACCAGGTCCCGGACGATCTGGGCCGGGAGGTCCGCGTCCAGCCGGCCACCGCGTTCCCGGTCGGTCAGCGGGGAGTCGTCCTCGTCGCCCTCCAGCAGGAGCGCGGAGTCCAGGGTGAGCACGGGGGAGGCCTCGGCAAAGTGCTCGGGGTCCAGCACGTACGCGGCGCCGCACTTCAGCACGGCCAGGATCGCGGGCAGGGTCCAGGCCCGGTCGAGGTCCAGGGCCACCACCCGGCCGCGCAGGGGTCCGGCCCAGAGCAGTACCCGGGCGGCGCGGTTGCTCCAGGCCTCGAGCTCGGCGAAGGTCCAGCTGTGCTGCTCCGTCACCAGGGCGGTGGCGTGCGGGGTGAGCCGCGCCTGCCGGGAGAGGAGGTCGACGACGGTCAGGTCCAGCAGATCGAGCGGAACCGGGCCGCCGGCGGCCCATTCCCCGGTCACCTGCTCCCGTTCGCCGGGCAGCAGCACATCGAGTTTGCTCAGCCGGGCCCCGGGCGTCTGTGCCACCTGTTGCAGCAGACGCACCAGCCGGGCGCCGAAGCCGGCGGCGGTCCGGGCGCCGAACGCCCCGGCGCGGTACCCGACGGATCCGTCCAGTCCGGGGCGCCCGAGGTCGACGACGTCGAAGGACAGGTCGCAACCGGCCGGCCCGTGTCCGATGCGCACCGGAAGACAGCTCAGGCCGGGAAGGTCCAGCGGACGCTCGGTATCGGCCCGGTACCCGACCCGCACCCGGAAGAGCGGGCCACCGCCCAGTGCGGCCTCGAGCCGCTCGTACGGCAGGTCCTGCCGCCCGAGCGAGGCCAAGCCGGTGTCGCGCACCCGGGCCAGAACGTCGGCGAAGGCCGGATTGCCGGAGGTGTCGGCCCGCAGCACCAGGAGGTTGCTCAGGGGCCCGACCACGGGTGCCAGACCCGGATCGCCCCGGCCGGTCACCCGTGAACCCAGCGGGACGTCCTCCCCGGCGCCGAGCTTCGACAGCAGCACGGCCACGGCCGCCTGCAACAACATCTCCATCGAGACGTCGTGCGTCACCGCCACGGCCCGCAAACCCTCGGCCAGGGGCGCGCCGATCATGAACGGCTCGCTCCCGCCCTCGTGACCGGTTCCCGGAGCCCGGCCACCGGCCGCGGTGGACCGGTCGCCGGGCCGGGCGGAACCGACGCCGTCCGGCGTGGAATTGGCGCCGATCCGCGCGGAGCCAATGTGGGACAGTGTGGAGCTTCGGTCTGGCAAGGAAGGACATTCGCCCGGCAGCGTGGAGCTTTCACCCATCGGTGCGGAGCCGTTGCCCGGCCGTATCGGGTTGTTGCCCGGCAGGTCCAGCTCACCCGAGAGCCCGGCGAGTTGATCGCGCCACCAATTCTCCTGCCGCGCGAATAGACTCGACGGATCGGCCGGGTCGCCCAGCTGATCGGTCCGCCAGAGCATGACGTCGGCGAACTGCACCGGCGCGGACCCCGGAGCGGGCACCTGCCCGAGGGTGCGGGCGGTGTAGGCGGTGGACAGGTCACCCAGCAGGACGGTGGCCGACTCCTCGTCCGCCGCGATCCGGTGGGACAGCACCAGCAGCACGTGCTCGTCGGGCGCCACCCGGAAGAGTGTGGCCCGCAGCGGGATCTCCTGGTCCAGCCGGAACCCGTGCCCCGCCTCGCGCCGCAGGGCCGCGCCCAGTTCTGGGCGCCCGTCCACCGCCAGCACCCGCAGGGCGGGCATCTCGTCCCGCACCACCTGGTGCGGTGACCCCGGGTCGGGGACCACGAGCGTCCGCAAGCTCTGGTGTCGTCGGGCCACGTCGCCGAGGGCGGCCTCGAGCGCGTAGACGTCCAGCGCACCGATCAGGCGCCAGGTCATCGGCACGTTGCCGTCGGCCGAGGGGCCGTGGGCGCGGTAGTGGGCCCAGAGGCGCTGCTGGGAGTCCGACAGGGGCACACGCGCCGGCCGCTGGGGGATCGTCCGCATCCGGGGCCGGTCGTCCCGCGGAGCGCCGGGCAGGCGCCGGGCCAGCTGGTGCACGGTGGGGGCCTCGAAGATGTCCCGCACCCCGATTCTCAGCCCGGGCCCGCCCCGCAGGAGCCCGGCCAGACGCAGGGCCAGCAGGGAATGCCCACCCAGCTCGAAGAAGTCGTCGTGGATCCCGACCTCGGACAGCCCCAGCACCTCGGCGAAGGCAGCGGCCAGGGTCTTCTCCGGCTCGGTCCGAGGTCGCACCAGGTTCCGGGCCGGCGCAAGCGCCCGCAGATCGACCTCGCCCCCGGGTCCCCGCGGCAGCCGGTCGAGAACGACCACGGTGGAGGGGATCAGGTCGCGGTGCAGACGCCCGGTCAGGGCGGCCCGGATCTCGTCCGGCCGGGCCTCGCGGTGGGTGGTCACGTAGGCGACGAGCTGCTGGTCGCCCGGGGTGTCTTCCCGCACGGTCACCGCGGCCCGGTCGATCATCCGCAGGTCGCGCAGGGCGGCCTCGATCTCGCCGGGCTCCAGGCGCACACCGCGGAACTGCACCTGCCGGTCGGCCCGGCCGAGCAGTTCCAGCGCCCCGCGGCTGTTCCAGCGGGCCCGGTCGCCGGTGCGGTACATCCGCTCACCGGCCTGCTCACCGGTGGCGAAGGGGTCGGGCACGAAGTGGACGGCCGTCAGGCCGGGCCGGTTCAGATAGCCGAGGGCGAGACCGGGCCCGGCGACGTACACCTCACCCGTCACCCCGGTCGGCACCGGTCGCAGCGAGCTGTCGAGCAGGTAGGTACGCACCCCGTCGATCCGGTGGGGCGCCCGCCCGCCGGCCGTGTCACCGACCCAGCCGTACGCGTCCACTGTTGTCTCGGTCGGCCCGTACAGGTCGTACACGCGCAGCCCGGGATCTTCGCAGACCTGACGCCAGAGCTGCGGATCGATCGCGGCGCCGCCGACCGTGAGCACCTTCAGCCGGCCCTCTAGCAGCCCGGCGGGAAGTAGTTCGCCCAGCTGTGTGGGGGTCACGTCGATGCCGTCGACACCGTAACGGTCGAGGTAGGTGATCAGCGCGTCCGGGTCCTGGTAGGTGCTCTCCTCGATGACGTGCAGCTGATGTCCGGCCAGCATCCAGAGAACCGGGTCCCACGAGGCGTCGCTGCTGAACGACTGCACGTGCCCCAGGCGCAGCCGCCCGGTGTGGCGGGACGTCAGCTGACGCCGGTGGCTGGCCAGGAGGTTGGCCGACGCCGCGTGGGTGGTCACCACGCCCTTGGGCAGACCGGTCGAACCGGACGTGTAGACGATCTGGGCGGGTGCTGCGGGGACGACCGGAGGGAGTACGGAAGTGGCCGCGAACCAGGCATTCTCGAGTTGCTCGACAGAGCGGATGACGATGCTGGGCGCGGCGTCGGCGAGCACGGTACAGGTACGCCCGGCGGGCGCGCCCGGGTCGATGGGCAGCACCGCGGCGCCGGTCTTCATCACGGCGAGCATCGCGGGCAGCATCCAGGCGCGGGGCAGGGAGAGAGCCACGATCTCGCCGTTCAGCGGATGGGTGGCGCGCAGCCCGGCGGCGACCCGGCCCGACCACTCCTGGAGTTCGGAGTAGGTCCAGCGCTGTTCCGATGTGACCAGGGCAACCGCGTCGGGGGCGGTCCCGGCCTGTTCCCGCAGGACGTCCAGCACGGATGTGGGCACCTGAACGGGCTTCTCACCGGAACAACGAGCACCGAGCAACCCGGCCCGCTCCCCCTCCAGGAGCAGGTCGAGCCGCCCGACTGCGGAAATCGTACCGCGAGAAAGCTGCCGCAGTGCACCACCGAGCCGGTCCAGCACCGATCCCGCGGTCTCGGCGTCTATCCGGTCGGGGGCGAATTCCAGCTCCAGACGCAGGGATTGGCCCGGACGGACGGTGAGACCGAGAGGGCTGGACGAGGAGTCGCGGACGACCACATGAGTGATCTCCACATCGTCCATACCGCTGGACAGTCCCTCGCCCAGTGATTCGTCGTCGAAAAGGACGACGGTGTCGAACAGCTCACCCACCCCGGCAGCCTGCTGGATCGCGGCGAGCCCGAGGTGACGGTGCTCGGGCAGGGCGTCGCGGCCGTCGCGCAGGCGGCGGAACATCGTTCCCGGGGATTGCGCCGGCTCGATCCGGATCCGCACCGGAACCGTGCTCGCGAACGCCCCGATCGCCGCCGCACCCGGCGGGCGGCCGGCCCCGGTGACGCCGAACACCACGTCGTCCGAGCCGGACAGCGTGGCCAGCACGAGGGCCCAGGCACCCTGCACCACGGTGCCCAGATCGACCTGCTCGTCGTGGGCGAGGGCGTGCAACCGCGCGGTGAGCGCGGGATCCAGTTCCCGCACCAGGTGACCCGGCAACTGAGTGGGTGGGGGACCCGCCGGGGTGATCAGCGTCCCCCGTTCCAGACCGCTCAGAGCCTCTTTCCAGGCCCTGAGCGCCGCCCCGGAGTCCCGCACAGTTCCGACCGGGGAAGGCGTCCCCGCCGAGGCCGGGTCGAGCAACTCACCCAGCACCGCCCGCATCGACCAGCGGTCGAGCAGCAGGCGGTGATGGGTCAGCACGAACCGGTACTGCTCGGGGCCCAGCCGGTACAGGGTGGCCCGCAGCAAGGGCGGCGCGGCCGGGTCGAACCCGCGCAGCCGGTCGTGCTCCAGCAGCCCGGCCAGCTCCTGCTCGACCGCCGCCCGGCCGTAACCCTGCGCCGGGAGCTGACGCAGGTCGATCTCCTGCCAGGGCAGGGTCACCCCCGCCGCGACCAGCGCCACGCACTCGCCGTTCTCCCGCTGGCCGAACCCGGCCCGCAGGCCCGGATGCCGGTCGAGCAGCGCCTGCGCGGCGTCGCGCCAGCGGCTCGCATCGACCGGACCCTGCAGGTCGAGCACGAGCTGGGCGGTGTGCACGTCGGGGACGTCACCGCGCTCACGCCCGCTCAGGACCTCGAAGAGGATCCCTTCCTGCGCGGGCGTCAGCGACGCCGCCGGGGTGACCGTCAGGCCGTCGGGGGGAATGAGCACACCTGGCCCTTCAGGAGATGAGGTGGCGCAGTGCGGCGACGGGCGCCTTGGCACCACCCTGGGGCAGCCGCGCCGTGGAGATCCCGCTGACCACGGAGGCCAGGATCTCCCCGGCCCGCACGGCGATCGTCGAGAGCAGCGACGAGGACAGCCCGTGCGTGTGTTCGGTGCCACCCTGCAGATAGATGCCGCAACGGATGCCCGGCGTGGTCACCACCCGGTAGTCGCGCTGCACCTTGAGCCGGCCGTTGTGGTCCGGCGGGCAGTAGGCACCCAGCCCGCCGAGCAGCGGCAGCGGGTCGACCGGGTCGTAGCCGGTGGCGAAAACGGCCAGATCGGCGTCCAGGTCGAACGTGCGGTCGCTGGTCAGGGACCGCACGGTGACCGCCACGCTGCCGCCCTGTTCGCGTACCGCCTCGACCCGGGCGACGTTCATCATGGTGAGCCGCTCGCGACCGACGACCTTCTCCTGGTACTGCCGCCGGTACAGCTCCTCGATGAGCTCGCCGTCCACCACCGAGTAGTTGGTGTTGGCGTGGTAGCCCATCAGCATCTCCTTCACCGAGGCCGGTGCCTCGAAGAAGTCGTCCACCGCGTTCGGGTCGAAAATCCGGTTCGCGAAAGGGCTGTCGTCGGCCGGGCTGTAGCCGTACCGGGAGAACACCGACACCACCTCGGCATCGGCGAACCGCTGGTGCAGGAACGCCGTCACCTCGGCCGCGCTCTGCCCGGCGCCGACCACCACGAAACGCTTGGCGGCCTGGCCGTCGATCTCCTCGACGCGGTGCAGCAGCTGCTGGTTGTGCCAGACGTGCTCGGATCCCGAGATGCCTTGCGGGAAGCGGGGTTGCAGGCCGGTGCCGATGACCACGTTGCGCGCGCGATAGGTCACCTCGCGACCGGTGCCGTCGGGCGTCAGCTCGCGGGCCGTGACGTCGACGGCCACCACCTCGTCGTCGCTCATCACCGGCTCGATGCGCGTGACCTCATGACCCCAGTCGACCAGGTCGGCCACCCGCGCGGCCGCCCACTCCAGGTAGGCGTGGAAGTCCAGGCGCAGCGGGAAGAGCGTCTTGTGGTTGATGAAGTCGACGAGCCGGCCGCGGTCGTGCAGGTAGGACAGGAAGCTGAAGCTACTGGCCGGATTTCTCAGGGTGACCAGGTCTTTCAGAAACGAGACCTGCATCGTGGCATCGTCGAGCAGCATGCCCCGATGCCATCCGAATGCCGGTTGACGCTCGAAGAAACGTACCGCCACGCGCTCGGCGTCGTTAGCCTGGCCGTTGTGCTCCACCGCCGCGATCGCGAGGGCCAGGTTCGAGGGTCCGAACCCGATCCCGATCAGATCATGGGTCGGCAGAGAGGTCGGCGGCGAGGTGTCGCCGTCGGGTCCGTCCGACGATCCGCCAGATGGAAGGGAGCTCATGAATGTCCTCCGGGACGCACCGATCGTGCGCGTCATCGCAATGAGTGCACCAAAGCCGTAATTTCTTAGGTGAGGCTACCCTAACGAACGATGGGATGACATAGTCCAGACCGAGACAAAAACCGCTTCTGCAGGAGGCTTCGTGCGGATTGTCATGTTCGGTTATCAGACGTGGGGTCATCGCACGCTCAGCGCCCTCATCGCCTCCGGGCACGAGGTGGTCCTGGTGGTCACCCACCCGCGGAGCGAGCACGCCTACGAGAAGATCTGGAACGACAGCGTGGCCGATCTGGCCGCCGAGAACGGCATCCCGGTGGTGATCCGGAACCGGCCCGATGCCGGGCTTCTCGAGCAGTTGCGGGCGGTTGTGCCCGATCTGATCGTGGCGAACAACTGGCGCACCTACATCCCGGAGGAGATCTGGTCGCTGCCGGCGCACGGCACGCTGAACGTGCACGACTCGCTCCTGCCCGCCTACGCCGGGTTCTCGCCGCTCATCTGGGCACTGATCAACGGTGAGCCGGAGGTGGGGGTGACGGCCCACATGATGAACGAGACGCTGGACGCGGGGCCGGTCGTCGTGCAGAGGTCGGTTCCGGTGGGGCCGCGCGACACCACCACCGATCTCTTTCACAAGACGCTCGATCTGATCGAGCCGATCCTGCTGGAGAGTCTGGAGACCATTGCCGCGGGCCGCACCGACTTCACCCCTCAGGACCGTTCGGGGGCCAGCTTCTTCCACAAGCGCTCGGACGAGGACAGCCGCATCGACTGGACCTGGTCGGCGGCCGAACTTGACCGTCTGGTGCGGGCGCTCAGCGATCCGTACCCGAATGCCTACTGCTACTACAAGGGCGAGCGGCTGCGGATCACCGGGGCCCAGGTCTCCACCGAGCACTACGGGGGCACACCGGGCCGCATCTTCTACCGGGAGGGCGACGGTGTGGTGATCGTTGCCGGGGCGAACGCCCGCACCGGCCGGGCGAACGGCCTGCGGGTGGTGCGGGTGCGGACCGATGACGGCGTCGATCATCTGGCCACGGACTTCTTCACGACCATGGGCGGCTACCTGACGTCCCATCCCTAGGTTCCCTCATACGCACGATCACGAAGGGGTTGGGGGGCTGGGACCAGGCCGTCCATCAGCGGGCGTAAAGGCCTCCCGTGCCCAGAAGTTCGTCGTGCGTGCCCGGCCCGGCCACCCGGCCCGCCTCCATCACCACGATCAGATCGGCGGTGGCGGCCCGGGTGAGCCGGTGCGCGACCACGACCGCGGTGCGTCCGGTGAGGGCTTGCCGGGCCGAGCGTTCCAGCAACCGGGCGCCGGCCCGGCCTCCTCGCCCCGACCACCGCGATCCGGTGGCCGGGCGGAACGGTGAGATCCACGTCTTCAAGCACCGGGTGGCCGTCCAGACAGCTGTGGCTGACCTTTCGATCATTGATCGCGGCGGTGCCGGTCCGGGGGGCGCCGGTGGACCGGGCCCAGCGCCGGGCTGTCCTCTAGAGAAGTGCCTCGACCAGGAGCCCGATGGCGATCCCGGTCATGGCCACGCCCGAGCACCGGGCCACGATCCGGGCCGCCGTGGGCCGGGCCCGCAGCACCGCGCGCGATCCCGTGCCCACGCCGGTGTAGACCAGCGCGCACATCAGGATGTGCAGGCAGCCGAGCGTGAGCAGTTGCAGGGTCAGCGGCCAGCCGGCCCCGGGATCGGTGAACTGCGGCAGCAGGGCCAGGAACAGCAGCAGGGCCTTGGGGTTGGAACCGCTGATCATCGCGCCGCGCCCGGCCTGGTTCAGCCACGAACCCTCGGACGACCCGGAACCGGCCTGCGGGGTGGGCGGATCCAGCACGGTCGAGACGCCCAGGTAGCCCAGGTAGGCGGCCCCGGCCAGGGTCAGGGCCGGTAGCGCGCCCGGGGTGCCGGCGATCAGCGCGGCGGCCCCGGCGGCGACGACCACGGTGATGGCCAGGTAGCCCGCGAGCAGCCCGGAGATCGCCGGCACCAGCGACCGGTGGCGCAGCCCGGCCGAGATCGCGTAGGCCCAGTCGGCCCCCGGGGTGAGCACAAGCAGGGCCGACACTGCCCAGAACCCGGCAATCATCCCGAACCTCATGTGGTGCCTCGACTTTCCACGTCACGACGGCACCGTTGTGCCGACCTGAGGAAAGTACAGAGAATTCCGCGGGAAGTGCTGACCGGATCTGGCCCTGTTCGAGCCCGGATGGGGAAAGAATCAGGCCGTGGACGCTCTTGATCGCGAGATTGTTGCGCAGCTCCAGGCCGACGGCCGGCTGACGCTCACCGAGCTGGCCGATCGGGTCGGCCTGACCGTCTCGCCGTGCCACCGACGGCTACGGGCGCTGGAGCGCGACGGGGTGATCACCGGTTACACCGCCCAGATCGACCCGGCCAGCGTCGGCCTGGGGTTCGAGGCCCTGGTGTTCGTCACGATGACCGAGAGCGGGGCCCGCACCGTGGCGGCGCTGGAGGAGGCGCTGGCCGGCATCCCGAACGTGCTGCTGGCCCAGCGGCTGTTCGGCAGCCCCGACTACCTGCTGCGGGTCGTGGCCGAAGACCTGAGTGCGTTCCAGCGGCTCTACGACGACCAGCTGGCCACCTTGCCCGGGGTGCAGCGGCTGAACTCCACGCTGGTGATGAAGAGCGTGGTGGAGGGACGTGGGCTGCCCCTGTAGCCGCTGGAACAGAGGCAGCCCACGTCATCGGGTCAGCAGTTCTCGTAGTAGTACTTCGAGTTGCCCGACGCCACCACGTTGCGGTCGCGCAGGATCACCGAGATGTTCTTGCCCTGGGCCGCGCAGGCCTTGGTGTAGGCCGACTTGCCGTTGTCCGTGTACTCGACCTCGTACACCTGGTCACCGTAGATGTTGGTGTAGGCGCCGCACTCGCTCCAGACCTGGCACTCCTCGGCCACCGCGAAGTCGAAACCGGCGGTCGTGGCTTCGCTCTTGGTGATGTCGGCGGTGTTCTTCTGGGCGATCGCCAGACCCTTGTCGTGAGCCCGCTGGGTGAGCAGCTTGGCGAAGGCGAGGTTGTCCGCCTTGGTGAGCAGATCGTCCGAACGCGTGTAGGTGTCCAGGTTGTCGGGCTCCACCGCGTCGAAATCGGCTGCCGCGCAGCCATCGATCCAGCCGCCCACAATGTCTGCGAGCGCTGTGCGCTTGGCCGCCGTCGAGGTGTCGAGCAGGAACTCGCCCCACTCGGAGTCCTCGACGTACTCGCCGTCCTTCTTCAGCAGCAGGTCGTCGTGGCTACCCGTCCAGAAGCTGGCCTCACTGGGCTGGGTCTGGAAACTGTTGACGTAGCAGATGTTGTACTTGCCGCTCACCGGCTTCGACTCGCGGTCACGGTCCACGATCTTCACCGACGAGACCGGGGTGTAGGCCCCGCCGATCTGGTAGTCGAACTGCCCGTTCACCGGCGGCAGGGTGACATCGCCGGCGGCCGCGGAGGCCGTGGTGGTGGACGTGGTGGTGGAGGTGGACGTCGTGGCGGACGCTGAGGTGGTGGTCGAGGTCACGGCCGGCGCTTGCGTCGCCGGTGCCTCACCGGTGGGCGTGGAGCTGGGCGACGCCGTCGCGGTGGCCGTGGGTTTCGGGTGTCGTTTCGGGTGCTCGTGGCTCCGGTTCCCGTGGTTGGCCGCGCTCGCGACCGTGAACGATCCGACTCCGAGAAGGACGACCAGGGCGCTCGCGGAGGCCACGGCCACCCGACGCCGGCTCGTGCGCTTGATGCTCATGCTCGCTCTTCGTTCCTCACTGCGAAGCATCCCGCCTCGGGCTCACCCCTGGCGACCAGTGCCGGACCGACCACACTGCGTGCGGTACGCCGGCTGAATGCTCCGTAACGGCCCCGAACCTAGAAAACCGAGTGAGTGCGGAGTGTTAAAAATCGCCTAGGCTTTCGTATGGTTCGGGGCCGCTGTACGGGTCAGTCCCGCCCGAAGAGCCTCAGCTCGCCGATGAGTTTCTCGGCCGATTCAAGGATCTCCTGCGCGGTGGCTATGCATTCGAACGTTTCGTCCAGGGAGGAACCGTCACCCGGCCGTTCTGGATACTCAAGTTCGTTGCGCCGCCGCCGTATTGCGCCGAAGTTGCGGAACCCGGAGCCGAACTGGGCCCTGAGCGCGCGATCCACCACGTAGTGTCCGCCCTTGCTGGTGGGGCGTAGTCCTTGCTGGATGGGTAAGGCCGTGCCCGCAGTCCGGGCGGCGTCGTAGGCCAGGACGAAAGCCGAGTCCGGATCCTGTTCGGCCAAGGTCCGGGCGCTTTTCAGGGTCGTCGTAGCCTTGGCCATGAGCGCGCTGCCGTCGGCGGCCCCACCGCTCAACTGCTGAAGTTCCCCCGATGCGATGAAGCCCTCGATCTCGGCCTCACCGTACTTCCACCGTGCCGTCGTTGCTTCCCCCGTTGTCGATCAATGTTGTGAACGGAGATTCCCGGATCTGGGAGATCAGGAAATCGGCACGATCTTCCCATTGCTCGCGGGTGCGGATGACCGGGTTGACCTCGAGCCCGATCCGGTGCTGCGCGCGGTCGGCGGCGTCGTACACGTCTGCGCGCCGGACCCGGCCGACCACGAGAACGTCGACGTCGTGCGGGGGTGGGCCGCTCTGCCCGGCATGGCGAGCCGCCCAGGAACCGAAGATCAGGACCTTCTCGGCGCCGATCGAGGAGAACTCCTCCTCGACCACGACGCGTGGACCGAACGTCACCTCCAGCAGGCGGGCCAGCGGCTCGGCCGCGGGGTGATCGGAGGCTGCTCTCAGCACGCGGTTGCGGCCCAGGGTGCGGCTGATGACGAGTCCCGCCGTCTCGAGGCGCTTTACCTCTCGGTGCAGAGTGGTCAGGGGTACGTTGAGGCGCAGGGCGAGTTCGGACAGGCCGTACTCCTGCTCGGGATGCAGCATGAGACACATCAGCAGGTCGGCTTGGTGCTGTGACCGGAACACAGGCAACAGAGGAGGGCCCTCACTACGCATAGATGGAATATATCTTCCATCTAAGGGAAGTCCGAGACGTGGCGCTGATGCAGGTCGAGCTTCGGGGCGGGCCCGGAGGCAGGGTGCTGTGGGTGGTCGACAAGGCCTTCGTGCGCGGTGAAACGGCCAGTCGCCAGCGGGATTCTGTGCTCAGCGGATCCGGGCGCCGGTTGGCTGGGCGGTCTGTGGCAAGGTCCGGGGTGGCGCGATGAACTCCAGTGCCCCCGTCGTCCGTACCCCTGGGTGAGGATCGCCCACGGACGGAGCTTCACGCATGGATCACGAGCAGCGGGCCCTACGGCGTGAAGAGTCCCGGCGGCCGGAGCAGCGGGTCGCGAGGCGCCGGGCCGGCCGGGAGTACGAGGTCGGGGAGTCGGACGCGTTCCTGGCGGTACCCGACGTGCCGGACATCGACTCGATGCTGTCGGGGATCGGGCGGATGGAGCACGCGGAGGTCGCGAGCGACCGTCCGGCGCCGGGTGGCGTGCTGTGTGTGCTGTTCCGGGACATCAACTTCGGTGGTCCACGTCTGGCGGTCCCGTCGGAGAGCGGCGTGGTGCAGGGCGACGGCAGTGTGCTGATCGAGCTGGACGACTACTGGCGTGTCAACCTGACGGCGATCCAGCCCGGCACCATGAGCTACTGGAAGGCCGAGCTGATCCCGAGGGTGGCGCACCTGCGCCGGCGTCCGGTGCGGCTGCCGATGTCGATGACCCCGGACGGCTACAACGACCTGATCGGTGCCCTGCGGCTCTTCCGGTGAGGCGGTCCGACGGTGCTGGAACGGCCGTGAACGGACCCTGGCACCGCACCTTTCACAGATGGTGACATCAGGCCGTTTCCACAACCCCCTGAGAGGTGCAAAGGTGGGTTCCGTGGAGACCCGTCAACTGAGTTCCGAAGAGCACACGGAGAGTGAGCTTGATCTGGGTGAAGCTCTTTCGCCCGGACCGGAACCGGAATCGGACCGGCGTCTTCCGCTCGGCGTCTCCTCACGCGGCCTGCGGGGCGCGGCGGCGGTGCTCGGGTTCGTGACCGTCGTGGTCTGCGCCGTCGTCGGTGGCTCGATGGCGGTCGACTCGGTCGCCCGGTTCGACGACGGGCGCAACGACGGTGCCTCCGCCCTGCTCAAGAACCAGCAGCTGGATGCCCAGCTGCCCGATCCGGTGACGGACACGGACGACACCACCACGATCGACAGCGACAAGGCGTCGCCCACGCCCAAGGCCTCGCCGAGTTCCCCGGCCGCTACCAAGAAGGCGGCGGCGTCCGGTGAGAAGGTCGGCAGCGGGGGGAATTCCGGTAACGGCGCGAGCACCGAGCGCAAGCAGGTGAATCAGGTCGCCGACCGGAAGCCGGCCACCCCGAGGATCCGTCAGGCCGCCCCGCTCGCCGAGATGGGCGTCATCAAGAACCTCAGCACCGGCTTCTGCGTCGACCTGATGGGCGCGGACGTGCCGGAGGCCGGCGCCGCGGTCAGTCAGTACGACTGCATCCCCGGTGTCGGCGACAACCAGGACTTCCAGCTGGTCGAGCAGTACGGGCAGTACCTGATCCGCAACCTCAAGACGAACTACTGCCTCGACCTGCCCGGTACCGGTGCGGTCGGCGAGAGCACCGGCGTGCTGGCGAGCCCCTGCCAGGCCGGGGAGTCGGACAACCAGATGTTCCGGGCCCGGCCGCAGGGTGGCGGCTACTACCTCGTGAACGTGAAGAGCGGTCTGTGCCTGGACGTCTCGAACACCAACGGTGGTAACAAGAACGCCGGTCAGGCCCTGACCCTGTTCCCCTGCACGCCGGACGACGACCACATCTGGACCGTCAGCTAGGTGTACTGACCCCGAGGGACCGGCGGGAAATTCTTGTCCGGTCGATCTTTTCGGTGCCGGTCGGGGGTGTCAGCCGGATCCGGGCCGGGCGGATGCGAGGACCCGGGTCGACGGTGCGGGCGATCGTCTCGGCCACGTCCGGCGCGCTCGGCATCGCGGCCATCTCCTGCTGCACCCGCTCGGCGTTCGCGCGGTACCAGGGGTTGCCCATCACCTCGGCCATGACCGACCGCAGCTTCAGGGTGTCGAGGTGCTTCAGCTGACCGGGCGGCACCAGAACCGCGACGCCGCAGCCGGCCCGCTGGGTCAGGACCGCCTCGACGAACTGGCCCGGGCCCAGCGGCAGCACGGCCAGCGGGATGCCCTGGGAGAGCAGGTTCAGCACGGTCTCGCCCCCGCCGTGCACGAGTGCTGCCCCGACCTGACCGATCCGGTCGGACGAGGGCCGGAAGGCCGCCCGGGTGACGTACTTCGAGAGGGGTGAGGTGGTGGCGAGGCTGTTGCTGCGCACCACGATCTCCGGATGCCGGCCGGTGGTGAGACCGTTCAGGACCCGGTGCACGGTGCTGCGGTCGCCGAAGTGCGCACCGAGGGCCACCACCACGCGAGGACGCCGGCCCGCCGGTGGGAGCGGTTCGCGCCCCTCACGGCGCGGGGCCCGGAGCGTCAGCGCGGTCACCCCCGCCGGCACCGGCCACGCCCCCAGGGCCTCGGGGCGGGTGTTGATCATCCACTGACCGGCGGGAACGGTGCCCGGGGGAGTGAGGCGGTGGCGGGTGAACCAGTTCGTGACGCTGCCCGTGAGGGCACTGACGTAGTCGGCCGGGGCCGCCGGGCCGTTGGCCACCGTCGCCAGCGGGCGACGCAACGCCTGGGCGACGAAAACGCCGGTGAAGTCGTAGGGTTCGTTGATCACCAGATCGGGGCGCCAGTTCTGGGCCAGATGCAGCGAACGCTCACCGTGGGCCTCCAGGCGGGAGGCGGCGGCCCCGGGACCCTGCAACAGGTCGCCGGCCGGGCCGCTGTGCAGATGGGCGAAACCCAGTTCCTGTACGGCCGGCCCCGGAAGACACGGAGAGAGAAAAGCGATCCGGTCACCGCGCGCGGCGAAGGCCCGGGCGAGCGGCAGGAGCGCCGACGACCGGCCCGTCAGTGGGGCGGCGGAGAACAGGACCCTCATCGCCGTCAGAATAGCGATCCGGGCAGAGGATTTCGCCCCTCTGGAGAAGTTCGTCCCGGTGTCGTGAGGGCCTCACCGGGGCGCGGGCGGAGGGGGTGAGCGCCGCGCCCCGGCGGGCCGATCGGGGGAGGGCCGGTCAGATCAGCCCGGTGCGGATGGCCTGGGCCACGGCGTGGGCCCGGTTCCGCAGGCTGTGACGCGTCATCAGGCCCGCCAGCACGTACTTGATCGTGCGTTCGGAATAGTTCAGCCGCCGGGCGATCTCGGCGTTCTCGAACCCCTGCGCGACCAGGGTGAGCACCGCGACCTCGCGCTGGTCGAAGTCCGCCGGGTACTCCGGCCCGGCCGTCGGCACGCCGCGGCCGGCCGAGGTGGCGGAGCGGAGCGTCGCGGCGAAGCGGTCCTGGGTGAGCCGGCCGCGGGGTGCGACGGTGCAGTTGGACGGGTTGATACCGGCGGGCAGGCGGACGCCCTCGATCTGGTCGAGGAACAGCACGACGGGTGTCCCGGGTCTCAGTTCCAGTTGCTGGACCTGCTGGAACAGCAGTTCCGAGGCCGCCCCGGCGACCGCCACCAGGAGATCTGCGTGCCGGGCCCGCCGGGCCGGCATCAGGCTGAACTCCTCGCCCTGCCGCAGTAGCTCGATCACGCCCAGCTCGTCCAGGCGGTCAGGAGCCAGCACCACGACCTGCGAGGGCGGCGCCTCACGGCCCGGGTCCACCATGACGGACTGTGCCGTCATCTCACGATGCGTCTGCAACCTCCGAGCCCTTTCGCTGGTCTGCCCCTGAGCAGGGTGCGGGAGTGCACCCTTGTCACTGTGCTCCACGGGCAGGACCCGGATCGCGTTCACGATGCACCGATTGCACGTTTGAACATTGATTGTCGGGCATGGGAAATCTGGAATGGTTCGGCCGTCGGTGCGGGATTCATTCCTCGGCCTTCCCGGCGCCACCTTCCGGCGGCCCGCCGTTCCGGAGGGTTACGTGCGCTCACCGGTGTCCTGGCGTGAAGTGAGGGCGCTGAGTGCCGCCGCCGAGGCGATCCGGGTGCCCGTGCAGCCGTGTGAGGCGCTGATCGAGGCATCTGGTGGGCATGAATTAACCCAGAGGGACGGCGTTGACCTGCCCGGTCGGCGTCGTCCTTCGGTGATTACTGATAGCGAGGTCAAATCTTCCTCAAGCAAGCGAATCGGGCTCTCCGGGCAGATACGATTTCAGTACGTAATCATTCGTCGTTCCGGCAGCAGGCAAGATCGTTCTCGCGATCTTCTTGTGGCGCAGCCGGAGCAGGAGGCCGGTGCCCGTTCATGCCTGATCGTCCCTCGCACCCGTACGGGCTGGCCCCCGACGAGGAGCTGAACGCTCCTTCCTCCCGTCCCGAAGCGACGCGCGCCGAGGCCCGCACCCGTCGGCAGACCGGGTCGCGCCGGCCGGTGCCCTCCTCGGCGTCGACCGGGCGACCGGTTCCGGCAGTGGCCGGGCGACCGGCCCAGTCCCGCCGTGAGGCCCGGGCGCAGCAGCGTCTGACGGAGACCGCGCAGAATCAGCGGATCCAGGAAGACCTGCACAACCGTGATCAGGGTTCGGGTGGGGCGCCGGCGGAACATCAGGCAGCCACCGACGTTTGGGCTCCGCCGGGCCATTGGTCCGGGGAGAGCGATGTGCGCTCGGCACGGCCTGAGGGTGCGACGCGCGGGCCGGTGGACACGCGGGGTCGGTCACGGGGTCGCGGTGAGTCGTTCGGGCCGGGTGGATCGTTCGGTCGGGGCGCGTCGTTCATTGAAGACGAGTCGCTCGGTCAGGGTGGGCTGCTCGGTCAGGACGAACTGGCCGGCCCGGGTGGGCAGGCGGATCGAGCTGGTCAGGGTCGGGCTGGTCGGGTCGGTCCGGTAGCGGCAGCGGCAGCGGGTCCGGCCGAGTCGCTCAGCCAGGGTTCGGCGCGTGGCCGGTCAGGGCCCGTGGGTGACACGGTGCCCGTGGGCGATCCGGAGCTCGAGGGCGGTGCGGCCCGTGACGGTGGTGCCCGCCGTGAGGTGCACGCCCTGGGCAATGTGAGCCGTCCGCCGAGTCGCCGGTCGCGTCGTGATGTCGAGCAGGGCCGTCGGGCCGAGCGCTCCCGCAAGCCGCGTCTGATCCAGATCGCCGGTGGCGCGGTCGCCGTGCTGGCCGTGCTGGGTGGTGTGGTGGTCGCGATCGACCGGATCCCCGGCGACAAGACACCGGAGAACGCCGCGGCGCTCGCCTCCACGGTCAGTGCCTCGACGTCGGCGTCACTCGACATCGGTCAGACCGCGCCCACCGCCACTCCTTCGGCGAAGGCCACGCACGCGAAGAAGAAGACCGCGAAGGTCGTGAAGAAGGCCGAGACCAAGGCGGCCGAGAAGGTCGCGACGGTGACCAGGAAGAAGGCCGCGACCACGACTTCCGCGGCCGGCACTTATGCCTCGTCCTCGGTGAAACTTGGTGTGTTCCGCGGAACGTCACCGTCCGAGGTGGCGTCGTTCGGCAAATGGCTGGGGAACGACGTCGACTACGCGATGGACTTCTCCAGTCGCACCTCGTGGGACGAGATCTCCGACCCGAGCTACATGCTGGACACCTGGAAGGGGTCCGGCTACCGCATGATCTACGCCACCGCGATGCTGCCCACCCAGGACGACTCGGCGACCATGGCCGCCGGCGCGAACGGGGAGTACGACCAGTACTTCAAGACGCTCGCGAAGAACCTGGTGGCGGCCGGTCAGGGCGACGCGATCCTGCGGCTGGGCTGGGAATTCAACCTGAGTGCCTCCCGCTGGCACCCGGACACGAAGGCGAACTTCATCAACTACTGGCAGCACATCGTCAAGGCGATGCGCTCGGTGCCGGGCACGGACAACCTCGCGTTCGACTGGAACCCGAACATCGGCGGCGAGGTCTACGACTCGACGAACTACTACCCGGGTAACGCGTACGTCGACTACATCGGTATCGACACCTACGACATCTCCTGGGTGGAGGGTTCTTACCCGTTCCCGAGCAGCTGCGGCGCCGCCTGCAAACAGGAGCGCCGCGAGGCGGCCTGGGAGAGCACGCTCAACGGCACGTTCGGCCTGAACTTCTGGTCGGACTTCGCCAAGAGCAAGGGCAAACCGATGGCGCTGCCGGAGTGGGGCCTGTGGGAGCGTCCCGACGGTCACGGCGGTGGTGACAACGCCTATTACATCCAGCAGATGCTCGACTTCATCTACGACCCGTCCAACAACGTGGGCTACCAGTCGTACTTCGAGTTCAACGTGGGCAGCAGCGGCACCCACATGCTGGAGACCCACACCACCGCAGGCGCGCAGTTCAAGAAGCTGCTCGGGAAATAACCCGAAAAAGCCGGCCCGAAGACGCCCGCCGCCCGCGTGAGCGGGGCCGGTGGGCGTCCTTCATTTCAGCTCTTCCGCAGTACGCCTTCGGTCGCTGACACGGCGAGCGCGGGCGTGCGCACCGGCGCGTCACCCAGGGCCTCGTCGACGGCGCTCAGGATGTCGGGCGTGAGGTCGATGCCGACGGCGGAGGCGTTGGCGTTGGCGTGCACCTGTTCCGGGCGGGAGGCACCGGTGATGGCCGAGACTGCGGCTGCCAGGAGACGAACAGGCCGGGTCCGGCGACCTCGATGCCCGCGTCGAAGGCGGCCTCGGTGCAGGGCCGGGTCTGCTCCTGGGCGATGCCCCCGGCGAACGTGAGCCAGGAACCGAGCGAGATCTCCGACACCTCGAGATCCGAGCGGCCGAGCTCGCGGTAGCGCACGGTGGTCCCTTTCCCCTGGGGACAGAGCCTTTACGGTTCGAATCACCGTGTCACACCGGGTGTTCGGCTGGACACGCGGGAAGTCCGCGGCTGCCGTCGGATGACAGGGCCCCTGCCGAGCCGACAGCATGGGGCCGTGCTCAATCAGCCCAGCCCCGACCTGCGGCCCGAGAACGAGCTCACGGGTGACGCCGCGAACGATGCTGCCGACCTGGCCCGGCAGGCACGCCGCCTGAGCATGTGGGCGCGTGTCGTGCTGGTACCGGTCGCCGTCATCGGCGCGGTTCTGTCGTACCAGAGCCTGTACAAGGCGGCCCTGCCCACGTTCGGCCCCTACCTGGCCGCGGGCTTCCCGTTGCTGGTCGACCTGCTGATCCTCGGCGCGTCGCTGCAGTACGTGGCCGGTGCCAAGATCGGCCGCCCGATGACCGGATGGCGCCTGACCGCGCACTGCGGTGTCGCCGGGACCCTGGTGCTCAACGCCCTGGCCGCGCGCGAGCTGGGCGAGGTGCCGTGGCATGTCACCGCCCCCGCGGTGTGGGCGGTGCTGGTGGAACTCACGGGCAAACAGGTGCTCGGGCAGTGGAAGGCCGTTCATCACGGCCCGGCCGCGTCGATCGCGCCGTCACTGTGGTTGTCGGCCCCGGTCGAGTCGGTGCGCACGCGCCTGCTGATGGCCCGCACCGGGGTGGCCGACGCCCACCAGGCCCGGATCGGCGTCGGCACTGCGGCCGCCGCCCGCGAGGCGCTGAACCTGTCGTTGCCGCGCCGCGTCAGCCCGCGCAAGGACGCCAAGCGCGTCCGCCGGGTCGTCAACCGCCAGCTACGCGCGGGCAGCCTGCCGCCGTCCGCGGTGCTCGACGCCGTCGGCTGGACCAACCCCGAGAAACTGCCCGACCGGAGCCCTGAATCGATCCTGCGGGCGGTGGTGCAGACCATTCTGCGGGGGCCCGGTCACCACGAGATGGAGGACGATCCGCACACCGCAGCGGTCGGCTCACGAACCGTGCGGGGCGAGGATGAGAGTGCGAAAGGGATGACCCGGGGCCGGTCGGCTCGGCCGGGGGACCGGTCGGACGAGTCTTCGGATGAGTCGTCTGGGCCGGGCGGGTTCTCCGGGGCGGGCCGGGGTGTGGCCGGTGAGTACGCCGGGTCGAACGAGGGCCCGTCGAACGCCATGGTGCCGGGCGCTGCGACGCCGCCGGACGGGAACGCTGTTCCGGCGTGGGCGGAGCAGGGTGAGTACCCCGGACAGCTCGTGCCTGGGCCGGGTGGTCATGCCGGGACGGTTGTGGCGGGGCCGGCCGGTCAGGTGGAGCGGTACGGGCGGACAGAATCTCGGCCGGGGGAGTACGTCGAGTCCAACGGGTACGCCGGATCGGTGGTGGTGCCGCCCCGGGGCGAGTTCCGGGACCGGAGCGGGCTGGAGCCGGGTGAGCGTGGTGGGCGCCGCACAGCTGCCGTCGGCGCTCAGCCTGCCGGAGCCGTTCACGCTGGAACTGCTCACGCTGGAACTGCTCAGCCGGCGGCCTCGGGTGAGTCGTCCTCCGCCGGTCAGGTCGTGCAGGAGCACTCGCCGCGGGTGCCGGAGCCTCAGTTCGGGCAGCAGACCCAGTTCGCGCGGGGAGCCCGGTTCGCGTATGAGCCGCAGCGCACGGCCCAGTTCGCCCAGGCGTCGCAGCAGTCCAGCCCTCAGACGGCGCCGGGTTCGCCGTACGCCGCCGGTCGGGCGGACCGCGTCCACGTCGGTGGAACCGGTGCTCCGACGGAGAACGCGGAAGCACCGGGTTCGGCGTGGCCGGCCTCCGACCAGGGCGTGGACGAGAACGGTGGGGCACCGACCCGGCCGGTGCCGGGTGCCGTGGCCCGCGGTTCGTTCCGGCCTGCCTCCTACACGGTGGACGGGACGGCCGTCCCGGTGAGCTCTTACACCCCCGGGTCCGCCCCGACGCAGCGTTCCTCACGTCCGGCGACGGCCGAGGGCGACATCCGGGCCGACATCCGGGCCGACGAGGGAACCCGGCCGGTTCCGGAGCCCGGGCAGCGGCCGTCCTGGCCGGCGGCGGAGGAGCCCCCGGTCGTCCGGGAGCCCCGGCCCGCGCCGAAGCCGTCGCAGCGACCTTCCTGGCTGGTGTCCGACGGTGAGGCCGCCGACTACGACTACGACGCCATCGGTGACCAGGCGCCCGACTACGAGGCCATGGGGGACGAGGTGCCCGACTACGAGGCCCCCGACCTCCCGGTGAGCCGGGCGACTCAGGAGACCCAGCGCGTCCATCAATCGGCGTCGACACACCGTGACCCCACCCCGGCGACGACCCAGAGCCACACCATCATCCTGCCGGACGCCTACGGCGCCGAGGGCGAGGACGAGGACCTGTCCCCGACGGCGCCCACCCGCGTCCGCAAAGGGCGGATGACCCTGCAGCAGCAGGAGGAGCGCCTGGCCGCGGCCATCCGCATCGTCCGTGACCAGCCCGACGTCACCGGCGGCCAGCTGTGCATCGAGCTGGCCAAACTCGGCTGGGACACCAGCAGTCGCACCGCGAGCCGCATCCTCGTCGAGGCCCGGGAGGCACCGGCCCTGCGCGCCGTGCAGTAGCCGCACCGGTGGGGCCTGGCCCTCCGTGACCCGTGGGACGACGGCGGGCATGCTGGCATCTGGTCGTGGTTCAGAAGGAGCGAAACATGCTGGCAGTGGTGTTCGAGGCGTTCGGCGAGGTTCCCGGGGTGCGGGAGGTGCCGGAGCCCCAGGCCCCCGCCGGGGGTGTGGTGGTGGCCGTGGAGGCGACCGGGCTGTGTCGCTCGGACTGGCACGCCCTGGCCGGTCACGACGACGACGTGCGGTTGCCGCACGTGCCCGGGCACGAGTTCGCCGGTCGGGTGCACGCGATCGGCGAGGGCGTGACCGGTGTGGAGGTGGGGCAGCGGGTCACCGCGCCGTTCGTCTACGCCTGCGGGGTCTGTGAGCCGTGCCGCCAGGGGGACGGGCAGGTCTGCCTGGACCAGCGGCAGCCCGGCTTCACCCGCTGGGGCTCGTTCGCGCAGTACGTCGTGATCGAGCGGGCCGCCGTGAACCTGGTGCCGTTGCCCGACGAGGTGCCGATGGCAGTGGCGGCCGTTCTGGGCTGCCGGTTCGGCACCGCCTTCCGCGCGGTGACGCAGGTCGGCCGGGTGCGAGCGGGGGAGTGGGTGGCCGTGCACGGGTGTGGCGGCGTCGGGCTCTCCGCCGTCGCGGTCGCGATCGCCGCCGGGGCCCGGGTGGTCGCGGTCGACGTGTCACCCGGAGCGCTGGAGCTGGCCCTCTCGCTCGGGGCGGAGAAGGTGGTCGACGCGCGCGAGGTGAGCACCGACGTCCACCATCGCGTTCGGGATCTGACCGGAGGCGGCGCCCACGTCTCTCTCGACGCCCTCGGCAGTCACGCGACCTGTGTCAGCTCGATCCAGAGTTTGAGGACGAGGGGGAGGCACGTGCAGGTCGGTCTCCTCCCGCCGTCGCTGGGGCTCCCACCGGTGCCGATGCACACGGTGATCACCCGGGAACTGGAGGTTCTCGGTAGTCACGGACTGGCCGCCCACGCCTACCCGCAGTTGCTGGCGATGGTGGCGAGCGGTCGGCTGGACCCCTCGTCCATGATCACCACACACCTCACGCTGGAGCAGGCCGGACCGGCCCTGGCCGCCATGGCGGAGCGTCCGCCGCGGGGTGTGGCCGTGATCGACCCGCGTCTTTGAATTGCCCTGGTGATGGATGTGTACCCGTGAGAGGCCGGTCAGAGGTCTGGGAACAGGAGAGATGACCACGGGTAACGCAGATATGACCAGCAGGCAACGTCGGGCGGGCCAGGGCTCATGGGGACTGTGAGAGACTTTCAGCGCTCGAGCCTGTTCGGGCGAGATGCCCGTCCCATTCTTGATCCTGCCGCCCGGGGGTTCCGCTGACGACTCACGACGTCGCATTCGAGCCTTTCCAGGCATCGGCTCGACTCCGACTTGCCGGTATGGCCGTTCACCTTTACACCGCGAGCGGCACTGTTCTTGCGTTCCTCATGGTGATCGCGGCCTTCGACGGCGACGCGATCAGGGCCCTGTGGATCAGTCTGGCGGCGCTCGTCATCGACGGCACCGACGGCATGCTCGCCCGGCGTCTGCGGGTGAAGGAGACCATCCCGTCGTTCGACGGCGCGCGGCTCGACGACATCGTCGACTACATCACGTACGTCTTCGCGCCCGTGGTGCTGCTGTGGACCGGTGGCTACCTGCCCGAGGGCTGGGTCGGCGGAACGCTCGCTGCCCTGCCGCTGCTGGCCTCGAGCTACCAGTTCTGCCGGGTGGACGCGAAGACCGACGACCACTTCTTCCTGGGCTTCCCCAGTTACTGGAACGTGGTCGCCTTCTACGCGATCGTCGCGAGCCTCAGCCCGATGACCACCGGCATCATCCTGGTGATCTGCTCGGCGATGGTCTTCGTGCCGATCAAGTACATCTACCCGTCGCGCACCAAGATCTTCCGCAGCGCCAACCTGCTCTTCGCGGCGCTCTGGCTGGTGGCGTACGCGGTCATCCTGGCCCAGATGCCGGACGACCCGAACTTCATCATCATCTGGCTGTCGCTGCTCTACATCGCTTACTACGTGGTCAGCAGCGTGTACCTGACCCTCACGGGCACGTCACGCCGGCGCACGGTCACCCCGGAGACGGTCGAGGCCACCTGAGTCTCGGCAGACACTGAAAGGCCCGCCCGGATGCCCCCGGGCGGGCCTTTCGCTTTCTCGCGGGGGACGGGTGCGGTCGGAGAGGCCGACGCTGGGCAGGGAGCATCCAGCGGGACTCAGCAATTCTTCAAAGCCAGCCCACACCAGGGCAGTTCAAGATCTGTCCAACAAGAACGGCCAGAACCGATCGGCCCGGGAATACGTGCCGGCCCGCCGGGGCCGCGCGCGGGGCGCGCCCGCACAGCCACCTCCCTGCCAACGTCCAGAGTGACCTGGGAGAATGGCGTTGTGCTCCTCGGACTCGGTTCGGCCCTCGTCGCTGCCCTCATGTATGGGGTGGCCGCGATTCTTCAGGCGATTGCCGCCCGGGAGATCCCCCAAGGGGGTCTGACCCCGCGCACCGTCATCGATCTCCTCCGCCGCCGCATGCTGCTGGCTGCCATCGCCCTGATGATGTGCGGCTACGTGTTCCACCTGATCGCGGTGCGCCACGTGCCGCTGTTCCTCGCCCAGGCCGGTATCGCGGTGAGCCTCGTGGTCACCGCCCTGCTGGCCGTGCGCTACTTCCACGACCCGCTCAGCCGTCTGGAGTGGGCCGCCATCACCGCCGTCGTCGTGGGGCTCGTGCTGCTCTCCTCGGCCGCCGGTGACACCGGCACCACCCGGGCCACCTCGGCCCTCACCGGGTCACTCTTCACCGTGCTGTTCGGGATGGTCGTGGTGGCGCTCTTCGCGATCCGGTTCCACGGCTCCTTCGCCGCGGCCGTGCTCGGTCTGATCTCGGGCCTGGGCTACGCCGTGGTCGCGATCGCCTCCCGCCTGCTGCCCGACTTCGAGATCGGCGACCTGGTCACCTCGGCCTCGACCTACACCCTGGTGATCGCCGGCGTTCTCGCGTTCATCCTGTACTCCCTGGCCCTGCAGCGAGGTTCGATCACCGCCGCGACCACCGCCATGATCAGCACGCAGACCGTGGCTCCCACCGTGGCCGGCGTGGTGTTCCTCGGCGACCAGGTGCGTGACGGCTTCTGGCCGGTCGCGATCTTCGGGTTCGTGCTCACCGCGGTCGCCGCCGCCGTGCTCGTGCGGTTCGAGGGGGTCGGGGCGACTCCGTCGGACGACGAGGAGCCCGTGACCACCTGATCTTTCAGTTGAACGTGATGTCGCCGACGGTGTGGGCCTGGATCAGCCGGCCCACCTGGGCGTCGCCCGAGACGGAATTGTTGACGCCCCCGGCACCGGCGATCTGGATGTCACCGGTCGTCTTCTCGTGCCACTGACCCAAAGTCCGGGCGAACTCGGGATCGTGCGCCGCCGCGTCCACCATGCGCCCCGCCGCCACCTCGATCGCCGCGGGGGACCCGCCGGCGGCCGCCTCCAGGGCGGTCGTGGCCGGAGCCTCACGCCCCAGCAGACGCTGCGTAGTGGCGGTCAGGGAGTTCCACGCGCTCTTGCCCGCCTCGCCCGCCGCACTGCCGAGCAGCGTGGTCAGGAGGCCGGAGAGCGCGGTGACGGTGAGCGGGTCCATCGAGACTCCCGGAGGCGATATCGGCTTCATCATCCCAGTTGTGCCCATCTTCCGGCCCTAGGATAGGACGGCACGTGGACTCAAGGGTACGCAGCGTGAACATGCTGTGCCGAGAACGGGGATCTCGCCGATGCCGGAAGACGACGCCGTCAGCAATGTCCTGACCGGCTCGACGGCGAACAACGTCGTGCAGGTGGGCTCGGCGCAGACGGTGAACCTGACCATGCTGCGCGAGGTGCCGCCCGCCCCTCCCGCTCCGTACCCGGTGCCGCCGGCGCCCCGGTTCTTCATCAACCGCACGGCCGCACTGGGCTGGCTGAACGAGCGCCTGGAGACCGGGCCCGCCGACCCGTCGGAGTCCGGGCCCCGGCTCATCGTCTGCCGGGGGCGGCGCGGCATCGGCAAGAGTGCCCTGGTGCTCCGCGCGGTGGACCGCACCCGGGCGGAGTTCCCCGGCGGCCACCTGTTCGCCGAGCTGGGCCCGCAGCAGCACCGGGGCGGCCTGCCGATGTCCGACGTGCTCGGCCGGTTGCTGCGTCAGCTCGGGGTCGACGACGCGACGATCCCGGCGTCCACCCCGGAGCGGGCCGACCGGCTGCGCAGCCTGCTGGCCCACCGCGGGCGGGTGCTGATCCTGCTCGACGACGTGCGCGAGGCCCAGCAGGTGCGCTGGGTCCTGCCGAACACGTCCGACTGCGTCGTGCTCGCCACGACGGACGTCTCGATGGGGGAACTGGTCATGGACGGTGCGGAGTTCCTGACGGTCGACGCCCTCGACGAGACCGCCGGGGCCGACCTGCTCCGCCGCATCGCCGGGCCGGACCGGTTCACCGACGCACCGGCCGTCGCCCGGCTCGTCGAGCTCTGTGAGGGCATCCCCCTGGCCCTGGGGGCCGCGGCCGCCCGGCTGGCGGAAGACCCGTCGCTGAGTGTGCCCGCGTTCGTCGCCGAGCTCAGTGACGAACGGGCCCGCCTGACCGGGCTCTCGGTCGACGGCGTGCCCGTGGTCGGGGCCGTGTTCACCGCCGCCTACGACGACCTGCCCGACACCGCCCGGACCGTCTACCGGGCGCTCGGCCTGCTGCCCGTGGCCGGTGAGTTCGACACCGGTCTGCTCGCGGTCGCCGCCGGGCTGAACCCCGGGAACACCCGGGCCGCCGTCGAGACTCTGCGGGTCCGGCGTCTGGTGGAAGCCGTTCCGCAGCGGCCCGGCCGGTACCGGGTGCACGGTCTGGTGCGGTCGCACGCCTGGCACCTGCACGGCAGTACCTCACCCGACGACGTGGCCCGGGCGATTGCCGGTTACCAGCTGGCGGCGACGGCCCGGGCCGACCGGCTGCTGTTCCCGAGCCGGCTGCGGTTCACGCCGGAGTCCGCGCAGGAGTTCCCCGCCCGGGGTGAGGTGACCACCGCGCCGTTCAACGCGTCCACCGCTCTGGACTGGCTGGATCGCGAATGCACCGGACTGGTCGCCACGATCCGGTCCCTGGCCGACCAGAACCGCTCCGAACTGGACGATCTCGCGTGGATGACGGCCGAGAGCCTGACCGCGCTGTTCCTGAACCGCCGTTACCTGGCGGCCTGGTACGAGACCGGCACCCTGGGGGCGCGGGCGGCCGAGCGGGCGGGACGGCCCGACGCCGCGGCCCGGCTGTGGAGCCTCACCTCCCGCGCGATGACCGACCTGGGCCGTCACGACGAGGCGGAACTGGCCACCGCCCGGGCGATCACGCTGGCCTCGGGCTCGGTGCACCTCCAGGCCTCGGTCTGGGAGTTCCGCGGCCGGGTGCTGGAGCGCACCGATCCGGGGGCGGCGGTGGCGGCCTACGAGCACTCACGGGATCTCAACCGGCAGATCGGTGAGCAGCGGGGCGAGGCCCTGGCCCTGTTCTTCCTCGGCCGGTGCCTATCTTTCGCCGGTGATCAGGAACGGGCCGGAGCGGTGCTGACGCAGGCTCTGGAGAGTTTCGCGACCGCGGTGAAGGGTGGGCCCGACGTGCGCATGCAGGCCCGGGCCCGGGCGGCGCTGGGTACGGTGTTCCGGCGGCAGGGTGATGTGGATTCCGCGGCCGGTGCATTGAGCACAGCGCTCGCGGAACTCGATGCGGCGCAGGTGTGGTCGTACCAGGTCAGCATCCTCGACGAACTGGCCGAGCTGGAGTCGGAACGGAGCCACCCCGAACTGGCGACGGCCTACCGCGAGCGGGCCGTCCGCGTCCGTGCTCTGCTGGAAGGGTCTCACTGAGGGGAGATCTCGAGCTTCACGGTGATCGGGCCCAGGGTGACCCTCACCGGTCCCCGTGGGCTTCCGTGCTGAACCAGATGGTGCAGGGCGGCGCTGACCAGGGCGGCGTCGCCCGACCCGGTGACTCGTGACAGCTGTCCGCGCAGGCGGACCAGCACGGTGTTGCCCGGTTCGGCCACGGCTGCGAGGAATCGTTGCCGGGAGTGCTCTTCGAGCCATTCCCGGGTCTGCGCGGGTTCCCGGACAGACCGGGACAGCATCACCGAGGCGCTGTCGCGGCGGCCGAGATCGAGCTCGTCGTCGTAGGTGGCCAGATGGCTTGACGCGCGAACGACTTCGGGAAGGTAGGCGCCGACCGCGGCCGGGAACCGTTCGATCCGTAGGCTCCCGTCGGGTCGGGACGAGGTGTGCACCTGGAACGACGCGACCGCGGCCGCGTCGACGTGCGCGGCCGGCCAGGCCCGGTGCGGTGTCTGTTCGCGTGGGGGCAGGCCGAGGGCGTCCAGAATCCAATGGTGGACGTCGTGGTCACCGGAGAACGCCGCGTCCCGGATCGCGGGGGAGACGGGGGATGCGTCTGACACCTGGTCGCGCAGGTCGGTGCCCCGCAGGCGGGTGGCCGACGAGATCAGGCGGTGCATCGGGGTTTCCGGAACCATCTCGGGTCCGCCGTCGCCGGTGAGCAGGATCGGCCGGCCGAGCGCGGCCGAGTAGAACGTGACCGAGCCATGGTCGCCGACGACCAGGTCGGCCGCGACCACGCTCGCGGGCCAGCCCTGACCGGCCGGCACCAGCAGCAGCCCGGCGTCGAGGGCCTCGGCCAGACGGGTGCGGATCTGCCAGTCCCCCTGGGCGGACCACAGATTCGGGTGAAGAGCCAGCGCCACGGCGAACTCGTCGGCGGGCAGCGCGGCGAGCAGGCGGGAGGGGAGGTCGGGTTGCCGGGTGAGCAGGGCCTGCTCACCCCAGGTCGAACTGATCAGCACCAGGCGCCGGGGGCCGACGTGCAGGGCTTCGCGGTAGAGGGTGCGCAGCGGCTGGCTGGCGCGCAGGCGGTCGAAGTAGCTGTCCCGGGTGAGCACTGCTTTGCCGGCGAGTTCCGGTGCCACGTGGCTCAACTGGGTGCGCTGCGATTCGTGGGCGATCGCCACGCGAAGGCCGGGACGGTTGGTGAGAGTCACCCCGGAGAGCCGTGGCGTTCCGTCCACGTCGCGCAGGTGCTTGTGAAAACCCACGCCGTGGGGGAGAAGCAGGATCGGGGTCTCGATGTCTTCCGGTATGGCGGTGTTCTCACTGGCCGTCAGGATCAGGTCGAAAGACTGCTTCTGCTGCTCGTCGTCGGTGAGAATCCGAACTCCCCTTTGGAGCAGCAGGTCTCGAGCCCCGTGACTGAACCGGGAGCGTTCGTCGAGCCAGAAGGAAACGGCGATCCGGTCGTCCCCCCGCAGCACGTCCAGTTCGTCGAGCAGACGGACGGCCGAGGTGATGGTGCGGGCCACAGCGAGAACCGCCCGCGGCTCCCGGCTCCCGGCTCCCGGCTCCCGGCTCCCGGCTCCCGGCTCCCGGCTCCCGGCTCCGTGACATTCTGCATTCTACCTAACCAAGAGTGACGATGAGGGGGTGCTCCGCGAGTCACCTTAGTTTCCCGGGGTTCCTCCCGATCTCCCTGGGAGAAAAGAGGGGCGGGCCACCGGACGATACGGGAGGGGTCAAAGTACTTATTTTTCCGGATCCGACCCTTTATTGGTACCGAGCTGTGCACCATGGGTGGCGTTCCAGTACCTAAGGGGGGTCATCATGCGCAGGAAAATGGCATCGGTGTTGGCCGCGGTGGTCGCGGTGCTCGGTGTGGCGGCAATTCAGGCGGGACCGGCGGAGGCCGGTACCGGGCGGAGCCTCGAATACGTGGCGCTCGGCGACTCCTACGCGGCCGGGGTGGGTGCCCCGCCGTACGACCCGGCCAGTGGTGACTGTCTGCGCAGCCCGCTGAATTACTCCCACACCTGGGCCGCGGACCACGCTCGAGTCATGCTGACCGACGTCACGTGCAGCGGTGCCACGACGGACGACGTCCGGGCCGGGCAGCTGTCCTCACTCAGCCGCAAGACCCGGCTGGTCACGCTGACGATCGGCGGGAACGACAACAAGGGCTTCTCCCGCTCACTGCAGGCCTGCCTGCAGGGAACGGACGCCGACTGCGAGGCCGCCACCACGGCCGGTTCCGAGTATGCGAGCACCGTGCTGGTCGCGGACCTCGAGGCGCTGTACCGCCAGGTGCGGCACCTGGCCCCGCGGGCACGCATCGTGGTGCTGAACTACCCGCAGCTCATCGACCAGGGCACGGGTAGCTGTGGCGTCATCAGCCCGAGCGTCTACCGGCGGGGCCTGATCGCCGACCAGATCACTGCTCTCGACGCCGCGGTCGGCACGGCAGCCCACCGGGCCCGGGTGAAACTGGTGGACGTCCGTCCCGACTTCGTGGGTCACGCGGCCTGCTCGGCCGACCCGTGGATCATCGGCACGAACGTGCAGGCCCAGGTCGAGTGGTTCCACCCGAACCCCACGGGCCACGCCGCCTACGCGGCCGCCCTGGAGTCGGCCATCGGCTGAAACCCCCTCCGTGATCATGCAAAACCTCCCCGGAGTTCTAGAACAGTCTCACTGAGAGTTCTAGAACGCCGGGGAGGTTTTGCATGATCACGGAAGCTGGGGGTGTTCTTGCCGCTGGTGGGAAACCCGGGTCGGCGGGAGGGGCGCCGACCCGGGTGGTTCACCGATCAGCGGCGCGGCGCGGTTACCACGAGCGCGTCGCCGTCCGAACGCTCCACCTGGGCACCATTACTGGTGTCCGAGGGGGAGCTGACCAGCGTGCCGTTCACGACGGTGGCCGAGGAGCCGCCGCCGTCCAGGTTGAAGGCCTCCACCGCGCCGAGTGACTTCATCACCGCGGCGAAGTCGGGGATGCTCAGGCCCTGGCTGAGTTTCGACTGCCGGCCGTCGGCCTGCACGAGCAGCAGCCGGCCCTGGGAGTCGACGCCGGCACCGGTGCGGGGGTTGTCCCGCACGACCCAGCTGTAGCCCCAGGCCGCGCCGAGGGCGGAGTCGGGCAGGTTCAGCTCCGGGTCTTCGTGGATCATGCCCTCGGCCCGGACGTCGACCGAGACCTTGCCCTTGTGCACGAGCACCGGACCGCCGTTGACGACCGAGTCGTTCTTGCCGAAACTGACGCGACGGCCGCGCTCGTCCGTGACCTTGGTGTCGAGCGTGATCTTGGTGCCGACCGGGGCGTGCTTGCTCAGCCAGGTCGCTCCGGTGCCGATGCCCTGGAGCACGGTCGAGCCCTTCGGGACGGTGCCGCCGGTGCGCTCCTGCACGGCCGTGACCTTGCCCCTGGCCCCGACGACGACCTCGACGCCCGCACCGGTCGGCAGCGTCGTGCCGTAATCGTCGGTGAAGCCGATGATCTCGCTGTCGTCGGTGCAGGTGAAGTCCTGCACCGGGCGCTGGGTCGGCACGTCGCCGCCCACGCCACCGCAGTTACGGATCACGCCGGGCGTGCGGTTGAGACCGTCCACCAGTTGCCGCTTCTTGCCGGCCTTGACCGAGAAATGGGTCTGGAGGTACGAGACCTCGGTGTCGCGGCCGCCGTCACCGAGCAGCAGCGCGGCCCTGCCGTTGATCGCTGCGCTCTTCACCTTGCCGTCCACGACGGACAGCCCGGCCGGGATGCCCTGGGCGCCGTCGGCGTCGGCGGTGACGAAGAAGCCACCGTTGACGGCGTAGATCGCGTTCTTGGACCGGGCCAGGGCCGTGGTGGTCTCACGGCCCGAGACCGCGGAGCCGAGCGTGGAGGAGACGTTGCCCTGGAACCGCTTGAAGTCGATGGTCAGGGACCGGACGACCCACGGGCCGGTGTTGTCCGGCCGGCCGTCCTGGCCGGTGAAGACGACCGCGGGGGACAGGCCGGCGGCGACCACGGCGGCGTACAGCGGGTCGGCGGAGGTCGGGGCGGCGTCCCAGCGGCCCAGCCGCAGGGTGTAGCCGATCAGCCCGCCCTTGAAGTCCTTCATCTCCGGGACCCAGTCGACCGCCTCGACGCGCGGCTTCCAGCCCTTGGCCTCGAGCTGGGCGGCCACCTCGCTGTTGGCCAGGAGCCTGCCGGCGATGGCGGTCGCCTCGGCCTTGGTCCCGAGCAGGGCCTTCGGAGAGTCCTGGTCGTTGTCGTCGGTGGGGTCACCGATCGGCAGGTTGATGCCGATCGTCCAGTAGTCCTTGGCCGGGTCCATCTTTCCCCGGGTGATCGTGGTCATGGTCAGACCCGGGGCGATCGTGGTGGTGGTACGGGTCTCGGACAGGCCGGACGGGCCGAGCGGCAGCTGCTTCGCCGTGCCGGCGTGGGCCGTGGGGGCAGCTGTCGTGGAGGCCGAGGCCGCGGGGGAGACGAGCGCCGTGAGCGACGTGGCGAGCACGAGTGCACCGGGTACCGCGGCGCGGCGGAGCGAGAGCATATGTGTTCCTTCGGGTGGGCCCTGAGATCCCTGGCCGTCGCACAGTACGTACTTATTTGCCCAGCTATCAATAGCTTTCGGGTGTCTCGGCAATGAATTGCCCGTTCTGCCACCTCGGGGTCGCGGCCTGGGCAGCACCGTGCCGCCGGCCGGGTGTTCCCGGACGGCGGCGACGGCGGCGGCTCAGATCTTGGCCACGACCTGGTCCCGCACGGCGGGGATGATGCTCTCGCCGTACAGACGCAGGGTCTCTTCCTTGTTGTCGTGGTCGAGGTAACCGGCGAACTGGGTGGCCCCGGCGGCCTTCAGCTGCTCCAGCTTGGCGATGTGCTGCTCGGGCGTGCCGATCAGGCAGAACCGGTCGACGATCTCGTCCGGGACGAAGTCGACGTGGTCGTTGCCGGTCTTGCCGTGGGAGTTGTAGTCGTACCCGGTACGGCCGGCGATGTAGTCGGTGAGCGCCTTCGGGATGTCGCCGTCGGTGCCGTACTTGGCGACGATGTCGGCGACGTGGTTGCCCACCATGCCGCCGAACCAGCGGCACTGGTCGAGGGCGTGCCGGTAGGACGCGTCGGTACCGTCGGTGACGTACATCGGCCCGGCCACGCAGAACGACAGGCTGTCGGGATCGCGCCCGGCATCCGCCGCGGCCTTGCGCACCGTGGAGATCATCCAGGTGGCGATGTCCACGTCGGCGCACTGCAGGATGAACCCGTCGCCGACCTCACCGGCCGCCTTCAGCGCGAGCGGACCGTAGGCGGCCACCCACACGTCGAGCTGCGAATTGCGGCTCCAGGGGAAGCGAATGGTCGAGCCCTCGATCTCGACCGACCGCGAGTTGGCCAGTTCCCGGATGACGTGGGTGGCCTCGCGCAGCTGCTTGAGTGTGGTCGGCCGCCCGTTGGTGACCCGCACCGCCGAGTCGCCCCGGCCGATCCCGCAGATCGTGCGGTTGCCGAACATCGAGTTCAGGGTGGCGAAGGTGGAGGCGGTGACGGTCGCGTCCCGGGTGGCCGGGTTGGTCACCATCGGGCCGACCTTGATCTGCGCGGTCTGACTCAGGATCTGCGAGTGCACCACGTACGGCTCGAGCCACAGCACGTGCGAGTCGTAGGTCCAGAAGTAGTCGAAGCCGTGGTCCTCGGCCAGCCGGGCGAGTGACACCACACGGGTGGCAGGGGGATTGATCTGTACGACGACACCGAAATCCATGGGTCAGATCCTTTCAGGCCAGGTACTGGCTCAGGCCGCGCTTGAGGTAGCGGCCGTGGCCGGCCCGGCCGAGGTACTTCTCGTCGTCCACGATGACCTCGCCGCGGCTGATCACGGTGTCGACGTGACCGTCGATCTCGAAACCCTCCCAGGCCGAGTAGTCCATGTTCATGTGGTGGGTCTTGCCCAGGCCGATGGACGTGTGGCCGTTCGGGTCGTAGACCACGACGTCGGCGTCGGCGCCCGGCTGGATCACGCCCTTACGCCCGTAGAGCCCGAACATCCGGGCCGGGGTGGTGGAGGTGATCTCGACCCAGCGCTCCAGGCTGATCTGCCCGTTGACGACGCCCTGGTACATCAGGTCCATCCGGTGCTCGACGCTACCGATGCCGTTGGGGATCTTCGAGAAGTCGCCGATCCCCATCTCCTTCTGGTCTTTCATGCAGAAGGGGCAGTGGTCGGTGGAGACCATCTGGATGTCGTTGGTGCGCAGGCTCCGCCACATGTGGTCCTGGTGGCCCTCGGCGCGCGAACGCAGCGGCGTCGAGCAGACCCACTTGGCGCCCTCGAAACCCGGTGCCCCGAGCTGTTCCTCGAGGGAGAGGTAGAGGTACTGCGGACAGGTCTCGCCGAACACGTTCAGGCCGCGGTCGCGGGCGGCGGCGATCTGCTCGACCGCCTGCTTGGCGCTGACGTGCACCACGTAGAGCGGGGCGCCGGTGAGATCGGCGATCATGATCGCCCGGTGGGTGGCCTCCTCCTCGGCCTGCCAGGGGCGGGTGAGCCCGTGGTAGTACGGGGAGGTGTTGCCGGCCTCGACCGCCTGCTGCACGAGAACGTCGATCATGGCGCCGTTCTCGGCGTGCATCATCATCATGGCGCCGTTCTCGGCGCCCTTCTGGAAGGCCCGCAGGATCTGGCCGTCGTCACTGAGGAAGACGCCCTTGTAGGCCATGAAGAGCTTGAAGCTCGTCACGCCCTCGTCGATCAGCTCGTCCATCGCCTTGAGGCTGGAGTCCTGGACGTCGGAGAGGATCTGGTGGAAGCCGTAGTCGATGGCGCAGTTCCCGGCCGCCTTCTCCTGCCACACCTGGTGCTGGGTGAGCACGTCCTGCTCGGGGTACTGCACCACGAAGTCGACGATGCTGGTGGTGCCGCCCCAGGCCGCGGCCCGGGTACCGGTCTCGAACGTGTCGCTCGCCTGGGTGCCGCCGAACGGCATCTCCATGTGCGTGTGGGCGTCGACACCGCCGGGGATGACGTACTTGCCCGCCGCGTCGATCACCCGGTCCACGTTCCGCTCGATCTCGAAACCGAGCAGCGTCGAACCGGGCTGGAGCACGGCGGCGACGGTGTCGCCGTCGATCAGCACGTCGGCCTGGGCCCGGCCGGTCGCCGAGACCACCGTGCCGTTCTTGATCAGTGTTTTCGCCATGATCACGGCTCCACGATCAGGCCGTAGGCGTCGGGACGACGGTCGCGGTAGAACTGCCAGTCGTCGCGCACCTGGCGGATCCGGTCCAGGTCGAGATCCCGCACGATCAGCTGCTCCTCGCTGCCGGAACCGACCTCGCCGACGTAGTTGCCCTGCGGGTCGGCCACGTACGAGGTGCCGTAGAAGTTCACCGCCTCGTCGCCGAACTCGTTGTCCTCGGTACCGACCCGGTTCGGGACCAGCACGTAGTAGCCGTTCGCGGCGGCGGCGCCGGTCTGCTCCAGCTCCCAGAGCCGGTTCGACAGGCCGGGCTTGGAAGCGTTGGGGTTAAACACGATCTGCGCCCCGGCCAGGCCGAGCATGCGCCAGCCCTCGGGGAAGTGCCGGTCGTAGCAGATGGTTACGCCGACCTTGCCGATGGAGGTCTCGAACACCGGCCAGCCCAGGTTGCCCGGACGGAAGTAGAACTTCTCCCAGAACCGGTCCAGGTGGGGGATGTGGTTCTTGCGGTACTTGCCCACCACCGAGCCGTCGGAGTCGACCACCACCGCGGTGTTGTAGTAGACGCCCGGCATGGCCTCCTCGTAGATCGGGAGGATCATGACCAGGGACAGTTCCTTGGCCAGTGCCTGGAAACGCTGCACCACCGGCCCGTCGGCCGGCTCGGCGAACTCGTAGTACTTCTTGTCCTGGACGATACCGAAATAAGGACCGTAGAAAAGTTCCTGGAAGCAGATGACCTGGGCGCCCTGCGACGCGGCGGCGCGGGCGAAGTCCTCGTGCCGCTTGATCATCGATTCTTTGTCGCCGGTCCAGGTGGTCTGGGTGATCGCGGCTCGGATGACGGTCATGACGTCCTTTCTGCCGAGGGAGCCCGGGTCTCCCGATATGAGGAGGGGCCCCGCCGATCGGGGAATTCTCCTGACTCGCGTAGGTACCGGTCTAACAGATGTTCTGCATCGTCCGGTCAATGAAATCGATTCGAACAATGATTCATCTGGGAGAAACATCGATGTCATCGGGTGGTCACGGCCGCGGGTCAGGCATAGATTCTGCGGATGAACACCTTCGACCTGCTGAATGATTCGCTGGAGCGCATCAAGGAGAACGTGGCCGCGGCGGCGGACGGCCTGAACGCCGATCAGCTGTCCTACCGGCCCGGTGGCACAGGCAACTCCATCGCCTGGCTGTTGTGGCACCTGGCCCGGGTGCAGGACGCCCAGATCGCCGATGTCGCGGGCACCGAGCAGGTGTGGACGGCGCAGGGCTGGTTCGGGCGGTTCGGGTTGCCGTTCGACGTCCAGGCCCACGGGTACGGCATGTCGGGTGACGACGTGGCCAGGGTGCGGGTCGAGGACCCGCAGCTGCTCGTGGACTACTACGGCGCCGCCCACGCCCGCACGGTCGAGTACTTCTCCGGGCTGAGCGAGGCCGATCTGGACAAGGTCGTGGACGAGGCCTGGGACCCGCCCGTGACCCTCGGCGTGCGGATCATCAGCATCCTCGACGACGACGCCCAGCACGTCGGGCAGGCCGCCTACGTGCGCGGACTGCTGCCCAGCTGACCCAGCCAGTGCTCGATCGGCCGGCCCCACCCGTCCGCGGCGACCGGGTCCCACCGCACGGTGCCGCCCGGCTCGTCGGGGGTGAGGGCCCGGAGCCAGTTGTGGGCCCGCAGCAGGGGCGCCAGCTCGATCACCCCGTGCAGTTCCGCGCGCAGTTCGGCCCGGGGTGCGAGGTCGGTGAAGGCATCCAGATACGCGTCTTCCAGGCGTGCGGTGCCGGCCTGGTCCACGCCGGCCCGGCGGGCCAACATCAGCGGCAGATCCATCGTGCTGAACGGGTGGGCCACGGTCGAGTCACCGAAGTCGAAGAACCGGGCCCGGCCGTCGGCATCCACCGCCACGTTGCCGTCGTGCAGGTCGCCGTGCTGGATCGAGACCGGAATGGTGGACGTCCGCCACCACCCGGGTGGTTGGGTCTCCCACCGGTCGGCGAGGGTTTCCAGGCGGGCGCGCATCGCCGCCGCACCTGCGGGTCGTTGGCAAACAGTAATTTTCGGGTTGCAGAGGACGCGGTAAAGTCGCCTTCGAGGGTAATCCCCTCTTTGCGCGTTGCACCGCGAGTCAATGGCGTCGGGCGTGTGCCTTGTTGCCGTGGAAGCAGATGTGAGAGGCAGCGGTTGTGGACAGCTCTGAGCCGGCGCCCCGTACCCGTGCGGAGGCCCGGCGCGCGCAGGCCCGGAAGACGGGCTGGACACAACCGGACCAGCCCGGTCAGCGGGACGAGCGGGATCAGCGGGATCAGCGGGATCAGCCAGGTCAGCCGGACCCGGCGAGTCCGCCGGCTCAGGCCGGGCCGCCGGATCGCCCGGGCTGGATCCGGCCGGACCGGCCCGGCCCGGTGAACCCGGATCGCCCGCAGGCCAGGCCGCTGCTGGGCCCGCCGGGGCGGAGCCAGGAGTCCAGGACGGCAGGGGAGCGTTCGGCTCCGGGCTCGCAGACACAGGATTCGAAAGGGCGCGGTCCGGGTGCGCGGGATTCCGCGGTACGGGGCGCGGACTCGGTGGGCCAGGACTCGGCCGTGCGGGTTTCGGGGACATCGGATCCGTCGGCCGACGCACCGGAAACACCAGGTTCGGTGGCGCGAACTTCGTCGGATTCTCCCTCCTCCGGCCCGGTTCCACGAGCGGAACCGCGAAGGGCGGGGTTTGCGCGGTCCGGCGGTGAGGAGCCGGGTGGTGAAGGGCCTGACGGCGAGGGGCGGCGCGATGTCGTTGCCGCGTGGGGTGGGTCGGTGGTGGGCCGGGGGGCCGCGGCGCGGGTGCCTCTGCGGGGGCTTCGGGGTGTCGCCGTGATCGCCGGGACGGTCGCCGTCGTGGCGGGGGTGATCGTGGGTGGGATCGCGACCGTGCAGTCGCTGAACCAGCGGGACGACTCCGGGGGGAATGCGTCCCTGGCCTCTGACCCGCTGACCCCGAATGCGACCGATTCGGTGAGCGGGACGGCGGCCCCGTCGGCGGCCGCCTCGTCCACCGCCAGGAAGTCCCTGGAGCCGACGAAGAAGCCCACCAGCCGGGCGGCCTCGGGGGAGAAGACCACCGTGCCCACCCGCAGGGCCGCCTCCACCGCACGTTCGAGCACCACCACGAAGAAGGCTCCCGCGGCCAGCAGCGCCACGAAGGCGTCGAGTGCGGCCTCGGTGAAGGTGGCGGACCCCTCGGTGAACCTGGCCGCGTCGAAGTCGGTGCAGACCGGTGGGCACGTCCAGGACTACGTCGCGAGCAACATCACCGACGGCGACGCGAGCACCTACTGGGAGGCGGAAGCCGGTTTCCCGCAGACTGTCACGGTGGATCTGGGCTCTCTGCAGACGGTCGGCCGGCTGCAGCTCGCCCTGCCCCCGGTCTCGGACTGGAACAGTCGCACGCAGACGATCGCGATCAGCGGCAGCCGTACCGGCTCGTCCTGGTCGCGGCTCAAGGGTGCCGCGGGATATACCTTCGACGCGAATTCGTCGTCGCAGAACGCGGTCTCGACATCATTCACGCAGGCCCGGGTGCGCTATCTGAGGCTGACCTTCACCGCCAACAGCGGCTGGAGCGCGGCGCAGCTGTCGGAGCTCCGCGCCCACTCCTCCTGAAACACGGCGGTAGCCGCGGTGATCCACCGCGGCTACCGTTTCGTCCTCAAGTGGTGCTTTTAAATGATGCCCGACCGCATCGCGTACGCGACCGCGTGCGAGCGGTTGCGCAGGTTCAGCCGGGTCATCATCGCGTAGAGGATGTTCTTCACGGTGCGCTCGGAATACTTCATCCGGTCGGCGATCTCGGCGGTGTCGAGGCCCTCGGCGATCAGCCGCAGCACGTCCACCTCGCGGGTCTCCAGGCCGGACGCGGTCAGGCCACGCGGGCCGAGCACCGTCTCCTGAAGGTGGGCGACGTCTTTCAGCAACTGGCCCTGGATCTCGGGCGGCAGCTGACTGCCACCGCTCATCACGGTCCGGATCAGCTCGGTGAACTGGTCGGGGGTGACCTCGGAGCGCCACATCGCGCCGGCGACCCCGACCTCGGCGGCGGCCAGCCAGTCGCCGCCGCCGAGGTTGTCGAGGATGAGGACGAACGGGGCCGAGCAGACCTCACGCAGGCCCCGTAGGCGCCGCAGGGCCCGGCCGCTGAGTCGGGGGGCCACAATGACCACCACGTCGGCCTGGGGGAGCTGGGGGGTCGGCAGTAGCTGGATGTCGGGGCTGGGGCCGATCAGCCCGGCCACCCCGGCCCGGCTGAACACGTCCACGGCCTCGACCGCGATCCTGATCCGTCGTAGCTGCCGTTCCGTCACCACTGCCGGACGGCTGGAGCCGGGCCAGGTGCGGGCGCTCTGCGGGCCGACGCTCATAGTCGAAACCGTCCCTCCATATGGTGCTTCTCTGGTCTGCCACCCACCGGGCCGCGTCGTCGGTCTTCAGTCACACCCCTCCGGCCGAGGGTTGTCTGTGTGGGCCTGGATGTTCGAGCGACGCTGGTGAACGGTAGGCGGTGTCAATGTATACCGCGAATTTGGCCCGCAAGGACATGAATGAAACGTTAAGGCCTCTTTGGATCACCAGTTCTGATAAAGGGACCTTGCCGAAAAGCCGGAATGCACTTGCGTATCCGGTGATCAGGCGAAAGCGGTCAGTGAATCCGGGGTTGAAGATCCGTGGTGGTGAACTGGGCCGTGTGGCTCGCGGGGAGCTCACGCCACTGCGGACGGGGCTGCGGCCAACCCTGCGACGCGACCACTGTCTTGTGTTCTTCCTGACGGTAGCTCAGGCCGAAGTAGCCCGGGCCGCGACGGCCGATCACCTCGGAGTGAGGGTCGTGCTCCGCATAGGTGAAGAGCCCGTCCGGGGTGAGCATCATGCAGTTCAGACTGACGACCATCTCGGCTCGCTCGCGAATCGACTGCGCCGTACGGGTGATCGCCGGCGCGGCCGGTGAGCCCTGGTCCATCTGCTCACGCACGGCGAGGAAGTACCGTTCGCTGTCCGTGGTGCCGACGGCCGTGGCCAGGAGGCTGGGGGAGATCAGCGCGTCGAGGCTGGTCACCGGCCGGATCTCGCCGTTGTGGGCGAAGGCCGCCCGGGCGTCGCCGAACGGGTGCGTGTTGTCCGTCGAGACCGCGAGATGGGGGCTCGCCATCCGGATGTGCAGCACGGCCATGTCGGTCACACAGCTCTTCAGCAGGCTGCGCAGCAGGTCGCTGTCGTCCGCCCGGTCGGTGCCCTTGACGATGCTGACGGCGCCGAGCTCGTCGCGGAAGGCGATTCCCCACCCGTCCTTGTGCTCACAGGCGAGTTCCAGGAAGGGATCGAGGTCTTCTGCCAGTAGTTCGGCGATGGGGGCGGATTTTCGGGTGACTACGCCCAGAAGACGGCACACGGTGTTCACACTCCAGAAGTCGGGAATGGCGGATCAGGCTCGGCCGCCGGCGCCACCGATGCGGCGCTCGACCTGGCCGGCGAGAGCGGCCAGCGTGAGGTTCGCGACGATGAAGACGGCTGCGACGACCACGAAGCTCTGGATCACGGTGTGGTTGAATTCGCCGAGAACTCTTGCGGAGTAGAGAAGTTCGAGGTAGCTCACGACGTAGCCCAGGGTGCTGTCCTTGAGCAGGCGGATGATCTGGCTGATCAGGGCGGGTGCGGCGAGGCGGACGGCCTGGGGCAGCACCACCAGGCGCATCGCCGGCCAGTAGCCCAGACCGAGGGCGTAGGCGGCCTCGGTCTGACCCCGCGGAAGGGCTTTCACCGCGGCCCGGAAGATCTCGGCCAGCACGGCGGCGTTGGTCAGCACGATCGGGATGATCAGCAGCCAGAACAGCGGGATCCGGATACCGGTGCTGGGCAGGCCGAGCAGGAGGGCGTAGATCAGCAGCAGCAGCGGAACCGCGCGCAGCACCTCGACGAACAACGTCGCGGGCCTGCTCAGCAGCGGACTGCGCGACAGCCGGGCCAGGGCCAGCAGGGCCCCCAGCGGCAGGGCGATCGCGCCGCTGATCAGCGTGACCTGGAGGGTGGCCCAGAGCGCGTTCAGCAGGTACCGGATCACCGGCCACTGGGTGAACAGCTGCCATTTGGACCATTCCAGCTGGCCGTTGACGGCGAACTGCCGCACGCCGGCGGCGAGCATCACCGCCAGCACGACGATCGAGACCACCGTGGCGATCCGGATGCGCTGCCGGCCGCGGGGCCCGGGGACGTCGAACAGGGCGGCGTCCTGGGCCCCGATGGCCGCGAACCGGGCCCTGAGGCCCCCCGGGGATGCCACCGTGACCGGGGCCAGGCTGATCTCCGGGTCGCCGACCCCGTCCCGGGCCGGCTGCTCGGTGGTCGAGCTCATCGCTGCACCGCCAATCGCCTGTCCAGGTAGCCGGCGGACCGGCCGATGATGAAGGCCATGGCCACATAACAGATCGCGGCCGCGCCGAACGTGACCAGGGGCTGGGCGTATCGCTGGTCCAGCAGCTGGGTCTGCCCGGTGAGCTCCTGCGTCACCCCGACCGCCGCGGCGAGCGAGGAGTTCAGGACGATCGCGATGAGCAGCGAGGCCAGCGGCTGGATGATGGTGCGCAGGGCCTGGGGGAGCACCACCAGCCGCAGTACCTGGCCGAAGGTGAATCCCAGGGCCCGGGCCGCCTCGATCTGCCCTTGCGGGACGGCCCGGACCCCGGATCTCATGGTTTCGCTGAAAAATGTTGCCCAGTAGAGACTCATCGCCACCACCGCGGTCCCCAGCAGCGGCCCGACCAGACCGATCTCCGGCAGGCCGAAGACGAACAGGATGAGCAGGACGAGCAGTGGGATGCTCCGGACGAGTTCCACGTAGGCGGTGGCGGCCAGGCGCAGCGGCAGCACCGGACTGATCCGGCACACCGTGAGCAGCAGGCCGAGGCCCCCCGCCAGGACGAACGTGGAGACGCTGATCTGGATCGAGATCAGCAGACCCTGGCCAAAGACATCGAGGTTGCCGGCGATGACGTCCACGGATCAGCCGATCGTGGGCGGGGTCGGGACGTCGCCCGGCACCTCGGTGCCGACCGTGGCCTGCCACACCCTGGCCCAGGTGCCGTCGTCGATCTTCGCCTGCAGCCAGGTGTTCACGAACTTCTTGAAGTCGGCGTCGTCCTTGGCCAGGCCGATGCCGTAGGGGTCTTCGGTGAACTTGTCGCCGATCACCTCGACGTCGTCGTTGGTCACGGCGTTACCGGCCAGGATGGACTGGTCGATCACGTAGGCGTCGGCGCGGCCCTGCTGAAGTGCCTGCAGCGCTTCGGTGTTGGTCTCGAACAGCTGGATCTTCGCGTCCGGCGCGGCCTCGGTGATCTTGTTCGGTGCGGTCGAGGCCGACTGCGTCACCACGGTCTTGCCGTTCAGGTCGGCCAGGGTGTTGATGCCCGTGGTGCCCTTCTTGACCTCGATGCCGAGGCCGTCCTGGTAGTACGGGCCGGCGAAGGAGATCTTCTCGGCGCGCTCCGGGGTGATCGTGTAGGTGGCGAAAACCACGTCCACCGAGCCGTTCTGGATCAGTGCCTCACGGGTCTGCGAGGTCACGTTGACCAGCTTGGTGTTCGGCTCGCCGATGATGTAGTCGGCCAGCAGCTGCGACATCGCGGCGTCGAAGCCCTCCACCTTGCCGGTGGTCGGGTTCAGTAGGGAGAACAGGGCCGAGGTCTGTACACCGCCGACGGTGAGCTCGCCCTTCTCCTTGATCTTGGCGGCGGTCGAGCCCGCGGGCAGGTCGGTGGCCGGCTGCTGGGCCTCGATCAGCGCGGCGATGGCGTCGCTGTCGGCGTTCGAGGTGGCCTGAGCGCCGCCACCGGGCACGGCGCCGGCGTCGGAGGAGCCGCCGGAGCAGGCTGCGGCGAGGGCCAGGACGGTGCCGGCGGCTGCGACGGTGCCGGTACGGCGGATGATGCTCATCATCAGGATCTCCAGGTGAAGAGGTGGGTGGGAGAGGGCATAGCGAGTTGATCCAGGTACTTCGGTGCGCCGCCGGATGAGAGCTGCTCAGTGGGTGAGCACTTTGGCGAGAAAGTCTGCGGCCCGGTCGTTACGCGGGTTGGTGAAGAACTGCTCGGGAGGCGCGACGTCGAGAACACGCCCGCCGTCCATGAACACCACCCGGTCGGCCGCCTTGCGGGCGAACCCCATCTCGTGGGTGACCACGAGCATCGTCATCCCCTCGGCAGCCAGGCCGGTGAGGACGTCGAGTACCTCCTGGATCATCTCCGGGTCGAGCGCCGAGGTCGGCTCGTCGCAGAGCAGTACCCTGGGCTCCATCGCCAGCGCCCGGGCGATGGCCACCCGCTGCTGCTGGCCGCCGGAGAGCTGACCAGGATGTTTGTGGGCGTGGTCGGCCATCCCGACCCGGCCGAGCAGCTCCATGGCCAGGGCGTTGGCCCGGTCCTTGGACAGCCGGCGGACCTTGATCGGGGCCAGGGCCACGTTCTGCCGGACGGTCAGGTGGGAGAACAGGTTGAACGACTGGAACACCATGCCGGCCTGGGCCCGCAGCTGGGCCAGCTCGCGGCCCTCGGCCGGCACCGGCTTCCCGGCGACCTCGATCACCCCGGAACTGATGGTCTCCAGCCGGTTGATGCACCGGCAGAGCGTGGACTTGCCCGACCCGGAGGGGCCGATCACGACCACCACCTCGCCCAGCGCCACATCAAGGTTGATGTCGAAAAGGCAATGGAAAGAGTCGAAGTACTTGTTCAGGTTGCGAATCCTGATCAGAGAGTTCGAGTTCGAATCTTCCTGCGCCGTGATCGTTACCTCCGGCCGGTTCTGGGCCTTGGTCCTGCCGAACACGGTCACCTCCCGAGGGTGGATTGTCGATCAATATGGTCAATTACAGCGAGATCGGATCCCGACGTCCAACGAGAGTTTTTTGGCGGAACCATCAAGACTCTTTATGGATCGAAGGTGTCCGGCCGAAACGCCGGGTGGACATACTGATCAGGTGGATGTTCAGCAGCTCAGGGTGCTGGCGGAGGTGAGCCGCACGGGGTCGTACACCGCCGCGGCGGCTTCTCTGGGTTACACCCAGCCGGCAGTGAGTTACCAGATGCGGCGGTTGCAGCAATCTCTGGGAGCCCCGGTGGTGGTGCGGGTGGGCCGGGGGCTGCAGCTCACCGAGCTCGGCGAGGTGCTGCTGCAGCACGCCGACAACGTGTTCTCGGTGATCCGCGCGGTGGAGCAGGACATGTCCTCGGCCGTGGCCCGGGGCGGTGGACTGGTGCGGGTGGTGGCCTTCCAGAGCGGGCTCATTCGTCTGCTCCCGCCGGTGATCGACCGGCTGCGGGTGTCGCACCCGAACATCCGCATCAGTGTGACCCAGGCCGAGCCGGTCCAGGCACGGCGGCTCATCCGCTCCGGTGAGGTCGAGCTGGGCCTGCTCTGCAACTGGGCCAACGAAGACCTGCCCGAGGGCGAGAGCACCATGCTGCGGAGGGAACTCATCACCGACCGGCGGTGCGTGGTGATGCCGGCCGGGCACGCCCTGGCCCGGCGCAAGACCATCGATCTGACCGAACTGGCCGACCACGACTGGGTGATGGAGAGTTTCCGCGACCGCTTCATGGCAGCCTGTACCAACGCCGGTTTCAGCCCGCGCATCGTGGCCACCGTCGACGACGTGCTCACCGCCCAGGCCCTGGTGGCGAGCGGTATGGGCATCAGCCTGATGAACGAGCTCGGCCTGCTCGGCCACACCCGCCCCGACCTGGTCCACCGCCCGCTGCGCGACTGGCCCCTGCGCCGTACCTACGCCCTGCTCTGGCCCGACATGGCCCGGGTGCCGGCGGTGGGGGTGGTGCTGCACGAGATCCAGGCCGTGGCCCGGGCGGTGCGCAAGAACGCCCCGGCCGCCACCGAGCCTCAGCCCTGACCCGGACCCCGGGTTGGTGGGCATCACGACCGGGCCCGGGTGACTGACCGCACTTCGCCTCTCCGGGAGGTGCGGACGATTGCCGGAAAGGGCGAAGATGAAGGCCGGCCCCACGAACAGATCACGGAGAGCTACGCATCATGACCTCACCGGCCGATGGCGGACCGAACGGCACGGCCCGGCAGCCTGGGCAGGATCGACTGTGAAGTTCGGTGGTCGTGAGCTCCGGCCGAACGTCCGCCCCGCGCCGGGCGCCTCGTCCGTGGTGCGGGTCGGGCCCGGTGACCGCCGGGCGATCGGCACGATCACCGAGGCGCTCGCCGCGGCCCAGGACGGGCAGACCGTCGCCGTGGCGCCGGGGGTGTACCCGGAGAACCTGGTGGTCTCCCGGCCGGTGGCGATCGTGGCCGAGCAGGGGCCGGGCACGGTCCGGGTCGTCAGCCCGGCGGGGGTCACCCTGGCCGCGCCGGTGCGGATCCACGGGCTGGTGCTCACCGGGGCCACCGACGGCAACCCGCAGCTGCGGGTGATCGGCGGGGTGGCAGAGCTGTCGGAGTGCGATGTGATCGCCGGCCGGGTCGACCTGGAGAACGAGGCCGCGATCCGGATGAGGACGTGCCGCATCAGCAGCGCGCCCCTGGTCGGCCTGCACCTGACCGCCTCCAGCCAGGCCGTGATGAACACCTGCGTGATCACGGCCGTCGACGGAACCGGCGTCGTGGTCAGTGATTCCGCCCGGCTGACGTTGCAGGACACGCAGATCCGCTCCCCCCGGGGGTCCGGCCTGCGGGTGCGGGGCCAGGGCCGGGTGCAGGCCGAGGGCAGTGAGTTCTCGCGCACGGGCCGCAGTGGGGTGCTGATCGAGGACGACGCGTCGGTGATCCTGCGCGGCTGCCGGATCGAGCGTGCGGGCACCGAGGGCCTGCGCATCCTCGGCAGCGGGCCCGCATCCGGCGTCGGTACCGCACCGGCCGATACCTCCGGCGTCCTCCTGTCCGACTGTGTGATCGAAAAGTCCGTCGGCGACGGTGTTCTGGTGAGCGCGGGGCAGACCCGCCTGAGCGACTGCCGAATCGCCGGGACCGGGCGTTCCGGCCTGGTCGCGGCGGGCACGAGCGTGCTCACGCTGGAGAACTGCGTGCTCGAGAAGGTGACCGGCACCGGCGTGGTCTCCCGAGACCAGGCCCAGCTCTCGTTCAGTGACGGCTCGGTACGCCGCAGCGGGGCGAACGGGTTCTACCTCTCCGGCAGCTCCGGTACCCGTCTGAACGACGTGCGGATCGAGGAAGCCACTTTCAGCGCGGTCTGCGCGGGCGACTCGGCGCAGATCGAGGTCACCGGCCTGGTGGTCGCCGGCACTCCCGAGCACGGCCTGCACATCAAAGGACGCGCGAGCGCCCGGGTGCGGGGAGGTTTCGTCCGTACAGCCGGGCTGAGCGGTGTGCAGACCGAGGGGGATGCCGAACTTGACCTGTCCGGGCTGGATCTCGAGCGCTGCGGGGTGGGTGTCTCGCTGACGTCGCGAGAGCGGGCGACGGTGGCGAAGACCGTTGTCAGCGAGAGTGAGCGCTCCGCCGTGCAGATCGGGCCGGGAGCCGGTGCCACGATCCGCGAGGTGCGCGTGCGCCGGGCCGGTACGGCCGGGATCGTGCTGGAGAAAGACGCCCGGGGCACGATCGAGGAGTGCCACATCGAGGGGGCGGGCGGTTCGGGCCTGGTGGTCTGGACCGGTGCCAGTCCCACGGTGACCCGGCTGACGGTGCGGGACACCACCAAGAACGGCGTCTTCGTCGGCGACGGCGCCTCGGGAACCTACGAGGACTGCGACGTCTCGGCGAGCGGGTTCCCGGCCCTGCACGTGGGCAAGAAGGCCACGCCCACGGTGACGGGCTGGCGGATCCACGACACCGAGGCCGACCTGAGCCAGGACGAGGACGCGCAGCCGGATTTCGCGAAGATCACCATTGCGAACGTCCGGACGTCGACGGTCCCGGCGGCCGCGCGCACCGGCGCGCGGCTCGAGAAGGTTACGGCCAACGGGCCTTCCGGGGCCGACCGGGGCGCGGGGGCGGCGGCGACGGCCGAACCGGAGGAATCGCTGGACGAGCTGCGCGGCCAGCTGAGCGGGCTGGTCGGCCTGGAGCTGGTCAAGAACGATGTGAACGCGCTGGTCAAGCTCATGCAGATGGTGCGGCGGCGGCAGGAGGCCGGACTGGCGGCGCCACCGCTGAACCGGCATCTGGTGTTCGCCGGCAACCCGGGCACCGGCAAGACCACGGTGGCGCGGCTCTACGGCGGTCTGCTGGCCCGGCTCGGGGTGCTGGAGAAGGGGCACCTGGTCGAGGCCGACCGGGGTGCGCTGGTCGGCTCGTACGTCGGTCACACGGCGCCGAAGACCGAGGCGGTGTTCCGGAAGGCTCTGGGCGGTGTGCTGTTCCTCGACGAGGCGTACTCGCTGTCGCCGCCCGGGCAGCCGAACGACTTCGGTCAGGAGGCCATCGTCACGCTGATGAAGCTGATGGAGGACTACCGCGACGAGATCGTCGTGATCGTGGCCGGTTACTCGGGCGAGATGCACCACTTCCTCAGCTCGAACCCCGGCCTGAAGTCCCGGTTCTCGCGCACCCTGGAGTTCGTGGACTACACCTCGGAAGAACTCACGCGGATCGTCGAGATGCAGGCGGCGCATCACGAGTACGTCATCACCGCCAGCACCCGCACGGCGCTGGTGGAGTATTTCGACGCGATCGGGCGCACCGCCGGTTTCGGCAACGGACGTGTGTCCCGTCAGCTGTTCCAGTCGATGACGGAGCGTCAGGCGTCGCGACTGGCTGACACGGACCTGTCGGAATCGTCGAACGAGCTGCTGCAGCGCATCGATCCCGCGGACATCCCGCCGCATTCGATCTGAGGTACTTTCGGATGTTGTTCGCCTCGTGACAGCATCCGCTCTCCTTAGGAGAAGACCGTGAACCGCGAACCGACGACCGGGCCACCCGCACAGGACGAGAACGGCAGCCGCCCGGAGTTCCTGAGCTCCTGGAAGGGGTCGGTGACGGGTCGGCACCCGATGGCTGCCGTGCCCACCCGGGGCCTGCAGGGTGTGGCCGTGATCGCCGGGTCGCTCGCGGTGGTGGCGGGCGTCGTGATCGGCGGTGTGGCGGCCGTCAGCACGGTCGCGAACTCCGGTGGTCAGGAGCCGCAGAACGCCTCGCTGGCCGCCTCGAACGTGCAGTCGACGGCAGCCCCGATCAGCTCGGCGACCGCGGCCGACGGGACGGTTACCCCGACCGCCACGCCGACGGCGCGCAAGCGGAAGACAGCCACGCAGGAAGCGGTTCCGGTGCGCACCCGGACGGTGACCGAGACCGCCGCGCCGACCGGCACGGCCACGGCGAAGAAGCAGTCGTCGGCCGCGAAGAAGAAGGCCGTGACCGCCGCGAAGAAGGCTGAGGCGTCGCCGAACACCACCGTGCAGTGGGTCGGCCTGGTCAAGAACGAGGTGGTCGCCGACCGGTGCATCGACCTGGCCGGTGTCGACGGGGTGGCCCTGGGCACCAAGCCGGTGTCGCTGGTCTGTTACCCGGGCAGCACGGACAACCAGGAGTACGAGACCATCACGCAGGCGAACGGCACGTTCCTGCTGCGTAACGTCAAGTCTCACTACTGCCTGGACGTACCGGGCCGGGGCGCGGACGCTTCCGGCACCGAGATCGGTATCAGCGACTGCCTGCTCGGTGCGCAGGACAACCAGATGTTCAAGAAGCAGGCGCAGGGCAACGGCTTCTATCTCGTCAACGTCAAGAGCGGCCTATGTCTTGACATTTCGAACGCGGGTGGCAACGACAAGTTGGAGCAGGTGCTGACCCTGTTCCCGTGCTCGCCGACCGACGACCACATCTGGAACTTCGTCACTTCGTGATCCACGGTCCGGTTCCGGGCAATTCCGGGAGTATCTTCGGGCAGTGTTCGGCGGGGGCCCCGGCGGGGCGTCGTGACCTGCGCGGCGGAAGTCTTTCTGCGCCAATTCCGAACAGAACTGGCTGCTGCCGCGCGAACGTGCTGCGGGAGGAGAAGCTGCTCGACGAGCTCACCGGCCTGTCCCTGCCGGATGCCTCGAAGGCTACGCGCTGCTGCAGTCGCTACAGGTCGCGGTGGAGTTGAGCAAGGCCGGAACTCAGGGTGGGGCCGGCGTCGGCCCCACCCTGATCAGGCCACGGTCTCGGGCTCGGCGGCGGCGTTCTCGGTGAGCGGCGCGTAGGGATGCCCCGCGTCGTCCAGCCCCGGGTGGGGCACTGGTGACGGGGCCGGTCCGTCGATGGGTCCGACGCCGGCGGTGAGGGCTTGGTTGCGGAGGTGTTCGAGGACTTGGTGTTCGCGGCGGTTGCGGGCGGTGGGGCGGGTGGTTTCTTCGACGAGGTAGACGGTGGCGTCGCCGTGTTGGTGGTCGAGGGCCAGGACGCGGAAGCGGGTGGCGGCGGGGAAGAGGACGGTGTCGGTGTGGCCGACGAGGAGGGGTGTGCGGCGTCCGGATTCGGACCAGATGACGTAGTTGATGAGGGGTCCGGGGCTGACGCCGGCGGCGGGGAAGGTGGTGCGTTCGGCGCGGGTGAAGGCGGGTTCGGTGAGGACGCTGCCGGGGAAAAAGGCGTCCAGCGGCATGTTGTCGCGGGGTGCCCGGTGAAAACAGGCCCCGGGGTGCACCGGCAGCCGGCCCAGGCCGGACACCAGGCAGGCCACCGTGGGCCGGTCGGCCTGGTGGGGCTGCCCGTCGCGCAGCCTGGTGTCCAGGCCGGTCAGGGTGCCCCGCAGGTAGGCGCGCAGCACCGAAAGCTCTTGCGAGATCACGGCGGTGGGCGCGTTCATCAGCATGCCGCGCAGTTCCGGCGGTTTGCCCTCGATCAGCCGGATCACCTCGGCCAGATCGGCGTCCAGCTCGGAACCGGCCTGCTCGCGGCACCATTGGCGTTCCTGCGGGGTGCTCTGGTGGCCGGGCAGCACGAGGGGCACGAACGGCCGGGTCTCGATCATGATCAGCGGGGGAGTGGGGTCCTCGACGTCTTCGGGCGGGTCGGCCGGATCGGCGAGAGCATCCAGGGCGTCGAGCTCGGGGATCTCGTCGGTCGACTCCACCTGATCGGCGTGGTCGGCGTGGTCCACCGGGCCGGGGGCGGGCTGGGGGCCTGGGCGGGTGCCGAGACCGATCAGCAGCACGCCGAGGAAGATCAGGGTGATGGCGGCGACGATCGCGACCTGCTGTGCGGACATCTATCCGGCCCGGAGCCCGCTCGGGGGAGTGTTCCCCCGCGGCGCGTGGAACGCTGGGCGAGCTGGCCGGTGTTCCGGCCAGATGGAGCTGAGCATGACGTTTACCACCATCCCGACGAGGATCTGATCTGTCCCGTCTGTCCTATCTTGCCGCATGGGATGTCACGGTGCTGCGGTTCCTGACCGGCCGGCCTCGCGGGGCGGGCCCGGGGGAGCGTCGATCGCGGAACCGAGGTCACCCGGTGCGATCGCCGGGTCACCGGTTCGTGTTCGCGTGCAGGTCGTACCGGTGTGCGGGTGGGGCGAGGTGAACATTCCCCGAACAATGCCGACCGTTCTGCGGCCGTCATCAAAGCTATCTGGAGATAGCCTGTTTCGCCACGCCTGTCATCGTCGGCGACCGGGACCACGGATGGGGAAGCATGGATCTTGAGGATGTACCGGGCTGGTTCTACCGCCAGGACGCCCTGTTGTTCGACTGTCTGCTCGGGGCCCAGCGGGAGATCGGGGTGACCGGCGACATTCTCGAGATGGGCTCGTACCTCGGGAGATCGACCATCTTCATGGCGAGATACCTGGCCACGGGCGAAGGGCTGACCGTTTGCGACCTGTTCGGAGAGTCACCGCCCGGTGACGATATGAACATCTCGGAGAACAAGGCCACGTACGAGGAACTGACGCGTCAGGGGTTCGAGTCGAACTTCCTGCAGTTCTACGATCACCTCCCGCGCATCGTTCAGGCCCCGACGAGTGTGCTGCCGGACGAGATGGAAGCGGGCAGCTGCCGGTTCGTGCACATCGACGCCTCGCACCTCTACCACAACGTCAAGGCCGACATCGGGAACACCCGGGACCTGTTGCTGCCCGAGAACGGCCTGGTCGCGCTCGACGACGTCAATTCGTTCTGGATGCCCCAGGTGGGTGCGGCGACCTGGGAGGCGGTGTTCACCGCCGGCCTGAAGCCGATCTGCCTGTCGCGCATGAAGTTCTACGGAACCTGGGGTGACCCCGGAATCTGGCACGAGCGGGTGGAGAAGTACTTCGCGAACAACGCCGAGTCGCGGCTGGAGACGAATCTGGTCGCCGGGCACAAGATCACCAGCGTGATCTGAGGGGGAGCACGGGGCGGTTCCGGGCCGGTCGGCCTACACGACGGTCGGTGCCTCGGCGTCGGTGTTCCCGGTGGCGTTCCCGGTGGACAGGACGAAGGGATGACCCTGGTTGTCGAGTCCGGGATGGGGCACCGGTGACGGGGTGGGTCCGTCGATGGGTCCGACGCCGGCGGTGAGGGCTTGGTTGCGGAGGTGTTCGAGGACTTGGTGTTCGCGGCGGTTGCGGGCGGTGGGGCGGGTGGTTTCTTCGACGAGGTAGACGGTGGCGTCGCCGTGTTGGTGGTCGAGGGCCAGGACGCGGAAGCGGGTGGCGGCGGGGAAGAGGACGGTGTCGGTGTGGCCGACGAGGAGGGGTGTGCGGCGTCCGGATTCGGACCAGATGACGTAGTTGATGAGGGGTCCGGGGCTGACGCCGGCGGCGGGGAAGGTGGTGCGTTCGGCGCGGGTGAAGGCGGGTTCGGTGAGGACGCTGCCGGGGAAGAAGGCGCGCATCGGCACTTCACCGCGGTGGGTGCGGTGGAAGCAGACCCCGTGGTGCGTGGGCAGTCGACCCAGGCCGGACACCAGGCAGGCCATCGTGGCCCGGTCCTCCTCGTGCTGTGAGTCGTACCGCAAGTCGTCCGGCGAACCGGTCCGCAGCCTGACGTCCAGCCCGGTGAGGGCACCGCGCAGATAGGCGCGCAGCACCGAGAGTTCCTGGGCCACCACCGAGGACGACGCGTTCATCAGCATGCCGCGCAGTTCCGGTGGCTTGCTCTCGATCAGCCGGACCACCTCGGCCAGATCGGCGTCCAGCTCGGAACCCGCCTGCTCGCGGCACTTCCGGCGTTCGGCGGCCGTGCTCTCGTGGCCCGGGGGCACCAGGGGCACGAACGGCCGGGTCGTCACCATGACGAGCGGGGGAGTGGGGGCGGCGATCTCTTCCGGCGGGTCGGCGGGATCCGCCAGGGCGTCAGCGTCGCCGGGGTCGTCCGTGTCGCCGGGGTCGTCCGGGTAGGTGAGGTCGTCGGTGTATGTGAATTCGGTGGGGTCATCGGCCTCGGCCGGGTGGTCGGGGGTCGCTGCTTCCGGCGCCTCACCGGTCGTGGGCCGGGAGGGGTCCGTCTCCTCCACGAGCTGATAGGTGGGCTTCGGGCCGGGACGGGTGCCGAGGCCGATCAGCACCATCCCGACCAGGATCAGGATGATCGCGACCGTGATCATTCAGCTGGCCCGGAGCCCGTTCTCGAGGGCATTGCCCCGCAGCGTGCGCAGCGCGTAGAACAGCCGGCTCTTCACTGTGCCGACCGGGATCCCGAGCACCGCCGCGGCCTCTGCCGCCGTGCGGTCCCTCAGATAGACCTCTTCGAGAACGGCCCGGTGTTCCGGCCAGATCGAGCTGAGCATGTCCTGCACCACCATCCCGACCAGGATCTGGTCGGTGCCGTCGGACCCGTCCGGCCGCATCGGGGTGTCGTGGTGCTGGAGCTCCACCTCCGTCGGCCGCACCTGCCGCATCCGGTGGCTGTCGATCGCCACGTTCGAGGCGACCCGGCGGAGCCAGGAGTTCACCGAGCCGTACTCCGGGGTGAGCAGGTCGATCCGTCGCCAGGCCCGGACGAAGGTCTCCTGCACGATGTCCTCGGCCCGGCCGGTGTCACCCCCGACCAGGCGGGTGACGAATGCCAGCAGAGGACGCCACTGAGTACTGACCAGCTCGGCGAACCGCTGTTCCTGGTCACTTCGGCTCGCGGTGGGAACGGCGCGCAGGTGGGCGCTCGCGGGCCGGGTCAGTTCCGCTGTCTGCGACATGCTTCGACATTCGCAAAACCAGAGCCGGGTTCGATATGGGGAGCGCCCCCTCCCCGGGGGGTTGCTCCCCCGTCCAAGACGGGGGAGAACCCTATTGTCCCGGGGACGAGTCCGGTGCATCGGCGATCTACGCTGCTCCAGAGACCCTTTCGGTCACGCACCGTGGTTCGGTGGGGCCGGATCGGTGATCAGTACGCGTCTGCCTCCGCGTCTTCCCGCTCGGGCAGGGGGACGAACCCCGTCTGGATCATCCGGCTGCCCCGGCGGGTGCACAGCAGGGCCCGCCCCGGCGGGAGGTGCCGGGGTTTGGTACCGCCCAGCAGCTGTCCCTCCGAGGGAGGACAGGAGAGCGCCAGGTCCGGAGTGTTGAGCTCCTGCAACCGGCGCAGCAGCGGATCCATCGACATCCGCATCACCCCGGAGGCGCCCCGGGCCAGCACCATCGTCAGCCCGATGTCGGCGGCCTGCGGCAGCAGCGGTGCGACCGGGGCCAGCGGGTTGTCGTGCCCGGCGACCAGGTCGTAGTCGTCCACCAGGATGAAGAGCAGGGGGCCCTTCCACCAGTCCCGGCGGCGCAGCTGGTCGGGAGTGATGGAGGCACCGGGCAGCCGCGGTTTCAGGCCGCTCACGGCGTCGGCCGCAGCCGCCTTGGTGCTGTCCAGCGACACCGCGTACCCCAGCCGGTACTCCTCCGGGATCACGTCGAACAGCTGACGCCGGTAGTCCACCGCCATGATCCGGGCCTCGGTCGGAGAGAACCGCTCGACCACGGCCCGGGCGACCAGACGCAGCAGGTTCGACTTCCCGCTCTCGTTGTCCCCGAGCACGGTCAGGTGCGGCAGCGACCGGAAGTCGTGCCAGACCGGCCGCAGCTGGGTCTCGTCGATCCCCAGGGCCACGCGGATCTCTCCGGTCGGCCCGGGCAGTTCCTCCACCGGCAGCTCCGCCGGCAGGGTCCGGACGGGACGCACCGTGGGCCCGGGCCAGCAGTCCACCACGGTGCTGACCAGGTCACGGGTGCCGTGCGCGATATCGGTGATCTCCTGCAGCCCGTCGATCCGGGGCAGCGCCGCGATGAAGTGCAGCTTGCCGTCGGTGAGACCACGGCCCGGCAGTTTCGGCACCTGGGCCGCGGCCCGCAGGTCGATACCCGACTCGACCGGGTCACCGAGCCGCAGCTCCAGCTTGGTGCCGATCTTGTCGCGCATCGTGTGGTGCAGCTCCGACCAGCGACCGCAGGTCATCAGCAGGTGCACGCCGTAGCCCAGACCGCGTGCGGCCACGTCCCGCACCGCGGCCTCGGCCGCGTCGAACTCCTGGCGCAGGGTGAACCAGCCGTCCACCACCAGGAAGATGTCACCGAACTCCTCGTCCGGGATCTCCCCGGCATCCACCTTCTCTCGATACATGTCGAGGCTGGAGATGTCCAGATCGGCGAACCGGCGCTCACGGGCCGCCACCACCGAGACGATCTCGGCGACCGTCCGGTTCACCCGGTCCGGGTCGTGGCGCCCGGTCACCCCACCGACGTGCGGCAGGTCACCGACCGCCGCCAGGCCTCCACCACCGAAGTCGAGGCAGTAGAACTGCACCTGTTTCGGGGAATGGGTCAGCGCCAGGCTGCTGATCACCGATCGCAGCAGGGTGCTCTTACCGCTCTGCGGACCGCCCGCGATGCCGACGTGACCGCCGACGCCGGCCAGGTCGAGCGTGAGCAGGTCGCGGATCTGCTCGAACGGCTTGTCGATGAGCCCCACCGGTATCTTGAGGCGATCGGCCGGACCCGCATCGACCGGCCGCAGGCCCAGCTCCGGGTCGGGCAGCAGAGGCGGCAGCACCTGGTCCAGCGTGGGCGACTGGTCCAGAGGCGGCAGCCACACCTGGTGAGCCGGCGGTCCCTGGTCGATCAGCCGGGAGATCAGCACGTCCATCACCGAGGTCGCCACCGGCCCTTCGGCCGGGGCCTCCTTCTCCGTGGCCTGGAGCCGCACCTGCTTCGGGATCGGCAGGTGATCGGTCGAGTAGGCCACCACCTGGCTCTGGATGATGTCCTGGTGCACCCTCGTCGAGCGCAGCCGGTAGGCGCCGGAGACGTAGGCGGCCTTGAACCGGGTGATGGTGGCGACGTCCGAGCGCAGATAGCCGTTACCCGGCGCGGAAGGGAGCTCGTAGGCGTCCGGGACACCGATCACCGACCGTGATTCCATCGCGGAGAACGTCCGCAGACCGATCCGGTACGAGAGGTGACCCTCGAGCTGGTGGATGCGCCCGTCGTCCAGACGCTGCGAGGCCAGCAGCAGGTGCACGGCCAGCGACCGGCCGAGCCGGCCGATCATCACGAACAACTCGATGAAGTCGCTGTGCGCCGCGATCAGCTCGCTGAACTCGTCGACCACCACGAACAGGGTCGGCAGCGGGTCCAGCGGTGCACCCTTCACCCGGGCCTGCTCGTAATCGCGCACCGAGCTGAAATTGCCTGCTGCGCGCAGCAGTTCCTGGCGACGCACGAGCTCGCCGCGGATCGCGTCACGCATCCGGTCGACCAGCGCGGCCTCGTCGGCCAGGTTGGTGATGGTCGCCGAGACGTGCGGCAGCCGGTCCAGGCCGGCGAAGGTGGCGCCACCCTTGAAGTCGACCAGCACGAAGTTGAGGGTCTCCGAGGAGTGGGTGGCGGCCAGGGCCAGCACCAGGGTGCGCAGCAGCTCGCTCTTGCCCGAACCGGTGGCACCGATCAGCATCCCGTGCGGACCCATGCCGCCCTCGGCGGACTCCTTGATGTCCAGCATGATCGGCGAGCCGTCGGCCGCCACCCCCACCGGCACCCGCAGCCGGTCCGGCGAGGAACGCCCGGCCCACTCGGCCCGGGCGTCGAACTTCTCCAGGTCGCCGATCCCCAGCAGACGCGGCAGGTCGAGGTCGGCGGTCAGGCCGTCGGTGACACCGTCACCACCCTCACCGGTGTGGAACTGGGCCAGCAACCGGGCCAGGGTCGTGACCCGGCGCTGCGAGAGCGAATCCGGCTCGGCCAGGCGACTGCGCACGGGCCGGCCGACCCGGTCCTTCTTGACCATCTCGACACCGTCGTCGGCCAGCTCCAGGGTGAGCAGCTCCTTGCCGGTCATCCCGCTCACGACATCCAGGTCGATCAGCACCGTGTTACTGAAACCCGAGTCCAGGATGCGGGAACCGGGCGAGATCCGGCCGCCGTCGTTGAGGATCACCACGAACGGTTCCTCGCGTGAGGGAGTCGCCGAGGAGTCGTACCGCGCCCGGCCCCCGAACTCGGCGCCGAGCAGACGTTCCAGATCCTCCAGCGAGGCACCGGTCAGCCGCATCGCGCCGGCCGCGTCCCGCTGACTCTCGTGCTGGGAGTGCGGAAGCCACTTCGTCCAGTCCCAGTGCTTCTCGTTCCCCGACGAGACACACATCGCCAGCCGCAGTTCGTCCGGGGCGTGGAAGGTGACCAGCTGGGCGACCATGGCCCGCACCAGGGCCCGGGAGCGCTCGCGGTCGCCGCCCACGGTGATGTGCGCGAAGCCGCGGATGAACAGGGCCACCGGCTGGGCGGGAACACTGGTGTAGGCCCGGGTGAAGCGGCGCAGCGCCTTGGCCGAGACCGGTTCCAGATCTTCGACCGGCTTGGACGAGATCGGGGAGAGCCGCACCGCGAGGCGCTGCGGGCCGGTGCCGATGCGCAGTTCGCCGAAGTCGGGATGGGTGGGGCGGCGCTCCCACAGACGGCTGGTCATCGCCAGCGACCACAGGGACTCCGGGTCGGGGTGCCGCCAGGCCAGGGCCTGCCGCTGCTTCTCCGCGAACCCGCGCACCTGCCGGCGCATCTGAGAGAGGTGCCGGAGGTAGTCACGCCGGTCTCCGGAGACCTTGAACTTGCGGTCGCCGCCCTGGGTGAGCATCTGGCCGACCCCCATGAAGGCCATGCCGGCCCCCATCATGCCCATCATCATGTAGTTGTGGCTTCCGCCACTATTACCGCCACTGGGCTGGCGGTACATGAACATCATCGCGCCCATCATCAGCAGCATCGGCACCGTGGTGATGAGGACCCGCATCCCGGCCGGGCGGTGTTCCGGCAGGCCAGGCGGCTCCTGCAGGGTCACCTCGCCGTGCGGCATCTCCGGCCCGGTGCGGCGGGCGGGCCGCCGGAAGGGAATCGTGCTCATGCCTCTGAGCACGGATGAAGGGCCCCGGAAGGGTCGCCTCCGGCCCGTTCTTTCTCCACTTTCTTTCTGATCGAACGATCGTGAACCCTCTTCAAGGTAGATGCGTGTACGGAGCATGAGCGAGACGTCCCTGGGCGAGGTCTGTCGGCTGGTGGTCGTGGGACCGACCAGCCGGGTCGACCTTTCCGTGCCGGTGCACGTGCCGGTGACCGACCTGATGCCCGCCCTGCTGCGCAGCCTCGGGACCGATCTCGCCGACCGTGGGCTGGAGCACAGCGGCTGGATCCTGCAGCGGCTCGGCCATCCGGCGTTCGACGAGGACTCCACCACCGCCGACCTCGGTCTGGTGGACGGCGACGTGGTGCACCTGCGGCCACGGTCGGAGCAGATCCCCCCGCTGGACTTCGACGACCTGGTCGACGGCATCGCCAACGGGATCGGTGGGCGGTCCGGGCTGTGGCGCGCGACCACCACCCGCTTCGTCTCGCTGTGCGCGCTGGCCCTGTGGATCGCGGTGGTCCTGGCCGTGCCGGCGCTGACCGGTGTGTCGGACTCCTCGCGGGCCGTGCTCGCCGGGGTCTGCGGCGTGATCCTGCTGGGGGCCACCGCACTGGTGGTCCACGTGCTGAAAGACCCGCAGTCCGGGCGGATCGTCGCTGCCGGAGCGGTCGGTTTCGCCCTGGAGGCGGCCCTGATCGGTGCCTCCGGGGCGAGCCCCGCCGGCGCCTCGGGCGGGATGAGCCTGCTGGTCGCCGCATGTGTCGGAGGTCTCCTCGGCTCCGCGACGGTGATGCTGGTGACGGGCCGGTCCGGCGCCGGGCCGGGCGTCGTGGCGATGACGGTCATGGCCGCCGGGGCCGCGATCTCGGCCGGCTTGCGCCTGGCCGGGCTGGACTGGGCCCAGGTCGCGACGGCCGCGTTGCTCATCAGTATCGGCATGCGGCCGACCGTGCCGCTGAGCGCCTTCAAACTCGCCGGGATGGCGCTGCCCGCCCTTCCGGTCGAGGCCGACGATCTGCAGAAGGACATCGAGCCGGAGCCCGGCCAGGCGGTACTCGACCGCACCGCCGCCGCGGACCGGCACATGACCGCCCTCTACCTGGCCTACGGCACGGTCTCGGGCTTCGCCCTGGTCACCATGGCCCTGTCCGACCGTGTCCTGGTGCTCCTGACCCTGGCGCTCGCCGCGCTCTCGCAGCTGCTCGGGGTGCGCCCGATGACCAGCACCTGGCATCGCCTCGCCCTGGGCATCCCGGCCGTCGCCGGGGTGGCCACCGCGGCGGTCGCGATCACCGCCCGCTCCGGTATCGACGGGCGCGTCTTCGTGGTCGCCGTACTGCTGCTCATGGCGGTGGCCGCCGGAACGGCGGCGCACACCCTGCCACACCGGCGGCTGACCCCGATGTGGGGCCGGGTCGGCGACTGGGTCCAGACCCTCGGCGTGATCGTGGCGATGGGCCTGGCGCTGGGCATCTGGGGTCTCTTCGAACTGATCCGCCGGACGGTGGGCTGAGATGCTGGCCCGTCGCGATCAGGTCGAGGCGCACAACTATCTGCTGGCCCGGCTGAACAGTGCTCTGGTGCGGGCCGATCCGGACGCCATCGAGCCGCCCGGCCGACGGGACACCCGGGCCTTCGTCATCGGCCTGGTGGTGATGGCGCTCGCCCTCGGCGGTACGGCCGGGTGGGCCCTCCTGTTCGACAGCGGTTCCCTGGCCTGGAAAGAGCCCGGGACACTGATCGTGGACAAGAGCACCGGCAGCCGGTACCTGATGAACAACGACAAGCTGCACCCGGTGCTGAACACGTCCTCGGCGCGGTTGCTGGTGGGGTCTGACCTGACCACCTCGTCGGTCTCGACCAGCAAGCTGAACGAGGTCCCGCACGGCACCCCGGTCGGGATTCCCGGTGCGCCGGACATGCTGCCCGACGCGAGTCTGCTGAACAGCGGGGTCTGGCGTGTCTGCCTGACGACAACGGTGTCCACCGGAACGACCGGCGCCACCGGTTCCACCGGGGGCAAGGGGGCGGCGGCCGCCGTGCTCTCGGGCACCGCCGTCGGCAGTGCGGGCGAGCTCGGTCTGAACGTCCAGATCGGCGTCGAACGTGCGACCGACCGGCCCGGCGACGACACCGGTTTCCTCGTCACCTCGGGTGGCAAGGAATACCTGATCTGGAAGAACCAGCATCTGCTGGTCCAGAAACCCTGGGTGGCGGACGTTCTCGGCTACGCCACGGCGACGCCGCTGAAGGTTCCGGCGCGCTGGCTGGCGCTGATGTCCGCGGGCCCGACGCTGGGGCCGGTGTCCCTGAAGGATGCGGGCCGGGCCGGGCCGAAGATCGGCGCCGACCGGATGGTGATCGGGCAGCTCGTCACCGTGCAGAGCGCCGGTACCGAGACCCACTACATGGTCACGGCCAAGGGACTGGCCGCGCTGAGCGAGACCCAGTATGCGCTGGCCTCGGCCGCCCCCGGCACTCCCCAGCAGCGGCAGATCACTGCCGCCGACCTGGCTGCCGTACCGCGTGACACCCTGCCCGCTGCCCAGCAGCAGGTGCCGGCCCAGCCGCCGGCCCTCGACCAGTCGATGACCACCACCTCGCCCTGCCTCGAGTACCCGGGTACGTCCGAGGACGGCAGCGCCGAGGTGGTCCGCGCGACCGTCGCGGAGACCGAGCGCCCCGAGGCCGGCTCCGCCGCGGTCTCGGTGAGCGTCGTCTCCGGCGGCGGTGCCCAGGTGGGGACCGCCGCGGCCCTGGCCGCCCGGGACCAGCCTCAGACCCTGGTCGACGACACCGGGACGGCGTACTCGCTGTCCGAGGACGCGATCACGGCCCTCGGGTTCGCCGCCGACCAGGCGGCCTACATCCCGGCGGGGTGGCTGCAGTTGCTGCCTCAGGGGCCCCGTCTCACCACACCGGGAGAGGGGTGACAGCACCGCCGCACACCCTGACCCGTGCGGACGGCAACGCAGGCGCCACCACCCAAGATGCCCGGCCAAAGGGGGTCGGGTGCGTCACCACCTCTGAGAGGAAGCAGCCATGGCAACAGGCGACTCCAAGATCGTTGATGAAGCCACAACGACGAACATGATCAAGTCGTTCGCGGAGACGCAGGACGACTGCGACCGGATCCAGAAGCTGGTCGACGGTGCTCACAGCGCCCTGATGGCGCAGTGGGGCGGCAACGCGGCCGGGGCCTACGACAACAGCATGGTCCAGTGGAAAGAGGGCTTCACCAAGGTCCGTTCCGCGCTGAACATGCTCAACGAGTCGATGGTGCAGTACGCCCAGATCACCGGCACCACTGAAGACGACAACGTCGTCCAGGGTACCGGCTGGGCCACCGTCAGCTGATCGTCCCCACTCCCTCCTGAAAGGAAAACCCCATGGCTACGTACAACTTCAGCCCGAACGCCGCACTGGACACCGGTGCCGAACTGCAGTTCGTGACCGGTCAGCTGCAGGCCCAGCTGGAAGAACTCTGGGGCTACGTCCAGGCGTTCCTGGCTGCCAACCAGAGCATCAGCCGGGACAGCTACAACGCCGCTCAGGCGACCTGGAACGCGGGCCAGGCCGAGATGAACCAGGCACTGGCGAAGGGTGTCGCCGCTCTCGACAACATCCACGCCCAGTACGTGCTGGCCGACAACCGCGGCGCCTCGGTCTTCCAGGCGAACCTCTGATCGTGGCCGGTCGCCGCCCGGGAACGGGCGGCGACCGGGCCTCCAGCACCTCACACCCACGCCCGGTACCGCCATGTCGGTGCCGGGCGCATCGGGTGTCTGCCCCTCGATGATCTTCAAGCCATGACGGGAGACGGCAATGGCCAACGAGAAGTACAACGACGGCACGTTAACGATCAAGATCGACGAAGGCGCCCTGAGGCGCCTGCAGTCCGAGTACACGGACCTCGCAGCCGAGTTCAAGAAGCGGGCCGGTGAGTACGGGTGGAGTGACAAGGGCAACGTGACCATTGCCTACCCGTTCTACCTCCAGATGGGTGGCGCCTCGTTCGAGGAGGCCAAGAGCCTGATCAAGGCGCTGGAGAAGGTGCGGGGCAACCTTCTGGAGCGGTTCCAGCTGACCTACGGCGACGCCGACGGTCTGTCGGTCGGGCTGAAGTCGCTGCTCGCCGAGACCGACCTCGCGGAGGAACTGAACGGCATGACCGCTGACGAGTTCGGGGCCTACATCCAGAAGAGCTCCGCCTCCCTCGCGCCGACGGAGAGCTGACGAACGATGGCGAACGCGCCGGTCCCCAAGGACATTGAGACAGTCCTGTCCCAGTATGTGGGTTACACCGTCGGTACGGGGGAGCAGGGATCCTCCAGCACCAGCGGTGACAACAATCCCAACGCGACCAACTACACGGGTAAGACCGTACCGAAGGTCGCAGAGGGCCTGACCCTGAACGGTGTCCTGGAAGGGAAGGCCGGGCGGTGGTTCACGGTGATCGACCACAACGAGTACTGGTCGGCCAACCAGGGGAACAAGCCGGGCACCCAGACCGGCGCTCTCACCTTCTGGCGCCGGATGGGTAGCGACGCGTTCGCCAACTGGGAATACCTCATGGTCGGCATCACGGCCACGAAGAAGGACGGCGACAAAGGGGTTAACGAGTCCGCCCCGGGAGTGACGGACGGGACGGACACCAAGACCACGGACCCGGTGAACACCATCGGGAACGCCTGGCAGCCGATCGCCCTTCAGATCCCGAAAATGGTCGGATCCAACACACCTTTCGATCCCGGGACGCTGCAGCTTCTGCACGACACGCTGGTCGCGATCGCATCGTGGACGAACCAGGTCTGGGGTTACCTCAACAACGACATCAGCAGTATCGACTCCAAGGCGGCCAACTTCGAGGGCACCGCGGCCCAGGGATTCCGGGACCTGGTCATGGACGCCCAGCGCGGGATGGCCGGCGTCCTCAATGCGTCCAACGACGGCTGGGACACGAACCTGCAGAACGCGGTGGACAAGTCCTGGACTTTCGTGAAGGCCCTGAATCAGAGCGTCACCGACTGGCGGGCCCCGTACAACGGCAGTCCGGCGGACGTCTGGTTGCATCCGCTGCGCCTGATCATCCACATGTTCAATCAGTCCCGGGTCTCGGAGTTGACGGCCGCGGCCGACAACAACAACAACCATTCCGGTGGGCTCTGGGAGGCGGGCCGGATCAGGGGTGACCAGAGCGTCCTCTATGACACCACCACCAACTCCGACGGCACCAGCAGCACCAGCATCGCCGGCTACAAAGTCATGATCATCGAGTTCCCGAAGTGGTCGGGTGTGGACGGCAGCTTCGACGTTCTCAAGCCACCGAGCTGGGACGTCGTGAACACGAAAACCCAGGCTGCATGGGTGAACCGCGTGAAAACTGTGTTTCAGCCCTCCGTCGACGCGGTGCAGGCGATGGTCGACGCCATCAGTGCCGCCGGTCTCGGCGCCTCGCTCAAGGAGATGGAGCCGGCCAAGACCCCGAAGCCCCCGGGCACCGGCGGTCTGAACGACGTCTACAACCAGTTCAACAACATCAATGGCCAGTTCAACAACATCGGCGGCGCGTTCAATAACATCGGTGGTGCCTTCAACAACGTCGGGGGCGCGTTCAACAACATCGGTGGTGCCTTCAATAACATCGGTGGTGCCTTCAATAACATTGGCGGTGCCTTCAACAACATCAATGACGCCTTCGGGGGCATCGGCGGTCAGTTCAACAACATCGGCGGCAACCTGAACGAGCTCGGCAACGGGTTCAGCAAGAATCTCAACGACGTCTACGGCAACCTGAACCAGCTCGGCAACAGCTTCGGCAGCGGCCTCAACCAGCTCGGCAACAGTTTCGGCGGTGGCCTCAATGACGTTTACGGCAACCTGAACTCGCTGGGGAGCAACTTCGGTGACGGGCTGAACCAGCTCGGTGGTGGCCTGAACCAGCTCGGCGGGAACATGAGCACGCTGTCCACCGGTTTCGGTGACGGGCTCAACGATCTGGCCACCAGCACGAGTGACAGCCTGAACGGGCTCAGCTCCCTCACCGGCGGTGATGCTGGTGGCGGCCTGGGTGACCTCGGCACGCTGACGCCCACGACGTCATTCATGCGCAGCCTCAACCCGAACAGCCAGAACGACACCGAGACTGGTTTCGGCGGACTCGGCGACACTCTGACCGGTGACCCGCAGACTCTCGGCGACCTCACCAGCACCCAGCTGGAGGCCCTGTCGGACCAGGGGCTGCTCGACAACACGCCCCTCACCGACGAGCAGCGGGACATCCTGTCCCAGGCCGGTCTCGACGTCGGCGCCGGGACCACGCTCGGCGACCTGGACGATCAGCAGCTCCAGACCCTGCTGGAGTCGGGGGCTCTCGACGACACGGCGATCACCCCGGGCCAGACTTCCGGCCTGATCAGCTCCGGGCTGCTCAACCCCGGTGAAGGCGTGGACGACCTCGGCGACCTGAGCCGTCAGCAACTGCAGACCCTTCAGGACGACGGTCTGCTGGACGGCGTCCAGCTCACCGACGAGGACCTGGCGCAGTTGCAGAAGGACGGCCTGCTGGGTTCCGACACCTCCGGGCTCAGCGACCTGGGCGATCTGAACGCCGACCAGCTGCAGTCGCTCGCGGACGCCGGTCTGCTCGACGACGTCCCCACCACCCAGCAGCAGATCAGCGCGCTCGACGCGGCCGGCCAGCTGGGGGCCACCGACGGCTCGATCCAGAACCTCGGCGACCTCAGCCCCGCCCAGCTGTCCGAGCTGGACTCGGCTGGGCTGCTCGACGACACCCCGATCACGCAGGACCAGATTCAGCAGCTTCAGCAGGACGGCCTGCTCGGCCAGAACACCACGGGTATCGACTCGCTCGGTGACCTGAGCTCGGCCCAGCTCGACGACCTGCGCCAGCACGGCCTTCTCGACTCCGTGCCGGTCACCACCGACCAGCTGTCCGACCTGGACTCGGCCGGCCTGCTCGGCTCGCCGGACAACCTGTCGCAGAGTCTCGGCGACCTCAGCTCCGACCAGCTCGCCGGTCTGGACTCCAGCGGGCTGCTGGACGACAACCCCATCACCCGCGACCAGATCGAACTGCTGCAGAACCAGGGCCTGCTGGGCTCCGACCTCAGCGGTATCGACTCGCTGGGGGACCTGAACACCGACCAGCTCGACGCCCTGAACCAGGCCGGCCTGCTGGACGACGTGCCGGTGACCCAGGACCAGTCGACCAGCCTGCTCGGGTCGGCCGACAGCCTGGGAGACCTCAGCTCCACCCAGCTCTCGGCTCTGGACACCAACGGCCTGCTCGACGACACGCCGATCACACAGGCCCAGCTCGATTCCCTGAAGGACCAGGGCCTGCTGTCCAGCACGGCGGGGATCGACTCGCTGGGCGACCTGAACTCCGACCAGCTCGACGCTCTGAACCAGGCCGGCCTGCTGGACGACGTGCCGTTGACCCAGGACCAGTCCAGCAGCCTCCTGGGGTCACCCGACAGCCTGGGAGACCTGACCTCCACCCAGCTCTCGTCACTCGACACGAACGGCCTGCTCGACGACACACCGATCACACAGGCCCAGCTCGATTCCCTGAAGGACCAGGGCCTGCTGTCCAGCACGGCGGGGATCGACTCGCTGGGCGACCTGAACGCCGCCCAGCTGGACGCCCTGGACGATGCCGGTCTGCTCGACGACGTGCCGCTCACCGGTCAGCAGAGCTCGGCGCTCGGGGCCGGTGGCCTGGGCGGGCTGGACACGAGCGGGATGAACCTGGGCGGTCTCGGCTCCAGCACGCCGAGCAGCGCCTTCCCGACCAACATCGACGGGCTGGACATCACCCCGGAGAGCACCGACCCCTCCGGTTCTGTCGGTGACATCACCCAGAAGCTTTCCGGTGGGGTGCCGGGTGGCTCCGGCACGACCGGATTCTCCGGCGTCGGTATGAACATGCCCGCGGACTTCGACAAGGGTGACCTCGGCACCAACGCGCCGATCGCCGCCGGCAGCGGAGCCATCGGTGGTCCGGACGACCCCCTCACCAACGGCAGCAGCAGCTCCATGGCATCCTCTGGTATGGGCGGTATGCCGATGATGCCTGGAATGATGGGTGGCGGCATGGGCGGCCAGGGTGGTGGCAGCCAGGGCGGCGGCCAGGACCGGGAACGCCAGACCTGGCTCACCGAGGACGACGACGTCTGGGGCACCGACCCGCTGGTCGGAGCCGCCGTCATCGGGCGCAGTGACGCAGCCGATGACGAGGATGAGCAGGAGTACGGCCAGGAGGTCACTCCGGACCAGCCCGGCGCACCCCGGCGCGCGCGGCGCACTGCCCGCGGCTACTGACGGACCACTCACGAAAGGGAGAGCAGATGGCACTGGACGAAGAGATGCAGGCGGCGCTGACCCGGCTCAGTGAGGTCCGGCTGGCGGCCGACGAGGCCACCCAGTCCCTCAACGAGACGAGTCACACCCAGGTCTCGAAGCGCAAGCTGCTGAGCGTGACCGTCGGGCTGTCCGGGCAGTTGCAGAGCCTGGCCTTCCACGGCGAGGCGTACCGCAAGCTGTCGCCGGTCGAGCTGGCCGCGATCATCGTGGAGACGGTCTCCGACGCCCGGGAGGGTGCCCAGGAGAAGGCGGCCAAGGTTCTGGGCGACGTCTTCCCCGAGGCGCTGGGCAATTTCGACAACATGACCAGCACCTCGAACATGGACGATTTCATGACCGGGCTGCTCAAGGTGGCCGGCGACGAGTTCAGCCAGGAAGAGATCGACGCGTTCGAGAAGAGCTGGAGGGGTGAGTCGCTGTGAGCTACGACGACAGCATGGAATGGAACAGCGGCGAAATCATCAACAAGCTGCCCATCTTCGGAGTGCTGCAGCAGGAGAGTCTCGGCATCGCCCAGCGCGCCGCGCTGAACGAGCCCTGGTGGGACAGCGACCACAACGTGCCCGGTGACTTCACCCCGGAACTGCGCAAGATGTTCGGGGAGCAGGACGAACTGAAGATGAAGTTCGCCCAGGGGCTCGGTCTGGCGTCCGGGCTCCAGGGCGAGCAGCTCAAGCTGACGGACGACATCAACGAGGCGGCCGAGAGTGAGAACACCTCGTCCGCCGACTTCCACGGCGGCGGCCGGTACTGACATCCCCACGGTGACATCCAGGAAGAGGTGAAACCGAGGCCAGGGCACGAAAGGAGGACGAGACATGGGATCTGACGGCGTTCCCTATTGGGTCAAGATGCTGTATCTCGTTCTGACCGGTGTGCCCTGGCCGTCGGCGAACGGCAAGAAGATGCTGTCGAAGGCTGATGCGGTGGATCGTGATGCCGCTCTGCTGGAGGGGCCGGTCCCGACGACGATGGCTGATGCGTTGCGGGCTCTGCGCGCGACGACCCGGGGGAAGACCGGGGCGGCGATCGAGCGGGCGATGAATCAGTTCATCGCTGAGAACCCGCGGTACATGGACGTGGGTGCGAAGTTGTACCGCGGGAACGCCAAGGGTCTGCGTCAGATGGCGTACAAGGTCGAGTACATGAAGCACATGGCTCAGTTGACCTTGATCTATCTGATGATTGAGCTGATCAAGGCTGCGATTATGGCCTTTTTCACGGGTGGGGCTTCGGCGGGGGAGGCGGTGGCCGCGCAGCAGGCCGCCAAGACCGTTTTGAAGTTGCTGGTGGAGAAGGTGATCGGCGCCGCCAAGATGATTGCCCACATGACGGTGTTCCAGGTGGCACTGGATGTGGGTTCGCAATTGTGGACGATGCTGGAACACCCGGGTGATTATGAGTGGGATGGGGAGTCGACGGGTAAGGCGGCCGTCATGGGCGCTGCCGCGGGTGCTTTCATCGCGACGATCATGGGTCCGGCTTTGCGGGCCGGTTTCGCCAGTTTGAAAGACGGTTTGATCAAGTCCGGTCTGGACAAGCAGACCGTGACCAAGTGGGTCGGCATCATGGAGCACTTCACCTCCGAGGGTCTGGGTGAGGTGGGTGGTGGTGCGGTGGGTGGTTTCGCCGCCGATCCGAGTTCTCCGCCGTCGGTGTCGATTTTCGATGCGACGTCGGGTTGGTCGGAGGCGGCTGCTGATATTGGTGGTCGTAAGGGTGGTCAGGGTCTGAAGAACATCCTGACCCCGGATGTTCTGAATGGTCTGCCGGACTTCAAGGATTTGAAGATTACGCCTCCGGGGACGGATGCGGATGGTAAGGGTGGTAAGTTCGCGCCGGATACCTCGAGGGTGGGTCCGGAAGTTCCGGGGAAGAACAAGTACACGCCGGGCGTGGCGGGTGGTCCGGGGGCGGTGCCGCGGTTCACGTTCTCGCCGAGTGCGGCGGGGAACTTCATCGGTAATGGCGGTCTGACGATCGACGGGTCGCTGAACGGTGAGATCGGTGCGGAGGGCTTTGATTTCGATCGGGTTCCGTCGTTGGGGGCGGATGGTCCCTCGATCGGGTTCCAGTCGCTGGACGGGTTCGTGGCGAATCAGTCGTTCGCTGCGCCGGGGGTGAATTTCCCGGACGTCCCGATCTCGTCGTTCACGGCGCCGTCGTTCACCGCGCCGTCGTTCACCGCGCCGTCGTTCACCGCGCCGTCGTTCACCGCGCCGTCGTTCACGGCTCCGAACATCACGGCGCCGGACATCAATGTCCCTGTCATTGATACGAATGTTCTGGGTATTGAGCATTCGACGGTGGAGACACCGGAGTTCGAGGGTGTTTCGGAGTCGAGTGCGCAGTCCTCGGCGGTGCCGCCGTTGCGGGACTCCTCGTCGGTGAATGCTCCCGACCTGGCCGGCAGTCAGCAGTCGAGTGGTCAGCAGTCGAGTGGTCAGTCCTCGGCCCCGCCGCCCCCGCGCGGGAACGTTCCGGTGGTCTCGCCGGAAATGCTTCAGGTCGAGGGAAATTCAAGCGCCCAGTCGTCTGTGCTGCCGCCGTCGCGTCCGATCGACTCCACGATCTCGCCCGAGACGACGCAGGTGGATCGGAGTTCGGGTCAGTCCTCGACCCCGCCGCCGTCGCGCGGGAACGTTCCGGTGGTTTCGCCGGAGATGACGCAGATCGAGAGGGATGCGAGCGTCCAGTCGTCGGCCCTGCCGCCGTCGCGTCCGATCGACTCCACGATCTCGCCCGAGATGGCGCAGGTGGACGGAACTTCGGGCCAGACCTCGGCCACGCCGCCGGCGCGCACGAACGTACCGGTGACCTCGCCCGAGATCGCCCCGCTGGAGGGGAGTTCAGGTCAGTCGTCCACCCCGCCGCCGGTGCGCGAGACCGATGTGGCCGTCTCGCCGGAGTTGACGCAGATCGCGCCGCCGAGTGGTCAGGTTCCGGTAGCGGTCCAGGGCATCATCGACCGGTTCGACCAGGGTCAGATCACGTATGGTCAGGCCTTGACCGAGGTGCTGGCCACGGGGTCGCCGGTGGTTCCGGTGACGTCGGTCGCGATTGCGGACGGTGCGGTCGTGCGGCCCGCAGCGGCGAACCCGGGCCAGGTGCCGGGTGGCCCGGCGAACGGTGCGCAGCCGCAGATGCGGTCCGAGACGGTTTCGACCCAGTTCACGCGCAGCGACTCGGTTTTCACGGATCTGGAGTCCGACAGTGCGTCTGTGACCGATGCCAGTGAGATCTCGGTGGAGTCCGGCGGGGACTTCGTCGCCGCGGCACCGGTTTTCTCGCCGGAGGTGACGGGCAAGACCTTGTTCCTGCGTCCTAACCTGGACGGTCAGGTCCTGACCGTGGATCAGACCGCCGATCTGCTGCAGAGCACGTCGCCGGCGATGCGCCCGGCCAAGTACGACATTGATGCCTCGTACGGTTTCACCGCGGCGGACCTGGAGTCCCGGGTCCCGCTGGGTGGTTCGGTCGTGACGCCCGATGCGTCTCTGCGTCAGGACTTCACGGGTTTGGTCAACACCGGCCCGGGAACCAGGTTCGCGCAGGCGGGGCCGGTGGAGTCGGTGGTTGCGATCAGCGGCACGCTGCAGATCAACCAGGGCAAGTTGCCCTCGGTGGTGGTGCCGCCGATGGCTCCTGGCTCGGTGGTGGCGGCCTCGGCGACGACGCAGAATTTGCTGGAGTGGCAGGGTCAGCAGCTGAATTTGAAGCCGGGCGAGGTCGCGCCGGTGTTCCGTGGCAAGGATCTGGCTTTTGTCCAGCAGTCACTGCAGGGCAAGGTCCCGGGGACTCAGGCTGCGGTGGTGTTCCAGGTTACTGGTCAGCCGACCGCGAACGTGTTCAATGTGGTCGTCGACGACCAGGGCAAGATGCGTCAGCTGGATGGCACGCGGGGCGGGTTGCCTTTCGTGCCGGGGAATCTGAGCAGTGTCGACCTGATCCCGCTGAGTCCTGGGATCGGTAAGCCGGATGGTACCGAGCTGATACCGGTCACCGCATTGCCCGAGATCGCTGTCTCGCCAGCTGTTCTGCAGCAGGTGCACACCGAGGTCCTGACGCAGCTGGAGCAGTCGGGTGCCCTCAAGACAGGTCAGCTGCCGGTGCCCCGGGCGCAGGACATCGGCCAGGCGCTGGCCTCGGTCCAGAAGGACATCCGCACCGGTGACCTTCGCCCGGTCGGTTCGTCTCCTGATCTGGGCCGTGCGGTCCTGAGTCGCCTCGGGACCCAGGAGGTCCCGGAACTGGCTGTGCCTGAGGCTGTCAGGCCGTCCCAGCAGCCGGTGGACATGAGCTCCCCGACTCCGGTCACCCCATCCACCCCGGTCACCCAGACCGGCGAGACCCTGCGCCCGGTGAACCGGAGCATGTTCGCGGTTCCGATGTATTCGGCGTTCCAGTCGGCGCAGCTTCTGAGGATGATGCCCTGGGCGCCGGAGGTGAACCCGTATCACGGCGTGACCCGGGACGAGGATCCCTCGATCCAGCTGGAGCTGGAGCGTCAGATTGCGGTGAACTGCGTCATTACCGTGATCACGACGGACATGTCGCTGCGGGCGTCGAATCTGGCGAACGGGGGTCGGCTGGGTCAGTTCGAGGGATTCCAGGCGCCGGGGTCGGATCCGCGGCCGACGTCGGATCTGATTGAGCATCAGAAGCAGTTCCTGAGTCAGGCCGAGCTGGGGCCGAATGGGTCCCGGGTTTTCCGGACCCAGGATCTGGCGCCGGTCGAGGCCCTGATGAACGACCCGGCCACGCCGGTCGGGGCGCGCGGCACGGTGATCGTGCGGGGTGTGGGGTCGCGCTACGGGCACGCCTTCAACGTGGTGAAGGTGAAAGACCCCGATGCACCCAAGGACTCACCGCCTCAGGTGTGGTTCGTGGACGGTCAGCGCGGCGGTTTGCCCTCGCTGCCCGAGCAGATCGCGAGCGTCGAGTTCCTGCCGTTCACCCCCGGTCTGGGAGTACCGCAGGGATCGACCCGGGTGGCCGCTGGTGATATCTCGCTGATGTCGGCGCTGGCGGCGTACGGCGGCGAACGCGAGACGAAGGCCCGGATCGAGACGGCCGCGGGGGAGAAGCCCGACGACGGCTGGATCGTCCGGAATCATCTGGTCAGCCTGAACGTGGAGAACTTCAACACCGAAGCGGTCGTCGAGATCGTGCAGAACAAGTCGAAGGTGCTCTCCCTGGAGGTGGGACTTCCGGAGCCGCGGGCGGTGGAGCGGCAGGATCGCGCCGTTTCGGAGAAGCTGTACGGGTTGCCTGATTCGGGTGCCCGGCTGGCCGATGTCTTCCGCGCCTCTGACGGATGGGAGATCGCGGAGGGCGCAGCAGATTTCGTTTTGTTCCCGTCTTCCGAGGTCCAGGACGAATGGACTCATCACACCCTCGGGTACCCGGTCGACGGGCTGCCGGTGGTAGTGGACGCGTTGCTGCACGACGCACAAGGCAACCGGGACGACGGTCACTGGTCGCTGACGGACGAGTTCCACTACATCCAGGGACTGCAGAATCTGGAGAACGGCCGGGCTCTCGGCGCACAGATCATGACCCAGGTGGGTGCTGCCGATCTGTCCTTGTCCCCGGCCGAGAAGGAGACGCTGGCCGACTACCTCGCCGTGGCATTCAGCCATTTCGCGGCGCTGCACGGAACCTCAAGCGGCGACGGTCTCCTCAAGGACTTCACCCCGCTGGTGTATCGGCAGGAATTTACTGTCGTCCACGACCTTCTGAGTCAACCGCAGCAGAATTTCCTGGAACGTCACTCGGCGTCCATCCGGACCATGTTCGGGTCCGCCCTCATCGAGGCCCATGAGCAGGCCCAGCAGCTGTTCGCCCAGGCGCAGGACCAAATCGCGGACGACGTCATGGACGGCATGGAGGTTGACGCCGACTACTCTGACGATGAGACGAATGCGCCCGAGTGGGACCAGGAGACCTTCGAAGGGCAGATGGGGGCCGGCCTGGACCAGGTACTGCTGAGGGCACCGGTCACCCGCTGGAGTCATCTGCAGCCGGTCGTGAGTTTCGATGATTCGGGCAATCTGGTTTCAGTGGCGCCGAATTTTGATGTCCACACGACACTGGACGGGCCGGACACACACAACGGGGCGCTACCGCTGGGCCTGATGGTCTCGGAGTTCCGGGCCTGGGGCAAGAACCGCCCGGAGACCTTCGGCCAGTACGCGGCCGACGCCGCGCGGGTGCGAAACCTTGGTCGCGAAGCCTGGAACCGGGCGATCCGGGTCCGTGGGCTCAACGTGGCCGCTCTGCATCAGACCCTCGTCGCCGGTGAGTCACCCATCGCGGGGCCGGGAATGAGCGATGAGGCGATGCCGTCGGTGAATGACTCCGATTCGTCCGGCTCCGCAGCGGATTCCGGTGACGACCGGGCCCCTGTGCGAGGCGGGGACCTGGACACGCACCAGACCCACCAGGCGCCGCCGGTCACCGAAGAGGTTGGCGAAACGGGGCAGCGGGTCCGGTGGGCGGACAAAGTGCGGGGTGGTACCCACGCCGATCTCGCGCAGCTCGCTCCGGACACCATCCCGGACCCGCTCACGATGACGATGGACGAGATCCGCCAGGAACTGCGTGGTGCGCTGGTGGCGCATCCGGATCTGCGCGCGGCGCTGGAGACGATCATCGCCTCGGGTGTGCTGCCGACCCCGGACGACCCGATGCCGCCGTCCTTCTTCACCCAGATGAAGGCCTTCGGCGACGGTGCCGTGGTGAACGTCGATTCGGTGCTCGACCACACCAGGCCGAACACCGGCCCGACCACCGACTGGATCAACTGGGTGGTGGCCGGTTCCGGGCTGGGGCCGCGCGACGCCGCGAAGCTGCGGGCCCAGATCCGTACGACGCTGACCAACGAGGATCCCGTCGCCTGGAAGCAACTCATCCAGACCGGTGCCACGGTGACCCAGGGCGACGTGTCGGTGAAGGTGAACTTCACCCCGTCCACCATGGTCTACAACCCGCAGGAACCCCTGGAAGAGTTCCTGGTCCGGTACATCAGCGCCTACGGCGACATGACGGTGGCCCAGGGCACGGCGAAGCAGTACAAGACCGGGGCGTCGGTCATGATCGACCCGCTGATCTTCCTGGCGACGGCCGGGCCGCTGGGCCACATCATGCCGATATTGAGGATCAAGGCCGGGGCCGGCGGGAAGCTGCACTACGGCACCACCAGCGAGGTGCAGTCGGGCACCCGGCCGCTCGTCAACGCCCGGGACGAGTTCTGGGTGGGCCTGCGTGTGGACGCGCAGGCCACCAGGAACGGCGTGCCGTTGCCGCCGCCGGCCGTGACGACGACACCGGCCAGCCTGAATCTGCCCGGCCTGCAGGCCGAGTTCGCGAAGGCCTTCTCGACGACCCCGCAGGTGCGGGCCGACTTCGCGAAGGCCCGCTCGACCACGCCGCAGGCCTGGGACACGTTCGTGGGGGCATGGTCGACAGATCCGGAGTCCCGGGCCGAGTTCGTCCGGGTGTTCTCCGAGACGCCACAGGTGTGGGAGCAACTCGTCCAGGCGTTCACGGCGACTCCGGCGCTGAGCGCCGCCTTCGCCCAGGCCTTCACGGCGAACCCGCAGTTGCTGAACCAGTTCGCCCAGGGGTTCACACCCTCACCGGAGCTGGAAGACGCGATCAGGCAGATGTTCTCGCGATCGCCGGCGGTGATTTCCGCATTCGTCCAGGCGTCGGCGGCCGGTACGCCCACGGCGTGGGCGAACTTCGCGGCCACGCCGGGCCTCCTGAACACGCTTTCGTCGCCCGGAACCACTCCGGTGTGGACCGCTTTCGCGAAGTCGTTCTCGGCGACGCCGGAGTTCTGGACCGAGTTCACCGGGGCGCTGTCGACGGACCCTCAGCTGTGGCCGGAGGTCGCCAAGGCGTTCGCAGCCGCCCCCGACCTGTGGTCGGCGTTCGCGCGCACCTCGGCGGGTGTCACCACGGGCACCACGATCAGCTCGCCGCACCCCGTCGTGCCGGTCGCCGAACCCGAGGTGCTGCACGGCCTGAAACCCACCATCAACGCGGCGAACCTGCAGTCGGTGCTGGACGAGATCGGTAACCAGCTGGAGCAGGCGTTCGGCAGCCACCCGCCGGAGCTGGACCAGCTGATGACCCAGATCGAGACGGAGCTCCTGGGGGAGTCGCGGGCCAAGGACCGTACCCAGTACTGGACCTCGGACAGCTATGTCTCACCCCTGTTCAGCAACGCCGACCTGAACTTCACCGGTCACATCCGGGTCGGGGCCACACCGGTTTCGGTGCAGTACATCTCGACCACGCCGGACAACGTGCCGATCCGCGACGACATGGCCGACACCTTCACCGTGAAGGACGGTGACGACCGGCTACGGGACGCCGGTGTCGGTATCGGTATCGACTGGAGTTTCGACGTCGATCACCACAAGTACCTGTTCTCCCCGTCGCTGATGCTGCCGGTCGTCGAGAGCGGGACCACCGACCACCGTACGGTCGGTCTGCAGGGGCAGCAGAAGATCGCCACGATGCGGTTCGACAAGCTCGTGCGCTACAAGGCGGTTTACCAGTTCACGGTGAACATCCGCTCGGCCCAGAACATCCCGCCGTTCCAGGTGACGAGTGCCCTGGAGATGGGGATGGGGCAGAACCACGCCGAGCGGTTCGAGAAGCTGGCCCTGGGCGGGACCTCGACCGGCCGCACCTGGGTCGGCAAGCCGGAGGACAAGCCGGCTGTCCCCGCGCACAACTTCACCTACGGCCCCACCGCAAGTCGTGATTCGTTCACCGTGCCGCCGGCGCTGATGGTGAAGACCCGCTTCGGCAAGGCCCGCCCGCCGATCGTCCGGCCCGTGGGAACGTTCAAGGATCTGGTGCGCCTGAGCGAGCTGCGGCGCCCGGCGGCCCCGCCGGCGCCGTCGCCGGTACCGGTCCGGTCGAAGCTGAGCACCCGTCTCGCGAAACCTTTCTCCCGGCACTTCCGGTCGGCCAGACAACGGATAGCCGGTGGCGAGAAGATCCGGATCGAGCTGACGGCGCCCGCCGGTCTGGACCTGGCACCGCGCCGCGGTCAGCCGCTACGGACGTCCTACCAGTGGCGCCGGCTGAGCAAGTACGTGGCCGGGGGAAGCGTTCGCATCATCCCGGTGAGCGACCCGACGCGCGGCGCCGATCTGCGGTTCGAGGTCGACACCCAGGGCAACCCGGTCGCCGGCCCCGGGCGTCCGCTGCCGGTAGCGACCCCGTTCGGTCTCGGGAAGCTGCCGCCGAACACGCCGTTCGGTCTCCGGAGGCTGCCCGTCGCCAGCCCGCTGGGACTCGGAAGGCTGGTCGCGGCCAAGGATCTGGCGAACCTGGCGGTCAAGCGACCGGGCGTGACGTTCGAGATCGAGCTGCCGCCGGGCTTCCGGACCGGGGCGGCCCGCGACTGGCGCCTGCTGCAGGCCCGGGCACCTCGCAACATCCGCTTCGTGGACAGCGGGTCCGTGACCGCGGTGGACCTGGACGCGCGGGGCGTGGCCGACCTGAGCCCGATCGTCGACCGCTACGTCATCGGGGATGACGGGCGGATCCACGGCGCCCGGGAGATGCGGGTGGTACCCCGCCGGACCGTCCAGCAGCCGGACGGCAGCTGGCACCACGTCCAGCAGCGCATGCCGGTGGGGTACGTCTCCAACCCCTCCCTGACTCTGACGTCGTCCACCGATCCGGCTCCGCCCCTGACGGTGCGGGACCAGGTGCAGCAACAGCGCGAGCCGCTGGCCGTCCAGCGGCCCGTCGCGATCTCCGCGGTCAGCATCGCCAATCCGCAGGCCCAGGCCCCGGCCCCGGCCCCGGCACCCGTGGTGTCCGGCGCTCCGCTGACCGCACCGACGCCCGAACTCCAGGCCCAGCTGGAGGCGCTGTCGAACCACTTGCGCACAGACGGTTCGGTGCAGGTGCACTACACCCCGGCGTTCCGGGAGATGCTGAGCCACAACAGTATCCAGGGGCGTCAGCTCGCCGAGGTGGACGCGCAGCTGCGGGACCACCCAGGCGTGCAGGTGCTCTCGGCAGACGGCACCCCGGTCACCCAGGCCGATCTTGACCCGCCGGCCCACCGCGTCATTCTGGATGTCGCGCCCGACGCGCCGGTCTCGACCACGAATGCCTTCGAAGACACGATCAACGACCTGATCGCGGTGGCGCCGGCGCTCCAGCCGCAGCTGAAGGTGCTGCAGCGCCAGCTCAGCAACGACGGCCAGGTACAGGTGCAGTACACCACGGCGTTCCGCGACATGCTGACGGCCGGAACGCAGCAGGCCGGGCGCTGGGCGCGGGTGGACGAGGTCCTGAGCGGCAGTCCGGTGGTGCAGCTGCTCGAACCGGAGGGCCGTCCCCGGACCAGCCCGGGCATCAGCCCGCAGCACCGGATCGTCCTGGACTTCCCGTCGTCCGGTCAGGTGACGCTCTCGGCGCCGCAGCAGCCGTGGACCCACGAGTTCCGTCCGGAGCACCGGGAGCCGCTGCTCTTCGCGGCCGGTAAGGCGCTGGGGCCGGGGGTGCTGACCCAGGCCGTCGGGATGACCCGGGTCCTGCAGAACTTCCGCGACCGGTTCCTCCCGCACCTGATGGATGTCACCGGGGCACAGGGGAAGACCACACCCCGGCAGGACAACCAGATCGACCGGACGCTCGCGGTGCGGTACAGCCTTCCCGGCATCCTGCCCCAGGGAAAGACCCTGTTCTCCGGTTCCAGCATCGACCACACGTTCCAGGTCGGAGACGTCACCTATTCACTGTCCATGGCCTGGCGGCCCCTGCGGCTGCTCGGGACCCCCGTGGTGGAGGACGGCGTTTCCCTGGACCTTCAGGCCAAGAGCACCGTCTCGATCGACACCGGCGTGGCCGACCACTTGAAGGCGGGGTCGGACATGGGGCTGCACCTGCGGGCCCATGCCGGTGGGATGTTCTACTTCGACCTCGCCGCACCGGATTTCAGCGCCGACTACTCCTCGGGCCGGCAGATCGTCAACGCTCACGCGTCGAAGGAGTACCACCGGATGCGGACCGGTGGGAAGGTGCACCGGTTCGAGAAGCAGATGCTGGTCACCACCACCTGGATGGCCACCGATCCGGACGGGAACTTCCTCAGCGGGGGGACCCTGCAGTTCGACGACGCGACGTCGGTGACGTCGGTGTCCGAGCACCTGCTGCCCCAGACACCGCTCACCATCGACGAGGTGCTGCGGGCCGGGCAGGTAACGATCATGGTCGGCGACCTGAACGGCGCCGCGAGCTCGATGCTGCTCGGTCCCGACGGGCAGCCGGCCACGCGGACCGACATCCCGGCCCAGCTGTACACCGGCATGATGATGATGGTCGCCGGCACCGACTCGATCACCGCCCAGATCATCGAACTGGCCCGGCAGAACACGGTTCCCAAGACCGGCCTGCTCGCCCAGCTGAAGAGCGCGCTGACCGGCACCCCGGTGAAGGACAGGCGCCGGCCGATGGTGCCCGGTGAGCTGACGGCGTTCACCGACTCCGGATCCCGCTTCGGCGCGCCCGAGCAGGCTCTGCGCTCGGGGACCCCGACCTTCCTGGAGGCCCTGAGCCGGCGGGCGCTGGGCGGGACCGGCCTGACCGTGCACCTGCCGGGCGCGAACGACGGCTTCGACCACGCGGTCGTGGTCAAGTTCGGCATCTACGACCTGAAACATCGGCTGGCCTCCCCGGACATCCCTCTCGAGCAGTACACCGAGGGGGACATGCGGATCACCTCGGTGAACAGCTGGTCCGTGGCCGGTCACACCGGCGCCGGGGGCGGCGTGGTGCTCCGGCCGCCGGTGGCGACGAGGTCCGAGGAGGAGGAGCACCAGGAGGGTGCCACCCAGTCCGGCGCGGCCAACAACCGCCGCAGCGGTCCGCAGATCAGTGGCGGCGCGAACTTCGGCATCGAGAAGGAGATCGGCGGGGACACGTCCCGGCTCGAGGGTGCCCTGGCCCTCACCCTGATCACGTACACCCCCAGCGCCGACTACCCGACCCACGTCTTCCAGGGTGACCTGCTCGCCGGCCTGCAGCACGTGAAATGGCGCAACCGGACGTTCCGCTCCTTCATCACCGTGCCGTCGGACACGACGCAGATCAAGGTGAGCGACGGTGTCGAGCTCTACGTCCCGCACGTTCCCGCGATGCGGCTGGGACTCCCGGGCACCTACGACTACCCCGCGCTGCCCGGGGCCGATCCGGACCGGCACCTGATCGACGAGGACTTCCAGGGCAGCGACCACCCGATCGAGACCTACACGGCCGACCAGGTGCTGCCCGCCATCAAGACGTTGTTCCGGGACATCGAGGCAGACAGCCGGGCCGGCAGCGGCGCCGACCGGAGTGCGGCCTGGCTGGCGAGCATCTTCTCCGACCGGAATCCGTTGCGGGATGGTCGAGACCGGGCCGCAACCGACGTGATGCGCGGCATGGAGGCCTATTTCGCCGAGGAGTCGATCCGCGCCAATCATCCCACCGCCGAGGGCGTCGGCCTGGTCTACGTCATGGCCACGCCGACGAAGGTCGGTGGCACCACCTACACCACGGTCGTGGTCCGGGCCGTGGAGGACGGCGCCGCTGCCCCCCACGTGGCGCCGCGCCCCGACGCCAAGGTCACGACCGGTGGGCAGCTGTTCATCCAGAAGGGGAGGTCCCAGGAGAGCGTTACCGCCTGGAACCGCAGCATCCATCTCCAGGGCCGCTGGGGCGGCGACAACGGCGCCCGGACGCCGTTCCAGATCACCCGCTCGGATGCGTCGGGCGTGAAGGTCAAGACGGGGGAGAAGGAGACGCAGCGCGTCATCGCCCGTTCCACCCCGGCCGACACCTCCCAGGAGTTCGTCAAGAACCTCCAGTTCTCGATCGACATCTACCGCACCACCGAGGGGCCGGAGGTGCTCCAGGACATCGGTGACTTCAGCGAAGCGGTCTCCAGGCGGCTGCCGGACCTCTGGAGCCAGCAGGTGCGTGACTGGTGGGCCCAGAAACGGCACACCTCGACGCTTATCGATGGCACGACCGTCGACGGCTCGTACACCTTCCTGGTCCCCAGCCACCTCACCACCACGGCCCCGGTGACCCCGGCCGCGCCTCTGGCTCCTTTCGTCCCACAGGTTTTCCGGACCCGCGACAACCCGTTCCCGGCCGCCCCGGACCTCATCGCCAAGGCGCTGGGCAAGGCCGTCGGCGGGATCATGGAGATCAAGGCGACGCCGCGCAGCCGCGAGGTCGCCACCTGGGTGCAGGTATCGGCCAACCGACCGGGGATGATGACACGTCGGCCGCACGAGAACCGGCCGGACTTCGGCACCGATTTCGCGCCCGGGGGCAACGACTACGGCACGGCGATCACCCGGCTGTCACCGCGCAGCCTCGGGTCGAACGTCGGCGCGGTGTTCGGGTCGGCTCAGGCCGAGGTGTTCGAGGACGGTGTCCGTAAGACGATCTCGACCGAGTACCTGATCGTCCACAGTGACGGCACCAGCAGCAAGCTGGAGTTCCTGCCGACCCGGCTGCGCTGGATCACCCGGGGCAACTACGGCAGCGCCCTGAACTTCCCCGAGAACACCGTGGAGCCGGAGTCGGACTCGGAGCGGTACCAGGGCACCACCTACGAGTTCGACGTCGCGGCCGGGCACAACGCCGGGAAGCCGGTGCTGCACTCCGAGAACGAAACCCTGATGACGGCCAGCGGGGGCATCCACCGGGGCACCCAGACCAAGACGACGCAGTCCAACAGCGCGGCCAGCTACGTCGAGAACAACGCCGAGCGCAAGGGCGTTTTCGACTACTACGCCGTGGACGGTGACTACGTGCTCACCGGACCGCACGGGGTGAGCGTCCGCGGCACGATGATTTCCGGGTTCAAGGGCATCCTGCCGCACACCTACGGCCATGCCCTGAGCCAGGAGTTCGACGGCGTCGAGCGGCCGCCGTTCCATCTCGACTCGGTGCTCGACCCGAACCCCACCCCGGACTCCGACACCGAGGCGGCCACGGACTACCGCGCCCTGCGCGACTGGCTGCTCGAGGACGTGCCGGGCGGGCGGTCGACGCTGGCGGGCGAGACCGTGCGGCTGTCCACCATGACTGACGGCACCGGTGAGTACACCCGCTTCGCCCAGTTTCTCGCCGACGATCTCGGTCAGACTGTCGACCTGGTCGCCTTCCACGCCGACGGGCAGCGTCTGATGACGCACTTCGCCCCGGCCGCGGTGGACGGCACGGTGACCGACGGCCGGGGTACCGGACGCGGGACGGCCGGTATCAACGACGGCCCCCGTGCTGATCTGCGGGTCCTGGTGAACCAGGAGCTGGCCCGGCTGGGGCTGCCGGAGATGTCGCCGGACGAGGTGACCATCGCCGCCCGCGGGGTGGTGGCCGCGGTCAGCACCCCGCAAGAGCTGGCCGAGGAGATCATCGCCCGGCGCGTCGCAACGGCCGGGGCGACCTCGCGGGAGGTTCTCGGCGAGGTCAAGAAGCTGTACGACGCTCTGACCGGTAGCCGCCTGGCGCAGACCCCGACGCGTAGTGCGAAGGCGGCGGGCAAGCAGACGGCGTTGCCGCCGATGCCGGAGCTGACCGACGTGACGAACCGGCTCACGCAGTATCGGGCGAACCGGCCGCAGGGCATGAACCTGGGCTCGGCCAACTCGATAGCCCGGCAGATCATGCGGGACATCGGCCTCGGCGGTCGACTCAAGGGCGGTGCCCCGGTCCCGCCGACGGTGGCCCACCTCATCGACGACGCCGGCCTGCCGGCGGACGCCCTCGCCGAGGTGTCGACGGTGCTGACCGACCTCTCCGCGGCATTCGGCCAGGCCGTGGTCCGGGCCGGCAGTTCCGCCGGGCCGAACGTCTCGGCCCTGACCGGCCTGCCGCACCTGAGTGCGTCGCTGCTGCCGGAGACCCGGTCCTGGCTGGCGGCCAACGCGCCCGTCCTGCCAGGGCTCCTGAGTGACGGGATTCTCGACAGGAACGCCGGACTCGGCAATGTGCTCAATCTCCCGGTCCCGACGGCTAACGGGAACGGCACCACGCTGGGCCAGGTGGTGCGCGACGTTCTCACCGTCATGGGCGCCCCGGCGCCGGACGTGCCGCAGCCGGACGTGCCGCAGACAAACCAGGCGCCGGAAGCCTCCGGCGCCCCCCGGGTCCGGTTCAACGCCTCTGGCGATGTCAATGCCCGCGAAATCACCCAGACGATCCCGGACACGTCGCTGGGCGCACGGGACCCGGCCTCCCTGAGCCTGGCCGAGATCCACGAGTTCGTGCGCGGGGCCCTGGTGCAGCACACCGATCTGCGCCAGGCCGTGGAGATGGTCATGCAGGCGGGGCTGCGGCCGACGCCGGAAGACCCGATGCCGCCGTCGTTCTTCGCCGAGATGAAGGCTTTCGGCGACGGTAGTGTCCTGAACGTGGACGCGGTGCTCGACCGCACTACGGCCCGGACGGGTGAGACGGCCGACTGGGTCAACAAGGTGGTGGCCACCGCCGGGCTGGGGCCGCGGGACGCCGCCAAGCTGAGGGCACAGATCCGTAGGGCCCTGACGGATCCCGACCCGATGGCCTGGAAGAGGCTGATCCAGAGCGGTGTCACGGTCACCCGGGGCGACGTCTCGGTGAAGCTGAAGTTCGACCCCGCGACCATGGTCTACAACCCCCAGGAACCGCTGGAGGAGTTCCTCGTCCGGTACATCAGCGCTTACGGCGACCTGACCGTGGCCCAGGGCCAGGCCAAGCAGTACAGGACCGGGTTGTCCCTGGTGCTCGACCCGCTGATCTTCCTGGCGACGGCCGGCCCGCTGGGCCACGTGCTGCCGATGCTGCGGATCAGTGGCGGCTCCGGCGGCACGATGCGCTACGGCACCACCAGCGAGGTCCAGTCGGGCCTACGGCCCCTGGTCAATCCCCGGGACGAGTTCTGGGTCTCGCTGCAGGTCAGCGCGGAGGTGTCCAGGAACGGTGCCCCGGTGGTGATCCCGGCACCACCGGCAGATGGGTCCGCCCCGGCCGTGACGCCTCCGGGAACGCTCGACCTGCCCGGTCTGCAGGCCGATTTCGCCAAGACGTTCTCGACGCTGCCCGGTATGACGATCGCTTCGCCGCACCCGGTCGTCACGGTGGCGGAACCTGAGGTCCTGCAGGGACTCACGTCCACCGTCAACGCGGTGAACCTCCAGGCGGTCCTGGACGAGATCGGCAACCAGCTGGAGCGGACGTTCGGCGGGCACACCGCCGCCCTGGACGACCTGATGACGCAGATCGAGGAGCACTTCCTCAGCGAGGCCACGGGTAAGGACCGCACCGAGTGGTGGCAGTCGGACAGCTACGTCTCACCGCTCTTCACCAACGCCGAGCTGAACTTCTCCGGGTACCTGCGCGTCGGTGCGGTGCCGGAGACGATCCAGTACGTGGCCACGACGGCGGACAAGGTCTTCATCCGCGCCGACAAGGCCGACACGTACACTCAGAAGGACGGCAACGACATGTCGTTGCACGCCGGGGCGGCGATCGGCGTGAACTTCAGCTTCAAGGTCGGGGAGAACCTGTTCGCCCCGACGGTGACGCTGCCCACCCTGGAGACCAGCAGCAAGTTCCACCGCACGGCGGGACTGCAGGGGCAGAACAAGGTCGCCACCATGCGGCCGGACCATCTTGTGCGCTACAAGGCGATGTTCCGCTTCACGGTGGACATCCGGTCGGCCCACAACATCCCGGTGTTCCAGGTGAGCAACGCGCTCGAGCTGGGCATCGGGCAGAACCACGCCGACCGGTTCGAGGCGCAGGCCCTGAACGGGACCGCGACCGGCCGGGTCCGGGTGGGCGACGGCCAGGCCCCGCCGGTTCCGGCGCACGCGTTCTCGTTCGAGCCGACGGCGAGCCGGGCCGACACCACCCTGCCCGCCCCGGTCACGGTGAAACCTCGCTTCGGCAAGGCAAGACCGCTGATCGGGCAGCCGGTCGGCAACATCCGTGACCTGGTCCGCCTGAGTGGCCAACGGCGTCCTCAAAGCCCTCCGACGCCGGCGCCCCCGACCGCGGGCCAGAAGCTCAGCACGCGGGTGGCCCGAACCTTCACCGGGCCGCTGCGGACGATCCGGCACCAGCTGGCCGGCGGCCCCAAGGTCCGGATCGAACTGACCGTGCCCGAAGGGCACAGCCTGAGGTCCCACCGCGGGGGGTCCCCGCGCACGTCGTACCAGTGGCGCAAACTGCGGAACGCCAAGAACGTCTTCATCAACCAGCCCGGCCCGATCCCGAACATCGATCTGCGCTACCGCCTGGACCAGGACGGTGTGCCGGTCTCCGGGCCGGGCATCGCCCTGGGCCGGACCACGCCGTTCTCCCGTGGGCCCCTGCTGACCGCGGACCATCTGCGGAGCCTGGCCGGCCGACGTCCGGGCAGCACCTTCGAGATCGAGGTGCCGGCCGAATTCGAGCCGGGGGCGGCCCGGGCCTGGAACCAGCTGAGGGAGAACCCACCCCCCAACGTCCTTTTCGTGGACAGCGCCTCGGCGGCGCCGACCCTGCTGAACCCGCAGGACGCCGTCCGGCTGACGTCGGTGGTGGACCGGTACGTGGTCGGGCCGGACGGCAAGATCCACGGTGCGCGGGACATGCGGGTCTCCGCCGGGCGGATCTACCTTCCGGACGGCCGGGTACTGCCGACGGAGCAGCGGTCCCAGGCGGGCTGGAGTGCCAACCCCGCACTGCGGCTGGTCTCCGCCCGGCCGTCCCGGGCCGTGCTGAACCAGGTGCAGCGCATCCCGCGGGAGCCCCTGTCCGTGGAGAGGACGAGCACGGTCTCCACCACGGTCACTCCCAACCCCGACGGCTCGCCGGCCGCTGCCACTCCCGATTCCGTCCGGGCATTCGACGATCTGGAAACGGTTGCGCCCAGACTGCTGTCGCAGCTGGACCGGCTCCGGCAGGCGATCCGCACCGGCGGGCAGGTGCAGGTCAGCTACTCCCCGGCGTTCCGGGAGATGCTGAACGGCAACAGTTTCGAGAGCCAGCAGTGGTCACTGGTGAACCGTGTGCTGCGCGCCAGCCCGGTGGTGCAGTTGCTGGCGGCGGACGGGACCCCGGTCACGCAGGCGGGTATCACCCCTCCCAGCCACATCACCCTGGACGTGCAGCCCGATGCCCCGCTCGCCGCCACGTCCGCTCTCGAACAGACGATCGGAGACCTGGTCGCGGTCGCGCCCCGGCTTCAGCCGCAGCTGAGAGTGCTTCAGCAGCAGCTGAGCGCGGACGGAATGGTGCAGATCCACTACAGCCAGGCGTTCAACGACCTGCGGCAGTCCGGTACCCCGCAGGGTCGGCAGTGGGCGGCCGTGCACGAGGTGCTCAGCAACAGCCCGGTGGTGCAGGTGATCGAGCCGCACGGCCAGAACCTCTCCAATCCGGGTATCGCCCCGCGGCACCGCATCGTGCTGGACTTCCGCACCCAGCTGGCCTCCCTGACGCAGGACGCGGTGGGGGTGGTCACCGCCTCGGCGCCGCAGAGCCCGTGGAACCGCGAGTTCCGCCCGGAGAACCGGGAACCGCTGATCTTCGCGGCCGGTAAGGGCCTGGGCCCGGTCGTGGTCGACGCCCTCGTCGGGGTGACACCGATCCTCCAGCACTTCCGGAACGTGACCGACCACATGCGCCGGGTGGCCGGGGTCGAGCACCGGACGAACGTCCGGCAGGACAACTGGCACGACCGGGCCCTGGTCCTGCGGTTCGGCCGGCCCGGCATCGAGGCCCAGGGCCGCACTCTGGAGACCGGTTCCAGCATCGACCACTCGTACGACATCGGAGACGTGAACTTCACGTTCTCGATGGCCTGGCAGCGTCAGGAGATGCTCGGCGACCCGATCGTCGAGGACAGCCTCGGCCTGGACGTCCAGGCGAAGAGCACGATCTCGGTCGACACCGGGGAGGGCCACGACTGGAAGGCCGGGACCGAGGCCGGCATGCACCTGCGGGCCCACATGTTCAGCATCCTGTACTTCGACTTCGGCGGGCCCGAGATGAGCGCCGGAGGATCCCGGGACAAGGGGATCCTCAACGCCCACGCATCGAAGGAATACCACCGGATGCGGACCGGTGGGAAGGTCGACCGGATGGAGGCCCGGTACCTGGTCACCACCACCTGGGCGGCCAGCCGGAACGGGAACATCATCTCCGGCGGTATCCGGCAGTTCAACGACACCACCGCGGTGCTGGCGCTGTCCCACCACCTGAAGTCCCCGGAACCGCTGAGTATCGACGACGTTCTGCGGGCCGGTCAGGTCACCGTCATGGTCGGCGAGCTCGACGGGGCCGCCGAAGGGATCCTCACCGCCCCGGACGGTGCGCCGTCCAACCTTGTCGACATCCCGCCCCGCGCCTACACCGGCATGATGCTGGCGATCGCCGGGACCAAGGAGATCACCGACCAGATCTCCGAGCTGGCCCGGCAGAACACCGTGCCGAAGCCCGGTTTCGTCGAGATGCTGAAGCACGCCATGGTCGGCACGCCGTTGCTGGACCGCCGCCGACCGCAGGCGCCCGGTGAGCTGACGGCGTTCTCGGACTCCAACTCCCGGTACGGGACCCCGGAACAGATTCTCCGGTCGGGCACCCCGACCTTCCTGGAGGCCCTGACCCGCCGGGCACTGGGTGGGCGCGGGCTGACCATCCACGTTCCCGGTGGCAACGACGGGTTCGACCACGCCGTCGTCGTGCGGTTCGGCCTCTACGACCTGCGGCACCGCATCGCCTCGCCGTCGGTGGCACTGGAGCAGTACACCGAGGGCGATCTGCGGGTCACCTACGTGAACGACTGGTCGGTCGCCGGTCACATCGGGGCCTCGGCCGGTGTGGTGGTCCGGCCCGGCGCGGGCGCGACGACGGGGGACAGCCAGCACTCCCAGTCGGGTGTGCCGGACAACAAGGCCAGTGGCCCTCAGGCCGGCGGCGCTGTGGGGGCCGGGGGCGAGCTGGCGCGGGGCTCGGCGAAGAGCCACCTCGACGGTGCGCTCGTGCTCAGCCTGATCACCTACGCCGGGAGCGCGCAGTACCCGACGCACGTCTACCAGGCCGATCTGATCGCGAGCCTGCACCACGTGAAGTGGCGGAACCCGACGTTCCGGCGCTTCCAGGTGACGCAGTCGGACACCACGAACGTACGGGTGGACGCCGGGGCGGAGCTCTACGTGCCACACGTGCGCGCCCTGGACCTGGGCCTGCCGGTGCCGGCGGGTTTCGCCCCGGCGCCGACGGCCGACCCGCGGGTGCCGCTCCGGCTGATCGACGAGGACTTCCAGGGCAGCAATCAGCCGATCGAGACCTACGACGCGCAGGACGTGCTGCCGCAGATCCTGGACCGGTTCCGCGACCTGGCGGCCGATGACCGGGCCGGCAGCTACTGGGACCGGTCGGCGGCCTGGCTCCACGGCATCGTCGCCGACCGGAACCCGATGCGGGACGGCCGCGATCGCGCCGCGTCGGACGTGATGCGGGGCCTGGAAGCGTTCTTCGACGAGCAGGCGATTCAGTCCAACCACCACACGGCCGAGAGCGTCGGCCTGGTCTATGTGATCACCACCCCGACGAAGCCGGGCGGGGTCACCTTCACCACCATCGTGGTGAAGGCCCACGAGGGACACGCCCCGGCGGCCTGGGTACGCGACCGCAAGGACGCCAAGGTCACCACCGGCGGTCAGCTGTTCGTCCAGGACGGGAAGTCCCAGCAGACAGTCAGCATCCGCCACCGCAGCGGGCACTTCCAGGCCCGCTGGGGCGGTGACAACGGTGCCCGGGTGCCGGTCCAGATCGCCGGCGCCAAGATGTCCGGCACGCTGGTGAAGAAGGGCGAGAAGCAGACCTCCCGGGACATCCGGCGGGCCACGCCGGCCGATGCCTCGCAGGAGTTCCGCAAGGATCTGCAGTTCTCCATCGACATCTACCGGTCCACCGAGGGGCCGGAGGTGCTGCAGAACATCGGGGACTTCAGCGCCGCGATCGAGAAGAGGCTGCCGGACGTCTGGAGCCAGGAGGTACGTGACTGGTGGGCCGGGAAGATCGGCTCGTCGACGAAGCTGAGCTCGGACACCGTCAACGGCTCGTACCGGTTCCTGGTCCCGAACCACCTGACCACGGCGGCCCCGGCGACTCCCGTGACACCGGCGGCCGCCTTCACCCCGACGGTGTTCAGGACCAGCGAGAACCCCTTCCCGGCCGCTCCTGACGCAGCCTCCCGGGAACTGGGCAAGGCCGTCGGCGACATCATGCAGGTGCATGTCGTCAATCGCACGGACGAGGTGGCGCCCTGGGTGCAGGTGGCCGCCAACCGGCCCGGCCTGATGGGCCGTTCGCCGAACCGGCCGCTGCCGAACTTCGGGTCCGACTTCGCGCCCGGGGGGATCGACCACGGCACGGCCACGACCCGGATGTCGCCGCGGAGCATCGGCTCGAGCGTCGGTGCGATCCTGGGATCGGCGCAGAGCGAGGTCTTCCGGGACGGCCAGAAGGTCGTGGAGCCGACCCGCTACGAGATCACCCACCGCGACGGCACCAAGAGTGTGCTGGAGTTCCTGCCCACGAAACTGCGCTGGATCACCCGCGGGAACTACGGCAGTGCCCTGACCTTCCCGCAGAACACCCTGGAGCCGGAGTCGGACTCCGAGGCGTTCCAGGGCAGTTCGATCGACGCCGGGGTCGCCGCCGGGCACAACGCCGGCCGGCCGATTCTCGGGGCGCACGAGTCGACGCTGATGACCGGCAGCGCCAGCGCCGACCGGGGCACCGAGAAGAAGCAGCAGCTGACCACCTCGGCGGCCGCCTACGTCGAGTACAACAGTGAGCGCAAGGGCCTTTTCGACTACTACGCGGTGGACGGCGACTACGTCCTGACCGGGCCGCGCGGGGTGAGCGTCCGCGGCACGATGACCGACGGGCTGAAGGGCATCATGCCCGCCTCGTACGGGCACGCCCTCAGCCAGGAGTTCGACGCGGTCGAGCGTCCCCCGTTCCACCTCGACGAGGTGATGGACTACACCACGCCCGACCACGAGGCGGCCGTCGACTTCCCGGCCCTGCGGGACTGGCTGCTCCAGGACGTGCCGGGCGGCCGGGCCCAGCTGGTGGACGAGACGGTGCGCCTGTCCACCCTCACCGACGGCACCGGTGAGCACACCCGGTTCGCCCAGTTCCTCGCCACCGACCTGGGGCAGAGCGTCGAGCTCGTCGCCTTCCACGCGGACGGCCGGCGCACGATCACGACCTTCGCCCCGACCACGGACGACGGGTCCGCCCCGCCGGTCGCGGACGACCAGGGCACCCCGGTCATCGCGGCTGACCTCGAGGAGATTCCCAACTCCGAGCTCCACACCGCGGTGAACCGGGCACTGCAGTTGCGCGGCCTGCCTCCGATGGGACCGGGTGAGGTGGCCACGGCCGCCCTCAAGGTGGTGGCGCGGGTGAGCAACGTGACCGACCTCGCCGACGAGATCATCATCCGCCGCGTCGTTCCCGGCGTTCCGACCCCGCGCGAGGTGCACGCCGAGGTCAGGAAACTGTTCGACGCCGGCCACGGTGACCGGATGGCCCACGAGCAGACCCGCAGCCGGAAGGCGGCGGGGAAGCAGCCGTCCCCGCGGAAGATGCCCGACCAGGACCGGATCAAGGATCTGATCGACGGCTACCTGAAGGTGCGGCCCCGGGGCACCGACATGGGTTCGATCAACTCGGTGGCACGCCGGGTGATGGTGGACGAGGGACTGTCCGGTTACTTGCTCGGTGGCGCCCCGATGCCGCGGCAGCCGTTCTTCGACCCCTCGGCCGCCGGACCCTCGACGGCGGGCCCTTCGACGGCTGCGACCCCGACGATCCCGGCTCTGCCCTCCGCCGCCGAGCTGGGCATTCCCCAGGCCACCTACGACGCCTACCTGGCCGATCCGCAGGCCGTGCAGACATCGCTCACCGGGTCCCGGGCTGTCCCCGAGGGCAGCGACGTGGAGATGGACGACTCCGACAGCGACTACAGCTCGCGGGAGAGCGACGGGGCACCGCTGCCCGGGGTGGGCGGCCAGGTGGTCGCCGGTCGTGGTCTGTCCGCCGGAGTTGCCCAGGAGGTCGTGGCTTTCGTCAACCGGACGCACAGCCGCCTGGCTTCCTGGGTGGAAGCCGGATTCCAGCGGAACCGCAACGGCGATCTCCTGCTGCCCCCGGACGTCTGGGCCGGCGCCCAGGAGACGCTGTCGACCCCGGCCGCCACGTTCCTGTACACGAATCGCGGTGACATCGCGATGGAGGTGCGGGACGACATCCTCGCCGACCACGAGGCGTTCGAGGTGGCGCTGGAAGACGCCGGCCTGCACTACCTGGAGCTGTCGACCGTCGACCAGAACGGCACGGTGAAGCCGCTGGGGCAGGTGCTCGAGGGCGTGTTCTCGACGCCGCGGGATATCGGCCGGGCTCGTGAGAGTTATACGCAGGCACTGCGTCTCACCGTGGATGCCCCGCCCACGGGTGTCGTCGGACAGGGGGCCTTCGTCCGGGAGGACACCGGGGTCTTCGACGTTCCCCCGCCGCCGGTGCTCGTCGCCCTGGGGCATCAGGGCCTGAGTCTGGACTCGATTCCCACGGCTCAGTTGCCGAGCCTGTTCGAGCGACTGGACCTGCGCCACCCGGACCAGGCGCAGAACACCGCCGCACTGACCGACACCCCCGAGTTCGTCATGCCGACGGGGGACGGTCGCGAGCTTCTGCGGTCGGTGTTCTCGATCTGGGCCGGGGACCCGGTCTCCGCGGCCAACCCGGTCTCCCGCGGGTTCGCCGACAATCTGGCCGACCGCGCCGCCTACCTGCGCGCCCACAACTCCGCCGCCGAGGCGGCGCGTGGCCGCGGCGAGAACACCGGGTCGCGACCGGTGCTGCCGCCGGTCCTGCTGACCGACCAGCCGCGCTCGGCGTTCGAGGCCGCGGCCCGGGGCGAGGGTGACCCGCGGATCCGGGACATGCGGAACTGGGCCCTGGAGAACGGCATCGTCCTGGTGAGTCTGGGCGAGTTGTTCCCGCCGGGGGACAATCGTCAGCTGCACGCTCAGGCACAGGCCTTCCGGGACTGGCGCACCGGTGAGGGCTACGCCGCCCTGAGTGACCTGACCCGGCTCTGGATCCCGCGGCTGGGAACCGGTTACGCGGATCCGGACATGCGGATCCACGACATCGACCAGTTCTTCGCCTCCGCGCTCCCGGACGGCCTGGCGATGGCCCAGCCGCTTCCCGGCGCACCGAGCAACACGGCGTTCCTGACGAGCCGTGGTCATCCGATGGGCCAGGGCTACCTGGACCAGATCGCAGACCACCTGGGGCGTTCCGAGGAGCAGCTGTACGGTGAGGCCTGGGAGCACGCCGACCGGGACCGCAACGAGACGTACTGGTCGGACCGTCGCAACCACAACATGCGGCCGCTGGTGATCAAGCTCACCGGTACGTTCGACATGCAGCGCCTGAACCAGGACATGGGCCGGGCGCCGGAGGCGGACTACGGTCTCCTGCGGGGGACCGGGTTCGCGAGCGCCAACAGCTGGGGCACCTCGAGCCCGCTGGCGCTGCGGAAGTGGACCACCCCGGAGGGCGCCACCGCGGCCCTGCACGACGCGGCAAACCGGCTGATCGACGAATTCCCGCGTCGTCGCGGAGATCTCCACCTGGTCTCGGTCGCCCCGATCGTCAATTCCCTGCCGTCCCCGGCCGCCGGGTGGGCGGCCCTCACCGACCTTCTGCTCTCGTCCCCGGTGATCGTGGCCCAGCTGCGGTCGGTGACCGACCGTACGATGGTGTTCGGTCACGCCGACCCCTCCGAGTACCGGCCGCTGACGCAGTACGTCCCGCTCGCCCGGATCGACACGATCGACCTGCCGGCGAGCGTCCGGCAGCGGTTCTGGCCGGCCGACCCGGAAAGCACTCAGCCGTCCGGGGAATGGCGGCTCGGGGAACTGCGCCGTCCGGTCCAGGCCCCCGTACTGCCGGTCCCGGCCGACGGGCCGCTGTTCACCGGTGTCACCACGGGCTCGCTGAGCCGGGAGATCGACCAGGGGTTGCGCACGGAGTGGCTGACCGCCCGGGTCGATTCCGCCCGCACCACTCTGGAGACCATGCGGGAGCTGGGCGGGCCGTGGAGGCAGCAGGCGGTCCGGGCGGAGCAGGACGCGCGGGACCTCGTCGGCTCGGTGGCCGGTGCCCGGAACCTGTCCCAGGTCCGCGGTGTGCGCGGGCAGGTCCTGCGGGAGCAGGTGCTGCCACTGGTCACGGCCGTTCTGCTGTCCGGCGGTTACCCGGGCGGCCGGGTCGACCAGGCCGTCCGGAGTCAGCTGGAACTGCTTCTGCCCGAGACGATCGCGCACCTGGAGGCGGACAACACCGGCGGTGGGCGAGGTGGCGCCCCCGGGGACGGCCCCGCCGTCTCCCGCAGCGCGGAGGAACTGCGGCAGGACGCGGTGCAGTGGCTCGACCGCCCGACCGCCCCGGACGGGGAGAGGGCCTCCGCACAGGCACGCCGGTTCCTGCCGCAGCACATCGGCGGGATGGGGCGTCTGGGGGCGCTCGGGATGACCGACCGGGCCTCCGCGCAGGTTCTGGCCGGCGAGGTGGGCGCACCGGCCCGGGACCTGCTCGACATCGCCGTGCTGACCGAGCAGGTCTACGGACCGGACTTCGGCCGTGAGGAAATGCGTTCCGTCGCAGTGCTTTATCAGATTGTCGCCGGTGATCCGACGCTGCTGGGCGCGACCGGGCTGCGGACCCCCGACCACACGGTGGCGTTCGGGCACCTGCAGTTGCTGGCGGCGAACGGTCAGGTGGCCGTGCTCCCGCAGACCGGGTCGGCCGGCGCCAGCACGCCCGCCTGGCGGGTCGTCGATGACCTGACGGTCCGGGAGATGGCGGACGCGGCCCGGACGCTGGCGACGTCCACGGTGGTCCCCGACAGCCGGGACCTGTACCGGGCCTGGGCGGGCGGTGTGGTCCCGCAGCCGGTGGCGATGACCTCGGTGTGGTCCCTGTACGGGCTGAGCGCGTTGCTGACAGGACTGGGAGACGGTGCGGCCGCCCGGATCCTGCCCGAGGACACGGGTCCGGACGGCCCGGCGGTCCTGGCGCAGAACCGCTCCGGTCAGGTGCAGTGGCTGGACCCGGACGGTGCCTGGCATCCGCTGGCCGACATGCCGCTCGAGGTGGCGGCCGAGTCCGGCACCGTGGGCCTGGAGAATGCCCGCGTCCAGGTGAGGACGCCGGACCGGCAGCCGGTTCCGGCGTCCGAGGTGGCCGCGGCCGTCAACGTGCGGCGGGGTGTTGCGGCAGCGGGACAGCAGCTGTTCCCGGAAGGAGCGGTGCCGGACGACCTGCCGAACAGCGTGTGGCGGTGGATGCGAGGTGTCAACGGCGGACAGGACGCGGCGTTGCCCTCGCGGGAGCGGGTCAACGCGATCGCCGCGCGGCTTCTGCTGCGGGACGTGCAGGGTCGGCGCTCTCCGGCGGACTTCCTCCGGGAGATCGCGAACGAGCACGTCGGAGGCCGGTTCGGGCTGCACGGTGAGGGTCCCGGAAGTGGCTCGGGGGACACGCCCAGGGCGGGGGAGCCGTCCGGGACGTCCCGGACGCCCGCGGGATCGTCCCGGGTACCGGCGACGTCCACCTGGGGTCTCAGTGGCGGGGCTCCCTCGTACGCCTATGTGGGCGTCACCATGGTGGCCGGCGAGCAGTGGACGACCGTCGGTGCCCTCTCCGAGGGCGAGACCGCCGACATGCGAGTTCTCGCGACCGACGGCATGTTCCACGACTACGAGAGCGTGCGGGAGTTCCGGGACCACGCGACGGGCCGGACCGACAACGTCGGCAACCTCGCGGCGCGCGGTGGTCAGTCCCGGGTGTCCCGCGTCTGGGTGCGGTTCAGCCCGCCCGGCACCACGAACGTCATCGGTGAGAACCACACCCGGGTCACCCTCTTCGACATTCTCGAGGCGGTCGGCTCGCGCAGCTTCGTCTACGAGCTGTTCCCCAAGGACGACCTCAGCAGCCATCCGGCCACGCTGGCGGCCTTCCGGCAGATGAACCAGCACCTCTGGCAGCCTGTCCTGGGGGCGGTGAGCGACCGGGAGATCCGTAAGTTCGGCGGTGAGTCGATCTACCCGAAGCTGGGTGTCGCGATGCTGGACGTGCAGAACCTGGTGCGCGACGGCAACATCACCCCGACCCCGGCCGGAGCCGCCTACGTCGAGGGCCCGTGGCAGAACCTGCTGAAGATCGGCTGGGCTTACGCCGGTGAGGTGAAGGCCAGCGCCCGTGACGCGCTGCTGCGGGGAGGCCGGGCCGATGTGCGGGCCACCAAGGTGAACCTGCGTCTGGTGCGGTCCGAGACGAATTCCGTGCTGGCACCTTTCATGGACTCGCTGACGGCGCAGGGATTCCTGCGGGCCAGCCTGCAGGCGCACGCCCGGCGGATCGGCCCCGAGCAGTTCCAGAACCGCTTCCTACCCGAGCTGGAGAGGTTCACCGGGGCCTTCGTCGAGGCCATGCGGGCCCGGCTGGCCAAGGACCCGGACCTGTCCCCGTCGGACGTGGAACAGCTGGCCGCGATGGACGACGCCACGATGTTCGCGCAGTGGCGCAACCATTCGCTGCTGGTCACCGCCCGCGCCGCCATCGCCGGGGGAACCCGGTACGTCGGGATGGGCGACAGCCACATCCCGTACCTGTTCCAGCATCGCGTGGGTGCATCGGGCGGGGCCGAGTTCTACCGGATGGGCACCGACAACCTCGATTCCTTCCGCGACCGCACCGAACTGATGACCCGGCGCCGGGTGCCCGCCAACGTCACCTCGTCCGAGGCCGAGGTCGGCCTGGAGTTCACCGATCAGGGCGTCGCCGAGGGACTTTCGCCCCAGGAAGTGACCAACGAGGCCAACCAGTTGCTGCGTGAGCTGGCCGCCTCGGGTGAACGCGTCCGGTTCCTCGACCTGGACATCGTGATCGACCGGATGGCGCAGGTCACCGACCCGCCCACGGACGCCCGTGGCATGGCCTGGGAAATTCTGCACCTGGACCCCGAGAGCGATGCCCTCCTGCTGGCCGGCGGGGCGCGGGACCCCTTTTTCCGGCCGGACGGCCGGCGGATGCCGGGCCGACTCGCCTTCGACAGCGTCGGCCGACCGCTCTTCGTAGATTCGGCCCCCGGTGGCCCGCAGGGCCCGCTGAACTTCGAGGGCCTCGACATGCTCTCCCCCGAGAGCGATTTCGTTCTGCCGAATGACGCGACCGATGCGGCTGATGCCGAAGGGATCGCCAGCCCGGACCGGGAAGCCGCCTGGTCGGCCCGGGTCGATGCCTCGAACGCGGTGATCGAGCAGGCCCGTGGTCTCGGTGGCCGGTGGGCCGACTTGGCGCGGACGGCCGGCGACATCGGTCTGCGGGCGAACCTGGTCCCCGGTGGGGAGTCCGTCCCTACCGCACTGCTCGACGCCCCCGGCGCGCGGGCGATCCAGGAGGAGTACCTCCAGACCCAGTTCGACCTGGGGAACGCGACCACCGGCCAGGAGCGCGCCGAGCGGGCGGCCGTCGACACGCTGCGGCGCTCGGGCCGGCCGTCGCATCACCCAGGTGCGGAACCGGTCGACCCGCAGGCCCGGATCGCCCGCCGTCTCGGCACGGTTCCGGCCGCGTTCACCTCCTTCTCCGCCGAGCGGGCACTGCCTCAGCTGGACCGGGTGCTCAGGGAGATGGGTACGGGCAGCGTGGCCTGGCTCTTCCTGCCGGGGACCGGAACGCCGGTGACCACCCTGTGGGGCGTCGACGGCCAGGCGCCCCACATCTGGGACGAGGGACGCCCCTCGGGCACGCGCCTTCGGCCGGCCGGCCTCCAGAGTTTCGGGGCCGGGGAGATCCGGGTGCTCGTGGCCGACCCGGCGGGCCGGTTGGTGACGGGGGCCGGACTGCGGGAGGTGCTTTCGGGGACCGGTCCGGCTCGCGCCCTGGGACCGGTCAACCGGCCGGCCGGTCTCGAAAATTCGGGCCTCGAAATGGGACTGGGACTGGATACTGCCGTCGAGAGCGGTCTCTCCGGCCCGGACTGGGACAGCCCAGGAGCCTCGTCCGTCGAGACCGCCTTCCAGCAGCCGGTCACCGGGCGGCCGGCGCCGGAGTCCACCGATCCGGCCGATTTCCTGCAGTGGGCGGACCAGGAGTACGAGAACCTCCTGCGCTCCGCGATCACCGAGCTGGACGAGGCCCGGGACAGTGGCGACGACCAGCGGATCCAGGCGGCCGGCCGTCAGCTCAGCGGTGCTTACACGACCTATCTGGAGCAACTCGGCGACATCGTGACCAGCTTCCGGGCCGCCCGGGCGGCGGCTGCCGAGGGCCTCACCGAAACAGCTGCTTTCGATGCCACGATGCGCGAGTTCGGCAGTCGCTACCTCCAGGCCTGGAAGGCCACGACAGGCAGTACCCCGAGAGGGCAGCGCGCCGAGCTTGTACTCGGCGCGTGGTATTCCGGCGCCGACTTCCCGCGGGTCCGGGACCTGCTCGCCCTGCTCCCGGCCGACCGGTCGGCCGACCTGATGATCCGCGAGCCGGGCCGCGGCACCACGAGCCTGCAGACCTGGCTGGACCGGCAGGTCCGGCCGGGCTCGACGAACCTGTCGCGGATCAAGAGTCTTCCGCGCACCGACGCCATCCTGTCGGCGATGCCACGGCGTCCGGATCAGCTGTCCCCGCTGACGGCCCGGGCCCTTTCTCTGGCGACGCAGCCACTGCTGACCGACCTGACCACCGCCCGCGACACGGCCCGGGACGACCTGGCCGCCGTGCATCAGTCGCTCGACGCCCGCAGCCGGGCGGCGGCGAAGTTCCCGGCCCTGACCGGACTGGCACAGACCTGGCGGGCGGCCCCGGACATCGCCGCGGCCCAGGCCCGGATCGACCGACGCGACGGTCTGCTGGACAAGGCGAACCGGCTGATCACGTCCGGCTCGTCCACCCCGGACACAATGACCGGCGATCTGCTGCCCGGCCCGGACGGCATCCCGGTCCGGCTGGACCAGCGCTGGGAGATCTCCCGGGACGACACCGGCGGCCTGGTGCTGGGGACTCCGGACGAGCGCCCGGCAGACCAGGCGGTGCTGCCCGAGGCCGCGATCCTGGCCCAGCAGATCGCCGTTCTCGGCCGGACCCCGGTGACGGTGCTCGCGGATCTCGGCGACGGTCACGGTGACGGCTGGTACCGCTTCCGGCCGGCCGGAACCGCCCCGGAACTCGTCGACCGGCCCGGCGGGACGCGTCCGGTCGAGCCCGTCGCCCTGGGTCTGACCGGCTGGGCCCCGGCCCCGGCGGCCCGGGGATTCGTGCGGCGTCCGGACTCGGTCGAGGTCGCCTGGGTGGACGACCGGGGGCAGCTGACCGTGCCGGACGGGTCACAGCTCTCGGTGCGCCGCGAACTGGAGACCTACGTCCGGGCGAATCAGGCCGACCTGGTCGCCACGGGAGCGATGTTCCTCGTCAGCAATCTGCCGACGTACTTCGCGCAGCACCTGGCGCAGACCTACGGGTTCGAGTTCGGCTTCAGCGCCGATCAGCTGCTCACGGGTACACCGGCCCGCGGGACCTCGGCCTTCACACCCGACCAGTGGGTCACGGTGGCGCCGGAGACGCTCACCGGCCGGATGCGTGGGTGGATGGAGGCGTACCCGCCGCGGGACGGCGACCCGGCCGGGCTCTCGGAGACCGGACGATCGGTGTTCCTGCCGGTGCACTGGGAGAACTGGCTGGCCGAGAACCCGGTGACCCCGAAGCTGTACGTACTCGACGCGCAGGGTCTGGAGCACGTCATCCACGTGCGCCGTACCCCGTCCGGGCTGCTGCTGTCCGACCGGGCCGGAGGCACCTCCCACGCTGACCAGGTGCGTCCCACCGCGGACGCGATGAAGGTCGTCTACGAGATGGCGGACCCGCGTCTGGCCCGGACCGCCAGCGACCAGATCGCGCACCTCCTGCGGCAGTCACCCGGTCTGCGCCTGATCCACGTCAGCCGGCCCCACACCCCCGGGTACTCCCGGGCCGGGCGTCAGCCGTTCGCCTCCGGAACCGCGTTGCGGACGCAGCTGCCCCGATGGAGGGGTGACACGCCGGCGGTCACGGACGAGGACCGGCGCCAGGCCCGCGTCATCCCGGTCAGCTCCGCCGAGACCAACCGCAGCAACCCGGAGCCCCGCACCCTGAGGTGGTTCACCGGTCTGGGTGCCCTGATCGCCGGCACCGGTGTCCTGAGCGTCGAGGAACAGGCGACGGCGTGGGCCCTGATCCAGAACCTTCCCGTCCTCGCCCCCGGGGTGACGCGGCCCCGGCCGGTCGACGAGAACGCGGCCAGGGACTTGCGGTCGGAGCTGGACACGGTCCTGAACGACGTCAGGACCGCCGGACACGACGTCGAGCGGCTCGTCGATCAGGCCGAGGCCCGATCGGCGCTGGGTGACCACTTCGGGTTCTACCAGTCCTCGGCCTACGACGCACAGATCATCCGGTTCGACGACGGCCGCCCGTCGGTCGTCGAGGTGACCACCCGGGTCAAGTACCAGGCCCGGGGTACGGTCACCCAGGCCGAGGTCGAGGCGGCTTTGCTGCGCGACCAGGACACCCTGGAGCGGCACTGGAACACCACCGGCCCTGTGCTCTTCGAGGGCGAGCCGGTCTTCGTGCGGGTGCTGGTGGAGCGGGTGGAGAACAACGGCGACGCCCACCGCATCATCAACCTGCGCCCGGTGATCGGTGCCGACGGCCGGGAGATGCTCGAGCAGGACGAGATCGACATCCGGGCCGACGCGTCGGGCCGGACGATTCAGCACGAACGCGGGCACCATCTGGGACTGCCCGACCGCTACACGACCAAGACCAAGCAGTCGAGCGACCCGCTGCGACGTCCCGAGATCCGGATCCGTCGCGAGGGGGAGGGGCCGACCCGTCCGGCGACCCGGCCGGGCACGTATCTCGACGCGTCGGGCACGCTGATGACCAGTGGGGGCATCCGGCCCACCGCCCGCGACCTGATCATGATCATCCAGGCCGTGCACGACGGCGACCGGGCCCCGTCCCCGGCCGTGGTCGAGGCCAATGCGCGGTACCGCGCTCAGGTCGCTCCCCGCGTCGCGGGCTTCCGTCAGGCTGAGCAGGACGTCGCCGACGGTCTGGCGACGGCGGCCGGGCTGCGGATCGCAGCGCAGGACGCGCACGAGGCCTGGCAGGGCCAGATCCGGGCACTCGACCGGCTGGTGAGTGACCTGGACGCGCGGATCGCCGAACCGCGGACCCCGGCGGACCGCAACAGTCTGGTCCGGCAGCGGGAAAGGCTCAACGAGGAGCGAGAACTCGCCGGGCAGCAGGTGCTGCGCTTCGCGAAGGCCGCCGGGCACCCGGTGATCGAGGCGCCCGACGGCGTGCGGCTGACCCCCGACGGTTCGGGCGCCCACGCGGTGACCTGGGACGGCGGCATCCTCGGTCGCCCGGCCCTGAGCACCCTGGACCAGCTGGCCGATGGCGTCGGGTCCCGGGTGACGATGGAGCTCCACCCGGCCGCCCATCCGGGGCCGGCCTCGTACCACGACGTCGCGATGGCCCGGGCGGTTCAGGTCGCCCCGGACGGGAACCCACAGCCGGTCCTGCTCGACGTGACGCAGAACTGGTTCGTCCCCGGAGCCCTGACCCGGCAGCCGGGTAGCGACACGGTCTTCTCCTTGCGCGGCCTGCGGGTGGAGGTGGTCGCCTCTGGTGTGTCGGTGGCCTTCCCCGGCAGCACGAAACTGCCCCATGTCGGGTACGACCCGCACCGGCGGGACATCACCTCGGGCATGGTCGGCATCCACGTGCCGGGCGTCAACCAGTTGGACGACGGTCAGCGGGAGAACCTCCGCGACCTGATCCGGGCTCTGCAACCGGCCTTCCGGGAGCAGTCGACGGTCTACAGCGACGGCGGCAAGTACCACAGCCGGGGCACCACCTGGTCCCGCCAGGCCGATCCGACCGACCCGCGTCCGCCGCACGACCCGCTGGCCAACCGCCTCGGCTTCGGCATCCTCAGCAGTGGATTCGCCTCGACCTCGCCCCTGGGGCTCTCTCTCGGCCTGCCGTTCGGCGCGAGCACCTCACCGCCCTCCGGCGGCAGCTCGCCGGCTGTCCCGTCGAGCCCGGCCGGTTTCGGTGGGGGTCTCGGGCTCTCCTTCGGGGACGGTGGTTTCGGGCTGGGCCTGGGATTCGACAGCTCGGGGCGCCCAGCGCCGTTCACCGGCGCGACGGGTCTCGCCAACCGGCCTGCACCGGCATCCCGTTCGCTGGGCGAGATCTCCGCCGCCGGCCCGGAACAGGCCCTGACCCTGATCAACGGGCTGGTAGAGCTCGACGGCGAGCTCGGCGACCTGCTCCCCACCGGCTCGGACTCCCCGGCCGGCAGCCAATGGTTCCAGCAGGAGCTGCCCGCCGCCGAGCAGTTCGTCGGCAGCCTGCTCGTCAGCACGCTGCTGGGGGAGAGCGGCGCCCTGTCGCGACTCGCCGGTCTTCATCGGGTGGCCGAGGTGCTGGGGGACCCGGGTTACCACAACACGGTCGAGGGTCTGCGGGACGTGGCCCGGCAGCAGTTCCTGGCCGACCGGGAGGTGCTGACGACGGAGGGGATCGACCCGCTGTCCGAGGCGGACGCGGACCGGATCGACAACCTGCTCGAGCTGGCGCAGGATCTCGCCGCCGCGCCGTACGTGGCCGCCCAGCTCCAGCGGGCGCTGGACCGCTCCGACCTCGACCCCGTCCTGAAACAGCAGCTGGACGGGCTGCGGAACCAGCTCGAGGACCTGATCGGGGCGGATCCGGAACCGCTCACCGCCGCGGATCGCAAACTGGCCGGGTGGACCGAGGCCGTGAGCCGGGCGGCGCAGGAACGGTTGCTGTCCCTGCCCGACCTCGCCGGCGCGATGGCGATGGTGCGCATCACCAGCGAGCTCGCCCGGAAGGCGGACCGGCTCGAGGCGCAGGCGCTCACGGTGGCGGCGGTGAACCTGGCTCAGGAGGTGGCGGCCACTCCCGAGCCGGGTGCGGTCGCCCCGACGCTGCCGACCGGGTTCGCCCGGCCGGTCACGCTGCCGGTCGCCCCCACCTCGGGATCGGCCCAGGTCACCTACTTCGCGTTCGGGCAGCAGGGCCGCGCCCACAGCTTCGACGGCGTCAATTTTGCCGAGAACGCCTTCGCCGAAATGACTCTGGCCCTGACGACGCCCAGGCCGACGGCTGGTGTCGCGACGGCGTTGCAGCAGGCCCTGACGGCTCGCATCGACGATCTGGGCACGGCCTCGGCCGTCCAGCAGATGCTGGAGGGAGGGATCGAGGTGGCGGCCGCCGGTCACACCCTGACGGTCTCCCTGCGCAACGCCGACCGGGCCGGTGCCCGTCCGGTCATGCCGACCCAGCAGCCGCTGCAACGCTCCGGCGAGCTCGACAGCGACCTTCTGGACTCGCTCGCCAACCGTTTCGCCAGCTTCTCCCAGACCCTCTCCAAGAGTGGTTCTCTCGACCTGGCCGCCTGGATCTCGATCTCCAAGGGCAACGTGATCCTGTACCCGAGCGGTGGGATCACCGGCGGGTCCACGAGCACGCGCAACCAGGGCACCGTGCTGGAGTCGGACACGGTGCAACTGCTCAGCACCGGCGGCCGGCGCACCTACTTCGACCTGTCGGCCGACCTGGTCGCCGAGGTCCGGGCCACCGGCTCACCGGCCGTCGTCTCCCGGGGACAGTCACCGGCCGGTGCGGGACAGCTGCTGCGGGTGTCGTTCCCGCAGAGCCTGGCCACCGTCCCGTTCGAGCCCCAGGCCTGGATCACCGGAACCCCGGCCGCGCCGCTCACCTCGGCGCTGGAGACGGTCTTCCCGGTGGTCAGCGACCTGGGCGGCCTCGGCGCCGTCTCGCAGCAGATCCGTAGCCAGCTGCCCGCCCGCACCAGCCCCGACGTGCACCTGGCCGAGAGCAAGCGGTTCTCCGAGGTCTCGATGATGACCGAGCTGCCCCGCATGCTCGGCACCAGCGTCCCTACGCCCCCGCTGCCGTTGCCGAACCAGGAACTGATGCTCCACCACCTGGGCGTCTCGGTGCTGGCGGCCCGCCGGATCGGGCCCGCCGTCGACATCCCGGTGCAGACGGACAAGCTGTCCTGGCGCACCCACTGGGCCGGTAGCGGCGGCTCCGGGTCGTTCACGTTCAACCCGGGTATCTGGGTCAGCCCCGGCCTACTGCCCATGTTGCTGCCGTACGTGATGACCGGATTCTCGATGGGCACGTCGCAGGGCGTCTCGGTGGCACAGGGCAACAGCCAGGGCGGCGTGCACCGGGTGGTCTTCGGCGGCCGGAGCGTGCCCTATCAGGTGCAGGCCCGAATGGTCGCCGGCAGCGAGATCCTGCGCCGGCGGGAACAGGACCAGGACGCGCAGGCCCGCCGGCTGAGGTCACCGGAGCCGTCCGTCGAACAGGACCTGCTGGCCACGGTCTGGGTGCCCGAGGAGATGACCGGCCATTTCGAGCAGGCCCTGCGGGACCTGGTGAACCCGGCGACGGCTGTCCGGCCGGATCCACAGCCGCTGCTGCGGTACCCGCCGATGTCGTTCACCCGTGCGTCCGGCGCCAGCGCCTTCTCCGGGAACCTCGGTCTGAGCGGGGCGCAAAACCTCACCACGGAGTTCATGGACATCCTCGACCAGATCGAGACCACCCGGAAGGGCCCCGCCCCCGCTCCGGGTGCGCCGCCGACCGTCCGGGTGGACGCCCGGACCCGGCAGCAGCGGCTGGACCTGGAGGAGAAGGTCAACACCTGGTTCAGCGAACCCGACTCCTTGATGTTTCAGGAGAGGCTGCTGAGCTCGCGAGGGGTGGAGGAGACCTACGTCCAGGAGCTGAACACCGGTGACGCCGAGCTGATCACCTTCCGGATGACCATGCGCCGCACACAGACGATGCCGGAGTCGGCCACGTACGTGCGCCAGGCCACGCTGTGGATCGCCCCCAGCACCTACATCGACTCCACCGTCAGCAGCGATGACGCCACGATGCTCGGCCTGTCCGCCGGGACCCGCTGGTACCTGGCCGTTCCGATCCCGTTCACCGACCGCCGGTTCACCGCCCGTTTCGCCGCCGGCTCCGCCGCCAACCGCACCCACGGTGACGACAAGGACATCTATCACTACGGATTCCTCGCCAAGCCGGTGTCGTACAACGGTCCGGCCTGGGTCTTCCACTACCCGGCCGAGAGAATCCTGAGCGTGTCGGTGGAGCGGGTGCTCTCGAAGGATCTGGCCTCCCGGTTGGTGCAGCAGGTCGAGAAGGCCGGCCGCAAGGTGGTGGGGCGTTCGCAGCCCAACCGGTACGCCGAGTACTCGGTCACGAAGCCGACAACCGCCGTATCCCTGGTTCCCGAGCCGATGACGACCGCCACCCCACCGGTCCTGATCGCCAGTACCCCGGTGCGGCTACCCGCACCCCCGGTTCCCGCGCCGGACCCGGCCGCGATCGGGGCCGCTGTCGCCTATCTGCTCGAACAACGCCTGACAGTGCTCGCCGGAACGAGCGACCCGGCGTCCACGGTCGTCCCGCAGCGATCGTCGCAGTGGTGGAAGTTCGACCCGCGGTGGGATTTCGGGACCGCCACCCAGCTTCCGGGGAGCTTCCGGATCCAGCCCGGTGACCGGGTGACCAACGTCCACGGGGGCAAGGAGATCCGGGACGGCCTGATCCGGGTGCTGACGAACGTCGGTGTCGACGCGCCGGTGGCCAAGCTCTGGGCCCGGGCCCTCACGACCGACGAGCAGTTGCGGGCCGTGCCGGTGCGGACCTCGACGGCAACGGCCGGGAGGCTTTTTCACAAGCGCACGTTCGGAGACCGCGAGGTTCACTTCGCGATGCTCCCGACGTTCTACAACGCGGACGGAACCGGGGTCACGACGACGCTGAACAACGTGCTCCGGATGGAGTACGCGGCCTCGGTGACGACCTCGGAATGGACGTCGGCCGGCTTCTCCGTGGACGCGAACTGGCGGATGGGGTCGGCCGAGGTCCGGGACACCGACGAGTTCGGGAACATTCAGGGCTCCAACGGGTACTTCCGGTTCGGCCCCGGGTACACCTCGACCAGCACCCAGGGCGAGTACTCGTCGGTTAACCAGTACCCCGGCTGGCTCCTGTTCCTCAACCTGCCGCACCAGCAGAAGTTCGCGGACGTCCGCTGGCGGGTCGTGGCGGTGTCGCACCGGCGGATCACCGAGAGCCGGCACGTGGACGAGAACCTCGCCCCGAAGGCCGACGGCTTCGAGGTGGACGTGCCGCACGGCGTCGACTACTTCGAGCCGCAGCGCACGCGGATCACCCTGACCGAACTCGAGCATCTGCGGACCAATACCGCACTGGGCGGCCGGACGCCGGTCCTGCCGCCGCTGCGCCCGGGGCAGCCTCGTCTGATCCGGGGCGATGCCGGTCCGGCCTCGTCGCCCCAGTTGCTGTTCCCGTCCGGTGAGCTCGGTCCGGAGCGGTTGGTGCCGATGGTCCCGGTCAGCGCGGACGACCCCACCCTGATGCCGGAATATCCACCGCTGTCGCTCTTCTCGGTGGCCGAGCACTTCCTTCCGGCTCACGACCCGTCGATGAGCGACCCTCGGTTGAGCGAGGCGGCGCTACGGGCCGCGCAGATGGAGTTCCTGGAGAACGCCGTGCGTCAGGCCATCGACATGGTCCGGGCGCGTGACAAGCACGCCGTCAGCGCCATGTGGGAGCTGAAGGCCGACGGCGCGACCCTGACCGACGGTCTCGACGCGATGCTGACGCCGTGGATGCTCGGCACCCAGGAGCCGGTGATGCGAGCCGGTGGGCTGCTGCTGACCCTCCAGCCCGTCAACAAGGCCGGAATGCGCCCCACCTACGAGCTGGAGTTCCGGCTGACCGAGGACTGGGAGTCAGGGTTCGTCTCGGTCGAGGACCTCGAGAACGGCAGCGTCTACCCGTACAACCGGGTGGACACCCGCAGCGGCCGGAGCTGGTCCGCAGCGCGATCCTGGTCGCTGCTGGGCTCTTTCGCGGTGATCACGGACGGCCCGGCGCGCCCGACCCTGCAACAGCAGCAGTTCGTGAACTACCTCGGGCGGGTGCGGAGCCAGGCCGAGGGAGGCAGCCTGGGATTCGGGCCCTACCGGTTCGAGGGCTTCTCCGTCGGTGGCGGGATGAGCGGGATGGTCGGTGGGCGACGCCTCGAGGTCACCCTGCGCCGCACCTGGTACCCGTCGCGGATGGTGAACACCACGCTGCTCGGCGTACCGATGGCAGCGGCCCGGGCGGTCCAGTCGGTCACGGACCCGAACGTCGACCCCTCGACGTCGCGGCTGCTCGATCGCATCTCGATCCCGCTCGGGGTGGCCATGATGACGCCGACGGTCGACCTGACCCGGCCGATGCCGCTCCCGGTCGGTGGCCCGATCCTCCAGCCGATGGCCCCGGGATCGGTCCCGGCCGGGGAGCTGGAGGTCTCGTTCACGGCCCAGGACCTGCAGGATCAGCTGGCGGTGCTCAGGATCGACCCGCCGCGACTGCGCGTGCTGTTCGACGCCTGGGCCAAGGCCGTGAGCGAGCACGGCGGCACCCCGAGTCTGCTGATGGCCCGGGGGCAGCTCGGCCAGGACGAGCTGCGGACGCTGATGGACGCGTCGATGCTGGAGAGCCACCTGCAGGCCACCGGCACCGGGGCCACCGGAGACCAGACCGTGATCGCGCCCCCGGCGCGGGCTCTCGGTAGCGTGATCACCAGTACGACCGGTGCGCTGTCGGTGAGCATCCGGCTGTTCTCCCCCTCGGTCACCCCCAACTTCGCCGACGCGCAGACGCCCGCCCAGGCCGACCTGATGGAACTGCGGACGATGCTCAGCGGTCGTTCGGTGGGTCGCGGTGTCGGGCGGGGCACCGGCCCGGAACTCTGGTTCAACTTCAACCTGGAGCAGAGGCCCCTCGCCGAGGTCACCGCCGTCACCCAGACCAACCCGCCGGCCCAGCCGCTGGGCATCCCGTCCGGTTACTACAGCAGCAATCTGCGCACCGGTAACGGCGGTGCGTACCGGCAGGCGACCGACATCCCGACGTCCCGATCGCTACTGGCCGACTGGTACGGCCCGGCCTATCTCGACGCCGTGGTGACGATCGGCCTGGACACGCGCAACCAGCGCGACAAGATCTCCTACGGCGGGACCGAACTGGATCTGACGTTCCGGGTCCGCAACCTGTTCGAGGGCCGGCTGTCGCCCCAGGCCCTGATGCGCTCCGACGGGCTCGGGGAACAGGTGCCGATCCATGTCGCCTCGGGCTGGTACTTCCCCGATCTCACCGGCGGCGTGGCTCCGCAGCAGCGGGAGGGGGAACTGGCCGCGGTGTCCGCCTTCCCTGCTCTGCCGACACCCGGCGCCCTGGTCCTGCACGTGAGTTTCGCCCCCTCGCCCACGAACCGGCAGTCGGTGATCGCTTACGGCCAGGTGATGTCGCCCGAGGACTTCGTCGACCGCTATATCGTCCCGATCCGCGAGAAAGAGCCCTCGCTCGCGGCTTTCGTCCTGGTGAGCAGCAACCTGGACGCGCACGGCGACACCCTTCTGGAGATGGCGAACGCCGACTCCATGCCGGACGACGTCCTCCTGATCGGGCTGGTCCGCCCCCTGCAACCGCCGGCCGGCGCGACCCGGGTGCCGCGCCCGGAGGGGATCGGCGGCGAGTACCCGGTCAGCAGTGTCACCGATGCCCGCAACACCTGGGAGGTCGTCCGGTCCGGGTACGACCGGGTCCTGGTGACGGACGGCACTGTCTTCGAGGCGAGCGCCGCGGCGGTGGACTCCCGGCAGGGCCGGGGTTCCACCGGCGCTCTGCGGCCCCGCCCCCGGCTGCCGCTGAGCCGGATCCTGCCCGTCGACGCGCCGAGCTGGGTGGATCCGCAAAACATCGTCGACGAGAGGGGTTCGAACGAAACCGCCCCGGAGGTCTCGGTCACGCACGGGTTCGCTCCCGCCCAGATCGAGCGCGGGCTGGAACAGCTCGCCCGGCTGCGAACCACCGCGCCGGCCGAGGTCGACGGGGTGGCCGCGGAGTGGTTCGACGCCGGTGCGGACCTGGCGGACGGGGCCCTGTCGCAGATCGCCGACGCGCAGCTGGTCGAGGACGCGACCGACCTGGCGATTCAGCTGGTCGGCGCGAACACGGACGGGCCCGAGGCACTGGTCTCGGGAACCGACCTGCGCAGTGCCGTTCTGCGCAGCCGGATGGTGCCGTTGGTCGCCGCCGCGGTGATTGAGGCGACTGCGGACGACCGGGGCGCGCTGCCGGCGGACCCGGCGGGCAAGGGGAAGGGCAAGGCATCGCGTCGGCTGCTGACACTCGCCCCGGCCCTGGGTGCCCGGATGCAGCCGCTGGTGCGGGCCCTGGTCACGAATGTGCCTCTGCCCGGCTCGATGACGGTCACGCCGCCGCCGGTCCCGGCGGGAGTCACCTCGCACGACCTGGTCCCGTTCGACCCGTCCTACCTGTCCGGGCTGAACACCCTGATGACCGGTCTCGGGGACGGTGCCGTCGCCTGGATCATTCCCAGGACGGTCACCACGGACCCCTCACCCGCAGGACCGGCGATCGTCGTCCGCGGCCGAACTGGTCGCCCGCCGCAGTGGCTGGACGCGCAGGCCCGGGGCGGCCCGCGCTGGCGGCCGCTCAGCGAACTGGCGTCCGAGCAGACTGCCGGCGGTCGCCCGGCGGTCCTTGGCCTGATGAACTCAGGTGTGCTCGTGGCCGTGCCGGGACAAGGCGTGGCCTCGGCCGTGTACGTCCGGGCCGCGCTTGCCGGTACCGCCCCCACTGGTGTCACTGTCACCTTGCCTAATGGTGATTCTTATTCCACAGAAATCTCTTTCGAGGCTCTGGGCAAACCGTCCGTGCCGCGGCCCCGGCCCGACGATCCGGACCGGCCGGTGTCGACGGAGCCCGGCCCGGCTCCCCGGACCGGTGACGGTTCCTCCACGATCCCGGCGGACACCGCTCCCGGGACCCAGGGCACGACGTCCACCGATGCGCCGAACGAACCCGTACCGATGGGCACGGCGTGGTCGCTCTACGGCCTGGACACGGTGCTGCGGGATCTGGGCGACGACTCACTCGCCCAGATCACCCCGGCCCAGGGCGGTGCGGCGATCCCGGTGCGTGGCCAGGCGGGCCGGCCGGCGGAATGGCTCGACGCCCAGGACTCGCGCTGGCGTCCGCTGCACGAACTGCCGCTCACGATTCCGGCCGAGGACGGGCCGGTCAGCCTGGAGAGCATCGAGGTCCAGGTGCGGAGGTCGGACGGGCAGCTACTTTCGCCGGCCGAGCTCGACACCGCGGTCAATCTCGCCACCGGGCAGGCGGCTTCGGGACAGCGGCTGTTCCCCGGCGGGGTGGTGCCGAACGAGCTGCCGAACAACGTGGTCACCTGGATGCGCGGAGTGGTCGCCGACCCGTCCGCGGTGCCGTCCCGCGACCGGGTGAACGCCATCGTCTCCCGTCTGCTGCTGCGGCCGGGGCAGACCCGCGCGCAGATGGCTGACTTCCTGAAGGAGATCTCGAACGAGCACACCGGGAGCGAGTTCCGGTTGCCCGGTGGCGCCCGGGAGAACGTTACGACGCCGGACACGACGATCGCCGAGTCGTCGGCCGACGGGGCCCGGCGGGCGCAGCAGGCCCCGATCACCCCGCCCGTCGATGATGTGCTGTTCTCGGCGGATGTGGCTGAGGACGGGGTGGCGTCCCTTGATGGGGTGCTGGCGGGTCCGCCGGGGCGTACGGACGAGGTGGTCACCGATTCGTCGGTGCGCGCGGTCGCGGATCGCGAGGTGTTCTCGGCCGACGTGACCCAGGACGCGGTGGCGTCGCTCGACGCCCTGCTCGCCGGACCGTCGGTGCTCACGCCGGAGCCGGTCACCGATCCCGCTCCCGAGGTCATGCGGATCGCCTTGGAGTCCGGACCGGAATGGCTGGTACGGGCGGAGAACGGAGTGATGCAGCTGGAACCGGCCGACAGCGGTGCGGTGGCGATGCCGGCCCCGCGGGCCGGAAAGCTGGTGCTGTCGGTGATCGGCAGCGGCCGCGACCTCGAGGTGCAGGACCTGGTGCGGCTGGTTGTGGACGGCCTGAAGCCGGAGCAGCGGGCCTCGATGGTGCTGCAGATGGACGAAGCCCCGGCCGCGTTCACCCGGGAACTGGCGGCGCAGAACGATATCCAGCTCGATGTCCTCACCCGCTCGGGTGAGGTCGTCCCGGGTACCGAGGCCGTCCCGAACGTCGATGAAGCCCCCGGAGACCGCGAGACCGAAGCGCCTTCGCCGGAGAAGATCGCCCCCTGGTACATGGATTTCGGGGCGATGGGAAATATGGCCGTGTACTCGGCCGCTCTGCCCAGCAGTGAGCTGGTCGCGTTGGCGATGGCCACGCGGGCACTCTCAGGGGTGGAGCTTCCCCCCGGCGTGCGGACCGAGGCCGTGGGCCGTCTGGCGGCGCAGCTGCGCCGCGGCAGCGCCGCCGAGCTGATGACGAACCCCGACTCCGACATCGACCGCTGGACCGAGATCCTGCATCGGGGTATTTCTTTCGAGGCCGGTGGGCATCTGTTCTGGGTGCGCCCACAACTGACGGGCTTCAGCAAGGTCGCGGCCACCCCAGGCGCGGCCCGGAAGTACCATGTGTCGTTCGGCGGGACGTCAGGCAGCCGGATGGCGCATCGGGACACCAGCAAGCAGGTCGAGGCGCTCGTCAATATTTTGTTCGGGCTGGCCGCGTCGATTCCGGCGCGCACCGTAATGCTCGGCGCACCGCGTTTCTCGTCGTCCACCTCCTCAGGTTCTAAAGTTACCACGAAGTTTCAGATTGTTGCCGGTAGAAAACTTCTTCTGATGGACGAGTCGGAGTATCAGGCGGGCCTGGCGTTCCGGGTGTACCAAGACGGGCAGCCGCTACCCTCGGTCCACCACGTGCTGCCCGACCTCGTCACCGTCCACCTGCCCGACGCGCTGATGCGCCCGCCGCTGGAGGGTGCGCAGCCCTACGGGCCGGTCGCGCCCCCACGGCACCTGGTGCCGGAGGCGAACGCGAGCAAGATCAGTCATTTCCACTCGCTGGTCACGGCCATCGACATCGAGAAAATGGCCCTGGAGATTTCGCGGCTACTGCTCGATACCGGGGTCAGGCCGCAGCGGGTGGCGGCCATCATGGACGAGGTGCTCACGACCTACCTCGGTGAGTCGGCACTGATCAACCGGGCACCCTGGTGGACGAGCCGCACTCTGGCCGGCGATCCGATCTCGGCCAGGACGGGCTGGCGGCAGACTCTTATGTCACACCCCCGGCTCGGCTGGCAGCTCCGGCAGATGGAGTTCGAGGGTTTCGTCGAGGGCACGATCCGCGACGACCGGGGGATGAGCCAGAGTACCCTGCGGGGGGAGTCTTTCAAGAGCTCTTTCCGGCAGGGCTACGGTGCGCAGCTCGGCGGTATCGAGGCGGGCGACCTGAGCGGTAAGGGCTACCTGCACGGGGGATTCACGATTCCGTTCTCCCGGTCCCACAACGTCGGCCACGACCTCGGGCTGATGCCCAAGTCCACGCTGACGCGCACGGTGAACCTGGCCCGGTACCGGGCGTTCGGTGAGATGACGATCAAGTTCTCGGGAACGCTGCACGACATCCCGGCCCTGGTGGTGCCGGCGGTCGCTGAGATGGCCGTGCCGGTGTCGGAGATGGCCGCGTTCGAGCAGGCCCTGTTCGGCCGGACGGTGTCGGAGCTGCCCACGATCGAGGTGTCCGCCGGATCCCGCCCGGTGCACCCGCTGAATCCCATCGAGAACGGTCTCACCCGAGCGGCTCTCGACCGGGTGCGCTACGGCACCGAGTCGCCGTCGGGATGGCGCCCGGCCAGCGGCCGTCTGAGTCAGAACCTGTACACGCTCGAGGAGTTGCGGCTCGCCGTGGCCACGCTGGGCGAGCCGATCGTGGTCCAGCGCCTGGACGACTCGGTGACGGCGGAGACCTCGGCGGCCTGGCGGCTGGCGGAGGAGATGGCCGCCCACGGCCGGGCGAAGCTGTACGCCGCCGACCGGTCGCTGATCCGGGCCAAGAACGGTGGCTTCACTCCGGCCGAGTACGAGTTCGCGAACATCACACCGCGTTTCCAGGTGGTCGTGGCCGCGGACGGCTCGGTGGCCGGGCTCTTCCCGGCCGACCGGGTGATGCGTACGCCCGACCCGCGCGAGCCCGCCGCAGTGGCCTCGGGGCTCGGTACCGGCCTGGGGCACAGCACCCGGATCACCGGCGGCGAGGGCGTGCTGCCCCTCATCCACTCCTCGATTCTCAGGCGGTTCGGCGACAAGCTGACCCGTACCGACCAATGGGCCCAGATCGACCGGGAACTCGACTTCAGCTTCGGGGTTCCCGGTCTGGAGGACGACTACACGCACACGCTGACCGGTGTGGTGTACCGGACCACGTTCGACGGGTTCGAGATCGACGTCTTCGTCCGGGGCCATCAGGGGCCGACGCTCGGTGTGGAGGAGCACGACCTCACCGTCAACTCCCGGGTGACCTCGGGCCAGACCGTGTCGGTCGAGCGCAGCGACGGCGCCGGGTTCGAGTTCATCGTGGACGGCCGGGCCCGGCTGGGCCCCAAGAGCGTCGGCGTCGAGCTCGGCCGCGTCCTCTTCGCGGGTGGCTGGGACAGTTCTCGCAAGATGGGCCTGGGGACGACCGCCAAGGGCTACCGTCGCACCGAGACCGAGGGTTCCGTCGCTGAGATCGTCAAGGGCCTGACGTTCGAGGTGGCGGTGCGGATCTCGAAGGTCAGGCGCACGGCGACGGACGTGGTGCGCACCCAGGGCACGATCTTCCGACGTCAGGTGTCGGGCGACGGTGTGACCGGCCGGGTCGCGGTGCCGGAACCGCATCAGCCGTCGCAGGCACCGACTCTGCGACAGATCATGAACGTCGGCCGCACCCGGGAGCTGCTGATCGCACCGCCGGTCTCCCGCGTCACCCGGCTCGGCGCGTCGGCGCCGACGGTGATGCCGAAGCTCGTCGCGATGCCCGATCTGGCCATGTTCATCGGCCGGGAGTACGCGCGCCGCACCGGACTTCCGGAGCCGCAGGCCATGTGGGACGTGCCCCAGGAGATTCTGGACGCCACCCGTTCCAGCGCGATCGAGGCCCAGTTCGGCGCGTACACGGGTAAGGACGGCGCGAGCACGGACCTGCCCTCGCACGACGGCTACGACTACACGCTGACCGTGAAGGCGCACGTGGTCGACCTGACCCGGGAACGCTCCGGTGAGGACGTGGAGCTGGAGTTCTACGCCAGCTCGATCAGCAAGGTGAGTCGGGGCCGGTCCTCGAACTGGAACCTGGGGGCCGGTGCGGCGGTCGGCCCGCGGGTGCGGCTGAAGAAGACGCCGGACGACGGGACCGACACCGGCGAGATGATCGAGGACGAGGCCCGGCGCGGTACCGACGCGGTCAAGCTTCAGGCCGCCGCGCAGACCATCAGGAAGTGGACGAACGAGAGTGAGGAGCGGGCCGGCGGCGCCGACGTCGCGCGGGCCACCTACGGCGGCGTCAGCCACTCCTACAACTCGGGGGTCGTGTTCGAGACGAGCATTGTGCGGTCCAAGCCGGGTGGTCACCAAGTGCGTCCCGGCGTCGCCGGATTCCTGCACGTGGAGCAGGCTCTGGACTTCGTGGTGCCCGACCGGGTGGCCGTGGAGCTGGGCCTGCCCCGGCCCGCCGACGCCCGGCCCGCCGATGCCACGCTGGTGGACGACCGCACCTACGTCCACCCGAACCTGGCCATCGGTTCATCGCACGCCGAGACGCTGAGCGCGCCGGACGTGCTGTCCGGGGCAGTGAAAATGCTGCGGGACAAGCAGGTGCTGGCCAAGAACGAGCATCTGACCAGTACCGCGACGATGAAGATCCTGCGCTCCCGGTTCTCCGAGGAGAACCTGGAGCGCCAGCACCTGCTGCTGCTCGGTACCGGTGTGGTGGCGTGGATCCCGATGGACGCCGGGTTCGGGGCGGTGCGGTACGTCGGGGTGCGGGTGACCGCGGACCTGGTCCCCGCCCACGAGGTGCACCACCGTCGTGACGTGAAACTGATGCTGCGCAGCCAGGGGCTGGAAGGCGCTACCGAGAAGCATTCGGTGCACACCTCGGCGGGGGTCGAGGGCATCGGCTACGCGGCCGGTTTCGCCCCGAGCTGGCTGGGTGGTGGCTCGGTCGAGGCCGGCGCGCACTGGGGCCGGGGCGAGCAGGACTCGGAGAAGATCGACGCCAAGTACATCGCCCGGGCCACGATGCGGGACCGCTCCTACGAGTTCCGGCACGGGATGCGGTTCAAGGTCACGGCGGTCGGCACGCTGGAGCTACCGGCCGGGATCCGGCACCTGCTGTCGGGGACCCGGCGGGGATTCCTCGGCCTGGCCGAGGCGATGAGCGCGCTCACCGGCCAGGACGCGCTGCGCCTGAACGCAGCCGACTTCTGGTACTCCGGCCGGGCCCTCTGGAGTGCCGCTCCGGTGAACTCGACCGGATCGGTGAGCCTTCTGGTTCCGGAACACGTGACCCGGCAGCAGAATCCGAACCTCGTACGACTGCGTCCGGCGCCGGGTCGGCTCGGTGTGACACCGCTGAACTCACGGGCGGAGAACGTCACCGCCGACGACCGGGGCCGGCAGATCGCCCGCGTCGTTCAGCCGGTGGACCTGCCGGCCGACCGGATCATCGCGACGCACGCACCGCTGGTCACGGTGAAGGAGGCGCACCTGGCGCTCGACCCGGACAACGCCCCGCCCGGGTTCGAGCTGGCCACGGCCCGCGGCGCGGTGCTGGCGGAGGCCGCGGGCAGCACCAGCCTGCGGGCGCGGGTTCCGCGACTGCTGACGCACGAGCACAAGATCCCGCTGGCCAAGGGCAATGTGATCACCGGCCTGCGGCTGAACCGGGCGGTCAAGCTGACCGAGGCGGAGATCAAGGCCCGTAACTATGTCCAGACGGCGCGCGATCAGGAGCACGAACGGGAACGCTCGGCCGGTACCCACTTCAAGATCGACGCGCTGGTCGGCTACCACAACCATCACGCCCACCGGGCGGACGAGGGCGAGGGTGGTTTCGCCCGGGACACCGAGCACACGTCCGGCTACGCCGCCGACTCGCGGAACGTACTGGAGCGCAACGAGGAACAGACCCAGAAGTTCGGGTACTACGCGTTCGACGTGACTGTCGCGCTGCACGGCCCCGACAACGCCCATCTCGCTGTGGACGTCAATCAGGGCTTCATCGGGCGGCTCCTGGCCGCCGACGTGGAGCGGTTCAAGGCGATGGACGAGTTCGACGGCTTCTTCCACGACGCCCCGGCGCTCGCCCCGCGTCCGGAGCGCCCGGCCCCGCCGATGACGACGATCACGGAGGAGGACGAGTCCGGAGAGTTGGCACCGGCGGCGGAGAATTCTGCGGTCGAGTCCGATGTGAATCCCGCGTTCGAGTCTGAGGTGAAGCCTGCTGTCGCCCCCTGGGTCACGGCCGGGACGAACCCGCCCGGTGAGAAGCGACCGACCGAAACCGAATCTCTCACGATGGTTTCCGGCTTCCAGACCGCCCCGGCCGGGGTTACGCAGGACCAGGTGACGTCGATGGCGTCGGTCTGGTCGCTCACCGGTCTCAATTCTCTGCTGACCGCGCTGGGAGTTGGCTCGTCCGCCTGGATCCTCCCCTCCGTCCCCACGCACCCGAGCGGGAACGGCCCTGCCGTGTCCCCGGTTCCGGTCGAGGGGAGCCCAGCGATCCGGGTGCGTAGGCGTGACGACGCGGCTTCGGAATGGTTCGACGCGGGTGCCGAGGGTGGTGCCGTCTGGCGTCCTCTGAGTGAGCTGCCCCTGCGGATGCGGGTTCCCGACGGTGACCCGCTGAGCCTGGACGTTCCCCGGGTGGTACTGACCGAAGCCGGCGGTCGCCCGTTCGCGGCACCGGAACCGTCGAGGCTGGCCCAGACCGGCCAGGAGTTGGCCTCGGAGCAGCGGGTCTTCCGGGACGGCCTGCCGAGCGACTTCTACAACCGGGTATACACGTATCTCGATCACAGTGCCCCAGGCGTGGCGGTCCCTTCGCGGGACCGGGTGAACGCGCTGGCCGCTCGTCTGATGCTGCGGTCCGTGCCTGGGCGCCGGACGATGGCGGACTTCGTCAAGGAGGTCGCCGAGGCCCACGTCGGGCAGAAGTTCTGGCTGCCGGGTGGGGGCCGCCCGGAACCGAGAACGGTGCCGGGAACGGTGCCGGGAACGGAAGGAGCCGGGAGCAGCAGCGCCGCCGGTCCGTCCTCGGCCGCCGCATCGGGCGGGCGGATCGTGGCCCGGGGCCTGGCTGCCCTCCAGGCCCGCCAGTGGCGGATGACCAACACCGCCCCCGGCTACGCCGTGGTGCACGCCGGCCGGGACGACTCACCTTTGCCCGGACATGATGTCTTCCAGAGCAGCCTCCCGGCCGGACGGCGTCACCTGCTGGTCTGGAGCGGTGACCCGGCCGCGCTCGAGAGTCGTCCCGGCCGATACCTTGACCAGTTGCGCGGGCAGATCCGGGCGTATATCGACAGTCTGCCCCCGCGCACCACGGCCGGGCAGATTCTGCCGATGACCCTGGCCTTCCCGAACGTCACGCCGACCATGGCGGCTCATCTGGCCGAGCACTTCGGGCTGGACCTGCTGTACCTGGCCGGCGGTCTGGAACTGCGTGTCTCCGGGCTCAGTCACTGGATCGAGCCGGCCGACGGCGGCCGGTTCCGCCGGGTCCAGACCCAGGTGTTCGGGCCGGGGGCGAACGTGTTCCGGCAGGGCGAGACCCACCTGCGCAGCTTCCCGCCGATGCGTGGTGAAGGGACCGATCCCACGGGCGAGCCACAGTGGTGGGACGCCGGCTATCAGCCGGATCCCGCCTGGGCGGACCACGAACGGGCACTGCACCTGCTGCGCGCCGCGTTCGAGAACGCCGGTGTGAACTGGGTGCTTCCGGAACGCTCGGACGTCCAGGGCTGGGAGGACTTCGTCGCGAACGGCCGGCCCGCTCTGCCGCCGCGGGCCGGTACCTCGTTCCGGGAGGCCCAGCAGATGCAGATGGACCTGCACGCCTGGCTCTCCCCGAGGTCGCTGGGCGAGGTCGCGGCCGGTGGCGGGCGCTCGAGTTTCAGCCGGCCTCTCGTCCGCGGCGACCAGCGGGTCCAGGAAGCCGTATTCGTGTCCCTAGCCCGCACCACCCCGAACCCGGGCCAGGCAGCCCGTTACGAGATCTCGGTGCAGCGCAGCATCGAGTGGCTGGGGCGCAGCGGCGAGGTGCAGACGGAGGTGGCCCTGGGCCACGCCGTCTCGGACCCGACCACCGACGGTGCCCGGGAGCAGTCGTACCTCGAGGCCCGGCGGAGCACGGCATCGCTCGCCCCGCTGCCCGTACCGGCCGCCTCCCGGGTCGGCTGGGTGCCGGGCGCCCGGCGAGGGGTGCGGATCGCCGAGTCGCCCAAGGCTCTCGCCGAGGCCTCGACCACCCAGCTTCCCACCGAAACGCCGGTTTTCGTGGAGTGGGTCGGCAGTTCCGGCCGTCCGGAGGCCGACCCGGCCGTCGTGGCGGACATCGACGCGGTGCTCGAGGGGATGCGCGGCCAGTTGCCGCGTCCGGGACAGGGACAGGTGTGGCTGCTGGTGGCGGGGCTCTCGGCGGCCACCGCCCAGTACCTCGCGATTCGGCACGGTCTGGACCTGGTGTACTCGCCGGGCGAGCTGACCCGGCCGGAGACGGATGGTTTCCCGGTGAGCACCCGGGGCGGCTCCTGGCGGCGTGTGGTCGCCGCGCCCGAGGTGCTCGCGGATGGCACGGTCACCCACTACGCCGAACAGCACCACAGCATCGCCGAGCCGAGCTTCCCGCCGTCGGCCGCAGCGGCGGGGCTGACTTGGCCCGCCCGTGTCGACGCCGGCCGCAGCGACCAGGAACGGCTGCTCGACCTGGCCCGGACACAACTGACGACAGCCGGTTTCGGCGAGATCGCGCCTAACGACCAGCAGCCGGACGCAAACGCCACGGCCGACGTGACCCGCCCGGGCGGCCGGGTGGTGCTCAACGCCGCCCAGGTACAGGCCTTCCAGCAGGGGCTGCGCGACGCGGTGTCCGTGCCCGGGCTGATCCGTCTGGCCCAGGGAGGCCGCAGCAGCATCGAGCTGCCGCCCATGACCACGTCGCGCTACACCCGGTCGGGCCGGGTGGAGACGGTGACCACCGTGGGCACGCTGCATCTCACCCGGGAACAGCGCGAAGGGACCGCGGGCACGGTCGCTCTCGACCGGGTCGTCGTGCGGCTCGAGACCCGGCAGTGGAACACCGCGCTGGGCCCGGCCGCCGCCCGGGACCTGCCGGCGCAGGAATCCGTCGACATCCCGTTCGAGATCACCCGGGAGGAGCAACCGGGGTTCTACACACTCTGGACCGACGAGAACCGGCGTCCTTCCGCCCAGACCGCGCTGCCGGTGGTGCTGGGGATCGACCTGTTCCAGCGGGCTCGCGGGCTGGGGTTGTCCGACCGCCTGGAGTGGATGTACGCGAACGCCTACGACAATCGCGAACTGGCCTCCCTGCGCGGCGATGTCGCCGAGGCGGTCGCCGAGCTCGAGACCCGGCCCGCCGACGAGCCGCCGGCCTACTCGGACCGGACCGACCCCCCGGCCTACTCGGACCGGGCGACCGCCCCACCGGCCACCAGCTCGTCCACCGTTCCGGCCGGGGTGACCACAGACCCCGCGGATACGGCACCGGTGATCGGCACCGATCCGGCCGTGGCCCCGTCCGGCGTCCGGGAATCGACGGAAACGCTTCTGAACCGGCTCTTCCCGCAGGCCTGGAACGGTACGCCGGACTGCCTGATCCGGATCCAGTACCTGCACCGGAACCTGTACGGGGCCCGGTCGCAGAGGCCGGCGATGATGGACGACGCCCTGACCCCGGAGATGCAGGCGGCGCAGCAGATGGGCGCGCAGGGCTGGTACCGGGCCGGTTCCTCGTGGGCTCCCGTGGCCCGGGCCGTGCGTGCGGGTGGCCCGGGTTCGACGGCGTTCATGTACTCCCGGCAGCCGGGCCGGCCCCCGCACGCATTCGCGCTGATGAACCGCGGCGGGCAGCTGTTCTGGGCGGAACTGCAGAACGCGCCCGGAGCCCGGCTCGCCCCGGCCGTGGACGGGACGACAGGCCCGGACGGGCTGCCGGCGTCCAACGCCCCGCTGTACCCGGTGGACGCGCGGGTTCTGGTGGTCGGTCCCGACGGCCTGGTGCTGAACCTCGGTCCGGAGACCACGGGCGATGTTTCCGGCGATGCGGTGAGCAGTACGGCGGACGCTGTTCTCGACCCCAGCTCGGGAACACCGGGGCTCATGGGCTTCGAGACGGAGACTGGCGTCGGGATCCAGCCACCTCCGGGGTCTGTCCGGCAGGGTGTGCAGGGTCTGGAGGTCGCGGTGCTGAGCGGCCTCGGGCTGACGATGAAGATCGACTGGCGGCCCGGGATTGCACTGGCGCCGGACGGCACGACCTATCCGCACCGGCACGTACTGGGGCGGGTCACGGGCCAGCAGCCGCAGGGCACGCGCGACGCCTTCATCATCGAGGTGAAGACCGCCCCGGGCACCGCGGCGGACCAGGAGGAGGGGATGCCGCGCCCGCAGGTGCGGACACTGCACGAGAACCAGAAGGCCCTGGTGTCGTGGCTGCAGTACGCGGGTAGCAAGGGTCTGACGGTCGCCCAGACGATCGCCCCGCTCAGCCAGGGCACCGCGCGGTACTTCCAGAGCTGGGGTGCGCGTCAGCAGGGCGGTGCGGCCGATGCCACCCAGCGTCTGTGGGCGGAACTGACGGGTGACGACGTCACGGTCAGCCCGGCCTTCGCCAACCAGCGGCTGGTCTACACCCAGCCCGCCTACGAGCACGACAACCAGCTCCAGATCACCGAGAGCGTCCCGCTGGCGGGCCGCACCGCGCTGGCCCAGATGGCCGCCGCGGCCAGGGCGGGAGACGTCTCGCAGGTCCGGTTCGCCGTACGCAGCGTGGAGAACGGTGCCCAGTACGCGAACGAGGGGGTGAACCGCTTCCTGCAGGATCAGGTGAACATCGCCGTTGACGAGCTGGCCGGTCCCGGCGTGTACGCGCCGGGTGCGCTCACCCTGTCGGCGCAGGAGCTGACCCACTTCCGGGCCTTCGAGGAGAGCCTGGAGACGCATGGTGTGCTCCTGACCGCGTACACGCACGCTGCCGGCGCGGCCTGGACCGAGGTGCAGCCCTCGCCGACGAACGGTGCGCAGATCCTCGGGAAGAACTCGGTCGTGCAGCTGAGCCGGCACGAGCTGCTGACGCTGGTCGGCCAGCTGCCGGCGCAGGCCCAGGACTACCTGCGGCGCAACGCCGACCTCGAGGCCCGCTACCTGGGGGCCTTCGCGGGCCAACGCGAGCAGGCCCTGACCGGCCGTCCGGACCTGGGCGCCCATCCGGGTGCCTGGCTGGGGATGCAGCTCAGCGACGGTCAGTACCGCATCCTCGGAGGCCCCGAGCACTTCACCCCGTACGACTTCGTCACCTCGGCGTTCAGGCAGAACGTGGATGGTGCCATCGGGTTGCAGAAGGTGTTCGGCCTGATGACGTTGGTCGACCTGGAGATGGCACCGGACGGCCGGTCCCTGGCGGCCGAGGAGTCCCGTCTGCTGCCGACCAACCAGGTGACCGGCCGGAACGGGACCCAGGTCAGCGTCCCGTTCTTCAGCATGGAGGCCTCGGACACCCTGATGTGGATGGCGATGGACTGGACCCAGGAGGCGTTCGACCTCGCGGACGAGGCCCGTACCCTCTCCCGGGAGAACGGGGGGCTGGCCGCCGCCATCCGTGGGCTCGTCGCCGCGCGGCTCGGCCTGCCCGCCTCGTTCCAGCCGCAGTCCATGGGCCCGGCGGGTTTCACCCCGACCGGGCACCCGACCTGGCAGTGACCGCCGAACCTAAAGGGCGGCTGAACCCTGCGGCCTGACCTGCTCGTGTCTGCGATGAGAGGACGCCCGCTCCCCGGCCGGCGTCCCCGTGTACGGATGACGGAGGACGGTCTGGTGCTGCCGCGGTTCCTGGTGGGCGAGCGTGTCGAAGGGGCCGGGTCATGACCGCGGCCGTGATCTCGGTCTCCGCGACCGAGCCCGACTGCCTGACCACGATCGCCCGGGCCCTGGCCACGGCGACCCCCGGTTCGACGATCGCGGTGCGCCCCGGCGTGTACCGGGAGAAGCTGGTGATCACCTCCAACGTCACGGTCGTGGCCGAGGAGGGCCCGGGCACGGTGACGATCGAGGTCCCCGAGGGCGGCGGTCTGCTCGTGGCCCGGGGCGCGGTGGTGCTGCGGGACCTGGAGTTGCGGGGCGGCGACGCCGACCTGCCGATGATCCAGATGGCGGGTGGTCTGCTGCGCCTGGAACGCTGCACGATCCGCACCTCCGGGGTGGCGGCCGTGCACCTGCGGGGCGGCCGGCTGATGATGGACCGCTGCCGGGTCGGTAACTCCGCCGGTGCGGGCATCATCGTCGAGGACGGCTCCGGCGAGATCACCCGTACCACGGTGGACGACATCGAGGGCAACGGGATCGTGCTGTCCGGCGACTGCGCGCCGGTGTTCCGGGACTGCACGATCTCGAACGTGCGCGGCATCGGCCTGGCCTCGGCGGGGCAGAGCCGGGCGGTGTTCGAGAACGGCCACATCTCCGGCACCACCGGGCCCGCCGTGGTGGCCCAGGGCGCGAGCCGGATCACGCTGCGGCGCACGGTGACCGAGGGCTGTCAGGTGTCGCTCTACGTCGGCGAGCAGGGCACCCCGACGGCGGAGTCCTGCGAGTTCCGGGGCGCTGAGGCACACGGCGTGATGATCTTCGACCAGGGCGCACCGGTCCTGACCGACTGTGTGATCGACGCACCGGCCGGGCACGCGGTACGGGCGGACGGACGGGCCCGGGGCGAGCTGAGGCGCACCCGGATCACCGGTGGCGGCGCCATCGCGGTGGCGATGTCCGGCACCGCCGTGACCGTCGTGTCCGGGGGCGAGATCTCCGACAACGACGCGGCCGGGGTGATCTGCACCGGCTCGTCCACACCGATGCTGGACGGGGTCACGATCCGCCGGACGCCGGTGGGCGTCGCGATCGACGAGACCTCCGCGCCGACTCTGCGCGACCTGCGGATCGAGGAGATCCAGACCGGTGTGCACGCGACCGCGGGCGCCGGCCGGATCGAGCAGACCGAGGTGATCGGAGCCTCCCAGTACGGCATCCGGCTGGGCGGTACGGCGGCCACCACGGTGCAGGGGTCGCGGGTCCGCGGTGGCCGCACCGGCATCCTGGTCACCGAGACGGCCACCCCGTCCATCATCTCCTCCGAGGTGCTGGAGGTGTCCGGCACCGGCCTCCAGGTGGAGATCGGGGCCCGGGTCACCGTGGAGCGCGGCCGGGTGATCGACTGCGGCGGCGCCGGAGTGCGTTTCGAACCCGGGTCCGGCGGGACGTTCGAGCACGGTGAGATCGTCGGTAACGGCGGTGACGGCATCGTGGTCAGCAGTACCAAGGACATCCTGCTGCGCAGCCTCTCGATCCGCGGGAACGGCGGTGAGCCGGTCAATCTCATGGTCCCGGCGAAGGCGTTCACCGCGATCGACGTGGACACCGGGGCAGCCCCCGAACCGGAACCCGAATCCTTCGGGGCGGGGCCGGGTCCCGGATCCCGGTCCGGTGCTCCGGGGGGCTTCGAACAGGGGACGCCGGTGGGCCCCGGCGCGGTCGGGTCCGGGCCGTCCGGGCCCCGGGGGCCGTCAGCTCTTCCGGGCGGCGGGGGAGGAGCCCCGGACGACCCGGTGAGCTCCCTGCTCGCCGAACTGGACGCGCTGGTCGGCCTGGACGCCGTGAAGCGTGAGGTGGGCACCCTGGTCGGGCTGCACCGGATCGCCCGGCGCCGCTCGAACGCGGGCCTGGAGTCACCGCGGATGTCGCGGCACCTGGTCTTCGCCGGTCCGCCCGGTACCGGTAAGACCACGGTGGCCCGGCTCTACGGCCGGGTGCTGGCGGCCCTGGGCGTGATCGAGACCGGTCAGATGGTCGAGGTGGCGCGGGCGGATCTGGTGGCCGAGCACATCGGTGGTACGGCGGTGAAGACCACGAAGAAGATCGAGGAGGCCATCGGGGGCGTTCTTTTCATTGATGAGGCGTACACGCTGGCTCCGCCGGACGGTAGTAGTCAGGATTTCGGTCGTGAGGCGATCGACACGCTGGTGAAGCTGATGGAGGATCACCGGGACGAGCTGGTGGTGATCGTGGCCGGTTATGCGCCGAACATGCGTGCCTTCATGGGCCAGAACCCCGGTCTGGATTCGCGCTTCACCAAGACGATCGAGTTCGAGAGTTACAGCAGTGACGAACTGGTGACGATCGTGGAGCGGCTGTGCCGCAAGAACCACTATGCGCTGGAGTACGAGACGCAGGAGGCGTTGCGCCGGGTCTTCGAGAAGATGCCCCGGACGGAGACGTTCGGTAACGCGCGGGCGGCGCGGCTGGTGTTCGAGGAGATGCTGGGCCGTCAGGCCTACCGTCTGGCCGCCACGCCGCACATCGCGGAGATCGAGCTGGCCCGGCTGCTGCCCGAGGACCTCTCCGACGAGGTGGGCGGCCAGGAGGCGACCGTGAACCGGCGCCGCCTGGTCGACGCCCTGCTGGAGCAGCTGGAGGCGATGATCGGCCTGGCCGACGTGAAGCGCGAGGTGTCCGACCTGGTCGACCTGATCGCCTCGGCCAAGGCGCGGATCGAGGCCGGGCTGCCCGCGCCGTCGATGTCCCGGCACCTGATCTTCTCCGGGCCGCCCGGCACCGGCAAGACCACGGTGGCCCGGCTCTACGGCGAGCTGCTGAGCGCGATGGGGGTGCTGTCGAGCGGTCAGATGATCGAGGTGGCGCGGGCCGATCTGGTCGGTCAGTACGTCGGTCACACGGCGCGCAAGACGCTGGAGGTGTTCAACCGGGCCCGCGGCGGTGTGCTCTTCATCGACGAGGCGTACACCCTGTCGCCGCCCGGCGCGGGGAACGACTTCGGCCGGGAGGCCATCGACACCCTGGTCAAGCTGATGGAGGACCACCGGGACGAGATCGTCGTCATCGCCGCGGGGTACACCGGGGACATGGAGCAGTTCCTGAACGCGAACGTGGGCCTGGCCTCGCGGTTCAGCCATCGCATCGAGTTCCCCTCCTACGAGCCCGACGAGCTGGTCTCGATCTTCCAGCGGCTCGCCGTGGCCGGTGGTTACGAGCCCGCCCCGCAGGCCCTGCAGATCGTGCGCCAGCACTTCGCCCAGGTGGACCGCGGCTCGCACTTCGGTAACGGGCGGTACGCCCGGCAGGTGCTGGACAAGTCCATCACCCGTCAGGCCAGCCGGATGCGCACCATCGCCTCCCCGTCGATCGAGGACATGCAGATGCTCGGGCCCCAGGACGTGAGCGGGGCCCTGGCCCGGGTCTGAACTGATTGAGCGGATCAGGGGTCCGGCCTCCCGGTCGGTGAACCCTGCCCTTGGGCGCAGCCGTGAAGGGTAAGGCAAGCCGGCCGGACGCGGCCGGACGTCGTGAGCACGAGGAATGAGGCGGCAGTGTCAGAGTCTGGGACGGACGAGACGTTGTGGGGGCCGCCCGCCCATCGGCAGCGCGGAGGGTTCGAGTCTTTCGGGTCGGCGGACGACGACGCCACCCTGCCGATCCCGGCGCCCGTCGCGAAAGGCATCGAGGCCTGGCACGACATGCTGCTGCGCCTGGCCGGGGTCCTGCCCGACGACCTGATCACCGAGGCCCGGGGCTGGCTGGCCGAGGGTGGGCAGGTGGACGTGGCGCAGGCCGTGGCCTTCGCGGCCGCCACCGGCCGGGTCCCGGTGCTGTCCTCGGACGCCGACCTGATGGCCGCGCAGTTGCGGGAGGCCGGTGAGGACACCGAGCTGGTCGACACGCTCGACCGGGTGGACGAGTCGGTGATCCTGCCCATGCCGTGGGTCTTCGCCCCGGTCGACCCGCGTCGTGACGACCTCCACGATCATCCCGGCCCGATCGACCTGACCTCCGGTGACCTGGACCCGACGGCGGACGACGTGGACCACGCGATCCGTCTGGCCGCCGGTCAGGAATCCGGGCTGGTCGCGGTCTGGCGGGCCTGGCGCACCCCGGCCGACGGCGCCCCCTGGCCCGCACCGCGTCGCGTGTTCGTCGTGCAGACCGGCCCGGAGGTGACCGGGGAGAACCTGGTCGCGGTCGCCGCGCGCATCCAGGACGCCCTGGCCGGGGCCGGGGAACGGGACCCGCAGGTCGAGGTCTGCGGCCCGGGGACACCCGTGCCCGGCTACCAGAGCAGTGCCTGCGCCCACGCGGCCCTGGTCTGGGCCGAGGAGCCGGCCGTGCCGGTCCGGATGGCGCGGGTGTTCGACGCCGTCGACCCGAAGTTCGGCCCGATGTTCGCCGAGGACCACCCGCTCATCGAAGACCTCGGCGAGCTGACCCGGCTGCTGCAGTACCTGGGCAACGGCCTGCCGGTGCTCACCACCTCGGCGACGATGGGGGACATCCTCGACCCGGACCAGCCCGACGTGGTGCCGCTGACCTTCCGCACCGACGGCCACTGGGTCTGGACCGACACGATCAGCTACTACCTCGAGCGTTACGGTCTCGCCCCGGAGCCGGAACTGCTCTCCTACCTCCGGCTGACGCAGGACGCCGGGCCCGAGGTGTCGGACGTGGCCCTGCACCGGGTGCTGAGCTTCCTGCAGCGTCCCGACGAGGGTGAGCCGGTCTGGACCGTGCCCCAGGTGAGCGCCTGATGGAGAACCGGTCCCCGGCGACGGATCCGATGCGCCGGGTCCGTCGCCGGTCCCGCCCGTGGATGCTGAACCGGCCCGGCTGGGCCCTGTTGCGCGGCGGCGGGAACCTGCGGTTCGACCTCACCGGGGCGCCGTCCGTGACGCCTCCGGCCGACGGATGGGAACTGGCGCCGTCCACCCGCCCGGCCCCGCCCAGCCGGGTGCGAGCGGCCGCTCCGGACGTTCCGGCCGACGCTGCGACCGAGCGGGTCCTGGCCTCCGGCACCGCCACCCGGGCCGGCTGGTTCTTCCTGCCCCTGCCGGTGCCGGTGGAAGAGCTGCCGGCCGCCCCCGACCCCTATTTCGTCGTGCACATCCCGTTCGGCCGCAGCGGTTTCCGGGTCGCCGGGCGCCCGGTGTCGGTGCGGATGCTGGCCCAGGCCATCCATTGCAGCCCGGACTGGGGCCGTCGTCCGGTGGTGCTGGCCGTCAGCGGGCGTTTCGCCGCCGTCCTGCTGGCACCCGTGATGGGCAGCCTCTCCTCGGCGCTCGGGGTGATGGTGATCAGCAGCTCCGGCCCGATCCTGCTCGGACCCCGGATCATGCTCGCCGAGGCGGGTTTCGTGTCCCGTCAGCCCGGCAGCAGTGGGTCGGTCGATCTGGGACGCGTGCTGCCCGCCATGCGCCGCCCGCGGATCCCGGTCCGCGACAGGGCCCGGGCCGCCCGGGAGGCCGCGGCCGTTCCGGCGCCGCCCCTGTCAATGCCCCCGGTCGCTGCAGGCGCGGCCCTGGATTCCGCGCCGGCGGCGGCGTCCGCCCCGGCCCCCGTCTCCGCCTCAGCACCTGCCTCCCTCCCGGCGGCGGCGTCCGCCCCGGCCCCCGCCTCCGGCCCGGTCGAGGCTGCTGCTTCGTCGGCCACCGAGGCCCTGTCCCTTCTCGCCGAGGAGGCGGCTCCGTGGCCGGAGCCCCGTGCGGAACCGGTTCCGGCCGAGCCGTCCGCCCCGGTGGCGTCCTCCGTCTCGGCCGACCAGTTCCGGCTCCCGGCGGCAGATCTCGCGCTCCCCGATCTGAGCGCCCGGCCTGGGGCCGCCCCGGCGTCCGGGCAGAAGGAAACGACGCAGGACGCCGTTGCCGCCAGTGATCCCGATGCCACCGGAAAACCCGTCTGGGGAAGCGCACCCACGCCGAGCAAGACGCCGGGGTCGACGGAGCAGTCGACGGGACCGGTGTGGGGAACACCGGCGGGAGGGGCGGAACGACAGACCAAGTCGGTCTGGGGATCCCCGCACACGCAGCGCCGCCGTCCGGCCCGCCGGGAGACCGGGGCGTCCGACTCCTTCGAGGACATGCTCCGCCTGGTCGCCGCGCAGCAGGACGCCGCCGAGCAGGAGGAGAACACCCCCACCGCCACCGACACCCCCGCGGCCACCGAAGCGCACGACGCCGCAGCGGCCACCTACGCCCCCGTCGCGCACGACGCCGTCGAAACCACTGCCGCGCACGATGCTGCCTCGGTTGCTGTCGCGCAGGACGCCGTCGAGACCACCGCCGCGCACGACGCTGCCTCGGTATCCGCCGCGCAGGACGCCGCCGGGTTCGCTGCCGCGCGCGAGGACGTCGAAACCACTGCCGCGCACGACGCTGCCTCGGTAACCGCTGCGCACGACGCTGCCTCGGTATCCGCCGCGCAGGACGCCGCCGGGGTTACCGCCGCGCACGATGTCGCCGGAAGCGCCGACGGGCGACACCCGTCCCTTCCGGACGAGGTAGCGCCCCGGACGGTCCCGGAGCCGGCGGAACCTGTTCGTGCCGGCGGTACGGCACCGCCGAATCCCACCTCCGCGTACCCCGAATCCCCTTCTGGCATGCGGCCCGTACGGATCCTGAGCGATCCGAGCCTCCTGCAGATCGAGGGCATCGCCCGTGCCCTGCAGTTCACCCGAATCCCACCGGTGGTGACATCTTCCGGGTCGTTCGAGGCCCCTGACCCCACCCGGGACTCCGCGCCGGTCGGCCACACTGAGTCTGCCCGTGAGACCGCGCCGGTGAGCGACGCCGCGCGGGTGGGTGACGCCGAGCCGGTGGGTAACGTCGTGCCGGACAGTGCTGCCGTGTCGGCCAGTGGTGCCGTGCCGGACAGTGCTGCCGTGCCGGACAGTGCTGCCGTGCCGGACAGTGCTGCCGTGCCGGACAGTGCTGCCGTGCCGGACAGTGCTGCCGTGCCGGACAGTGCTGCCGTGAACGCCGCGCCGATGCCTAACGCCGCGCCGGTCGGTGACGCCGAGTCGGCCAGTAACGCCGTGCCGCCCGGTGAGGCCACGCCGGTTCGCGATGCTGAGCCGGTCCGTGACGCTGAGCCGGTCCGTGACGCTGAGCCGGTCCGTGACGCTGAGCCGGTCCGTGACGCTGAGCCGGTCCGTGACGCTGAGCCGGTCCGTGACGCTGAGCCGGTCCGTGACGCTGAACCGGTTCGGGCCGCCGCCTCCGGCCCGGCCCCGGGCATCCCGGATGCCGGTTCGGGCAGTACGCCGGAAACTGTCGACGACCCGCGGTTCGCCGAAGTTCCTGAGACGACTGAAAGCAGCCGTCCACCAGAAGGTCTGGCGACTGGATCGTCCTCTGGTGTCACCCGGGCCAAGTCCTGGCTGAAGCGCGCCGGAACCATGATTCCCTCGGCGGGTATCGCTGAAGCAGCTGGTACCACTGATGTCGCCGCCACCACATCGTCCTCCGCCCCGGCCGTTGCCACCACCCCGGCCACATCGAACCAGGCCACCGCATCGACCCCGCCCGCCGAGCCCGAGCCCACCCTGCCCGCAGCGGTGGCCCCCCTCGCCACCGGTCTACTCGAAATGCTCTCCGAGCCGGACATTCCCGCGCTCGCCGAGGCCTCGTCCATCCCTGACGAAGACCCGCTCGAGGCCTACCTGGCGGCCACCGCGGAGGCCTTGGCCGCAGCCGGGTCGGCAGCCGAGGAAGAAGCTGCGCAGGATCAGCCGGCCGGATCCGGGCAACCGGAACACCGGCGCGTCCCCTGGACCTCGATCTCCGGCGACGGTACCCGGGAGGACCGGGAACTGATCCGGGCCCTGCTCGGCTGGCGCTACGAGGCGCACTCCCGGGCCGTCACCGGCGTCCTCGCCCTGCAACCAGGCCTGCGCGCGGCCTCCGGCCGGGGCGACCTGATGGTCGGCCTGGTCGCGGTCCGGGCCCACCTGGCCGGGGCGAGCACGGTGGTGGACGCCGTGCTGCGGGGCGAGAAGATCCGTTCCGACGGTGGTTTCGCCGAGGTCGACGCGGCCGGGGCCGCCCTGCTGGCCCGGTGCGCCCGGTCCGGGCTGAGTCGGCTGCCGGCGGTGATCGGTCCGGTGTTCCGGGCGGGCAGCCCGGACACCAGCCAGCTGGAGCGCTACCGGTCCGGGGTGCGCCTGGTGGAGCCGGCCTTCACCGAGGCCCGGCTGGCGCCGACACCGGCGTCCGAAAGCACGGTGGAATACGCCATCTGGTCGCGGACGGCCCGCCGCACCGACCGGGTGATGGGGATCGACGACGAAGGTTCCCCCCGGGTGCTGTTCGCCCCCGGTACGCAGTTCGTCGTTCTCGACGTCTTCCAGCCGGAGGACGGCGACCAGCTGCGCGTGCTGCTCAGTGAGATCCCGGCCTCGGCGGCCGGGCAGCCGCCGAACGAGGCGGCGGACGAGCGGATGCGGGAACGGTTGCGGGAGTCGATCAAGAACGTTGCCAGGCCGATCACCCGGGTTCCGGAACAGTGGCGGTACCCGATCGGCATGCATTCCGAGGGCGATCTTTTCGCGCTCGAATCGTCAGAGGGAGCCAGGCCATGACCGTCACGGTGCTGTCGGTCTCGGCGACCGACACCGGATGCGTCAGCGGGATCGCCAAGGCGCTGGCCCGCGCCCGGCCGGGGGCGACCGTCGCCGTACGGCCGGGGACCTACCGGGAGTCGCTGACCCTGCGCCATGACGTCACGGTGGTCGCCGAGGACGGTCCCGGCTCGGTCGTGATCGAGGTTCCCCGGGGGCAGGGCATTCTCGTGGCCCACGGGAAGGTCGAGCTGAACGGGCTGACCATCCGCGGCGGCGATCCGGACCTGCCCGCCGTCCAGATGGTCGGCGGGGATTTGCTGCTGGCCGACTGCGAGATCGATGTCGACGGGGTGGCCGCCCTGCACGTGCTGGGTGGCCAGATCCGGATGGCCGGCGGCACGGTCCGAAACCTGACCGGTGCCGGGGTGATCGTCGAGGACGGCGGGGGCGAGTTCCGCGGCGTCACTCTGGAGGACGTCGGCAACGGCGGGCTGGTGCTCGCCGGTGACGGCGCACCGGTTTTCGAGAAATGCACCCTCACCCGGATCAAGGGCAGCGCCGTGATGGCCGGCGGCACCAGCACCGCGGTGCTGCGCGACTGCCGGATCAGTGAGGTGGACGGCGTCGGGGTGGTCGTCCAGCAGGAGGCCCGACTGCGGCTGGTCCGTACCACCGTGGACGACGCCAAGATCGGTCTCTACGTCGGGGGCGAGGCCTCGCCGGAGATCGAGAACAGCATCTTCAGGAGTGCCGGGGCCCACGGTGTGGTGCTGGGTGACACCGCCGACCCGTTGCTGACCGACTGCACCGTCCAGGACCCGGCCGGGCACGGCCTGCACGTCTCGGGCTCGGCCACCGGCACTTTCCGGGACTGCGCGTTCATCGGCTCCGGGGCGCCGGGTCTGGCGGTGATCGACTCGGCCGCACCGGTTCTCAGCGGTGGAACGGTCTCCGGTTCGGCGGGTGTCGGGCTGCTGCTGCTCGGCTCCTCGGGTGCGACGGTGGAGGGCCTCACCCTGACCGGGAACCGGGTCGGGGTGTCGGTGGAGGATGCCTCCCAGCCCCTTCTGCGGGGCCTGACGATCACCGGGGGCCACTACGGTCTCCACCTGGGCGGTGGCGTCGTCACGGTCGAGGACAGCACGATCGAGAATGCCACCCGGGCCGGTGTGCGTCTGGCCGGTGAGTCGGTGCTGGTCATGAACAACTCCCGGATCCTCGGCAACCGCGCCGGTCTCGACCTGGCGGCGGGATCGCGGTCGACGGTGAGCGCCACCGACGTCGCCGGGTCCGGGCACACCGGTGTCCTGATCGGCGACGGCGCGGTCGCCGAGCTCACCGGCTGCCGGGTGCGGGACACCCAGGGCAGCGGTGTGGTCTGGGCCACGGGCAGCCAGGGGGCCCTGGCCGACTGCGAAGTGGTCTCCAACGTGCGGGACGGCGTGGAGGTGCACACCAACCGTCAGGTCTCGATCCGCGGCTGCACGCTGCGCGGCAACGGCGGCGAGGGCCTGGCCACCGCGAACCCGGGCATCGTCGTGGACAGTTCGGACGTCGACCTGGGCAACAACGGCGTCCGTCCTTCGCCGGCGGCGCGTCCCACTGAACCCACCGATCCCACTGAACCCACCGATCCCACTGAGTCCACTGAGCCGGCCGAACCCCGTAGGCCGGCCGGCGGGCGTCCTCCCGTCACCTCTCCGGGCACCGGAAATGGTTCACCGGAAACGTCTTCCGGTGACCAGCCGAAGCTGTCGACGTACGACAAGCCGGCCCCGGAGACTGTCGCCCAGGAGGACGAGGGCGGCGCCGACCCGGTGAAGCAGTTGCTCGAGGACCTCGGCGCGCTGGTCGGGCTGGACGCGGTGAAGCGCGAGGTGGGCACGCTGGTCGGGCTGCACCAGGTGGCCAAGCGCCGGGCCGACGCCGGACTACAGTCTCCGCAGATGTCGCGGCACCTGGTGTTCGCGGGCCCGCCCGGTACCGGTAAGACCACGGTGGCCCGGCTGTACGGAAAGATCCTGGCCGGGCTGGGCGTGCTCAAGACCGGTCAGATGGTCGAGGTGGCCCGGGCGGATCTGGTGGCCGAGCACATCGGTGGTACGGCGGTGAAGACCACGAAGAAGATCGAGGAGGCCATCGGTGGCGTTCTTTTCATCGACGAGGCGTACACGCTGGCTCCGCCGGACGGTAGTAGTCAGGATTTCGGTCGTGAGGCGATCGACACGTTGGTGAAGCTGATGGAGGACCACCGGGACGAGCTGGTGGTGATCGTGGCCGGTTATGCGCCGAACATGCGTGCGTTCATGAGCCAGAACCCCGGTCTGGATTCCCGGTTCTCGAAGACGATCGAGTTCGAGAGTTACAGCAGTGACGAACTGGTGACGATCGTGGAGCGGCTGTGCCGCAAGAACCACTATGCGCTGGAGTACGAGACGCAGGAGGCGTTGCGCCGGGTCTTCGAGAAGATGCCCCGGACGGAGACGTTCGGTAACGCGCGGGCGGCGCGGCTGGTGTTCGAGGAGATGCTGGGGCGCCAGGCCTACCGTCTGGCCGCGACACCCGATGTGGCCGAGATCGAACTGGCCCGGCTGCTGCCCGAAGACCTGAACGACTCCTCCGAGAAGTCGCAGAGCGAGCAGTCGGCGGCCGGTTCCGTGGTCGACACCCTGATGCGCCGGCTCGAGGGCATGATCGGCCTGGCCGAGGTGAAGCGCGAGGTGGCCGACGTGGTCGACCTGATCGCCTCGGCGAAGGCCCGCGTCGAGGCCGGGCTGCCCGCGCCGTCGATGTCCCGGCACCTGGTCTTCGCCGGTCCGCCCGGTACCGGTAAGACCACGGTGGCAAGGCTTTACGGTCAGCTGCTGAATGCCATGGGTGTGCTGGACACCGGTCAGATGGTCGAGGTGGCGCGGGCCGATCTGGTCGGTCAGTACGTCGGTCACACGGCGCAGAAGACGCTGGAGGTGTTCAACCGGGCCCGTGGTGGTGTGCTCTTCATCGACGAGGCGTACACGCTGGCCCCGCCCGGCGCCGGCAACGACTTCGGCCGGGAGGCCATCGACACCCTGGTCAAGCTGATGGAAGACCACCGCGACGAGATCGTCGTCATCGTGGCCGGGTACACCGGGGACATGAAGCAGTTCCTGGACGCGAACGTGGGCCTGGCGTCCCGGTTCAGTCACCAGATCAACTTCGCCTCGTACAGCCCGGACGAGCTGGTGGCGATCTTCCAGTCGCTGGCGGCGCTGGGTGGTTACGAGGCGGGCGGCGACACCATGCAGGTGCTGCGCCGGCACTTCGCCAAGGTCGACCGGGGCGAGACCTTCGGCAACGGGCGGTACGCGCGGCAGCTGCTGGACAAGGCGATCACCCGGCAGGCCAGCCGGCTGCGCACCATCCCGAACCCGTCGTTGCGGGACATGCAGGTGCTGACCCAGGCCGACATCACGGCCGCGCTGGGCCGGCGCTGAGACGGACGCCGCGCCCGGGCCTCAGAGCCCGGGCCCGGCGCCCGAGATGATCCGCCCCGCCAGCGCCGCGGCCCCCAGCGCCGCGCTGTACTGCGGGTCGGCCAGCACCGTCACCGGTCGGCCCAGGTCTTCCGCCAGCATCGCCGACACCAGGGGGATCCGGGCGGTACCGCCGGTGAGCAGGACAGCGCCCAGGTCGGCCGCCCGGACCCCGGCGGAGTCGAGGACCCGGCGCAACGCGGGCAGGCCGGCCGTGAGCTGCGGGCGGATCCACTGCTCCAGCTGGTCACGATCCAGAGTCGGTCGGTGCCCGGTTCCGGGTAGCTCCGCCTCGACCACCACCTGCCGGGCGGTGGAGAGCGTCTCCTTGGCCTGGACACAGGCGTCCCGCACCTGCCGTAGGGCGGCCGAGTCGTCGGGCCGCCCGGAGTCGAGCAGACCGACGGCCCCGTCGGACGCCAGGTCCAGGTGTGCCATCACCGCGTCGTCCAGGTCCACCCCGCCGAACCACTCCAGCGACTCGGGCACGCCGAGCACCCCGATCGAGTTCGGTGAGGTGCGGATCACCGTGGCGTCGAACGTGCTGCCCCCGGCGTCGTACACGGCGATCGGCTCCGGGCCGGCGGGCGGCCGGTGACCCAGGTGCCAGGCCGTCACCGCCTCGGCCTCGGCGAGCAGGGTCACCTGACCCCGGGCGAGCCCGGCGCGGCGGGTGACCTCGGCGAACTGCTCACGCCGGTAAGGACCCCAGACCGCGGGGAACGTCACCACCACGTGGCCGGGCGGGGTTCCGCCGTGCTTCGCCGTCACCCGGCCGAGGGCGCTGACGAGCAGGGCCGTGAGGAGTTCGCCGGCCGTGCAGTCGTGCCCGCCGAGCCGGATCGGCGTGGAATCGCCGAGTCGCCGGCGGAAGAGGTGAGCGGCGATCTCGGGCCCGCCGGTGTTCGCGGTGGTGAGTGAACCGTCCGGGGCGACCCGCACGACGGAAGGCAGGAGGACGGAGTGCGAGCGCAGTCGTACCATCTGAGTGAGATCGGCGCGGTGTATCGCCGCGGCGGTGAACGCAGTGCCGAGGTCGAGGCCGAGGCCGTAACTCAAATGGACGCCCCTCGTGTGCAATGCGTGAATCATTTAGTCGCCTTTAGGATAATCCAAACCGGTAACCTGCCCGGCTGTACCGCTACGGCTACCCGAAGGTTCATCGACAAGACCTATGGCGATCACATGACCGACCCCGGCGACGATGAGTCCGCTCCGCTCACAGTGGCGGTGGCGGAAGACGGCGCGCTGTTCCGCGAGGGGCTGGTGCTCCTGCTCGAGGCCACCGGCCACACGGTCGTGGGAGCGGTGGACGACGGCGACAAGCTGGTGACCCTGCTCGGGCACACCCCTGTCGACGTGGCCGTGCTCGACATCCGGATGCCGCCCGAACCGGACGGCGGCCTGGTCACGGCCCGCCGGCTGCGAGAGCTGCACCCGAAGACCGGCCTGCTGCTGCTGTCGCACTATGCCGAGGCGCACTACCTGATGGAGGTGCTGAAGATCGGCACGGAGGCGATCGGCTACCGCCTGAAAGATCGCATCTCCAGTGCCGACGCCCTGCGCGACTCGGTGTACCGGGTGGCCCGCGGGGAGATCGTGATCGAGCCGCTGGTCGCCGGTCAGCTGGTCGGCCGGGCGGCCGGGCAGCCCGACGAGCTCGGGTCGCTGACCGGCCGCGAGGCCGAGGTGCTGCGCCTGATGGCCGAGGGCCGGTCCAACTCGGGGATCGCCCGTGAGCTGTTCCTCTCCCCGAAGGCCGTGGAGAAGAACGTCGCGGCGATCTTCTCCAAGCTGAACCTGCCCACCGACGCCACGTCACACCATCGCCGGGTCCTGGCGGTCCTCACGTATCTGCGGGCCCGGCGGGAACGGTGAGTGTTCTCCCCACCGGTCGCGACGACCTCCTGGCCGGGGTCGCGGCGATCCGCCCGGGGCCCGGTGGGGTTCATCTCGTACAACTGTGTCAGTGGCTGCGTTCGGGACTCGGGGTGGCCCGGGTGCGGCTGGTCCTGACCGACGGCAGCGAGTTCGCCTGGCCCGGTGACGCCGTCCCGGCCGGCCGGCACCGGCGCTGGGTGCGATTGACGGCCGGCCGGGAGAAGGCCGGTGACCTGTACCTGGAGCACCGGTTCCGGTCGCTCGGCCGGCGCCGCGAACGGCTGCTGACCGAGGTGGGCGATCTGCTCGGCCCGATGCTGCGCGGGGTGGTGGTGCAGAACGAACTCGACCGCTCGCTGGAATCGGCCCGCGGTCACGCCGAGCGGGTGGCCGCCGTGCGCCGCCGGGCCTTCGGCGAGCGCGTCGCCGAGCGCCGGGAGATCGAGCGGGACCTGCACGACGGTGCCCAGCACCATCTGGTCGCCCTCGGCATGACGCTGGGGCTGCTGGAGCTGTACGCCCGCAACAATGATCCGGCCGGTCAGCAGAACCAGTTGCGGCGTCTGCGTAAAGGGCTGGACCGGGCCGAGAACGCGCTCTACCTCACCGCGACCGGGGGTAGCCCGCTGCTGCAGGAGGCCGGGGTCTATCCGGCGCTGACGGCCGAGTTCAACGACGCGGGAGCCCAGATCCGGCTGGAGGTGTCGGAGTGGGACACCACCCGGCGCTACGAGGTCGCGGTGGAGCTGGCGGTCTACTTCATTTGCCTGGAGGCGGTGAACAACGCGCGCAAGTACGCCGGAGGCGCCGAGGTGGTGGTGCGCCTGGCCAATTCGCCCGCCGGGCTGGCCTTCTCGGTCACCGACACCGGTCCCGGCCTGGAGGCGGGCGATCTGCAGGGATCGTCGGGCATGGCCAACATCCGGCGGCGGATCGTGGCTGTCGGGGGTCGCCTCCAGGTGCGCTCGGCGCCCGGGGCGGGCACCGCGGTGCACGGGTTCATCCCCTTCTGAGCGCCGCCGGACGGGAGACACGCTGCTCCAGATCAGCCAGCTCGGTGGCCCCGAGCCGCAGTTCCTCCAGGTCCTGCTCGAGCGATCCCAGCCGCTGAGGCGGCGGCGGGTAGAGCCGGGCCAGCCGCAGGATCGTGCCCAGGGCGGTGCGGGCGCGCAGCAGGTCGGCCCGGGCCACCACCTCGGTGGTCAGGGTCTCCGGCAGGTCGCGCCAGTCGGTGCCGGCCAGGAGGACACCGGCTCCGGGCAGCACCACGTCGAACCTCTGGTCGGGGGCGTCGGGGGAGGGGCGTACCACCACGTCGGGCACCGTGTCGATGATGCCGATCGAGAGGTCGCCGCGCAGGCCGGGCAGGCCGCCCGCCGGGGTGGCGTCGTTCCCGCTCAGCACCGGAACCAGCACCAGATCCGGCCGGGTGCGTACGATTTCGGTGATCCGCTCGGCCCGGCGGCTACTCTGCTCGAGACCGGTGACGGCCACGTGCACCGGTTCGTCCAGGCGGCTGAGCAGGCGCCGGGCCCGCGCCGAGCCCGGCCCCTCGGCGTACCGGGCGACCAGCCCGAGAGCCTGGGCGCGCACCCGGGCATGCAGGTTCACATGGGCGACCAGGGTGGCCCGGGCCACCGGTTCCAGTTGGTCCGGGACCCAGGCGATCACCCGGATCCCCGGCGGGGAGGCCTCCACCTGGACCCATCCGCCGAGCACGCCGAGCCGGTCGGCGTCCACCGCCAGGGCGGCCTGCATCGCCGCCTGCTCGGGCCCGGCCGAAGCCGTCATCGTGACCTGTAGGCCGGACGAAAGGGTCTCCAGGAGGCGGTGTTCCAGAGTGATCTGGAGGTTGGTCCCGGTCTGACCGAGGGCGTTGAGGGCCGCGGCGATCAGGTAGTAGAGCGAGGTGGCCACCTCCTGGTCCACCCGGGCCGGGATCGACCCGGTGATCCGCACCGGTCCCGGGTGGGCGGCCGTCACCTCGGCCAGGGCGGCGCGCAGACCGCGGCGGTGCAGCACCTCCGGGTGGATGCCGCGGACCAGTGAACGGAAGTCCGCGACCAGCCGGTCGAGCTGGGCCCGGAGGTCGTCGAGCCGGCTGGTGAGGTCGGGTTGCTGCACCAGCCGGTCGATCGCGGCCTGCAGCGGGGTGAGGCGGCCCTGGCTGAACGAGACCACCTCGACGGCCACCCGCCGGCGTTCCAGTTCCCGCACCCCCGCCAGCCGCCGGGACGAATCGAGCACCTCACCGGCCAGCTGTGTGGTGTAGGCGACCTGGCGGCGTAGATCGGTCTGCAGTTGCTCGCGCCGGTGGAGCACCATCAGGCAGTTGGCCGTGTCGTTCAGCTCGCGGCGCTGTCGCCGGGTCGAGCGGCGCCCCGGGGCCAAGGTCAGCGCGGTGTGCACCTGCTCGCCGTCGCGGAGCAGAACCTGGGACCGCAGGTCGGGCCGCCGGACGAACTCCTCGACCGCCTCGTCCTCGGAGGGGGCGGCGTCGGGCGGCCAGCACATGACCGAACGCAGTCGATCGGCATCACCGGGCACGGCCAGCCAGAGGCGCGCGTGCCCGGCGCGGGTGACCTCGGCGAGCCGGCGCAGTAGTGCGCGCCGGGCCAGGGAGACGGGAAGCCGGGTGTCGAACCCGGCCAGGGCGGCGTAGGCCGACCGGGCCGTGACCACCGCTTCCGGCTCGGGAAGGACCGGTATCGCCGACGGTGTCGCAGGGGCGTCGGGTGTCGCGGCCGGCCTGGTCGGCGGCGTGCGGCCGGCGGCCTGGTGGGGCAATCGAACTCCCGTCCTGTCCGCGTTCCGTCACGGTGCGTCCGCGCACCGCATGACCTTTCACCCGGGGTGAAAGGGAGCGGATCTCGCCGGAACCTTAGCTCGCGCGCGGGCCGTCCGCGAGGGATGGGTGAACGTCAGCCGACGCTCCAGCCGTGGTACCGGTCGTGAAGGAAAACGTTTCCGAGGAGGGGGCTGCCGCCGGGGCGCAGACCGCGGGGCCGGTGGGCGACGCAGCCGGGCGGGCGGCTCACCTTCTGCGGCGGCTCCGGGCGGAATTGCGGACGACGAACAGCGCGGTTCCCGCCGTCCCCGGCTTCGCGGCCCCGGAGGCCGGACTGCTCTCCTGGCTGCGGGAACACGCGCACCCGCAGCTGTACACGGATGACCTCGAGCAGTCCCTGGCCGCGGTCCCCGGCCCCCTCGGTCTCCCGGCTCCCCGGCGGGCCCCGGACTTCCTCGCCGCCCTCGACGTGGATGAACTCCCGGTCGCGGCGCTCGCGCCCTTTCTGCGGGCCATCAGCCTGACCGGCCCCGACCCGACCGCGGCCGGCCTGACCCCGCGGGCCCTGCTGGACGCACCGGATCCCGGGCACCTGGTGCACATCGTCGGACCGACGGCGGGCGGCCCCAACGACGTGCCGTGGCCGGACCCGCAGGATGCCCGGCATCCGGGCGCTCCGGGTGAGGGGCTCCGGTTCGTGGTCTGGACCGGCATCACCCGGGAGCGGGCCCGGTCCGGTGACCCGGTCGTGGCCTCCTTCCTGGCCCGGGCCACCGAGGACGGCGTCCTGCTGGTGAACGTCGACGAGGTCTTCCACGCCGGGGCCCCGATGCTGCTGCACCGCCACTTCCGGCTGGAACTGGCCAAGCACACCGCGCCCGGTGAGGCCGCGGCCTCGCGTCACCTGGCCCTGGAGGTCCTGGCCCGGTTCGGCGGGACCTGGACCGCCTCGTCGATGCCGGCCCCCCGCACCGGCGAGGCCGGGTTCGTGATCGAGGTGTCCGGCGACGGCCCGGAGGACCTCACCCCCACCCGGGTCGTGGCCCCGGCCCGGCACCGGGTGCTTCGACTGTGGCGCGAACTCGTCCGGGTGCACGAGATCAATCCGCAGCGAGAACTTTTCGGCGGCCCGGAACGCATGACCGGGCTCGGCCCGGGCCTGCCGCCCGAACATCGTCCCGGCCGCCACCCCGAGCAGTACCGGGCGGGGCTCGTCCTGCGCCGGCTGCTGGAGACCCTGGACCTGACCCCGGAACGGTCCACGATCACCCCGGCGGTGCCGGGCCGGCCGGCCGGTCTCCCGATCGGGTCCCCGGCCCCGGACGACGTGGCCCTGGCCCGCGACCTGGTCGCCGCGACGCTCCGCCGGGCGGCCGACCGCGACGGCGACCTGCACCTCACCGCCCTCGCGCCGGTGATCGAGGCCGCGTCGGACCCCGGGGCACTCTGGTCGGCCGTGATCACCCAGGTCGCGAAACTGGCGGACTCACCCGGGCCCGGCCCGGTACGGTCGGTGACCGGAGCCCGGCTGGACGACGAGGGGATTCCGGTGACGGTGCGGCTGCCGGCCCCGGTCGAGCAGATGCTGCGCCACGGCCCACACGGCCAGGGATGGCTCGGTGCGCGGATCGCGGTGAATGACGGTCCGGTCTGGCTGCTGGGTGAGCTGGTCGAACCAGCGCTGCTGTCGCCGGCGGCGTTGCCGGCGCACGACGAGGAGGACGAAGTTTCCGGTTCGGTACGGATCCCGGTGGAACGGTCGCAGCTGGTGGCCGGGGTGTCGGGGCAGACCTCGTCCAGTATTGTCGCCGGGCTCGTGCAGATGGTGCAGCAGCACCGCACGATGCCCGTGGCACCCCTGTCCACCGAGGTCAGCGACCTCGATGACGACTGGGGGAAAGGCGTTCTCGGCTGGCTGCGCGAGCTTCTCGGCTCCTCGGTCGGCGAGAGCGGGCACGAGCACGAGCTGATCGGCCAGCTCGGGCCGGACCTGTTCGGATTCCGCCGTCCGGAGCCCGCGCCGGCGTTCCTGGAAGGGATCGACAGCCGCGCCGTGCCCGCCGACCGGGTGGCCTCGTTCCTGGACGCCCTGAGCCTGACCCGTCTGGACGGCTCCTTCCTGGCCCCCGCACCGGAGGATCTGGCGCCGGACCGGCTCGCCCCGGGCCCGGTCAGTGCTCTGCGACCGGGGGGCGACTGGGGCGTGCCCGACGCCCCCGGCCTGATCCCGGACTCGGCCGTGCCGCACCTCGTCCACGGCATCTGGCTGGGTGGGCCGGCCCCTGAGCACGGCCTGCTGCGGGCCAGTTTCGGGTCGGCCGCCCAGCACTACGCCGACCTGGTGCGGTTCGTCGTCTGGACCGATCTGACCCGGGCCGAGGCGGCCCGGGCGCTGTCCGCCCCGAACCCGTCCGGTCGCGCCGCCGGCATCGTGTCGATGCTGGAATGGGCCCGTGAGCAGGGAATCTCGGTGGTCGCGGTGACCGAGGTGTTTCACGCCGACGCGCCGATGCGGCTGTGGGACCAGTACGTCACCGACATGGTGAAACTGCTGCCGCGCGGCTACTCCGGAGCCAGCGACCGGCTGCGGCTGGAGATCATGACCCGTTTCGGCGGCGCCTACGTGGACGGTGACAACCGCTTCCTGCTGCACGACGACCGGCGCACGCCACCGGAAAGTGAGACCGTGCAGACCCTTCCGGAGATGTTCGCCGCGGTCGCCCAGTCACAGCTCGCCTTCACCCCGCACTCCATCCCGCCCGATCGGATCAACTGCGACGTGATCGTGGCCCCGGCCCGGCACCCCGCCCTGCTGCTGTGGCGCGAGCTCGACCGGGTGGCCTGCTCGCTCCCGCAGCAGCAGTTGTTCGGTACGAACGAGCTCCTCCAGCGCCGGGCCGGGTCCTCGCCCGACCGGCTCTGGCTCCGGTACACCGTGGCCCAGCGGGTCGGGACGGTGCACAACAGCATGCTCGGCCTGCTGGGCGTGGCCCCCGGTGACCCCCGGCTGGTGCCGGTGCTGGGGGCGATCCGGGAGACGAGCACCCGCAGCTGGTCCGGCTCCGACCGTCCTCCCCGCCGGGTGGCCGCGACCACCGGCAACATCACCGTGCGCACCGCCTCGGTCATCGCCTCGCTGATCCGCCGGATGATCGCCCGCCCCGGCAACCTGCATCTCAGCGCGGTGGCGCCGGTCATCAACGCGATGGCCGACCCGGACGCCGTCTGGGTGGCCGTGCTGCGGTTCTTCTCGCTCCTGGGCGAGCGGCACCCCGCTCTGGTGACGACCTCGGTGACCCGCTTCCGCTGGGCCGACGACGGCAGCCCGGACTACCTCGGTCTGCCCGGCGAGGCCGAGGCCGTGCTGGAGCCCGCCCCGGACGCCCCGCAGTGGTTCCTGAAACACACCTCCGTCCCCGGCCGCCCGGGCTGGGCCCTCGACGAGACCGTGACACCGGTCCGGCTTCTCGCCCCCGAACAGGCCCGGGGGCGCTCGCGCGGGCGCCGCGCCGCGGCCGGCCGGGCCGTCGTCACCTCGGCCGGCTGGCTGCCGCCGGGCTTCGTCGGCGTCACGCTGACCGGACGCCACGGCACCGCCTGGGCCCTGGACGGCGACGGCGCCGAACACCGCGTCACCCCGGAGGACATCGCCGTGCGGCTGTCCGGCGTCGGTGCCCTCACCGGCCCGGTGCTGCTGCGGATGAGCGGAGGCCCGGAGCACGGGCGGTCCTGGTTCGCCGCCCGCCTGTCCGTCCTGCTGAACCGGCAGGTGGTGGCGGCCCACGCTGCGGGCCCCGCCCCGGCCCCGGCCCCGGTGGGGTCCGCCGGCGAACTGCGTGCGCGCGAGGAGAGCGCCCGGGCCCGGCGCACCCGGCACGGGGCGAGGCTCCTGGCCGATCTGGAACGGCTCGCGCCGCTGCCGCCGTCCCCGGGCCCGGGCAGCAGCCCGGCGGACGGTCCCGAGCAAGACGTTCCGGTGTCCGCGGCCGTCCGCGAGATCCAGCCCTGGCTGCGCGGACTGACCACACCGCGGCTGCACACCACCGCCCTGGAGGCCGACCTGGCCCGGCAGATGGGCCCCGACCCGTACCGGCGCCGCGCCCGCCCGGCCCGCCCGGCCTGGCTGACGATGAACCCGGCCACCCTGCCGGTGGAGGGCGTGGCCCCGTTCCTGCGCTGGCTCGACCTGGCCCGCCTCGACCCGGAGACGGCCGGCACCGACCCGGACGGCGGGGAGCTGGGGGTCCGGCTGATGCTCGGCGCCACCGGACCGGTGAGTACCGTCAACCGCGACCGCGCCGCCCGTGCCTGGGGACAGCCCGCGGGAGCCCCCCTGCTACCGGCCGAGGGGGCCGTGCCCCATCTCGTCCACGTCGTGCGGCTGGACGGCCCGGTGCCCGAGCACGACCCCCTGCGCGCCCGGATCGGGGACGCCGCCCGGCAGTACCTGGGGCGCGTGGAGTTCGTGCTCTGGACCGACATCAGCCGCGCCGAGGCAGCCGCCGCCCTCACCGGCCCCGTCACCGGCCCCGATTCGCAGCCGACGGGCCGGTCCGCCCGGATCCGCTCGATGCTCGCCTGGGCCCGGGGGAACGGCGTACTGGTGGTGCCGGTCGCGGAGGTGTTCCACGGCCAGGCCGATCTGGTGCTGGGGGAGCAGATCGCGGCCGAGTGCGCGCGGCGCACCCCGCTGGGCCACTGCGTGGCCGCCGGCTACCTGCGCGCGGAGATCGTCTCCCTGATCGGCGGGGCCGCCGTGCCCGACGGCCACCGGTTCGGCAGCGGCACCACGCTTCCCGGCCTGTTCGGCGAGGTTGCCTGGTCGGCGGCGGGTTTCACCGTGCAGGAGCTGGACGAAGCATTGGACGACGGGGTCATCGTCGCCCCGGCCGGGCATCCCGCGCTGCGGTTGTGGCGGGAGTCGGCCCGGCTGCGTTACCTCTCCGACCAGCCCGCGTTGTACGGCGGCCGGCACCGGATGACCGAGCGGTTCCGGGGTGTGGCCGCCGGGCCGCGCCGGCACCCGGTGGCCCGGCGGGCGCAGGGCCTGCACGCGCGCTTGCTGGAGTCACTCGACCTGGACCCCGGCCTGCTGGTTCCGGTGGCCCCCGCGGTGGAGTGCCTCCCGACCCCGGAGCGGTACCGGGAGACCGTGCCGCTGCCCGCCGGTCCGGACGAGATCGACCCGGCGGAAAGACTGGTCGACATCATCACGGTGCTCTCCCACGAACTGGTGGCCCGCCGGGGCGACCTGCATCTGTGCGAGGTGGCCTCGGCGGTCGGTGTCCTGCCCGACCCCGACGGGGCCTGGATCGCGGTGCTCACCCGGATCGCCCAGCTCGGTGCCGCCGAGCGGCTGCCGCCGGTCCGCTCGGTCACGAGCTACCGCTGGAACGAGCTCGGTGAGCTGGAGACCGTCGCACTGCCGCCCGAGGCCCAGGCCCTGATCCGGAGCGACGCCGACCCCGACCCCGGCACCTGGCTCGGCGACGGCCTGAACCGGCCCGGCCAGCCGGTCTGGCTGCTGGACGAGATGGTCGAGCCCGCGCGGCTACGGCTGCCCGGAGCCCGGGAACCGCGGGAGCGCCCGGCCGCCGTCACCCCGGCACCCCCGGCCGACGGGGAACCGCTGGGCCTGAGGTACGGCGAGGAAACCGATCTCGGGCTCCAGGGTGTCCTTCCCCCGGGACAGACACTGGTCAGCGCGCGCCGCTGGTGCGGATCGCCGTGGGGCGGGTCGGGCCGGATCACCCCGGAGCAGATGGCGGAAGACCTGATCGAGGCCGGGCTGCACGAGCGGCCGGTGATGATCGTGACCGTGCCGGGGAGCCGGAACGCCGGTGGAACCGCGGAGATCGGTCTCGGGTCGTTCGCCGCGCAGCTGGCCCGTCTGCTCGGGGTGCTGGTGACGGCGGTCGACGCCCCGCTGCCGGAGAGCGCCCGCGTGCGCTGGCCCGGCCTCGGTGAACCGGTCCGGTGAACACGGTGAACACGGTGCGCCCCGCCGGAGCCTGAGCCCGGCCCTGCGGGACCCGGGGTGAACGTCCCGTCACCCCGGGCCGTGGATCCGGGTGTGAAGGAGAATGCCTCGCTGCTCACCTGGCTTCGCGACAACTGTGTCGCCGACCTGTACCGCGACGACTTCGAGGCCTGGCTGTCGGCCGCTCTCGGTCCCGGTCTGCTCGGCCACCGCGCACCTCGCCCGGCCCCGGGCTTCCTCCGTCACCTCGACCTGACCGCGCTCCCCGCCGAGTCGGTCGTGCCGTTCCTGCGCCGGATCAGCCTGACGTCGCCGGTCCCCGGTGACGTCGACGCCGTCCTGACCGGCACCGGCCCGGTGACCACCCGCGTCCGTACTTCTCCGCCCTTCCCCGAGACCTCGTTGCCCGGCATCCCCTACCTGGCCCACACCGTCTGGCTGGGAGGCCCCGCCCCGCAAGACGCCGTTCTCCGGGCCAACATCGCGGCGGCGGCCCGGCACAACCGGGACGTCCAGTTCGTCGTCTGGACGGACGTACCCCGGGCCGGGGCCCCGACGGAGTGGGTGCACTGGGCCGCCGAGAACGACGTGCTGCTGGTCAACGTGGACGAGGTGTTCCATGCGGACGCCCCGATGCTCCTGCACGAGGAGTACGGCCTCGAGGTGGCCAAACGCCTCACCCGGGGCCTGTCGGCCGCCTCCGACCATCTGCGGCTGGAGGTGCTGGACCGGTTCGGCGGCCTCTACCTCGACGGTGACAATGCCTGTGAGCCGGGCCGGATCGCGGGTCTCATCGACGCCGTGGCGGCGGGCCCGGCCGGATTCACCGTGCACGTGATCGAGGGGGAGGGCGTCGACGGTGACCTGATCGTGGCCCCGGCCGGTCATCCCGTGTTGCGGCTGTGGCAGGAGACCGCGCGCACCAGCTACGGCCTCACCCAGCGGCAGCTGTTCGGTGGTGATCACGTGATGGCCTCGCTCGGGCCGGGGATCCCGGAGCGGGAGCACTGGCAGCGCTCCGTCGTGGCCCGCCGGGCCGGCCGGAACCTGGGCACGACGTTGTCCGTGATCGGATTCCGGCTGGACGACCAGCGCCTGGTGAGGGTCGACGGCGCGGTGCGCCCGGCCCACGAGCGCTCCTGGGCGCAGACCCGTCCGGTGAACCCCGGCGGGGTGGCGCCCGAGCCCGGCGAGGTGCTGAACGACCTGGTCGCCACGACCGTGCGCCGGCTGATCAGCCGCGAGGGAGATCTGCAGCTCACCGCGGTCGCCCCGGTGATCGCCGGGCAGCCCGAGCCCGGCCGGCTGTGGGTCGCGCTGATCGCCCGGATCGCGGAACTGGCCGGGAAGCCAGGTGTTCCGGCTGTCACCACGGTGACCGAGGTGCGTATCGCCGACTCCGGGGAGGGCGGTCAGGTCCGGCTCCCGCCCGAGGTCGACGCGCTGCTGTACCGGGGTGATCCGGCCACCGGCGTGTGGCGTCTGGGCGAACTGACGGTACCGGCCCGGTTCGGTACCGGCCCGGTTCCGGCCCGCCCGGTCCGGGTTCCCGACATCCGCGGGGCGGTGGTGGTTTCCGAGAACGCGGCCGCGCAGTTGCTGCCCGTCCTGGTCCGCCGCCTCGAGGCGGCCGGCCCGGAGCGCGACCTTCCCCTGCCCGTCGCCGTTCCCGATCTGCGGGGTACCTCCGGTGCGACCACGCTGGCCTGGCTGCGCCGTACCCTCGATGTGCCGATCGGTGACCCCGAACACGAGCGGCGACTGCTGGGCCGCCTCGCCCCCGACCTCTTCGGCCTGCGCCGCCTGCTGCCCGAACCGGACTTCCTGCACGGCATCGACCAGCTCCGCCTGCCCGCCAACCGGGTGGCCTCGTTCCTGGCCGGGATCAGCCTGACCCGGCCCGGGACCCCCCGTCCCGGCGATCTGGACCCGCGGGATCTGGCCCTCGGCCGGGTCAGCCGGGTGCGGCCGGGGGGTGACTGGGGTGTGCCGGGAGCTCCTCGCCTGCCGTCCCGGGCCGCGATCCCGCATCTCGTGCACGGTATCTGGCTGGGCGGTCCGGCTCCCGAGAACGGAGTTCTCCGGGAAAGTTTCGGGGCCGCGGCGCGGCACTACGCCGGCCGCGTGCGGTTCGTGATCTGGACCGACATCACCCGCGCCCAGGTCAATCAGGTCACTCCGGCCGGCTCGATCCACGAGATGCTCGACTGGGCCCGGGAACACGACATCGCCGTGGTGTCGGTGGCCGAGGTCTTCCACGCGGCCGCGCCCATGCGACTGTGGTGGCAGTACACGGCGGAGATGACGAAACTCCTGCCCCGCGGCTACGCCGGGGCCAGCGACCGGTTGCGGCAGGAGATCCTGGCCCGCTTCGGGGGTGCCTACGTCGACGGTGACAACCACTTCCTGCTTCCCGGTCAGGAGCGTCTGCCGCACGAGATCAACGGCCTGGCCGGGCTTCCCGAACTGTTCTCGGCGGTGGCGGCGTCCGAGTTCGCCTTCACCCCGCACGTCAGCGATCCCGATCACGTCGACAACGACGTGATCGTGGCCCCGGCGCGGCACCCGGCCATCCTGCTGTGGCGCGAGATCGACCGTCTGGCCTGCTCGTTCACCCAGGACCGATTGTTCGGCCAGGTCGATACGGCGATCCGCCGGGCCGGAGCCTCGGACAGCCGGTTCTGGCATCGCTACGACGTGTCCAAGCGCACCGGGCTGGTGCACAGCGAGATGATGCGCCGGCTGGAGCTGACGGCGTCCGACCGCCGGCTGGTGCGTGCGGCCGGGGCGATCCGCGGGCGGCACGTGCGCAGCTGGGCGCGGGACACCTTCACGTCCGGGCCCGCGGACGTCGTCGATCGGGTGGCCGCCGTGATCCAGACACTGCTGGGCCTTCTGCACAGTCGCCCCGGCAACCTCCAGCTCACGGCCGTCGCCCCGGTCGTGCGGGCACTTCCCGATCCCGACGCCGCCTGGATCGCCGCGCTGCGGATGCTCGCGGTGCTGGCCGACCGGAAGCAGGCGCCCCAGATCACCAGCGTCACCCGGTTCCGCTGGTCCGACGACGGCACTCCCGACTACGTCGGGCTCCCCGCCCAGGCCGAGAGTCTGCTGATACCGCGGACGGATTCGCACACCATCCCGGTTCCCGACCTGTTCTCCGACGATCCCGACGCGTGGTTCGGCCAGAGCACCGCCCTCCCCGGGATGCCCGCCTGGATCCTCGACGAGATGGTGGTGCCGGCCCACCTTCTCCCGGAGCCCGAGCCGGTGGCCGGGCCGGCGTCCCAGGCCGTGGTCACGCGGGCCTCCTGGCTCCCCGCCGGGTTCGTCGGGGTGACGCTGCAGGGATGGCTGGGCAGTGCCTGGGCCGACTCGCGGCGGGTCACCGCCGAGCAGGTCGCGCTGCGCCTGTCCGGCTCCGGTCCGGCCGGCGCACCCGTGCTCCTGCGGATGTCGGGTGGCCCCGAGAACGGGACGGCCTGGTTCGCGCGCCGTCTGAGCGGCTTGCTCGGCCGGCCGGTGACCGTCGCCCACGAGACGGGGCAGCCGATGAAGGACGACGTGGGCACCACCGCGGACGCGTTGCGTTCGCGTCTCGCGACGCAGAAGCGGGACCGGCTCCGGGCCGCCGCCCGGTTGACGCAGGAGCTGGCCGGACGGCTGCCCGCGCCGGGCACCGCACCCCGTCCCTCCCCGTCCGGCCTGCCGCTGGCCTGGCTACGACGGCTCGCCGACGAGCGGCTCTACACCGATGATTTCGAGGCCGAGATGGAGCGCCGCATCGGTCCCGACCCGTACCGGCGCCGCGCCCGCACCCCGCGCCCGGCCTGGCAGACCGTCGACCCGCTGGGCCTTCTTCCGCACGAGGTGTCGCCGTTCCTGCGCTGGCTCGACCTGGTTCAGGCCACTCCCGGCACGACGCCGGACTCGCAGGAGCTGGACGCCGCCCGCCGGCGCGGTGACGGCGGGCCGGTGAGCTCCGCCCGGCGGCCGCACCGCGCCCGGACCTGGGGCATGACCGATCCGGACACCCCCCGGCTGCCCGCCGAGGTGGTGATTCCACGCCTGGTGCACGGCATCTGGATCAGCGGCCCGCTGCCCGAGGCCGGCGGGTTCCGGGCGAACTTCGGCGGTGCGGCGCGCGAGTACGCCGGCCGGGTGGATTTCGTGCTGTGGACCGACGTCACCCGGGCCGAGGCGGCCGCCGCCGCGGCGGACCCCGACCCGGAGTACGGCGGACGGATCTGGCGGGTCCGGTCGATGCTCGACTGGGCCCGGGAGAACGGCATCCTGGTAGTTGATCTCGGCGAGGTGTACCACGAGGAGGCGGACTTCCCCCTCTGGTCGCAGACCGTAACCGAGTGGGCCAAGCGCACCCCCCTCGGTTACGGTGCGGCCGTCGACCATCTGCGGGTGCAGCTCGTCACCACGTTCGGCGGCAGTTACGCGGACGGGGACGACCACTTCGCCCCGGGTGACGCCCTGATCGAGGTCTTCGACGCGGTCGCGGCCTCCGAGACCGCCTTCACGCTGAACGTGCAGGACGGCGACCGGGGTGTGAACAACGACATCATCATGGCCCCGGCCCGGCACCCCGCCCTGCTGCTGTGGCGCGAGTTTGCCCGGCTGCGTTACCTTATCGGCCAGCACGAGCTCTACGGCGGTGAGCTGCGCATGACCGAGCGCTTCGTGCTGACCCGGGCCTCCCTGCTGCGGTACTCGGTCGTGCTGCGTTCCGGTCGCCGGCACCACGACATGCTCGGTGCCCTGGGGCTGGCCCCGCACCGCGAGCGCCTGGTGCGGATCGCCCCGTCGATCGAGCACCGCAGCGAGCTCACCTGGGCCCCGGGCCGGCTGCCCGAGGTGGTGGAGGTCCCCGGGACCCAGGAGATCCTGGACCGGCTCGTCGACGCGGTCAGCGTCCTGGCCCGGCAGCTCATCAACCGCCCGGGCAACCTCTTCCTCACCGAGGTGGCCCCGATCATCCGCACGCTGCCCGATCCGGCTGCGGCCTGGATCGCCGTGCTGACCGAGACGGCGCGTCTGCAGACGGCGGGTGAGGTGCGGCGGGTGACGTCGGTGACCCACAGCCGCTGGGACGACCAGGGCCGGATGGAGATCGTGGACCTGCCCCCGGAGGCCGAGGCGATGCTGGTGCCCCACCACCGTCCGCGGGGATGGCTGGGCGCGGGCCTGAACCGCCCCGGCCAGCCGGTGTGGATCCGGGACGAGGCGGTCGAGCCGTGTCGCCTGCGGGTGACGGCCGGGCCGGCGGTGCGCCGGGTCGAGCCGGCCCGGGTGTACCGGTCGGGTCAGGTCCTGGGGCTGCGGTACGTCCCGAACATCGGGGCCGGGTCCTTCCCTCCCGGGTCGACGACGGTCTGGGCCCACCGCTGGTGCGGGCAGCCCTGGAGCGCCACGGCCCGGATCCGGCCGGAGGAGATGGCGCTCGACCTGTTCGCCGCCGGGCTGCACGAGCGGCCCGTCCTGATCGTCACGGCTCCGGGGGAGCGGATCTCGGGGGGTGCTCAGGAGGCCGGCCTGGGTGACTTCGCCGCTCGTCTGGGGGCCCTGCTCGGGGTGCCGGTGACCGTCGTGGACGCCCCGTCCGAGCTCGTCGCCCCGGTACCCCGGCGCGACTCACTCCGGCAGCGTGAACCAGAACGTGGCTCCCTGGCCCGGCGCCGACTCCGCCCAGATCCGCCCGCCGTGCCGCTCGACGATGCGGTGCACGGTGGCCAGACCGACACCGGTGCCGGGGAACTCGCTCTGCTTGTGCAACCGCTGGAAGGGTGAGAACAGTCGGCCGGCCTGGCTCATGTCGAACCCGGAACCGTTGTCCCGCACGAAGAAATCCCCGTTCGGGGCGCGTCCCACCTCGACCCGCGCCCGGTCGGCCTGGCCGCTGAACTTCCAGGCGTTCCCGAGCAGGTTCTCCAGCACGTTGCGCAGCAGACGGGGATCGGCCGAGGCACTCAGGTCCACCTCGATCACCGTCTCCACGGTGCGGCCGGGCGAGCCGGCCGCCAGGTCGCTGAGGATCTCGGCGGCCATCGCCCCGACGTCCGTGGGACGGCGCGACAACGCGGCCCGGCCCACCCGGGACAGCTCGATCAGGTCGTCGATCATCTCGTTCATCCGCTTCACCGACGCCCGGATCCGCTCGGAGTAGTGGCGCCCCGAGTCGTCCAGGTGCTCGTCCACCACCTCGATGAGCATCGTGGTGAAACCGTCGATGGCCCGCAGTGGACTGCGCAGGTCGTGCGAGACCGAGTAGCTGAACGACTCCAGCTCCTGGTTCTTGCGCTCCAGCTCTTCCACCATCGCCGCCCGGGTCTGCGCGATCTGTGCGTCGGCCCGGGCCTGTGCGGCCTCGATCTCCTTACGCAGCAAGCTCTCCCGGATCTGCCGGTGCTCGTCCTGGATCTGCTTGCGCTGGAGCTGAGCCCGGATCCGGGCCAGCAGCATCCGAGGGTCGGCCGTGCTGCTCACGTAGTCGTCGGCCCCCGAGTCGAGCGCGTCGATCATGGTCTGGCGCTGATCGTCGTCACCGATGACGATCAGCGGGACGTCCCGTACCCCGGGCGCGGCCTTCACCTGGCGGCACACGTCCAGGCGGTCGGCCCCGTCGTCCTCCAGCTCGATCAGGATGCAGTCGCACCGCTGGAACGCCAGCAGTTCCAGTGCCTCCTGCCCGGTCTGGGCCTGCACCACGTCGAAACCCTCACCCCGCAGGTGTTCCGCGTGCTCGGCCAGTGCCGAGACGCCGATCGTGACGACCTTCTTGAGCCGCTGCAGGCTCGCCGTGTCCACCGCCGGCAGGGCCATGGACGTCTGCCGCAGCGCCGCGGTCAGCTTGGCCAGCACCACGTCGTCGTCGGTCCCGACCTGCACGAACGTGTCCGCCCCGGCGTCCAGGGCGGTCAGCTCGGCCCCGGCGTCGTCGGAGGCCGCGAGCAGCAGGCAGGGGATTCCGCGCAGCGCCGAGTCCAGCCGGATCCGGCGGATCACGGTGGCCCCGTCGATGTCCGGCAGCATGGCATCGACCAGCACCGCGTCGGGTCGGCGCACCGCCGCGTGCCGCAGCCCGGCCAGCCCGGATTCGGCCTGGAACACCTCGTAACCGCTGCGCTGCAACAGGTCCGCGAACCGGTCGCGTACCTGCGGGTTGTCGTCGATGACCAGCACCCGCACCACGTGATCGGCGGACTCCGGCTCGGGTGAGGTGATCAGCTCCTGCGCGCGCGCCACCAGGTACCCGGAGTCGTAGGGCTTGCCCAGGTACTCGTTCGCGCCGGTGCTCAGGCCCCGGATCCGGTCCTTCACCTCGGCCTCGCTACTGAGCATGAGCACCGGCAGCGACTCGGTGGCCGCCTGGGTGCGCAACTGCCGCAGCACGTCCACCCCGTCGCCGTCGGGCAGCACCACGTCGAGCACCACGCAGTCCACCTCCTGCGCGGCCAGTTCCACCCAGGCGGCGGCCACGGTGGCGCAGGGCACCGTGATCCAGCCGGCCTCCTCGAACGCGTGCACCAGATCCATCCGCACGGTCAGGCTGTCGTCGAGGATCAGGACCGTGCCGACAGTCTCCTGTCGTTCCTTGGTCGTCATCGGTACCTCACCCTGGCTGCCAGATCGGAGGGAACGGTGAGCCGGCCCAGCGCCGGCCCGATCGCGTCGATGCCCAGTACGTGTTGCGCGGCGCCCAGCCGGACCGCCTCGCCCGGCATGCCGAACACGGCCGAGGTGGCCTCGTCCTGGGCGATGGTCAGACCACCCTGACGGTCGATCTCCAGCAGCCCGGTGGCCCCGTCCCGCCCCATGCCGGTGAGCAGGACCGCCGCCACCCGCGGACCGTGCGACAGCGCGAGCGACTCGAAGAGGATGTCGACGCTGGGCCGGCAGGAATGTCTCTCGGCCTCGGAGGTGAGGATCAGCGTGCTGCCCTGCACCCGTAGATGCTGCCCGGGCGGAGCCATCACCACTTCACCGGGCCCGACCCGGCTGAGCGGCTCACCGCTGATGGCGAGGTGCACCGGACGCTCCGTGACCTCCTGCAGCCAGTTGGCGAAGGCCACGCCGAACGACTCGTGCACGTGCAGCACCAGTAGCAGCGGCAGAGCGAAAGTGACCGGCAGGGTGCGCAGTACGGTCGCCACGGCGGTCGGGCCACCGGTGGACGCCCCGATCGCCGCCACGGTGTAGGGGTGAGCGGGATCCGGGGTGGGGGCCTCGGCCGGGCGCGGCGCCGGGAGGCCCCGGTGGCCGACCCGCCGGATCACCTTGATCTTCGAGACCAGTTTCACCGTGCGCAGGAACTCCCGGTCCCAGGCGTCGTTGCCGCCGTCCGGGTCCCGTCCCACCGGTTTCTCCAGCACGTCCACCGCCCCGGCGTCCAGCGCCGCGATGGTGTCGATGAACCCCGCCCGGTTGTCGGCGCTGGAGATCACCAGGATCGGCGTGGGGCAGTGCTGCATCAGGTGTTCCGTGGCCGCCAGGCCGGTCATCCCGGGCAGCATCATGTCCATCGTCACGACATCGGGCCGCAGGCGGGTGCACTCGTCGATCGCGGCGGTGCCGTCGGCGGCCTCGCCCACCACCTCGATCGCCGGGTCCGAGCGCAGGGCGGCGACGATCCGGGCCCGCACCGTGCGCGAGTCCTCCACCACCAGCACGCGGATGGTTCTGCCCGTAGTCATTTGTCTCCCTCGGACACCAGTTCGCCCACCGCGTCCAGCAGGGCGCTCTGATGGAACTGACCCTTGTCGATGTGCCCCCGCGCCCCGGCCGCCCGGCCCCGCTCGCGGTCGGCGGGGGAGGCCTTCGTGGTGACGAGAATGCAGGGCATATGGCGTAGTTCGCGTCGCGTGCGGGTCTGCTCGATGAATCCGAAGCCGTCCATGCCGGGCATCTCGACGTCGACCACCGCCACCGCGTACCGCTTGCGGGTGGCCATGGCCAGGCCCTCCTCGGCCGAACCGGCCTGGTCCACCTGGTATCCCGCGCTCTCCAGGATGGTGCGCTCGAGCATCCGGCTGGTCAGTGAGTCGTCCACGATGAGAATGCTGGTGCGCCGGGGCACGACGGGCGCGAGGGAAGCGGGACGACGCACGCGTCGCGCGGCCGCCGCGGTGGCCAGGTGGGCGGGATCGAGCACCGGGCGGGGGCGGCCGTCCAGGTCGATCCAGATGCCGCAGACCAGGGGCGGTACCGGAGCCAGGGCCGGAAGAGGGCGTACCGCCACCTCGGCGGTACCGACGAGCCGGTCGACCCCGACCGCGACCGGTCCGTCCTGGCCGTCGAGCACCAGCACGGTCCGCGTCGGGCCGGATCCGTCCGGCTGCGCCACCGCCAGTCCCAGCACGTCGACCAGCGGCATCCAGGGGATCCGCCGGCCCTCGTGCATCACCGCGAGGGGTCCGGAGAAGTCCTGGGCGCCGATCCGCCGGGCCTGCCGGACCGCGCGCAACGGCACCGCCACCACCGACCCGCCGTGTCCGGTCCCGGCCGGTTCCCCGGGCGGGTCGCTCGTGGCCCGGACCAGCACGACCTCCTGCGCGGTCATCGAGGCCGGGGCGATCAGGTCGATGGTGGTGCCCGCGCCCGGCACGGTGCTGATCTCGATCCGCCCGCCGATGCGCCGCACCACGTCCTGCACCACGTCGAGACCGATGCCGTGGCCGGAGATCTCGCTGACGGTGGTCGCAGTGCTGATGCCGCTGCCGAGCAGGAGCCGCAGCGTGGCCTCGTCGTCGAGGGTCGCCTCGGCCGCCCGCCCGGCCCGCACCAGCTGGCTCCGTACCGCCGCCAGGTCGACACCGCGCCCGTCGTCGGCGCACCGGAACCACACCCCGTGCGCCCCGTGCGTGATCTCGACCCGTACCACTCCGACGGGGTCCTTGCCCGCGGCCGTGCGCTGCTCGGGGGTCTCCACACCGTGTGCCACCGCGTTGCGCACGATCTGCCGCAGCGCGGTCTGTGCCCCGGCCAGCACGGTGGCGTCCACCGAGAGCTCGGCCCCGTGCACCTCCAGCCGGGCCCGCTTGCCCTGGGCCGCGGTCACGTCCCGCACGCCCCGTTCCAGGTCGGGCACGATGGTCTCGACCGGGATCAGGCGCAGCCGCTCGGCGGTGGTGTACACCTCGCGCAGCTCCCGCTCGATCCGGTCCGCGCTGGTCTCCAGATTCCGGGCCAGCCAGGAGAGTTCGTCGGCCTGCTCGTCGGTGAGACGGTCCTGCGCCGTCGTCCGCAGCCGCCGGGCCCGCCGGGCGCCCTCGCGCACGGTCCCCAGCTGGGTGCGGGTCTGGCCCACCCCGTCGATGAGGCTGTCGATCTCCAGCAGCGACGCCCGCGCGGTCTGGACGGTGTTGGCCGGTTCCTCGGTGCGGGTCGCCTCGACGGCGGTGGACGGGGCCGATACCGTTGAGAGAGAAACGAGGTCGACCGTCCCGGTCTCGGCCCGGGGGGCCGGAACCACGCCGCCGGCCTCGAGAACGGATTCCGGCGCCACCGGTTCGGCCGCTGCCAGCTCGTCACTCAGCAGGTCCACCAGGGCCTGCATCTGCTGCACCAGCTCGCCCGGCACCGGTCCGGCCGAGGTCCGGTACGGCCCGAGCATCTCCTCGAGTTCGTGCACCCGGTCGGCCATCCCGGTGAACCCCACGACCCGGGCCGCACCCTTGAGGGTGTGGGCGTGCCGCAGACCGGTGCCGGCCAGCCCGGCCGCCGGGCCGCCCCGGGCCAGGCCGGACAGGGCTCCGGCGAGCTCGTCGATGAGCTCGCGGGCCTCGATCCGGAAGTAGTGGAGGAGATCGCTCACGGGTCAGTCGCCCGAGTCCGTACGGTCGGGCCGGTCGGTCGACCAGCCCGACGCGGCCCCGTAGTGCGCCGAACCGGCGGGCGCCAGAACACCGGACGTCTCCGGCTCGATGAGACGCCGCAGCCGGGCGGACAACTCGGCCAGCTGGGACGCGGTGGCCAGGGTCTGGGTGGAGCTGGCCTCGGTCTCCCGGGTGGTCTGGGTGACGTTGGCGACGGCGAAGTTCACCTGCTCCACGGCCGTGCTCTGCTGCTTGGTGGAGAGCTCGATCTCGCGGGCGGCCTCGGTGGTGGTCTGCACCAGCTCGACGATCTGCTCGAACTGGGAGGCGACGCTGGCGAACTGGGCGCTGCCGGCGTCCACCGACTTGGCCCCGATCTCGGTGGCCATCATGGTGGTGTGCACGGAGTCGCGCACCACGTCGATCAGCGAGCGGATCTCCTTGGTCGACTCCGCGACCCGGTCGGCCAGCTTGCGGATCTCGTCGGCCACCACACCGAACCGCCGCCCCGACTCGCCCGCGCCGGCCGCCTCGATGGTCGAGTTGATCGCCAGGATGTTGGTCTGCTCGGCCAGTTCCGAGACAATGTCCAGCACCGCGCCGATCTGCTGCGACTTCTCGCCCAGCGCCATCATGTGGGTGACGATCTCCTGCACCTGATCGCGGATCTCGGTCATCGACTGCTGGGCCGTGGCCAGGTTGCCGCGCCCGGTGCCGCCCGCGTCCTTGGTCTGCTCGGCGACCACCGTGACCCGCTGGGCGCTCTCGGTGATCTGCCGGGAGGTGGCCAGTAGCTCGGTGATGGTGGTGGAGATCTCGCTCATCGCGGTGGCCTGTTGCATCGAGCCCACGGCCTGCTGGTTCGCGGTGGTCTGGAGCTCGGCCGAGGAGGTCTGCACCTCACCGACCGCGGTGCCGATGCGCTGCCGCAACCGGCGGGTGATCCAGACGCCGATCAGGGCGGTGGCCAGCACGGCGCCGCCGATCACCGAGACGATGGTGATGATGTCGCGCCGCTCGGCCGAGTCCGCGGCCCGGATCCCGTCGACGGCGAGCTGGTGCTCGTAGTCGGCGAACGCGGTCAGGGAACTCTGCAGGGCGATTCGCGTGGGGTTGGCGTTGAGGAAGGCCTCGGCCGCGTCGTTCGCACTGCCGTCCGCGCGCACGGCGATCAGATTGTTCTGGGCCGTGCGGGCCTCCGTCTCGGCGGCCTTGATCGTGGCGATCAGGGTCCGGCCGCGGGCGGTGTACACCAGCCCGCCGGCCTGATCGATCAGCGCCTCGAACCGCTCGGTGCTGTCCTGCGCCGCCGCCCGGTACTGGGGTTCCCGGGTGAGCAGGTAGGCGCGCACGTCGGCGGCCCGCTCGGCCCGGGCCGCGAGCATGCTCTGGGCCACGAGCTCCAGCCGGTTGTCCACCTCGATCACCCGGTTCTTGGCCCGCACCACCTCACCCAGGCCGTACAGCGCGACCGCGCCGCCGACCACGTTGAGCAGCAGCACCACGGCGAAGCCGACCGCCAGGGTCCGGCCAAAGGTCCAGCTCGAATTCATGTCAGCCCTCTCGGTCCGCCGCGACACCCGCGACGAGGCCACGGATGGTCTCGATCAGGTCGCTCAGGTGAAGCCTCTGGTCGTCACCGATCTGGGCCGGGTCGACCCGGCGGAATCCGGTGAAATGCTCGAAGGTGATGGCCACTCCCGGCTCCGCCGCGGGAACCACCAGCCAGTAGGGGTTCTGCGCGGGCAGCCCGGACAGTTGGCCGAGGTCCCAGGCCGCCGCCACCGATCCGCGGTCGCTGACCACACCGATCATGGCCGGGTGCGCGGTCGGCAGCGGGGTGAGGACCGGCCGGGACATCACCCGGGCCACCTCGTCCAGGAAGATCACCCGTTCCTCGTCTCCGATCCGCACAGCCAGGACGTCCTCGATGTTGAGCACCACCGGTGCCGGGTTCTCGGCGAAGGAGGCGTCGAACTCGGCCCGCAGTTCCGCGGCGCGGTCCGCCAGCTCACCCCGGTTCGGGCTCATCGGGCTTCACCACCGTGCAGGCTGCGGTCGTCGCGGGACATCGTGCGGCACACCGAGAGCAGCGCCTGCCGGTCGAAGCCGCCGCCGAAGAGCAGCATGCGGCGGTCGCTCTCGGAGGGGAGCAGCTCGACGGCCCGGTCGTAGGCGCGTCCGGCCCCGGAACGGTCGCCGGTGGTCCGGCTGAGCCGGCCCAGGTGCAGATGGGCCAGGGCGAACCGGGGGTCGGCGTCGGCGGCGGCCCGCCAGTGCAGCACGGCCCCGCGGTTGTCGGCGTCCGCCTCCCGGCAGTTCGCGAGCACGGCGTGGGCGTCGGCCGACACCAGACCCCGGCCGAGCAGGCGGTGGGCGTCGCGGGCGGCCGCGGTCAGATCACCGGCGTGGCTCAGGAGAATGGCCCGCACCAGAACCACTTCGGTCTCCCAGGGGGTTCCGGGAGGTGAGGTGGGCACGTCGATGACCTCGACCACGCCGAGGGCGGCGCCGAACCGCTCGGCCCGCATCAGGTCCAGGACCCGGTCGAGCGACTCCCGGTCCGGCGCGGGGGGCGGGGACGGCACCGGCCGCGGCCCGGTCTTCGAAAGGCCATGCGCAGAGGACGATTCGGTGAGACGGTAGTAGAAGGTCCCGTTGGTCTCGCGCAGGTCGAACTGCTCCGACACCCCGCGCAGCGTCTCGGCCGACCCGAGGAACAGGTACCCGCCCGGCATCAGGGCCGAGGCCAGCCGGCGCACCACCGCGGCCATCACCGGCGGGGAGAAGTACATCATCACGTTGCGGCAGAAGATGGCGTCGAAGGCCGGCCGCCAGAGCCCGGGATCGGGATCCACCAGGTTGGCGGCGCGGAAGTCCAGGTTCGCGCGCAGGTTCGGGTCCACCTCGTAGTGCTTCCCGACGGTCTGGAACCAGCGGTCCTGCACCGCCGGTGGCACGGCCCGCATCGACCACTCGGTGTACCGGCCGGCCCGGGCCTTCGCCAGAGCCGTCGGGTTCACGTCGATCGCGGTGATCTGCGCTTCCTCGTAACCGGCCTCGGCCAGGGCGATGGCCAGGGAGTAGGCCTCCTCGCCCCCGGCGCAGCCGGCCGACAGCAGACGGGCGGGGATCGGGGCCCGATCGGGTCGGGACATCCGGTCGGGCAGCACGGTCCCGGTCAGCACGGCGAACTGATCGGGCTGACGCAGGAAGTAGGTCTCGCCCACCGTGAGTTCGGAGGCCAGTGCGGCCAGTTCGTCCCGGGCGCCGGAACGTCCGGCCTCGCAGTTGTTCTCCAGGTCGTCGAGGTAGCGGGTTCCGTCCTGGTGGGCCGGGAGACGGTGCGACAGGGCCTGGCCCAGCCGGTCCCGGTCGCCCGGGCCGAAGGTCAGTCCCAGCCGGCGTGAGACCAGGTCGGCGAACCGGTCCACCACCGCGTCCCGCGGCCGGTTGTCGGTCAGGATGAGGTCACCTCCGTCAGCCGCTGCCAGGTCTCCTCCGGCAGGAGGTGAGAGGCCGCCAGGGCCAGCAGCAGACGCGAGTCGCGGGCGATCAGGGCCGAGAACAGCTGTGGGCCTTGGCCGTCCAGCAGCGGCGGGAGCTCCTCCAGCTCACCCTCGTCCACCGTGCGGATCCCGGTGACGCTCTCCACCGCCAGGGCCACCGAGCGGTTGTCGTCGGTGTGCAAGGTGATCCAGCGGGCGGCGGACACCGGCGGCCCTCCGGTCAGGACCCCGGAATCGACCACCGGAACCGCGGATCCCCGGATCCGTGCGACTCCCAGTACGAAAGGGGGCATCCCGGGAAAAGGTGCTACCGGTAGCGGTCGCAGCGTCTCCCGCACACTCGTCAGCGGAACGGCGAAGGTCTGATCACCCGTCCCGCACACCAGCAGCGAAAGACCCGGTCCGCTGCGGTCAACCCCCGTCTTCACCTGCGCAATGTCGGCGGATTCGGTGCTGGTCTTGACTCCCGGTGCCCACCGGGACCCTAGGGCCTGAAGCTCAGGCCCCGACCGTCGGTGCGTCCGGCCCGCATCAGCAGGGCGTCGACCCAGTACGATGAGGTCAGCCGCCACGGCCAGCGTCGCCCCTGGGTGGGTACCCCCTGAGCCCGCTGGAGGTACCCGGATCTCAGGGGCATGAGGGGCGTGCGGTCCGCCGTGGGTGGGGGAGCGGCCACCACCGTGCGGTACCCGTTCCGGCGCAGGTAGTGCAGCGTCCGCACCATCAGGCGGGCCGACAACTCGGTCTTCAGCGTCCAGGAATTGTTCGCATAGCCCACCGAGACGGCCAGATTGGGCACACCGGACAGCATGGTGCCCCGGTGCATGACGACGGCCGCGGGGTCCACCGGTGAGCCGTCCACCTCCAGGGCGATCCCACCGAGCAGCCTTACGCGCAGCCCGGTCGCGGTCACCACGAGATCCGCGGGCAGCACCGTGCCGTCGTCCAGCACCACGCAGCGCGCGCCGAACGAGGCGATCCGCCCGGTCACCACCTCGGCGTCGCCGGCGCTGATCGCGGTGAACAGATCGCCGTCCGGGACTACGCACAGCCGCTGGTCCCACGGCCGGTACGGCGGCGTGAAGTGCCGTTCCACCGGATAGCCGGGCGGAAGCAGCGCCCGCACCCGGCCGATCAGCCACGCGGCCGTGCTGCGGGGCGCCAGCCGGCACAGGTGCCAGAAGAGACTCGTCACCGTGGCCCGGCGGGTCCGTTCCCAGCGGAAGGTCCAGGGCGGGGGCAAGCGGCCGAACCGGGCCCCGGCGTTGCGCCGGGCCAGGGAGATCACGTAACCGGGCGTGCGCTGCAGCATCACCACACTGCGGGCCCGGGGAGCGAGCGCGGGCACCAGGGAGACGGCCGTCGCGCCGCTGCCGATCACCACCACGTCCTGGTCGTCCCAGGTCAGGTTATCGGGCCAGAACTGCGGGTGCACCACACGCCCGGTGAATCCCTCCTGCCCCGGAAAAGACGGACGGTGTGGATCGTCGTAGTCGTAGTAACCCGTGTTCAGATAAAGGAAACCGCAGCTGAGAACCAGCTCACCCGCGTCCGTTGCGACCCGGACGACCCAGGTGGCCCGCTCGCTGCACCACGACGCCGACACCACCCGGTGCCCGTACCGGATACCGGCGGCGATCCCGTATTCCTCGGCTGTCTCTCGGATGTACTGCAGCACCGCCTGTCCCTGGGCGATCGCGGTGGGCGAGGTCCACGGCCGGAACGCGTACCCCAGCGTGAACATGTCCGAGTCGGATCGAACTCCCGGGTACCGGAACAGGTCCCAGGTACCGCCGCTCACCGGCCGGGCCTCCAGCACCGCGAGGGACAGGTCGGGCAACGATCGCGTCAGGTGGCACGCCGTGCCGATCCCGGACAGTCCGGCCCCCACGATCAGGACGTCGAGGTGCTCCATGGGACCAATCATCGCTGTCGTCGGCCCGTCTGGCCCCTCGTGACGCGTTCACCCGCTCGTCACCGACGTCCGTTCGCTCGTCATCTCCCGTCCACCGAACGGACAGCCGGCACCGGCGTTCGTTCAGGGAGTGTTCAAATTGTGCGCCAATTCCGTCTCGGCACAGGTTCTCCATGTACAACGCACAGAGAAACTGCGTAACCTCTGCTCGCGTGGCACAGCGACGCAAGGTGGTAGCAGCGGTCAACCGGGAACTCGAGGAGCGCTTCGGGTTCCGCGTGGTCCGGATCAAGGACGAGGCCGAGGCCATCGAGGCCATCGAGGAGCCGAAGGCGGCCCGGGTTCCCGTGCGCCGGCCGTCCGATCCGCGTGACCGTCTGGTCCAGCGGCCGGTTTTCGTGCTCTCGTCGGTGCGTTCCGGTTCGACTCTCCTCCGGGTTATTCTCAACAGTCATTCGCAGATCCACGCGCCGCACGAGATGCACTTCCGGCGCACTCAGGTGATCGCGTACACCACCCCGGTGCAGCAGGCCCTCGAGCACGTCGACCTCAACGAGCGCGACCTGGAGCACCTGCTCTGGGACCGCCTGCTTCACCGGGAGCTCACGATGAGCGGTAAGTCGGTGCTGGTCGAGAAGACTCCGAGCAACGTGTTCGTCGCCGACCGGCTGGCCACGGCGTGGCCCAAGGGCAAGTTCATCTACCTGATCCGTCATCCCTGGTCGATCGCGCAGTCCTGGCACGAGGGCGATCCGGAGCGGCGGCCGGTGAAGATGGCCATCACCCACACCCTGAACTACATGGAGTACCTGGAGAAGGCCCGGAACAAGCGGGCCGGTCTCACGCTTCGCTACGAGGACCTCACCTCCGACCCGGTGAGGCAGACCCAGGCGATCTGCGAGTTCCTGGGTCTGGAGTGGGAACCCGCGATGCTGGAGTACGGCAAGAAGGATCACGGCGACTTCGTGAAGGGCATCGGGGACTGGAAGGACAAGATCCGGACCGGGACGATTCAGCAGGGTCGTCCTCTCCCGGACCTCTCCGACGTGCCGGCCGAGCTGCGCCCGATGGTCGAGCGCTGGGGTTACTGACCTTTTGAACAGAATTGAGGACGTCGCCGAGACCCAGTCTCTACGGCGTCCTCGGTCTTTTGGTGTCGTTGGGAGGCTGTACGGACGAGAGGCGGCCGCCGTTCGGTTGTTTCGTGGGTGTGAACGATCTGGCAGTGTGCTGGTGTCAGCAGGCACCTCGACCACTGGAGGCCGGGTCTCATGGTCACATCCCCGTACCGTTCGACGATCGTGGTGTCGCTGCCGGCGGTGGGAATCTCGCTGGTTCTCCTGGCCGGCCCGGCGCAGGCGGCCCCGGCTCCGGCCACGGCCGACACCGCCCACGGGATGACCTACACGGCGTCCGCCGGGCAGGTCAACGACGTCCTGGTGACCAAGACCAGCGATTCGGACTCCGGCGAGGCGATCTTCCGGATCGACGACGTCGTGCCGATCTCGGCGGGTGAGGGGTGCGTGTACCCCGACTCCGGCGACCGTACCGTCGTGGTCTGCCGGCAGCCCTACCTGGAGCGGCAGGACCCCTTCTTCGACGCGAACTTCTGGCTGGGCGACCAGAACGACCGGTTCCGGTGGCGCAACCTCACCGGCGACGTGTACTGGGACGCCCGGGTCTACCTCGGCCCGGGCGACGACACCTACTCCAGCAAGTACATCGACGGCAACGGGGTGTACGGCGGCACCGGCAAGGACACGATCAGCGTGAAGCACCAGGCCGGTGACATCGGTTTCACCGACGGGGGGAACGGCGACGACACGATCTTCTCGGAGGGCAGTTACGGCTTCGCCACCACCCTGGGCGGTGCCGGTGACGACACCATGACCGGCGGCGCCGGCGAGCAGCGGTTCGACGGCGGTGAGGGTGACGACCTGATCCACGGCGGCGACGGCATCGACGTGATCCGGGGCGGCAAGGGTGACGACCGGCTCTACGGCGACGCGGGAGCCGACCTGATCTACGGCAACAGCGGCAACGACCGGCTGTACGGCGGCCCGGGCAATGACACCCTGTCCCGTGGGCCGGGGAAGAACCTGATCAAGCAGAACTGAAAAGTTCTACCGGTCAGGCGATCACCACGACCAGCCGCGCTCGGCGAGCAGCAGTTCCCGCCGGGCGCGCCGGTCGCGCCCGGCCAGCCGGGCCGGGGTGGGCGTGGCGAAACCCTTGACCGCAGTGGTCTCCTGGGTCTCGCTGACCCCGGCCAGGCGGCACGCGCAGCCGAGCAGGTCGTCGTAGGCCCGGGCGCTGGCCTCCAGCCGGGCGGCGCGGGCGAAGACCGACTCGTCGTGGTGCAGGCGGCGGATCTCGTCGGCCAGGGCCTGGAGGCGCATCTGCACCCGCAGGGCCTCGAAGGGGTCGGTGTTCAGGCAGCCCAGGTCGCTGCGCCGCCGCCATGGTGTCAGTGCGCGCAGTGCCGTGGCCGCTCCCACGAGGATCAACTCGGTGATCATTGCCCCTGGTCAACCTAGTCGTGACGGACAGTCGATCAGGTAACTGTACGGTCCGCCACGGCTAGATCACCATGAGTTTCAGTGCCCTTTGAGCGCATTCAGGTAGCTGAGCCAGCCGCCGTGGGGCGTGATCTCCGTCGCGCCCTCCAGCGCCGCGGGTTCGCAGAGGAACCCGCTCACCTGGGTCCCGTCGTCGAGGTCGACCTTGCCGATCACCATCGGCCGGGGCAGGGCGGCGACGAACGCACCGAACCCGGCGGCCGGCAGGCGCCACACCTCACCGATCACCGACTTGCCGGAAATATCCCGGACCAGGCCCGGTTTCGGCGGCGTGGTGGAGAGGGCGTAGAGACGGTAGGACGACGCGGTGGTGACCGGCCCGACCAGGGAGCCACCGGCGCGCACCAGGTCACCGTTGAGCGGCTGACCGGACAGGTGCGCTCCGACCACGAGCAGGTCGATGTCGTCCGCGCCGATACGGGAGGCCAGTTGCGCCAGCCGCTGGTCGCTGAACGCCGGGCCGGAGAACATGACGCCGAACGGCAGACCGTTCACCGCTCCGGCGGGAACCGCCAGCGAGGCCAGGTCGAGCAGGTTGGCGAAATTGGTGAAACGCCCCATCCGGCTGTTCGCCCCGACCGGGTCGGCCGCCACCTCCTCCAGCGTCGGGTGCCAGGTGGTGGTGGGGGTGAGCAGCGCGTCGACGTTTTCGAAGAGCCGCCGCCCGGCCTGCCCGAGCCGGTCCAGCTTCTCCAGGTCGTGGAACACCTGCACCGCGGTGATGTCCCGCCCGGCGTTGATGATCCCGGCCACGGTCGGGTCGAGGTCGGCGCCGATCAGGTCGGCGTGCGCGGCGAGGTGGTCACCCACGGCCGCGGTCCGCTCAGCCACGAAAGCCCCGCCGTAGAGCAGGGTCGCGGCCTCCAGCAGCGGTGCGATGTCGACCTCGACGATCTGTGCCCCTGTCCGGCGAAGTTCGTCGACGACAACGGCGAAGCGCTGCGCCCACCCCTCGGCCAGCCCTTCGAGGTGCTCGGCGGTGGGAACAGCAACCCGCAAAACCCCCGCCCAGCGGGGGAGGCCCCCACCTTGTTCGTGATCATGCAAACTTTCCCCGGGGAAGGTCTGCATGATCACGGAGGAAGTATCGCCACTACCTCGTTCGCCACCACCACTACTTCGTTCGTGATCAGGCAAAGTGTCCCCGGGGAAACTTTGCCTGATCACGGGGGGAGGGGTGGCGCGAGCCAGGGGGTCCTGTTCGTCCGGGCCGGACAGCAGTTCCGCCACCAGACGGGCCAGGTCCAGGCGCCGGGCGAAAACCGTGACGCAGTCCAGGCTTCGGCAGGCGGGGACGACGCCCGTGGCGGGGATCAGGCCGCGGGTCGGCTTCACGCCCACGATGCCGTTCAGGGCGGCGGGTACCCGGCCGGAGCCGGCCGTGTCGGTGCCGAGGGCGAAGTCGACCTGGCCGAGGGCCACGGAGACCGCCGAGCCGGAGCTCGATCCTCCCGAGATGTGCTGCGCGGAGAAGGCGTTCGGTACCGCGCCGAACGGGCTGCGGGTGCCGACGAGGCCGGTGGCGAACTGGTCGAGGTTGGTCTTGCCGATCACCACCGCCCCGGCGGCGCGCAGCCGGGCCACCGCCGTCGCGTCCGCGGCCGGTTCGTAGGCGTAGGAGCGGGCGCCGGCCGTGGTGGGCAGCCCGGCCACGTCGATGTTGTCCTTCACCGCCGCGACCAGCCCGGCCAGGGGCAGGTGCGCACCGGCGGCCACGCGCCGGTCGATCTCCTGCGCCTCGGCCAGTGCCTCGGTCTCGGGCCGGAGGGCGATCCAGATCGCCGGGTGGGCCGACTCCGTGATCGACCGGAACGCCGTCGCTACCCGGGTGACCACCGGCGTCCTCAATGTGTGCTCCGGGTGACGACGGCGCGCAGGGGCGTCGGGTTGAACTCATTGCAGGGGTTGTTCATCTGGGGGCAGTTCGAGATCAGCACCAGGGAGTCGACATCGGCGCGCAGGGCGACCCGCCGGCCGGGGGCGGACAGGCCGTCGACGATGCCGAGGGCACCGTCGGCCTCCACCGGAACATTCATGAAGAAGTTCAGGTTGGACACCAGGTCGCCCGCGCCCAGACCGTGCCGGATGCCCTCGGCCAGGAAGTTCTCCCGGCAGCCGTGCTCGAACTGCGTGTGGTGGCCGTACCGCAGCGTGTTCGACTCCTTGCTGCAGGCGCCGCCGATCGTGTCCTGCCGCTCCACCTCGTTCGCGACGACCGTCATCAGCGGGTTGCCGAACTGGCTGCGCAGCACGGTTCCGGTGCGCACGTAAGCATTTCCCTGCCAGTGCAGGGTGTCGGGCACGCTGTAGTGCTCGGCGGTGTCGGCCGCCGAGTAGATCAGGCAGTCGCCGGACTGGTTGCCGCCGACGTCGACGAGCGTGAGCACGTCGCCCGCCTTCACGATCGCCGACCAGGCACCGCGCGCGGCGATCTGCTCGTCGAGCACGATCTCGCCCTCGACCAGGGGCTGGGACCAGTCCAGGACCGAGTCCGGACCGTACGAGAAACCCACGGGAACCGTACTGGAAACCATCACAACCCCCGGGCCTGGGCGTAGTCGATCGTGTTGAGGTAGGCGCGTTCTCGTTCGGGCGAGGCCTCGTAGGCGCGGTCGCCCGGACCGGTCGGCGAGCTCGTCCAGGCGTGCACGCGCAGCGGCCCGACCTGGTACCGCTCGCGCGGGTCCAGCGGATGGGCCACGTTGGCGATCAGCACGGTGAGGGGCAGTTCGGCAATCAGGTCTACGCCGGCGGGCCCGGCCGAGCCCAGCCAGGTGAACGATCCGTCCGGCTCCACCGTCACGCCCTGGAAGAACGACACGGCCGGCACCAGATCGCGCGGTCCCAGTCCGTGTTTCGCGGCGGCCAGGGTGAACAGGGCCTGGCCCGACGGGGTCGGGCCCTCCGGCCGGGCGTCACCGTACTTGTGCTGGTTCCAGGCGTCGCTGCTGGTGCCGCAGAAGGTGTCGTGCCGGTGCGAGGTGTCCCGGTCGACGGTCGCGAGCACCCGCCCGTCACCGCTCAGCAGCGGGTGACCGTCGCTCAGGTAGGCCTGCCAGGGGATCTTGCGGGTGTCGGCCACGTTCAGCCGTTCCACCTGCTCCAGGGCGTTGAACAGCAGTACGTGGGCGCAGGCGTCGCCGGTCGGGTCGTCCAGGCGGATGCGCGTGCCGCGGGCCAGCACCTTGTGCGTGTAGCCACCCGGGGCCACGGTCTCGGCCCAGGTCAGCGTCGACGGGTCCACCCCCTCGGGCGGGTGCGGCGTGCTCGAGGCCGGTAGGTACGGCATCCACTCGGACTGCTGGTCGCCCTGCGCGCGGGCGTCGGCCCGGGCAGCGGTGACGCTGCCTGTGTCGCGCTCACGGTCGCGAGCGGCGGATTGAGTGTCCACGTATCTCCTCCGGGAATGTGGATCCAACTTATCTATCAACGGATCCCGTGACTAGACCTTCCGGACGTGGGTAAAACGTCATACCGGTATCTTTCGCGCGTTTGGCCTGATGTCCGGAACCGGTTCCCGGTACCGTCTCGTGGGGAAATCCCGGCCAGGTCCAGCCCAGCCTTGAACCCGAAGGAGGGTGCATGAGCGACTCGCGGTCGCGCACGACGCCGGGATGCGTCCGGGACGAGCTCATGGCCGAATACCTGCGGGTCAGTGAGGAGATGCTGGCCGGGCAGCGCGAGGTGATGCTCGCCTACCTGCGCGACGACGACCCGGCCCCCACCGCGTCCGGCCCGGTGCGCCGGGTGCGAACCCTGAGGCTGCTCGGCGAACGCCCGGCCGCGGACCTCCCGGCCCCGGACGGCGCGTGGCTCCTGGTCGGCGACGGTCCCGAGGTCGAGGAGCTCGCCGGCCGGTTGCGGGGGCAGGGGCTGGTCGTGCGGGTCACCGGTGCGGTGCTTCCCGAGACAACGGTGGACGTCGACGGCATCCTCCTGGCCGGAGCCCTCTCCCCGGGCGCCCCAGCCGCCCTGCCCGACGTGTTCGCCCTGGTCACGCGGGCGCTGAAGTCCGGGGTACGGCACCTCGTGGCGCTGACCGGAGGGGAGGCGGGTTCCGACGGGGTGGCCGGTCTGCTGCGGGCCGTCCGGGAGACCTGGGCGCCGGAACCCGACGGCATCTCGGTCCGGCTCCTCGACATCACCGACCGCTCACCCGGCGCCCCTCTGCCCACCGACGTCGTCACGCACCTGCTGCACCCCGGCCCGGCCGAGGTCACGCGCTGGGGCGGGCGGTGGTTCCGCGCCGAGATGACACCCCAGCCCCTGGCCGGCGAACCGGCCGCCAGTTTCCGGAACGCACCCGGTTCCACGAGCGACGCCGCTTCGGTGGGTGGCTCGGGCCCGGTAGGTGGATCGGGCGATGTCGTCCGGGTCCGGCGCCCCGGCGTCGAAGGTGGCCTCGGCCCGGTAGACGGATCGGGCTCGGTCGGCGCCACCGGTCCGGCGGGTGGTGGCGTTCCCGCTGGTGCCGCTGACGGATCCGGTCCGGCCGGCACCGCCGGCCTTCTCGCGGCCGCCGGCCTGGAGCCGGGCCGGGTTGTCCTGGTGACCGGTGGTTTTCACGGCGCCGCAGCAGATCTGGTGCGCGAGTTGGCGGCGGCGGGGTGCCGGGTCGACCTGGCGGGCGCGGTGGCTCCTGACCCGGCGAGCGCGGTATCGGTCTCGGTGGGCCCGGGGACCGGAGTCTCGGCACCCGTGGGTCACGCGGCCGGGGCGTCGGTGGGCCGGGCGGCTGAGATGCCGGTGGGCGCGGGATCCGTGAGCCCGGCCAACCGGGCCCCGTCCACCGCCGGTTCGCGGCGGGCGCCGGGCCTCGCCGAATTGCACGCGGCACTGGCCCGGTTCGGGGACCTCCTGCCCGAGCCGCTCGATCTCCAGGCCCGCCGGTCCCTGGCCGGGCAGGAGGTGGGCCAGTTGCTCGACGACCTGGAGCGCTCCGGCGCCGACGTGGTGCACCACCTGCTCGAGGTCTGGGACGCCACCACCGCCGCGCGCCTGGTGAAGACCGTGCTGGCCGACCGCGGGCGCCTCGACCTGGTGATCCACGTGACCGGGATGCTCGAGTACGAACGCATCCGTCCCGAGGCCACCGAGTCGTTCGCCCGGGTCTACCGCGGCGAGGTGGAGAGTGCCCGGGCGCTGCTGGACGTCCTGCGCGAAGCCGACCCCGATGCCCGACCCCGTTGCACCGTGATGCTGAACCTGGACACCCCCACGGACGACGCGCCGGCCGACCAGGTGATGGCCGCCGCCGTCGGGGACGCCCTGGGCCGCCTCGGTGACCGTTACGCCCGGGCCACCGGCTCCCGCTGCCTGACCGTGCACTGGCAGGCGGCCCCCGACGCCATCGGTCTGATTGCCGAACTGGCCCACGGTGAAAGACATCTCACCCAGGTCACGTACACGACCGGGAAGGCGACGAGCGCGCCGGACTGACAACGACGTCCCCAAGCACATCATCGTGATCATGCGAACCTTCCCCGGGGAAGGTTCGCATGATCACGAAAAGAGGGGGCGGGGGTCAGGCGGTGGGCAGCGCCCAGAGCTGTTCGCTGCTCCCGCTGCACTTCAGCAGCGTGAACGGCGAGGTGTAGCCGAACCCGGTGGCCGTCAGGCACAGGCCCGACGTGGGGTTGAGCACGGTGCCGTCCGTCGCCTGCTGCCAGATCTGGGAGGCGTCGGTGTCGGAGCAGGCGACCATGCCGACCCGGGTGTTGCTCAGGGTCGGGGTGACGCACAGGTCCGACTGGGCCAGGCGTCCGCTCTTGAGCACGGTGAACGTCTGGGCCGGGGTCTGGTTGCAGTCCCACAGTCCGATCGCGCCGCTGCGGTTGTCGACGCACCAGCTACCGCTCGGGTGCGGGATGCTCCCGCTCACCACGGGCGACGCGGTGGGCACCGGGGTGGTGGGGGTCGGGGTGCTGGTGGGCGTCGGGTCGGGGGTCGGCGACGCGGTCGGCCCGGCGGTGGGTGTCACCGTCGGGGACGGGGAGGGCGTCGAGTCCGGCGTCGTCGGCAGCTTCCACTGCTGGAGGGCGCCACCGTCACACGGGGCCAGGCTGAACTGCTTCTCGTAGTCCAGTGCCGGAGCGGTCAGGCAGAGACCCGAGGCCTTCTCGGCCAGGGCCGCGCCCTTCTGCGTCCACGAGGCGGCCGTGGCGCACCCGCCCACGACGACCTTGGTGCCGTCCGCCGTCATGCAGACACCCTTGAGCTCGAGCGTGCCGTCGTCGCCGACGGTCCAGAGCTGGGTGTTGCTCGTGGCGTCGCAGCGCCACACCACGATCGGGTTACCGGCGTCGGTCTTGCCGTAGTAGTCGTCCGCGCACCAGCCCGAAGGGCCGCTGATGAGCCCGTCGGTGACCTTCCAGGAGAACGCCTTCGTGGCCGTGACGCCGGTGCTGCCGGTCGCCGTGACGTTCACGGTGGTGGTGGCCTGGTGGGTGTCCGAGGTGCCGGTGATCAGCCCGGAGGTGCGGCTGATCGCGAGGCCCTTCGGCAGCCCGGTGGCCGCGTAGGTGAACGTCGTCGAGGTGCTCGTGCTGGTCGCCCGCACGCGCAGGCTGACGGCGCGCCCGGCGACGGTCAGCTGGTCACCCGGTGCGTTGAGCGTCACCGAGTCGGGGATCCCGGTCGGCAGTTTCCACTGCTGCCCGGCCGCGTCCGAGCAGGCGGCCCGGGTGAGCTGCGTACCCCAGTCGGTCTTGGGAGCGGTGAGGCACTCACCGGTGGCCGGGTTGACCAGCTGGCCCGCCGCCGAGGCCTTCCAGATCTGATCGGTACCACCGTCACAGGTGCCGATCACGATCAGCTTCCCGGCGTCCGAGGTGGCGCCGCGGGCGCTGAGGCACTTGCTGTTGTCCCGGTCGTAGAACGAGATGGTGCCGTCGGTGGCGGCCATCCACTTCTGGTTGCACTCCCAGATCTGGATGCTGTTGCCGTCCGTGGTCCCGCTGCTGTTGCTGTCCGCGCAGAGCCCCTGGACGCCGGTCAGGTGGCCGATCCCGATGATGAGGTCCCACTGGAAGGTCGTCGCGACCGTGCCCGCACTGTCGGTGGCGCTGATCCGCACCAGACCGCTCTGCGCGGAAGCCTTCACGGTCCCGGACAGGACGCCGGTGGTGGCGTTGATCGTGATCCCGGCCGGCAGGCCGGTGGCCCGGAAGCTGACGGTGCCCGTCGCGCCCTGCGTCGTGATCGCCGGCAGGGTGACGTCCTGGCCGATCCCGCTGGTCTGGTGGCCCGGGTTGCCCAGGGTCAGGCCCGACGTTCCGCAACGGCTGTTCAGCAGCCGGTTCGGTGAACCGGCGCCCGGGTCGCCGAGGATGTCCTGGTCGGCACAGGCGCTGAGGGCGGCGCTCACCTGGGCCGGGGTGGCCGAGGGATGCTGCGACAGGTACAGGGCGGCGGCGCCGGCCACGATCGGGGAAGCCAGCGACGTGCCGCTCGCCGAGGTGACCGCGGTGTCGCTGTCCCAGGCGGAGGTGGCGACGTCGGTGCCGGGGGCGAACAGGTCCACGCACTCGCCGTACTCGGAGAAACCGGCCCGGTTGTCGTTCTGGTCGCTGGCGCCGACCGTGATCGCCTCCCGCACCCGCCCCGGGGAGCTGTTGCAGGCGTCCGCGTTGCTGTTCCCGGCCGCGATCACGTAGGTGATACCGGCCTTGATCGACGCGCGGATGGCGTTGTCCAGCTCGTCCTGCGCGCTGGTGCCCCAGGAGAGGTTGACGACGGTGGGCCGCGGGGCGTTCTTCGTGATCCAGTCGATGGCCTGCAGACCGCTCGTCATCGGGCCGGTGCTGCTGCAGCCGAGCACCCGGATGGCGTGGATCTTCGCCTTCTTGGCCACCCCGTAGGTGGAACCCGCCGCGGCGCCGGCGACGGCGGTGCCGTGACCGGCGCAGTCGCCGGAGTCGGCCGGGGTCGGGCCGTCGGGCACGGCGCGGCCGCCGAATTCCTGGTGCGTGGTGCGGACGCCGGTGTCCAGCACGAAGATGTTCGCGCCGGAACCGTCGTCGTCGGCGTCGTAGCTGCCGCTCAGCGGCAGGCCGGGCTGGTCGATCCGGTCGAGGTGCCAGGGCGCGGGGGACTGGGTCCGGGTCTCCTGCGTCTCCAGGCCCGCCACCACCACGTCCTGCGACACGCTCGCCACCTCGGGGGCTGCGGCCAGGGCCTTGGCGTGGGAGGTCTTCACCGCGAAACCGTGCAGAGCGGCGGTGTAGACGTACGTGACCTCACCACCGACCTGACCGGCCAGGCGATCGGCGGCCTTCTCGATCTGCCGGGTCGTGCGCAGCCCGGGCCGGTCGGCCAGACGCACCAGGTAGCTGCCCGGGATCGGGTCGCCCGCCCTCTGCGTCGTCTTCTTCGAGACCAGCAGGTCGGACCGGTCGGCCGGGTCGTCCCGGCCGACGATCGTGTCGTCGGCCCCGGCGGTCGGGCCGGCGGGCGATGATGCGCCGGGCCAGGTCAGATAGCCGGTGGTCACGGCGGCCGCAGCCGTCACGGCTCCGGCGGCCAGCACGGCGAGGCGTCGTCGCCCAGCGGTATTTCTCGTCAAGACTCGTGTCCTCGGTGGAAGGTCAGGGTTCTCCGGGCAACGCGAAAGAGCCTGGGGTACAGGCTTATGCGTGCGGGAGGTCCACGTCGAAAGCCCGAAATCTACCATTGGCCCGATTGGTTTCACGACGGCACCGGGGCAGAACGGGTTCCCATTTAGGACAACTATTTGGATCCAAAGTTGTTTTGTTAGGATCCAGCTAGTCCCACCGACCCCGCCCAGAGGAGTTCATGTGTCCCAGACGCTGCGCGAGGGTCTGCCCGCGCTGCCCGAGGTCAGCCCGTTCCTGCTGGCAGGGGAGTGGGTGGCGCAGGGACGGGAGCTGTTCGACGTCACCGACCCCGCCACCGAGCAGATCCTGACCCAGGTCGCCCAGGCCACCCCCGAGGACGTCGACGTCGCCGTCGCGGCCGGCCGCCGGGCGCTGGCCGAGCGCTCCTGGACCGGCCTGGACCCGCTCGAGCGGGCCCGCGTGATGAACCGGATCGCCGACCTGATCGAGGACCAGCTCGAAGACCTGGCGATCCTCGAGACCCGGGACAACGGCAAGCCGATCGAGCGCTCGCGGGCCGACACCGCCAACGCCGCGCGCACTTTCCGGCACTTCGCGGGAGCGCCGTCGCGCCTGGCGGGCAGCACGGTCCCGATCGGTGAGGCGCATCACGTGTACACCACGCTGAACCCGGTCGGGGTCGCCGCGCTGATCCTGCCCTGGAATTTCCCGATCATGACCGGTTCGTTCAAGATCGCCCCCGCGCTCGCCGCCGGTTGCTCGATCGTGGTGAAACCGGCCGAGCAGACGCCGCTCACGATGCTGCGGCTGGCCGCCGTCATGCGCGAGGCGGGCGTACCCGACGGGGTGGTCAGCGTGCTCACCGGTGACGGCCGGGTGGGGGCCGCGCTGACGGCCCACCCGGGGGTGGCCAAGGTGTCGTTCACCGGGAGCACCGAGGTCGGCCGGATCGTCGGCCGGGCCGCCGCCGACAGTTTCAAGCGGGTGACGCTCGAACTGGGCGGCAAGAGCGCGAACATCGTCTTCGAAGATGCTGACCTGGACGCGGCCGTCACCACCGCCATGCGCGCGTCGTTCGGCCACTCCGGTCAGATGTGCACCGCGGGAAGCCGTCTGCTGGTGCAGAACTCGATCCTGGCGGAGATGACCGGGCGGCTCACCGCGGCGGTCGCCAAGGTGCCGATGGGTGACGGTCTGGCCGGCGGGGTCTCGGTCGGCCCGCTGGTCTCGGCGGAGCAGCGCGAGCAGGTGCTGGGCTACATCGAGAAGGGCCGCGCCGACGGTGCCCAGCTCGTCACCGGTGGTGGAACCCCCTCGGGCCCGGGCTACTACGTCGAGCCCACGCTGTTCACCGGGGTGCGCAACGACATGGTGATCGCCCGGGAGGAGATCTTCGGCCCGGTCGTCGGGGTGATCGGGTTCGAGGACGAGACTGAGGCGATCGCGATCGCCAACGACTCCAGCTACGGCCTGGCCGGCGGCATCTGGACCAACGACCTGCGCCGCGCCCACCGCGTCGCCGCCGCGATCGACGCCGGCACGATCTGGGTGAACACCTACAACATCTTCGACCCGGCCCTGGGCTTCGGCGGGGTGAAGGACTCCGGCATCGGCCGCGACCTCGGCGACGAGGCACTCCTCGGCTTCACCGAGACGAAGGCCGTGGTCATCGCCCTGTAAGAAGTACCCCCGTGATCATGCAGAGTGTCCCCGAGAGTTCTAGAACTCCGGGGACACTCTGCATGATCACGCTGGGTTTTGGAGGCGAACCCATCCACGTCTATTCAGATTGGATCCATTTCCTTTAGAATCGTATTCACTACGACGCACGCGGGGCACCTCGCCCGAGCCTCTGCTCGTTCCAAAAATGGATCCAAACATGTTAGCTTTGGATCCGAAGTCGACGTAGAGGCGGTTGGTGTGGAGAGCTCGCTCGAGGCGGGACCGTCCGTGCTACAGGTGCACGGCCCGGGCATCGACGTGGCCGCCGAGCGCGCCCGTACGCCGGGTGCGACGCTCGCGCACCACTTCAACGCCGCCGGGGCCGCACTGCCCACGGCCTCGGTGGTGCAGGCCGTGGTCGACCACCTGCGCCTGGAGGAACAGCGTGGCGGGTACGAGGCCGCGCACCAGGTCCTCGACCGGGTCGAGGCGGTCTACGACGACGCCGCGCGGCTCATCGGCGCCACCCCCGGCGAGATCGCCCTCTTCGACAGCGCCAGCACCGGCCTGCGCACGATCATCGACGCGCTGCGCCTGGAATCACGCCAGCGCCTGCTGGTCAGCCGCTCCACCTACGTCAGCCACGCGCTGCACCTGATGAGCCTGGGCCGCGAGCACGACATCGAGCTGGTGATCGTGCCCAACGGGCCCTCCGGTGCCGTCGACCTCACCGCACTCGACGCCGAACTGGCTGCCGGCGGCCCGGCCGTCGTCTGCGTCGCCCACATCCCCACCTCCTCCGGCCTGGTCGAGCCGGTCGCCGAGATCGGCACCCTGACGAAGCGTTACGGCGCCCGCTACGTGCTCGACGCCACCCAGTCGGTGGGCCACGTGGCGGTCGACGTCGCGGCCGTCGGCTGCGACGCGCTGGTCACCACCGGCCGCAAGTTCCTCCGGGCCCCGCGGGGCACCGGGTTCGCCTACGTCAGTAACGAACTCACCGCCTCCCTGGCCCCCACCGCACCCGACGTGCGAGGTGCGGTGTGGACCTCGTCCACCAGCTGGGAACTCAAGGACAGCGCCCGGCGCTTCGAGACCTGGGAGGCGTCGATCGCCGGCCGGGTCGGGCTCGGGGTGGCGCTCGCCGAGGCACTGGAGCGGGGGGGCAGGCCGACCGAGACCTGTCTGCGCGCGGTCGCCGACCAGTTGCGCGCGGCGCTGGGCCAGATCCCGCGGGTGACGGTGCAGGATCCGCCGGCCTCCCCGTCGGCCATCGTGACCTTCACGGTCGACGGCCAGGCGCCGCGTCGCGTGAACGAGCTGCTGGCGCTACGCAACGTGCGCACCGTGTCCGTGCCGGCCTCCCACGCCCAGTGGGATCTGGGATCCCGGGGTGTGGAGGCCGTGGTGCGCGCCTCCGCGCACGTCTACAACGACGAGTCGGACGTCGCGGCCCTGGTCGCGGCGGTCACCGAGATCGCGGGGGAGAACTGATGGTAGACGTCGATGTCGTCGTTGCGGGGCTCGGAATCCACGGTTCCGCAACGGTCTACGAACTGAGCCGTCAGGGGGTCGACGTGCTCGGCCTGGAACAGTTCGCGCCGGGGCACTCCCGGGGGTCGTCCCACGGGCGCACCCGGATGATCCGCCGGGCCTACCCCAACCCGGTCTGGAACCCCCTGGTCGATCAGGCATTCGAGGGCTGGGCCCGCTGGGAGGCTGCGAGCGGCACGACGCTGGTGCACCGCACCGGCGGCCTCTACGCCTACGACGGCACGACGAGCATGCAGGGCCCCGACACCGTGGTGATCACGGACCGCGCCGAGATGGCCGCCCGGATGCCGGGCTTTCGCGCCCCGGACGGGTACGGCGCGGTGTACGACCCGGCCGCCGGCGTGCTCGAGGCCTCCGCGGCCCTCGGCGTGGCCCGGGCCGGGGCCCGGGCGCACGGCGCCACCCTGTCGTTCGGGGAGAGCCTGCTGTCCTGGCGCCAGGAGGGCGACGTCTGTGTCGTCACCACCGGTGAGCGCGAGATCCGCTGCAACCGGCTGGTGCTGACGGGTGGTTCGTGGTCGGGGCGGCTCGTGCCCGAGCTGGCGCACCTGTTCGAGGTCTGGCGCATCGTCACGGTCACCCTGGCCGCCGGTCAGGAGGCCGGGATGCCGCCGCAGCTCGGCTGTTTCTCCGTGGACCGCCCGCAGGGCCTGGTCTTCGGCATCCCCGACGCCGCCGGCAACGGTTTCAAGGCCGGCATCGACCTGGGCCCGGTCTGGGACCCGGACCGGCCCCCGGCCCCCGCGACCCCGCCGGAGATCGCCGAACTCGTCGGCCTGATGACGAGTTACGTGCCCGGTGTCCGGCCCGAGGTGATCGAGGCGGCGAGCTGCCTGTACACGATGACGGCCGACAAGCGGTTCGTGATCGGCGCGCTTCCCTGGGCCCCGGCCGTGACCGTCGCGGCCGCCTGTTCGGGGCACGGCTTCAAGTTCGGTCCCGCCATCGGCGCGGCCCTCGCCGACCTGGTGCTCGGAAGAGCACGCCCGGATCTGGAATTCATCGGCGTCCAGCGCCGTCTGCCTTCGAGTCAGGAGCCCACGTGACCCGCCACTGGAACGACCCCCTCACCGAGGACGAGATCGCCGCGGTGATCGCCCTGGTCCGCGCCGACGAGCGGATCGGTGAGAACCCCCGCTTCTGGGGCATCGCGGTGGACGAGGCCCTCGCCCGCGCGCTCGCCCCCGGTCAGGGCCGCCCGGTGCGCACCGTGGTGATGAACCCCGACGCGCACGCGGCCTGGGAGGTGGCGGCCTGGACGGCGGGATCGGACCGGGAGGCCTCGATCTCGGCCTGGCGGGACGTCGACGCCAAGCGTCCCGGTGTCTCCAGCGAGGAGGCCCGGATGGTCGCGCAGGCCTGCCGGGAAGACCAGGGCATGAAAGACGCTCTGGCCAAGCGCGGCATCCACGACGTCTCGCTGGTCTGGGTCGATCCCGAGTCGATCACCGGCTTCGAGCCCGAAGGCCTCGAAGACCGCCGCCTTTCGTGGGGCACGGTGTGGCACCGCGAGACCGAGGACGACAACGGCTACGCCCGCCCGGTGGCCGGCCTGGTGCCGATCGTCGACCTGGAGACGCTGAAGGTCATCTCGATCGAAGACCACGGGGTGCTGCCGATGGCCTCCGAGACCGGCAACTACCGCTCAGGCACCTGGGGCCCGGACCGCGAGGTCTCGGCGCTGGAGATCACCCAGCCCGACGGGCCCGGTTTCGCCCAGGACGGGCAGCTCGTCACCTGGCAGAACTGGTCGTTCCGCGTCGGTTTCACGCACCGCGAGGGCATGGTGCTGCACGACGTCACCTACAACGACCACGGCCGGGTCCGCCCGGTGATGAAGCGCGCCGCGGTCAACGAGATGTACGTGCCCTACCTCGACCCCGACCCGACGGCCTACCGCAAGAACTTCTTCGACTGGGGCGAGTACGGCGCCGGCCCGCTCACCGCCTCGCTCGAACTGGGCTGCGACTGCCTGGGCGAGATCCGTTACTACGACGCGGCGGTGGTGAACGGGCACGGTGAGGCCCGCACCATCAAGAACGCCATCTGCATGCACGAGGAGGACTACTCGATCCTCTGGAAGCACGTGAACACCCGCACCGGGGAGGCCGACGTGCGTCGCGCCCGGCGCATGGTGGTCTCGTTCTTCGCCACGGTCGCGAATTACGACTACGGCTTCTACTGGTCGTTCTACCAGGACGGCATGATCGAGCTGGAGATCAAGCTCACCGGCGTCATGTCGGTGTCCGGTATCGCCGACGGCGAGAAGCCGGCCTACGGGCGCCTGGTCAGCCCGAACGTGCAGGCCCCGAACCACCAGCACTACTTCGGTATGCGCCTGGACATGGGCGTCGACGGCCCCGTCAACCGGCTGTACGAGGTGCACTCGGAGATCGAGGAGGACGAGGCGCTCAACCCGTACGGCAACGCCTGCAAGACCGTCCGCACCCCGCTGCTGACGGAGAAGGCCGCCGCGCGCCGCGCCAACCCGGCCGCCGCCACCCACTGGCTGGTCGAGAGTGACGACACGGTCAACCGTTTCGGTGACAAGACGGCGTACCGGGTGTCGATCCAGAACACCGCGCGGCTCTACGCCAAGCCGGGCAGCATCGTCGAGCGCAAGGCGCCGTTCGTGGCCCAGCACCTGTGGGCCACGGTCTTCGACGGCAGCGAGCGGTTCATCGCGGGGGAGTACCCCAACCAGGCCGACCTGGGTGCCGACGGCATCCAGACCTTCCAGCAGGCCGACCGTTCCCTCGACGGCGCGGAACTCGTGCTCTGGCCGGTCATCGGCGTGCACCACACGCCCCGCCCGGAGGAGTGGCCGATCATGCCGGTGCACCGCATCGGCATGCGCCTGGAGCCGGACGGCTTCTTCGACCGCAACCCCTCGCTCGACCTGCCGGCCCCGATGAGCCACAGCGGTTCGTCCGAGGGCGACACCTGCTGCCACTGACATCTACCACATGGGGGACGCCGGCCCGCTCGACTCGAGCGGGCCGGCCGGGGACCCCTGTTGTCCGAGACCGAAGGAATCGACGTGGACGAGACGTTCTCCCCGTATCTCGTGCGGGGTATGCGCATTGCGGCGGACGAGGTCATGCTCGTCGAGCTCGAACCGCTGGAGGCCGCTGCGGTCTGGGAGCCCGGCGCCCACCTCGACGTGATGGTCGGTGACGGCACCACCCGCCAGTTCTCCATCTGTGGCGGGGATTCCGGTTCGCTGACGGTGGCCGTGCGCCGGGAGACACCGGGGAAGGGCGGATCGGCCTGGATCCACGACATGCTGCGCCCGGGCTGGACCGTGCAGGTGCGCGGCCCGCGCAACCACTTCGTTCTCGAAGACTCTGACCGTTACCTCTTCGTCGCGGGCGGTATCGGCATCACCCCGCTGCTGCCGATGCTGGAGAAGGCGACCGACTGGGAACTGCTGTACTTCGGGCGCACGCTGTCGGCCATGCCCTTCCGCGACCGTCTCGCCGGGTACGGCAACCAGGTGCGTCTCCTGCCCGCTGATGCCCCCGAGCGTCCCCTGCTCGCAGATCTTCTGGGCTCGCTCGCGGACAGGACGCTCGTGTACACCTGCGGTCCCGCGCGCCTGATGGACGGTGTCCGTGAGGTTCTCGAGGCGCAGGGGCGTGGCGACGATCTGCGGTCCGAGTACTTCAGCGCCCCGGTCGCCGCCGGGGAGGCCGAGACCGGCGCCTTCACGGTGCGACTGGCCACGTCCGGGCAGGAGCTCAAGGTCGACGCCGGCCGGTCCCTGCTCGACGTGCTCACCGACGAGGCGGGCGCCGACATCCTGCGGGACTGCGAGGAAGGCATCTGCGGAACCTGCGAGACCCGCGTGGTGTCCGGCACTGTCGAGCACCGCGACTACGTGCTGACCAAGACCGAGAAAGAAGCGGGTGACTGCCTGATGGTCTGTGTGTCGAGAGCATCAGGCCTGCTGGTCCTCGACCTCTGACCCCCTCAACAAACCGCCGTGATCATGCAAAACCTCCCCGGAGTTCTAGAACTCTTCGGGGAGGTTTTGCATGATCACGAACGGGGTTCTGTACCGGCCCGGCCGCACTGGACAGGTCCACGGTGTGCGCCGTGCACCAGAAGAGGACTCACGGCTTGTAGACCACGAAAACCTTTCGTACGGGCTCATGCACGGTCCAGGTGCCGACCCAGCCGATCGGGAAGTAGGCCGTGGTGCCCGCGGTGATCTCGGCCGGCTCGCCACCGTCCTCGACAACGGTCATGTGCCCGGCGATCACGTGGATGATCTCGCCGCGGGTCAGGAACTCCCAGCGGGACGTACCCGGGTCGCTCTCCCAGATCCCGGAGACCACCTTGCGGTCCTCGGTGGCGAAGTCGACCCGGCTGCGCACCCGGATCTCCCCGCTCAGCGGTTCGGCACTGGGAGGCCCGAGCGGCTTCTCGGCCAGATCGGTGACGTCGAGGGGGATATTGACATGAGTCATGACAGCTCCGGGGACGCAGCGAGTGATGCATCCCGAAGCTAACAGATTGGATCCATTGCGGTAAGGGTCAGCCGCGGAAGACCGTGGACGAACGCCGCTCGTACCAGTGCGCCAGGTGCTCACCGGCTTTGAGTACGTGGTCGCGCATCTCCCGGCCGGCGGTCTCGGTGTCGCCCGCCACCAGCGCGGCGATGATGCGCTCGTGCTCGCGGTGGTTCTCCTCGCGCTGCCGGGCGTCGTTCACGATCAGCGCCGACGAGACGTTGCGCGGGAAGGTCTCGTTGATGTCGTTCACCGCCTTGGCCAGGCGGGCGTTCGCGGCGATGGTCAGGATCAGGGTGTGGAACACGTCGTTCGCCGGGCGATCGGCCGAGGCCGGGTTCTCACCGCGGGACAGGGCCGAGGAGTGGTCGAACATCGACTGATTCGCCTGGCGCAGCTCGTCCAGCTCGGCCTGGGTGATGCGGCTGACCGCGCGGGTGGCGGCCAGGGACTCCAGCTCGGCGCGCACCTCATAGGCCTCGCGCACCTCCCAGGGGGCCGGAACTCGCACCACAGCGCCACGATTGGGCAGTACCTCGATCAGGCCACCGCTCTGCAACTGGCGCAGGGCCTCGCGGATCGGGGTGCGGCTCACGCCGAAATCGCCGGCCAGCTCGGCCTGTCGCAGCTGGGCGCCGATCGGGATCTCGCCCGACATGATGCGTTCGCGGATCCGGGCCGCGACATCGTCCACCAGGGCGTTGCCCGATTTCTCCGTGCTGGTCAGATCGGCGGCGTCCACCATGATCGCGGTTCTCCCCTCACGCGCGGTCCGGCGCGACGTTGCGCGCCTACTGCGGCGCCTGTGAAGCCAAAACGCTAGCAGAACACCCACAGATGGACCCCGTTCCAATAGTTCTGGCTATGAATTCCGCTAGATGGGATCCATCAATGCTAAGTTGGGATCCATTCTGAGCCGCTATCCGGAGGAGCGTCAGTGCTCAAGCGCGAGGACAACGAGAAGCTGACCCAGACCGGGCCGGGTACCCCGCTCGGTGGGCTGATGCGGGCGTACTGGCAGCCGGCGGCCCTGGTCTCGGAGATGTCGCAGGAGAAGCCGGTCAAGGCCGTGCGGATGTTCAGCGAAGACCTGGTGCTCTTCCGCAAGCCCGGCGGTACCTGGGGCCTGATCAGCCGGTTCTGCGCGCACCGCGGCGTCGACCTGTCCTACGGTCGGCTGGAGGACGGTGGACTGCGCTGCCTCTACCACGGCTGGCTCTACGACTCCCAGGGCCAGTGCGTCGATCAGCCGGCCGAACCCGAGCACAGCCGGTTCGCCGACAAGATCCGCATCGCCAGCTATCCGTGCGTGGAGAAGAACGGCATCATCTTCGCCTACCTCGGCGCCGGTGACCCGCCCCCGTTCCCCGACTACGACTGCTTCAAGGCCCCGGACGAGTACACCTTCGCCTTCAAGGGTCTGTGGGAGTGCAACTGGCTGCAGGGCGTCGAGGGTGGCATCGACCCCAGTCACGTCTCCTTCCTGCACCGCTTCATCGAGGAAGACCCCCGCGAGACCTACGGTCAGCAGTTCAGCGAGGAGGTCGAGGGCACCGGCCAGAAGCTGTCCAAGCTCGTCGGTGACAACTTCCGCCCCGACATCGAGGTGGAGAGCGCCGAGCACGGCCTGCGGGTGTTCGCGGTGCGCCGGCTGACCGAGGAACTGAAGCATGTGCGCGTCACCAATTTGATGTTCCCCAACGCCTTTGTGGTGCCCTTCGGCCAGACCAAGGTGTTCGCCCAGTGGCACGTGCCGATCGATGACGAGAACCACTACTGGTTCATGATCTGGTACGACTACGCCGAGACCACCGACAAGGACACGCTGCTCCAGCAGCGCCTCAAGGAGGTCTCGCTGCCCGACTACCGGCCGCTGCGCAACCGTTCCAACAACTGGGGTTTCGACCCGGTCGAGCAGAAGAACGTCACGTACACCGGGATGGGCCTGGACATCAACGTTCACGACCAGTGGGCGGTCGAGAGCATGGGCCCGATCCAGGACCGCACGGTGGAGCGCCTGGGCGTCTCCGACCGCGCCGTCACCGCGAATCGCCGCATGCTGCTCAAGGCGATTGAGGCGTTCGCCGCGGGTGGCAAGCTGCCCGCCCACCCGCTGGACGAGACCGAGGCCGCCACCTTCACCGGCCCCCTCGCCGTCGACACCCTCGCCACCAACGAGAACTGGCAGGGCGACTGGCTCTCCGCCGAGGACAAGCGCCGTCAGGCGTCCCCGTGGGCCGCCACCCGGGCGCCGGTCACGTCGCAGGAGAACGCCGATGCTTGAGGATGCCGGTCAGCTCACTTTTGATCCCTCGTTGCGCAACCAGGACCGGCGCGATGTGGCCGAGGCCGGTGGAGGTCAGAACGCCCGGCCGATGCTGGCCAAGGACCGCGGCGGTTTCATCGACCGCCACGACCTGTGGACCGACGCGCAGTACGCGGCCTCGGCCCAGATGCGCCGGGTGATGGACGAGATCGGCCTGGAGATGGTCCGGTTCGCCTTCGTCGACCAGCACGGTCTGCTGCGTGGCAAGACGATCACCCGCTCGAACGTGGCCTCGGCCATGCGCTCGGGCGTCACCGCGCCCAGTTCCCTGCTGCTGAAAGACACCTCGGGCAAGTCGGTGTTCCCGGTCTTCACCGAGGGGGCCGGGCTGGGACTGGAGCGTTTCTCGGGTGCCGGTGACATCGTCCTGGTGCCCGACCCGACCACGTTCCGGGTGCTGCCCTGGGCGCCGCGCACCGGCTGGATCCTCTGCGACCTGCGCTTCCCGGACGGCTCCGAGGTCGCGTTCAGCACCCGTGACCTGCTGCGCCGCTCCCTGAAGAAGCTGGAGCACGCGGGCTACCGGATGACGGTGGGCGCCGAGCTGGAGTTCCACGTCTTCCGGGCCGACGAGGCTCCGTTCGCCGCCGAGAACATCGGCCGGCCGGGAGCTCCCGGCCACCCGCGCACGATGCACCCGACCACCCCGGGCGCCCAGCTGCTGCACGAGGAGGCTCTGGACGGCCTGGACGACCTGGTGCAGGCGCTCTACCGCGGTCTGACGGCGCTCGACCTGCCGCTGCGCTCCCTGGAGCTGGAGTTCGGGCCGAGCCAGCTGGAACTGACGATGGACGCCGCCGACGCCGCGCTCACCGCCGACGCGGTGGTGCTGTGCCGCAGTGCCGTCCGGCAGATCTCGCGCCGGCTCGGGTACGAGGCCACCTTCATGTCCCGGCCGCAGGGCGCGGAAACCGCCTCCACCGGATGGCATCTGCACCAGTCACTGACCTCGGCGGTCTCCGGCGAACCGGTGTTCGTCCCGCCGAACGGCACGGGGACGTTGTCGCCGGTGGCGGAGAACTACCTGGAGGGCATTCTCACCCACGCCCGGGCGGCGGCCGCGTTCAGCACCCCGACGGTCAACGGGTACAAGCGGTACCAGGCCTATTCGCTGGCGCCCGACCGGGTGGCCTGGGGCATCGACAACAAGGGCGCCATGGTGCGCGCGGTCGGTGGGCCGGGCGATCCGGCGACCCGGCTGGAGAACCGTTCCGGCGAGCCCTCGGCCAACCCCTACCTGTACATCGCCTCGCAGCTGGTGAGTGGGATGGACGGACTGGAGCGGAATCTGGAACTGCGGGCCCCGACCGGCAATCCGTACGAGAACGAGGCCCCGCGCCTGCCCCGTTCCCTCGGCGAGGCGGTGGACGCGCTGGAGCAGGACGAGGTCTTCGCCGAGGCCTTCGGGGCCGACGTGATCAGCTGGTACAGCGCGATCAAGCGCAGCGAGTTCGACCGCTACCTGATGCACGTCTCGGACTGGGAGCAGCGCGAGTACCTCGGGATGTTCTGACCCTACGCGCGTCGTCCGCTGAACTGCCCCGGCCCGCAGCCAGGACTTCCGCACCGCGTGGGCCGCCCAGGACGTCCATCTCTTCCGGGGCGAGAAGCGAATGCGCCCTCCACACATCGGCGTCCTCGATCGTCAGCTCGAGATCCTGGTCCGCCGGACGGCGGCGAGCTGTCCATTCTCAGCTACACACCGATCCCGGGCACGAAGGCGGAGGACGGCCTGAAACTGCTGGCGTCGTGGGCGGCGCAGGATCCGGCCCCGGCCCTTGACGAGGTGACGCCTAGGCTTCGAGGCGTGAACCACGTCGCATCTCTCGGATTCCGTACCGATCTGATGTTGCGCTGCCTGGGTGGGTCGCAGGTCTCCGACCGCGGCTCCCACCTGGTCGTGCGCACGCCGGAGAACCCCGGCTACTGGTGGGGGAATTTCCTGCTGCTGCGGGAGCGGCCCGGGACGGGGGAGTGGCCCGGCTGGGTGGCGGAGTTCGAGCGGGAGTTCCCCGGCGCCGACCACATCGCCCTCGGCCTCGACGGGGTGGACGGCGCCGTCCCGGACCCGGAGGGAGCCGCCGCGCTCGGTCTGGAGGTGGTGGCCGACGCCGTGCTGACCGCCACGGAGCTGATCCCGCCGGCACCCGCCGATCTGCTGATCCGCCCGCTCGAGAGCTCCGACGACTGGCACAGCATGGCGCTGCTGCGGCTGTCGCTCGAGGAGTCGTCGGCCGACGGCCACACCGAGTTCGTCCACCGCAAGGCCGCGGAGTACCGCCAGATGACGCAGGCCGGCCACGGCGCCTGGTTCGGCGCCTTCATCGACGGCGAGATGCGCTGTGGTGCAGGATTGTTCACCGACGGCAGCGGCGTGGCCCGCTTCCAGAACGTCGAGACCCACCCGGCCTATCGCCGCCGTGGCCTGGCCTCCACCCTGGTTCACCGCCTGGGCGAGTGGGGCCTCTCCCGTCTGGACGCCGAAACGCTGGTGATCGTCGCCGATCCCGGTTACCACGCGATCGGGATGTACCGGTCCCTGGGATTCCAGGACGCCGAACACAAGATCCAGGCCCAGCGGCCCCCGAGCGGGTGAGCGCCTTCATGGGCGGTCGCCCACCCATGAAGGCCATCCCTCAGGACGCCTGGGCCACGGACTGCACGCCCAGGGCAATGAAGATGAACGCCATACAGAACATGGCGACACCGAGAACCATCAGGAGATAGAGGAATTCGCGCCACATCACACACGCGACCCCGCCGAGCAGCAGACAGACCAGGAAGAGGTTACTCATCGGGCACCCCTCCGGATCGGTCTCAACGTGTCGGCCCGGGAACTGAACCGGTAAAGATCAGTCCCTTTCGTCGATATCAGCCTCTGTTCAGTTGAGAGGACTGGAGTACAGTTAGACATTGCGTGCTCCCCAGTGGAGTTCAGCTGGGCCCAGGTGTTGCAGCACCTTCGGGCCCAGCGCTTTGTTTGAGGGCCCCAAGGCGTCGGTCGGTCGTGAACCGGCGCCGGGCAGTCCATCTCGGCCGCTCGGGCCGCGCACCACCTCCCTCGAAGGCGGGGTGCTGGAGTCAATCGTGCAGTGGACGCTGATGGCCCAGATCTACCGATACCCCGCTAATTCACATAGTGCGTTGTAGTCTTGCGGAGAGCAAGGTGCAAACCGGAAGATTGCCGACTGAAGACACACCAAACGCAAGTTGCGCACACGAAGAGTGGCTTTGGCTACGTTCCGTGTAGGGAGCTGGAACTCTTGAGTGCTCACGCCAATCCTTTGGTCAGCAAGGTGGAGCTGGCGAACACGTTGCGGCGACTGCGAACGGGAGCCGGGCGCACTCTGGAAGATGCTGCCGCTGTACTGGAGGTCTCCGCCGCAACCATCTCGCGTATCGAAACCGGCGTACGAATTCCTCGGGCGCGGGACGTGAGGGAGCTCTGCCGGTATTACGGGGTGCAGGACGAGACCAGGATCGAGGAGCTCGCCTCGCTCGTGGCCCTTGCCCGCAGGCAGGGATGGTGGGAGTCGTATGCGAGTGTTGATGAAACGTACGGCTCCTACATCGGTTACGAAGAAGCGGCCGTCTCTGTTCATCAATTTGAGAACGGTGCGATTCCTGCGATCTTCCAGACGGAGGCCTACGGGCAGGCCTACTACCGTGAGGTGGTCCAGTTGTACTGGCCGGATCCGCCGGATGACCAATTCATCGGGGAGAAGCTGAAGGTTCGCCGGATCCGCCGGGACCGGCTCTGGGAGCGCGAGCGCTCACGGCATACCTTGATACTCGACGAGGCAGTGCTGCGGCGTCCGGTCGGCGACTCCAGTGTCATGCGCGAGCAACTGGTCTTCTTGGTTGCAGCGGCTGAGGAGCAGCGAGTGCAGATTCTGCTGCTGCCCACCGCCGCTGGGGCTAGTGGCGGGCAGGGGCCGTTCACCATTCTGACCCTTCCGCAGGGAGAGCTCTCGGATCTGGTCTATCTTGACACCCTTCAAGGGCAGTCAATCCTTGAGGAGGACGAGGTCGTAGCCAGGCATCGCCGCATTTTTGCGTTCCTTCGTGGTGCTGCCCTGAACGCAACCGAGAGCATCGAGGTTCTGCGGGCACATGCGGGTCAATACTCTTGAGTTGTTCAATGAATCGCTCCACATGGCGCGCCCGTGTGTGGGTGTTTGAGTCTGGCCCGGGTGTAGTGTGACCGCGCTGGCGAGGCCTCCGCGCTTTCTGGGGTCTCACTACCTGGAAGCGGGAGCAGTCTCTTGTCCGGACTTAACGTAACCGAGATGTCTTGGCTGAAGTCATCTTTCTCGGCTGTCAACGGTTGCCTCGAGGTGGCTGCGGCCCCCGACGGCCTGATCGCGGTCCGTCAGTCCAAAGACCCGGACGGGGGATATATCCTTTACAACTCGGAGGAATGGCGAGCATTTCTGGCCGGCGTGCGCAACGGTGAATTCGACCACTTCGCTTCTTGAGCGCGCCGTACTCATGTGTAACCAGGGATAGGCGTCATCGTCATCCTCTCGTACCCTGAGGCTGGTCCTGACTTGTCACGGCCCGGGATGGAGTAGACGCATGTGTGATTCTCCTGCAGAGAACGTGCGCTGGCAGAAAGCATCGGCTTCGGGACTCAACGGGTGCCTTCAGATAGGTCGTGTCGATCCTGGCCGCCTCGCGATGCGCGATTCGAAGCTTCCGAACAGCGGCCTAATTCTCTGCTCGGAAGCGGCTTGGCGGGAGTTTCTCCGGGGTAGCCGCTGCGGAGAGTTTGATCGATTGAGCGCGCCGGACTGACGGCGAACGGCTTCCCTCCTCAGCGATAGCCACTGGGGAGGGTCTGCCACTCCCCGGTCTCAGCGGGGCCATCCCACCCGGCGCGGTGGAGACCGAGGATCAGGGCATGGACATCACATCTCGCACAGTTCTCATGGTGGGCGGCACCTCTGGCATCGGCCTGGAGCTGGCCCGGCGGTTCCGGGCGGCCGGCAGCACCGTGGTCATCGGGGGCCGGCGCGCGCAGAGGCTGGCCGAGCTGGCCTCGGAGGGGTTCGGCACGGTCGAGATCGACGTGACCGATCCGGCGTCGGTCACGCGGGCCCGCGACGCCGTGCTGGCCGGGCATCCCGACCTCGACGTGGTGGTCACGATGTCGGGCGTGCTGCTGATCGAGGATCTTCGCGATCCGGCCCACTTCGAGACGGCCACGACCACCATCGAGACCAACCTGTACGGCACCATCCGCGTTCTCGATGCCTTCACCCCGCACCTGATCGGTCGGGGTGCGGGCACATTCGTCACGGTCAGCTCGGGGATCGGGTTCCTGCCCTTCCCCCCGATGCCGACCTACGCGGCTTCCAAGGCCGCGGTGCACGCGTACTCCGAGGCCCTGCGGGCGCAGCTGGACGGTACCGGTGTCGACGTGGTCGAGCTGGTCCCGCCGCTCGTGACGACGACGCCCGAGCAGGAGCAGCAGATGCCGCAGGCCCTGCGGGTCAACGATTTCGCGGACGAGGTGATCGAGCTGCTCGCCGCCGAGCCCACGCCGCCCGAGGCCCTCGTGAAGGGCGTGCTCAGGCACCGCTGGGCCGAGCGCGACGGCACCTATGCCGACCTGGTCGCTCAGCGTTCGCAGGCCCTGTCGATGCTGCCGGGCCGGTGACCCGGTCAGGGGCGGGCCGGGGCCGGACGGGTGGCCGGCGTCTGGTGACCGCCGGTGTGCACCAGCTGGGCGAGGAGGGTCAGGGCCTCGGCCGAGGGTGACCCGGCCGGGGCGGTGCACGTGACGAGGACCTGGTCGGGCGACTGCAGGGACCGCAACGACTGCTGGGTGACCGTCAGCGCGCCGACCAGCGGGTGCTGCAGCTCGTAGTCGGCCGTGGCGCACGGCTGCACGCGGTGATCGGCCCACAGCCGGGCGAAGTCCGGGCTGGACATCGACAGGTTGCCGACCAGCGAGGCGAGCAGCGGGTCGTCCGGATGCTGCCCCGCCACCACCCGCAGGTTCCCCACCACGGCCCGGGCCTTGGCCGGCCAGCAAGTGTAGAGCTCCCGGTGGTGCGGGTCGGTGAAGATCAGCTCGACCATGTTCGGGCGGGATCCGGGCGTCTGCGGGGCGGTCAGCGGTACGTCCCCGGCCAGCAGGGCATGGCCCATCGCGTTCCACGCCAGCACGTCGCTGCGCCGGCCGAGCACGATCGCGGGCACGTCACCGAGCACCGCCAGCAGGTCGGCCAGGGCCGGGTCCACGTGCTCGGCCGGGGGCCGCTTCGGTGTGGCGCGGCGCCGGGTACCCGCGGCCAGGGCGCCCAGATGCTGACGTTCGGCGTCGGTGAGGCGTAGAGCCGCGGCGATCGCGTCGAGCACCTCCGGGGACGCGTTCCGCGACTGCCCCTGCTCCAGACGGGTGTAGTACGACGCGCTGACCCCGGCGAGCAGGGCCAGTTCCTCACGGCGCAGCCCGGCCACCCGGCGGCGCTCCCCGTAGGTGGGCAGCCCGATGTCCTCCGGGCTGACACGGGAGCGCCAGGCCCGCAACGCGTCGCCGAGCGATCCCTGGGAGTCATGGCTCATGGCACCAGCATCGCTCCCGCCGGGCCCGGTTGCCTATCCCCGCCAGGGGTACCCACACGCCGGTCTGGCTGCCGACCGCCCGGGGGCCGCAGAGTCGTCATCAGTCGTCATCGCGGAACTTCCGCTGACCCGGCCCTCAGGAGACTTTCGTGCCCAACCCCGCCGTGACCGACGTCCACCAGCTAGTTTTCGGTGACGTCACCGTCACCCGCGTGATCGAGAGCGCCGGTGACCTGTACATGACGCCCTCGCAGTTCTTTCCCAACTCGCAGCCGCACATGTGGGAGAAGCCGGGCATCTGGAACGCGCCCGAGTTCCTCATCCCGGGTGGCGAATCGGTGCACGAGCACACCCACCGGGTCGCGATGCAGACCTGGGTCATCCGCAGTGCCGGAAAGGTCGTCCTCGTCGACACCGGCGTCGGCAACGACAAGGAACGCCCCTACGTGCCGATGTGGTCGCACCTCGACAGCGACTTCCTGAACCGGCTGGCCGCCGCCGGGGTGCGGCCCGAGGACGTCGACGTGGTGGTGAACACCCACATCCACCCCGACCACACCGGCTGGAACACCGTGCTGCGCGACCGGGTCTGGACCTCCACCTTCCCGAACGCCGCCTATTACATGACTTCCGAGGACCTGGAGTTCTGGAACCCGGCCAACGGGCACCCCAGCGTGCTCGGCCCGGCCGCGCAGAACATGTGGGAGGACAGCATCGCCCCGATCCTGGCCGCTGGACAGGTCAAGGAGTGGAGCGGCACCGAGCGGATCGACGAGAACCTCGTCCTGGAAGCCGCTCCCGGCCACACCCCCGGCTCCTCGATCCTGCGCCTGACCGCCGGGAGCGAGGAGGTGCTGTTCATCGGCGACATCCTGCACACCCCGCTCCAGGTCGGCGAACCGGCCGTGAACAGCTGCTTCTGCCAGGACCCGGACCTCGCCGTCGAGACCCGCCGACGGGTGTTCACCGAGGCCGCAGCCAACGGAACCCTGATGTTCCCGGCCCACTTCACCGGCCAGGGCGCCTTCACCGTCCGGGCCGAGGGCGACGGTTTCGCCCTCGACCACTGGGCCCCGCTCGCCGGCGCCTGAGCCCACCACTTCGTCATTGATTCGGCCGGGGCAACCAGTTCCTGGCCACGATCAACCCGGGCAACCAGGTCGTGCTGGTCAGCGGCCAGGGCACGAAGACGACCCTGCTCACGAAGGGCGACGGCCTCTCCAACCCGACATCCGTGGCGCCACGGTCTATGTGCCCAGCGCCGCCTACACCACGCAGAAAGACCCCCATCTGCTCGTGGCGCACCTCGCCCGGCACTGATGCGATCGGTGGTGTCCGGCACTGATCTGCTCGGTGCCGGACACCACCCCTCAGGACAGGATCTCGTCATGAGCTCAGTACCGACCACCCTCGGCCGGGTCCGGGGCACCGCCGCCGGCGGAGTCCTCGCGTTCCGGGGAATTCCCTACGCGGCAAACAGCTCCGGCGCCGACCGGTTCGCCGCACCGATCCCGTTCCCGGCCTGGAGCGGCGAGCGCGACGCGACGGTTTTCGGCCCGACCTCGCCCCAGCCCGACCGGGGTGGTGCCTTCGACTCCCTCGACCTGACCCCGTTCTTCGGCCCTGGCTGGGTAGCGGGGGACCTCCCGCTGACGGTCAATGTATGGACGCCGTCGGTCTCCTCCCACGAGCCACTCCCGGTGCTCGTGTTCGTGCACGGTGGAGCATTCGTCGCCGGCTCCACCGCGGCCTCGCTCTACGACGGCGCGGCCTTCGCCTGCGCCGGGATCGTGTGCGTGACCGTCAACTACCGGCTCGGGGTACCGGGATGGCTCCATCTTCCCGACGCACCGGCCAATCGAGGGCTCCTCGACGTCCTGGCCGCCCTGCACTGGGTGCAGCGTGAGATCGGTGCCTTCGGCGGCGATCCGGGACGGGTGACACTCGCCGGTCAGTCGGCCGGCGCGATGATCGTGGCCGCAGCGCTCGCCGACCAGAGCTTCGCCGGGACTTTCGGACAGGCGATCGTGGCCAGCGGCAGCGGCCTGGGCGCCCTGCTGCCCGCGCAGGCCTGGATGGTCACCGAGCGTGTAGCGTCCCACCTCGGGATTCGGCCCACCGCAGATGATTTCGCTATGCTCGACGACGCCACCCTGGTCGATTCCCTGTCCTGCCTGACCGGCCTCGACCTGCGACTGCCCGGCGTCCGTCACCCACTGGCCGGCATCGCCCCGTTCGCGCCGGTGCTGGACGAGCAGCCCGCCGTCACCATCGGCGCCGGAAGGGGAATACCGGCCGCGCTTCTCCTGGGAGCGACCACCCACGAGGGCAATCTCTACACAGCGCCCGTCCCCGGCGGTGAGGCGGAAGCACGGGCCGTCGCCGCGGCCGCCTCACCTGGAGGCTCCGGGCCGGCCGACTTCCCGCACACGAACTGGGACGAGCTGAGATCGGCGATCCTCACCGAGGCAGTGTTCCGGGAGGGAACCCGGGCCTTGAGTGCAGCGTCCGTAGCAGCCCGAAATTCCACGTTCGAGTACGAGTTCACCTGGCCGTCCCCGGCGATCGGCGAAACCCTCGGCGCGGCGCACGGGGTCGACCTGCCGTTCGCCTTCGCCCGCGCCAGTGCCGAAGACCTGCGCGGCGATCGGGGCCTGCTCGGCCCGGAAGGTGGGCCGGCCCGTCTGGAGGCCGAGATACACAGTGCCTGGATCCGTTTCGTGACCTACAGCAAGCCCGGATGGGATGCTACGGCCGCGGGGTGGCCGACGGTGCGGCGGTTCGGGTGAGGTCTCAGGTCAGGCTGTCGGTGGGGTCGTGCAACCTGGTCCAGAGCTGCTTGGGGGTGTGCCGTGCTCGCTCTACAGCGACATCGCCACGGAGCGCCCCTCCTCAGTTGCCTCGATACTGATGAGCTCTGCCTGGTCCGGGTCCCAGGCAGTTCCGTCGCTGATCCTGGCCATGGCTTCACCGATGCCGATGGTCCTGGTTGCCTCTTCACCCCAGGCACCGAGGAAGGGAGTGATCAGCCCGGCGTCGGCCAGCCTTTTCATGGCCCGGCCTACTTCCGAGCGGTAGGTGTCCAGGGAATATCCGGGATCCGGAGCATCGTTGCGGATCTCGATCAGATGGGTTCCTTCCACTGCATTCCAGAGGGTTTCGCGTTCAATTTTCGTGAAGGGGGAACCTGGCTCGTCAGTCATGATGTTCTCCGCTCAGGGGGATAGTGCTGTTTGGTGCCGTTACGTGAAATCTTGAGGCCCGTCGCGCTGGTCGGGAGAGGTCCGGGTGCCGAGCGGGCCCTCTTCGATCCCTGAACCGGACGCTTCTTCGATCTCGGCGGCGAGGTCTTGCCCAACGGTGGCGAGCGCCTCGGCTGATTCCTGAACCTGTTCGAGCAGGTCCTGAAGAATGCCGATGAGGTGTTCTTCACCGGTAGTTTCGAGGAGAGTAAGGGCCTCGTCGAGGCGGGTGAGGATGCCGTCGAGGCCGGCCTCGAGTGCGCCGGCTGCGGTGCGGAGGCGTTCGGTGGCGGCACGGAGACCGGCGTCGTCGCGTATCGGGTGGAGGATTTCGATGCAGCTGTTGATCTGGTCCTGGACGCCCTGAAGTTCACCGGCGGTCTCGGTGAGGTACTCGGCGGCGGTCTCGTAACCCTGATTCAGCCCGTCCCAGCCGTGTTCAAGAGCATGGAGGGCCTTGTTCCCCGCGGTGACCACGGCGCGTTCGGTGGGGGTGAGGTGTTCTCGTATGGCGGAGGCGAGGAATGTGAGGGCTTCTTCGATCTCATGGGCCCGATCGGTCACGGTTCATAACTATCGGTATGGATCAGGCGCGGCAAGGGCCGATTCCCCAGCTTGTTGCTCGATGGGCTCGTGTCACGAGTGCGCGAATTGCGGCAGGCGAGAAGAATTCGTCGGCGTGAGAAGCATCGTGTCGTTCCGACTGACCCATGAACACGGCGGCACCGCTGCGGCGGTGACCGAGCGACTCGGAATCCCGGCCACCCGGCCTCTGGAGGCGGGGACGGTCATCTCATCGCGGAACCCCGAGCGCACGCGAACGCATTCCGCGTGGATTCTCAGCAGTGCTGTCGAAGCAGAGGACGATGTGCGACTGCCGGAGATGCTGGAACGGTTACTGCACCAGCTCGAGCCGGTCACCGCGATGCTGTGGGATCTCGAGCGCGAGGGTTACGCAGCCAATTGGCTGGGCATGCTCGATGTCCGGGACGGTGAGAATGCCACGGAGCTAACCCGCGACGTTCTCCTGCGCCTGACCGCCCTGCCGGGCGACCTGTGGCTCGATGTCTACCGCGACGACGAGGACGGACCCGGCGCCTTGGCGATAAGGCGGCAGCTTCCACCGGTCGATCGTTGATGGGTGGAGCGCTACGTGGGGCCCGAGGACCGTGCGTCCATCGAGCGGGCGCGCTTCCGGAGCAGGTACAGCGGCAGCGTGGCCCCGAACTGGCGCTGCTCGATCAGAGATGGTGGCAGGCCACTGTGGATGACGATGGTGTCCTGATCGGACAGTTCTTCCGGATCGACGAACGGTCCGGCTGGGGGTGGCGACGTAGACCGAGGCTTGTCGTGGGTGACTTCGCGGCGACTGCGGGGCCGTCGGAAGATGTGTAGGAGCTGCGACATGCTGGGCCCCACGGGCGACGTCGATGCTGGTCAAGCGCCCGGCGAACTGAGCGCCGACGTGGACCAGGGACGATGGCCCTGCTTCTGATGAGAGGTTCCGGGCCAAGCGGCAACGAGACGTAAGACGAGGTGGGAGCTGGCGATCGGCGCCGGTTGCCCAGGATCGACGCACAGGTCTCTTGCACTCGTAACCTTCCCGGCCCGCTCAGACTCGCGCCCTCGCCGAGCTGGGATCGCTGGCCGCCACTGAAGCGTCACTCGGTGGGGTGGCCGGGATCGAACCGGCATGACCGGCGTGGAAGCCCCTCTCACCAGGGCCTTCACCTGGCGATTCCCGGTCTCGCCGGGTGCACCTCTGGCACGTATCTGGCACGGCGCCGGATCGTGAGGTTGCTCGCCGGATACTTGAACGGACGGGTGGGCTGTTCGTGTGCCGATCTGGACTTCAGTAGTAGTTCAGTGGATGATGGATCCCATGGTTACTACCGTGCCCTTGAGCGACTTCTCTCGTCGAACTACTGAGGTCACGAAGCTCGTGGCCGAGGGGGACGTGATTTTGGGTCGGCGAGACGCAGCCGATCTGTATCTGTCCACCCGTGAGCGGCACGAGCGCGAAGTGAGGGGTCTGCAGGTCGCGACTCGAGCTCTGGCCGCGTTGGCCGCTGTGCGCCCCGACCTGGCTGCCGATGCTCTGACCGAATCGCTTCCCTGGGTGGCCTGGTTGCCGGTCGAGGAGAAGGTCAAGTGTCTTCAGGAGTTGCTCGGCGACCTTCGGGCAGGCGCCGATACCGGGGAACTGCGTCCCTTCTTCCTGTCCATGGCGGCATGGCAGTCCAGCGCTATTGCCTGGGCTGACCCGGATAACGCTCAGGCGTTGCGTGATGCTGAGGCGGAAGAGGATTCGAACGATGTCGATTCCGTGATTGGCCGTCCTGGCGCATGAAGCGAGGGGAAGAGGTTCCTCGCCCGAACCCGTGGGTTCTGCGGACGACGAATCTTCGTGTCGGCAAGGGGTGGGATGCCTTGGCGCGAGAGGCGTTAAGCGCCTTGGACGAAGCGTGGGTCCAGATTACCGGGAACCCTCGGCGTCACACCGAGAGACAGCACCAACTGCGAGGGGCCAAGGCGACCCACGTCTACAAGGGCGTCCAGATGGAGGTCTGGCAGTACGAAGTTACTTCTGGGGCAAGGCTTTGGTACCTGATTGACGACGAGCGTCGCTCGTTATGGCTATATCACGCAGGTACGGGGCATCCTAAGTCGACCGAGTAGTGCGACGACGAGGCGCGAGCATCTCTGATGCGGGGACGATTAGTGCACGATCGTCGGCCCGAACTTGGCATGAACCAGAAAGAATTGACTGGGCGCGCCGGGCTGACGTAGCCGCGACCCTCGGGCTCGGAGTCTGGTGATGCGACGCCGGCCGTTCCGCTCCTGGTCCGTACGGCGGCCGCGCTGGATGCCGAACTCTGCGCCTCCTTCCAGCAGCATGGATCGTCTCCCGCCTGATTCGCGGGCCGATCATTCATCTGGTCCGGACCCCGCTCGGGCGTTTTGGCGGGTGGCCCGTGAGCGGCCCGGGCAAGCACTGGCAGGAAGGGCCTGGTTGGCGGGCGTTACTCCTCTGACCAGGCCCTTTGCGCTTTGAGCGGGTGACCGGGATCGAACCGGCATGACCAGCTTGGAAGCTCTCGGTTTTATGGCTCGACCTGGGCGTACACGTCCTCTTCGGGTGCCCCGAGTGGCCTGGAGTGTCCCTGCGTGGCCTCCCCATCTGGCACGTATCTGGCACGCCAGACCGTTGGTTGGCCTTCGCCGCTCAGGCCTCCGGAGCCTGACTGGTACCATAGTTCGGTACGACTATAGGAGGATGCCATGGCTATGTCTGCGAGCGAAGCCCGCAAACGTCTCTTCCCGCTGATCGAACAGGTCAACGACGATGAGGAAGCGGTCGAGATCGTGTCGAAGTCGGGCACAGCATTTCTGGTGCCCGAGCATCTGTGGCGTTCTCTGATGGAGACGCGCTATCTGCTGCGCTCACCTGCCAACGCGCGTCGTCTGCAGGACAGCGTCGCTCGGGTCGAGGCCGGCGACTTCGAGGAGTACCCGCTGATCGGCGAAACGGATGTTTCGCCGGAGGAACGGGCCTCGTGAGAGTTGCCTTCGACAAAGCTGGTTGGGAGGACTACACGTCGTGGGCGGCCGAGCCCAAGATGTACAAGCGGATCAACCGGATGATCGAAGAGGCGCTGCGAGACCCTGGTTACGGTATCGGGAAGCCAGAGCGGCTGACCGAGAACCTGAGTGGGTACTGGTCGCGGCGGATCACCGATGAGCATCGGCTCGTCTACACGGTTCGTGGTGAGACCTTGGTGGTTGTGCAGGCTCGCTATCACTACTGATCGCGACGTGAGTGCGGGCCAAGTGGGATGGGGAGACCTCTGACGATGCGCTCAGCCGCTCGAGGCGGTCTGGCCGGGCTGATCGTGGTTGCGCTGCTTCGAACGGTTTCAGCGAGGATCTGTAGGCACCATTGCTGGTGATGGGCGTCCCCATGTTCGTGATCGGCGCGATGGCCGGCATGTTCGTGGGGGCCGGCCGGGCTCGACCCGTGCGGATCGTTCTCGTTCGGCGGGTGCCCTGGTACTCGCGCTGATGATTCTGACCTCGGCGTTGTGGCTGATGGGCGTTTTCCAGGCCGGACTCCCGGAAACGCATGCGGATCGCACAGCGGCCGAGATCGGCACCGGAACGACAAAGGCCCCGGTCCGAGAACTTGCCTCTGACCAGGGCCTTCGTGCTCTGAGCGGGTGACCGGGATCGAACCGGCATGACCAGCTTGGAAGCCCTCTCACCACGGGGCTTCACCTGGCGATTCCCGGTCTCGCCGGGTGCACCGAGTGGCCTGGAGTGCCCTCTGGTGGCCTGCCCATCTGGCACGTATCTGGCACGTGGTTGTGGGGGCTGGGGGCACTGAAGGGCGGCCCGGCGCACCCGAGTCAGCCACGCCGTACCTCGCCGTACCACGCCGTGGTACGGCGAGGTAGGATTTGGTCATGGCCATTCCCAGGGAACAACCGACGGATGTCAGCGTCCGCCAGTTCGTGGCGGACTCGGGCATGATCACGCGCGGCCTTCGGCAGGGCCATGCCTACACGCTGACCCTCAATGGTGAGCCGCTGGCCAGAATGGTCCCGATCCGGCGGCGCCGGGCGGTTCCCAGGGAAGAGGTCTTCGCTGTCTTTGCTACCGCCCCTGCGGTAGACGCTGATGAACTGCGAGCCGATCTGGACCGCGTCGTCGGTCAGGACCTGGACGATCCGTACGAGGGGACGGGCCTGTGACTGTGCACGAGTCTGCGGTCGTCGACACAAACATCATTGCCGCCCTGAAGCTCTACGATCCCGCGGAACTGCCTGACCTGATTCTGATTACGGCGGTGACATTGGGGGAGCTGTCGTTCGGCCCGCACGCCACCGACGATCCGGCGAAACGGGCCGGGCGGGTAGCTGTATTGCAGCATGTGGAGGCGACTTTCGATCCGCTCCCGTACGATCAGGCGGCCGCCCGGCTCTACGGCCAGCTCTGCGCAGCAGTCCGTGCGACTGGACGTGGGCCGCGTAAGCGATCCTCGGACCTGATGATTGCGGCGACGGCGGCCAGCGTTGAGTTACCCCTGTACACGGCGAATCCGGACGACTTCAAGGGCTGCGAAGAGCTGGTGGACGTGGTGGCTGTAAATCCGCGACCGAATCGTCTGTAAATAGTCGATCGGTCCTGTCTCCAGATCCCGCGGAACGCGGGACTTGCTCGCCGTGGTCGCCATCGACCGGGATCTCGGTATCCGTCAGTGCGCCTGAACGGCGTGACCGCCGGTCAGCGCGAAACCGAATCGTCCGGTGCGAGACAGCGCCGGGCGAGACCAATCGCTCGTGGAAGTCAGGCTCGGCGCGTCTGATCGCACGAGATGAGTGAAGTCGGCTTTATGGCCCGCAAGGGGCCCATCTGGCCCGCAGCCCCCGTTTGTCATCTCACGACGAAGGGCCAGGATCGGAGGCAATGTGCCTCTGACCTGGCCCTTCGTGCTCTGAGCGGGTGACCGGGATCGAACCGGCATGACCAGCTTGGAAGGCTGGGGCTCTACCATTGAGCTACACCCGCAAGTGACTGAGCGGTCCGTACGATACCGGGAAAACCGGAAACCGTGCCAACCCTTCGGCCTACGTGTCGTAGCCTACTGCCTGTCACCCGGTTGGCCGGACACCTAACGGCCCGGCCGAGCGGGATGGCGGGGTGTGGCGCAGCTTGGTAGCGCGTCCGCTTTGGGAGCGGAAGGCCCCCGGTTCGAATCCGGGTACCCCGACAAATGTGGCCATATGCGAACGATCAGGGCCGGTCACGGCCCTGATCGGGGGAAACGTGACGCGGCTGGGCCAGGCATGTCATGCGTGTCTTCCTGGCGCGGCTAGGATGTGCTGAGGGCCATGATGCCGATCTGCTCTCTGGCGCGCGTAACGCGGCTGCCGGACCGGGACCGGCATTGCGGCCATCGTCCTCAGTTGTCCAAAGGCCAGGAGAAGTCCCCTCGTGAAGAGCGCCGTCGAGACCCTCAACCCGACCCGGGTCAAGCTGACCGTCGAGGTGCCCTTCGACGAACTCAAGCCGAGCATGGACGCGGCCTACAAGAACATCGCGTCCCAGGTCACCGTTCCGGGTTTCCGCAAGGGCAAGGTTCCGCCGCGGATCATCGACCAGCGGTTCGGCCGCGGCGCCGTGATCGAAGACGCGGTGAACAACGCGCTCCCCGGTTTCTACTCGCAGGCCGTCGAGGAGTCGGAGATCCGTCCGCTCGGCCAGCCCGAGGTCGACGTGACTGCCGTGCCCGACCCGGCCGAGGGCGGCGACCTGAAGTTCACCGCCGAGGTCGACGTCCGGCCCGAGTTCGAGCTGCCCGCCCTCGACGCCGTCGAGGTCACCGTCGATGACGTGAAGGTCGGCGACGAGCAGGTCGCCGAGCGCCTCGAGACGCTGCGCGAGCGCTTCGGCTCGCTGGTGACGGTCGAGCGTCCGGCCGCCGACGGCGACTTCCTCAGCATCGACATCGCCGCCAAGATCGCCGACGAGGAGATCGACAGCGTCAAGGGCGTCTCCTACCGCGTCGGCTCGGGCGAGATGCTCGTCGGCATGGACGAGGTGCTCCCGGGCCTGTCGGCCGGCGAGACCACCACGTTCAACTCCCCGCTGGCCGGTGGCGAGCGCGCCGGTGAAGAGGCCCACGTCACCGTCACCGTGCAGTCGGTGAAGGAGCGCGAGCTGCCCGAGGCGGACGACGAGTTCGCGCAGATGGCCAGCGAGTTCGACACGCTGGAAGAGCTGCGCGCCAGCCTCTCCGAGCAGGCCGAGCAGGAGGCGAAGTACCAGCAGGGCATCCAGGCCCGCGAGCGCCTCCTGGAGAAGCTCCTCGACGGCGTTGAGATCCCCGTCCCCGACGGCGTGATCAAGGCCGAGGTCAAGCAGCACCTCGAGCAGGAGGGCAAGGCCGAAGACGACCCGCACGGCGAAGAGGTCGAGGTCGAGGCCCGCAAGGCGTTCAAGGCGCAGCTCCTGCTCGACGCGATCGCGGAGAAGGAAGAGGTGCAGGTCGGTCAGCAGGAGCTGATCGAGTACCTCCTCGCGAGCGCCCAGCAGTACCGGATGGAGCCCAACGAGTTCATCCAGGCCGTCGACAAGGCCGGCCAGGTGCCGTCGATGGTGGCCGAGGTCGGCCGCCGCAAGGCCCTCGCCCAGGTGCTCGAGCGCGCCCAGGTGAAGGACGAGTCGGGCAACGAGATCGACCTGACGGCTCTCTTCCCGGCCAGTGAGGACGACGCGGTCGAGGCCGAAGAGGTGGACGAGGTCGAGGAGATCGAGTCGACCGAGTCGGCCAAGAAGTCGGGCGACCCGGCTGCGCTGCCCACCCTCTGATCGAATTTTCTGGAACCGGCACCCCGCAGGCATTGAGCCCGGCAGGGTGCCGGTTCTGCTTTCCGCGTACGAATCCCGGTGTCGTCTCCGGTCAATACCGCCGGGACGACCAGGAAAGACGGTTCGGATCCCTCGGATTGGACCGTCCGGCCCTTGCGCTGCCCCGTCGGTAACCCGCGTGTCGCCTGGTCAGAGGCCATATGGGTCATGCCCAGGGGCCTCTGGTGCGCTAACAGCGAACAACGGTCGGTAGGGGAGGATCACCGGGAGGCGCTCGCGTTAGGGTCAATGCACCGGGTGGCCCACCCGGACGCCCCGGTAACCCGGGGTCAGGTGCCAACGTTTTGGGGAGCGACATCGTGAGCCACTTGATCGTTCCGGGGGACAACCCGCCGGTTACGAATTCGTTCGACCAGCCGGTGGCCCGCTCAGCGTCGCCCGGCATGGGCTATGACGACCACGTTTACAACCGTCTGCTCAAGGACCGCATCATCTTCCTCGGGTCCGAGGTGCGCGACGAGAACGCCAACGCGATCTGCGCGCAGATGCTGTTGCTGGCGGCCGAAGATCCCAACAAAGACATTTACCTCTACATCAACTCGCCCGGTGGTTCGGTGACGGCCGGCATGGCGATCTACGACACCATGCAGTTCGTCTCCTGTGACGTGGCGACCATCGCCATGGGCCTGGCGGCCTCGATGGGTCAGTTCCTGCTGACGGCGGGGGCCAAGGGCAAGCGCTCCGCCACCCCGCACGCCCGCGTGATGATGCACCAGCCGCTGGGCGGTATCGGTGGTTCGGCCACGGACATCAAGATCCAGGCCGAGCAGATCCTGCACATCAAGCGGCAGATGGCCGAGCTGATCGCGGCGCAGACCGGTCAGACGGTCGAGACCATCACCAAGGACTCCGACCGCGACCGCTGGTTCACCGCGCAGGAAGCCAAGGACTACGGCATCGTCGACCACGTGGTCAGCTCCGCGCGTGACGTCAGCGGTGGCGGCGGTACCGGCGCCTGATCCCCGGCCCGCCCGCTTGCAGCCAGTGCAGCTCACGCAGCCAGGTAGTCAGGCAGCCCGAACCGTCCCGACCGACATCGACCCTTGTCTTCCCGCAGCAAGTACAGGAGTGACCCGATGAGCTACCCCGACCACCACGCAGGTCTGCACCTGCCGGGTTCCGGTCGCAGCGCCGGCCAGGTCGCCGCGCCCAGCAGCCGCTACGTGCTCCCGAACTTCGAGGAGCGCACGGCCTACGGCTTCAAGCGGATGGACCCGTACACCAAGCTGTTCGAGGACCGCATCATCTTCCTCGGCGTGCAGGTGGACGACGCCTCGGCCGACGACGTGATGTCGCAGCTGATCGTGCTGGAGAGCCAGGACCCGGATCGTGACATCACCCTCTACATCAACAGCCCGGGTGGCTCGTTCACGGCTCTTACGGCAATCTACGACACCATGCAGTACGTGAAGCCGGAGATCCAGACCGTGTGCCTCGGCCAGGCCGCCTCGGCCGCTGCCGTGCTCCTCGCAGCCGGTACCAAGGGCAAGCGGCTGGCACTGCCGAACGCGCGGGTGCTGATCCACCAGCCCGCGATGTCCGGTGGCGACTACGGCCAGGCGTCGGACATCGAGATCCAGGCCAACGAGGTGCTGCGCATGCGCACCTGGCTGGAAGACACCATCGCACTGCACTCCAACAAGACGTCGGAGCAGGTGCAGAAGGACATCGAGCGGGACAAGATCCTGACCGCTCAGCAGGCCCTGGAATATGGGCTTATCGACCAGGTGCTCACGAGCCGTAAGGGCGCGCAGGTGTCCACGGCGCCTGCCCCGTCCGGCTCCTGACACGCCGAACGAACAGGGGGTGCCGCTGACAGCGGCGTCCCAGTGGCGTTGAATGGTGCTGGGGCCGGTCGGAACCGACGGTCGATGAGCCAGCAAGCCCCCCGGAGGAAGGACTGCGCGTGGCACGCATCGGAGACGGTGGCGACCTGCTGAAGTGCTCTTTCTGTGGAAAGAGCCAGAAGCAGGTCAAGAAGCTCATCGCCGGGCCCGGCGTCTACATCTGCGACGAGTGCATCGACCTGTGCAATGAGATCATCGAGGAGGAGCTGGCCGAGGCCAGTGAACTCGGTCTGGTCGAGTTGCCGAAGCCGAAGGAGATCTTTGATTTCCTGGAGCAGTACGTGGTCGGGCAGACGCCGGCGAAGAAGTCGCTCGCGGTCGCGGTGTACAACCACTACAAGCGGATCCAGGCGGGCGAGCCCGGCCGGCGCGGCGACGAGCCGGTCGAGATCGCCAAGTCGAACATCCTCCTGATCGGCCCGACCGGCTGCGGCAAGACCTATCTGGCGCAGACGCTGGCCAAGATGCTCAACGTCCCGTTCGCCATCGCCGACGCGACCGCCCTCACCGAGGCCGGTTACGTCGGTGAAGACGTCGAGAACATCCTCCTGAAGCTCATCCAGGCGGCTGACTACGACGTCAAGAAGGCCGAGACGGGGATCATCTACATCGACGAGGTCGACAAGATCGCCCGGAAGTCGGAGAACCCGTCGATCACGCGGGACGTCTCCGGCGAGGGTGTTCAGCAGGCGCTGCTGAAGATCCTGGAAGGCACCACCGCGTCGGTGCCGCCGCAGGGTGGCCGTAAGCACCCGCACCAGGAGTTCATCCAGATCGACACCACCAACGTGCTCTTCATCGTCGGTGGGGCCTTCGCCGGGCTGGACCAGATCATCCAGTCCCGGGTCGGTAAGCGGGGCATCGGGTTCGGCGCCCCCCTGCACGAGGCGAAGGCCAACAACGACTCGTACGCCGACGTGATGCCGGAAGACCTGCTGAAGTTCGGGCTGATCCCGGAGTTCATCGGTCGTCTGCCGGTCATCACCACGGTCTCGAACCTCGACCGGGAGGCGCTCGTGCGCATCCTCACCCGGCCGAAGAACGCTCTGGTGAAGCAGTACCAGCGCATGTTCGAGATCGACGGCGTGGAGCTGGAGTTCACCGAAGACGCTCTCGACTCCATCGCCGACCAGGCCATCCTGCGGGGTACCGGTGCGCGAGGTCTTCGGGCCATCGTCGAAGAGGTCCTGCTGCCGGTGATGTTCGACGTGCCGAGCCGCGACGATGTCGCCCGGTGCGTGGTCACCCGCGAGGTGGTGCTGGAGAACGTCATCCCGACGCTGGTGCCGCGCGAGGCGCCGGTGCGCAAACCGCGTGAGCGGCGCGATAAGTCGGCCTGACCAGGTAAGAGTCAAGCAGAAGATCGAGCAAGCGGCCGGCCCCTCGTCACGAGGGGCCGGCCGCTTTGTGCGGTCCAGCGGGAGTCGGCAAAAGGTTGCCCGCGGGAACCGCATATGGCAAATGTCTCGCACCGGCCGGTGAGCTGGGCGTTTTCATGGCGAAACACATACGTCATGAATGCGTAGCTTGCCCGCTTCGCCCAAGCCTTTAGGTTTCCTGTCAATCCCGTGGCGTTCGACCGCGGGCCTGAAGGTCCGGAGGACTGAGTGCGAAAAGCCTTGGTAGGTCTGGCAACCCTGTCTCTGACAGCGGGAGCCGGGCTCCTGCTACCGATGACAGCGACCGCAGCGCCCACAACGAGCAGTACCGCAGTGGTCGAGAACGCCGGATCGGACGACCTCCTCAGCCCGATCGAGACCAAGGCGCGCGCTCTGCGACAGGAGGCGCTCACCGACGTCCTCAATGGTGATGCGGTGGTTCAGAAGCGCAACGGCAGCGAGGTGGTGAAGCTGACCGGCCGGCCCGGGGCGGCGGACGACGCCTACGTCGAGCTGAGCCGGGAGCGGACCGACCGGATCTTCGTGGTGCTGGCCGAGTTCGGCAACCAGCGGCACCCCAGCTACCCCGACCAGGACACCGACCCGGACACCGCCGGGCCGACGACCTTCGAGGGCCCGCTGCACAACGCGATCCCGGAGCCGGCCAAGGACGACAACTCGACCGTCTGGCAGGCCGACTACGACCAGAAGCATTACGAGGACCTGTACTTCGGTGAGGGCGATTCACTGAAGACGTACTACGAGACGCAGAGCTCGGGCCGCTACAGCGTCGAGGGGGCCGTCACCGACTGGGTGAAGGTGCCGTACAACGAGGCCCGCTACGGCCGCTCGGGCGGCTACCCGTGCTCGGGCAACGTGTGCAGCAACAGCGGCGTGCTGATCGGCGACGCTCTCCGGGCCTGGATCACCGACCAGCAGGCCCAGGGGGTCAGTGACTCCGAAATTAAGGACGAGGTTGCCAGTTTCGATCAGTGGGACCGGTACGACTTCGACGGCGACGGGAACTTCAACGAGCCGGACGGCTACGTCGACCACTTCCAGATCGTGCACGCGGGCGGTGACGAGGCCGACGGCGACCCGCAGCAGGGCGAGGACGCGATCTGGAGCCACCGCTCGTACGTGAACTCGGCCCAGGCGGGCCAGACCGGCCCGGCGGACAACAAGCTCGGCGGTACCCAGGTCGGCAGCACCGGCCTGTGGGTGGGCGACTACACGATGCAGCCGGAGAACGGCGGCCTGAGCGTGTTCGCCCACGAGTACGGTCATGACCTGGGCCTGCCGGACGACTACGACACCGCCGGTGGCGTGGGCAATGCGGTGGAGTACTGGTCGCTGATGGCCCAGAGCCGGCTGAACGCCGAGGGTGAGCCGCTCGGCACGCGACCGGGCGACATCGGCGCCTGGCAGAAGCTCCAGCTCGGCTGGCTCGACTACGAGGTGGTCGCGGGCAGCGGGGCGGACACCACCATCGACCTGGGACCGGAGGAGTACAACACCGGCCGGCCGCAGGCCGCGGTCGTGGTGCTGCCGAAGAAGAAGGTCACCGACGAGCTCGTGCAGCCGAAGACGGGGCAGTACGAGTGGTGGAGCGGCTCGGGCAACGGGCAGACGTACACGCTGTCGCGGGACGTCGCGGTGCCGGCCGGATCGCCGGAGCTCACCTTCCAGGCCAGCTGGAACATCGAGGACTGCGGTCCGGACGCCTGTGACTACGCCTACGTCGAGGTCGACGACGGCAGTGGCTGGAAGGCCATTCCGGGCTCGATCACCACGGCCGGCGAGGGCAACGCCATCGACGGGGTCAGCGACGGCTGGACGCCGGCGACCTTCGACCTGTCGGCCTACGCCGGGACGACGGTGGGCCTGCGGTTCCGCTACGCCACCGACCCGGCGGTGCAGGGCCAGGACCCGGCCGCCCCGGCGGGTCTCTTCCTCGACGACATCGCCGTCGGCGGGGCGTTCGAGGACGGTGCCGAGACGCTCGACAGTGCTTGGGCCGCGAACGGTTTCACCCGCACCGACGGCACCGTGACCACCGAGTTCGACAACTACTACATCGCCGGTCACCGCTCGTACATCAGCTACGACCAGTACCTGAAGACGGGCCCGTACAACTTCAGCAAGCTCGCCACCAACCCCGATTACGTGGAGCACTACCCGTACCAGGTGGGGCTGCTGGTCTCCTACTGGGACACCTCGTACTCGGACAACAACGTCAGCCAGCACCCGGGAGGGGGCCGCAACCTCTACGTCGACGCGCATCCCGCGACGCTCTACCAGAGCAACGGCACCCCGTTCCGCACCCGCGTCCAGATCTACGACGCACCGTTCGGCCTGGAGAAGACCGACAGCATCACCCTGCACAACAACGACGTGAAGACGAAGATCAAGAAACTCGCGGGCAACCCGGTCTTCGACGACACCCAGAACTACTTCGACCCGGTGCAGCTCGACCACGGTGTCACGGTTCGTGACGCCGGGGTGCGGATCGAGGTGCTGAAGCAGAAGAAGGACGCGATGACGATCCAGGTCACCACGGACTGATAGGTATCGATGACCGGTCCGCACCGCCGAAACGGTGCCGGGCCGGTCATCGGTCGTTTGCCCGGCGACCGGTGGCGGGTGAACGTATCAATGCGCGGCTCCCGGCGACCAGAGGACGTTGTGGTCGGGCATGATCGCCCGGGCGCCTTGCGTACTTTGGGGACGAGGCGCTCACGGGGCACGCGTACGGGGGACCGAATACATGCGAAAAGTCCTGATGGGTCTGGCGACCCTCTCGATCACCGGTTGCGTCGCGCTGACAGCGACAGGAGTGGCCGGTGTGGCCGCGGCCCAGCCGCGGCCGGGCATCCAGGCCGCGGCACCGGTCGACGGCGCGCTCGGCGCCGTCTCTTCCGAGGACGACCTGAGCAGCCCGATGCAGGACAAGGCTCGCGCCTTGCGGCAGAGGGCGCTCACCGAGGTCCTGAACGGCCAGGCCGAGGTGGAGGACCGCAACGGCAGCAAGGTGGTGAAGCTGGCGGACTCCGCCGGAACGAGTGGCAAGATCAGTGCCAAGGACAAGGACGACGGCACCTACGTCGAGCTCGCCCGTCAGCAGACCGACCGGATCTTCGTGGTGCTGGCCGAGTTCGGTGATCAGCGGCACCCGAACTATCCCGACCAGGACACCGACCCGGACACGCCCGGGCCGGCCGTGTTCCCGGGGCCGCAGCACAACCAGATCCCGGAGCCGGGGGCGGACGACAACTCGACCGTCTGGCAGCCCGACTACGACCGGAAGCACTACCAGGACCTGTACTTCGGCGACGGTGAGGGGGCCGAGTCGCTGAAGACGTACTACGAGACGCAGAGCTCGGGCCGCTACAGCGTCGACGGCGAGGTCACCGACTGGGTGAAGGTGCCGTACAACGAGGCCCGGTACGGCCGGTCCAACGGTTACCCGTGCGCCGGCAACGTGTGCAGCAACACCTGGCTGCTGCTGTCCGACGCCCTGAAGTCCTGGGTGGGCGAGCAAAAGGCCGCCGGCCGCACCGATGCCCAGATCAAGCAGGACGTGGCCAGTTTCGACCAGTGGGACCGCTACGACCACGACGGTGACGGCAACTTCAACGAGCCGGACGGTTATATCGACCACTTCCAGATCGTGCACGCCGGTGGCGACCAGGCCGACGGTGACCCGCAGCAGGGTGAGGACGCGATCTGGAGCCACCGCTGGTACACGAACTACAACCTGGCCGGCCTCACCGGCCCTCCGCAGAACCCGCTCGGCGGAACCCAGATCGGTGACACCGGGATCTGGGTGGGTGACTACACGATCCAGCCGGAGAACGGTGGCCTGAGTGTGTTCGCCCACGAGTACGGACATGACCTGGGCCTGCCGGACGACTACGACACCGCCGGTGGCCAGGGCAATGCCGTGGAGTGGTGGTCGCTCATGGCGCAGAGCCGGCTCGGGGCGGCCGGGGAGGCCCTCGGTGAGCGGCCGGGTGACCTGGCCGCCTGGAACAAGCTCATGCTCGGCTGGCTCGACTACGAGGTCGTGACGACGGGCCGCAAGAGCCGCATCGTCGAGCTCGGGCCGGAGGAGTACAACACCGCCCGCACCCAGGCGGCGATCGTCGCCCTGCCGTTGAAGCAGGTCACCACCGAACTGGTGAAGCCCCGGAGCGGCTCGTACGAATGGTGGAGCGGCAGTGGTGACGCGATCACGAACACCCTGGCCCGCCTGGTCACCGTGCCCGCGGGCAAGCCGCAGCTGACGTTCCAGGCCAGCTGGAACATCGAGGACTGCGACGACGACCCGTGCGACTACGCCTACGTCGAGGTGAGTGACGGCAAGGGCTGGAAGGCCCTGCCCGGCTCGATCACGAAGGCGGCCGAGGGCAACGCGATCGACGGGGCCAGCAAGGGCTGGCAGCCGGCCACGTTCGACCTGAGCGCCTACGCCGGCAAGAACGTGGCCCTGCGGTTCCGGTACTCGACCGACGGCGCCGTGGCCGGTACCGACCCGCAGGCCCCGGCCGGCCTCTTCCTCGACGACATCGCGATCGGGAAGGCTCTCGAGGACGGTGCGGAGTCCGGCGACAACGGCTGGGTGGCCTACGGTTTCCAGCGCACGACGGGTACGGAGACACAGGCGTACGACAACTACTACATCGCCGGGTACCGCTCGCACGTGAGCTACGACCGCTACCTGGAGACCGGCCCGTACAACTTCGGGTGGCAGAGCGAGCAGCCCGACAAGGTGGAGCACTTCTCCTACCAGGAAGGGCTTCTCGTCTCCTACTGGGATACCTCGCAGACCGACAACAATGTCAGTCAGCACCCGGGGGAGGGGCTGAACCTGAACGTCGACGCCCATCCGGAGACGCTCTACCGCAGTGACGGAAAGCCCTTCCGCACCCGGATCCAGATCTACGACGCTCCGTTCAGCCTCAAGAAGACGGACGGGATCGGCCTGCACGTCGAGGGCGAGAAGACGAAGATCGGGAAGCGGGCCGGCAACCCGGTGTTCGATGACACCAAGAACTACTTCGACCCGGTTCAACTCGACCATGGTGTGAAGGTGCGGGGCGCGGGGGTGAAGATCGAGGTCGTGAAGCAGAAGAAGGACGCGATGACCATCAAAGTCACCTCCTGAGCAAGATCTTTCGTCTCACCAGAAACACGAGTAACAACGGCAACGGCCCGGCATCGCTCAGATGCCGGGCCGTTGTGCGTTGCCCCGTAAGTCCGACATGAAACCTCATGTTGCCAGAAAGACAAATCGACCAAAGGGCCTTAACGCAGACACAGAATTCGCTTAGGTTTCTCCCAGAGTGCGGCGGCAACCTGTACCGCGGCACCGCGGACTGGGAGGTCTGTGTGCGAAAAGTCCTGGTGGGTCTGGCGACCCTCTCCGTGGCGGCGGGCGCGGCACTAGCGCTCCCCGGCACGGCTGTGGCATCAACCCCGCTGACGCAGGCCCCGATCGGGACTGCGGATCAGTCGGCTCAGGGCACGGACGACCTGTCCAGCCCGATGCAGGACAAGGCCAGGGCCCTGCGCGACGAGGCCGTGACCCAGGTGCTCAACGGCGAAGCGACCGTGACCACCAAGAACGGTAGCCGCGTCGTGAAGCTGGCGGGGAAGAAGGGGAAGAAGGACGACCGGTACGTCGAGCTCGCCCGCGAGCAGACCGACCGGGTCTTCGTGGTGCTGGCCGAGTTCGGCAACGAACGGCACCCGAGTTATCCCGACCAGGACACCAGCGCCACCATTCCCGGCCCGACCACGTTCGAGGGCCCGGTGCACAACAAGATCCCCCGGCCCGCCAAGAACGACAACTCCACCGTCTGGCAGGCGGACTACAGCAAGAAGCACTACGAGGACCTGTACTTCGGTGAGGGCAAGGGCGTCGAGTCGCTCAAGACCTACTACGAGACGCAGAGCTCGGGCCGCTACAGCGTCGACGGCACGGTCACCGACTGGGTGAAGCTGCCGTACAACGAGGCCCGGTACGGCCGGTCCAACGGCTACCCGTGCGCCGGCAACGTGTGCAGCAACACCTGGGTGATGATTGCCGACGCGCTTCAGGCCTGGGTCGCCGACCAGCAGGCCAAGGGTGTCAGCGCCGCCGAGATCAAGTCGGCCGTGGCCAGTTTCGATCAGTGGGACCGGTACGACTTCGACGGTGACGGCAACTTCAACGAGCCGGACGGTTATATCGACCACTTCCAGATCGTGCACGCCGGTGGCGACCAGGCCGACGGTGACCCGCAGCAGGGTGAGGACGCGATCTGGAGCCACCGCTGGTACGCCTACTCCAACGGTGCCGGCACCACCGGCCCGGCGAACAACAAGCTGGGCGGCACGCAGATCGGTGACACCGGCCTCTGGGTGGGTGACTACACCACGCAGCCGGAGAACGGTGGCCTGAGCGTGTTCGCCCACGAGTACGGCCACGACCTGGGCCTGCCCGACAACTACGACATCGCCAACGGCGGCAGCAGCCCGGTCGAGTACTGGTCGCTGATGGCCCAGAGCCGGCTCAACGGCAAGGGCGAGGCGCTCGGTACCCGCCCCGGTGACATCGGCGCCTGGGAGAAGCTGCAGCTGGGCTGGCTGGACTACGAGGCCGTGACGGCCACGACCACGGGCAAGAAGAAGAAGCGCACCATCGACCTCGGCCCGGCCGAGTACAACACCAAGAAACCGCAGGCCACGGTGGTGGTGCTGCCGAAGAAACAGGTCACGCAAGAGCTCGCGCAACCCGTGTCCGGGGAGTACGAGTGGTACAGCGACACCGGTAACGACCTGAGCAACACGCTGACCCGCTCGGTGGCCCTGCCAGCCGGTTCGCCCCAGCTGACCTTCCAGGCCAACTGGAACATCGAGGACTGCGGTGCCGACGCCTGTGACTACGCCTACGTGGACATCGACGACGGCAGCGGGTTCACGCCGATCGCCGGGTCGATCACCAAGGCCGCCGAGGGTAACGGCATCGACGGGGTGAGTGACGGCTGGCAGCCGGCCACCTTCGACCTGTCGGCCTACGCCGGCAAGACGGTGAGCCTGCGGTTCCGCTACTCCACCGACACCGCGGCGCAGGGGGCCGACGACACGTTGCCCGCCGGCATCTTCCTCGACGACATCAAGGTCGCCGCCGGGGGCACGACGGTGTTCGAGGACGGCGCGGAGACCGCCGACAGTGCCTGGACCGCGAACGGTTTCCGGCGCACGACGGGTACCGACGTGGCCGAGTACGACCACTACTACATCGCGGCGCACCGGTCGTACGTCAGCTACGACAAGTACCTCCGGACCGGCCCGTACAACTTCGGCTGGCCGTCCACGAAACCCGACTACGTGGAGCACTTCCCGTACCAGGAAGGCCTGCTGGTCACCTACTGGGACACGTCGTTCTCCGACAACAACGTCAGCGTGCACCCCGGTGAGGGCCGCAACCTGACGGTCGACGCCCACCCGGCGCCGCTGTACCAGGTGACGGGCACGCCGTGGCGCACCCGGGTACAGCTCTACGACGCCCCGTTCGGCCTGAAGAAGGCCGACAGTTTCACGCTCCACGTCGACGGGGTGAAGAGCCCGATCAAGGGGCTGAAGGGCAACCCGCTCTTCGACGACACGAAGAACTACTACGACACGGTCGTGCCGGACCACGGCGTGAAGGTCGCGAAGGCCGGGGTGAAGATCGAGGTGCAGAAGGTCAAGGGCACCTCGCTGACGGTCAAGGTCACCTCCTGACCTGATCCCGGTCCTTCCGGCGGCGCCCCGGTCTCGTCCCGAGACCGGGGCGCCGTCCGTGCGGGGGGATGCGTCACAACCCGGCACCGAGGGTGGAACGTTCCAGCCCGGTCATCTAAGGTAAGGCTCGCCTAAGAAATTAATGGTGCCCTCGACGGCGATCCGTCCCCCTTGCCCGAGCCGGGAGCTGAACAACCATGTCGTACGCCACCTCCGGATCCCTCTACGCCGAGGTCGTCGCTACGCAGCGGCTGAGCCCGCACCTGGTGCGGATCGTGCTCGGCGGTGAGCAGATGCCCGGGTACGAGCCGCTGGGTGTGGCCGACGAGGCCGTGGTGCTGTGGTTCCCGAGGCCCGGCCAGGACCGGCCCGCCCCGACCACGCTGCAGGACGGCGTCTGGGGTCACCACGACCCGGAGGTGGCCCCGCCGGGCCGTAACTACACCATCCGTGCCTTCGAGCCCGGTGAGAACGCCCGGATGACAATTGATTTTGTCGTGCACCCGGGTGGCGTCGCGGGGGAGTGGGCCGTCAACGCCTGCGTCGGCGACGTCATCCTCATCACCCGCCCGCGCTGCTGGTACGAGCCGCCGGCCGATGCCGTGTGGATCCTCGCCGCGGCCGACCTCACCGGCCTGCCGGCCCTGGCCCGCATCATCGAGGAGTGCCCCGCCGACGGTCCGCGGGTCTACGCGATGGTCGAGACGGCCGACGTCGCCGACCTCGCCGCCCTGCCGGAGACCCAGGGCAACGCCGCCGGGGTGGACGCCAGCGTGGGTACCGGTAACGGGGTCGCCCCCGGCGCCCTGGTCGAGCTGATCGCGGCCAAGCTCCCCGAGCTGATCTCGCAGGGGCCGGGTTACGTCTGGTACTCCGGCGAGGCGGCCCAGTCCCGGGAGATCCGCAAGCTGATGCGCAAGACGCACGGCTGGCCGCTGGACCGCGTGCAGACCGTGGGCTACTGGCGCCAGGACGCCGAGGTCTGGAACGAGACCTTCGCCCAGGTGGGCGGTGACCAGCTGGTGCAGGTCTACTACCAGGCGATCGAGAAGGGCCTGTCCAGCGCCGAGGCCTCGGAGATCCTCGACGAGGAGTACGAGAAGGCCGGCCTGTAACGAACCCTCGTAACTTCGTCCGTGGTCATGCAGACCTTCCCCGGGAAGGTCTGCATGACCACGGCAGGTTTCAGGGTTCGCTCCAGGTACCGGGCCATCCGGTCGGCCGGGAGTACGGGTCGAAAGAGCAGTCCTCCACGTTCTTCTCGCAGTCGAAGACGACGCCGGTGAGCTCCCCCGTCTGCCGGTCGATACGGCACACCCAGGACCGCGTCCGGGTCTCGTCGCCGTGGTGCACGCAGTACGCGCTGTCTCCGGTGAAGAACAGCGATGTCACGACACCGGCCATCGGCCACGCCAGGCACAGCCGCGAGGTGGGGTGCGAGGTTTACCCACCCCGGCGGATAGGCTCGGGGAATGTTCCTGTTCGAGGTGAGGCGCTGATGGCGCGGGTCGAGGGTCGCGGCCCGCAGCACGACGAGAAGGAGATCGCGGCGGCGCGGGCGCTGTCGCAGCAGGCGGCACAGGTGTACCGGGAGATTCTCGACCGGGCGCCCGAGCACGACCTGATCCCGAGCCTCGACCGCATCGAGGCCGTGGTGCAGCTGCTGGGCGATCCGCAGCGCGCGTTCGAGGCCGTGCACGTCACCGGCACCAACGGTAAGAGCTCCACCACCCGCATGATCGAACGGCTGCTGCGCGAGCACAACCTGCGCACGGGCCGGTTCACCAGCCCGCACCTGCAAGACGTGCGTGAGCGCATCGCCATCGACGGCGAGATCATCGACCAGCAGCGCTTCGTCGACGTCTACGACGAGGTCAAGCCCTACCTCGACCTGGTCGACACCCGGAACGCCGAGGCCGGCAAGCCGCGGATGACCTACTTCGAGGTGCTCGTCGCGCTGGCCTACGCCGCCTTCGCCGACACCCCGGTCGACGTCGCCGCGGTCGAGGTCGGGCTGGGAGGCTCGTGGGACGCGACGAACGTCATCGACGCCCGCGTCGCCGTGATCACCCCGATCGGCATCGACCACGAGCGCCTGCTCGGGCACGACGTGGCCACGATCGCCACCGAGAAGTCGGGCATCATCAAACCCGGTGCGGTCGCGGTGCTCTCGGAGCAGCACGACGACGCCACGGAACCCCTGATGTCCCGCGCCGCCGAGGTGGGGGCCACCGTTCTGCGCGAGAACCAGAACTTCTCGGTGAGCCAGCGCGAGGTCGCGCTCGGCGGTCAGCTGCTGACGCTCCAGGGCGCCGCCGCCGTCTACCCGGACATCTTCATCCCCCTGCACGGCGCCCACCAGGCCCAGAACGCCGTGGCCGCACTGGTCGCGGTCGAGGCCTTCCTGCTCTCCGACGGCCGCGATTGGTCCGCCACCGACAACTCCCGCGAGGGAACGGGTCTCGACATCGACGTGGTGCGTGCCGCGTTCGCCGACGTCGACTCGCCCGGCCGCCTCGAGGTCGTCCGCCGCAGCCCCACCGTGCTCATCGACGCCGCCCACAACCCGGCCGGGGCCCAGGTTCTCGCGGACAGCCTGGAAGAGGCCTTCGGTTTCAGCCGGCTGGTCGGCGTGGTGGCCGTGCTCGAGGACAAGGACGCCGAGTCCATCCTCGGTGCCCTGGAACCGGTCCTCGAGGAGGTCGTGATCACCCGCACCTCCTCGCCCCGTGCCATGGCCCCGGACGACCTGGCCGAGATCGCCGAAGACGTCTTCGGCGACGACCGGGTGACCACCTTCGAGCGCCTGGACGACGCCCTCGACTACGCCATGGGCAAGGCCGAGGAGGGCGGGATGATCGGCGGCGGAGTGCTCGCGACCGGCTCCGTCACCATGGCCGCCGACGTCCGCCGACTGTTCCGCGTCCGCTAGGCCTCAACCCTTCGTGATCAGGCAAAGTGTCCCCGGAGTTGTATAACTCCCGGGGACGCTTCGCATGATCGCCAATAAAAGAGGACGACCGCTCGGCGGACTTTTGGCTTTTTGTGGCCGAAGTTCTTCCCAAACTGGACAAAGCCTGACTACTGTCCCTCACAGGCACTACACAGGGGTAGTGGCCGGACACGGACGGGGAGGTCGGCATCGTGGCACGCGTCGGCACCCGCCCGGAGAACCGGCACCAGGCAAGGCTTCTCCGTCTGCTGCGCGACAGTGGCCCGCAGTCCCGGGCCGAACTCGGCGACGCCGTGGAACTGTCCAAGTCCAAGGTCGCCATCGAGGTCGAGCGGCTCGCCGACCTCGGATTCGTCGATGTCGTCGGCCTGGCCGCCTCACGCGGCGGTCGGCGCTCGCAGATGGTCGCCCTCTCCCGTAACCTGCGCTTCGTCGGCATCGACATCGGCGCCACCTCCATCGACGTCGCGGTACTTGACGGCGAACTCAACCTGCTCGGTCAGGACCGCGCCGACACCGATGTGCGTCGGGGTCCGGGCCCGGTGCTGGAGCAGGTCATCGACCTGGTCGCCAAGCTGCGCGTCGGCCGGGGCGAACCCGTCACCGGTGTCGGTGTCGGCGTGCCCGGCCCGGTCAGCCAGGCCGAGGGAGCCCTGGTCGCACCGCCGATCATGCCCGGCTGGAGTCACTTCCCGATCCGCGACATGCTCGGTGCGGCGCTCGGCGCCCCGGTCATGATGGACAACGACGTGAACGTGATGGCGCTCGGCGAGCTGCATTCCGGCACCGCCCGCAGCGTGCGAGACCTGCTCTTCGTCAAGATCGGCACCGGCATCGGCTGCGGCATCGTGGTCGGCGGTGAGATCTACCGCGGCGTCAACGGTTCGGCCGGCGACATCGGGCACATCCAGGTGGACGGGCACGGGCACGTCTGCGCCTGTGGCAACACCGGCTGCCTGGAGGCGGCCTTCGGCGGCGCGGCGCTCGCCCGGGATGCCGAGGCGGCCGCCCGCAGTGGTCGCTCGGACTGGCTCGCCGAACGCCTTGCTTCCTCGAACGTCCTGTCTGCCAGGGATATCGGTGCCGCCGCGGATGCGGGTGACCCGGTCAGTATCGGCCTGGTCCGCGACGGTGGAAACCGGCTCGGCAAAGTCCTCGCCTCGCTCGTCAGCTTCTTCAACCCCGGCCTGGTGGTGATCGGGGGCGGCGTGGCCGGTCTCGGTCATCCGTTGCTCGCCGAGATCCGCAGCGTCGTCTACCGCCGCTCACTCCCGCTCGCCACCGGCAATCTGCCCATCGTCCTGTCCGAGCTCGGCGGCACCGCGGGAGTTGTCGGTGCCGGGCGGCTCATCTCAGACTCGGTATTCGCCACCACCTGACGGTCTCTCCCCGGAGTTCCAGAACTCCGGGGACACTTTGCCTGATCGCGGACGAAAGCCGCATCACCACACCTGACCTCGACGAGGAGGCCCCACTGTGGACGACGACGTGCTTCTGAGGATGCGTGGCATCGTCAAGGAGTTTCCCGGTGTGCGGGCCCTGGACGGTGTGGACCTCGATGTCACCGCCGGCCGGGTGCACTGCCTGCTGGGCCAGAACGGTGCCGGAAAATCAACCCTGATCAAGGTTCTCGCGGGCGCTCACGCACCGGATACGGGAACGCTGAGCTGGCAGGGGGAGGAGGTGCGGTTCTCCTCGCCGTCCTCGGCCATCCACCGGGGAATCGCGACCATCTACCAGGAGCTCGACCTGGTGCCCGGGCTCTCGGTGGCCGACAATCTCTACCTCGGGCACGAGAACGCGTCCGCCGGGTTCGTGCGTCGCGCCGCCCAGGGCGAGGCGGCGCAGGAAGTGCTGAAAAAGCTCGGCCATCCGGAGATTCCGGTGAGTCGCGAGGTCGGTCGGCTGTCGGCCGCGCAGCAGCAGATCGTCAGCCTGGCCCGGGCGCTGGCCCGGGACGCGCGGCTCATCGTGATGGACGAGCCGTCGGCCGTGCTGGCCCACGACGAGGTGGCGAACCTGTTCCGGGTGATCCGCGATCTGGTGGCCGAAGGGGTTGCGGTGGTGTATATCTCGCATCGCCTGGAAGAGATCCGGCAGATCGGTGACGAGGTCACGGTGCTCAAGGACGGACGCACCTTGGCCAGTGGCCTCCCGGCCGCCGGTACCCCGACGCAGCAGCTGGTCTCGCTGATGACGGGACGGCCGGTGGAGTATCTGTTCCCGTCGCGGCCCCGGCGCACCGGGTCGGCAAAGGCCTTGCTCGACGTGGAGAACCTCTCGCTGGAGGGGAAGTTCGAGAGCGTCTCGCTGAGTGTCGCGCCGGGTGAGATCGTCGGCATCGCCGGGCTGGTCGGGGCCGGGCGCTCGGAGGTGCTGGAGACGATCTACGGGGCCCGGCGGCGCACGTCCGGTGCGGTGACGATGGGTGGACGCGCGTTGCCGGCCGGTTCGGTGCGGGCAGCGGTGAGGGCCGGAATGGGTCTGGCCCCGGAGGAGCGCAAGAGCCAGGCGTTGCTGCTCGGCGAGCCGATCGTCCGCAACGTGTCGCTGGCCTCGCTCCCGCGCATGACGAAAGTCGTTCCGGGGTGGCTGGACCGTCGGCGTGAGAAGGCCACGGCGCAGGAGGCCACGGGTGAGCTCGAGGTGCGCCCGGGTGACGTCACCCGGACCGTGCGGACCCTGTCCGGCGGTAACCAGCAGAAGGTGGTGCTGGCCCGCTGGCTGCTCGGAGACACCCGGCTGCTGCTGCTCGACGAACCGACGCGGGGCGTGGACGTGGGTGCCCGGTCGGAGATCTACGCCGTGATCCGGCGGCTCGCGGACCAGGGGATGGGCGTGCTGCTCGTCTCCAGCGAGGTGCCGGAGGTGCTCGGTCTGGCCGACCGGGTGCTGGTCATGCGGGAGGGCCGGGTGGTGCACACCGCCCCGGCCGGCGAACTCGACGAGCACCGCGTGCTCGACCTGGTGATGGAAGGAATCGTGGGATGAGCGTGGAACAGTCTGCCGCACCGACCGTCACGACCGGCGGGCCGACCGTGCTGGCCCGGATGCGCGGTACCGAGATCCGCAACCTCGGGCTGGTGGCGGTGCTGGCCGTGCTCGTGGTCATCGGCGCGATCACCAGCGAGAACTTCCTGACCGGCGACAATCTCGAGAACATCCTGGTGAGTTCGTCGGTGATCGGCGTGGTCACGGTCGGCGCCACCTTCGTCATCATCGGCGGGGGCATCGACCTCTCGGTCGGTGCGATCGTGGCCCTGGCCTCGGTCTGGGCCACCACCCTGGCCACCCAGTCGTACGGGCCGGGAATGATGGTGCTCTGCGCGATCCTGGTCGGCGCCGGGGCCGGGCTGGTCAACGGCCTGCTGATCTCCTACGGCCGGATGGTGCCCTTCATCGTCACGCTGGCGATGCTGGTCTCCGCCCGGGGCCTCGCGGCCCGCCTGGCCGACAACCGCACCCAGATCGTCACCCAGCAGCCGATCAAGGATCTGGCGACCACCGACGTCCTCGGTATCCCGCTCCTCGTCCTCCTTCTCGCGGCCGTTGCCGCCGTCGGCTGGGTGCTGCTGAACCGCACCACGTTCGGCCGGCGGGTGTTCGCGATCGGCGGCAACGCCGAGGCGGCCCGGCTGGCGGGCATCGACGTCCGGCGGAACACCGCGCTGCTCTATGTGCTCTCCGGAACCTGCTGCGGCATAGCGGCGATCATGCTGCTGGCCCGCACGACCACGGGTTCCAGCACCCACGGGAACCTTTACGAGCTCGACGCCATCGCGGCTGTGATCATCGGCGGAACACTGCTCAGCGGGGGCCGCGGCACGCTGATCGGCTCCGTCCTCGGGGTGCTGGTGTTCACCACCATCACGAACATCTTCATCCTCAACAACCTGGCGACCGAGACCCAGAACATCGCCAAGGGCCTGATCATCGTGGCCGCGGTGCTGCTGCAGCGCCGGGCCAATCGCGAGAGTTAGTGCCGTGTCGGCGAAAACGGACGTACGCCGACTCGGGCAACCCGCTCCGCGGCCCGTTCCCGATCCCTCGGGACCTCGCCCCGGCGAGCCACGGCAGGACAGCCGAAGCGTTGTGTACACCTGGTACATCCGGTACCGGATGTACCAGGTGTACACAACGCAGACCAGCCTGCCCCGGGTTCAGGCGGCCGTGTCCCCCGGATCCCGCACCAGTTCGGATCGGAGATGTCGTGTGCATTCGTTGCGGGTAGGGCGCAAGGAATGCACACGGTCTGAGCGAACCCGCCCCCGGGCGGCGATAACAGGCCAAAAAGCCTCGGCACATCTGCCGCGGAAACGAAAAGTTCCGTGACCGATCGACTCTTGGCCTCGTCCTCAATTGGAAACAACCGGAGGTTCCCGATGGACAGATTCGCTCTCGACCGCAGACGCCTCTTCGTCGGCTCGGGTCTGCTCGGTGCGGGCGCGCTGCTGGCCGCCTGCACGAGCAACGAGCCCGCCGAGGCCGACTCGAAGACCACGGCGCCGGTCAACAGCGGTAGTGGCAACGACGAACCGGGTAAGGACGTGGTGATCGGGTTCAGTGCCCCCGCGGCCGACCACGGGTGGATCGGGGCCATCACCACCAAGGCCGAGGAGGAGGCGAAGAAGTACCGGGACGTCGACTTTCAGGCCGTCGAGGGCAGCAACGACGTGAATCAGCAGATCTCTCAGGTGGAGACGCTGATCAGCCGGAAAGTCGATGTGCTGGTGATTCTTCCGTTCGACGGCAACGCGCTGACGGAGGTGGGGATCAAGGCGATGGAGGCCGGGATCCAGGTGATCAATCTGGACCGGGTGTTCTCCTCGCCGCGGGGTGCGCGCACCTGGATCGGGGGCGACAACTACGGCATGGGCGCGGCGGCGGGCTACTACGTCGCCCAGCAACTCACGGCCAAGGGGGTGAAGAACCCGGTGATCGCCGAGGTGCAGGGCATCGCCGACCTGCCGCTCACCCAGGACCGCAGCAAGGGTTTCGAAGAGGCCCTCAGAACTGCCGGTTTCAAGGTCTCGAACCAGGTCAGCGCGCAGTTCACGGTGGAGTCGGGGCAGCAGGTCACGAGCAACCTGCTCCAGGCGGCACCGAAGATCGACGCGCTCTGGAACCACGACGACGACCAGGGGCTGGGGGTGCTGGCGGCGATCGAGCAGGCGAAGCGCGACGAGTTCATCATGGTCGGGGGTGCCGGGTCGAAGAACATGATGGACCTGATCAAGGCCGACTCCGGGGTGATGAAGGCGACCGTGACCTACCCGCCGAGCATGGCCGCGTCGGCGGTGAAACTCGCCCGGCTGGTGGGGCAGGGCAAGGGGCTGAGTGACCTGGTGGAGCTCGGGGTGCCGGCCTCGATCACGCTCACCAGCGAGACGGTCACCCAGCAGAACGTCGACGCTTACCTCCCGCTGGGATTCGAGTCCTGATGGGGGAAAAGACCATGGGCGTCGGGATGATCGGGTACGCGTTCATGGGCGCGGCGCACTCCCAGGCCTGGCGCTCGGCCGGTCACTTCTTCGACCTGCCGGTGAAGGCCCGGATGACCGCGATCTGCGGCCGCGACCGGGACGCCACCCAGGCGGCAGCGACCAGGCTCGGCTGGGAGGGCGTGGAGACCGACTGGCGGGCGCTGATCGCGCGGGACGACATCCAGCTGATCGACATCTGCTCACCGGGCGACACCCACGCCGAGATCGCGATCGCGGCCCTGGCTGCGGGCAAGCACGTGCTCTGCGAGAAGCCCCTGGCCAACACCGTGGCCGAGGCCGAGCTGATGGTCGGGGCGGCGCGGAAGGCCCGGACGCACGGCGTGCGCTCGATGGTGGGCTTCAACTACCGCCGGGTGCCCGCGATCGCGCTGGCCCGCAAGCTGGTGGGGGAGGGGCGCCTGGGCGAGATCCGGCACGTGCGGGCGCAGTACCTGCAGGACTGGATCATCGACCCGCAGTTCCCGCTGGTCTGGCGGTTGCAGGCCGAGCGGGCCGGCAGCGGCGCGCTGGGCGACATCGGCGCGCACATCGTCGACGCCACGCAGTTCATCGTGGGTGACCATCTGGCCGGTGTCTCCGGGCTCACCGAGACGTTCGTGAAGGAACGTCCGCTGCCCACCTCGTCCTCCGGTCTCTCCGCCGGTGCGGGGGGTGGCAAGGGGGCAGTAACAGTGGACGACGCGGCCCTGTTCATCGGTCGGTTCCACGGGGGTGCGCTCGGGTCCTTCGAGGCCACTCGGTTCGCCGGTGGCCGCAAGAACGCCATCCGGATCGAGATCAACGGCAGTCTCGGCAGCCTGGCCTTCGACTTCGAGGCGATGAACGAACTGCACCTCTACGACGGCCGGTCCAGCAACGAGACCGGGGGCTTCACCCGGATTCTCGTGACCGAGCCGGAGCATCCGTACCTGCGGGCGTGGTGGCCGCCCGGCCACCTGCTCGGCTACGAGCACTCTTTCACCCACGAGATCGCCGACCTGCTCACCGATCTCGGGAACGACACCGATCCCACCCCGTCGTTCGAGGACGGCCTCCAGGTACAGCAGGTACTGGCCGCCGTGACGGAATCGGCGGCCGCGAGCTCGCACTGGCAGACCCTGCCGACCCGGGCCCGCACCGCAGCCTGAGTTCCCGCCGGTGCTGGAACACCGGCGGGAACCCCTGCCAGAGAGGAGAAGCAGCACCGCCGCATCCGAAGGATCCCCCTGACCGCTCCAGTCTAGGAGAACAGCATGTTCGACGCACCATCGCAGAACGAGGCATCCGCCCTGGCCAGAGCACTGCGGCTGAACCGTCGTCAGCTCTTCGCCGCGAGTACCGGCGTGGCTGCCGCGGCGGCTGCCGTGACCCTACCCACCGGCTCCGCGGAGGCGTCCGTGAAGGGCAGCACCGGCAAGATCCCGAAGGGCAAGCGCGGCATCATTCTCTACACGGTCCGCGACGCCATTTCCCGCGATCCGGGCGCGTTCGTGGGCCCGTCCGGATTCCAGGAGGTGTTCGCGGCCCTGGCGAAGATCGGCTACCGGCAGGTCGAGTTCGCCGGGTACACGCAGCACGCCAACGCCCCGGGCGGCGCTTCGCTGGAGTCCGTCGCCGGGGCCCGGCAGCTGCGGAAATGGCTGGACGACAGTGGTCTGCGGGCGCAGGGCAACCACGGGTTCATCCCGGCCTGGCCCCTCACCGCGGCCGACGAGGAGAAGTTCAAGCTGCACCTGGAGATCGCGAACATCCTGGGCATGCAGCACGTCGGCACCGGTGCGGACCCCACCAACAGCGCCTTCAAGGCCGACTGGGACCTGGCCGCGGAGAAGTGGAACGCCCTGGGGAAGATCGCGAGCCGGGCCGGGCTGAAGCTCTACACCCACAACCACGACGTGGCCTACAGCTTCCTGCTCGACCAGGGCCCGGCCGACGCGGCGGGTAACCCGACGCGCTCCAGCGGGATCCGCCGCCTGGAGTACTTCCTGAAGGTGACCGACCCGAAGTACGTGCACCTGGAGATGGACGTGTTCTGGGCGCACGTGGCGCAGTACAAGTTCACGACCTACACGGCGGCGGACGGCTCGCAGCGCCAGGACGTCTTCGACCCGGCCGCGACGGTGCTCTCGGCGAACTCCCGGTACCCGTTGTTCCACGCCAAGGACGGCGAACCCGACCTGGACGTCACGAACGGCTACGACATCGTGCCGTTCGGCACCGGGAAGATCGACTACAAGCGGTTCTTCCGGCGGGTCGGGCGTACCGACACCCGTAACCCGATGGTCGAGCAGGACACGGCTCCCGGTGGCACCGCCGCGCCGGCGCAGTCGCTGCAGCACGCGCGGCTGGGTCTGCAGCACCTGGCGGAGCTCTGATGCGCCCGCTGAAGCTCTTCCTGGCGCTGGTGCTGGCCTTCGGGGCCCTGGTCGCGGCCCCGGCCGCCGCCTTCGCCCACCCCGGGCCCGAGGGCGACGAAGATCCGCTGAACTGGGCCAACTACGAGAAGATCACCCTGACCAAGGACACGGGTGAGCCGATCGACATGGCCGTGCTGCCCGACGGAAAGGTGCTGACCACGGCCCGCGACGGGGTGGTGCGCCTGACCGACCCGGCGACCGGCGTGACCAGCCAGGCCGGGAAGTTCGACGTGTACAACAACTCCGAGGACGGGCTCCAGACCGTCACCCTGGACCCGGACTTCGCCGAGAACGGCTGGGTCTACTTCTACTACGCGCCCCGGCAGATGGACGCGCCGTACCCGGCGACCACCCCCACGGGCTCGTCACCGAACACCGTTCCGGCCGGGCAGGACGCGTCGTACTGGGACCAGTGGAAGGGCTACAACCAGCTCTCCCGGGTCAAGTACGCCGACGGGGCCCTGGATCTGGCGTCCGAGCAGGTCATCATCAAGGTGGAGACGCAGCGAGGCCAGTGCTGCCACGTGGCCGGTGACGTCGACTTCGACGGTGACGGCAACGTCTACCTCGCCACCGGCGACAACACCCCGGCGAGCGCGCCGGGGGCCGACGGTTTCGCGCCGAACAACGACCGGCCCGGATACAACCCGGGCTTCGACTCCCGGCGCGGGGCGGGCAACACGAACGACCTGCGCGGCAAGATCCTGCGGATCAAGGTCGCGGCCGACGGTTCGTACACGATCCCGGAGGGCAATCTCTATCCGGAGGGGACGGCGAAGACCCGCCCGGAGATTTTCGTGCAGGGTGTGCGCAACCCGTTCCGGATCGATGTGGACGCCGACACGAACAGCGTCTCGTGGGGTGACTACGGCCCGGACGCCGGGGTCGCCAACGCCCAGCGGGGCCCGATGGGCTACGTCGAGTGGAACACCACGGGTATCGACCAGCCGATGAACTCGGGCTGGCCGTACTGCACGGCCGACAGCAGGAACTACAACGAGTGGAACTTCGAGACCGCCACGCCCGGTGCGTTCTTCGACTGTGCGGCCGGTGCCGAGAACAACTCGCGCTGGAACACCGGCCTGGCCACGCTGCCGCCGGCCACGGACGCCGACCTCTATTACGGGGACGACGCCGACGACCAGCCCTGGCCCGAGCTGACCGATTTCGACCCTCAGGGTGGTCAGGGGCCGATGGGTGGCCCGGTGTACCACTACGACGCCGACAACGCCTCGACCACGAAGTTCCCCGAGTACTGGGACGACAAGGCGTTCTTCGCCGAGTTCTCGCAGGACTACCTGGCGGCGTTCACGGTGGGGTGGCCGGACGGCCCGGTCTCGAAGATCGAGCAGTTCCTGCCCAACGCCGACCTGACCACGAACGGGCAGCCGATCACCGACAGCCCGATCGACATCGAGTTCGGGCCGGACGGTTCGCTCTACGTGCTCGACTACGGGGACGGCTTCTTCCGGGCCAATCCGGACGCCGGGCTCTACCGCATCGACTGGGCCCCGGGCAACAAGTCGCCGCAGGCCCACATCACCGCCGACCCGATCAGCAGCAGCACGGCGCCGCTGACGGTCGAGTTCTCCGGCGCCGAGTCGGTCGACCCGGAGGGTGAAGACCTCACCTACGAGTGGGACTTCAACGCGGACGGCACGTTCGACGCCACCGGCGTGACCGCGTCGCACACCTACCAGGAGCTGGGTAAGTACACGCCCCGCCTGCGGGTCACCGATCCGGAGGGCAAGTACGGGCTGACCTCCACCAACATCAGCGTGGGCAACGTGGCCCCGATCGTCACGGTCACCACACCGGCCGACGGGTCGTTCTTCACCTGGGGCGACGGAGTGCCGTTCACCGTCACCACCAGCGATCCCGAGGACGGGGCGGCGACGGTGTGCTCGCGGGTCTCGTGGACGTTCGGGCTGGGTCACGACCGGCACGCGCACCCACTGAGTCAGGGCACGGGCTGCACGTTCACCATTCCCACGCCGGCCGACGCCCAGGAGCACGGGGTCACGGAGAACATCTTCGGGGTGGTGGTGATCCGCTACACCGATGCCGGGGCGAACGGGGTGCCGGCTGCGACCGGTGAGGTCTCGATGATCCTCAACCCCCGCGTGCAGCAGGCAGAATGGGCCGACGAACAGCAGGGTGTCGAGATTGTGGACGATGCGGGCGCCGGTGGTCTGCGGAAGGTCACCTCGTTCGACGTGGGCGACCACCTGGGCTGGGACCCGGTGAACCTGGCCGGGGTCAACTCGATCGCGGTGGCCTCGTCCGGCTCCGGGACGCTGTCCTTCCGCTGGGGTGCCCCCGACGCGACGCCGTTCGCGAAGGTCACGGTGAAGAGTGAGCAGATCACCGAGAAGGTGCTCGGACTGGGCAGCGGTAAGCCGGAGGGCACGGGGAAGCTCTACGTGACCTCGTCCGGTGGCGTGGTGCTGGATCAGCTGACCTTCTCCCCGCAGGAGGGGCCGGCCGACTCCACCCCGCCGGAGGTGACCGTCACCGGTGTGGAGACCGGTTCGTCCGTCGGCGACTCGAAAACCCTGACCCCGGTCTGGAAGGCGACCGACGACGGTGGCATCGACACCGTCACCGGCACCCTGGACGGGGCGGCGGTCACCTCGGGCGGCGCGATCGAGCTGTGGACCCTGCCCCTGGGGAAGCACACGCTGAGTGTGAAGGCCACGGACCAGGCCGGGAACACGGCGACGAAGACCGTGGAGTTCACCACGGTCACCTCGTTCGCCGACGTCAAGGCCCTGATCACCGCCTTCCGCAAGGACGGCAAGGTGACGAAGGCCGGGGCGGTACTGCTCCAGGCCGAGCTGGAGGCGTCGCGACAGCTGGCCGTGGGCAAGAAGACGGTCAAGGCGGTGGCGGCGCTGAAGATCTTCGACGCCTCACTGACCAGGACCGTGGTGAAGGACGCCGATGCCCGCCAGGTGCTGAAGCGTGACGCGGCCGATCTGATCAAGCAGGTGCAGAAGAAGTAGCCGCCGGTGCCCGGGCCCCTCCCACAGGGGCCCGGGCATCTCGACGTGGGAGGCCAGATGGCACGACCGATCACTCTTTTCACCGGCCAGTGGGCCGATCTGCCGTTCGCGGAGGTCTGCCGGCTGGCCTCCGGCTGGGGCTTCGACGGTCTGGAGATCGCCTGCTGGGGCGATCATCTCGACGTCGTGCGGGCCGTCGAGGACGATGCCTACCTCCAGGACCGCCAGGACATCCTGGCCCGGTACGGCCTCAAGGTCTGGGCGATCTCCAACCATCTGACCGGGCAGGCGGTCTGCGACGACCCGATCGACACCCGCCACCGCGACATCCTCACCGACCGGGTGTGGGGTGAGGGTTCCCCCGAGGGCGTGCGGCGAAGGGCCGCCGAGGAGATGACCTACACCGCCCGGGCGGCCGCGCGTCTGGGGGTCGACACCGTGGTCGGCTTCACCGGCTCGGCCATCTGGAAGTACGTGGCGATGTTCCCGCCGGTCTCCCAGGAGCTGATCGACGCCGGGTACCAGGACTTCGCCGATCGCTGGAACCCGATTCTCGACGTCTTCGACGAGGTCGGGGTGAGGTTCGCCCACGAGGTGCACCCGTCCGAGATCGCTTACGACTACTGGACGGCACGGCGTGCTCTTGAGGCTGTCGGGCACCGGCCGGCGTTCGGGCTGAACTGGGACCCGAGCCATTTCGTCTGGCAGGACCTCGATCCGGTGGGATTCCTGTGGGACTTCCGGGACCGGATTTATCACGTGGACTGCAAGGACGCCAAGCGTCAGGTCGGCAACGGCCGCAACGGGCGCCTGGGGTCGCACCTGGCCTGGGCCGATCCGCGCCGGGGCTGGGACTTCGTCTCCACCGGCCACGGAGACGTGCCCTGGGAGGCCTGTTTTCGCATGCTGAACGCGATCGGTTACGCCGGGCCGATCTCGGTGGAGTGGGAGGACGCGGGGATGGACCGGCTGGTCGGAGCCCCCCAGGCCCTGGAGTTCGTCCGTACGCAGTTGTTCGACCCACCGGCCGCGTCGTTCGACGCCGCCTTCAGCAGCAGATAGCTCAGCCCTGGGCGGTCGGCCGGACGACGATCTCATTGACGTCGATGTCGGCCGGCTGCTCGACGGCGAAGGCGATGGCCCGGGCGATCGCGTCCGGGCCCATCGCCACCCGCTCCACCTGGTCGCGCAGCTCGGGAGAGGCCGCGTCGGTGAACTCGGTGCGGGTCATCCCGGGGGAGACCGCCGTGACCCGGATGCTGTCGCCCATCTCCTGCCGCAGTCCTTCGGCGATCGTGCGCACGGCGTTCTTCACCCCGGCGTACACCACCTGACCGGGCACGATCCGCAGGCCGGAGGTCGAGACGGTCTGTACGAAGTGCCCGCTGCCCTGCTCGCGGAACAGCGGCAGGGCCGCGCTGACGCCGTACAGCACGCCACGCAGATTGACGTCGATCATGGCGTCGATCTCGGCGGTGCTCAGGGTCTCGAAGGGACGCACGGTGGCCACCCCCGCATTACTGACCAGCACGTCCAGACGCCCGAAGCGCTCTTTCGCGGTACGGACCAGCTTCTGTGCGTCCTCCCAACTGGTGACGTCCGTGGTCACCCAGTCCGCGCGTCCACCATTCGATCGGATCTTGTCGGTCAGGGCCTGGAGACGATCGGCCCGCCGCGCGGTGAGCAGCACGGTGGCACCTCTCGCGGCCAGCAGCTCGGCGGTGGCCTCACCGATGCCGCTGCTGGCGCCGGTGATGGCGATGACCTTGGACATACGTTTCTCCCGGGCTAAGTGGACAGGTGTCCGTTTGATTGACGATAAACGGACGCGTGTCCGCTTGCAAGTGCCGCGCTCGGTAGGGTGGGTGGCATGGCCACATCGGTGCGCAGGGCGGACGCCGAGCAGAACCGCGCCCGTCTGCTCGAGGTGGCGCGCGCGGCGCTGACGCGTTCCAGTGACGCCACGCTGAATTCGATCGCGAAGGAGGCCGGCGTCGGGCAGGGCACGCTGTACCGCCATTTCCCGACCCGGGAGGCTCTGCTGGTCGAGGTCTACCGGGTCGACCTGCGAGACCTGCTGGACGCGGCTCCCGGGCTGCTGGAGGGGAATGCTCCGGACGTCGCGCTGCGGCGGTGGCTGGAGCGGCTGGCCGCCTACGGGCGCATCAAGCACGGGGCGGCGGCCGCGGTGCGGGCGGCGACCCGGGCCGACCTGTCGGCGGAGTACTACGCCGAGACGGTCGGGGTGATCGGCACGCTGCTGGCCGCCGGGCAGGAGGCGGGGCTGCTGCGGCCGGACGTGGACGCTGAAGAGGTGCTGCTGCTGGTCGGTTTTCTCTGGCGGGTGCCGAACGAGGACTGGGAACGGCGCACGGCGCACCTGCTGGATCTGGTGCTCGACGGGCTCCGCGAGCGCCCGGTGACCTGAACACCGGTTCGGGTTTGACAGGATGGTGGGGTGCGTAACCCGATGCGGATGATGGCCGCGACCACCCTCATCAGTGAGGCACTGGTGATGTTCTTCGCCGGCCTGGTGGCGAAGGACCTCTCCTCACTGTCCACCGGCACCGCGCTGGGCATCACCTGTGGCCTCGCCGTGGTCTGCTTCGTGACCGCCGGACTGCTGCGCAGCCGCGCCGGGTACGTGCTCGGGTCGGTGCTGCAGCTGGCGATCTTCGCTGTCGGTATCTGGGTGCACACGATGCTGTTCCTCGGTGTGCTCTTCGGCGCGCTGTGGATCGCGTCACTCGTCATCGGCTCCCGGCTGGAGCGCGAGGGGGCGCAGCGGTGGGCCCTGCACGAGGCGGAGCAGGCGAAACAGGAGCGCGACGGGGAATTCACCGAGCCCGCCTGACGTCTTCGCCCGGCGCCCGTCCGGCGCCCGGTCCGACCCGCCCGGAGATTCCCTCACCTTCGGCCCGGGACAGCCCGGGAAACCTGGGTTAGCGTCCTGGCCATGCGCATCGTGATCGCCGGAGGGCACGGAAAGATCGCTCTGATCCTGGGACGGATGCTCCACGACCGCGGGGACGACGTGGTCGGCATCATCCGTAACCCGGCTCACGCGGACGACCTGCGCGGGATCGGGGTCACCCCCGCCGTGCTGAACCTGGAGACCGCGGACGTCGAGGCGGTGACCCGGCTCCTGGCGGGTGCCGACGCGACCGTCTTCGCGGCCGGGGCCGGGCCGGGAAGCGGTGCCGCGCGCAAGGACTCGGTCGACCGGGCTTCGTCCGTGCTGCTTGCCGACGCCGCCGAGAAGGCCGGTGTGCCACGGTTCGTGCAGGTTTCGAGCATCGGTGCCGACGCGGTGGCCGACGGAGCCCGGCCCGACGGCATCGACGACGTGTTCCACGCCTACCTGCTGGCCAAGCTCGCCGCCGAGGACGACCTGCGTCCCCGTGACCTGGGCTGGACCATCCTGCGTCCCGGAGCGCTCATCGACGGGCCGGGCACCGGTCAGGTGCGGCTGGCGCCGAGTGTGAACCGCGGCTCGGTACCCCGGGCCGACGTGGCCGCCGTGATCGTGGAGCTGCTCGACGCGCCCGGCACCGCGAAGAAGGTGCTGGAACTGGTCGGCGGCAACACCGAGATCGCCGCGGCGGTCCGCCGGGCCTGAGTCTCAGGCCGCCGGGGTGGGGTCGTGCTGCTCGGCGTTCTCGGGGGCGCGGCGTGGCATCGGGATCACCCGGGAACCGGTCGGTTCCTCGTCCGTTGCCGGTAGATCCTGGCCCTCGTCGCGCAGGGGTGGACGAAAAGTGGCCAGCAGGGTGAGCCGGTTGGTGTTCTCGACGGCGGCGGACAGAACTGATGTCAGCACGGTGGACAGCGGGGGCCGGTCCATGACTTCCTCCAGCAAATGGTTCGGTGACAGTACGCAACCGCAGCGTCACGTCGCTGATTCCATCGCTTGGTGTCAGCGGAGTCTTGAGGCCTTCAGGGTGACCTTCGCGCATCCGGCGCACCGGACATCGAGTGGTGTTCGTTAGGCTCTGCTCCGCCCGTGTCAACATCATCGAGAGGGACAATGACCATGGCCTCGGAGCGGACGCTCGTTCTTGTCAAGCCGGACGGCGTGCGCCACCGCCAGATCGGCGAGGTGCTGCGCCGGATCGAGGCGAAGGGGTATGACGTCGTCGCCCTGAACCTGCTGGTGCCCACCGCCGAACTGCTCGAGAAGCACTACGAGGAGCACGTCGGCAAGTCCTTCTACAGCAACCTGGTCGAGTTCATGATGTCCGGCCCCGTGGTGGCCGCCGTCGCCGAGGGCGAGCAGGTCATCGCGGCCTTCCGCTCGCTGGCCGGCGCGACCGACCCGATCAAGGCCGCCCCGGGCTCGATCCGTGGCGACCTGGCCCGCGACTGGGGCACGGCCGTGCAGCAGAACGTCGTGCACGGCTCGGACTCCCCGGAGTCGGCCGAGCGGGAGATCGGGCTCTGGTTCCCCGGCCGGTAGGGGCCCGGTAGTACCCGTCCGGCTCGCCTGAACTGGAGGACGTTGCCGGGGCCCCGTCCATGGATGGGGTGGCCCGGTGGCGTCCTTCGTCCATTTTGTCGGTGGTGGCCACTACGGTTCGCGTCGAACGCTTGTTCGAATGAATGAACTTGTAGACCTCCAGGGGACGTGGACTGATCGTGACGACGCTGGCGACGTATTCCTTCCTGAGCCCTTCCGTGCTCACCGGGCCCGGCGGCCTGCGGCTGCAGACGAGCGGTGGGCCCGAGCTGAACCCGCGGTTCTTCAGCGGTGACGTGACCCTGCCGGCGGCGGCCGCATCCGGTCTGCTGGTCATCTCGGCCGTGGCGGCAGCCGACTTCCGGCGCCAGCAGACCCGGCTGGGCCTGCTCGACCCGGTGGTGACGGCGGGGGAGAGCAAGCTGCGGTTCGAGGCGTTCTCGGGCTGTACCGGCGTGCACGCCCGGCTCGACCTGCTGCCCGGGGCACTCGACGGCAACGGTTTTCTGCGGCACGGCACCACGAACATCGACATCAACCCGCCGCTGCGCAAGGCTCTCACCCGGGTCCGCGAGGGTCGGCTGCATCTCGACGTCGGCCCGGACGACGTCGCCGTCACCACGGCCACCGAGCGGGTGGTCGAGCGCAAGGTCCCGCTGTCCAGCGCCTGGCTCCGGGGCTTCACCGAGACCCAGGTCATCACCGCGGGTTTCGACGTTCGGGCGGAGACCGACCGGGCCACGGCCACCGGGTTCCTCGCCCGGCTGCCGAAAGGCGGCGGTCAGGAGCAGCTCTGGGTGGTTCCCGCCGGGCGCGGGCTACGGCTCACGGCGCGGGCGGGCGCCGGTGCGGTCGGTCTGGGCGGTGCCCATCGGCTGCAGCTGCTCACGCCGTTCCTACGGTACGCCAAGACGTTACGGGTCTACGGGCCGGCGGCCGGTTCCTCCGCCGTCGGCACCTGGGAGCTCTCCGCGCCGGGCCTGCGCCTTTCGCTGACCCTGTCGCCGCAGGCCAATCGTGGCTTCTCCGGGGAGGGAGCAGCACTGACCCAGCTCGCCGGTTCCGACGGCGAGGCCGACGCCGACCTGGTCAGCACCCTCCTGGCCTGGGACACGAGCATCGACGTGACCGACCTGGCCGCGTCGTCCGGGTTGTCTCCCGACCGGGTGCGTGCCGCGCTCACGGTGCTCGCCACCGCCGGTCGTGTCGGTTACGACGTGGCCGAGGCCGGGTACTTCCACCGTTCGCTGCCGCAGGGGCCGGGTGTCGAGCAGCTCAACCCCCGTCTGCGCCGGGCCCGGCGATTGGTGGCCGAGGGGGCGGTCACCCGGGTCGAGCAGGGCACCCAGGTGGTCGGGTCATCGGGTCGCACCTACCTGGTGCGCGAGGTCAGCGGCGCGATGACCTGCGGCTGTACCTGGTGGGAAGATCACCACGGTGATCGTGGCCCGTGTGCTCACGTGCTGGCGGCCGGGCTCCTGGACGGGCAGCGAGAGGCGCCGTCCGCAGCGGCATCCCGTGAGGGCGTGGCCCGATGACCGGCGACTGGGAGGCTCTGCGGGAGTATCTGAACGAGCGCCGGGTGGAGCAGATCGGGCTGTTCGTCACCGGGCTGGACGAGAAGCAGCGGGCCGATCTGGCGAAACAGCTCACCACGTACGTGCGCTCGGAGATGCCCGAGCCGAGGTGGTCGGACGACCCGGGCGCGTCCTCGTTGCCGTCGGTCGCGGTGGCGGCGGTCGGGCTGCTGCCGTCATCGGCGGCTGCCGCCACCCTGCTGTGTCGTGCGACGCTGCGCATGCACTGGCGCTTCCTGCCGGTGCCCCGGATGACGGCCGTGGCCGGGACCAGAGGGGTCGACTGGCTGCCCGACCTCGCCACCCGGATGGCCGCGAAGATGCCGAGAGATTCGGACGAGCAGGGCTGGCGCGGGGTGGCCGACCTGATCGTGGCGACCGGAGCCGCGGTGCCGGAGCACGAGGCTTTCGTCAACGGCTGGGCCGGATGGCTCCGTGACCCGGTCTGGACCCGTGGCTGGCCGGAGGTCGAGGGTGAACGGATCACCCAGATGGCCGGTCGTCTGCTCGACGGCCCCTTCCTGTCCGTGCTCCTGCCCCGGATCTTCGAGATCAACGGCCTGGGTCTGGTTCTGGGCACGTCCGAAGCCGCCGTGGCGCCGTCGCTAGTGGCCCTGACCAAGGCTGAGCGCATCGATCGGGCCCAGCTTCTCGACGGCTGCCTGATGCGACTGCGTCAGCCCGACCGACCGGGCGCCCTGCGGTTCTTCACCGGCCTGCACGACCTGCTGGAGCCTACGCCCGACGAACTTGCCGACCGGGTAGAGGATTACGGTGATCTGGCGGCGTCCTCGCCCTCGCCGGTCTCCTCGTTCGCCCTGCGGCACCTGCGCACGCTGCTCGATCAGGGCCGGCTCGACGTGGACGTGCTGCTGGGGGTGGCTCCGGCCGTCCTGGAGCGACCCGAGAAGGGGCACGTGCGCAGCATGCTGACGCTGCTCGACAAGGCCGCACGCCGGCACCCGGACCGCACCGGCGAGATCGTCACGCTGCTGGCGGCGGGCTTCGCCTCACCCGTCTACGACGTGGCGGAGAAAGCCCTGGGCCTCGTACTGGGCCGGGTCGGGAAGCTGGGGCCGGAGGTACTCCAGCGGCTCGGCGGTCAGGCCGTTGGCCTGCCCACCGACCTCCGGCGCCGGGCTCTGGAAGGTGGTCTGCCCGGGGCGGGTGAACCCCCGGCCCCTCCGGAGCCGTCCCCGGTTCCCGTGGCCGGGTACGAACCCTGGCCGGCGCCGATCACCGGTCTGGCCGAGTTCGAGGCCGCGGTCGACGGTCGCCTCGGGCTGACCGGCTGGATGGGGCGCGAGCAGGTCATGGCCGCCCTGGTGACCGTCAGCATCGATCACTTCGATGCGGTGCGGGATCTGCAGCAGCGGCTCTGGGCCCTGGCCAACGGGGTGCACGGGTACGGGGGCAAGAACGGGTACTGGTCGATCGACTGGGAGCCCGGCCAGGCGGGCTTCCTGCGGGACGCGCAGTGGCCGTACGATCCGCTGCTGCTCACCCACTCCGAACGTCCCCACCGCGTCGAGAAATTCGTGACGGCACGCGATGCCTTGCTGCACGGCGAGCGCATCCCGCACGTGAACACCTGGTCGCACTACCCGCACATGGTGGTGGTGCTGCGGATGGCGGAGATCGGTCTGGGGCTCGGCGGGCAGCTGCCCGACTTCGAGGGCCCGACGCCACGTCTGCTGATGGCGACACCGACCGACCTCTCCGGCCGGGTGTCCGCCGAGGTGCTGCTGGAGCGCTTGCGGCAGGCCGAGCGGGAGGGCTGGCAGCCCTGGCCCCTCGACCTGGAGCAGGCCCTGCTGCGGTTGCCCCGGAGGGTTTCCCCGGACCTGAACCAGGCGGCGGCGGAACTGACCTCACCGGCCGGGCGGCGTTTCGCCGACTGGCTCGGGGCCGGGGCGGCACCGCTTCCGGTGCTGCGCGTGCGCGGCGGGCTGCGAGCCCGGGAAGGTACCTACCGGGCGGAGGAGAGGCGGCCCGGCGGTGTCCGTGTCGTCGTCGCGGAACTGGAGAGCAAACCGCGGTCCGGACTGCACGGGTCGCTCTTCCATATCGACCGGAACCAGCATCCGGGCATGGAGACCGGGTACGGATCGCTGCCCCCCTTCGACGTCTTCCCCGATCACCGCGAGGTCATCTCGGCCTGGGCCCTGACCTCGATCGGCCAGGTCCGCGACGGTGACGCCGCCACCTGTCTGCCGTCGGGCGGCGACACCGGCGAACCGGCCGGCCACGCGACCGCTCTGCTGATCGCCTACCACCTGGGCGCCGATCGGGCCGGGGGTCGCGCCGCCGGGGTGGATGCCGTGATCAGCCTGGCCGCGGCCGGCCGGCTTGACGGTTCCGTGCTCGGCGAACATCTCGGCGCTCTGATCGCGGACGGCCCGATCGTCGGTAGCCGGATCTACCCGGAACTGGCCGAGGCGGCGGGAGCCGGTGCCGGGGAAGTGGTCTGGCAGGTGATCGCGGCGATGCTGCCGTACGTGCTCGATGGCCGGCCGACGGGTCTGCCCGACCTGCTGACACTGGCCGCCGACCTGGCCGGCCGGTTCTGCGACGGTCAGGCAATTCCCGGTCTCGCCGTCCTGGCCGGCCGAAAGGGTTCGGGGAAGGCCGTGGTTCAGGCCCGGCGACTGGAAGAAGCGATCCGGGGCCGGGTGCCGGCCGGCGATCTCGTGGGAGGGGTCCCGAAGTGAGGTCTGTGGGCGTGGAGACCGTGAGCTGGGAGACCCTGCGCGGGTATCTGGCGGGGCACCGGGTGGAACAGGTCGAGCAGTACGTGGCCGACCTTGAAGACGCCGAGCGAGGGCCGCTGGCCCGGCAGCTCAACGATTACGCCCGTTCCGAGATCGGGGCCCAGAGCTGGGCGAACGAAGCCGGTAGCTCGCCGTTGCCCGCGGTCGCGGTCGCGGCGGTGGGACTGATGCCGTCCGCCGCGGCGGCGGCCACCCTGCTGTGCCGGACGGGGTTACGCGCAGACTGGCGCTTTCTCCCGGTCGATGCGATGCACCGGACCGTGCAGCGGCGCGGCATCTCCTGGCTCGGAGCCCTGGCCTCCCGGATGGCCGTGAAGCTGTCCCGTAATCCGTGGGACGGGAGCTGGAGACCGATCGCCGACCTGATCGTCGTCACCGGGGAGCCGATTCCGGATCATGACGCCTTCGTCAACGGCTGGCTCGCCTGGCTGTGGACAGCCCCGGAAGGGCAACGCCGCTGGCCGGAGGCCGAGGCCGAGCGGGTCGAGATCATGAGAGGCCGGTTGCAACCGGGCCCGTTCCTGAAAGTGCTGCTGCCCCGCACGTTCGAGGTGAGCGGCGCCGGCGGGCTGATGAGCGCGATAGACCCGACGACGCTCGCCGTATCGCTGGTGGCGTTGACGAGTGCGGCGTCGGGGGGTGCGCAGCCGGTGAGCGCGGAGCTGACGAGTGCGGGCCCGGTGAGCAGGGGCCCGGCCGGCGCGGACTCGGCGAGCGGAGTCCTGGCGAGCGGAGGCCGGGCCAGTGGAGTCCTGGCGGTGAGCGGAGTCCTGGCGAGCGGAGGCCGGGCCAGTGGAGTCCTGGCGGTGAGCGCGGGCCTGGCGAGGGGGATGCCGGGCGGCGGGGAACTGGTGAAAGGTGAGCCGGCCGGCGGGGAACAGGCCGGTGCAGAGCCGGCGAGTACGGAGCCGGTCGATCGAGCCGCTCTGATTGACGGCTGCCTGACCCGGCTGCGGCAGCCGGACCGGCCGGCCGCGTTGCGGTTCTTCACCCGGCTGCACGAACTGCTCGGGCCGACGCCGGAGGAACTGGCCGAGCGGGCCCCCGAGTACGCGGACCTGGCCGCGGTCGCGCCGTCACCGGTCGCGGGGATCGCCGTGAAGTGCCTGCGCACGCTGCTCGACGCGGGGCTCCTCGATCTCGATGTGCTGCTGCTCGCGGCGCCGACCGTGCTGGAGCGGCCGGAGAAGGTGCTGGCGCGGGGCATGATCGCGGTACTCGACCGAGCCCTTCGCCGGTACCCGGATCGCACGGGCGACATCGTGGGCGTGCTCGTCCAGGCATTCTCTGCGCCGGTCCACGACGTCGCTGACCGGGCTCTGACCCTGGTGCTCGCCCGGGCGAGCACGTTCGAGCCCGGCCTGCTCGACCTGGTGACCCGGTCGTCCACCGCTCTCCCGCTCGATCTGGAGGAGAGGGCGCGGGCCGGGCTACCGGCCCCGGACATGAACCAGGCCACGAACCCGGCCATGGGTTTGCCCGCGGACCCGTCCACGGGTTTGGCTGTTGACGCCGATCTGGTCGCCGGTTCCGCCACCGGTGCCGGCTTGGCCACCGGTGCCGGCTTGGCCACGGTTGCCGGTCCGGCCGCAGGACCGGTCTCGGAGAGCCACCCGGCGGGCGAGGCCCAGCCCTGGCCCGGGTCGATCACCGACCTGGCCGGGCTGAAATCTGCTCTCGACGGGCAACTGGGACTGAGCGGGTGGACCGGTCTCGAGCAGGTGATGGCTGGTCTCGTCACGGTGGGGGCGCAGGATCGCCAGGCGGTGGACGCTCTGCTGAGTGCCGGCGACTGGCGCTGGCCGGTGCCGGCCAGGGAGTTCTGCCAGACCCGGTTCCTGATCGAGTGTGCCTGGCCCCATAACCCGCTCCGGATCGGCCATGCCGGCCGGAGCGACCGGCGCGAGATGTTCGTGCAGGCCCGCGACGCTCTGCTGAAGGGCGAGCCGACACCGTTCCTGCAGACTTGGTCGCAGTTCCCGCACATGCTGGTGGTTCTGCGGATGGCCGAGGTTGGGTTCGGATTGAGCGGGGAACTGCCGGGGCATGAAGGTCCCGCTCCGCGGGAGCTGATGGCCACGCCCACCGACGTCACGGGTCGCATTGCTCCCGAGGTCCTGCTCCAGCGATTGCAGCGGGCGGAGGAGGAGGGCCGGCAGCCCTGGCCGCTCGATCTCGAGCAGGCTCTTCTGCGCCTGCCCCGACAGATCGATCCTGAGCTGACGGCCGGAACGACACTGACATCGTCGGCTGGACGCCGGTTCGTCGCGGTGGTGGAGACGGGTGGCCTGGTCACACCCGGATCGATCGTGCGGGGCAGCCTGCCTCCGGCGGAGGGCTCTTACCGGGCGGACGAGGGACGACCCGGGGGACTGCGCTCGGTCGACCTGCACCTGCCCGGGGCGCCGGTGTCCGGACTGCACGAGGCTCTTTTCGGCCTGAGGGGCGATCGGCCCCCGGGAACCCAGAACTTCAACGGCGCGATGCCTCCGGTGAATGTGCTCCCGGACCATCGCGAGGTGATCTCGGCCTGGGCGCTGACCGAGATCAGCACGGTGCGCAACGGCGGAGCCACGGAAGCGCTCCTGGCTCCGGTGTCCCGCGTCCCCGGAGGGCGACCGGTTCCGGTGAGGGCCGGCCCGGCAGGGTCAGACCGATCAAGAACTAGTCAGGTGTCGACAGACCGATCAGAAACCAGTCAGGTGGGGACAGGCCGAGCAGAGGCCGGCCAGGCGAGCAGTGACCAGGCGGTAGGGGACCGGGCAGAGATTGACCGGGCAGAGATTGACCGGGCAGAGATCGACCGGGGAGGAATCGGCCGAGTAGAGAGCAGCCAACCCGGTGCCGACCGGTCCGGAGCCGACGACGTCGGGCCCGATGGCGCCGGTGCCGACCGGCCCCGCACCGTCCGGGGTGTGGCCGAACGACCAGGAGTCGCCACCGGTCTGCTGATCGCCTATCACCTGGAGTCCGACGCCCCGGCGGCGCGGGCAGCGGGGGTGGACGCGATTCTGCAGTTGTCCGCGGCGGGGTGTCTGAATCCGGGGGCGCTCGGTGAGCAGTTGGGTGCCCTGATCGCCGACGGCGAGCAGATCGGGCGGCAGGTCTACGAGCGGGCGTTCCTGGGGCGGCGGGTCTATCCGGAACTGGCGGAGGCGGCCCGGGCGGGGGCCCGGGCCGAGGTCTGGGAGGTGGTCGCGGCGATGTTGCCGTACGTGCTGAACGGGAAGCCGGCCGGGCTGCCCGATCTTCTGGCCCTGGCCACGGGCCTGGCCACCCAGTTCTCGGACGGCTCGGAGATTCCCGGGCTGGCCGCGACGGCGGACCGGAAGGGCTCGTCCGCGACGGTGGTTCAGGCCCGGCGCTTGCGGCAGGCGATCGCGTCGCGCCCGGCCGCGGGGGCCGCCGCGTCGTCCAGAGTCCTTGGTCCCGCCTAAACTGGCCGGATGCGTACGGACACCAGCGCAGTGGAGTCGGTCTTCGACCGGCTCGAATCTCTGCTGCCCTTCGTCTCCAAGCCCATCCAGTACGTGGGCGGCGAGCTCAACTCCACGATCAAGGAGTGGGACTTCGCCGGCCCGTCGACGGTGCGCTGGGCACTCATGTATCCGGACGCGTACGAGGTCGGGCTGCCCAACCAGGGCACGATGATCCTCTACGAAGTCCTGAACGAGCGCTCCGACGCCCTGGCCGAGCGCACCTACGCGGTGTGGCCCGACCTGGAGAAGCTGATGCGCGAGCACCAGGTGCCCCAGTTCACGGTCGACGCGCACCGCCCGGTCGGCGAGTTCGACGTGCTCGGCCTGTCGTTCTCCACCGAGCTCGGATACACCAACATGCTCACGGCGCTCGACCTGGCCGGGATCCCGCTGAGCGCCGCCGAGCGCACGATCGACCACCCGATCGTTCTGGCCGGCGGCCACGCGGCGTTCAATCCCGAGCCGATCGCCGACTTCATCGATGCCGCCGTCCTCGGTGACGGTGAGCAGGCCGTCGGGATCATCACCGACGTCATCCGGGAGTGGAAGCAGGAAGGCTGCCCGGGCGGCCGCGAAGAGGTGCTGTTCCGCCTCTCCGGCACCGGTGGCGTCTACGTGCCCTCCCTCTACGACGTCGACTACCTGCCCGACGGCCGCATCCAGCGGGTCGTGCCGAACCGCGACGGCGTGCCGCGGCGGGTCAGCAAGCACACCGTCATGGACCTCGACGAGTGGCCCTACCCGAAGAAGCCGCTGGTCCCCGTGGCCGAGAGTGTGCACGAGCGGATGAGCGTGGAGATCTTCCGCGGCTGCACCCGGGGCTGCCGGTTCTGCCAGGCCGGGATGATCACCCGCCCGGTGCGCGAGCGCACGATCGAGGGCATCGGCTCCATGGTCGACGCGGGCCTGAAGGCCACCGGTTTCGAGGAGGTGGGCCTGCTCAGCCTGAGCTCGGCCGACCACTCCGAGATCGCCGAGGTGACCAAGCAGCTGGCCGACCGCTACGAGGGCACCAACACCGGCCTGTCGCTGCCGAGCACCCGGGTCGACGCGTTCAACATCGACCTCGCCCAGGAGCTCTCCCGGGGTGGTCGCCGCTCCGGCCTGACCTTCGCCCCCGAGGGCGGCAGCGAGCGCATCCGCAAGGTGATCAACAAGATGGTCACCGAAGACGACCTGGTGCGCACGGTCGCCGCCGCCTACGGGGCGGGCTGGCGCCAGGTGAAGCTGTACTTCATGTGCGGTCTGCCCACCGAGACCGACGAAGACGTGCTGCAGATCGCCGAGCTGGCCAAGCGCGTGATCCAGACCGGCCGCGAGGTGTCCGGCACCAAGGACATCCGCTGCACCGTCAGCATCGGCGGCTTCGTGCCCAAGCCGCACACGCCGTTCCAGTGGGTCGGCCAGACCGCTCCCGAGGTCGTCGACGCCCGGCTGGCCAAGCTCCGCGACGCCATCCGCTCGGACAAGCGCTACGGCAAGGCCATCGGATTCCGCTACCACGACGGCAAGCCCGGCCAGGTCGAGGGACTGCTGTCCCGCGGCGACCGCCGGGTCGGTCAGGTCATCCGCGCGGTCTGGGAAGACGGCGGCCGCTTCGACGGCTGGAGCGAGCACTTCTCCTACGACCGCTGGATGGCCTGCGCCGACCAGGTCCTGGCCGACAGTGTGGTGGACGTGAACTGGTACACCACCCGGGAGCGCACGGAGGAGGAGGTCCTGCCCTGGGACCACCTCGAGTCCGGCCTGGACAAGGAATGGCTCTGGGAGGACTGGCAGGACTCGCTGTCCGAGGACGAGGTCGAGGACTGCCGCTGGACCCCGTGCTTCGACTGCGGCGTCTGCCCGCAGATGAACACCGAGATCCAGATCGGGCCGACCGGGCGCTCGCTGCTCCCGCTCGCCGTGGTGCCGGGTCAGGGGCCGGCCGGCATCCAGACCCACACGCACACCCACACGCCGATCACCGGGCCGACCGCCGCGCCGGCGGCCGGTCAGGTCGCCGCCGCCGGGCCGGTCGCCTGATGGCGCGTCAGCCCGAGGGCCCGCCCCCGCCCCCGGTTGTGCAGAAGCTCCGGCTCCAGTACGCCAAGCGCGGCCGCCTGCGCTTCTCCAGCCACCGCGATTTCCAGCGGGCGCTGGAGCGGGCTGTGCGCCGGGCCTCGATCCCGATGGCCTACTCGGCCGGTTTCCACCCGCACCCGCGCATCTCCTACGCCAACGCCGCGCCCACCGGCACGGCCAGCGAGGCCGAGTACATCGAGATCGCCCTGGCCGCGCGCTGTGACCCGGAGGCGCTGCGCACCGCGCTGGACTCCGCACTGCCCGACGGGCTGGACATCGTCGACGTGGTCGAGGTGACGGCTCCAGGGGTGCTGGCCGACCGGTTGCAGGCCTCGGTCTGGCAGATCGAGCTGTTCACCGACACGCCCGGGGAAGAGGCTGCGCAGGCGAATGATGCCCGGGTCCGGAGCGTGGTCGAACGCTTCCTGGCGGCCGAACGGGTCGAGGTTCAGCGCATGACGAAGAACGGTCTGCGGACTTTTGACGCCCGTGAGGCTGTTCTCCGGATCGAAGTGGAGCCTAGTGTCACATCAAGACCCGGTAACGGTTGTGCGATACTAAGCTTGGTCGTGCGGCACAACACACCGGCTGTTCGACCCGACGACGTCCTTTCCGCTTTCCGCGCGGTAGCCGACTTCGCGCCTCCGTCACCTCCCCGAGTGACGCGTCTGGCGCAGGGGCTGCTCGACGAGGCAGACGGATCGGTGACCGACCCACTGGTCCCCGATCGGGACGGCGGCGGCGCCTGACAGGTGCCGCGCCCCAGCCCTGACCGGCTCAGCGCGCATCGGTACGGCGTAAGGCCTTGACTTCCGCCGCGACCAATTTGGCGCGGCGACCTACACGAGTGCCCCGAGCGGCGCCGAGTCGGTGTGATCGGCGCCCGGGGCGACGGGAGAACGCCCGTGGCGAGCAACGAAGAAACACCCGCGGCGACGGACGGCGAAGAACGCGGCGGTGAGACGGTCTCAGGACTGACATCGTCCGCTCCGCGTGTCGCCGTTGCGGACACCGCAGCGCAGGCCGGCACCACGTCGGCCGGCAGCACGGCAGAGCAGGCCCCGGTTCCCGACTCCGGCGCGAGCACCGCGCCGGTCGGCGACCCCACCGCGGCCGACCGCTCCAGCTCCGCGAACGACGAGAACGAGAAGAAGACCGAGACCTCGGCCCGGACCGGGACTCAGGCCCGGACCGAGACGCAGACCACGACTTCGGTCCAGCCGGTCACCGTGGCCAGTGGCGATGCGGTCGCCGGGCCCGACGCTGCCGCCCCGGGGGCTGGCACCGGCACGACCTCTGGCACGGGCACGACCTCTGGCACGGGCACGACCTCTGAAACCGGCGCAACTTCCGACGCCGGCACGCCCCCCGACCCGCAGGCTCCGTCCGCCGCGCCTCGCGCCCGCCGCACCCGGGTGCGCGCGACGAAGAAGGCCGCCTCCCGGACTACGGACGAGACCGGCGCCGAGATCAACGGTGAGACCGGGACCGGCACTGAGACCGGCACCGGCACTGAGACTGGGACCGGCACTGAGACCGGCACCGACGCCGCGAACGAGACTCCGGCCCCGGTGAAGCGGGTCCGCGCCCCCCGTAAGCGTGCCGCCTCCAAGCGGGTGGCCGCCGCCGACCCCGCGGTGGACACGACCGACCCGACAACCACCGGTACCGCGACGACCGACCCGACAACCACCGGCACCGCGACGACCGGCACCACGACGACCGGCACCACACCCGACGGCACCACCCCGGCCGCCGAGGCGGAGACCGCCGCCGCGATCGCGAGCGTCGCCGGTACCGAGGTGGCCCCCGCCGCCCCCGACGCGCTGTTCGCCGAGCCGGCCGCCCCGGTCAAGAAGACGACCCGACGCCGCAGCACCCGCAAGGCATCCGCCCCGGTGACCAGTACCGCGGCCCCCGAGACCCTTGAGGTCGAGGAGAACGTGACCGCCGAGACCCCGGTGACCACGTCGTCCTCTGCTGAGGCCGAGAGCCTTGAGGCCCCGCCGGCCCTGGAAGCCGGGCAGACCGAGAGCGCCCAGGCCTCGGCCCCCGAGCCGGCGTCCTTCACCGTGACCCGGACCCGGCCGCGTACCCGGGTGCGCTCGGCCGCCGAGCGCGCCGCCGACGCCGCTGCCGAAGAGGCCGCGCAGGCGGCCCGGGACGAGCAGGCCGTCGCCGAGGCCGCTTCCGCGGAAGCTCCGCCCGCCACCTCCCGCCCGGCGATCATGCCGATCTTCCAGGCACCGGAACCGGTCACCTCGCGTCCGCGCCGGGCGGCCTCCCGCCCGGCCGGTCCGCCGAAGAGCGTCGAGGAGCCCGCCCCCCAGGACGAGCCCGCCGAGGACGAGCAGATCGTCGCCGGGTCGAACCTTCAGGAAGCCGTCGAGGAGGCCATCGGCCTGCTCGACGACGCGGTCGCGGACGCCGACGAGAACGACGACCTGACCGCCGAGGAGGCCGAGGACGATGCGGCCGACGAGGCCGATGACACCGAGGCCGACGAGGACAGCGACGAGGAGGGCGACGACCAGGAAGAGGCCACCGCCCCCCGCCGTCGTCGCCGCCGCGGTGGACGTGGCCGCCGGGGCCGCAGCCGGGGCGACTCCCCGGAGCCGTCCGAGCAGCCCGCAGCCGCTGCGGCCCAGACCGCTCAGATCCCCTCGACCGCTCAGGACGAGCCGGTCACCGAAGACGCCGAGGCCCCCGACGAGGAGGCGGCCGAGGACGAGGACGGCGAGGAGTCCGGTGAGACGACGGGCAGCCGCCGTCGTCGTCGTCGCCGCCGTCGTGGCGCTGGTGGCAGCGACGGTGAGGTCACCGTCGACGAGGGCACGACCGTCACCACCCGGGTCCGTGAGAGCCGCCGCAGCAGCGGGGGCACCAGCAGTGACGACGTCACCTCGGTGCGGGGCTCGACCCGCCTGGAGGCGAAGAAGCAGCGCCGCCGCGAGGGCCGTGAAGCCGGTCGCCGCCGTCAGATCCTGACCGAGGCCGAGTTCCTGGCCCGGCGCGAGAGCGTCGAGCGCACCATGGTCGTGCGCGAGCGCGACGGCCGCACCCAGATCGGCGTGCTGGAAGACGGCGTGCTGGTCGAGCACTACGTGGCCCGCAAGACCCAGACCTCCACGGTCGGCAACGTCTACCTCGGCCGGGTGCAGAATGTGCTCCCGAGCATGGAGGCCGCGTTCGTCGACATCGGCAAGGGCCGTAACGCCGTGCTCTACGCCGGTGAGGTGAACTGGGACGCCGCCGGCATGGAAGGACAGCCGCGCCGCATCGAGCACGCGCTGAAGGCCGGCGACGCCGTGCTCGTGCAGGTCACGAAAGACCCGATCGGCCACAAGGGCGCCCGCCTGACCAGCCAGATCTCGATGCCCGGCCGTTACCTGGTGTACGTGCCGGACGGTTCGATGACCGGCATCAGCCGCAAGCTGCCCGACACCGAGCGCACCCGCCTGAAGAAGATCCTGCGCGAGGTGGTGCCGGACAACGCCGGTGTGATCGTGCGCACGGCCGCCGAGGGCGCCAGCGACGACGAGCTCGAGCGCGACGTCATCCGGCTGCAGGCGCAGTGGGAGGACATCTCCGAGAAGGTCTCCACGGCCAGCGCCCCGGCCATGCTCTACGGCGAGCCGGACCTGGCGATCAAGGTCGTGCGCGACGTCTTCAACGAGGACTTCAACCGCCTGATCATCTCCGGCGACGAGGCCTGGGGCACGCTCCAGGGGTACATCTCGCACGTGGCTCCCGACCTGGCCCAGCGCCTCGAGCACTGGACCGAGGACAAGGACGTCTTCGCCAAGTTCCGCATCGACGAGCAGCTCGCGAAAGGCCTCGACCGCAAGGTCTGGCTGCCCTCCGGCGGTTCGCTGGTGATCGACCGCACCGAGGCGATGACCGTCGTCGACGTCAACACCGGCAAGTTCACCGGTGCCGGCGGAAACCTCGAGGAGACGGTCACCAAGAACAACCTCGAGGCGGCCGAGGAGGTCGTGCACCAGCTGAGGCTGCGTGACATCGGCGGCATCATCGTGGTCGACTTCATCGACATGGTGCTCGAGAGCAACCGTGACCTGGTGCTGCGCCGCCTGATGGAGTGCCTGGGCCGCGACCGTACGCGTCACCAGGTCGCCGAGGTCACCTCGCTCGGCCTGGTGCAGATGACCCGTAAGCGCGTGGGTCAGGGCCTGCTCGAGGTGTTCAGCGAGACCTGTGAGCACTGCGGCGGGCGCGGGCTGATCATGCACGACGAGCCGGTCGAGAAGAAGCAGCAGGAGAACGGCAACAGTGGCGGCGGCGGTGGCGGCCGTAAGGGCCGTAACAACCACCACCACTGATTCTTTCCCGAGGACGGGGCGTCGGGATGCGAATCCGGGCGCCCCGTCTTCGTGGTCGGGGCTGGCTGAACTCGCCCGCGCTCACCCTGGAGGAACTCCGGGGCCAGTACGTGCTGCTCGATTTCTGGACCGGCGCCTGCGTGAACTGCGTGCACGTGCTGGAAGAACTGCGGCCCCTGGAGGGCCGGCTCACCGTGATCGGCGTTCATTCGCCCAAGTTCCCCTATGAGGCAACCCCTTCGGCGGTCGAACGGGCAGTGGAGCGCTACCGGGTGCGGCATCCGGTGCTCGACGACGCGGATCTGATCACCTGGGACGCCTACGCCGTGAAGGCCTGGCCCACCCTGGTTCTCATCGACCCGCAGGGCTACGTGGTGGCCCAGGTGGCGGGGGAGGGGCACGTCGCGGAGCTGGCCGGGCTGGTCGAGGAACGGCGTACGGACGTCGTGGTCACCGAAAGTCTCCAGGGGACGGTGGTTCACAGCGAAAGCCCGACCGATCTGCGCTTCCCCGGTGGCCTTCTCGCCCTGCCCGACAACCGCGTCCTGGTCTCCGACACCGGCCACCAGAGTCTCGTGGTCGGTGCCGCGCGGGTGGGCTCCGGTGACCGGGGTCTGGTCGACGGACCATCCGGAAAGGCCCGTTTCGCCGACCCTCTCGGCCTGGCTCTCCTGCCGCCCGAGGTGGCCGGGCGGGTCGGCTACGACGTCGTGATCGCCGACAGCGGCAACGACGCGATCCGGGGCCTGCGCCTCGACGATCTCTCGACCACCACGGTGGCCACCGGCATTTCGACGCCCGGCGACGTCGCCTGGTTCGACGGCCGGATCGTCGTGGCGGTCACCGGGCGGCACCAGCTCTGGGCGGTGAACCCGTTCGACGGATCCACCGGGGTTCTCGCCGGGACCGGCAAGGAAGGGCTGGTGGACGGACCGGCCGCGACGGCCTGGTTCGCCCAGCCCTCGGGGCTCTGCGTGGGGGCCGGTGGACTGTGGATCGCCGATGCGGAGAGCTCGGCGCTGCGTCTGCTCTACCTCACCGAGGTCGGTCTGCAGGTCAGAACGGCCGTGGGACAAGGGCTTTTCGAGTTCGGACGGCAGGACGGCGACGGCTGGGACGCCCGCCTGCAGCATCCTCTCGGCGTGCAGGTGCTGCCCGGCGGGGCGGTGGCGATCGCCGACACCTACAACGGATCGGTGCGGCGCTACGACCCGCACACCGACCAGGTGACCACCCTGCAGACGGATCTGGGAGAGCCCTCGGGGCTGGCGGTCGTCCATCAGCAATTGGTGGTTGCCGATGCGGGGCACCATCGGTTGCGCTTCTTGACAATGATGGACGAGGAACACCTCCCATCGCCCACCCGGGTTCCCGTCACCGACGTGAGCCCCGGAAAGGTTCGTCTGGCAGTGGCCTTCGACCCTCCGCCGGGGGAGGAGGTGGATCTGCGCGAGGGCGACCAGGCCTGGCTGCGCGTCACCCCCTACCCGCCCGCGCTGCTGACCGAAGGTGCCGGTGCGGCAACCGACCTCACCCGTGATCTGACCTTCGGGGGTGACCTGTCCGGCGGGCGGGTCAACGGCTGGCTGCTCGTCGAGGCCCGGGCGGCGTCCTGCGACGTCGAGCAAGGGCCGGGCGCGGTGTGTCACCTGCACCGGCAGCGCTGGGAGGTACCGCTGCGGCTGGTACCGGGCTCCTCGTCGGAGATCGCCCTAACGCTGGCGTGAGGCCCGCAGGGCCCAGAGCACCAGGGGCGCCTGCAACGGGAGCCGGGCCACGGTCGCGGCCTTCTTCGCGGAACTGGCCCGCGGGGAGCGCAGGGCCCGGGCGGCCATGTAGACGTTGCCCGGGAAGACACCCACGAAGAGCGCTGCGGCGGCGAGACATCCGGCCTGCCGGGTGCGGGGCACGGCGATCGCCGCGGCCACCGCGAGCTCGGCCGCGCCGGAGCCCGCGATCCAGGCCGCGCGACCACCGGGCAACTGTGGCGGCACGACCTGCTCGAAGAACTTCGGCCGGGCGAAATGGCTGGCGCCGGCCGCGGCCAGGAAGATCGACAGGGACGTGGCGGTGCTGTTCACGGGTACCTCACTCCGGTCAGTTCCTCGGCTCTCTCCCACAGTCTCGCCGAGATCTTCTCGTCGTGGGAGGCGGTGCTCGATGCCGCCGGCCCGGGGTAGCCACGCACCTCACCCGGTCCGGTCGGGCCGTAGTAGCCGCCGGGGGAGACGTCCGGGCCGGCCGCCGCGAGGAGCAGGGCCAGGGCGCCCATCTCGGCGGAGTGCCCGGCCACCCGGGAACTCAGCGACAGCACGGCGCCCTGCACGCGGGAGCCGGTGTGCGTGGTGAGCCCGGTCTTCGCGATGCCCGGATGGGCCGCGACCGACAGCACGTCCGATCCCTGCGCGGCCAGCCGGCGCTGCAGCTCGCGGGCGAACATCAGGTCGGCCAGCTTGGACTGCGCGTAGGCGCCCCAGCGGGCGTACCGGCGCTGTTCCCAGTTCAGGTCGTCCAGATCGATGCGGCCTCGCCGGTGCATCACGCTGGAGAGCGTCACCACCCGCTGCGTGATCTGCGGCAGCAGCAGGCCGGTGAGAGCGAAGGGCCCGAGGAAGTTCGTGCCCAGGTGCAGCTCGAACCCGTCTTTCGTGGTGCCCTGCGGCACGGCCATCACGCCGGCGTTGTTGACAAGCACATCGAGGCGGCCCACCCGCTCGGGAAACGCCCGCACCGAGTCCAGGTCGGCCAGGTCGAGGGGCAGCACCCGCACGTCACCGGTCATCGTCCCGGCCGCGCTCTCGCCCCGGGCCACGTCCCGGCAGGCCAGCACCACGCTCGCGCCCCGTGCGGCCAGGGCCCCGGCGGCGATCGCCCCGATGCCGCCGTTCCCGCCGGTCACCACCACGACCCGGCCGTGCTGATCCGGTATGTGCTGGTTGATCCAGGAATTCGAGGCGGCCACGGTCGTCAGCCTAGGCTCTGTCCGACAGGTGTACCGCTTCAGGCACGCACGCCGACCTGGTCGCGTCCACCCCTCTTCGCCTCGTACAGCGCCTCGTCGGCCGAGGCGTACAGCTGTGGCAGGTCACCGGCCTCGGTCGGGGCGTGCGCGACACCGATGCTGACGCTGATGGGCAGCATCGTTCCGTCGCTCAGCTCCAGCGGGGAGTCACGCACGGCGCTCACCAGTTGCTCGGCCCGGCGCACCGCCACGTCGTGGTCGCAGCCGGGCAGCAGCACGGCCAGCTCGTCGCCCCCGAGCCGGCCGATCACCGAGTCCGGGCGGGTGTTCGCCGCGATCACGGCGGCCAGATGCTGCAGGGCCGCATCGCCCACCGGGTGGCCGTGGGTGTCGTTGATGCTCTTGAACCGGTCCACGTCGATGAGCAGCAGCGCGGTGCCCACCGCGTGCTGCCCGGCGGAGATGGCTCCCTGCGCGGCCTCGTCCAGTACTCGCCGGGTGACCAGACCCGTCAGTGGGTCCACGCCGGCCAGGGCGGCCAGGCGGGCGGCCATGCGCCGGCGGGCGGTGCCGTTGCGGGTGAGGACGGCGGAACAGATGACCTGAGTGATCGTCAGGTAGCTGAGAATCCGGACCGCACCGGCGGCCGGGGTCAGGGCGAAGAGCAGGGCCGCGTCACTGCCCACGGCGTACAGCAGGGACAGATAGGAGCCGGCCGGTCTCAGGACCGCGCCACCGTAGATCACCGGCAGGGTGGAGGTCAGGAGCGTGGCGGCACCGGCATCGCGTTTGGCCAGGGCCATTCCGGTCAGGAGAGCCCCACAGGTCAGGGACAGAAGGAAGAAGGTGACGACCGGCAGGCGATGGCCGTAGCGGATCAGTACCAGAGGAAAAGCCAGGAGGAAGATCGGGAAGAGGAGATTCCAGAGCCGGGCTGCCCCGGTGTACGGCGTGATCGCCCCGTCGATGACCATCGCGGTACCCGCGGCCAGCATCATCCCGATCGCGGCGGGGTTCGCCTCGGGAGCTTCCCAGGCTCCCACCCGGGCTCCCCATTGCTCGATCAGGCCCTGTCGGCGCTCACTCATTCCCGTCCCCCTCGCCCCGTCTCCGGGAGAGGTCGGCAGAAACCCCCGTCGACCTGACATGATGGGGCCGCAGTACGGTGCGCGATCAGGTCTACCGAGGAGCGGGTTTGCTCCTGGGCCTCGCTATCCGTAGTCTTTACTGCGGTGCGCCGCGTGGCATCGATATGCCTGCGTTGAGCCCTCACCCTCCAGGGTGTCGGGGAGAGACTCGCACCCCCTTGAACCGACCGGAGAGTGATTTCACGTGTACGCGATCGTCCGCGCTGGTGGCCGCCAGGAGAAGGTTGCCGTTGGCGACGTCCTCATCGTTGACAAGGTCGCTGGTGCGCCCGGCGACGCGGTGGACCTGGTTCCCCTGCTGCTGGTTGACGGCACCGACGTGACCAGCGCCGCCGACGCCCTGGCCAAGGTCAGCATCGCCGCTGAGATCGTCGAGGCCACCAAGGGCCCGAAGATCATCATCCAGAAGTACAAGAACAAGACCGGGTACAAGAAGCGCCAGGGCCACCGCCAGCCGCTGACGACCATCAAGATCACCGGTATCACCAAGTAGTCAACGGCTGAGCAGAAGGCAGGCAGACAGACATGGCACACAAGAAGGGCGCAAGCTCCTCCCGGAACGGCCGCGACTCGAACGCCCAGCGTCTCGGGGTCAAGCGGTTCGGTGGCCAGCAGGTCAACGCCGGTGAGATCATCGTGCGCCAGCGCGGCACCCACTTCCACCCGGGTGAGAACGTCGGCCGGGGCAAGGACGACACCCTGTTCGCCCTGACCCCGGGCGCGGTCGAGTTCGGCCAGCGTCGCGGTCGTCGGATCGTCAGCATCGTCGGCGCCGAGTAAGGCTGCGGCACACACGAGCTTTTCGCGAAGGGCGGGCCGGGGTCTCCCGGCTCGCCCTTCGCTGTTCTTCCGGCGGAAAAGCAGTTCAGCATGTCGTCCTCAACAGCTCCACACGCTGCCCGGGAGATGTCCTGAACCCACCTGACCGGTGGGTAATACGACAACGTTGCACGGATCAGGAATCGCGCAGGGCCGATGACGTCCCCGGGCCAGACCGGTGTCCGTCACTTGAGCTCTCAGCGAGCAGTCAGTTCGCGCTGGTACCCCGAACTGACCACATTCACTACGGGCGGGGTACCACCGAAGAGAGCAGAGGCCGGCATGGTGACCTTCGTCGACAGGGTCACGCTGCACGTTGCGGCGGGTAATGGCGGGCACGGGTGCGCATCCGTGCACCGCGAGAAGTTCAAGCCCCTGGGTGGGCCCGACGGCGGCAACGGGGGTAAGGGCGGCGACGTCACCCTCGTCGTCGATCCGCAGACCACCACGTTGCTCGACTACCACCGGTCACCGCACCGGAAGGCGACCAACGGCAAGCCGGGCGAGGGAGACCATCGCAACGGGGCCAACGGCAACGACATGGTGCTGGGCGTCCCCGACGGCACCATGGTCAAGGACGCCGACGGCCGGGTGATCGCCGACCTGGTCGGCAACGGCGCCACCTTCGTGGTCGCCGAGGGCGGCCGCGGAGGCCTGGGCAACGCCTCGCTGGCCTCGGCCCGGCGCAAGGCCCCCGGCTTCGCCCTGCTGGGTGAGCCCGGTGGCGGCGGCGACGTCGTGCTCGAGCTGAAGACCGTGGCCGACGTCGGCCTCATCGGTTTCCCCAGCGCGGGCAAGTCCAGCCTGATCGCGGCCATCTCCGCGGCCCGGCCGAAGATCGCGGACTACCCGTTCACCACCCTGGTACCGAACCTGGGCGTGATCGAGGCCGGTGACGTGCGCTACACCGTCGCCGACGTGCCGGGCCTGATTCCCGGCGCCAGCGAGGGCAAGGGCCTGGGCCTGGAGTTCCTGCGCCACGTCGAGCGCTGCGCCGCCCTGGTGCAGGTGCTGGACTGCGCCACCCTGGAGCCCGGCCGCGACCCGCTCACCGACCTCGACGTGATCGAGGCCGAGCTGGACGCCTACCCGGTCGAGCCGGGCACGCTGCCGCTCAAGGAGCGCCCGCGCCTGGTGGTACTGAACAAGGTCGACGTGCCCGAGGCCCGGGAGCTGGCCGAGATGGTCAAGCCCGACCTCGAGGCCCGCGGCCTGAAGGTGTTCATCGTCTCGACGATCGCGCACGAGGGTCTGCGGCAGCTCACCTTCGCGATGGCCGACCTGGTGGCCCAGGCCCGCGCCGACGCCGGCCCGGTGGAGGCGCCCCGCGTCGTCATCCGCCCGGTCCCGGTCGCCGAGAAGGACGCCTTCGACGTCACCCGCGAGAACAGCGCCGACGGCCCGTTCTTCCGGGTGCGCGGTTCCAAGCCGGAGCGCTGGGTGCGCCAGACCGACTTCGCCAACGACGAGGCCGTCGGCTACCTGGCCGACCGGCTCGCCCGTCTCGGTGTGGAAGACGCTCTGGCCTCGGCCGGTGCGGTCGCCGGCGCCACGGTGGTCATCGGTGGCGACGACGGCGTGATCTTCGACTGGGAACCGACGATGATCGCGGCCGCCAGCGCGGCCTCGCCGCGCGGTACCGACATCCGCCTCTCGGGCACCGATCGGCCCACCCGGTCGATCAAGCGCGAGGAGTACGAGATGGCGCGTACGGCAAAGCAGGACGCGCGCGAGGAACTCGCGCAGGAACGTCGTGCGGGTCACTGGGTCGACCCGGCCCAGCTCGAGGACACGTCGGAAAAAGACGCCTAGTCATTCTCCTGATCATGCAAACCTTCCCCGCAGCCGGGGAAGGTTTGCATGATCACGGACTAAAAAAACTGGTTTGACCGAGGTAGTAGGACTGAGTTCGTGGACGGTCTGGAAGAGCGCCGGCAGCGGATCACCGCGGCCGGGCGCATCGTGGTCAAGATCGGGTCGTCGTCGCTGACCTCGGTGGACGGCGGTATCGACACCGGGCGCATCGAGCAGCTGGTGGATGTGCTGGCCCGGCACCGGCTGTCCGGGCAGGAGATCGTGCTGGTCTCCTCCGGCGCCATCGCCGCCGGGCTGGCACCCCTCACCCTGGCGAAGCGGCCGAAAGACCTGGCCACCCAGCAGGCCGCCGCGAGCGTGGGCCAGGGTCTGCTGATGGCGCAGTACACCGCCGCCTTCGCGCGCCGTGACCTGACCGTCGGCCAGGTGCTGCTGACGGCCGAGGACGTGATCCGGCGCACGCACTACGCGAACGCCCGCCGCACCCTCTCCCGTCTGCTCGGCCTGGGTGTGGTGCCCGTGGTCAACGAGAACGACACGGTGGCGACCGACGAGATCCGGTTCGGTGACAACGACCGGCTCGCCGCCCTGGTCGCCCACCTGGTGCGGGCCGACGCCCTGCTGCTGCTCTCCGACGTCGACGCGCTCTACGACGGCCCGCCGAGCCGACCGGGGGCCCGGCGCATCGAGTACGTCGGCGGACCGGCCGACCTGGAAGACGTCGAGATCGGCAGCGTCGGCAGCAGCGTCGGCACCGGTGGCATGGTGACGAAGGTGGACGCCGCCCGCATCGCCAGCGCGGCGGGCATCTCCACCCTGCTCACCTCCGCGGCGAACGCGGGGGAGGCTCTGGCGGGCAAGGACGTCGGCACCTGGTTCGAGGCGCGCGGCGGCCGGACCGCGAGCCGGCTGCTCTGGCTGCGGCACGCAGCCAAGCCCACGGGCCGCCTGATGCTCGACGACGGCGCCGTGGCGGCCGTGGTGCAGCGCCGGATGTCGCTGTTGCCGGCCGGGGTGGTGAAGATCGACGGCCGCTTCACCGCGGGTGACGCGGTCGATCTGGTGAACCCGCACGGCACCGCCGTGGCTCGGGGCCTGGTCAATTTCGACTCCGCTGAGCTACCGGCCCTGCTCGGGCGGTCGACCCGGGACCTGGCCGCCGAGATGGGGCCCGACTATGCCCGGGAGATCGTGCATCGTGACGACATCGTGCTGCTCGGTCGTCGCTGACCGTTATCCGCGCAGCTGATAAAGGGCAGATCATCTGCCCCGCGGCTATTCGCGCACACCACCCAATCAGGCCGCGCAGGTGTGCTGATCCTACGAATTCCGCGGTTCGTGGCCGATTCCCAAGACGTTCGGGTCGGCATCTGCTCAACTAGAGGGGTGTCAATCGGATCACGTCGCGACGTCCCCTCCACGTCGTGCGTGCGGCGGGCCGCTCTCGAGCAGCAGCCGTACATCGCCCGCGCCGAGGACGCCGAAAGTGCCCGCGACCTGTGGTTCGTCACGGTCACGGTCGGCGGCGGCGCCCTCGCTCAGGACGAGGTTCGTGACGCGCTGGAACGGCTGAGCGTGGAGCGGGCCTTCGTCGTCAGCATCCGCTACGACCGCAACCACGCCCAGGTGCGCTATTGGGACGAGTGCGGTGACGCCGCCGAGGCCACGCGTCAGGCGCTGTCCCTGTGGGGCGGCGACGAGGTCTTCACCGAGCTGCCCGGCTGGCGGGTGAGCGGCCTGGAGGTCGTCGACCTGATCACCGCCCAGCAGCAGTGGGACCACGACACCCATCCCCGCGTCTACGCACTCGGCGAGATCGTCCCCTTCGACGACTGACCCGCCCCTCTCTCCATGATCACGAAGGTTCGGGGCGGGCCAGGCAGTGCTTGAGGACGTGTCACCGCACCGGTTCTGTCGGTCACCGGTGCGGTCCGTCCGTGGACTGGGTGGGCCCGATGTTGGCCGGATCCGGTCGGGCGCCTGTGCGGAGCCCATTAGAGTGGCCTGGTGAGCACGACCATCGAGCCCGCCGCCGCGACGTCGCCCGACGACGGCCCGGGCGCCGGCGCAGACCCTGTGCGCGACGCCGTCCGCGAGGTCGCGGGCCGCGCCCGCGAGGCCGCGCGCGACCTGGCTACCGCACCGCGTCAGCAGAAGGACGGGGCGCTGACCGCCCTGGCCGAGGCACTGGTGGCGAACACCGAGCGCATCATCGCGGCGAACACCGAAGACCTGGAGCGTGGCGAGCGCACCGGCCTGGCCCCGAACCTGGCCGACCGGCTGCGGCTCGACGGCCCGCGCATCGCCGCGATCGCCCAGGCGGTGCACGACATCGTGCGCCTGCCCGACCCGGTCGGTGAGGTGGTGCGCGGTTCCACGCTGCCGAACGGGCTCCAGCTGCGGCAGGTGCGGGTGCCGATGGGCGTCATCGGCATGGTCTACGAGGCCCGGCCCAACGTCACGATCGACGCCGCGAGCCTGGCGCTGAAGAGCGGTAACGCGGCCGTGCTGCGGGGTGGCTCGGCGGCCGAGAGCACCAACACCGTGCTGGTCGGGCTGATCCGCGGGGCGCTGGAGAGTGTCGGTCTGCCGGCCGGCGCCGTGGCCACGATCGACCCCTGGGGCCGTGAGGGTGTGCAGCACCTGATGCGCGCCCGGGGTCTGGTCGACCTGCTGGTGCCGCGCGGTGGCGCCGGGCTGATCCGCACCGTGGTGGAGAACTCCACCGTGCCGGTGATCGAGACCGGCACCGGTAACTGCCACGTCTACGTCGATGCGTCCGCCGACCAGGCGATGGCCATCGAGGTCCTGATGAACTCCAAGATGCGGCGCACCAGCGTCTGCAATGCCGCGGAGACCCTGCTCGTGCACGCCGACGTGGCCGCTGACTTCCTGCCGGCGGCCCTGAAGGCTCTCGACGCGGCCGGCGCGAAGATCCACGCCGACCCGCGAGCCCTGGAGTCGGCCGGGCAGCAGGGCATCGCAGCCGAAGCCGCCACCGAAGACGACTGGTACACCGAGTACCTGGCCGCCGAGATCGCGGTGCGGGTGGTGGAGAACCTCGACGAGGCGATCGCGCACATCCGCACCTACTCCAGCGGCCACACCGAGGCGATCCTGACCTCCGACCTGCGCTCGGCCAACCGCTTCACGGCCGAGGTCGACTCGGCCGTGGTGGCGGTGAACGCGTCCACCGCGTTCACCGACGGGGCCCAGTTCGGGCTCGGCGCCGAGGTCGGCATCTCCACCCAGAAGCTCCATGCCCGCGGCCCGATGGGTCTCGCCGAGCTGACGTCCACCAAGTGGATCGTCACCGGTGACGGCCAGACACGTCCCTAGAGGAGTATTGATCGCATGGAGGCGACCGAGGTCCGCAAGCTCACCGAGCTCGAGGAACGGCACTGGTGGTACCGCGAGCGCAGGCACCTGCTAGCCAAGGCCGTTGCCGACCTGAAGCCGGGCCGGGCACTGGACGTTGGCGCTGCGGGTGGCGGTAACACCCGCGTGCTGCAGTCTTTGGGCTGGCAGGCGTCGGCCCTGGAATACGGTCCGACCGGTGCGGAAGTGTGTGCGGCCCGGGGCATTCCGGTGCTGCGCGGCGACGCGACCGCACTACCGTTGGCCCCGGGCAGTCTCGACCTGGTGGTCGCGTTCGATGTGCTCGAGCACCTGGACGACGACAAGGCAGCCGCCAGTGGTGTTTTCGACGCCCTGAAGCCGGGTGGCAGTTTCCTGGTGGCCGTGCCGTGCGACCCGAAGCTGTGGTCGGCACACGACGACGCGGTCGGCCACGTGCGCCGTTACACCCGGCCCACGCTCACCGATCTGTTGCAGGGCGCGGGTTTCCAGCTGGAACCGATGACCAGCTGGAATGTCCTGATGCGTCCGCTGGTGAGCCTGCGCCGCCGCAGCAGCACCGGCAGCGACCTGGACGACCCGCCGGCGCTGCTCAACAACGCGCTGCGGGCGGTCATCACGCTGGAGCGCTACCTGCCGGTTAAGCAGCTGCCCGGCGTCACGCTGCTGGTGCGGGCCGAACGCCCGCTGTAGCAGCCTCTATCGGTTGGTGTCGTCTTCGGAGTCGTAGGCGATGTGGTACGTGGGCCGGCCCTGCAACTGGGTGTAGAGCCGGCCCACGTACTCGCCGAGCAGGCCCAGGCACAGCAACTGCACCGCGCCGACGGCCGCGACCGCGACGAACGTCGAGGTCCAGCCGGGCACCGTGTGATCGGTGACGAAGGCGAGCAGGGCGAAGGCCAGCAGCAGGAAGGTGACCGCCGCACCGCCCAGGCCGAACCAGGTGGCCAGGCGCAGGGGAGCGATCGAGAAGCCGGTGAGGCTGTCCACCGTCAGCCGGATCATCCGCGACAGCGGGTATTTCGTGGTGCCGGCGGCCCGCTCCTCACGCCGGTACTCGACCTGGGCGCTGGGGAAGCCGAGGGCCGGGACCACCAGCCGCAGCACCCGGTTCTGCTCGGGCAGCCGGTTCACCGCGTCCACCATGGCGCGTGACATCAGCCGGAAGTCACCGGCGTCGGCGGGCACGTGCTGGCCGACCAGCCGCCGGATCATCCGGTAGTAGACACCGGCCGTGTGCCGTTTGAAGGCCGAGTCGGTGGTGCGGTCGTTGCGCACGCCGTAGACGACGTCGGCGCTCTGCTCGCGGGCGGCGGTGAGCATGTCGGCGATGGTCTCGGGCGGGTCCTGCAGGTCGGCGTCGATGGTGGCGATCCAGGCGCCCCGGGCCCGCACCAGCCCGGCCGACAGCGCGGCCTGGTGCCCGGCGTTGGCGCGCAGGCGCACCACCCGTAGCTGCTCCCAGTCGCGGCGGGCCTTCTCCAGCAGTGCGGGGGTGGTGTCGCGGCTGCCGTCGTCGACCACCAGCACCTCGTAGGCCTGGCCGAGGTCGTCGAGGACCGGGCGCAGGCGCTCGACGAACAGGCCGATCACGGCCTCCTCGTCGAACATCGGCACGACCACGCTCAGCTCCGGTGGCTGAACGAGGTCTGCGTCGGTGCCGGCTCCCGGTTTCATCCCGGTCAGCGTAGTGGCCCGAGCAGGTGACGCGGTCGGCCGGCCGCTGTGAAGGAGCTGTCCGGACCGGAGGGGTGTGCGTGCCGCCCGTGGGGCGGCATGGCAGACTCGGCCCTGGCTCGGGGAGATCGACCCGGAGCACCCGTTCGATGAGAGGTTCCGACGATGACCGTCCCCGCCGCGTTCGTCTCAGCTGCCACTGAGGCCGCTGAGGAGCACATCGACCTGCCGCTGGACGCGTGGGTCTACCCGCTGATCGCCGGTGCCCTCTTCTTCACGCTCTTCCTGCTCACGTACTCGTTCCGGAACGTCGCGCGCAAGCACTGACCCCACATGAGTGAGCCGGCCGGTGACGTCGCCCCGCGGCGGCGCATCGGCGTGATGGGCGGCACCTTCGACCCGGTCCACCACGGTCACCTGGTCGCGGCGTCCGAGGTGGGCAGCCGGTTCGGGCTGGACGAGGTGGTCTTCGTGCCCACCGGCCAGCCCTGGCAGAAGGTCGCGGACCACCAGGTCAGCCCGGCGGAGCATCGCTATCTGATGACGGTGATCGCGACCGCCTCGAACCCGCGCTTCACGGTCAGCCGGGTCGACATCGACCGCGGCGGCGCCACCTACACCACGGACACGCTGCGCGACCTGGCCGCGCTGTACCCGGACGCCGATCTCTACTTCATCACCGGCGCCGACGCCCTGACGCAGATCCTGTCCTGGAAGAATCCGGACGAACTGTTCCAGCTGGCCTACTTCATCGGGGTCACCCGGCCCGGCCACCGGCTCGACGGCTCCGGTCTGCCCGCCGACCGCATCAGTCTGCTCGAGGTGCCCGCGCTGGCCATCTCGTCCACCGACTGCCGCGACCGCGTCGCCGCCGGACAACCCGTCTGGTACCTGGTGCCGGACGGCGTTGTGCAGTACATCGCCAAGCACCGCCTCTACCGGCCGTGAAAACAACCCTCGCGTTCATGAGAGGGTTTGGGCGTGACAGCGTCTGACCGTGCCATCGACCTCGCGACCCGCGCCGCCCTGGCGGCGTCGGAGAAGCTCGCCACCGACATCGTCGCCATCGACGTCAGTGACCACCTGGTGATCACCGACACCTTCCTGGTGGCCTCGGCGGCGAACGACCGCCAGGTGAAGGGTGTCGTCGACGGTGTCGAGGAAGCGCTCCTGAAGGTCGGTGCCAAGCCGATCCGCCGGGAGGGCGAGCGCGACGGCCGCTGGGTGCTGCTCGACTTCGGCGACGTGGTCGTGCACGTGCAGCACGAGGAGGAGCGGGAGTTCTACTCCCTCGAGCGCCTCTGGAAGGACTGCCCGGTGATCGAGCTCCCCGAAGAGGTCAAGCGCTCGAACGACGAGGCCTCGTCCGGTTCGATCTCCCAGAGCTGGGCCCTGGACGACGAGGACGACGCGCAGAAGGACGAGGCGTGACCGCTGACCGGGTGATCCTGGTCCGTCACGGCCGCACCACCTGGAACGCCACCGCGCGCTTCCAGGGTCAGACCGACATCGCCCTGGACGACGTGGGCGTGGGCCAGGCCCGGCGTACGGCCGACGCGCTGTACGACCAGCTGGTCGGCACGCAGGTGCGCATGGTCTCGTCCGACCTGTCGCGCGCCGCGCAGACTGCCCGTGCCCTGGCCACGAAGCTGCACGTCGAGGTCGACCTCGACCCCCGCCTCCGGGAGATCTCGGCCGGCGAGTGGGAGGGCCGCACCCGCGACGAGATCACCGAGGGCTGGCCGGAAGACTTCGAGGCCTGGCGGCTGGGCCGCGACGTGCGGCTGGGTGGCAACGGGGAGACCCGTAGCGAGGCCGCCGAGCGCTGCGCCTCCGCGATCATCGAGCACGAGAAGGCGATGGACGAGGGCACGCTGATCTGTGTGGGCCACGGCGGTGCTCTGCGCGGGGCCATCTTCTCCCTGCTCGGCACCCCGGACTGGCCCTGGAACGCTCTCGAGGGTCTGCGCAACGCGCACTGGGCCGAGCTCCAGAACGGTAACCGGGGCTGGCGGCTGAGCCGCTACAACGTCTCCTGAAGTGCTCGGGTGAGCGCGGTCATCTGCCGCACGATCTGATCCCGGCGACGGGAGAGATCCAGATCGGCGTCCAGCGCCGCCTCACTCACCTTTCCCAGCGACCAGCACGCCGTGACCAGTGTGACGGCCGTGAGCAGCAGGTGCTCGGCGCTCTCCGGTCCAGGCCGGGCCCGGCCGTCTGGAAGCACTCCACCGGCCCCGCGCAGATCGGCCGGCGCCGCTCCAGCGCCACCGCCTGGTCCAGTTCGAGGCTCTCCCAGGCCAGCAGGCGCGGTAGTTCCGGCCGCGCCCGGTACCGGTCGAAGAGCGCGGCCGTGAATTCGCCGACCACCTCGGCACCCACTCGGGTGATGTCGATGCCCTCGAGCAGCCCCGTCAGCTCGTACGTCAGCACGGCGGCTTGCCCGCCGAAGTACTTGTACACGCGCTCCTTGTTGACGCCGGCGTCCCGCCCGATCGCGTCCATCCGCGCCCCCGCGAACCCGTGGGCCGCGAACTGCCGCACCCCCGCGTCCAAAAGCTTCTGCCGGGTCGCCTCCGTGTCCCACGCCATAGTCACCAGCGTAAATCCCAACAATTAGTTGCAGTTTTTCCGGGGGGAGACCTACGCCCCGATTTCCAACTGAACGTTTGGAAAATGCGATGAAGGCCTTGGCTCTGGGCGCACGAGGTGCCGCGTAGGACGCGTGGTGGCAGCTTCGCCGGCGCAGCGGGGGCACGAGGTGACGGCGGCCGGGCGATCGCGATGGCCTGAACCCCACCCCCTCCTCCGTGATCATGCAAAACCTCCCCGGCGTTCTAGAACTTTGGAGCGGTCGACGTGGTCGCGGACGGGGGGCGAAGGTCTCGATTTGTAGTTGCCCCCCACTCTTGCGATAAAGTTTGGCGACGCCGAACGAGGGGCCGCTTCACGCGGAACCTCCTCGCGTGGCGGGGCTGTAGCGCAGCTGGTAGCGCACCTCCATGGCATGGAGGGGGTCAGGGGTTCGAATCCCCTCAGCTCCACTTGAGGGACACCTTAGGTGCCTTATTCCAACCCGGTAATTGGGTTCCGTCTCGCGGTGTTTGATTCCGTCAGACGTCGAACGGATTCAGAATCCGGTCCCGTTTCATGGTTCCGCCCGTGCGGTCCTGTCTGGGTTACTGCGAGAAATCCGCTCGTCTGTTGGCCTGACAAACTTGGTTTTTGGTTGTCTGCGGAGCCGGGATGAGCTGACTCCTCGACGTGAGCTGGAGGGCCTGCACAGTAGCGATGTGCTCGGGTGTGGCCTCGATCGTCGTCGTACCCAGGGCATGCCTGGCGGTGATCGGAAACGAGAACGCGGTAGACGTCTCGGAGCCGGAGGAGCTCTCGGCGTCGGAGTCAGAACCGCCACCACAGGCGGTCAGCGGTAGCGCGGCCGTGGCTGCGATCGCCCGGGGTAGGCGACGACGTGAGATACGGGGTGCTTCCTTTCACCCGCCCTCCACGAGGACGCCCTCCACGGGGAAGGGGCGCGCTGCGAGGGGATACAAGGGCATGCGGCGCAGCCTGGAGTCTGCGCCGCACCCCCTTGGTTGCCTAACCTGAGCTCCGTTGACGGTCTGCGGCCGGCATCCGCGAACTGGTCACTTCATCCTGTCAGGTGAAGACTGGTGTGATGGGTGCAGATCGTGAGGACCAGTTGTTCGAGATCGGCGATCTCGCCTTTGCGTTCACGCAGCAGCTCCAGCCGTTCCTCGACGAGGTTTTCGCAGCCTGCACGCCCCTGGAGACCACGGTGCTGCGGGTGCTGTTTCGCGAACCTGGCATGTCGGCTCGCGCCGCCGCCGCGGCGGCCAAACTGCCACCGAGCAACTTCAGCCGCGCCTTGCGTGGGTTGGAGGCCAAGGGCTTCGTCGTGCGGGAACCCGACGCGCACGATGGCCGGGCCGTCCGTTTGTTCCCCTCCGAGCAGGCCCGGGGCTACCGCGACCGCTTCCGGGACGCCTCGGTCGTCGCCTTCGACAACCAGATCCCCGACACCGCCGAGCTCGCCGTCGTCATCGAGACTCTTCGCGCGCTCGAGCAGTGCCTCGCTGCCTGGAACGCCGACCGCCCCGGCGGAAGGTCTGCGTAGGGCTTGCTACCATTCCTCATTAGTTATCAAACGATAGCAATATGAGGAGCTGTGATGCGGGCAATCGTGGTGCGGACGTTCGGCGGTGCCGAGGTGCTCCGACTGGAGGACCAGGCCGATCTCACCCCGGGCCCTGGTGAGGTCGTGGTCGACGTCGCGTTCGCCGACGTCGGGACCCTCGACCGGCTGATCCGCGCCGGGCGGTTCGGCGAGATCTTCGGTTTCGAACCGCCCTACGTGCCGGGCAGCGGCGTGGGCGGAACCGTCCGTGCGGTCGGAGTCGGCGTCGACGAGAACTGGATCGGGCAGTCGGTCATCGGCGGCACCGGAACCGACGGACCCACCGGCGGATACGCCGAACAAGCAGTGCTGACGGCGGACGCCCTCATCGCCGTACCCGCCGGCATCGGTGTTGACGTTGCGACGTCGCTACTCAACGACGGAACGACGAGCCAGTTGCTGCTCGAGGTCGCCGCCCCCACTCTTGACGACCGCGTCCTCGTTCTCGCGGCCGCCGGTGCGGCGGGGACGCTGCTGGTGCAGTTGCTCCAGGCCAGGGGCGTTCCGGTGGTCGCGGCCGCCGGAGGTGCGCAGAAGACGGCCGCACTGCGTGACCTCGGCATCACCCACGTCGTCGACTACTCCAGCCAGGACTGGACCGCGCAGATCGCGTCCATCTTTCAGGACGGCCCCACGATCGTCCTCGACGGCGCTGGAGCCGCTCTCGGAGGCGAGGCCTTCACGCTGCTGGCCGACCGGGGCCGGATCGTCAGTTACGGCACCAGCGCAGGAATATTCGCCCAGTTCGACACCGGCGACGCGCACCGCCGCGGCATCAGCATCACCAACCTCATGGACCTGCCCACCGTCACCCCGCCAGACCGGATCCGCCTGCTGGTAAAGGCTTTGGACGCCGCCGCATCCGGGGAAGCCGCCCCTCTGCTCACCCACGTGCCCCTCGCCGACGCGGCGAAGGCGCACATGGCACTGGAGCAGCGCACCGCGATTGGGAAGACTGTTCTGGCTGTCGTCGGGTGACGTGAGGGGAACGATGCACGCGTCGGGCATCACGATGCCTTCACCGATGCGGTCAGCGAGCTGGTTTTGCTGATCGCTCGGCGGGGCCGGTCCCTCGCGTCGTTCACGATCGGTTTCACCCTCGGGCGTGGATCGGCTAACCCGGCAACCGGGCCAGGGCCGCAGATCATCGGTCTTGGCCGTGGCTGTCGCGCATCCTCACACCCAGGTTCCGGAACCTGGACCAGACGGGTTTGGGGTCCGTGCCGAGCCGATCGCCGATGAGGGTCAGGAGCCAGCCGTCCTCGGAGAGGCGTGCCGCCTCAACCGCGTCGAAGTCGTCGAGATCCTTGCGGCGCATCGTGACTCCGCTGCCGTGGAGATGTGCGGAGACGGTTCGTCGGTGGATGCCGGATTCCTGAGCCTGGACCAGACGGTCCTGGGATCGACGCCGAGCCGATCACCGAGTTCATTGGCCCAGGTACGGGTCGTTCAGCAACGGCAGGGCCTTCTGCCCGGTGAAGCCGTGGTCGCTCGGCGTCGGATCGGCGGCGGCCACTCATCCCGCCGGGGTGCCGCGCAGTAAGGTCCGGCTGGCGGACACGGCCAGATCGGCGATCTCGTCGATGGTTTCCTGATTGCGGAAGAACCCGTCCGCATACAGCCGGACGTACCCGTGGGCGGCTACCAGGTGCTGCCCGACCAGCGTCAGGCACGTTCCGTGATCCTGCCCGGTGGCCTGCTCGGCCAGTTCCCGGAGCAGATCCATCAGTCGCCGACCAGCGTCGATCAGCGCAGCGTTCTGCAACCGCCCCAGATCGCCCGCGAAGATGACATCGAAACCAGCGCCCCGGGTACCCACGAACCGCACGTAGGCACCGGCTGTGACCACGAAGCGCTCGGCCGGGTCGCTGCCCGCGCCCGCCACGGCCCGGCCGAACTGCTCGGCCAGCTCGATGGCGGCCTGCGTCGCCACCGCGACCATCAGGTGGTCGCGATCGGGGAAATGCCGGTAGGGCGCCGCCGTGCTGACCCCGAGCCTGCGCGCCACCTGAGCGACCGAAAAGCCGGCCAGGCCGGATTCCGCGAGCAGACCGAAACTCGCCTCGATCAGCGCCGGACGCAGCTCGCCGTGGTGGTAACGACCATGCTGGTTCTGAGCTTTTCCGGGCACCGGCCGCTCCGCTCACTGTTCTCGCTGGATTGACGTGATAGCCCTCTTACTCTAGCTTGTAATAGCCCACTTACATAGTAGTGCAGCTGCATCCTGGAATGAGGAGTATCGTGTCAAGGCAACAGGTTTCCCACGACCGGCGCCGGTGGCTGGCGCTGATCACGGTCTGTCTGGCGCAGCTGATGATCGCCCTGGACACCACCATCGTGAATGTGGCTCTCCCGCAGATCCAGCGCGACCTGGACCTCAGCCAGAGCAGCCTGACCTGGGTCGTCAACGCCTTCCTGGTCACCTTCGGCTGTTTCCTTCTGCCGGCCGGTCGGCTCGGCGATCTCGCCGGGCGCAAGCGGGTTTTCCTCGCCGGCCTGGCCGTGTTCACCGTCGCCTCGCTGCTGTGCGGGCTGGCGCAGACGCCGGCGCTGCTGATCGGCGCCCGGTTCCTCCAGGGGATCGGCGCGGCCGTGCAGTCCTCGGTGATCCTGGCCATCATCGTCATCGAGTTCCCCGTGCCGCAGGAGCGCGCCCGGGCGATGAGTGCCTGGGTGTTCACCGCGGTGGCCGGCGCGTCACTCGGTCTGCTCGCCGGCGGTGTGCTTACCCAACTGCTCAGCTGGCACTGGGCCTTCTTCGTGAACATCCCGGTCGGCCTCGCCGCCGGTCTGGCCGGCTGGGTGCTCATCCCCGACGATCGTGGCATCGGCTTCTCGGAGGGCATCGACTGGCTCGGCTCCCTGCTCATCACGGTGGCACTGGCCGCCGCGGTGTACGGGATCGTCGAACCGGCCACCTACGGCTGGGGCTCACCGCACACCCTCGTACCTCTCGCCCTTGCGCTGGTGCTGCTGGCTGCCTTCGTGGCGGTCGAGAACCGCCACCCCAATCCGATTTTCCCGCTGCGCATCCTCAAGCTGCACGGCCTGATCCTCTCCAGTGCGATCCGCGGCCTGATGGTCTCCGGTGTGCTCGGAATGTTCTTCCTCGGCAGTCTTTATCAGGAGCAGGTTCTCGGGTACGGCGCCCTGGAGACCGGCCTGGCGTTCCTGCCCTACGCGGTGTCCGTGGCGATCCTGTCGCTGGGACTCACCCGCCGGCTGGTGACCCGCTTCGGGTCGGTCCCGGTCATCGCCGTGGGCGTGGCCGTCGCCGCGGCCGGGATGCTCATGCTCCTGCTGGGCGGAACCCACGCCGGGTACTTCCCCTTTCTGTTCCTGGCGTTCCTCGGCATGGGCCTGGGCATGGGCACCGCCTTCAGCCCGCTGACGATGATCGCGATGGCCGAGGTTCCCCATCGGGACGCGGGGCTGGCGTCGGGCATCGTCAACGTCTCCCAGCAGGTCGCGGGCGCGCTCGGACTGGCGCTGCTGACGACGATCGCCACCAGCCGTTCAGCCGGCCTGTCCCGGGCCGGGCAGGGTGTCGACGCCTCCTTGGTCGGCGGCTACCACCGTGCCTACGAGTTCGGAGCCGGTGCGCTCGTGCTGGCGCTGATCCTCGTGGTCACTGTTCTGCGCAAGCACGTGCCGAACTTGCCGTCGGCACCGGAATCACCACCACTGGATGAGGCGAAGACCACCGATGAAATCTCAGGCTGAATACCCCATGCCTCCAGCGATGAGAACGAACAACGGCATCGACATTCCGCAGGCAGGCTTCGGCGTCTACCAGATTCCGGCCTCGCGAACGACCGAGATGGTGCGCGTGGCCCTCGACGCTGGTTACCGGCACATCGATACCGCGCAGGTGTACGGCAACGAGGCCGAGGTGGGCACCGCGATCGCAGAATCCGGCCTGCCGCGCGAGGACGTCTTCATCACGACCAAGCTGAATCCACAGCGCCACGGATACGTCTCGACCGGCCGGGAACTCGAGGAAAGCTTGAGGAAACTCCGGACCTCGTACGTCGACCTCTACCTCCTGCACTGGCCCTCACCGGGTAAGGACCAGTACCTGGAGAGCTGGCGAGCATGTGAAAACCTGCTGGCCGAGGGCAAAGTCCGTTCGATCGGCGTATCGAACCTCACCGTCCCCGATCTGGTCTGGCTGGCCGGACAGTCGCAGACCGCACCGGCGGTCAACCAGGTGGAACTTCATCCGAGCTTCCAGCAAGGTGAACTGCGTCAGTATCACCGCTCGCGGGGGATCATCACCCAGGCTTGGGGTCCGCTGGCCTGGGGAGAAGCGCTGAAAGATCCCACACTCCAGGCGCTCGCGAAGAAGTATGGAAAGACTCCGGCGCAGCTGATCCTGCGCTGGCAGGTCCAGCTCGGCAACATTCCCATCGGCAAATCGGCCACGCCCTCGCGGATCCGGGAGAACGCCGCCATCTTCGACTTCCGGATCAATGCTGATGACATGGAAAGGATCGCTACGCTGGACAACGATCCTCACGGCGCCCCCGTCCGGACGATGTCGGCAGGCCTTCCGCGCTGGTAGCCGTAACTCAGCCCGTACGAACGGATCGGCTTCGCTGGGCGGCTGGCCGGGCAAGAACGCGACGCCGGTGCCCGATCGGGCAGACGACTGGTGTAGCTACCTTCTGATGGTTTGATGGGGACTTCCGAAGGTCGACTCCTTCTTCGGTCCCGCGTGCTCCTTCGCCTAAACCGCGTCCCGGTGGATCCTCGAGGTCGAGAGCAAGCGCGACATCGACCTGAGTTTCCGGGTTATGAGCCTGTCGGTGCTCAACGAACACCGCGAGATCGAAGACTGGTAACGCATCTTCTGTGACCGCGCCTGGGGTCCGGCGCGTTTCTGTATCGCGTCGGCCCAGACCCACGGTGACGAGGTACTGCGTGACCTGTGCACGGCGCTGGGCACCCGCATCCACACGGCGGAACAAGGACTACGCCGAGGTGATCGCCCAGGCGCTGGCTGAGGTCGGCCGCCGCGGCCGGCAGCACCGACCACGACGAGGAAACTGCGGCGCAGCCATCGCAAGGCCCTCGACCTGGTCGGTGAAGACCTCGGCGCACTGTCCATCCACATCGACGGCGTCGGGTTCTTCGGGCCGGTGCTCAACGCGATCCCGCGGGGCGAGGAAGCCGTCGAGGTCTTCGACGCGGCGCCGGCGCTGGCCCGCAACCCGCACTTCTTCGAGATCAAGCGGGCCCGGTCCGATGGTCTGAGCCACGACTGAGCTGATGGTTGCCAGTCCGGAGGACGCTCGCCGTAGCGTGACGGCCGAGTGCGGCGGAGCCCCACCACCGCCGAATCGACCGGGGACCGTGCTCGGCCCCTTTCTGCCTACGGCCATACCTCCCGCGTGACGCCACCGCGGCGAGATGAACGCTCCGAGACAGGCCGTGAGGGGCCTTCCCGGCCCGGGCAAAGTGTGATGACTGGCCATCACTAATCGAAATGTTTCCTGCACTGAGGGCTATTTTGCCCGGATCAACCGTCCGACTTTGCCCAATCTTTACCTCGAAGAAATCTTGACCTTTTCTATCAAGTTACTCAAACTCGAGCCGAAGCCGTTTGATCTTCGCGGGCCGACCCGGCCGTCCACGTCCGCCTGATCTCACTTGATCCTGCTTGATTCGGCCTATCGAGAAGAGACCACGGATGGCACTGGACGAAGAGACCGCCGCAGCGTTGAACCGGCTCAGCGAGATCCGGGACGCGGCGACGCAGACCCATGATGCTCTCACCGAGACCACGCACACCCAGGAGTCCCGGCGCCGGATCCTGAGCGCGACGGTCGGGCTGGCCGGCGACCTGCAGAACCTGACCTTCAACGGGGTGGGCTACCGCGCGCTGGCGCCGTCGGAATTCGCGAGTCTCATCGTCGAGACGGTGAACGAGGCCCAGGACGGCGCGCGGCAGAAGGCATCCAAGGTGGTCGAGGAGGTCTTTCCCGAGGCCGTCGGTGATTTCGACGTCTTCAATGCGGCGTCCAACCTCGAGGAGCTGGTGGCCGGGTTCTGCCGGATCGCCGAGTACGAGTTCTCCGACGAGGAGATCGCGACGCTGCGGAAGAGCTGGAAGGGCGAAAAATGACGTACGACGTGGGGTACGACGACAGCACCGCCTGGGACAGCGGTCAGATCCGCGACCGGATGCCGATCATCGCGACCCTGCAGGACGAGGTGCTCGGGGTCTCGGACCTGGTGAAGACCCGGGGCCGCATCTATCGCGGGGAGATGATCAGCGGGGACATCACCCGGGAGCTGGACCGGAGCTTCGGCGAGCAGAACGAGATGATGCTGAAATTTGGTCAGCTACTGGGCCTCTCGGTTGGGTTGCAGGGCGACCGGCTCGGGGTGGTGGACGCCGTACAGGCTAGTGCCGAGGACTCCAACACCCAGACCGCCGGCAGCTGGAACACCTCCGGCGGCCGGTACTGAGGGGCTGAGGAAGGAAGGGCGAGGATGGATCCGATCCCCACCTGGGTGAAGTATCTCTTCCTCGCTCTGACCGGGGTGCCCTGGCCGGCGGCGGACGAGAAGGTGATGCTGGCTCAGTCGCTGGAGTCGGAGAAGATGGCCTCCCAGCTGTCCGGTCCGATTGCCGGTGACATGGCCTCGGCCCTGCGGGCCCTGCAGGCTGCCACCCGGGGAAAGACCGGCCGGGCGATCGAGCGGGCGATGAGGCAGTTCATCGTCGACAACCCGCGCTACATCGAGGTCGGGGAGCAACTCTTCCGGGGCAATGCCAAGGGCCTGCGGCAGATGGCCTACAAGGTCGAGTACATGAAGCACATGGCCGTGCTCACGCTCGTCTACCTGATGATCGAGCTGATCAAGGCCGCCATCACAGCATTCTTCACCGGAGGGGCGTCGGCGGCGGAGGCGGCCGCGGCGCGGGCCGCGGCCCGGACGGTGATCGAGCTCCTCCTCCAGAAGCTGCTCAACGCGATGAAACTCATCGCGCACATGACGGTCTTCCAGGTAGGTCTCGACGTCGCCTCCCAGCTGTGGTCGATGCTCGAGCACCCGGACGACTACGAGTGGGACACCGGCTCGACCCGGGACTCCGCGATCATGGGGGTGGCGGCCGGCGCCTTCGTCGCCGGTGCGGTCATCCCCGCCGTCCGCGGAGCTTTCGGGAGCATCGAGAATGCCCTGATCAAGGCCGGATTCGACCAGGCCTCGGTGAAGAAGTGGTCAGGTATCCTGTCGGCGCTGGGCATCTCGGTGGCGGGGGAGACCCTCGGCGGCGGGATCGGTGGTGCGGCGGCCTCGGGCGGCCCGATCGAGCTGTCCCCGTGGGACGCGGCCGCCGGTGCGTCCGAGACCGCGAACGAGCTGACGGGCAACAAGATTGGTAAGGGCGCCCGGAATTCCTTCGGCGACAAGGGCCTGAACCCGGACCTGCCCGATCTCGACAACATCACGGTACCGACACCGGGCGCGGGAGCCGGGAAGAATACCGATCCGGCCGGCGGCCTCAAGGGTTCCGGGGGAGGGCCGGGCCGGAAGGGAAGCCAGACCGGCAGTCAGGACGAAAGCCAGACCGGAAGCCCGAACGGTGGCTGGAACGGCGGTTGGGGCAGCGGTCCGAACAGTGCCAGTGGTCTGAACGGCGCGGGTGGTCTGAACGGCGCGGGTGGTCCGGGTGACGCCTTCGTTGCGCCCAACCTTGATCTCCAGCTCACACTGGACCAGATCGAACAGGGGACGTTCACCTGGGGTCAGGCGTTCTCCGGCCAGTTCGCGATCACGGGGCCGGAGATCGGTGTGGACGTCGTCCCGCTGGCTGTCGGCGCAGTAGCACGACCGGCGGTCACCGTCGATCTCCCCGGTGAGCAGGACTTCACGGCACCCGACTTCACGGCACCCGACTTCACGGCACCCGACTTCACGGTGCCGGGCCGGTCCGGCACCTTCGAGACAGTCCTGACCACCACCGACCCGGTCTTCAGTGACTCATCGTCCGTCACCTCGTTCGACAGCGTGTCCGTCGACGGAACCCCCGATCCGGGCGACCGTTCCGCCCGCACCCTGTATCTGCGTCCCGCGCCGGACGGTTCGGTGTTCACCCTCGACCAGGCCGTCCAGATGCTCCAGGACGTTCCACCGCCGTTGCGCCCGGTCGCCTACGACGTGGACACCTCGTTCGGCTGGGCCGCGGCTGACCTCGAGACCCGGATTCCCCCAGCCGGTTCCGTCACCCCGGCCGATCCGCTCCTGCTTCAGGACTACCCGGGCGTGCGGACGGTCGACCCCGGTCTCCTCGACCGTCGTGTGCCCCGGATCGGCAGCGTCGACTCGGTGATCACGATCAGCCGGTCGCTGGCCGAGAACGGCGGTCAGGTCCCGTCCACGCTGACTGCGCCGCCGTCGATCACGACGGCCGCCCCCGTCCACGCCGCGGCCACCACCCAGAACCTGCTCACCTGGCAGCAGCAACAGCTCGGCCTGGATGCCGGTCAGTCCGTGCCGGTGTTCCGCGGGGAAAACCTGACGTTCGTCCAGCAGGCGATGGCCGCGGCGCCGGTCGGGTCGCAGGGGACTGTGGTGTTCCAGGTTCCGGGTGATCCGGCCGCCCACGCCGTGAACGTGGTGGTGGACAGCCAGGGCGTGCGCTTTCTCGACGGCACGCGGGGCGGCCTTCCCCGCATCCCGGAAATCGCCGGGCCCCTCCACTTCCTGCCTCTGACCCCGGGTCTCGCGGTGCCGGGAGGCATCCCCGTGGCGCCGTCCGCCCTGCCCGAGATCCAGGTCGGCGATGACGTTCTCGGCCATGTGCACTCCCAGGTGGTGAGCCAGTTCAAGGATCTGGTCAACCTCCCGGCCGCCCCACCGACCGTCGAAGAGGTCCGGACGCAGCTGTACCAGACCCAGAAGGACATCCGGCTCGGCGAGGTGTCCGGTATCCGCTCCACCCCGGACCTGGGCCGCGAGATCCTGCGTCGGCTCGGATACGAGCAGGGCCTCAAGGGCGGGGCGCCCCTCGACCCCGCCGCCGTCCCCCGGACCGGTGAGTCCTCCACCCAGAAGACGCCCGTGCCACCGATCCCGGCCGACCTCCAGCCACCCGAGGTCAGGGTCCGTGACTTCGCCTTCGACCCTCAGCCGGAGGCGCCGGCCGACCTGGAGCAGCCTGAGGTCAGGGTCCGTGACTTTGCCCTCGACCCTCAGCCGGAGGCGCCGGCCGACCTGGAGCAGCCCGAGGTCAGGGTCCGTGACTTTGCCCTCGACCCTCAGCCGGAGGCGCCGGCCGACCTGGAGCAGCCCGAGGTCAAGGTCCGCGACTTCGCCCTCGACCCCCCGCCGGTACCGGTGGACACCAAGGGCAAGGGGGTGGCGCCCGACCCCGCCGCTCTCCCGCCGGCCGTCCAGACCTTCGGCTCCGGCCGTGACGGCACCCGCGGCATGGTGCACATCCAGCCGCCCCCGCCGGCCGTGGTGACGGCGGTGCAGGACGCCGTGATCGCGAAGATCGGCGGGAGCCGGGGTCCGGACGCCTCGCTGACGCAGGACGTGCGCACGGTGGTGTCGGCGCGCTGGTTCCAGACCGGGCAGGAACAGTGGCTGTCGGGCACCGGTTTCCTGGTCGCGATCGAGCACCAGGGCCAGGTGCGGTACGCGATGGTGCGGGGGGAGCTGGAGAACGGGCACCTGGTCGATCCGGGGATGGACGAGCTGACGGACGGTCCTCCGGTGTCGGTGCAGCGGTGGCAGTTCAGCACTCCCGAGCTGGGGAACACCCAGACCGCCTCGACCCTGCGCTCGTACAGCTACCCTCACGCGCACACCTTCGGGATCGACAGCGAACGGGCGCCGATGCTCCAGGAGATCACGCTCTCCCTGCAGCCGATGCTGACGATGAACCAGACCACGCGCACGGCCACGACCGGCACCAGCGTGCAGGCGTTCAGCATCCTGCGCAGCCGCGAACGCACCTGGCACTACCAGTTCTCGAGCAAGTGGCAGATCCAGATGCTGGACCGGCTGTCGGACCTGACCAGCGGGCAGCCACTGCCGGACGGCCGGTGGGAAGACGTCGCCGTCGCCCCGCACGCCGACAGCGACATCTCCGTCTGGTTCCCGAAACACCTCACGCAGCCGGTCACCGTGACCCGCGGGCAACTGCCGACGATCAGCATGCTCGAAGACCTCCCGCTGTTCGGCGCGGAGAACTTCCCCCGGGCCGAGATGATCTTCCAGGACGTCGCCGAGGGTTTCCGGAGCCGGCTCGGCGGTCTGTCGGAGACCTCCTGGACCGATCTGCGGAACTTCCTCGGCGACGGCGACCTGCGCAGCAACTTCCCGCTGATGCTGTGGGGAGGCAAGGCTCCCTCGCCGATCCTGACCACGCAGGCCGGTACGGCGGTGGGGTACCTGCGCGTCGGGGCGCGCCTGGCGTTCGAGTTCAACCCGACCGAAGCGCCACTGCAGAACGGAGTGCTGGAGGCTTACATCGTCCGTTCGCTGAGGGCCCTGCTGAGCACCACGACCACCAACGCCTCGGGGCTGGGGGCCGACCTCACCTTCACCATCGGCCCGAAGAACGGGCCGGCGATCGGGCAGGTCACGGTCGGGGCCAACGGGCAGTACCAGTTCTCGTACAGCACCAACTCCGGTGGCTCGAGCAACCGGCTGGTGCGCTCGCTGAGGACGGCGAACCTGATTCCCCGGGTCACGGCCAGTTTTCATCTGGACGTGGAACTGGTGACGCCGGAGGGCTCACCGAAGCGGCCGGATCCGGGGTCCCGGCTGGCGGACGGGACCCGCACCTACGAGGTCGTGCTCCAGGTGCCCGAGCGCAGCGCGATGCAGCCGGCCGCCCCCGGGGCGAACAACCCGGCCACGACCGGCGACCGGTATCTGCCGCAAGACCTTCTGCACCTGCGCACGCTGGGCATCTCCACCACACCGGTCGCGGTGAACGGGACGGCCGGACTGGTCACCTGGGTCGAGAGCGCCCTGCGTAAGCACGGTTTCCTGCCGGGGACGGGTGAGGTGGGCACCCTGCGCCAGGCGGGTGAGTGGATCGCCGACAACCCGGTGTCGCGGGCGGTCCTGGGGCCCGACCCGGTGGCCACGGCCCGGCTGCGCAACCAGCAGAAACTCGACCAGCTCGGTGGCCGGGCGGGACTGCGCAGCAGCCTGGACGACGCCATCGAGGGCGGTGCGATGACGGTGTTCGAACTTCCGGGACCGGCCGGGATGCAGAAGATCTCGGTCACGCTCGAGACGGTGCGCCGCTACCTGCCCGGGGGCGACCACCTCGGAGTGGAGCACCAGCGGTCCGCCCCCCGCATCCAGACGCTGAACTTCGTCGGGTCGACCATGCCCGGCGACGAGCAGTTCAGCCGGACGCCGTTGTCGTGGAACGCTCACGCGTCCGGTAGCGGGCACACGGGTACAGCGGCACCGGGACAGAGGCAATGGGACGAGGGGGCCGAGGCCGGGGGCCAGATCCAGCACCAGCAGAGCACGTCCGACGTCACCGGATCGAGTCTCGGTACCGGGCACGAGTACTACCTGCTGAGCCCGGCCGCCCAGGGCAGTGAGTTGTTCCAGGTCCCGGCCACGCACACGATGTCGATGGAGTTCTCCTGGGGCGGATCGCCGGACACCCGGACGGTGAACGGCGAGGTCAAGCTCGTCGTTCCGACCTTCCGCACCACCACCCAGCCGTCGGTGGGAGCCCGTCCGGTGCCGGTGGTGCCCCGGGGGGTTCGACCTCTTGACCGCACAGTGCTGGAACTGCGGGTGCCGAAACTGCCCGCACCCCCTCACCGGGTCAAGGTCACTCCCGCGCAGCTAGTTTCGCTGAAGACGGCGGGACTGAGCCGGGACCAGCTGGCCGGGCTGCACGACATCGAGCTGACCGACGGCCAGGCCCGGGCGCTGGACCTGGTGAAACTGAAGCCGGAGCAGTGGGACTCCCTCGACGCGCTGGGCCTGCCGCTCGCCGATGTCGCCGGTCTCAACCAGCTCGGGTTCACCCCGGACCGGATCCGGCAGCAGGGGCTGGGCGACGTGACGCTCGCCCGGGTGGCGCTGGACCAGGGGCTGATCGCGCCGGACGAGGTCACGGAATCGGGTCTGGACGGCATCACGCTGGACCAGGTGGCGCAGCTCGACCTGGGCTGGCTGACCTCAGGACACCTCGACGGCCTGCGCCTGGACGGGCTGCTGCCGTCGCAGCTCACCGGGCTCACCGGGATCGGCCTCACCGGAGAAGAATTCGACGCCGCTCCCGGGACGAACGCCGAACAGAACCGGCAGCTGCTGGATCTCGGGGTCACACCGGCCCAGCTGGTCCGGGTGAACCTGGCGGGGCTGCCGGTGGACCAGGCGCTCTCCCTCAGTCTGATCACCGGGGCTCTACCGCAGCCCGGCCTGCCCGACCTGGCCACGATGCCGGCCGCGCAGATCGCCGAGCTGAACCTGGCCGCCCTGACCCCGGCCGAGCTGGGCCGGCTGAATCTGGTGCGGCTCACCCCGGCGGAACTGGGCACTCTCAACCTGGCCGCCCTCAGCGTCGCCCAGCTCACCGCGATCGACCTGACCACGTTCAACCAGCTCCAGCGCGACGCCCTCACCCTGATGGTGATCCCGGAGAGCGCCCTGACCGACGTGGTGGCGGGCAGCGGGGCGGTGCAGAAGCTGATCCGCAACGGACTGGAACAGCCGCAGGCCCTTTCGGAACCGGGGAGCTGGCTCTCCGGCCTCGTGAAGGGCACCGCCCGCTGGGTCTCCCACACCGGTCCGGGCGCGTGGACGAAGCAGTCCCTGACCGGCGAGTCGCTCACCGGCCAGGCGTCCGACCCGAACCTGATGCTGCAGACGGCGACCTCGTCCGAGCACTTCCACGCCAACCCCCTGCGGATCTTCCGCGACGCGTACGTGGTGGAGGGCGTCTTCAGTTCCGGCCTCCTGGCCGGTACCGAGGTCACCTTCGTGATCGAGGGGTACCTGAGTCAGGGCGAGGCGCTCGACGCCCCGCCACCTCTGGACGGCGAGCGCTGGCTGCAGTCGACCACCGCGAACTCCCGGGGGTTCACGAAGACCGGGCTCACCCGGGGCGGCCCCACCGGCGTCCGCTCGACCGGGGTCTTCCGTCCCGGGGGCGGCTACCAGTTCGGGCGGGGCGGGCAGCACGGTGAGCTGACGAACGACAACACCAGCACGATGCGCGTGACCACCGAGGACACGGTGGACGCGCACTGGTTCCGGGCCCACGCCACCTACGTGGTGACGATGCACAGCGGTCTGTGGAACGTGCCGGTGACGACGCTGACCGAGCTGGGATCGAAGGCGCTGGTCTCACTCGCCTCGTTCCTTCCCGAAGCGGTGCGACCCCAGGGACAGGTGCGCGGCTCGCGTTTCCAGGGAGCGATCGACGTGCCCGGCGGGGCGCAGTTCTTCCTGGTCGACAACGACCTGGTGAACTACCCGCAACTGGCCGACCTGGTGCGTCAGCGCGACGCCGGCAAGGTCGCGCGCCCCCTGCCGGTCGCGACCACCTCGAACCTGCGGCTGCCCTCGTCCTGGTTCGTGAACACCGGCGGTCAGCTGGGTCCGGGCACGGTCACCGAGGTCCGGATGGCCGGCGGGAGCCGGGCGCTGTACGACCAGGTCGTCGCCGTGGCCGAGAGCGTCGCGCCGGGAGTGACGCAGCCGGGTGGGCCGTACTACACGCCCGGGGTGCTGACCCGGATCAACGAGTACGCCACCTCCCTGGGCGCGCGCACCCTCATCCACCACGGGCCGCAGGGAAAGGTGCAGTTGCGCTTCGTCTACCGCTCGTGGCGGGGCCCACAGATGGTAGTCGTGACCCTGAACGCGCGGCCCCGGCTGCCGCTGGGGAACGTGATCGGCCGTCCGGTCAACGTCGTCGACATGAGCAAGGCCGGTCACCTGCTCTCGGCGCCTCCGGTGATGAAGACCAGCGGTGGGGTGGACACCGTCATCTCGCACATCGGATCGCCCGGCACCAATACCACTGCCCCACGGCGCACCCGGATCACTGATATCCAGACCCGCACCCAGGAGCTGAATTTCAAGCCGGGCGCCAACATCGGTGGGCACACGTTCACCCCGTCGGCCACCGGCCAGCGGCGGCTGGACGTGGCGCGCATCCAGAACTCGACCCGGGAGAACCGCACCTGGACCCGCACGATGGTCAACACCGGCGAGTTCGTGGTCGGTTACGACATCACGGTCGAGGCCCGGAACGAGCAGATGATGCATGCCCTGCTCACCCTCGCGGTCCAGATGGGGGCCATCGCCACCCTCACCGGCTTCGGCTGGGCGGCCGACATCGCCTACCTGGCGGCCCGCGGGTTCGTCCGTACCCTGACGGCCGTCAGCCGGCTCCGGGACCTGGAGGCGAACCGGACGTCCACCGTGACCGCCCCCGCGACCCCGCCGGTGATCCGCGCTGACGCGGTGCTCCGCATCTCGAACGCCGAAAGTTCACCGGAAGGTGAGGTCTCCACCCCGCTCATCACCACCCCGGCGCTGTTGAGCACCGATCCCCGCCCGGCGCCGGTGGTGGTCACGGGCAATCCCGGCGACGCGGTCATCCAGATGCAGGACTTCTCCGGACTGCTCGCCCCGGAACGGCTCTGGCGGCCCCGGCGGCCGGTGCAGATCTATCACGTCGACGACATCGCCCTGCTGGAGCAGGCTCTCGTGGAGGTGGACCCGTCCTGGACGCGCACGCACGTGCCGGGTGCCTCCTCCTCCAGCGAGGGCATGTACATCCGGCTCAACCAGTTCGTCGATTCCGGCAGTCTGATCACGACCGACCCGGCGTCGACGGCCTCGTTCCTGTCCGCGCCGGGGGCCCGGGGTACCCAGATCCAGATGCTGCTGTACTCGCCCGAGGTCGAGCGGAGCAGCCGCGACGTCGCGGTCGACCGGATCGAGGTGTCCAACGACGGGGTCACGAACACCACGACGCTGTCCAATGTCACCAGTCTCACGACGGCGACGGGGATCAAGAAGAACGCCGAACGGACGGGCCCGACCCTCTCGATCCTCGGGGGCACCAGCGGCGCCGGAGACGTCAGCACCTCGAACACCCAGCGCCGCGAAATGATTCGTTTCGGGACGCCGATGGAGATGTCTGTGGGTGGGCTGCGGGGCAACCGGCTGAAGTCCGCGGTGCTGTTCCGGGTGGTCGGCCCGAAGGGCACCCGGTTCGTCCTGTCCAACATCCTGTTGCGTTCCACCGAGACGCCTTTCGTTCCTGCCCCCGGTCCGGGCTTCGCGATCCCCGGCTTCGGTGACGTGCTCGCCGAGGTCAACAGTCAGTACGACTACCTGGTCGGGCGCACCCGCGATCGAAGCGCCCCGGCAATTCCTGACGGCATCACTCGCCGGAAGCCGACGCCCGAATTGGTGGCCCAGCACCTGCTGGACCTTCAGAACGCGCCGGTGCCGGGGGTTTCGTCGAGCATCGAGAAGGCGAAGCAGATCCTGGACCGGCTGGGCTGGCCGCAGCGGCTGCGGGGTGGGGCACCGGCCACGCGGGTGACGGCTACCTCGGTGGAGTCCGGGCCGGTGGCTTCAGGTTCGGGGCAGTCGGGTTCGGGTCCGTCGGGTCCGGTGGTGTCCGGGCCGACACTGAGCCGGCTGGCGGGGGCGGTCGGTGCGGTCGAGCTGGCGATCGAAGAATGGGGGACGCATCCGGCCTCCGGTAACATCGATGGTCCCGGGGCTGAGCGTGGCCTGGCCGAGCTGGAACTGGCCGTGAGCGAGCTGGAAGACGTCGTCCGGTCCCTGGAGACCGGCCAGGACAGCGAGATCTCACCGGAACCGATCCTGCCGCCGGAGCTGGCAGCCAGTTTCGGCCTGGACCCGGACGGAACCGAGAGCATCGGTGAGGAATCCATTAAGGACGATGTTGTCAGCATCGCCGGTTCGGTCACCGGGCAGGCCGTTTCCCGGATCGGGAGGGCCGTCACCGCGATCGAGCGTTCCGCCGATCTGCTCCAGGCCCGGCGCGAGGCCGGCGGGGTCCTGGGTAGCGAAGCGACCGGCGTGATCACCGACCTCGCCCACCGGGTCGCCGAGCTGGAGGCGGCCGTCGCCGGTCTGGAGACTCTGAACGCGGGTCTCGACGACACCGGTTCCGAGGCCGGGCGGGTGTATGTCCAGGACGGCCGGGACGACCTCCGGATCGAGGAGCTGCCCGAATCCGACTCCGGGACCGCCCCGCCGTCTTCTCCCGAGGGCCCGAAGATCACCGAGATGCCGCAGCCCGTACTGAGCCCGACGGTGATCTCGTTCGGCCAGAATCGCGACGGGGCCCGCCCGCTCTCGTTCGCCTCGGTACCACCGGAGATGGCGGCCTGGCTGCGCGACCAGGTCGTCACCGAGGTCGAGCGGAACCGGGGATTCAGTGCGGAATTCCGGAAGTCCGTGAGCGAGGTGCTGACCGACGCCTGGTTCCAGCGCAAGGCCGGGCCGCTGGCGTCGCGGGCGGGCATGCCGCTGCCGGTGACCCACCGGGGCCGCAAGTACCCGGCGGTGCTGCGTTTCGTGACCAGCGACCCGCGGCTGGAGGAGTCCGGTCTGAACGACCTGCCGGACGGCCCGCCGGTCGGGGTGCAGCGCTGGATGTTCGGGCAGCCCGAGCTGGGCAGTGTGTCGTCGTCGGGCAACATGCGCGGCGGCCGGTACCAGTACTCGCACTCGTTCACCGTGGACGGGTTCCCGCACCTGCGCCGGATCGTGCTCACCCCGCAGTTCACCGTGGTGATGAACCAGCAGACCCGGCAGATCACCACGTCGGTGAGCGTGCAGGCCTACACGATCATGCGCAGCCGCGAACGGTCGTGGAAGTACAGTTACCGCATGCAGTGGCAGCTGCAGATCCTGAACAGCGGCTTGCCGGAACTGGTCTCGGGGCAGTCGCTGCCCGAGGCGGACTGGCAGGCGCTGACTCCGGCGGCGAACGAGCTGACCTCCGACCCGCGGATGTCGGTCTGGTTCCCGAAACACCTCGCGGTATCGCCGGACACGCTCGACCCGACGCCACCGATGCCGGAGCTGACGATGCTCGAGGACACCCCGGTGCTCGGGGTGGAAGGACTGCCGAACGTCGGCGTCTTCTTCGACGACCTGGCCGACTCGTTCAGCGACCAGCTCGCGTCGCTGTCCGACACCTCCTGGGAAGACCTGCGCAACTTCTTCGTCGCCGAGGACCAGCTGCCCGGCCTCGTCCCGCTCATGCTCGAGGGCAACACCGCGGGTACGCCCCTGCTGTACACCCGGGCGGGCACCGTCGTGGGCTACTTCCGGATCGCCGTGCGCCTGCTGGACGAGCTGACCCCGGCCGGGCCGCCGGTCGGCAACGGCATCCTGGAGTCGTACGTCGTGCGGTCCCTGCGCAGTCAGCTGGCGACCACCACCACGAACGCCTCGGGCCTGACCGTCAACGTCGGGTTCCTGTTCGCCCCCGAGGGACAGCAGACGCCGGTCGGCCAGTTCTCCGTCGGCGGCGGCACCGACTACGACTACGTACACACCCTGACCTCCGGAGGCAGCGCCCGGGTGGTGCGCTCGCTGCGGATCGCCGGGGTGATCCCGCGGGGCGTCACCCGGCTGAGTTTCACCGTGACCCTGATGCGTCCGGAGGGACCCGCGCTGCCTCCGCCGGCCGGTTCCCGGCTGGACGGCGGCACCGCCTACCCGGCCACCCTGCAGGTCCCGCCGCGGGCCGCACTCACCGGACCCCGCGAGACCCGTTACCTGCCGCCGGAACTGCTGCATCTGCGGTCGCTGGGCATGTCGACCACGCCGCTCGACGTGACGGGCACCGAGACCTTGTGGGACGAAGTGGAGACGTTTCTGCGGGAGAAGGGTTTCCTTCCGGGCGGTCCGGAGATCAGTGCCCTGCGGGCCCTGGGCGAGCACCTGACCGACAATGCGGCGGTGCGCACGGTGGTCGGCCCGGACCCGGTCGCGGCGGCGCGGTTGCAGAACCAGAAGAAGCTCGACCAGGCGCGCGGGCGGGCCGGCCGGCGGGCCGGGCTGGACGACGCCATCGACGGCGGCGCTCTGACGGTGTTCGAGATGCCGGGGACCTTCGACAGCTACCGGATCTCCGTCACCCTGCACACCCGACGCCGGTACCTCGACCCGGCCGATCCGGAGGTGGGCGTGCGGCAGGGGCTTCCGATGCCGAAGGCCCAGACCCTGAACTTCGTCGGCTCGACGGTGCCGGGGGAGGAGTCGTTCAGCCAGACCCCGTCGGACTGGAACGTCGGGGTCTCGGCCCAGGGCACGGTGGCGGACGCCGGCCACGACGTACAGGTCATCGCCCCCGGTCACGCGGGGGAGGGAGGGGAGGCCGGCGACGGGCTCGGCGGCACCGGGGGTTCGGCCGCCTCCGGTACCGGCACGAACTTCAGCTGGAACTACACGCACAGCGGGAGCCGGGCCACCGCGCGGAACTCGGCCGCCGGCACCGGACACGAGTACTACCTGCTCTCGCCCACCTCGCAGGGCACGGAACGGTACGAGGTGCCGGTCACGCACCGGATGACCATCTCGTACGGCTACGGCAGCCCACGCCGGACCGGGCCGCACCACGGCGTCGCGAAACTCGGCGTGCCGACGTTCCGGACCACGACCACGCCCTCGGGCGCTCCCCGGCCGGTGGCGCCGACGCCCCGCGCGGTCACGGCCCAGGACCGGACCCGGCTCGATGCCACGACCCCGGCCCAGGCCCGCGCCGCCGGGGTGCTGATCCTGCCCGAGACCGCGCTGGTGGACCGCGTCGAGGGAGCCGGAGCCCTGCAACGCACCGTCCGCTCCCTGCTCGGCGTACCGGACGGCACCCCGGGCGTCCCCCTGAACAGCCCGGCCAGCTCCACCAACCCAGCCACCTCGTCCACCAACCCAGCCACCTCGTCCACCAACCCAGCCACCTCGTCCACCAACCCAGTCACTTCGTCCACCACCTCGTCCTCTGTCACCCCCAACTGGCTGTCATCGGTGCTGGACGGGGTCGGCGGCACCGGCCGCTGGATCCGCCGCTCGGTGGTGGGGGAGAGCCTGACCCGCGAGGACTCCGTGGCCCAGGAGGTGATCCAGACCGCTCTGTCCCCGGAACACCTGCTGGCCGGGGAGTTCCGGTTGTTCCGGGACACGCTGGTGGTCGAGGGCGTGGCCACGGCCGGCTGGGCGCTGGGCCAGGACGTCCAGATCGAGATCAGCGGTTACCTCACCCAGGGGCGGGCCCTGCCCGAACCCCCGAAACTCGACGGCGAGCGCTGGCTCCAGTCGATCGTCACCCATTCCGAGGCGAAAACCGTTTCCCGGGCCGGGCACACCGGCCCGTCGATGTCGGGGTACCCGGACGACCCGGTGCTGCTGACCGGGCAGTACCAGGCGGGGCGGATCGGCCGGCGCAGCGAGGTGCACAGCGACAGCACCTCCGTGATGCGGGTGACGGTGGAGGACGACGTGGTCAGCCAGCGCTTCCTGGCCCGGGTGACGTACGTGGTCACGGTGCGCACCGGGTTCCGGAACCTGATCGGCTCGCAGGTGCCCGGGCTCACCGCGCCCGCGGCCCGGAGCCGGGCCGTCGACCTGGACGAGGCGGTGGAGTTCTACCTGGTCGAGAACGACCTGCAGAACTACCCGGACCTGGGCCGGCTGCCCGGGGCCCGTCCGGCCCTGACCCCGGCGCCGGCGATGACGCAGCAGCTGCCCACCTGGTACGTCGCGAGCGGCGGGGAGATCGGGTACGGCACGGTCACCGAGACGAAGCCGGCCGGTGGGCGCCGGGCCCTGGAGAAGGCGATCCTGCGGCGGCTGCTGCGGGTGGCGCCGGGTATCACCCGTCCTGGTACTTCCACCTATGCGCCCGGTCTGCTCACCCGGATCAACGAGCACGCCTCGTCCCTCGGGCAGCGCACCCTGGTGAACGCCGGGCCGAACGGGAAGGTCCAGTTCCACGAGACCTACCGTTCGTGGTCCGGCCCGCGGACGGTCACGATCACCCTGACGGCACGTCCCCGGAACCCGGCCGGCCTGGGGAGCCTCCGAGGCCGCGCGGTGGCTGTCGGAGGCATGGACAACGTGTTCTCGCACATCACCGGTTCCGGAACCGCTCTGCGCGACTCCGGCCCGACTCAGGTGGGGACCACATCGTCCCGGTCCCACGCGTTCAGTCTCCGCGGCGGCATCCTCCGGGGTGAGCACTCGCTGACGCCGTCGGCGAACGCCAGCCGTCGTGTCGACCTCACCCACCTGCAACGCTCCAACCGGGAGACCCGGACCTGGCAGCGGAGCATGCACGACTCCAGCGAGTTCGAGGTGCCCTACGACTTCGACGTGAGCGTCACGAGCGAGATGCGGTGGCGGGCCGTGCTCACCGTGGCCACCCAGCTCGCGGTCACACTGACCCTGCTCGGGATGCCGCACCTGGTCGGACGGGTGCTGCGGGTGGCGGCCGAGGCCATCGTGCTGTCGGCCGCGTGGCGGGTCACCGACGGCAACCTGGTCACGTTCACCTCGCCGGTGCTCGACCTGCTGAGGACGATGTCGGACCGGGAGACGGTCGGCGCCGACGTGACGATCCGGTTCAGCAACCAGGAGACCGCTCCCGACCCGGTGACCCCGAACGTCCCCGCCCCCCTGCTGCTGGACACCGATCCGCTGAGCGCGATCCCGGCGGTCCAGCAACCCCCGTCCCCCGGAAATGGTGACGTGGTCATCAATCTCGATCCGGTGCCGGCGCCCTGGCGGTCTCTGCTCAACCAGCCGGTGTGGCAGCCGACCCGGCCGGTGCAGATTTACCGGTTCGACGGCATCGCGGAACTGCGCCAGGTCCTGGTCGAGGTGGGCGGCACCCGGCTGCGCAATTCGCTGCCGGAGACGAACGACTCCAGCGAGGGCATGTTCCTGCGGCTGAACCAGTTCGTCCACGCCGGTGACCTGACCCTCGTCCGCCACCCCGCCACGGCTCCCTTCCTGTCCGGGCGGGGAGTCTCGGGCGTCTCGATCGACCTGGTGATGTACGGCGCGGTCCCGGTGCGAGACAGCCTGAACGTGGCGATCGACCACATCGAGGTCAATAACGACGGCGCGGTCGACCAGGTCAGCCGCTTCCGTAACGAGAACCTCTCGTTCTCCGGGATCTTCGGCTTCAGCAGCGCCGACCACGCCGGTTTCACGATGCCACTGCTGGGGGAGACGTCGTCCGTCGGCGACACCTGGGTGCTCAACAGCCAGCGCCGGGAACTGCTGCGGTTCGGCACGGCGATGACGGTCGGCGGCGAGGGGCACCCCAGCTTCCGGATGAGCGCCGGGGCCCTGGTCCGGGTGCGCGGCCCGCACGGCGAACGGTGGCTGCTCAGCCCGATCCTCCTGCGTTCCACCGAGCTTCCGGTGCACCTGCGCCCGCCCCGGGTAACGCCGGAGGTCATCCGGCCGACCAGCATCGAGGAGGTGGACGAGAGCCCCGAGGTGAGTTTCGAGGAGGACCCCGAGGAGATCAGCCGCGAACCCGTCCCCGACGGGAGCTGGGCCTGGGGCGGCCCGGCCACCTGAAGCTCTCCTTTTCCGAGAGCATGCTCTCGATGAAGGAGAGCTCGCGATCATGCTCATGTTGACGTCTGCTTTACTCACGCAAAAGGTTAGGTGGGGGCCGGCCTCGGGTTTTCGGCGTTCGCAACAAGTTCTCGGAAATCTCACCTGATCGGGCAACTTTCGCGCCCGGTGGCCCGTCTGAGTCGTCGACAGGAACCCGCAGGCGGCGGGACCGGACGGCGACGAAGGGCTGGATCACCACGATGAAGCGACGGGGCAAGCGCGTACTGGGTGTTGGCGGCGCGGCTGCCATTGCAGTGGCTGCGGGGGCGACCGTCGCGGTCGTGAACCTGCAGGGCGCCACGGCGGCGGAGCCCAGCGGCGCGACCGGCTTCGCGGCACAGAACGGCGGCACCACCGGTGGGGCGGGCGGCACCACGGTGAAGGCCACCACGGGCACGCAGATTCACGAGGCGCTGTGTGGCCGCGCCAGCACCAGCACGCCGATCACCATCCAGGTCGCGGGCACGATCACCGTGGCCAACACGGCGAAGGTCTCCGGCAGCGGCTGCAGCACGGCGGCCGGTGTGATCGAGCTGAAAGACATCAGCAACGTCACTCTCGTCGGTGTCGGCAGCAGCGCGGTGTTCGACCAGATCGGTATCCACATCCGTGGTTCCAAGAACATCATCCTGCAGAACCTGCACGTGAAGAACGTGAAGAAGTCCGGCTCGCCGACCTCCAACGGCGGTGACGCGGTCGGTATGGAGTCCACCGTGTCCAACGTCTGGGCCGACCACCTCACCCTCGAGGCCTCCGGCGGTGAGGACGAGGGCTACGACGGCCTTTTCGACATGAAGGCCGGAACCAAGTACGTGACGCTGTCTTACAGCATCCTGAAGAACTCCGGCCGGGCCGGTCTGGTGGGTTCGAGTGACACGGACACGGGCAACGGCCCGATCACGTATCACCACAACTACTACCAGAACATCGATTCCCGCACGCCGCTGCTGCGCGCCGCCACCGCGCACATCTACAACAACTACTACGAGGGCCTGACCAAGTCCGGGATCAACCCCCGTAACGGCGGCAAGGCACTCGTCCAGAACAACTACTTCAAGGACTCGAAGAACGTTCTGGGCACGTTCTACACCGATCTCGGTGGTACGTGGCAGACCTCGGGCAACGTGCTCGACAACGTCACCTGGACCGCGGCCGACAGCGAGAACAAGCCGGCCGGCGCCTCGATGGCGTCCACCGGCACCGTCACCGTGCCCTACACGGCGACGCTCGACGCCGGTTCCTGCGTCCCCGCCGTGGTCAAGGCCACTGCCGGGGCCGGCACGGGCCTGAAGGTCTCGGACGGCACCTGCACGCCGACCAGCGTTCCCACCACCAGCGCCGCGGGCTCCACCACCCCGCCGGTCACCAGCACCACGCCCCCGGTGACGAGCACCACGCCGCCGGTCACCGCCACGACCGCCCCGTCGGGCACCAACCTCTCGATCGGTGCGGGCGCCGACGGCAGCAGCAAGGCCTCGGGCTCCAGCTTCGGCAACGTCATCGACGGCAACACGAGCACCTACTGGTCGCCCAGCGGCAGCACCGGCGACGTCTCGGTGAAGTGGTCGAGCGCCAGGACCGTCGGCTCGATCGTCATCAAGGAAGCCTCGGGCAGCAAGATCACCTCGTGGAAGCTGATCGACGAGACCAACGGCAAGACGATCTCCACGGGCACCAACTCGGGCACCAAGACCTTCACCCCGATCTCGACCAAGAAGCTGACCTTCGAGATCGTCTCCTCCTCGAGCACCCCGAAGATCGCCGAGTTCGAGACCTACGCGAAGTGATCTGAGCTACTGAACCGGCCCCTGCTCAGGGGGTGGTCATGGGTGGTCCCCGGAGTGGGATATGCTCATGGAGCTTCCTGAGCAGGGCAACCGATTCAGGGGCGGGGCTGTAGCGCAGCTGGTAGCGCACCTCCATGGCATGGAGGGGGTCAGGGGTTCGAATCCCCTCAGCTCCACCAGAGAAACCTTGTTCGAACTTGTGCCGTGCTCCATGCGGCCAAGGGAGAAGGCAACAGAGGGACCGTCAATGACGGTCCCTCTGTCTCGTTTGGGGGGACTTGTTTGGTGCGCTCGGGGTGGACGAGGTTCGCGCTGGACATGATCCTTGCCACCTCGACCTCAGGTGGCTTGGTTTAGGTCCATGGGGGGGTCGAGGTGCGCTGCCGGCGACCTTCACGCCGGCTGACGCTCGCCCGGCCGGCATCCACCAGCGCGATGTGTACCAGTGGCGCGATGCTGGGCAGATCCTGGAACTCTCCAGGGGTGTCTTCCGGCAAGCTGACGCCCTGCGCCGTCCTGCCCCGACTTTCTCGCTGTGGCTCGTCGGGCTCCGGGCGCCACGATCTGCTTGGTCTCGGCAGCGTCGGTCTGGGACCTCACCGGCGAACTGCCCGCAGCCGTGAGTATCGCCGTCCCTCGGGGAGCCCGTTCCCCTCAGATCGCCTTTCCTCCGGTACTCGCTCGGCTGGCCACGAGCGCGCATCGGGACCGGTTCGTCCTCAAAGGCGGTCTGCTGCTGGCCGCGCTCAATGCCCGGCGCCCCACCGTGGATGCCGATCTGATGGCCACACACCTGAGCAACGACATCGCCGAGGTCCTGGCCCGGGTCGTCGAGATCGCCGGGGCACCTACGAGATGTGGCGGCGTCGTCTTGGCCAGGACTCCGCCAGCCGGCCGGAGAAGTTTCCTACGCTGGTCGATAGCGTAGGAAACTTCTCCGATCCGCTGCTCCTGAACGAGAGCGGGATCCTTCGCTGGCACGCGCATCCGCGAGAATGGATGAGCTGACCCGGCGACCGCGGCCGGGCATGTGGTCATCGGTCTCGGCTGTCGCTGTCGCGCATCCTGACACCCAGGTTCGTGAGTCTGGACCAGACGGTCTTGGGGGAGCTCGTCGGGGCTTGAAGGGGTCGAACCGGGGGCAGCGGATTGGGCCGCGATCGTCAAAGACGTCACGCATTCGCTCCTCCTGGGCGAGAGCGGCGCCCAGTCCTGGTAACAGCCCGGCGAAGTGCCATGAGTCGTGCGCTCGCGCGGAGAACCGAAAACCTGTCAGCTGTTTCGGTAGGTCTGCACCAGGTCCTCCATTGCGCGCACCGCTTCGTCCGCGTCCGGTAGCAGCTCGTTCTCGGCACGGAACTGCTGGGCCGCCTCGCGGTAGCCGGGTTCGGCCAGTACGGATTCGACGGCCGACCGGATCTGTGCCGGGTCGGCGCGGATGGCGTCCACGGACAGGCCCACTCCGAGGTCCTCGCAGCGGTGAGCGTTATGAATCTGGTCGGCGCCCAACGGCAGTAGCACCAGCGGTACCCCGTGCTCAAGGGCCCCGATGACGCTGCCGGACCCGCCGTGCGAGACCACCAGGTCGCAGCTCGGCAGCAGGAGAGACTGCGGAACATACTGACGGATATGAACATTGGGCGGCTGAGGGCCGAAACGGTCTGGATCGAGCTGTCGCCCGACGGTGACGATGAGGTGGATGTCCAGGTTCTGCAAAGCGCTCAGAACCCGCGGGAACAGGTCCCCGGACTGGGTGTTGAACTCCGTGCCGAGGGTGAAGTAGACGGTTGGACGGCCGGCGGAACGAGTGGGGGGATCGTTCAGGTCGGTTCCGGCGGGCGGGGGCGGCGTGCTTGCGCGCAGCGAGAGAGTTTTTCCGGGAAGGGGATTGGCGGGGTCGCGGTACCGTGGCGGGGATAGGGAGAAGACCAGGTCGCCGTGCAGCCGGCTGAGGTCCGGGTCCGGTGCCAGCCCGTACTCGGCGCGCAGGACGTTCAGCGGCCCGGCCAGGAGATCGGCCCGGACCAGTCCGCCGGCGGCGATCACCAGCACGGTGGAGAGGGGCAGCCCGGCCACCTCGGCGGCGATCGCGCTGCCGTAGTCCATCTCGTCCCGGACCACCAGATCTGGCTTCCAGGAACGGATCAGCTCCAGCAGCCCTGGTACCCGCTCGCGAGCGATGGGACCGCCGAAGCTGTCCCGGGCGTAGGACTCGGCCACATCCCGGGTGACTTCCAGGATGGGGACGATGCCCGGGTAGAGGACGCGGGCGGCATCGATCGGGACCGAGGTGAAGCCCTCGGCCTGCACCGCGTCGATGACCAGGGGGTCGTCGCGGTGGGCCACGACCAGGTGATGGCCGCGGCGCCGGGCCGCGCGGACGATCGGGAGCATCGGCAGGAAGTGGCCGGGGCCGCCTGCGAACGTGAAGAGGATTCGCATCGAAGGCTTGATCTCCAGAGTTGACGGGGCGTCGCGAAACGTATCGGGTCGTCCATCGCACGGTCCCGGATCCGCACGGTGAACTCCCGGCGAGCTGTGGCCGTGCTCACGGTGAAGAGGCTGACCGACGTTGGGGATGGGTATGCCTGAGGAGAAACCCGGGGGGCCGCCGGCCGGGACCGGTCGGGCGACTGCCCAAGCCTGGCACGAACTGCTGCTGCGGGTGGCCGGGACCGTTTCGGACGACCTGATCAGCGAGGCCCGGGGCTGGCTGGCCGAGGGACAGTCGGCGGATGTCGCCCAGGCCCTGGGATTCTTCGCCCTGACCGGCCAGGTACCCATGACTGCGGCGGACGCCGCCCTGATGATGAACGAGCTGATCGCCGACGGCCAGGAGTTCGAGGCGCTGGCCGACCTGGAGCTGGTCGGCCCGGACGATACCCGCCCACTGCCCTGGGTGTTCTCGCCCGTACGGATCATTCCCGACGACCCGCCCCAGCTCGTTCCGGTGACGCTCGACCTGACCACTGAACCGGCCGAGGTCGTTCATGACCAGATCGATGCGGCCGCGGTCGTGGCGGTCGCGGCCGAGACGACGGCTGCGGGCCTGTGGCGGGCCTGGCGCGCCCCGATCGACGACGCACCCTGGCCGGCCCCCCGGCGGGTGTTCGTCGTCAGCGTGGTGGCCGACGCCGATCCGGACGAGCTGCCCCGACTGGCCGCCCGGATCCAGCTTGCCCTGCTGGCCGCGGGCGAGGACGCCCCGCAGGTGGAGGTCTGCCAGGAGGACCGGCCGGTCCCGGTCTACCAGACCGCCGCCTGCGCCCACGCCGCCCTGCTGTGGGCGGCCGAGGCCGCGCACCCGATCCAGCTGGCCCGGGTCTTCGACACGGTCGACCCGGAGACCGGGCCGGCGTTCGACGCCGACCACCCGCTGATCGAGGACATCCCTGAGCTGGAGCGCCTGCTGGAGTACCTCGACGCCGCACTCCCGGTCCTGACCAGCAGCGCCACGATGGCCGACATCCTCGATCCGGAGCGTCCGTCGGTGGTTCCCCTGACCTTCCGCACCGACGGCCACTGGGTCTGGACCGACACCGTGAGCTACTACCTGGAGTGGTACGGGCTGGCCCCCGAACCGGATCTGCTCGAGCATGTCCGGGCTTCCGGGGAGCTTCCGCCGCCGGTCTCCGACGTCGCCCTGCACCGGGTCCTGAGCTTCCTGCAGCAATCGGATGAGAGCGAGGGGGTCTGGCTGGTCCCGGAGACCGCCGGCCCGGGGAGATCGGCGGTTCCGGCCTGATCGGTGTCACGCCCGGCCGAGCCGATTGAACCTTGGACGGCTTCCCGCGCGTGCACATGTCGAGACAGCGATTGACCCACGTGTGCGAAGGGAGACGATACTCGATGCCGAAGTGGTGTTCACCGACGTGCTCAGTGCTGAGCACGGCGATCCACACGGTGATGCACGGACCTGCGAGGCGCCGGTGAAGGACGCCCTGGCTCCTCGGGCGGTCCGCCCGGCCCGACCCGACTCGGCCTTCGTCGTGCCGTCGATCAGTCGCGTCCACCTGGTGATCCAGGCCTCCGATCCGCTGACCTACGCGGGCCTGTCGCAGCACGTGGCCCGGCGCCCGGACATCGAGCTGCTGCCGACCGACCGGCTGGCGGACGCGGATGTCGTCGCGGTCGTCGCGACCACCGTCACTCCCCGGGTGATGGAGCAGATGCGCCGGGCGGCCGGCGATGGCGACCCGAGGTTCGTCCTGGTCCTCGAGCGGTTCGGCGATCTCGACCTGCTGGCGGCCGTCGAGATCGGCGCCGTCTCGGTGCTGTGGTGGGCGGAGGCCACGTCCGACCGGTTCGCCCAGGCCGTCGTCACGGCCGGGCGGGGCGGCAGCGAACTGCCCCCGGATGTCCAGGCCCGGCTGGTGACGGACGTGGCCGAGCTGCAGCGGGAACTGCTGGCGCCGCTCGGCCTGACCCCCGGGGGCCTGAGTCGGCGTGAGGTCGACGTGCTGCGTTGGATCGCCGACGGTCGCGACACCGCCGAGATCGCGCGGAAAATGCTGTATTCGGAGCGGACGGTGAAGGGCATCCTCTACGGCCTGATGTCCCGGCTGCACCTGAAGAACCGGTCGCACGCGGTCGCCTACGCCCTGCGGGCAGGCATCCTGTGAGCGCCGTCCAAGGTCGGGGAGTTCTGGTTGCCCGGGTCGGCCCCGGCTTCCCCAACATCGCGTATTACGGCCGCCCTTGCGCCGTTTCGAGGAAGGCTACGGTGTGACGACTCAGGTTCTGGTGGTCTCGACGGACCAGGCGGATGCCTACCGGACGATCGGCGCGGCACTGCAGAGCGCCCGTCCGGGAGCCGTGATCTCGGTGCGGGCCGGGCGGTACGAGGAGAACCTCGTGATCTCCAAGATCGTCACGATCGCGGCGGACGACGCGCGCGGCAGTGTGCGGATCTCGCCCCGGCGGGGCGTGGTGGTCCGGGTGGTGGCCGAGGCGGTCAAGCTCAGTGGGCTGGTCATGCAGGGCCAGGACCCGGAGGTGGCCGCGGTGGAGATCACCCGGGGCCAGACCGCGATGGACGACTGCGAGGTGATCGGCGGCTCCTGGGCAGCGGTGGTGGCGCGGCCGCAGGGTTCGGTCGCGATGCGCGGCTGCCGGGTGACGAATGCGCAGGGCGCGGGCATCGTGGACACCTCGGACGCGGGCAGCGTGATTGAGGACTGCGTGATCGAGCACCTGGACACCTCGGCGGTGGTGATCGCCGAGAACGCCAAGACCACGGTCCGGCACTCGGTGATGCGGGACGCCCGCGGCAACGGGGTGTGTGTGAACGGGGCCGGCCGGGGGACGATCGAGGACTGCGAGATCTCCGCCACCGACAAGCCCGGGATCGCGATGGAGCAGTCCAGCAGCACGCGGATCCTGCGGACCCGGGTGAGTGACGCCTCGGTCGGGATCTACCTCGGCAGCGAGGCCCGCGTGGTGTTGGAAGACTGCGTGGTCTCGCGGAGCCGGGGGACCGGCATCGCGCTCACCAACGGCACCGATCCGCTGTTGCGGCGCTGCCGCAGTGAACTGTCCGGTGGCTTCGGCATTCACGTCAGCGCGAAGTCTCGCGGGACGTTCGAGGAGTGCGAGGTCAGCGGCTCGAAGAAGGCCGGGGTGTGGGTCGGCGGGTCGTCCGGCCCGACGTTCACCCGGCTGGTGGTGAAGGACGGGTCGGACACCGGGGTGCTCCTGGACGAGGAGTGCGTGGCCGAGTTCGACCGCCTGCGGGTCAATGACGTCGCGGGGGTCGGGATCCGGGTGCGCGGGGGCTCGAACCCGATGATCCGCCGGACCGACGTCACCCAGACCGCCGGGCACGGTGTCGAGGTGGTGGAGAACAGCCGCGGACGGCTGCAGACCCTGGAGATCGAGAACGCCGGCGGGGCCGGGCTGCGGATCGCCGAGGGGGGCAGCCCGCACGTCGGGCAGATGGCCATCCGGGACGCGGCCAAGAGCGGAGTCCTGGTCGGCGAGGGTGGGCTGGCGGTGCTGCGCGACTGCGACATCACCGGATCGGTCGAGGACGGCGCCGTGGTCGAGCCGGGCGGGGATCTCTCCCTGTCCCGTTCCCGGATCCGGCGCAGCCGGCGTCACGGGGTGCTGGTGTCTTCCGGCGCCCGGGCCGCGGTGGGTGGCTGCGAGGTCACCGACAACGGCGGGGACGGCGTCCGGCTGGAGTCGGCCGAGACCGTCTCGGTGACCGATACCACGGTCACCGGCAACCGTGGAAGCGGTGTGCGGCAAACCATTCCGAGTGAGCGGCAGTCGATCGAGAACCTGACCAGCCGGGACAACCGGGTCCCGGACGCGTACGGCACGGTCACCGCGGACGCCGGTGGGCTGGACCTGGCCGGGCAGGCACCGGCCCGGCCGGACCTGGAGGGCCCGATGGCTCAGCTACAGGCACTGGTCGGGCTGGCCGGGGTGAAGCAGCAGGTCTCGTCGCTGGTGAACCTGAACCGGCTGGCCCGCCGCCGGGCCCAGGCGAACATGGCGGCCCTGCCGATGAGCCGGCACCTGATCTTCGCCGGGCCGCCCGGTACCGGTAAGACCACGGTGGCCCGGCTCTACGGCGCGATCCTGGCCGAGCTGGGCGCCCTGCGCAGCGGGCACCTGGTCGAGGTGGCCCGGGCCGACCTGGTCGCCCAGATCGTCGGCGGTACGGCGATCAAGACCACTGAGGTGTTCAACAGGGCGCTCGGCGGGGTGCTTTTCGTGGACGAGGCGTACTCACTCAGCCCGGCCGAGCGTGGCAGCGGCCCGGACTTCGGCCGCGAGGCGGTGGACACGCTGGTCAAGCTGATGGAGGACCACCGGGACGACGTGGTGGTGATCGCTGCCGGGTACTCCACCGAGATGCGTGCCTTCCTGCAGTCCAACCCCGGTCTGGCGTCCCGGTTCAGCCGCACCATCGAGTTCGAGAACTACTCCGACGCCGAACTGGTGACGATCGTCGAGTCGTTCTGCCGGGCGCACGACTACCAGCTCGCCGAGGGTGTCCCGCAGGCGCTGGCGCAGGCGTTCTCGCGGATGGTCAAGGACGAGTCGTTCGGTAACGGCCGGGCCGCCCGGAAGACCTTCGAGGAGATGATCGACCGGCAGGCGACCCGGCTGGCCGAGCAGGAGTCGGTCACCGAGGAGGACCTGCCCCTGATGCTGCCCCAGGACGTCGGGATCCCGCTGGCCAAGGGCGAACTCGGAGACGCCAACAGTGCCCTGCCGGACCTGCTCGCCGGGCTGCGCAACATGATCGGCCTGGCCCGGGTCAAGACCGAGGTGGAGGGCCTGGTCGAGCTGCTGCAGGCGGTGCGCCGCCGCACCCAGGCCGGCCTGCCCGCCCCGCTGATGAGTCACCACCTGGTCTTCACCGGGCCGCCCGGTACCGGAAAGACCACTGTGGCGCGGCTTTATGCCGGGCTACTGGCCGCGATGGGCGTGCTGCCGCGCGGTCAGCTGGTCGAGGTCAGCCGCAGCGACCTGGTCGGCCGGTTCGTCGGGCAGACCGCGCAGCTCACCCGGGACGCGTTCGACCGGGCCCGGGGCGGTGTCCTGTTCATCGACGAGGCCTACACCCTGACCCAGTCGAACAGCTCCAGCGACTTCGGTCGCGAGGCGGTGGACACGCTGGTCAAGCTGATGGAGGACTTCCGTGACGAGGTGGTGGTGATCGTCGCCGGGTACTCCGCGGAGATGGGGCAGTTCCTGGCCTCGAACCCTGGCCTTTCGTCCCGGTTCTCGCGGTACGTGGTGTTCGAGAACTACACCGCGGACGAGCTGACGGAGATCGTCGCCCGGCACGCCCAGGCGGCCGGGTACGAGCTGGCCGACTCCGCCCGCGGGCAGTTGACCGCGCACTTCGCCGGGGTCGCGAACAGCCCGACGTTCGGCAACGCCCGGTACGCCCGGCAGGTGCTGGAGAACATGATCACCCGCCAGGCGGCGCGGCTGAACCGGATCTCGGCCCCGAGCATGGACGAGTTGCGTCGTCTGGAGGCGTCCGACCTGAACGTGCTGGTCTCGTGAGGTCGCGGTCGGCGCACACCGGTCTCGGGCTGGCGGCGGCTGCCGGGCTGCTCCTCACCGCGACCGGGCCGGCGATGGCGGCCGGATCCGCGACCACCCCGGACGGCCTGCCCCCGCGGATCTCCGCGGTGCTCGATCCGCAGGCCGGCTGCGCCAAGTCGTCGAAGGACGCGGTCACGGTCGCCTCGGCGGCGCAGAAGATTCTGATGCCGTCCCAGGCCTGGCAGCTCAGCCAGGGCGAGGGCGTGACCGTGGCGGTGCTCGACACCGGCCTCAGCAAGGGATCCCTGCCCCAGCTGGACGGACAGGTGACGCCGGGCGAGGACATCGTTCGCGGCGGGAAGACCCGCAGGGACTGCATCGGGCACGGCACTTTCGTGGCCGGCCTGATCGCGGCTCGTCCGCAGCGAGGCACCACGGTCGTCGGGATCGCCCCCCAGGCCCATGTCTACTCCGTCACGGTGACCGACGACAACGGTGCCACCAGCCCGGACGTGCTGGCCAAGGGGATCGACGCGGCGGTCAGGGCGAAGGCCCAGATCATCGACGTCTCGGTGGTCTCGGCCCGCTCCAGCGCCAAGCTGAGAACCGCGGTCAAGAACGCGATTGAGCATGACGCAATGGTTTTCGCTCCAGCCGCGGCGGACGACCAGAACCTGGACGGCCCGGTCTACCCGGGATCGCTGCCGGGCGTGATCTCGGTGGCGAACTCCACCACCCAGGCCGCGTCCGACTCCAGTAGCACCACCAAGCCGATGGTGGACGCCGTCCTGGCCGCACCCGGTGATGTCGTGCTGAGCGTCGGACCCGGTGGCGGGGCTTTCGTGGGGAGCGGGACGGCCTACGCGACCGCCCTGGTCGCGGGTGCAGCGGCATTGATGGACGCGTATCACCCGGGTCTCACCCTGGCTCAGCGCACCCGTCGGCTGATCACCACGGCGTACCCGGCTTCGCCGGGTGACCCGGTGGTCGACCCGTACGCGGCGCTCTCGCAGATCCTGCCGGGTGAGGGAGCAACAGCTCTACCGCCGAAGGTTCCCACCACTCAGGTGGCGCCGCTTCCGGCGCCGGACATCGATCCGGTCTGGTACCCGAGCCTGACCATGGCCGCCATTGCCACCATCGCCGCGCTGGCGGCCCTGGGCGCGGTGATCACGGTGACCCGTGGGCGGGCCCGTGGCTGGCGTCCCCGAGCGGCCTCGCCGCCCGTCCATCGATCGATCTGATCGGTCATCAGGGAAACCGGCCCCCGGTGCGGGACCGGGGGCCGGTTTCCATGATTACTGCGACGATTCGCTGTTCGGCCGCACCGCTCTGTCGTCCAGTTCCTCTTCCGGTTCCCTCGGCGTGGCCACCGCCGTCTGAACCTGAATGGTCCCTCGCCGGGTGATGTGCAAGGCCCGGCCGACCGGCAGCTGACGGGGCCGGACGCTGCCGACGATGTAACCCTCGGACGGCGGGCAGGACAGCTGGAGGGTGGGCGTGTTGACCTCGAGCAGACGCCGCATCAGCGGGTCACTCATCGCCCGGGCCGCCCCGTTCGCGCTGCGAGCGACGACCAGGTGCAACCCGATCTCGGTGGCCTGCGACAGATAGTCCAGGAGCGGGGCGAACGGGCTGTCCAGACCGCCGGAGATGAGCTCGTAGTCGTCCACGACGAAGAACATCTGCGGGCCCTTCCACCAGTCCCGCCGGCGCAGCTGGGCGGGGGTGATCTCGGGTCCGGGCACGCGGGTGGCGAGCGCCCGGGCCGTCCCCTCGACGATCTGGCGGACCATGTCACCGGACACCGCGTACCCGAGCCGGTGCCCCTCGTCCACCGCGTCGTACAGCTCGCGCCGCAGGTCCACCACCGCCACCCGGGCCTGGGCGGGGTCGTAGCGCTGGGAGATACCGGCCGCGATCAGCTTGAGCAGGTTGGTCTTCCCGGTCTCGGCGTCGCCGATCACGATCAGGTGCGGGGAGAGCTCGAAGTCGTGCCAGAACGGTGCGAGCTCGTTCTCCTCCAGCCCGATCGCGATCCTCATGTCCCCGGTCGGCATCGGCAGAGTGGCCGCCTCGACCTGGAACGGCAGCATCCGCACGGGCGGCGCGGGCGGGCCGGACCACCATTCCCGGACGCTGTCGACCAGCCCGGCCACTCCCTGGCTGAGGTCGTCCACGCCCGGGTTCCCGTCGATCCGGGGCAGACCGATCATGAAGTGCAGTAGTTCCTCGGTGATCCCCGCACCCGGCCGCTTCGGGACGGTCCGAGCCGCGCGCATGTTGATCAGCGAGTCCACCGGGTCACCGAGCCGCAGCTCGAACCGGGTACCGAGCTGGTCGCGCAGCGAGGTGACGACCTCGCTCCACCGGCCGGCGGAGACGATCAGGTGCACGCCGTAGTTCAGGCCACGCCCGGCGATCAGGGTGAACGTCGGCACCAGGGCGTCGAAGTCCTGCTTGATCGTGTTCCAGCCGTCGACCACCAGGAAGACGTCCCCGTGAGGCTCGTCGGGCAGTTGCCCCTCGGCCCGGCGGCGCCGGAAGTCGGTCATCGAATCGATGCCGTGCTGGGCGAAAAGGTGCTCGCGGCGGGTGATCAGCGAGGTGATCTCGTTCATCGTGCGCTGGACCCGCTCGATGTCGTGCCGGCCGGTCACCCCGCCGACGTGTGGCAGGCCGGCCAGTCCGGTCAGGGTGCCGCCGCCGAAGTCCAGGCAGTAGAACTGCACCTCGCGCGGGGAGTGGGTGAGCGCGAGGCCGGCGATCATCGTCCGGACCAGGGTGCTCTTGCCGCTCTGCGGGCCCCCGGCGATGCCGACGTGCCCGCCGCTGCTAGACAGATCTGCCATCAGCAGGTCGCGGACCTGCTCGAAGGGCCGGTCGATCAACCCGACCGGTACCTTCAGCCGTCCCTGGCCCGGCCGTTCCACCGTGCTCAGGCCGCGTTCGGGGTCCGGGGCCAGCGGTGGCAGCAGCTCGTCCAGGGTCGGTGGCACGGTCAGCGGCGGCAGCCACACCTGGTGGGCCGGTGGACCGGAGTCGAGCAGGCGTTGCGCCGCGACCTCGAGCAGGCTGCGCAGATTGGCCTGGACCTCAGGTTTGACCGGGGTGGCCCCGGGCGGTGGGGTGGGAGGTGCGGCCGGCGTCACGTAGTCGACGCCGTAGGCCATCACCTTGGCCGCCACGACGGCCGCCTCGACGCGTGCCTGCAGCTGGTACGCACCGGAGACGTACGCGGCCCGGAACCGGGTCAGGGTGGTGACGTCGGTGCGGATGAAACCGTTGCCGGGCTGCGACGGCAGCTGGTAGGCGTCGGGCACGCCGAGCACGCCGCGACTCTCCATCGCCGAGAACGTCCGCAGACCGATCCGGTACGACAGGTGCGACTCCAGCTGGCTGGTACGACCCTCGTCCAGTCGCTGGGAGGCAAGCAGGAGGTGCACCCCGAGGCTGCGTCCGAGCCGGCCGATCATCACGAAGACGTCCATGAACTCCCGGTTGGCAGCCAGCAACTCACTGAACTCGTCCACCACCAGGAACAGACTGGGTAGCGGTTCCAGGGAGGCGCCGGAGGCGCGGGCCGCCTCGTAGTCGAACACCGAGCTGTAGTTGCCGGCCGAGCGCAGGAGCTCCTGCCGGCGCATCAGCTCGCCCTCGAGCGAGTCCTTCATCCGGTCGACCAGCCCGGCCTCGTCGGCCAGGTTGGTGATCACGGCCGAGGTGTGCGGCAACCGGTCCAGGCCGAGGAAGGTCGCACCGCCCTTGAAGTCGACCAGGACGAAGTTGAGCGTCTCCGACGAGTGGGTCAGGGCCAGGGCCAGCACCAGGGTGCGCAGCAGCTCGGACTTGCCCGAGCCGGTGGCGCCGATCAGCAGGCCGTGCGGTCCCATCCCGCCCTGCGAGGCCTCTTTGATGTCGAGTTCCATCGGCGTGCCGTCGGCGGTGATGCCGAGCGGTACCCGCAGCCGTCCCGGACCGGACCGGCGCCTGGCCCACAGCTGGGCCAGATCGAGGCTGAACAGGTCCGGGATGCCCAGCAGCGTGGTGAGTTCCAGGTCGCTGGACATCGGCTCGGCGATCTCGGTGGAGGTGCTGATCCGGAACGGTGCCAGGGTCCGGGCCACGGTGGTGGCCGGCCCGATCGCCAGGCTGTCCGGGGACCCCAGGTCGGTCAGCGTCTCGGTGCCGGCCGGATCGGTGTCGACCATGTGCAGCCGGCCCGGCTTGACCTTCAGCACCAGCGAGCGCCGGGCCGTCTTCGGGGCGACCGTCCGGGACATGTCGATCAGCACTGCGTTCCGGTAGCCCTGGACGATCAGCCGGTGGCTGGAGTGCAGCATCTCGTCGCTGTCCAGGACGATCACGGTGTACGGCTCGTCCGGGCTGGGCGGCACGTCCGGGTCGAACGGGGCCCGGCCGGCGAAGTCCGCCCCGAGCAGGTTCTCCAGCCGCCCGGAGTTGTCGATCATCAGCCGGACCGGACCGGCCGCGTCGGTCTCGTGCAGGTGCAGCGAGTGCGGCAGCCACTTGGTCCATTCCCACTCGTCCCGCCGGTCGTCCCCGGCGATGACGACGATCTGCAGGTCGTCGGGGGAGTGGGCGACCGCGAGCTGACAGAGCAGGGCCCGCACCATGGCCCGGGAGACGGCGAGGTCGGTGGGGTCGTCCCAGCGCAGCACCAGCCGGGCGTAGGCCCGCAGGTAGGCGGCGATCGGCTGGTCGGCCACGGTGCCGTAGGCGTGGATGAAGCGCCGCAGGGCGTGCGCGCTGAGCGGTTCCAGGTCCTCGATCAGCTTGGTCTGCATCGGGGCCAGGGTCAGGCCGAGTCGTTGCGGGCCGATGCCGATCCGGGCCTCACCGAAGTCCGGGTGCACCGGGCGGCGCTCCCAGAGCCGGGAGGTGCGGGCCACCGAGCTGAGCGAGTCCGGGTCCGGGTGCCCCCAGGCCTGCGACTCACGTTGCTGGTCGATTGCCTTGCGGACCTGGCGGCGCATCCGGGACAGGTACCGCAGGTAGTCCCGGCGCTCGTCCCGCATTTTCCGCTTGCGGTCGCTGGCGCCCTTCATCAGCTGGGTGAACATCATCGCGACGGCGGACAGACCCATCAGGCCCAGCGCGATGTAGATCAGCGGTCCACTCTGACCGGGCCGGATGAAGATCAGCACCATGCCCATGGAGCCGAGCGCGGTCGGGGCGTAATACATCATCGAGGAGAGACCGCTGTTCTCCTCCGGCAGCGCCGGGGGTTCTTGCAACTGCAGTTCACCGCCGGGCATGCGCGGGCCCTGCCGCCGGGGCGGGCGTTTGAAGAGAATTACGCTCACGGTGATGGGAGCCTTCCTGACCGGGGGCGGGCGCGCGGTCGTTCTGCGACGGCCCGATATGTGCATTCTCGGGCGAGCCGGGGTGGGTTCCTCACCACAGGCACCGGTGGCGTACGGATGGGCAGCGATCTCCGGACAGACGCACATTTCGCCGTCGGTTATCGATCTCTTCATCCTTATTTGCCCGTGAGCACGTTGAAAGCCGGTCCTCAGCCGGTACGGATCCGTACGAGCAGTCCGGAGGTTGCTGTGTCGGTTACCAGTGAGCCCGTCTCGGAGGTGGGCCTCGGGGGTAACACCCTGGCCGGTCTCTGCCGGCTCTCGATCCGGGCTCCCGAGACCGCCTTCGACCTGGCCGTCCCCACTGACATCCAGCTCGCCGACCTGCTGCCCGCGGTGGTCAGCTACGCCGGGGCGGATCTGGACGAGAGCGGCCTCAAGCACGGCGGCTGGGTGCTGCAGCGGCTCGGTGAGGAGCCGCTCGCCCCGACCGGTACGGCCGACGCGCACGGGCTGCACGACGGCGAGGTGCTGTACCTGCGCCCGCAACGGGAAGCCATGCCCGCGGTGCATTTCGACGATCTGGTCGACGGTGTGATGAGCAGCCTGAAGACCCGCGCGGACTCCTGGCGGCCGGAGCTGTCCCGGCGCCTGCTGCTCGGCGTGATGCTGGCGACGCTGGTCCTCGGGGCGGGCGTGCTGGCGCTGCCCGGGCCGCAGGTGGCCCGCAACACGGTGGCCGTCCTGGCGGCGGTCGGCCTGCTCGGTGGAGCGCTCTCGGTCTCCCGGGCCCTCGGTGACGCGGTGATCGGCACGCTGCTGGCCACGGCCGCCCTGTTCTACCTGGTCCCGATGGCGGTCCTGGTGCCCGAGGGCGACGGCCCGACCGCCCTGCACGCGCGGCTGCTCGCGGCCGGCATGGTGGCCGTCGGCACCGCCGCCCTGGGTTACGCCGCGGTCGGCGCCTCGGCCCCTCTCTTCCTCTTCTGCGGCGCCGTCGGCGTTCTCACCTCGATCGCCGGCATGTTCTACTCCGCCACCACCGAGCACACCGCCGAGGTCACCGCGCTGATCGTGGTCCTGGCCGGGATCTTCGTGCCCGGATGGTCTTTCTGGCTCTCCGGCCTGCGCCTGCCCCCGTTGCCGGCCACCGCGGAGCAGTTGCAGGAAGGCATCGACCCGCACCCCAGCCCGTACGTGCTGCAGCGCACCGCCTATGCGGACGGTTACCTGACCGCCCTGCTGTCCGCCCTCGGCGTGGTCTACACCGGCTGCCTGAGCGTCCTCGTCCCGATGGCCTCCAGCCGCTGGGACCTCACCCTCGGCGCGGCGCTCAGCATCCTGGCCATCCTGCACGGCCGCACCCTGGGGGCGACCTGGCAGCGTCTGGCCGTGGTGGTGCCTGGGGCGCTCGGTATCGGCCTGCTGGTCGTCCGTTACGCCTGGGTGGGGACTGACCTGCGGCGAATCCTGCTGGTGGTCGTCCTGCTCGCGGCCGGAGGCGGCCTGACGCTGGCGGCCCGCACCATCCCGGGCCGGCGGATGATCCCGCACTGGGCCCGGGCCGGCGAAATCGCCCACACCCTGGTCGCGGTCAGCCTGCTGCCGCTGCTGTTCGTGACGCTCGGCTTCTACCACCGGATGCGAGGTCTCGGTGGCTGACCGAACCCTGAACCCCCGTCTCTCTGGGAGGTGCCGTGCAGTCCCGGCGTGACCAGGTACAGGCCCACACCTTCGTGATGGGCCGGCTGACCACCGGCGTGCTCCGGCTCGAACCGGACGGCCTCGACCAGCCGGTGTCGCGCACCACCAGGGGCATTTTCGGCGGGCTGATCGTGGCCGGCCTGATCGGCGTGGTGATAACGCTTTTCGGTTTCATCGTGCCCGGCGGTAACACCAGCTGGCAGAAGGCCGGCGCGCTGGTGATGGAGAAGGACTCCGGTGCCCGGTTCCTCAGCATGAACGGCACGCTGCACCCGGTTCTCAATCTTGCTTCGGCGAAACTGCTCGCGGGCAGTCAGATGTCGGTGGTCAACGCGAACGCCAAATCGCTGCGAGAGGCGCCCCGCGGCGTCCCGATCGGTCTGGTCGGTGCTCCGGACTCGCTGCCGGCCACCGACGACCTGTCCGGCGACCCGTGGATGGCCTGCAACGTCCGCAGCCGGGACGACACCGGCACGGTGACCAGCCGGCTGGCCCTGTTCATCGGATCGGCCCCGGGCGGGCGGGTACTCGGCCGCGGCGACGCGGTGCCGGTGGCCGGCCCGGACGGCCACGACTATCTGCTCTGGAACGGGCAGCGGTTGCGCATCGACCAGACCGACAACGTCATTCAGGCGGTCGGCTCGGCCGGGTCCGACCTGCCCGAGGTGACCACGTCCTTCCTCGACGTGGTCCCGGCCGGCCCGGACCTGACCGTCCCGACGACGGCCGGAACCGGTTCACCGGGGCCGGAACTGGCTGGCCGGCCGACCCGGCTGGGCCAGCTCTTCACCGACGCCTCGCGCAACCAGTACCTCCTCACCGAGCAGGGTCTGGTCGCGCTCACCCCGACCCTGGCCGCACTGTTGAAGGCGGACCCGGTGACTCAGTCCAAGGCCTATGCCGGGGGTGATATCGTCCCGGTGGCGCTGGGGCCGGACGATCTGGCCGGTCACCTGGCGCCCCCCTCGGCGACCGCGGCGCTGACCCACCAGGGCGCACTGCCGGACGCGGTGCCGGTCGCCCGTCAGGTTGACCTGAACCAGGCCGTCTGCCAGCAGGTTCGGCCGGGTACCACCCAGGGCGCGGGCACGCTGCTGATCGTGGACGTGGACCGGCTGGCCGGGGGAACTCCGGACAACGAGCCGGGCGTGACCGCCAGTTGTCTTCCGGCCGAATCGATCGCGGTCCGCCCCGGCGGCGGTGCCCTGGTCAATGCCACGCTGGCCGGCGGCGGGAGCGGCTCGGCCTACTTCCTGGTCACCGACTCCGGGGTCAAGTACCCGGTCCCGGACAACGATTCGCTGGAGGCGCTCGGCTACGGCGCGATCGATCCGGCCCGGCTGCCGACCAGCTGGCTGAACCTGCTGCCGACCGGGCCGGTCCTGACGCCGAGCGCGGTCACGGCCGGGGCTGCCGCCGTCGAGTCCGGGCCGCCCGGGGCGGGCTGCCTGGCCGACTCCACCAAGCCACCCTCGGGCGCCGGCCCGGGTGGGGACGCAATTCCGGGTCGAAGCCCGGAAACAAACAGGCAAAGTGCTCCGGCAGCGATGACCTCGCCGGTACCACCGGCCTAACGTGTCCAGGCCGGCGACCTGCCGGCCGAACCAGCCACGATCGTCCACCGATGGAGGAATCCGCTATGAGCGCACAGATTTTCGAGAACAATGACGCGGGGATGGCCGGACTCTTCCAGGCCCTGAACGAGCAGATCGGCAACATGTCCAAGGCCAGCTCCACGGTCGAGGGCATCCGGCAGGACATCTCCTCGCACTTCCAGTCCGACGTGGCGGCCACGCCGTTCCTGAACCGGATCAACGAGTGGCAGGAGAACTACCACAAGATCTCCAACACCGCGACGGAGATCGAGGAGCACCTGACCCACGCGAATCAGACCATCAACACTGCGGTCTCGGACGCGGGTCAGCAGGGTGGCGGCTGGACCCCGACCAGCGACCTGACCTTCACCACCCTGTCCGGCTCCTGATCCCCGCCCACCGCGGCCTCATTCACGAAGAAGGAACTGACCATGGCTGACATCAAGCTCCTCAACCCCGGCGTGCAGGCCGACATCGACACGATGGCCCAGGCGACCCGCGACATGGACACTGCCGTCGACGATTTCGTCCGGATCGCGACCGCCAACCTCAATCTGCTCTCCGGTCAGACCCGTGAGCGGACCGCCGACAAGCTCAAGTGGCTGTCCACGGCCTCCGGCCAGATGGGCGCGAACTTCGGCAGCGGAACGACGATCCTGTCCAAGATGATCGAGGCCATCAACCGCGGTGACACCCAGGGCGCCAACATCATGAGCTGACGGTGGACCCGTTCACCGGCCGACCGAAGCACGAAAGGTGGTGATTGACCATGGCAGAGGACGCCTTTGCCTCTGGCGGAATCGTCAAGATCAATACTGATCTGCTGAAGAACTTCGCCACGATGAACCTCAAGGGTTTCCTGGACGAGCTCAACTCGAACGTTCACGTCCAGCAGATGGCGGATTTCAGCGAGGGAGCCGGAAGCGGACCGACGCTCAGCCCGTCCCGGCACTTCACTACGGTTCTCCCCGGCAACGGCACGCAGCTGGCCAGTGCCGGAACCCTGCGCTCGCACTTCACGAACGTGGCCGGGTACGTGAACAAGGTGGTCCTGAGTCTTCAGGACAACGCCGAGAAGATGCAGACCGACCTGCTGACGGTGTCGGACATCATCGACTCGGTGGACCAGGAGGCCGGCCTGACCGCCGAACAGATGCGCACCGATCTGAGTGACGTCAACGGTTCGACGACGACGGCCCCTCCGGCCACCACGTAACCACAGTCATCGGTGGCGGCCGGCGGTCCGGTGCTTCCGGCGGGCCTCGCCTGCAACGCAGAGAATATGGGTGAGGAGCGATCATGCCCTTGGACAAGTACGAGGAGATCCTGAAGATCTTCGCCGGGACCGGCGACACGATCGTGGACCGTCAGGCCGTCGTCGATGGTGGCCAGAACAAGAACAAGTGGATCAAGGACGGGGACGGGATCCACCACAACGTCCTGCTGAGCGAAGGCACCTGGAACTTCACCGCGGACAAGTGGAAGGTCTACTCGATCCCGTTCAAGGACGTCGCGGACACCTCGAGCACCACGTACGGCGGGTACTACAACAACATCCCGATCACCACCAAGGGGACGCAGACCACCTTCTACAACTTCGCCTACGTGCTCGGCTACCGGGTGAACCACGACTGGTTCAACGACAAGGCCGGGGAGTGGCTGAAGTTCTCCAGCTCGCCCATCGAGTACCTGGACACCGTCGGGGCCTGGGGCGACACTGACACCACGAGCTCGAAAAGCCTTCAGGCGGCTTCGGTCGCGGTAGCCGGCATCACCGCGCTGATGGAGACCTGGCAGAGTCAGTTCGCCAAGTGGGCCGGTGAACTCAACGTCAAGGGCGCCGATCTGCAGGGCACGGCCGCGGGCGTGCTGAAGCAGCAACTGAACCACTTCGCCGCTCAGATGAAGATCGTGCACGAGGGTCTGGTGGACTCCAAGGCCCAGGCGAACCTGCTGAGCAACGCCAGCACCCTGGCCACCACGGCGATCCAGGTGGCCCGCGACATCGGGACCTGGGCCGCCACCAACACTCCCCAGGACGCCCTGGCCACCGTCTTCCAGCGGGACATCCTCGACAAGATTCCCGACCCCAAGGAGATGGGGCACACCGAGTTCGCGGCGTTCCAGACCAGCAACTACAAGAAAACCATGGTGGATTACGCGGTCACCGGTTATCCGGATCCGAACACCCCGGAATTCTGGGGGCAGCTGCTGACCAACGCGCACAACGAGTGGCTGAGCCGGGTGAAGAGCCTGGACGCCACCGTGAAGGCTGCTCTGCCGGCCCTGGACACGGCGTACCAGGACACCACGAGGCAGCTGCCGAAAAAGGACTTCGCCACTCCGCGGCCGATCACGCCGGCCCCCAACCACGACGGGGTGGACTCGGACAAGGTCCAGGACGAGATCGACAAGATCCAGGCCCAGGCGCAGGCCGCGATCGAGGCGGCGAACGCGGCTCGGGACAAGGCGATTCAGGAGGCCCAGGACCGGGCCCAGGCGGCGATCGACGCGGCGAACGCGGAGCGCGAGAAGGCTCAGGCCGCGGCCGAGGCGGTGGCCAAGAAGGCGCAGGACGACGCCTACAACGCGCAGCAGGCGGCGCAGGAGAGGGCGGATGCGGCGATCAAGGCCGCCAACGACAAGGCCTACCAGCACAGCCAGGCCAACGCGGACGCGCAGGAAGCGTCTCAGAAGAAGGCCGAGCAGGCCGCCGAGCAGGCGCAGGCCAAGGCCCAGGCCGCGGCCGACGCCGCACAGAAACAGTCGGACGCTGCGAACCAGCGCGCCGATCTGGCCATCTCGCAGGCCAACGACAAGGTCCAGGCCCAGATCACGCAGATCCAGAGCCGGGCCACTCAGGCCAACGATGCGGCCACCGAGCAGGCCCAGAAGCAGATCGACGATGTCCAGAAGGATTTCGAGAACAAGCAGAATGCGTTCCTGAGTACGTCGGTGAACCCGGACGCGCTCGGTGCGACCAGCGTCCCGCCGGGATCGACCGTGAACCCGGACGGCACCATCACCGGCCCGGACGGGCAGATCCTGACCGGGGCCAACGGTCAGCCCGTCACCGTGCCGCCGAGCACGGCCGTCGGTCCGAACGGCAACCTGGTCAACAACGCCACCGGGGCCCCGGTCCGGGTGTCCACCACGACCACCACCGACCCGGACAATGACCGCGTGGTCGGCCCGGACGGCAGGGCGGTGACGGGTGCCGACGGGCTGGCGATCTCGGTCCCGCCGGGCTCGACGGTGAACCCGGACGGGACCATCACCGGTCCCGACGGTCAGTTGCTGACCGGTGCCGACGGCCAACCGCTCAAGGTCCCGCCGGGCTCGTCCCTGGTCCCCGGCATCGGCGGCCAGGTGACTACGTCGTCCGGGGTGGACGCCGGCTCCCCGGACGAGGTGATCGGGCCGAACGGCCAGGTGGTGAACGGGGCCAACGGTCAGCCGATCCGGGTCCCGGACGGCTCGAAGATCAATGCCAACGGTACGATCACCGGTCCCAACGGGCAGGCGGTCACTGACGCGAACGGTAACCCGATCACCGTCCCGCCGGGCTCGTCGCTGGTTTCCACGACGACGGTGACCGGTCCGGACGGGCAGGTGGTGACCGACCCCAACGGGCAGCCGGTCACCGTGCCCGAGGGTTCGCACGTGAACAGCGACGGCACCATCACCGGCCCCAAGGGCCAGACGATCACGGGTTCGGACGGCCGGCCGCTGCACGTGCCGGAGGGCTCGACGGTGACGGCGAACGTGCCGAACACCCCCGAGGGCAGCGCCCCGGAGCAGATCGTCGGCCCGGACGGCCACGTGGTGACCGGGGTGAACGGCAATCCCGTCCTGGTCCCGGACGGTTCGGTGGTGAACGCCGACGGAACCGTGACCGGGCCCGACGGCCAGCCGGTGCTGGGGGCGAACGGGCAGCCGCTGCAGGTGCCGGGAGGCTCGCACCTGCAGTCCACCTCGACGGTGACCGCACCCACCGGGCAGGTGGTCACCGATACCAACGGTCAGCCGATCACGGTGCCGCAGGGCTCGACGATCAACGCGGACGGCTCGATCATCGGCCCGGAGGGCGAGGCCATCACCGGGCCCGGCGGCACCCCGGTCACCGTACCCGGCGGCTCCAACCTCACCAGCACCAGCGTCAGCAACACCGCGGCGAACCCGCAGACCCCGCAGATCCCGCAGAGTTTCACCTCGACCTCGGTGGACACCGGGGCCGGCTTCACCCCGCCGACGACGATCACCGGCCCCGACGGGTCCATCGTGACCGGGCCGAACGGGCAGCCGATCACCGTCCCCGAGGGGTCGGTGGTGAATGCCAACGGTACCGTCACCGGTCCCGGCGGACAGCCCCTGACCGGCATCGACGGCAAGCCGATCACCGTACCGACCGGCTCGCACCCGACCGCGACCACCAGTACCTCGATCAGTAGCCTGGGCAGCGGCGCGTTCGCCGGTATCGCACCCGGCCTCACCCCCAGCGCCCCGAGTTCCGCCCTGGGTGCCCATAACGGCCTGGACCAGCCGTCCTTTCAGCAGTCTCCGCTCTCCTCCGGGCACACCTCGATGTCCGGTCCGGGCGGCGGTGGGGGCGGCGGTTCGGCCGCCATCGGTGGTCCCGGAGGACTCGGTGGCCTGGGCGGTCTGGGCAATACCGGCCGCGGTCTGCCCGGCGGGGTGGGCGCAAGCACCCGGACCGCCACGGCGACCTCGACGATGGGCGCGACCCCGGCCGAACGACCCGGTCTCGGTGCCGCCGAGGTGGCGGCCGAGCAGAGCCAGCTGATGAATCGGGTTGCCACCAGCGGTGGTTCGGCCGGTTCGGGCGAGGGCCAGATGATGCCGCCGATGTCCGGTGGTGGCGGCGGGGCCGGCGGTTCTCAGGGCGGCGCGCGGGCCAGCAAGGCTCACGTCACCGAGGAGGAGGACGCCTGGGGGACGAAGGACAAGACGGCCGGGGTGCTGGGGCGATGAACTTCTGGCCGGGCCGGCCCGTGCAAGGTGTGGAGGTGCGTCGTGGCCTTGAACAAGTATGAGGAGATCCTGAAGATCTTCGCCGGCAGCACGGACGCCGTTCCGGACCGTCAGGCGGTGGTGGACGGGGGCAAGGACAAGAACAAGTGGATGAAGGACGGCCAGGGATACTCGCAGAACATCGTCGAGGGTAACTGGAGCGCGGAAATGGACTCCTGGAAGTTCTTTCCGCTGTTCTTCATCATCCCCGGGACGACGACCACCACCACCTACACGTACGGCTACTACAACCAGTACACCAGCACCTACACGACGCACACCCCGTCGCAGTACTACTGGTTCTACTACGGCCTCGGGTACCGGGCGAACCACGAGTACTTCAACGACAAGCACGCCGAATGGCAGAATTTCACCGGCGGCCCGGTCGAGTACCTGGACACCATCGCCAACTGGGGTGATACCGACTCCACGAGCGCCAAGAGCCTGGAGGCGGCCTCCTACGCGGTGACCGGCGTGATGAACCTGATGAGGGACTGGTCGGCTCAGTTCGCCCGATGGGCCAACGAACTCAACGCCAAGGGGGCGGATCTGCAGGGCACCGCCGCCGGTGTGCTCAAGCAGAACGTGAAGTACTTCGCCGACCAGATGGACATCGTCTACAAGGGTCTGGCCGACAAGCACGTGGACCGGGACCTGCTGGCCAACGCGAACAAGCTGGCGAGCACGGCCCGGCAGGTCTCCAGCGCCATCTCGTTGTGGGCCATCAGCAACAGCCCCACGGCGGCGCTGAACAAGGTCTTCAAGCGGGACATCCTGGACAAGATCCCGACGCCCAAGACCATGGGTGAGACCGAGTACAAGGTGTTCAAGGACAGCGGCTGGAAGAAGATCATGGTCGACTGGTCCGGTACCGGCTATCCGGAGCCGGGTACCCCGGAGTTCTGGGGCAAGTTCATGAACACCGCGCACGACGAGTGGCTGAACGCGGTGAAGGACCTGGACAAGACGCTCAAGGACCTGCTGCCCCCGCTGGACGAGTCGTATCTGAACACCATCAACCAGATGCCGAAGAAGGACTTCACCGTTCCGAGGCCGCCGGGTGGGGGTAAGGGCAAGGGCGCTGGTGGAGCCGACGACGCCCAGGAGCAGATCGACAAGTACAAGAAGAAGGCCGACGAGGCGATCCAGAAGGCCAACGACGACCGGGACAAGGCGATCGCCAAGGCCCAGGACGACGCCCAGAAGGCGATCGACAAGGCGAACGAGGAGCGGGACAAGGCGATCGCCAAGGCCGAGGAGGTGGCCAAGAAGGCCCAGGCGGACGCCGAGAAGGCGGCGCAGGAGGCGAACGACCGGGCCGACAAGGCGATCAAGCAGGCCACTGAAAAAGCGGACCAGCAGGCCCAGGACGACTCCAAGAAGATGGATGACGCCAACCAGCGCGCCGAGAAGGCCGCCCAGGACGCCCAGGACAAGGCCCAGAAGCAGGCCGACGATGCGCAGAAGCAGGCGGACGAGGCCAACAAACGGGCCGACGAGGCGATCGCCCAGGCCAATCAGAAGGCCGACGACCAGATCAAGAAGGCCCAGGAGCAGGCCGAGCAGGCCACGACCCAGGCCACCGACGAGGCGCAGAAGCAGATCGACCAGGCCAAGAAGCAGGCCGACCAGGCCGGTGGAGCGAACGGGTCGGCGCAGCAGATGCTCGACCGGATCCAGAGCACCCAGGCCCCGGACGCCCTGGCGACCGGCACGCTCAGCCTGGGCCACGAGATCGCGGTCCCGCCCGGATCGTCGGTCAACCCGGACGGGACCGTCACCGGTCCCAGCGGGCAGACCGTGACCGGCGCCAACGGCCTGCCGATCACCGTGCCGCCGGGAACCACGATCGACCCGAACGGAAATCTCATCAGCAGCAACGGATCCCCGATCACGAGCGGGACCGGGGGCGTGGTCGGCCCGCCGACCATGGGCCAGACCGGCCAGGAAGAGGTGGTGGGCCCGAACGGGCAGATCGTCACCGGCGCCAACGGCCTGCCGATCTCCGTGCCCTCCGGCTCCACCCTGAACCCGAACGGGACGATCACCGGCCCCGACGGTCAGCTGGTCACCGGCGCCGACGGCAAGCCGGTGACCGTGCCCACCGGCTCCAGTCTGGTCCCGAGCAGCGCCCTGGCGGGGAACCCGACCACCTCCTCGGGTGCTCAGGCGGGATCCCCGGAAGAGGTGATCGGCCCGGACGGCAAGGTGGTCACCGGGGCCAACGGACAGCCGATCCGGGTCCCGGACGGCTCGAAGATCAATGCCAACGGGACCATCACCGGTCCGGACGGGCACGCGATCACCGGCGCTGACGGCCAGCCGATCACCGTGCCGCGGGGTTCGTCCCTGGTGCCGACCACCACCGTGACCGGCCCGGACGGGCAGGTGGTGCGGGACGCCGACGGTCAGCCGATCACCGTGCCGGAAGGGTCGAAGGTCAACTCCGACGGGACCGTCACCGGTCCCAAGGGGCAGCCGATCCTGGACGCGGACGGCCAGCCGGTGCACGTGCCGGACGGCTCGACGGTGACCGCGAACGTCCCGAACACGCCGGCGGGCAGCTCGCCCGAGCAGATCGTCGGTCCCGACGGTCACGTGGTGACCGGTTCGAACGGTCAGCCGGTTCTGGTCCCGGACGGGTCCGTGGTGAACTCCGACGGGACCATCACCGGGCCGGACGGTCAGCCGGTGCTCGGGTCGGACGGGCAGCCGATCCAGGTGCCGGACGGCTCCAGCCTGGAGCCCACCACGACCGTCACCGCTCCCACCGGTCAGGTGGTCACCGACACCAGCGGGCAGCCGGTCACCGTGCCGCAGGGCTCGACGATCAACGCGGACGGCTCGATCACCGGTCCCGAGGGCGAGCCGATCACCGGACCCGGGGGCACGCCGGTCACCGTTCCCGGCGGGTCCAGCCTGACCAACCCGAACAGCGGCGGCACCGCCGGCAGCGCGGTCGCCACGCCGCAGATCCCCGACATCCCCGAGCTGCCGACCACCATCACCGGTCCGGACGGATCAATCGTGACCGGGCCGGACGGCCGGCCGGTCACCGTACCGGAAGGTTCGCTGGTCAACCCGAACGGCACCGTCACCGGCCCGGGCGGGCAGACCCTGACCGGGAGCGACGGCAAGCCGATCACGGTTCCGACCGGGTCGCGCCCGACCGGCTCGACCGCCGGCAGCGGTTCGCTGGGGGGCCTGCCGTCCGGCAACCTGCCCTCCGGTGGGTCCGGGGGCTCCGGCGCTTCCGGTAGTACCGGCGGGCACTCCCTGGCCGGCGGAAGCGGCTCTCTCACCGGCACGACCGGATCCGTCCCCGGCGGCAAGGGTGGTGGCCTGGACGCACCGGTCTTCCAGCAGAACCCGCTCTCCTCCGGCCACACCGGGCTGTCCGGCCTGGACTCCTCCGCCGGTGGTGGGGGCGGCGGGGCCGACGGTGGTGGAGGCGGCTTCGGTGGTCTCGGCTCCGGCAAGGGACTGGGGCCGGCCACCACACCGAGCACGGTCAAGGGAACCGGGCCCATGACGTCCACGAGCGCGACCGGGGAGAAGGTCGGGTTGCCGGCTGCCGAGATGGCGGCCGAGCAGAGCCAGCTGATGAACCGGGTCGCCACCACCGGCGGTGGCACGGGAACCGGTGAGGGCCAGATGATGCCGCCGATGTCCGGCGGCGGTGGCGGCGGGGCCGGTGGCGGGCAGGGGCAAGGGCAGGGCGGCAAGAAGACCTGGGTGACGGAGGACGAGGACACCTGGGGCACGGATTCGTCGACTACGTCAGGAGTGCTGGGACGATGAGCTCACCCTTCAACGAGCAGATCGAGCAGGTCATGGCTCAGTTCACCGAACAGCGTGCGAAACTCCAGCAGACGCAACAGGATCTGCAGAAGGTCACGGTCACGGCCGAGCCGAAGGACCACTTGCTGACCGTGACGATGGGCATCGACGGGGAAGTGAAGGGAATCAAGTTCCACCGCAACGACTACGGCTCGATGGCCCCCGCCGAGCTGGCCTCGATCCTGGTCGAGACGTTCAACAAGGCCCGGGACAAGGCGGCCGCCAAGGCCCAGGCGGCGTTCAGTGAGATGTCCGGATTCGGTTCCGAGCTGCGTGATTCGCTGGCTGGTGGCTCCGACCTGGACGAGATCTTCGGCCTGCTCAACGCCGATCCCACCGCCGCGGCGAAGACCGCCGGGAAGAAGGAGGGCGACCGTGGCTGACGTACTCTCCACCCCGGACAACCTGAAGGCCCGCTTCTCCCAGTTCGATTCGATCGCGAACGTGACCCAGCGGCTGCAGGAGCGGATCGAGAGGATCAACGAGGCCAACAAGGAAGCGGCCGGCGAGAAGGACAAGACCGCGCAGGCTTACCACAAGCAGGTCGACAAGCCCACGCAGGACATCACCGACCTGGTCGGCAAGATCGCCGAGCTGTTCGGCGTGACCGGGACCCGTGGCGAGGAGGCGTCGGACTACCTGGACCACGGGGTCAAGGAGGCGGCCGAACACGGCCAGACCTGGAACGTCGACGACGCCGAGAAGAAGTAATAGGTAAAGCGACTCATGGCAATAGTTTTTCCCCCCGAGCTGTCCGGGCTGATGAAGGCGATCAGCGGGATGGAGCCGCCCGAGGCGAACGAGGATTCGTTGCGGGCGGTGGGTGATCTGTACGACCAGGCTTCGGCGGATCTGCTGGAGCTGAAGTCGTTGTTCACCGATGTGGTGAACGAGATCACCACGAATTTCGAGGGTGAGGCGGCGGATCAGTTCGTCGCGAACATGAAGCAGTTCATCAGTGGGGACGACTTCCTGGGCGCGGCTGCCCAGGGGGCCCAGGAACTGGCGCAGTTCGCGCGTAAGGTCGCGCTTCAGGTCGAGTACATGAAGTGGATGATGATCGCGGTCGTGGCCTGGCTGGCCGCGGAGCTGGCGTTCCTGGCGGCGACGGCGTGGTTCAACTGGAGTGCGCCGCTGGAGATGGCGCTGGCGCGAATGATGGCGAACTTCGCGTTGAAGCAGATCGTGGCGCGAGTTCTGGCGTCGATCATCATGCAGGTCGCGTTCGGGATCGCGATGGGCCTGGCGATGGACGCGATCATCCAGCTGATCCAGATGGGCCAGGGCAACCGGCACAACTGGGACACCAGCTTGACGTTGCAGGCGGTGGAGTTCGGGGCGATCGGTGGGATCATCGGTGGTCTGCTGGGTCCGGCGGCGGGTGCTCTGGGGGGCATCCTGGGCAAGTTCGTGGGCAAGGACTTCGCGAAGTTGTTCGGCAATGATCTGACCAAGACGCTGCCGAAGCCGATCCCGAAGCCGGAGCCGAAGATCGGTGCGGCCGGGGCGTCGCTGTTCAGTAAGGACATCGCCGACAACTTCGTTGCGCATACCCCGGACCTGCTGAAGGGGTTCCCCAAGCCGGAGCCGAAACCGGTGGTGGGCAAGGGGGTCGATGCACCGCCGGTGGTGAAGCCGCTGACGTCGGCCGGGGGCAAGGGCCTGGGAGACCTGGGTGGCTCGGCCGGCAAGTTCGGGTCGCAGGAGCTGCCGACGGTGTTCCGGAACCAGGTGAACAAGGATCTGGGGGAGACGTTCACCGGTCGGTACGAGTCGAATTACGGCAAGGCGTTCGGCAACGACGTGAAGGCGCCGATCGAGACCGGTCCGCGGGCGTCGTTCATCGCGAACATGGGCAAGGCGTTCGACAACGAGTTCTCGCACCTGTTCGTGGACAAGGCGATCGCCCGGAATCTGGGCGAGGACTTCGCCAAGGCGTTCATGCAGAACTGGGTCCGCACCGAGCCGAAGGCCATGTTCAGAGAGCTCGATCATGTGCTGGCCCCGTACAAGGACGTGCTCGGCGCGAACATGGTCAAGGCCCTGTCGCGGGACCTGCCGATGGTGCTGTCGCGCAACCTGCAGAAGAACCTGGGCGGGAACCTGCCGTTCAAGCTGGCCGGGATGGCCACCTCGGCGGTCTCCGGCGGTATCAACATGACGCTGACGATGGGTTTCTACAACCTCATCTTCGGACCGGACCACAAGTTCGAGACCGGTCCGGCGGCGTTCGGTGCGGGCGCGCTGATGGGCATCATCAGTCATGGCGGCCGGACGTTCGTGATCGAGCCGATCAAGCTGAACCGCAACTTCGCGAACCTGCCCAACCCGGAGTTCTTCGCCGGGATGCGCGAATTCGTGGATCGCCCCGGGGGCGGCGAAGTGGGTGGGCCGACGGTTCGCCCGGCGGAGGTTCGAGGTGCCGAGCCGCCGTCGGCCGCGCGGCCGGATCCGGATCCGGTGACCGGGAATCGTCCGGCCACGTCGTCGACGGACCGAAACTTCGACAACCGTGACCTCGGTGATGACACGACGCCGCTGCTGGAGAAGTCCCCGGAGGGTGACTCCTTCAGCCTGGACGAGGGCTTCAACGAGAAGTCGTCCGTGTTCTCCCCGGACGCGGAGTTCGGGTTGTCGTTCACCGAGAAGCCACCGAACACGGACTTGTTCGGTGGATCGGGTTCTTCGGGGTCACGTCCGGACATCGGCGTCCACGATCGTCCGCGGACCAGTTCGGAACCGTCCCCCTCGAATGACCGTTTCGATGAGCGTTTGCTGGACCTCGACAACGATTCTGCCCCGCTGCTGGGCGGGAACATCGACCGCGGCCGGTCACCGGTCTCCTTCGAATCCTTCGAGTCCGGCTCGGAGTTCCAGCTCGACCAGGCCGCACCGCCTCCGGTCGTGTCGCGCGACCTGCTGGGCGACCGGGGGTTCAACGAATCCGCCCCGGTTCAGGCCGGTCCCGACAGCCACACCGGTACCGGGTTCGCCGATCGTCCCAGCACCGAGGGCGGTCTGGACGGCCTTCGGACCCCGACCGACAGCGGCTCGAACGGCTCGAACGGTTCCCATGACCTGAACGGCTCGAACGGTTTGCACGACCTGAACGGCTCGAACGGTTTGCACGACCTGAACGGGTCGAACGGTTTGCACGACCTGAACGGCTCCAACGGTTCTCATGACCTGAACGGCTCGAACGGGCCCTCCGGTCACGACCGCCCGGACGATGCCGGCGTGATGGCGCCGATGGAGAACCCGTTCCAGACGCCGCACAGTCAGCCCGAGCAGAGCCGCACGTACCAGAACCGCCCGGACCGGTACGACGCCAACGCCGACTATGCCGTGGTCCGGAACGCGCGGATGACGCAGGCCGAGGCCAAGCTGGTGGCCGAGGAAGGCTTCGGCCTGGAGATGCGGGACGTGCGGGCGCGCTTCGACCGCGCCGCGGAAACGTTCGGGCAGAACCACGAGAACGCTCCGGCGGAGAAGACCCAGCAGAGCCTGTGGGACCGGGTCGAGACGGACCTGCGGCAGGAGTATTTCGAGGCGTTGAACGACTCCGGGGGCACGCTGTCCCCGCAGTGGCGCGACAATGCCTGGAAGACGATCGTCGACGCGCGGGTGGCGGACCTGCCGGACCAGTTCACCGCGGCGGTGTCCGAGGACCGCGCCGTCGATGCCTTCCGGGCCGACTTCGATCACGCGATCGACCTGCCCGAGCTGTTCGGCCATCGAGGCACCGACCGGATCAGTACCGAATCGGACGGAACTCCGGCCGCCCTGGCCGAAACGCCGCGTGACCCGGCCCGGGACGCGGCGTGGAACAACGCGGAGGCGTCCTACCGGGATGCTTTCCAGGACGCGATCAGGACCTCGGCCGGCGACCCGGCCACGGTGCGCCGATCGCTGGAGAACAACACCTTCGACGTGCCGTCCAGCACCCGGGACCGGCTGGTCTCCGACATCCGCGACGGGATGGCCGCCGAGCACGAGACGCGCGAGGTCTCGCAGTACCTGAACGACCTGTTCGACCGGACTCTCGGCGAGCTGAACGGGCGGTCCGGGCCGCCGGCGAGCGACCCCGCACGGGAGGCCCTGTTCGGTGACCAAAGTGGGCGCGCGGCCCCGGCCCCCGAGCCGGTGCGCTACCAGAACCTGAGTGACGCCTCGATGGCCGACCTGCGTAACGACTTCCGGGCGGTGCCGGCTGACTGGCGCTCCAACGAGGACTTCCTGAGCGCCTCCGACCCGGCGCGGATGGACAAGCTGAAGGACGAACTCGCGTTCCGTCAGCTCGCCGAGGACCAGGTGACGCGGGTCCACGACAGCTGGGCGAACGAGGGCACCCGGCTGACCCCGGAGGCCCTGGACCGGGTTCGCAAGGTCGCCGTCGATCGGCTGCGGGACGCGGCCGCGAAAACCTGGGACCGCCCGGGTGAGTTCGAGAGCGAAGTCATCCAGCAGGAGGCCCGCCGCACCGAGCCCGCACCCGGGACGGACGCGTTCAAGAGCCGCCAGAACGACGAGACGGCCTGGCAGAACCGGGTCAACGAGTTCGACCGGAGCCTGACCGGCCTGGACGAGCAGTTGCGGTCCTCGCTGGCGGACGAGCGTGGACTGCAGCAGGCCCTGGAGACTGCCGCCGGCGAATGGAAGGGCCTGCGGGGAGAAGAGTTCAACGGGTACATCCTGTCCGAGTCGGTGAGTGACCGGCTGGCCCAGGACTACCGGCGGGACGCGGCGTTCGACTACAGCCAGATGTGGACCCGGGACGTCAATGTCAATCGCTGGCTGAACGACGAGAAGGCCGCCGGGGATGCCTTCGGCGAGGCGCTGAACGACACCGGCCCCGATTTCCGGCCGGACGACTTCGACGGCAACCCGTTCAGCGATCCGCGTCCCTACCTACGGACGGAGTCCGGGGACACGGACGTGCGGCTGTCCGACTCGGCGTCACAGAGCGACCTGATCGACCTCGCGGACGCGACGAGCACCACTGGCGAGCGTCCCGGTTCGTCGGCCACCACGTCGGTCCCCGACGAGAACGTGCGCACCGGTTCCGAGAGCATCGGCGACGTCCAGCTGACGATGGAGCGCCCGCCGGTCGAGACTCACCGGCCGGAGTCGGCGCCCCCGATCCGCACCCCCGAGCAGATGCTCACCGACCCGCGTCCCCAGGCCGAGCACGACCTCCAGACGCAGGTCCAGGTGTGGGCCGACCGCGGCGTCCCCGAGAAGACCGTCGACGTCGCCAAGAACGCCTTCCTCGACACGGTCGAGCAGCGGGCCGCGGTGCACCTGGACAACTCGCAGTTCACCGGCGAGAGCGAGGGCGCCGCGAAATGGGCCACGGATTACCAGCAGATGCTCCAGTCGCACCCGGATCAGTGGCTCGACCTCGCCGAGCGGGGCGACGCGTGGACCGGCCAGCTGCAGGAGACGCTTCAGCAGGAAACCCGGATCGTCGATCTGGACCAGCTGGGCCCGAACCCGGACCTGGCCCTGACCACTCTCGAGCACGAGTTCCTCAACACCGGCATCCAGCACTTCCCGGATGTTGTCCGGCCCGGCGGGCTGCACCGTGCCCCCGAACTGGACCCGGCCGCGCTTGAGCGGGCCGAGACGGCGCTGGTCCAGGGGCTGCAGGACCAGCTCTCCGGACTGAGCGCCACGGGCGCGCCCCTGCACGAACGTTCCGGCGCCGAAATTCTGCTCCCACCAGACCTTCTGGACAGTGCTCGCACCGCCCAGGTCGACGTGGAGACGTCCTTCCACGATTACGTGCGCTACGGCGAGCACCCGAGCTTCCAGGCCCAGGTGCGCAGCGACATCGCCCAGGCCCCGCCGCGTCCGGAGACCCTCACCGATCCGGTACAGATCGAGGTGGCGCAGCTCCAGCAGCAGGTCAGGCAGCTCGACCAGGCCGCGCGGGACCTGCAGGCCGACCGCCAGCAGCGCTCGGCCTTCGTCGACATCGTCAACGACGCACTGAGTCGGCAGGACTGGGAGGGTGCCGCCGGCGGCCTGCAGGACTTCCGCTCGTTCACCGAGGTGCAGCAGCTGCACGAACAGCTCACCGCCTTCGACGCGCACGTCGAGCAGGGGTTCGACCGGCTCGCGCCGCTCGGGGTCGAACGCGCCGAATGGTCCGGGCGGGTGCAGGACGTCCAGAATGCCCGCGCCAGCAGGAACCTCGACGAGATCGTCACCGCACTGGGTGATTACCGCTCGTTCGTCCGACAGGACCGGGCTGCCGACATCCTGGTCCCGGAGAACGCGGGCAGCGGGTTGTCCCGGACCCAGCGGACCGAGCTCGAGAGCATCTTGCGGGAGGTCGACGTCGCGACCGGCCCGGTGGACCGCAACCGCCTGCTGCGCACGTCCACCGATCTGTACGACCCGGTGACGTTCTCGGAGCGGATGACAGCGCTGCAGGAGCAGATCCGCACGTCCGGCGGCCCGGACCAGGCCAAGGACCTGTCCACGAACCAGGAACCGCAGCCGCAGCTCACCGAACTGACCGTCCCCCCGGTGGAGACCGAAGGTGGCCGTGGGGCAGCGGGAGTGGGCGCGAAGAAGCCCGAGGGCGTCCAGCTGGTCCGCGAGCTGCATGCGGTGACGCTGGAGGGACCGGACGGGTTCGAGTTCGTGCTCAAGCCGGGCGCCGAGGCGGTGATGGACCACCGGCCGGGTGGTGACGGGGCAGTCATGGCGTACCACGTACGCAGCCGGGACGGGGATGTGACCTGGCGACCGGACGAGACGGGAGTGTGGCAGGAGGAGCCGCAGTCCGCCGTCCGGTTCGAGGCGGAGCTGGCCGCGCTGAACGACCGCCCGGAGCTCGCGGAGGCGCTGAGCGGGATCGCGGATCGCGGTCTGGATCAGGTGACCGCACCGGAGCTGACGGATCTGCTGCACAACGGCAGCAAGGAGGACTCGCAGGCGGCGGTGTACGAGATGATCCGTCGGGGGACGGGTAAGTCGTTGCGGTGGACGCAGTTGGACGCCGTGGAGGCTTTCGGGGCACGTGATTTCGTCCAGATGTCGGCCGGCGAGGGCAAGTCGTGGGTGTTCTTCGCCCATGCGGTGGTCGCGTCGCTGCACACCCCGGGCAAGGCGGTGCAGGTGGTGACCACTCGTGACTCGCTGGCCGGGCGCGAGTTCCAGGAGTACGTCCAGCTGCTGGAACCACACGGGATCAACGTGCGCCTGATGAAGGAGGACGAGCCGAACCCGCAGCCGCTGACCGCGGACGGGGAGCCGGCGCCGACGGTATTCATCGGGACGGTGGGGAACCTGGCCTTCGCGCAGCTGAAGGGCAACCAGGTTCCGGGGGACCGGGCGTTCGTCGACGAGGTGGACGAGGCACTGGTCTTCACCACCGGTGAGTTCATCCTGGCCGAGGGCGCGGGTCTGAAGGCCCGGCCGGAAGTGGTCGAGAATGTGCGGTGGGCCAAGTCGCTGCTGGACTCCGCGTTGGAGGACGGGAGCCTGAACCCGGAGAAGTTCGGCCGGAGCGAGGACACGCCGAAGGCACCGCTGCAGCTGACCGCGCAGGGGCAGGCCACGGTCCGGGACCTGGCCGGGCGGGACCTCACGCCGATCGAGATCTCGCGGATAGAGATGGCCGCGGTGGCCAGGTGGGACTACCGGGCGGAGGACCACTACCTGGTCTTCGACGGCAAGGTCCTGATCATCGATCAGTCCACCCACAAGGTGATGTTCGATGCGGAGAAGTCGTCCGAATCACGCTGGCACGGCAACGAGGCGGAGAACCGGGCGAGCCTGGCCCAGGCTCTGGAGGCCGAGCACGGTCTGGAGATCCGTGCCGACATCGACAGCAACGCACGGGTCAGCACGGTTGAGTTGTTCCAGCCCGAGCACACCGGTGGCAGCTACGACCACATCACCGGTGCCTCCGGTACCGCCCGCGGGCACGAGGACGTGTTCGGTAAGTTCTCCAGCCGCGGTGACGATGTGGCGGTACGGGAGATCGCGGAGTACTACACCTCGCAGCTCCAGGGTCAGGACAAGTTCTTCGCCGACGAGCAGGCCAAACTCGAAACTCTGGCCGAGGACATCCGCACCACGTGGGCCGGTGGTGAGGGCCGGCCGCAGTTGATCGTGGCAACGAAGAACAGTGAGGTCGCGAAGATCTCGGCGTTGCTGGGCAATGATGTGCCGCACGTGGCGGTGGATGCGCGGTGGATGGCCACGCAGGGCGGTAAGGCGGAGGCGGAGTTCAAGCGGATCACCGACGAGGCCGGCGCCGTGGGCAAGGTCCTGGTGGTCAATATGCAGGGAGGCCGCGGCACCGATATCCAGCCCAGTCAGGCCGCTCTGGAGCTGGGTGGGCTGCACATGTCCGGGACCGGGCGTTCGGCGGTCTCGCACGACGTGGACGTGCAGGCCATCAAGCGGGCCGGGCGAAGTGGCGCACCGGGTGACTACACGATGTACAACAGTGCCGGCGACGATTTGTTCACCGACCCCCGCGTGCGGACCGCCGTCATCCAGTACCGCAACGCCCACGCCACCGTCGAGCAGGCCCAGCAGGCCCACGACCAGGCCCAGACCATCCAGGACCCGGCCGCGCAGGCCAAGTCCCAGGTCGACCTCACCGAAGCCCAGGCCGACCTGGCCCATCAGGAGGCGGCCCTGCGTGAGTGGGTGCCTCAGTTGCAGCCCAACCACCCCGACTATCAGCCCACCGCCGTCACTCCGCAGAGCCATCCGCTCAACGGCGGGCCGGCTCCGGACTCGGCGCCCAAGACCGTCGACTTGCCCGGCGACGGCATGCCCCGGCCACCTCCGGGCGGGCTGACCCCCGACGCAGCCTTCGCGCTGGCCGAATTCCAGGCCCGCAGCTCCTATCCGGACGCTTCCGGGGTTTCCCTGGACGCGCTGAAGAACGCGTTCACCCAGCAGTGGTCCACCCTGGACAAGCAGATCCCGGCGGCTGGCAACAACCTTCAGGCCTGGCTGGACCGCAACGCCATCCGGGTCGCGATGGGCGATGCGCTGATCACCTCGATGCAGCAGCAGTTCGGCCGGGCCGGCCTGACGCCCCTGCCCATGCCGCAGGCGGACGTCCCGCAGTCACTGCCGCAGCAGGCCGCCATTGCCTTCGCCGACCTCACGGCCGGAATTCCGCAGGGATCGCCTCTTCTCGAGCCGCAGCCGCTCCCCGGCGACTTCGCCGAGACCGGGAACCTGATCGACCTGCGTGACCCGGTCGCCCCGATCGACGGGATCCGGGCCGATTTCGTCCGTCAATGGGTCGAGCTGGGCGACGCACCCATCCTGACCACCGACGGCGCCGACGCGATGGCCGCGTTCAGCGACCTGGTGCGGGCCCGCTCACAGTTGCTGATCGACACGCTCCAGCTCCTCGTACCCACCACTGCCCCGACCACCGCCCCGGCGGCCCCGGCTTCCTGGGCCAACCCGCTCAACCTGGCCCCGGCCCATCTGAGCGAGCTGGGTTCCCTGATCGACCCGGGCATCGCGGTCACCCGGATCGACGACCTGCACGACCTGACCAGCGTCCCGGTGCACGACCTCGACGGAAAGCCGTTCGCCGTCCAGCGGTACGACGCCGGTGACGGCCCGACCACCCGTCTGATCGTCCGGACCGGCTTCACCCCGGGCTCCCACGTCTCCACCGAGGATGTCCTGCAGACCCTGGACGATCTACGCACCGGCCTCCGGGAATACCTGAACGACCAGCCGGACCTGCGTTTCACGGAGGGTCCGCTGGACGGCGACCGACTGGAGGTCGACATCCAGTGGGTGCCCGAACCGGGAAGCATCTGGGACGCCGACCCGCACCTGGTGCTCGACCTGGTCCGGCCCGGCGCAGGTCTGGCCGGCCAGAACCCGCTGACCACCTGGCCGGTCGGGCGGCCACCGGTGATCTACGCGGCCCGGTTCGCGCAGAGCCTCTGGAACGCGATGGGGCTGACCGGCCCCGAGATGCCGGGCGGGATCGTCGTACCCCCGCCGGTGCAGGCACGTTTCGATCAGGCGGAGACCACGCTGGGCAAGCTGCCCGCCGCGGCCGCTCAGGTGATACTGGAGATCGCCACCGAGATCGTCACCACCGACAGCCACCTGCCGATCGCGATCGAGACGGCCCGTCCGCGGGTCTACGACGACATGGTCCGGGCGGTCGCGGCCGAGTACCACCGGGAGGGCTGGGACGCGGCCGAGGCCCTGTCCATCACCCTGGCCCAGGATCTGGGGACGAGTCGGCGTTCGGGTCTTGCGGGCGGTAGTGGCCGTGCCTCGGACTGGCCAATGTCCTTCCAGGGGGCCGCGTTCACCCCGGGAGAGTCGTCGAGTCAGTTCGTTCCGCAGCCGAGGACCTTGTCGGAGTTCCTGGACCCGGAGGAACACTGGAAGATCTATCTCTGGGACCACGACCAGGAGTTCGCGGCCGAGGACTACCCGCAGAACCCGGGGTCCTACTACGATCACGACGAGCAGCCCGGATTCCAGGCCGCGATGCAGCGTGCAGTCGAGATGTTCCTGAATCAGGCCCCGGGCGCGCGCATCACCGCGGACTACCTGAAGTTCATGCACGAGGTCGCGACCCAGGGCGTGAGCACCCGCGACGACGGCGATCAGACACCGTTCGTCTCGCAGTGGTCGCCGGCGAGCCCGCAGGTACCTACCACGGCACCGCTGCCCGACGACGCCGAGCTGGTTCCGGAGCTGAGGAACGAGCGGGTCAACGGACGCCCCCTGGTGATGAGCGGCTCGCGGGCCGCAACGACCGCCCCCGAGAACCGGCCGATCGTCTTCACCGCCTACGCCGATGATGGCGGTCAGTTCAGCTATACCCGGACCGGCCGGTTCAAGGACCGGATCTACGTGACGCAGTACACCCAGGAAGAAGCCCCGCTCATCGCGGACGCCATCCTGGACACGATGTACGCGGAGATCGCGGCCGCCAACGGGCAGACGCCCCAGGTGTTGCGGGCGATCGCGCGGGGCGTGCGCAACCTGCACATCGCACACCTGTTCCCGGACGGGAACTCCCGGGTCGGCATCCTCCTGTCATTGCCGAAACTGCTGATGGACCACGGGTACAAGCCGGTGCGCTGGCTGTACATGAATGACGACTTCAACGGCACCGTCACCCTGGATGAACTGGCCGGGCGCCTGGCCGGCGGCCAGGATGCCGTCTGGCCCATGGAACAGGCTGCTGCGCAGACGGCCTTGGACTCCTACGCTCCGACGGACGCGGACACCATGTCGGCCGGATCGGGCCAGGATGCCGAGTGGTTCTCCTACGAACCGGAATCGGAGCAGTTCCGTCCGGCCCGGGCTCCGCAGCCGGGAGTTTCCGAAGGCATCACCGGGGCTCTGGGAGGCCTGCATTATCTGCCGCCGGAGGGGACTCCGGCTACGACTGCGCAGTCCGTCGACACCATTGGGTCTCTTCTCCGGGCCGTGCCGGATGTGGCGGCGGCTGCCGACCACCTCGGGCGGCACTGGCCGGACCTGCTGCAGACCGCGATCGATGCCTTGAACAGCCGGCCCGCCGCCCAGGGGGAGTCGGTGGGAGCGGCCCGGGCGGCACTTTCCGGGGTTACGTCGGCGCTGGTGCGTCTGTCCGCCTCGTCGGCGGCTCCGGCCGATCAGCAGCAGGGGCTGCTCGCCGATCTGCTGAGGGCCTACGACCTCGCCGATCAACGAGTTCACTCCGCGCTGACCGGTCCAACGGTGCTGCCGACCTTGGAAGCGGTCATGCGGCCGGTAACCGGCACGTTCCCGCCGCGCACCGTCGGCGTGGCGGTCGACGGTTCATATGTGGTTGCCCGGACACCGGAGACCGAGCAGCCGGCAAGCCTGCGTAGGTTTGATGTGTTCGGTCCCGACGGGCGGCCGCGGGGGACGATGCGCGTCCAGATCGGGCAGGGCGAGGACTTCGTCTTCTTGGATGAACGGGAGAACCAGTCCCCGGTGCCCGGCGCTCTCGACCTCCTCGCCTATTACACGGCGGAACAGTCGACTCAGCCGTACTTGCAGACGATGAACGCTGTCAACCCCAGGGTTCAGCAGATTCAGGAAAACGAATACGGCCTGATTCCCCTGCCGGGTTCGTCCGCGGCGCGCCGCGACTACCGTCAGCCGCGGGAGGAGATGCGGGCAACTGCGCAGGGGCGTCTCGAGCGGCAAGGCTGGTCTCTGGCCTCGCAGGAGACCCCGGTGACCTTCCAGCCCTGGGTGAGCTCGGATCCGCAGTGGAGCCCGGTGACGCCGAACGGCGAGCCGCTGGCGATCGCCACCGAAATCCTCGAAGGCGGGGCCGAGCGAACAGTTTCGGGCCGGTTCACCAACACCGGCGAATTCGAGGTGGTCGATCCGGGGAACGGTCTCGAGGTGCGCCGGCTACGGCCCACGGCCGCACCCGGTGGCGGGACCCGGTGGATGGCCGGCCCGCTGACCACCAGCGACCGGCGGTACTTCGGACAGCTTGCGGCGCAGTGGGGTTTCGCGGGCGAGGGCGCAGCCGAAGCCTTCGTCGCAGATGGCGTCCGAGTCGGCAAGGCTCTTCGGCCCGACCTGATGCTTGCCGGCTACACCCTTTATCGCCTGCGTCAGGGAAACCGGAGTGTTCTGGTCCGGGCGATGCTGGACGATGAGGGCCGCGTAATCGCAGCGCGGCGGGCGCTACGCCTGGACGAGTTCGCAGAGCAGAACGACGAAGGGCACGATCTGCTGCGGCAGCTGCAGGACGCGGGCTGGACGGTCCGGGCCACCCACGGTGCCGGCCGGGTGGACGCCGCCACCCACACCCTCCATCTGGACGTTCACAACCAGTCCGCGTGGTGGATGCTGACCCAGCTTGCTCAGGTCGCTCTCGGCGGCCAGACCGGGCGGATTCGCCCGGAAAGTTCGACCACGCCGCGCCGGCGGCCCCCGCCCCGGCCACCGCGAGGCGGGGCCCGAGGGGGGCGAGGCCTGAACACGCCCCTCGTTTCGCCACCGGCCCGTGGGCCCCGTCCGGGGATCTCGACGGGTATCCCCGGCGCTCTGGCGGGGACTCATTACGAGCAGCTCACCGGAACGCAGGGCGGCCGGGTCGTTGCGCCCACCGTGGTGGACAAGGCCACCGGCCTGGCCATGACCGACATCGCTGGGGAGGCGGCGGGCCTGCCGTCCGGCGGCTATCGCTCGCGCTACCTGGACCTGCTCGGTCAGGTGACCGGCGACCTCCCCGCACCGATCGAGCTGGCCGATGCCGGGCAGGTCGAGTCCGTGCCGGTGGTGCCGAGGAGCATCAACTGGACGAATCCGGCAACCGGCGAAACGGTCATGTCGGCTTTCGGTGTGCAGCGATACCTCCTGCCGGGTGCCGAGGCCCCCACGACCCGCGTGCTGGTCCCGGTGGTACTAACGGCCGGTCCGGGCGTGAGCGTGCAGGAGCTCGAGCAGATCCGTGACGAGTTGGCAGCGGGTATCCAGGAGACGTTCAACGACCCGCAGTTCCGGTTCCGGACCGGTCCGGTGGGCGACCGGCTGGAGGTGACGGCGATACGGCCGACGCAGGATCTGCCGGCGCCCCGGCCGATCTCTGTGGTCCGTCCCGGGCCGGACATCCGGATGGATCAATTCGCCTGGGTCGTAGGCCAGCCCCGCAGCGCGTACGTGCACGAGTTCGCGCACTTGCTGACGATGCGGGACGAGTACACCGACCCGACCGTCGGGACCGACGGCAACGAGCTGCAGTCGGCCCGTTCCCGTCTCCAGCCGCTCCAGCTCACCGGCCCGGCCGACACCCCGGCTGCCACCACTGGGCGCCTGGATCAGGCCCGCGCTGCCATGGACGCCCTGATCCAGGCCCATCGGGAACTGCCGGAAAACCTGGGGACGGTCGTGGCCGACCCGGTCGCCGCCCGGGCGAAGGTGATGACGCTGGTCCGGCAGGCCCTGGAGGGCGACGTGGCCGCGACCGCCTCCCTGGCCACCCTCGACCAGATCTCCGCGCGCAACGGGTCGATCGGCGAGAACATCGGCGAGAACATCCAGCAGGCCATCAGCCTGGTGGACGAATACAACCGGCGGCTGTCGACGGCCGGTGACCAGCGCGCGGTGACCGACGACGGCCTGCTGGCCGAGTACCGTACATTGGCCGGTGATCTGGCCGCCGTCCCCCTGATCGACGCCCTGCTGCGGACGGCCCCCACCGACCGGGTCCGCCCACGGTTCACCACCGCGATGACGGCGGCCCGAAACGGTTTCGCCGCACTGGCCCGACCGGACGCCCAGGCCGACCCGGAGCAGTGGATCACCCAGGCCGAGGAATTGGCGGCGGCCCACTTCGATCTGAGCGACCTGGTCGACGCTCAGGTCATGGTCAGCGCCAACGCGAGCCTGAAGGCCTTTGCCGACCATACTCTGACTCTGCCGTTCAGCGGCCCGTCCCGGGCCTACGCCGCGCAGTTGCTGAACCCGTCAGTGACCTCCCGGACAGCCGGATCCGAATCGTCCAACGTAAGAACGGATTCCGTTCCGCTGGTGACGACCCAGCCGGAGCGGATCGCTCCGATGAGCATCGAGGCAGTCCTGCGTGAGACCGGCGCCGGATCGGTCACTGCTACGCAAACTGCGCCGGCCGGACCGGTGAACGCCACGCGCGGTCTGGCCCGGACGCTGATGCGTCTGCCGGCCACCTACGTCCAGACCGAGCAGCACGACCAGGCGTTCACCGAATTGAGCCGCGTGGCCGAGCCCTTGCGAGGCGGCCAGGCGCTGGCGTCGAACTGGCCGGAGAGGCTGTCGGCCCAGATCGGTCTGGGTCGCAGCGCAAGCACGATCAGCGAGATGTTCACCAGCACGAGTCAGGGCCGGGCCCGCAACGCCCTGCCGACTCTGCTGACCCTGAGCCGCCTGGCTCTGGATGTCTTCGGCGAGGACAGTTTCGGTACCACCGAACTGCGGGGGCTGAGCTGGCTGCATGAAGCGGTCCGTCAGTTGTCGAGCGGAAAGGGGCGTCCAGCGGCGGGCGCCGAGGTGTCGACGGCCGACCTTCTCCGGCTGTTCAAGGACGAGATCCGCGACTCGGCCGACCCAACCGCGGTCACCATTGACGACATCCGGCTGCTGGTGGAGCTGGCGACCGCCCTGCCGACGGGAGAGACCACACCGGTTCAGGGGCCGCTGTCGCTGAGCGACTTGCGGGACAAGTGGCGAGACGCGGGGCAGTCGCTGCACGCCTCGGCGCAATCGCTGACCTCGGACCGGGCGCTGGCCGTGGCCGACCTGTCCACCGCCGTCCAGGTTCTGCCGGAGAACATCCGCAACCAGCAGGCGCTGGCAGTCGCGGCGGCGCTGCGGGCGGCGGACACGCTGCTCGCGGACTTCTGGCGGCCCGGGCAGGACCACCGCCTGGACCAGGTGCGCGACGCTCTGGCCGAGGTCGACCGAGTGGTCGGGGAGATGTACACGGCGGCCGCGGACCACGTCCGGACCACGTCGCTGGCCGTCCTGGACCAGTTGCGCGCGGACCTGGCCGGCCTGGCCCGGGCCGGGCTCGACCAGGAGACGGTCGCCCTGTTCGCGCAGCAGCTGGACGAGCTCGGCCAGGTGCCGATGGATGCCCAGGCGGTCGACGACCTGGTGGACCTGCGGGACCTGCTCGAGGCCGAGCTGGAACTGATCGGGCAGTTGCCGCCGGGAGAGCCGGAAGTCGTCCTGAGCCAGGACGTCCCGGACCCGCACGCCGAGCCCGAGTCGCTGACCGAGCCGGCTGTCGAACCGCCCGCGGTGGCCCGCCGGATGCCGGGCCGGGTGCTGGCCGAGATGGCCCGCTATGACCGGGCGGTGCGCAAGCACGCCACGGCGGTCGCGAACCTGGCCGAGGGCCAGACCCCGCCGGCCGCGCCTCAGCTGCGCATCCCGTTCGGCGAGTGGGGTGAGATCAGCCAGATCGGCACGCATTGGCTTCCGAACAAGAAGGAGGAAAACCGGCTTCCGCCCGGGGCGGCGGCCGACCTCGACCGGGATGTGAGCTTCCTGGCGGCCGAGGCGGTCCCGTTGGATTTCCCGGATTCCCCCGCGATCCGGGCCGCTATCGCACAGGCCCTGATGAAGGAGTTCGGCCGGAACGACCTGATCGACCCACGGCACGAGTTGGCCCGCCGACTGGCCCTGCCCGGTGGTCTGACGGTGGCCGTGCCGGGCCTCGGCTCCGTGGTGATCCGCCTGAACCCGGCCCTGACCCGGTCGCTGGCCGGCTACAAGACGCCCGAGCAGGCGCAGTCGGTCCAGGTCGGGGCCCGCCCCGCGCAGGCTCTGGACCTGCCGCAGCTGATCACCCCGTCCTGGTTCGGCGGTTTCACCGAGGACCGGTACCTCGACCCGCCGGTCGGGCCGGTGCGCCTGATCTCCAAGCTGCCCGGGCTGCTCGGGGTGAAGCTCGGACCCACCCTGGACCTGCAGCAGCACAAGGGGTACAGCGTCTTCGGGGGCGGGGTGCTGCAGACCGCCTGGCAGCGCTGGCGCGACCGGATGGCCTACTTCGAGGTGCCGCAGTCGGCCGACACCGAACCGACCGCCGGTTCGCACTGGTCCGTGCAGTTCACCCCGGCCGATGGAACCGAGCCGGTGACCTGGAACTGGCCGGTCGACGTCCTGCTCGGGTTCGCCGAGGACGACTCGCCGCTGGTGACCGATCCGGAGGCACTGACCGACCCGGTCCCGGAGCGCACGATCAGCCTGCCCGAGGATGCCGACGCGACCATGCGTCAGAACCTCCTGGGCCCGTTGTGGCGGGTCGACTCGGTGATCGAGCAGATCGGCGTGACCGAACTGGGGACGCCGCAGGGCCCAGTCGCTCAGATCCTTGCGCGCTTCCCGGATGCGGACGAGACGTTCCGGCAGGACGTGGAGCGGCTGTTCGAGGACAAGACGCTGTTCCTGCTCAAGCTGCAGCTGATGAGCTCGGGCTATCAAAGCCCGGCGCTGCGGATCCGCCAGGATTCCGACGACTGGGTGGAGCTGGACTTGAGCGTCCTGCCGGACTCGGTCCAGCGGATCGACGCCAGCAAGGGATACCACCAGCTGGACGCCCGGCGGCTGGTCTGGGCGGGTGGGACGGTGGCGTTCGCCTCGGCCGTTGCGATCGGCGCCCGGACCACCTTGACGGGGAAGTCGATCCCGGTCGGCGAGGACTCGGCGCTCCGCTTCGGCGGCGACTTGTCCGGCGCCGGGATCGGCTCGGTGAACCTGAGCATCTCGACCTCGGACGGCGATGGCTCCTGGCGGTACGAGGGCCGTCCGGCCGACAGCACGGTCTACCGCTGGGATTCTGGGCTGAAGGTGGAGCTCCGCTCGTCCCGCAGGGCGGCCGACGGCACGCTGGACTACGGGCTGCAGACCCACGTCAACGTGACGAAGGAGCAGTCCGCCCGGCACGAGCGGGAGCTGCGGCGGGTGTCCGCCGGGCTGCCGCCCCAGCAGTTGCGGGAGGACGGCACCGAGGTCGTCCCGGTCGACGGCGAGAACGTGGCCGACCGGCTGCCCCCGCTGGGCATCCTGTTCGGTCTCAGTCGGGGCGGCTCGATGCCCAGCCTGATCGGTGGTTTCGAGCGGATCGTGGGCGCTGTCCTGGCCGGGTACCAGGACGCCGCCACGGATCCGGCCCTCGGTACCCGGATGAGCCAGAACAGCCAGGAGTGGCACGAGTTCAAACGCTGGATCGGGCAGCAGTTCTCGATTCCGACCGGCATCTCGCACACCATCCACATGCTCAGCCATCACTTCGCGGTGACCCGGCGGGTGCCGGTCCTGGGCGGCCATGTGCGGGCCCGGACCGTGGTGTGGCTGGAGCAGGGTGAGGACTGGACCGCGACCAAGCTGCCCTGGGTGCGGATCGACCACTACCCGATCAAGTACGACGCATTAGGCGCCCGGCAGACCGTCTCACAGCGCTGGCGGGGGCAGGGGCGGGGGATCTTCGGGGTGACGCCGCCGGAGAACTTCTCGTTGACCGACGCCGAGGTGACCGGCGGCTACAACTACGCACGGACGTCCGGGCGGGCCATGTACGTCGGCATGGGGGCGTGGATCTCCGACCGCGGGATGACCTACGAGGGTCCGGGCCGCTCATACACCTTCACCGGCAAGTGGCACCACCGTGAGGAACTGACCTTCGTCCCGTCCGTGGCCTCGGCGTCGACCGGTGGCCTGCTGTCCACCTTCCTGCGGCACGGCGCGCTGCAGCTGGCCAACCTGGCCCAGTTTCAGCCGATGTCGTTGCCGCAGACGGTCAGCCGTACCGGCAGCGAGGCGGCTCTCACCCGCTACCAGGTCCCGGAAGGGCAGACCCGCCCGGCCGGCCCCGACGCGGCAATGATCATTCAGCTGGCCAAACCCGTTCTGGGGAAGGGTTTCACCCGGCGTGTCGACCTGGGCGCCGAGGGGGCGCAGTTCGACCTGCTGAAGGACGTCCAGGCAGGCAGCTACCCGGCGGCCGACAGCAGCCTGGAGGTTCTCGGTGTCCCGCACATCTACCAGGCGGCCAAGGACGCGCTGGACAAGGTCGGCATCTCGCCGGAGGACTATCTCGAGGTCCTGGACGCCCACATCACCGAGGAACGGATGCTCGGCGCGAGCATGGTGGGCCCGGGCGTCCTGCAGATCGTCACGGTCATCGACGGCACCGCGTTCGGCCGCAACTCCGGCGTCCTGATCCAGATCATCCGGCCGTACCAGTGGCACGGCGAGACCGGGCGCGCCCCGATCATGCACAGCATGATGGCCGACACCGAGCCGACGGTGATCGGGACGGAGTTCCACTCGGCGGCCCACACCGGGATGGGTGGCATCACCGACCTGGCCGGTGAGGAGGCCTACGGTGGCGTGACCGGGTCCAAGGCGATCCGCAACATCACCCGCACCGACATCCGTTCGCAGGAGTTCCTCACCGGCGTCTGGCTCACCCATGGAGCCCGCGAGCACCGCCCCCGGCGGGCGCACCTGGTCGCGGACACGATTGCCATCAACTCTTACGCCAACCTGCTGACCGAGCAGATCCCGGACTGGCTGACCCCCGAATTCCTGGCCAAGGTCACGGTGGACCGGCTTCAGACCTTCATCCCCGGTGGCGCGCTGAATTGGCACCCGGCGCAGATCCCGCAGATGCAGCCGCCGCCGCACGTGCAGCCCACCTACACCATCGACCAGGTCCCGCTGCTGGCCGCACGGGACCAGGTGGGTGATCTCGGCCCGCTGAACGAGACCGAGTTCGGCAAGGTCATGACCATGCTTCAGGACGCGCTGACCGCGTTCGACAAGGACCTCCTGAACCGCGAGTGGAAGGTCGCCGACGGCAAGCGCACCCTGAAGCGCTCGGCCCTGCCGCAGGAACTGCTGAGCATCAGCCGGCCGAGTTCGGTGCTCGCGCACATCACTGCCGCCCGCGGGCCCGGCCTGATCGCCCACTTGGCCCGGACCGTGGGCGACGCGATGAAGCACGTCACCATGCTGATCCGCGCCGACGAGGAATGGGTGCCGCCGGGCGAGGCGCGCAACCCCGGTTTCACCTACACGCATACCGAAAAGACGACCGTAGCAAAATATTTCCTCAGCACTCACCGGAACGTGAGCCGGTTCACCGACACCCACAACGCCGCCGTCACTCCTTGGGTCGGCACCGGTGACTTCCCGGACCGGGCCGAGCACGTGCGGGGCGCCTACTGGCAGGCCGGGTCCGAGGGCGACCATTACGTCTCCGAGATCATGACCCGCGCCGACATCTTCCGGACCCGCGATGTCCTGGTGCTCGGGGGAGAGGCGCACTTCTTCACCAACCCGAAGGTGCGCTGGTCGGTCTACTTCTTCCGGGACGTCGAGCTGTCCAAGCCCGACCAGCTGCTCAACGCGCTCACCGGCAACCTGCTGGACCTGGGCCTGAAGCTGTACCTGGACCCGAACACCAAGTTGCCGGCCGGGGTGGGCAACCACACCGTGATCAGCCACCGCGTCCAGGTCGCGGATGTGCTGCTGCCGCGCGGCGGCTCGGTCCTGCCCGCCCGCAAACCGCTCACCGGCCCCTGGGCGCAGAAGATCAACTGGCCTGCGGCCTCTGCTGCTGCCCCTCAGGTGCTCCCGCTCCAGCCCCGTCATGTCCTGTCCGGGCTGCTGCGTATGGGTGCGGTCGACAACCGGGCCCTGCAGAGCCTGACCGATCAGGTCCTGGCGGCGCTGGCCCGGGGCACCGGCGTGCCCAGCGCGATCCGATCGCTGATGACCGCGACCGGCATGCCGTTCGAGTCCCTGTTCGTGATGTTCTCGAACGGGCACATGGAAGCCAACCTGCATCGCACCCTGGCCGCGGACGGGCACGAGTTCCCGCCCGTGGTGCGCGAGAACGGCCAGCTGACGACCGGTCTCGGCGATCTGACGATCAAGGTCGAGTTCACCGACGCGGTGATGACGCAGTGGCTGGACGTGATGAACCACACCAGCGAACTGATCGCGATGAACGAGAACGGGATCGGCCAGGGCTTCGGCAGCAGCAGCTCGCTGAACACCGGTGGTGGGCCTGAGATCTCGGCCCGGGACAAGCCGGCTGCCGATGCTCCGAAGGACGTGAGGAACAGCACCTTCGCGGTGACGCCGTACGTGACTTCCGGCCGGAGCTGGGACTACGGCACGAACGCGGCTGAGCGCCTGGTCGACCCGGTGGTGACCCGGGGGCCGCACGACTATGCCCAGCTGCTGACCGGTGTGATCGTCACGCTGTCGATCAAGGGCAGGAACGGCCGCCTGGACAGCGAACTCGGCTACGGCGAAGGGGAGTGGACGACCTCCTGGCACATGCCCCATGCCGGTGAGCCGCTGCTCGACCCCGAACTCGCCGTCGCCCTGCGGATGCTGCATCCGTCCGAGGGCGTCCCGATCACTCACGGTGCGTTCCTGCCGCATGTAAGTCACCACGTGCTCGCACCCGACAGCGTCCAGGCTTCGCAGGAGGTGCAGCAGTGGCGGGCCGCGGCCGCGCTCCAGCGGTACGGCGACTTCTCCCCCCTGGCCGGTTCTTACCGGCCCAGTACGCAGGAGGTCGTCCTTACCTCGGGCCGGCCCGGCGGGAGGGGCGAGGTGGTGGACGAGAACCTGTCCGCTGCGGCGCTGCAGCAACGGATGTCTCAGTTGCGCCGGCTGGAGAAGCGGCCGGCGTATCTCGTGATGGCCGGGATGGACGAGGCCTACGTCCAGGAACTGGCCCGGCTGGACGACCGCGCCTTCGTCTTCACCTCAGATCAGATTCACCAGCAGGAGAGGCTTCTCGCCAAGACCGTCGACGGGCAGGAAGGCAACTGGTTCTACGTGCCCCGCGGCGGCGGTGAGGTCATCAGGCTCGGCGCCGACCTCGGGCACGCCCTGATCCACCAGTTGCCCCGCCGGCTCGGGGGCGGTGGACAGGTGGCTCCCAACCGGCCCGGCATGATGACCAAGGATCTGTACGTCTGGTCGCCCATCGAGGGTCCGGCGCTCCCGAGCCCGGCGCCGGCTTCGGTGATCGACCAGATCTTCAGCGAGCTGAATCCGGACGTCGAGACTCAGATCGACGTCGATCCGGACCTTTTGGTGACCAGTCAGCACCTGGACCTCGACGCGGGTCTGGAGCAGCAGGTCCGTCAGATGGTCCGGGACGGGATGGCCGCGGCCGGGCAGCGTTCTCCGGACCCGCTGACCGGGATCGGCTCGCTGGCCACCCTCGAGGTGCGGACCCAGCGGTTCGGGTCCGACCCTGCCGTCGTGGTCGAGATCAGCCGGAAGGTCGCGGTCACCTCCGGGACGCCGCAGTGGGCCGTCTTCACGGTCCTGGTACGGACCGGGGCCGAGGACTCGGCACCGGTCTGGGCCGGCCAGATCATCGCCCTGGTGGCGTCCGCGGACCCGGGTGCGTCGCCGGTCCTGCACACCGATCAGGTGCTCAGCGACATTGCCCTGCCGGAGCTGGACAGCGCGGTGGCGATCCGGGCCGACCGGTCCGGCCGGGAGCAGTGGCAGGCCGGGCTCGACACGGCCACCCGGATCCTGACCGAGCACGGATTCGGTTCCCAGGCCGGGGAACTCACGTCGGCCGACCCGGACCGGCGGTACCAGCTCATCCTGGACGTCCTCGACCAGGTGAACGTCCCGACCTCCGACTTCACCCCGGCGCAGCAGGAGCAGCGGGCGATCTCGGCCGCGCACGCCCTCTCGGTGCTGACTCAGGACCTCGAGGTGCGCCTGCCGGAACCTGCGAAGGACGCCGCCACTGCGGCCTGGTGGACGAATTGGCTGAACCGCAGCCGGGGTCTGCTGGCCGGCGTGCCTGCCGATCAGGCCGACGCGGTCCGGGACGTCAGTGAACGGGTAGTGACGGAGGCCACTGGCGGCAGCAACCAGCACATGTCGGCCGCCGGCTCGATGCTCCGGCCGGAGCTTCTCGTCCTACCCGTGCAGCACCTCGCCGTCGCTCCCGCTGCGGAGCAGAACTTCTCCTCGGACACCGCACGCACTGTGCAGCAGGCGGTTTCGCTGGTCACCCGGATGCTGAACGGCGGCCGGATGCGGATGTCGGGCGGCAACCCGCAAGCCATCGGCTCGCAGCCGCCTCGAACCTCCGACACCGACGCGCAGTTCGAGACCGAGTCGTTCGACAGCGAGCCGGCCACCCAGACCGGATCGAACCAGGCCACGGTCTCCAGCCGGGAGCTGATCAGCGCCCGGCAGTTGCTGGACGCCGATGACGGGCAGGTCTCGGAGGAGGACGAGACCGCGGTCGGCCCGTACCGGCCGCAGACCCGGGAACCGGTGACGGCGCTGCGGCGCCCGTCCGCCCCGAACCGGCCGACGGCCGAGGAAGAACCGTCCGGGCTGCACGTGGTCGAGCTGCACCCGGGCTCGGAGGGCAGCGAAACCGGGTCGGAGGAGCCTGAGGGCGCCGTCGCCGCGCCTGGGACGGTGCAGTCGTTGCACTCCGACGGCTCCGGCATTCCGACGATCATGGTGACCAGCCCGACCTCGACCCCGATCGTCGAGGTCGTGCCGGGTTCGCGGGTGGCCCGGCCGATGCCCGGTTCCCCGGTACAGATCGACGAGGTCCCGTTCGGCCAGGACATCCCGTCCGTGGTGGTGACCGCTCCGGGGGCGAACAGGCTGCCGCTGGTCGACGAGATCGCCTTCGGCCCGGTGGAGGACCTCGAGGAGGCGCCCCGGATTCTGCCGGCGACCCCGATCGACCTGTCCGAGGACTTCGAGCCGGTCCGGGACACCGTCCCGGCCCCCGACCCGCGGATCGCGGAGCAGGTCGGCCGGTTCGATGCGGTGCGCGAGACGGCCGCGCCCACGCTGGAGCTCAGCCCGACCCGGGACGGTGCCTGGGTGCACCCGGCTGACGTCTATCCGGACGCCACCGATCAGGAAGAGGCCGACCACAACGCCGATCCCACCGAACCGGGGTGGACGCTGCACGTCCTGCCGCCGACCCGGCTGGGCGGCGAGGTCCGGCTCGAGGAGCTCGCGGATCTGCTGTCAGCCACCCCTCTGGACCATCGGCCCACCGCCTACGACCTGCCCGGGAAACTGAGCTGGGACTTGGAGGACCTGTTCCAGGAGGTCGCCGAGCGGGACGCCGGGACGCCGCGGGAGTGGACCGTGGAGGCGGTCCAGAGGTCTCTGCACGGCCGACGGGTGCTGCTGATCGATCCCGAGTCCGACGAACTGCTTCCTGAGCGCCCGGCGCCGGGCCAGATCTTCCCGCCGTGGTGGCAGGAGTGGGTCGAGGCGCTGGGCACTCCGGGGACCGTCGCGATCGCCGGCCCGGACCGGTCCGGCTTGGTCAGCGATCTGGCCCAGGCCCTGGTGCGCGGTGGAACCGGCGACTACGGCTCGGTCTTCACCGGTGGGGACGTGCTCCGCCGGCAGCTGAACGCGCTGGTGCGCACGGTCCTGAGCCAGGTTCCGGAATCCGAGCTGAAGGCCGGCTCGGCGACGGCCCACGCGCTGCGCGAGGCTGTGCGCGACATCACCTGGTTCCTCGACCAGCAGGGCCTCGCCGGGGCAGGCGGGACCGGCCCCGGCGAGAGGGTGTGGCTGGTGTGGTCACTGGACCCACGCAACTACGACCCGGACCGGATTCAGCAGGCGAGTACCCGCTTCGTCGCCCGGGACGGGACCCGGGCCCGCCGCATTCGAATAACGCCGCACATCGCGATGACGTCGGAGCAGGCCCGGGCCCTCGCCTCGCGCGGGGCCGTCGACCTGGTCTACAACGTCCACGGGGGGTCCCGTCCGGACGGCTGGCGCCGGATCGTCAGCCGCGAGCACAACGGCTTCATCAACGTGGTCCGCGACGACACGGTCACCCTGATCGAGGGTCAGCCGCACTGGAACAGCCCGGTGCGTGAAGCCCCGGCGGTGAACGCGGTTCAGGCCGGTCTGGACGTGATCCAGCGTGCCCTTACCGACCTGAATTACCCCGTGCTGGCCACCGGCCGGCACTGGAGCAATTTCCGGTTCGCCGGCCCGGGCGCCCTGTCCGGCGAGTTGACGGCGCTCGGGACGGGTAAGCATCCGCAGTTCAGCGCCGATCTGCGGATGCAGACACATCAGAAACTCTGGAGCTGGCTGCACAACCCGCCACCGATCGGCAAGGAGGTGTCCCTGTCCTTGCCGTCTCGCGCGGCCAAGGACCACCGGGACACCGTCACGCTCCTCTGGAGCCGGCAAGTTCTCTCTGACGGCCGGATCGGCAACTTCTTCCGGGCGAAGCTGGACGCCCGGCCCCGACGCGAGATGGTCATCCTGTTCCCGAGAGACACCCGGGCCGGCCACTCCCGCGGGCCGCGCGTGTACGCCTGGGAGGGCGCTGAGCGCTTCGTCGACGAAGCGGCCGTGAACCAGCTGCCGTCGCCGATCCAGCGCGCGGCCGGCTTGCTCGACGTGAGCCTGCTCGAGATGGCCCGGCGGCTGCGCCGTCTCGGCCGGCCGGCGGACCTCGAGGCGCACGCCCAGCAGGTGCTCGAGCCGGCCCTCCTCTCGGACGCGCTGATGGCCGGCGCCCTGGACCAGGCCGCGGCCGCGCACCAAGAGGTCGAGCGCAGCATCCAGCAATGGAAGTGGGACTATCTGGCGAGGAGGACCCAGGAGCACCTGAAGGAGATCGTCCTGGCCCTGAGCGGGCTGCCGTTGTACTCGGCGGCGCCCGTCCCAGCGGTCCCTCCGGCCGCCCGGCCGGCCCGGGCCAGGGCTTCGGTCGCTCTCGGCCGGATGAAGTCCGTGCGGGCGGTTCAGGCTCACCTCCCGATCGACTGGATGCTCGAACGGGCCCAGGCCTCCGGACAGGACTTCGAAAGCTGGGTCGACGAAACGCTGGCGGGTGACCCCGCGATGGTCCGGCAGCTGCGCCGGGAGGCACAACGGACGTCGGTCCTGGTGCCGGGGGCCACGGCAGACCACGGTCTGCCGTCCGAGCTGATCGCCGAGGCCGTCGACCACGAGGTGCCGCTGGACTTCCTCTATCGGAAGGCCAAGAGGCTTGCCGTCGACGAGACCTTCACGACGATTTACGCGGGCCTGGTCCAGGATGCCGTCCGCCGGGTCGAGCAGGGCCTGCCGGCCCTGGTCCCGCAGCTGGACGACCTGAAGCTGCCCACCGACCTGATCCACCGGGCCGGCGCGCTGGGAATGGATCTGCAGACCCGGTTCGACGAAGCGGTCCAGGCCGGGGCCGAGGCGGACTTCGAGGACTCGATCCGTCAGCTGGTCCAGATCGCCGAGCAGGCCGCGGAGGCGGGGGAGGACGAGGACACCCTTCAGCTCCTCAACCAGACCACTCCCCAGCCCGCCCCGCAGCCCGCCGTCGGGGAGACCCGGCAGGCTCCGGCCGAACCGGATACCGTTCTCCCCGAGGACGTTCTGGCCACGGCCGAGGCCGGTCTGCCCAGTCGGCTGCGCCGCGAGGCGGGCATTTTCGGGGTCGACATCCGTCCCCTGGCAGTCAACTGGTTCACCCAGGACCTGGCCGCTGAGCACGCCGACTTCGCCGCCTACGTCCGTGGCTTCGTCAACCGCGCGGGCAAGCGGCCGGCGAGAGTCGACCCGGACGTTCAGGTGGTGGCGGACGAGCTGGCCCAGCTGCAGGACCTGAATCTCGGCCGGGGCGTGCTGGCGAACAACGGTGCGGACGCCGCGGCGGCCGTGGAGCAGTGGCGGCTGGACAACGCCGAACTCGCCGATCAGGCCGATGCGAGGCGGTTGCCGCTGGACGAACTGTACGAGGAGTGGGTCGAACTTCAGCGGTACCGGGACTTCAGCCAGCAGGTCCAGGCCGCGATCGACCGGCGTGCGACAGCGCCGGTCACACTCGGTTTCGATTCGCGCGCCGCGCAGAACGAGCCCAGCTCCATCAAGAGCTGGCGGCCCTCGGTGCACCCCGAGGCGGAGGGACGCTTCGAACCCCCGGCCCTGGTGACGGAACCGGAACCCGGGCCGCAGCCGCAGCCGCAGTTGGAGCCGCAGCCGGTACCGGACCCCAGCGATCTCGACCTGGGTCTGGAGCTGGCCCGCACGATCCGCACGAACGCGTCCCTGCCGGACAGCGGCCACCCGGCCGGGGAAGCGGGACTGCACCAGCTGCCGCAGGTGTTCGGGGCCGGCGTCCACACCCTGTCCGAGGTGCCGGCCGAATGGCTCCCGGCGGTGGCCAAGGTCCTCCAGTACCTCGGTGGCCGATCGGTGGCCTGGGTCTTCCTCGACCACGGCCTGCCCCAGCAGCGGCTGATCAACCTCTGGGGTCAGGACCGGGACCCCACGGTCTGGTCCGACCCCCGGTCCGAAAGTGGTTCTCCGGCGGAGCATCTGGACACGCTGCCGGCCTCGACCGGCCTCGCGCGGGTCTTCGTCGTCGACGGCGTCTCCGCAGTCCAGCCGCAGTTCATCGCTGATCAGGCGAACCGGCTGGTCTCCAGTCTGGTCTCGCCGTCGGTACAGGCCGTGCTGGACCGGGTGGACGCCCACACCGCCCGGCTGAACCAGCAGGTCACGGACGGGCACGCCGCCCTGCGCAAGATCAACCGGATGATCCGCGAGGGCGTGCCCGAGCCCCTGAACGGGGAGAAGCCGCTGCGCCCGGGCAATAAGAACCAGCTCGCCCGGCTGGAGGCGCGGCAGATCGACGACCAGCAGGTGCGGGAAGCGATCGTAACCTTGTGGACCGCGTACCAGGCGGTGCCGAGTCTCGACGCCCTGCTGGTGGACCTGGCCCAGAACGCCTCGGCCACGCTGGGCAGTTTCGCTCCCGAGAAGGTCCGGGACAACTTCGGGCTGGTCCGGTCCATCCTGAAGGCCGGCACCGGTGAGGAACCGAGCCGGGACGCGACCGCCGGGATGGTCCGGCTGGAGCGGCTGACCGACATCGTCGGGCTGGCTTTGGCGGTCAGCCCGGCGAGCGAGCTGCACTCCGGGTCCGTGACCGCTCTGGCACTGCAGCAGATGATCCGCACGATGGTGGACGGTCTCGGCGTCTCCCGGGGTCGCGGCTTCGGCGGGGCGCGCCCGGACCAGGCCCCCATCGAACCGGACGTTCAGGAGGAGTCCGAGAGCGAGGCCGGGGAGGAAGTGCCTGAGCCGGACCTCGAGGTCCTGCAGGTGACCAACACCGTGTCCGGCACGATCGCCACCGCGATGGTGAAGTCGCCGAAGCCGCCGTCCCGCAGCGAACTCGCGCAACTTCAGAAGGACGTCCTGTCCGCGGTGCACAATCTGCTGCGCACCAGTGCCTTCTCCGACCTCCTGCCGATCGTGGCGCCTACCCGCAGCGCCGCCAAGGGCAAGGGAACCAGCACCACGGTCGACGTGACGGCCACCAACATGTCCCGCCGGGCCCGCGGCAACCTGGAGGCCCTGGTCAACCTGACCGACCCGGAGAACCTGGCCAGGCTGTGGGGAACGCAGGAGACCTCGATCACCAGCGAGCCGCTGGAGCCGCGCAAGCTGGCCCAGATGGTGTCCAAGAAGTGGGTCACCGTCGAGCTGAACCGGCATCCGGACAAGGGCCTGACGATCACCTCCAGTGACGAGCCGACCAAGCTGGTGATCCGGAGCAAGCACCAGCCCCGGCTGGTGGGTGGGCTCTCCACCCGCGAGATCGGCAGTCAGGTGTTCTCGTCGGCCTCGGAGTCGGAGTCCACGGCCCCCATGCACCTGGCCTTCGACCGGGACGGGATGCCGACCTTCCAGGCCGGTGAGGTCCTGCTCGCACTGCCGCCGAGGGTCTCCGCCGCGCAGCCGTCCCGTCCGTCCAGCAGCTACCGCGGGGTGCCGCCGCGTAACCTGCCCAACGAGGCCAAGCTCGACAACCCGCCGGCGGACCTGGACTGGGACCGGCGGGGCGAGGGCACGCCGCAGACCCCGGCTCAGTTGCGCGCGCTGCCGATGGACCTGCCGTCGGTCGAGCAACGCCTGCAGCAGCTTTCGAGCCGTCGCCGGCAGAAGCTGATGAAGCAGGCCGAGGCGGTGATCGAGGAGCACCAGTACGTGCCGGGGACCTCCGAGCACGGCTGGGACCGGCTGATCAAGGGCTACCGGCCGGAGGTGCTCAGCCGGATCGCCGACGTCCTGCACCTCACGCAGACCCGGGACTGGCGGGTTCTCAGCAGCCGGGACTTCGCCGGGTACTTCGTCGAGGAGTACCTGCTCTCCCGCCCGCTGCCCTGGCCCAAGGAGACGGCGGAACCGGAGCCGGCCCCGGCCGAGGACGAGCCCATGATGCGGGGCGCCCTTCCGGCCCGCGAGACGGTGACCCAGGAACCGGAGCAGGAGCCGGAGCAGGCCGACCCGAGCAGCACCGAGCTGGTCCCGGCGCCCCGGGCCGCGAACGACCTGGACAGCGAAGCGATCGACGGTGCGGTCGGCGAGTACCGGGACTTCCGGGCTCCCCGGCCGGATCCGGAGGCGGCCGCGGCCGCGATGAAGGAATTCATCGGCACGCTGTCCTGGGACGTCGAGCCGGGCCCGGCCACGATCACCTCGGCGGCCCGGACCCTGCTGGACGGGCTGGGTCTTCTTCCGGTCCGCTCGCCTCTGGCCGGCCCGCTCGGCGCGGCCGTGGCCGCGGGCCTCTACCGTTCCTCGGCCGACCTGCTGACCACCGACGTCAGCCCGCTGGCCTGGCCGATCCGGCTGGCCGGCATGCTGCTGGACGACCGGCGGGCGGGGGAGTCCTGGCCGGCCCTGGGGATCCGGACCCTGACCGACGAGATCGCCGCCGACGTCAACCGGTGGATCGACGACGACTTCCCGGTGGACGAGGTGCCGCGGGCCGTCGTCGACGGCCTGCGGCTGAAGGACGAGCCGGACCCCGGCGTCCAGGCCGTGCTGCAGTTGACCGCGAAGCTCCTGGACCACCCGATCCGGGTGATCACGGCCACCGGTGGGAGCCACCGGTTCCCGGTCGACAGCGACCGGCCGGACCTGGTGCTGGTGCAGGACGGGTCGGGGGTGCTGCTGGCCACGGTGCCGCAGACCGCGGTGCCGGCCCTGTTGCCGTTCGGTCGGTCCGGCGTGCTGCGGGCCGGGGCGATGTCCACCGTCGGGGGAATGACCTCCGACGCGGCCGCCTTCGGCATCCTGCACCGCTTCCTGCAGGCCGTCACCGGTGCCGGGGAGGTCGAGGGGTTCGATCAGGAGGCCGCCGAGAACCTGGTCGGCCAGTGGCGGCAGGTGCTGACCGGGACCACCACCGTCAAGGGCAAGGCGCCGGCCGTCGGGCTGGCCCCGGTGCTCGAGCGGACCCAGCGGGACGCCGGCCGGCAGGTGCCGCCCTCCGCGACCCCGGACGAGCTGATCAAGGTGCACCCGCGCTCGGGCGACCCCAACCGGCTCACCGGTTTCCAGAAGCGGGTGCTGGCTGGTCAGGGCCGCGCGGCGCTGTGGACCAAGCCGGGCGGAGACTCGTTCTTCGAGGCGCTGGCCCTGGCCGGCAAGCACGGTCTGCAGCCGCTGGCCGGACTGGCCGACTGGCCGGCCAGCGCGATCCGGCTCGCCTTCGCGGCACTGCTGCAGGCCGACCTGGTCGGGGCCGGCGGCCGGTCCATGCCTCTGCTGGGCATCGACGAGGCCCGGTTCGCCGCGCACAAGGACCACTTCCTGCGCCAGCTGGGGCAACTGTCCCGGCCCGGTCAGGACGCGCCGCCGCTGATGATCGAGTCCCTGGCCCGGGTCGTGCCGCAGATCTTCGGCGTCGAGGTCAACCTGATCAGCCCGACCCGCCACGTGCTGACGACCGAGGCGCAGGAGGCGTCCGGCCGCCCCGTGCTGTGGCTCGCCGCCGGTGCCGACGGCCAGGTGATGCCGGCCGTCCCGGTGACCGAGGACCATGACGTGATCCGCCGGTCGGTGCCGGCCGGGACCGACCCGGCTGGGCTGGAGGGCCCGCCGGTGGACAAGCCGGCCCTGATCCTGCCCGGGCCCGATTCGATCACCCACCGCAACGGCATGCCCCGGTCCGGCCTCCCCTACGCGGACGAGGTGGTGCGCCAGGCGCTCGCCGCCGCGGTCGCCGAGGGCGAGACCCTGCCGATCAAACCGCTCAGCCAGGCGTCTTCGACGGTGCTGCGCAAGGGCCGGGCGCCGGGTCCGCGTTCGGATGGCCGGGTGCGGGAGCGGTGGAGCCGCACGGACGCCGCGGAATCCCGCGAGATCCTCGAACGCAAGCTCGAGCAGGCGCTGATGGACAACGCCCGCGAACTCTTCACCGACGGCGACGTCATCGACATCGGGGACGTCGAGGTCCTGGTGAAGTACGAGCCCAGCCACGCGGACTTCGTGCCCGACCCGCTCGGCTCGGTGGACGACGTGCGCACCGGGGAGCCGAGCGCGAAGATCCAGGGCGACGGTCAGAAGCCCGCGCCGGCGGAGTTGAAGGCCGGCCAGACCACCCACGGCGGTTTCACCCTCGGGGGTAACAGCAACAGCTACTCGGGCCTGATGGAGCGCACGGCGCTGCGAGCCGGTGCGGCCTTCGGTGTCGGGATCGCTCCGGGACTGTTCGAGGTGTTCCGCTTCGGGATCTCCCTGTCACTGACCATGAACCAGCTCGACCGGGGGATCGGGGCCTTCAGCGACGTCGAGTCGGCCCGGGTCGCGGACAACCGGGCCGCCTCGGAATTGCTGCAGTACCGGCCCAACGTCGTGGTCAGGGTCCGGCGCGCCGACAGCGGGCTGAGCTGGGACCAGGCCCGGGAGGTGTGGTCCAGCGCCAAGGCCCATCCGGCCGGGCAGAAGCCGCTGCTGCTGTGGGTGCCCGAGCACTACCTCAAGGCCCCCGGCCGGCAGATCCAGGCGATCGCCCCGACCGGCCGGTCGCCGCAGGCGCGGGCCGACCGCAAGATGTTCGAGGACAACTCCGAGCGGCTGCCGGACCATCCCTTCGTCGCCGGGCTGACCGGGATGGCGAAGGCCGGGGACCTGATCCGGGCGCACCTGGCCGCCCGGGGCCTGCAGTTGCCCCAGTCCGCCCGCAAGGAGCTGCGGCAGGCGCTGAGCCAGGTCAAGTACAACCTCGAGCAGGCGGTGAACCTGCGGCTGGATCTGGCCGAGGCCGGTGTGCCGGACGGCGGTCACGTGTTCACCGTGCACACCGGACGGGGCCGCCCGCTGGCCACGATCACCGTGCAGAGCAAGCGGCTCGGCGGCATCACGCGGATCGGCGCCACCGAGGCCAAGGACCTTCTGGAGCGGGTGCAGACGCTGATTCGGGGAGCGTCCGACCGGCAGAACACCAAGAACGAGACCAACGTCCAGCTCTCGGCCGAGTTCGGGCTGTACCCGCTGCCGAAGGTGAGTGTCGGGGTCGGCCTGTTCATGGCCTGGGCCTGGACCAACACCGACACCACCTCGGCGGCCCAGACCGGCCTGCACGTCAACGTCAACAAGCACGTCCTTGGTTCGGCCGGCTACCACGTCCACCTGCGCCACCGCTTCCTGGTGGCGATGGCCGGCCGCCCGGACGAGCCGTCCCAGACGCTGGGTCCGGTGGACGGCGACGCCATGCTGCGGATCCCGCAGATGGAGGCGTTCGCGTACGACTTCCCGGTCGACGCCGACTCGCTGCGCCGGACGGTGCCGGACGGCACCACGAACGTCACCTTCAGCCCCTCCGCGATCGACGACAAGAGCACTCCGGCCGGCGAACTCGCGGACGTGCGGCTGGACCCGCCGCTCACCGACGGGTACGGCTTCCACACCGCCCTGATCCGGCACCCCGACGCGGGCGTGACGAACATCCTGCGGCAGGTGCTCGACGAGCTCGCCCAGGCCGGTTTCGTGCCCCGGGACTGGGCGCGGTTGCTGTACGCCTGGAAGACCCACCAGAGCCGGGACGGGCGCCGGCGGCTGGGCGGCGCGGACATGCAGTTCGGGGTGTCCAGCAAGATCGCCAACCTGCGGATCGTGCTGAACAACATCTCCCTCTCCGGTTTCGACGCCGGGTACGACGAGATGCACCAGAACGATCCCGGCGACCCGGACGTGGACAAGGTCGGGCTGTCGTTCCTGCTGCGCGGTGATCCGTCCGTGGGCAAGACCCGGCGCGCCCTGGTCACCCTTTTCGGTCATTCCGACGTGACGAGCCTGAAAAGCGTTGACGCGAAGGGCAATTCGATCACGTTCCAGCGGCGGACACCGGCGTTCACGGTCGCGTACCTGGACATCCCGATCGGGGTGGCCAGTTACGGCATGGGCGGGGGCAAGAAGTTCACCTTCGGCGTCCGCGGCAGCGTGGGTGAGAACCTGCTGCAGATGTGGAGCGTCAGCGCCCAGTACGAGCGGGTGATCGGCGCCAGCGTGAACGACACCATGGTGGGCAACGTCCCGATCGTCATCGAGCCCACCGACAAGCTCGACGAGCACAAGGTGCTCGAGAGGTACCGGGCGAAGATCGGTTACGGGGAGCTGACCCCGCGGGGCCGCGACCATGCCGTCTACCGGGGCATGGACGGCGTGACCCGGACCTGGCTGAGCACCGAGGTCCAGATGCCGGTCACGGCCTACCTGCCGCAGCCGTTCCACAGCACCGCCCACCCGCCGCAGACCGTGAACCAGACGCTGGACGTCCGGGCCCTGGAGTCCGGGGTCGTCTTCTACTTGGACATGCACGGTGTGCTGACCCAGATGCTGCGCATGCAGAGCCGGTTCACGCATCCGGACGCTTCCGCCGCGATACCCGTCCGGAACGTCTTCAGCCAGGTCAACACCAGGTCCTGGGCCGGGTCGACGCTGGCTGGGGACTTCCAGATGGCGCTGTTCCAGGCCGGTCTCGTGACGAACAAGAAGGGCGGGCTCCGGCTGGCCGCCCAGGCCGGCCAGCCGGTGGTGCTCGGCCGCTCGACGGACCCGGTGGTGACCGCGAAGGTGCGGGCGAACATCCGGGAGATCGCCACCAGCATCTCCCGTGGGCACGGGTTCAGTGCCTCGACGGGCCTGCGGCTGGGCGATTCGGTCGCCGATGCCGACCACGTCAGCGGGGTCAACACCGAGATCGGGATGAACATCCGGTACGGCCGCAACCGTAACCAGGGGCAGAGCAACACCTCCGGCGTGGAGACCCTGCACATCGACATCCACAGCGTCGTCGCCGTGGCCGTCCCGCTGACCTTCGAGGCCGGCAGTTTCGCCGAGAAGAGCAACAAGTTCTGGTTCACCTACCCGACCACCGACACGGTGACGATCGCCGGCCAGCGCTGGGCGATCGTCCTGTGGCCGGAGCAGTGGGCGATCCGCAACTTCGGCCGGGACTGGGGCCCGATGACCGAGACGCTGCTGATGGACGCGCTGCGGCGTTGGGAGGGGGTGCACCTCCAGGACGGCGAGAAACCGCTGACGTTGAGCAACGAGGTGGTCGGCTCGGTGCTGGACCGGATGGACCGGGAGATGCCGGTGACCCCGGAGGACGAGCACTGGGCCGCGCGGCAGTCCTTCCGGGACACCCACGCCAGTGGGGACCGGGACGCCCTGACGGTGCGGCTGCGGGAGATCGGCAAGACCAAGGAGCAGCTCGCGCAGCTGCCGTACCTGGTCAGGACCGATGGTGGCCCGGTAGCCCTGGGCCACCACGGCGTCATGGACATGACCTTCCACGAGAAGCTGCCGGGCGTCGGCCCGCGCAGTCTGCCGACGCCGGTCTCGGCGCTGGAGGCGGTGCAGGGCGCCGTCGAGGAGGCCGCCCCGGGCCTGCTGGGGGCGCTCGGCCGGGACTGGGAGATCATGGGCGCACCGCCGGCCAGCGTCCTGGGCCGGTTGCTGAAGAAGCTCTTCGGGGGCAAGCCGATGTCCGGGCGGCTGGCGAACGGGACCGACTTCCTGCGGGTCCTGCTCTCCGGTGGACGGGTGATGGGCTGGGCCGACGACATGATGCACACCAAGGGCATGTCGTTCCAGCTGGTGAACACGCGAGCCGGCTCGGTGGAGGACATCCTGGAGGTCCGGCTCACCCTGCGCCTGACCTCCGAGCCGGAGATCACCGGTTACACGCCGGGCACCGGTCAGGAGATCTTCGACCACAACTACAAGGGGCAGAGCCGGGGCAAGAGCAAGGACGTCAGCTACGGCGGCACCGTGGGCAAGATCGGGCTGGCCGGTGCGGAGGCGACCAAGAAGGTCTCCGGCGCCCCGCAGCTGGACGTCGGCGGCGGCCGGCACAGTTCGAAGAACACCTCACAGCTGGAGACCCGGGAGGACACCGAGTCCACGTTCCTGGCGGAGTACCAGCACCGGGTGCAGTTCGAGTGGGACGTCGAGGTGACGCCTCTGCTGATGCCGAAGCGGCCGGTCAACAACGTCGCGAAGATCGCGCTGGACGCCTTCACCGGTCGCGGCCGGACGGTGCGCCGCACCTACGCCGGTGACATGGAGTTCTACATCCCGGCCCCGTACGTAGAGGCCGAACCGCTGGCGCCCTCGCTGGACCCGTACGACCTGACGCCGGCCCCTTCGCTGCAGAGCACCAAGCTGTCGGCCGCGTTCCTGGACAAGGCCATTGACGCCGCCTACGAGCTGTTTGGCCGGGTCGCCGGAGACCAGGCGAACGACACCGCCTATCGGCCCCCGGTGGGTCTTTCCGGCGCGCTCACCCGTACCTCCGACCGCACCCACCTGCCGGACATCCTCGCCGAGCAGGGGTGGCAGCTGCTGGCCGGCGTCCCGATGCCGGGCAAGACCCGGGAACGGGTCGACCTGTACTTCAAGGGGGAGATCACCGAGCTCGAGCCGACTCACGGGATGGAGGGGCTGGGCAGCGGCAACTACGTCAAGCACCAGGTCGGAACCAGTGTCGGCGCCTCCAAGGACGACATGCGGGTGACCTTGACCGGTTCGGCCGCCGGAGCCGAACAGCTCAAGGGGCCGGATACGGCGCCCGCCGGGGGCTCGAGCAACCCCAGCGGGACGACCAACCCGACCGGGGCGACGAACCCGTCGCACCTGGACGACCCGTGGCGCACCGACACCGTCAGCCCTTCCGGAGCCCTGGACCGTAAGGCGCCGCAGGGCGATGGCCGCTCCTCGGCGGTGAACAAGCGAATCGAGGCGCACGCCAAACTCTCCGGCACGAGTTTCGAGTCCTACTTGCTGACCGGGCGTTTCCGCGGCCTGTTGCTGGCGGTGCCGCACAAGGCCCGCTTCACCCACATCACCCGGTTCCCGTCCCTTCAGCAGGGCAGCGACGTGATCCAGGGCAGCATCTGGGGCAGCGCACCGGCCCATGTCGTGAACGAAGTGCTGACGCGGCAGGACGAGAAGCGGCGCACGGCCACCTATCAGACCTCCGACCCGGACCCCCTGCAGACCTGGTCCGGCCCGGACGCCCTGACCCCTCACTACCAGCTGGACCGGTTGCTGGCCGGGGCCGTCCGGACGAACCCGGACTGGCGCGCCGCCGTCGACGAGGTCTCCGGGTACATCGCCAAGCACAGCCGTTACCACCAGCTGGTGCTGGAGACCTCGCCAGGCTTCCGGGCGCTGGTGCGGTACCTGTCGGTGGCGCACTGGGCGATCGACGAGCTCGATCGCACCAACCCGGCCCAGGCCCAGGTGGTGCGCCGGCAGCTGGACCAGAAACTCGGCTCCGAGCTGCTGGAGCTGAGCGTGCCGCAGGGGCCGGCGGCCGCCGAGGTGGCCCGGGTCGACGGCGAGATCCAGAGCCTGTTCACCCTGGTCCAGGCCAACCAGCCGGAAGGGGTGCCGGCCCGGCCGACGCCGTTGACCGGCACCACCGGCTGGGACCTGATCCAGACCGGCCGGCGGATCGCCTTCAACCTGCGCCGCAAGGTCGAGATGCAGGAGTTCCAGGGCGACGGCAACCCCATCCGGTACCGCTTCGACGAGCAGGCCCGGATGTTCCGGGTCGGGTCCGACGGCCGGGTGCTGTCCGCCCGGGCCGCGGTCCAGCGGATCGTGAGCGACCTGCGGGTGCAGGACCCGATCACCGCGGACTGGCTGGCCGGGCAGGCGGCCCAGCTGACCGACGCCCGGCTGGAGGAGCTGTACCGCAGTTCCTGGCTGCGCCAGCAGACCTTCGAAGCGGCACTGCGGGAGAACTTTTCGGTCGCGCTGCCGACGGTGGTCGAGGTGGACCCCGAGGATTCGGACTCCGGCCGGCCGGAGTCCGACCACGCGGACGACGAGCAGACGGACGACGAGGGTTCGGACGACGAGGGTTCGGACGACGAGCGTTCGGACGACGAGCGTTCGGACGACGAGACGGCCCGGCCTGCTCCGGCGATTCCGCCCCGGCCGCGGCGGGCGCCGCGCGGGCAGGTCGCTCCGGTCGGCCCGCAGACGGTCGCCGACCCGTTGGCGCTCGACCGGGACGTCCTGGACCAGATCCAGGAAACGCTGAAGGACGGGCTGAGCGCGGTCGGCCGCGCCGATCAGTATCCGGCCCTGGTCAAGAGCTTGCCCGACCGGCTGACGACGCTGGGGACCATGAACGGCCCGCTGCCGGCGTCCGGCGAGAAGAGCCCGGCGCAGACGATCTGGGTCGAGATCAGCCGGCAGGTGATGTTCGAGCCCGGCGCCGAACGACAGCCGCCGACCCGGACCAAGGCGCGGTTCTCGGTGCTGATCCGGACCGGCAGTGGTGAGTTCGGCGCCGAGCCGGTGTGGACCGGGCACGTGGTTGCTCAGATCGAGGAGGCCGACGAGACCGGCCCTGCGCGGCTGACGTCCCCCGAGCCCCACCGCGCTCACGCGAACCAGGTGCTGGAACGGCCGATCCGGATGACCCCGGCCGTCCGGGCGCTGACCAGTCTCGGCTTCGGGGCGCAGGCCCAGCAGTTCGCCTCGGCCGCACCGGCCCGCCGCTACGAGCTGCTGACCGAGATCCTCGACCAGCTGAACCCGGCCGCTTCTGGCTCAGGATCGATCGAGGCACTGCGCGCGGCCGAGACCCGGGCCGTGAAGACCATGGCGCAGTTGCCGACGCTGATGGACGACCTGGAGGTGATGGTCCCGAACCGGCCCTCCGCCAGAGTCCTGCCGGCCTGGTGGTCGAACTGGACCGCCCGGACCGGGGCCCTGGTGGGCGCGGCCCCGAAGCAGACCTTGCCCGTGGTCCGGCCGATCGCCGAGGCCCTGGTCTTCGCGGGCACCGGTGAACGGCTCTCGGACCGCGCGACCGCCGAGAAGCCTCTGCAGCAGCAGCTTTCCGATCTGGCCGCGGTGGCCCTGATCGAGGGCGGGCAGTCCGAGGCCAACGTGAGCTCAGGCACCGCCGAGCAGACACGCTCCGCGATCGCCGCCGTCGTCCGGCTGCTGGACCGCGAGCGCCCCCGGCTGCGGGGGGCCGGGTCGGAATATCAGGCGACGCAGACCGAATGGCAGCCGGCCGCTCAGGCCGGCTCGTGGAGCGACGAGGGAACGCGTCGGATCGATCCGTTCCTGACGCAGGTTCCCGCCGAACAGTTCGGCCGGGGCCTGCCGGGTGGCCGGATGGCTCCGCCGATGCCCAGCCGGGAGGCCGGTCAGACGCAGTTCGCACCCGCCAATCCGAAAACCGTCGGAGCATCGCAGCGATTCGCCGAGCTGCCGGAGACCCTGCCGGCCCTTCCCCAGGCGTGGAACTCCGGAGCGGTCACTCGCGCGCTGTCGTGGCTGCCCGAGCCGGGGCCTGGCCTGCGGGTCGATCCCGCGCGTGTCCAGGAGGTTCGTGACTGGTGGAACGGCTGGAGGGCCGCCACCGAGCAGTACCTGGGCAGCATTGCCGATCGGCAGGAGGTGCGGACGGCCACCCAGCTGGCGTGGGACGTGGTTCAGCAGGGCGCCGTGATCCGGGGCAGCGGGGTCTCGTCCACGTACGGGCCGGCAGCGGCGCTGAAGAAGGACTTCGAATCGTTCGTAGCGGCGGTGATGCTGGCGAGCGGTGAGGAGGGCAGCTCGCAGACCACCGTGGAGATTGTGGGGGCCGCCCGGGAAATGGTGCGGCGATTGTTCCCGCTGCTCGGGCACGAGGCCAACCGTCTCCTCGGCGGTGGTAAGCGCAAGGTTGCGGCCAAGGATCCGGCGTCGGTGAAACATGGGCCGTTGCGTACCGAAGCCGTCGAGGCGTCCACGTCTGAGCCGGAACCGGCCGACCCGGATCTCCAGGTCGAAGAACTGAGTGCCTCGGTGAGCGGTGTGGTGCCCCTGCCCACGGCGCTGTTGCCGCAGACGCCCTCACGGGCCGAACTCGAGCAGTTGCAGAGCGACATCCTCTCCGCGGCGTACAACATCTTCTCCCGTGGTGGATTCGCCGATCTTCTGCCGCATGTGCAGGTGAGCGGGAAGGGGGCCACCTCCGGTACGGCCGTGACCCGCTCGTCCACCCGGGCCACCCAGAACCTGGAGCTGCTGACCAACCTGACCAGCCCGGACCACCTGGCCCGGCTCTGGAACTCCGAGACCACGCTGATCAGCGAGCCGCTGGTGCGGCGCCGGCTCGACCAGTTGGCGGCCAAGAAGTCGGTCATCGTCGAGGTGAACCGGCGCCCGGGCCGGGGCATCGCGATCACCTCCACCGAGGAACCGACCCAGCTGGTGATCCGCAGCCAGCAGCAGACCCGGCTGATCGGTGGCCGGTCGACACGGCACATCGCGCAGATCTCGGTGACCTCCGACTCGGACTCCGCGGCACCGGAGACCAGGCTGGTCGTCGACCGGTCGGGCCGGATGGCACCGGTCAAGGTCGGCGACGCCCTGCTCAAGCTGCGGGCCACGGCCGGGGCCCAGTCGCCCACCACGATGAAGCCGGTCGGCAGTCCGCGCGGGGAGGCACCGCGCCACCGCCCCGACCTGGCCAGGACCGACGATCCGCCGCCCCTGGATCTGAACTGGGAGAAGCGGGGCCATGGCCCGGCGCAGGACCCGGCCACCGTGAGCGCACTGCCCATGGAGTGGCCCGACGTCGAGCGGCGGGTCAACGCCATCGACCCGAAGCAGCGCGAGGCACTGACCAGGCGCGCCGAGAAGGCGATTGCCGAGCACGGGCATCTGGCCGGGGCGAACGCGCGCGGCTGGAGCGAGAACTTCCGGAAGTACCCGACCGAGGTCACCCAGCGGGTGGTCGACGTCCTGCACCTGACCGACAATCCGAACTGGCGCACCCTGGCGGCCAACTCGTTCGCCACGTATTTCGTCGAGGAGTACCTGCTCGGCCGGCCGTCCCCGTGGCCCGCCCCGGTTTCGGCGCCGATGGAGCCGCTGACGGAGGAACCGCCGCCGGTCCTGGACCGGATCGTCGAAGAGGTGGAGGACGAGGAGGACCGGCCCGGCACCAGCGTCCCGGCACTCGCGCCGCCCGCGGCCGAGGCGAGCGGCTCCACCATGATCACGCAGCTGCCGGCCGACGGTTCCCTGGAGGAGAAGGACCTGCGGACCGCCGTCCAGTACTTCGACGACTTCCGCGCGCCGCGTCCCGACGCGGCGGCCGACGCGGTGGCGATGGAGGAGTTCCTGGGCAATCTGGCCTGGGACGTCGAACCCGGCCGGGCCAAGATCTCGGACGCCGCCCGGGCCACGCTGGACGAACTCGAGCTGCTCCCGGTGCGTTCGCCCGCGCCCGGCCCGATCGCCACCGCCGTGGCCGCCGGCCTGTACCGCTCCCTGACCAGCCTGCTCACCGGGGACTACACGCCGCAGACCTGGTCGGTGCGGCTGGCGGGGATGCTGCTGAAGGACTTCGGCGCCGGCCGCGGCTGGCCGCTGCTGGGGATCACGAACCCGGCGCCGGAGGTCACGGCCGCGGTCATCGACTGGATGGACGGCGACTTCCCGGTCGACGAGGTGCCGGAAGAGGTCCTCGACGCCCTCGGACTGGCCGACGAGCCCGCGGCCGGCGACCAGATCCTGCTGCGGCTGACCGCCCGTATGCTCGGCAACCCGATTCGGGTGATCACCGCCGCCGGCGACCAGATGCGGTTCCCGGGTGAGGTCTCGAAGCCGGAGATCGTTCTGGCCCAGGACGAACTGGGTGACCTGCTGGCCACCGTGCCACAGTCCGCGGTGCCGGCCCTGATGCCGTTCGGCCGCACCGGGGTGCTGCGTGCCGGGGCCATGTCCAACCTCGGCGGAATGGCCGCCGACGAAGCTACTTTCGGGATCCTGCACGACTTCGTCCAGGCCATCGGCGGAGGTGCGCAGATCGACGGCCTGGACACGTCGTCGCCCGAGGCCCTGGCCGATCACTGGCGGCAGCTGCTGGCCGACTCGCATCCGGCCGGCCTGCCCTCGTCCGGTTCCTCGAGCCGGGCCAAGGGCAAGGCCAGGGCGGACGCCCCGGTGATCACCGACGCGGCCCTGAACCGGCTGCTGGACCAGACCCGCACCGCGGCGGCGGCCTTGCCGGCGCCGACCGCGGCACCGGAGCGGCTGGTCAAGGTCCAGCCCCGCTCGGGCGACCCGAACCAGCTGACCGATTTCCAGAAGCGGGAGCTGGCGAACCGCAACCTGGCCGCGCTGTGGACCAAGCCCGGCGGCGACTCGCTCTTCGAGGCGCTGATCCTGGCCGGCAAGCACGGGCTGACGCCGTTGTCCGGCCTGGCCGGATGGGCGCCCAGTGGGGTTCGGCTCGGGATGGCGGCCCTGCTGCGGGCCGACCTGATGGCGGCCGGGGGCCGGTCGATGCCGCTGCTGGGCGTGGACGAGGCCCGCTTCGCCGAGAACGCCGAAGACCTGCTGGGCCGACTGGCGCAGCTGTCGATGCCGAACGCGGCCGCCCCCGATCTCCTCGCCCAGTCCCTGGTCGACGTGGTGCGCGACCTCTTCGGCATCGAGATGGCGCTGATCACTGCCGATCAGCACGTGCTGCTCTCGGACGAGGAAGGCACCTCCGGCCGGCCGGTGCTGTGGCTGGTGGCCGGGGTGGACGGGCAGCTGATGCCGGCGGTCGCGGCCACCGAGGCGCACGACGTCATCCGCCGTTCGGTCCCGGAGGGCATCGACGCGGCCGGTCTGGACGGGCCGCCGACAGTGAAGCCGACCCTGACCCTGCCCCGGGCGGGCGCGATCGTGCACCGCAACGGCATTCCGCGCTCCGGCCTGCCGTACCTGGACGAGATGGTGCAGCAGATCATCGCCGCCGCCGAGGCAGCCGGTGCGAAGCTGCCGCAGAAGCCGGCCCCGGTGGTGCCCCCCCATGTCCTCCGGAAGAAGAATGCCGGGGCGCCGACGCCCAGGAAGATCCGGCAGACCTACAAGACTGCCGACGCCCAGAAAGCCCGGGAGACACTGGAACTCAAGCTGGCCCAGCAGCTCCTGGACAACTACCGGGAGCTCTCCAGCGGTGGGGACATCCTCGAGGTCGGTGGCGTCGAGGTACTGGTGCGGGCCGCCCCGAGCCACGTGCAGGCCGTCGAGGACCCGCTCGGCTCGATCGACCGGCCCGAGCCGCTGCCGACCGTCGGGGGCAAGGAGCGGGGGCGCAAGCCCGGCCCCGGTGAGTTCCGGGCCGGCCAGACCACCCAGGGCGGGTTCAACCTGGGCGGCAACACCAACAGCAATTCCGGGCTGATCGGTCGGACCGCCGGCCGGGCCGGCGTGGCTTTCGGTATCGGTATCGCCCCCGGGGTGTTCGAGGTCCTGCGGATCGGTGGGTCCCTGGCGCTGACCATCAACCAGCGGGACCGGGCCACCTCCGCGTTCAGCGACGTCGAGTCGGCCCGGGTGGCGGACAACCGGGCCGACTCCGAACTGCTCAGCTACCGGCCGAACCTGAGTGTCAAGGTCCGGCCGGTGGGCGACTCGCGCACCTGGGACACCATCAACCCGTCCTGGACCAGCGCCGGGACCCGCCCGGAGGACCAGGACCGGCTGCTGCTCTGGATTCCGCAGCATTACCTGCAGGATTCCGGTCCCCAGGTCCGGGCGGTCGCGCCGGCCGGAACCACCCCGGATGCGCAGGCGCTGCGCAAGAAGGTCAGCGACAACGCCCGCCGACTGCCGGACACCCACTTCATCGCCGGGATGACCGGGATGCCCATCGGGTACGACCGGGTGCTGGCCGCCCTGCGCGCTCAGGACATCAAGCTGTCGACGCACGGACGCCAGGAGCTGTGGCGGGAGCTGACGAAGCTCAAGCACAACCTCGACAAGGCCGTGAATCAGCGGCAGGGACATCTGTTCTCGGTCCACAGCACCCGGGGCACCAAACCGCTACTGGTGGCCACCACCAAGACCGAGAGGTTGCCGCGGATCCGGCGGATCGGTGCGACCAAGGACAAGGACCTTCTGGAGCGCGTGCAGACCCTGATCCGTGGTCTGACCGACCGGCAGAACACCCGGCAGGAGACCAGCGTCCAGTTCTCCGGCGAGTTCGGCCTGTACCCGACGCCCGGCCTGCCGCTGGCCTCGCAGATCAGCGCCGGCGTCGGCCTCTTCATGGCGTGGGCCTGGAACAACACCGACACCACGTCGGGGGGCCAGACCGGCCTGCACGTCAACGTGCACAAGAGCATCCTGGGATCGGCCGGCTACGAGATCAGCCTCCGGCACTACATCTCCGTCCACCTGCTCGGCCGACCTGACCTTCCCCCCCTTCGCATCCCGTCCTTCCGGAGCTCGGCGATGCTGCGCATCCCGCAGGTGGACGCGTTCGAGTACGGCTTCCCGACCGACGCCGACGTCCTGCGCCGCAAACCGCCCGCCGGCGTCACCGAGGTCCCGTACTCCGAGGACGCCATCGACGACAAGAGCGTCCCGGCCGACCAGCTGCAGAACGTGCGGATGGACGAGATGCTCTCGGACGGCTACGGATTTCACACGTCGCTGATCGAGCACGACGACGCCGGGATCCGCGACCTGATGGACCAGGGGCTGAACGAGCTCGCGGCGGCCGGTCTGGTGCCGAAGAACTGGGATCAGCTGCTGAAGAAGTGGAAGACCCATGTGGGGGCGGACCGGCGCCGCAAGCTCGGCGGCGCCGACATGCAGTTCGGTGAGGCCAGCAAGATCGCCAACCTGAAGATCTTCCTGAACAACGTCTCCCGGCCCGGGTTCGACGGCGGGTACGACGAGACGCACCAGAACTCGCACGGTGTGGCCAACGCGGACAAGGTCGGCCTGTCGTTCCTTCTCCGGGGTGACCCGGCGCTGGGCAAGGTACGGCACGTGCGGGTCACGCTGTCCGGGCGCTCGGACCCGGCCCACCTGAAGGCCTTCGACGCGCGGGGCAACGCGGTCACGTTCACGCGGCGGACGCCGGCGTTCACCATTGCGTACCTGGACATTCCGATCGGGGTGGCCAGTTACGGTCTGGGTGGCGGCAAGAAGTTCACGTTCGGCGTCAAGGGAAGTGTGGGCCGCGGCCTGCTGCAGATGTTCAGCGTCAGCGCGCAGTACGAGCGGCTGATCGGCGCCAGTGTGAACGACACGTTCGTGGGCAACGTCCCGATCCTGATCGAGTTCGGCAAATGGCTCGACCAGCACAAGTTCACCGACAAGTACCAGCTCCACATCACCTACGGCGACCTGGCCGAACGGCCGCGGTCACACGCTGTTCATCGCGGTATGGATGCCCGGACCAGCACCTGGTCCAGCGCCGAGGTCGACGTGCCGGTCACCGCATACCTGATCCCCCCGTTCTCGGACCCGACCGCGCCGTCGGCGGCTGCCGACCGGCCCATGGACGTGCGCGCCCTGAAACTCGGGGTCGTCTCCTACGCGGACGTGCACGGCGTCCTCAAGGCCATGCGCGACCTGCAGAGCCGGTTCAGCGGGCCGGACGGCGCGAACGACCAGGAGGTAAGCAACTTCGGCAGCGCGGCCTTCATCCGCTCCTGGTGGGAGACGGCCGCCCAGGGCACGCTGCAGACGGGCCAGCTGTTCGAGTCCGGCTTCTGGTTCAACCGACTGGGCGGGCTGCGGCTGTCCGCTCAGCTCGGCCGCCCGACGGTGCTCGGGCGCTCCAACGATCCGCTGGTCACCGGCAAGGTCCGGGCCAATATCCGGGAGATCGCCATCGCGAACTCCCGGGGCCACGGCTGGAGCGTCTCGGCCGGCGCCCGTGCGGGTGACTCGGTCGACGGGATCTCCCACCTGAGCGGGATCAACACCGAGACCGGGGCAAACCTGCGCTACGGCCGCAACCTGAACCAGTCCAAGAGCAACACCTCCGGGGTGGAGCTGCTGCAGCTCAACTTCGAGCACGTGATCGCCATCGCCATTCCGCTCACCTACCGGGTCGGCAGCTTCGCCGAGAAGCACAACATGTTCGTCCCCACCTATCCGAAGATCGCCGAGGTGGAGGTGCACGGCGATCGGTGGGCCATCCTGCTGTTCCCCGAGCCGTGGGCGCTGAAGAACTACGGCAAGGGCTGGGGCCCGATGACCGAGCCTTTGCTGATGGACGCGCTGCGGCGCTGGCAGGCCAGGGACCTCAAGGACGGCGAGTCGTCCCTGGCGCTGAGCAACGCCACCGTCCAGGCGATCCTCGACCGGATGGACGACGAGATCCCGGTCGGGCCGGCCAGTCCGGCCGGAATCGCCCGGTCCTCCTTCCGGGCCACGCACGCCAGTGGCGACCGGGACGCGCTGACCGTGCGTCTGCGGGAGATCGGTAAGACCAAGGACCAGCTGGCCCAGCTGCCCTATCTGCCCAAGGCATTGGGGCATCACGGCGTCCACTCGATGACGTTCCAGCGCAAGCCCTCGGCCGGTGACACCGGCACCAAGCCGGTCGAGGTCTCGGCGCTGCGGGCGCTGCACGACACGATCGAGCAGGCCTCGCCCGGTCTGCTCACGCCGCTGGGCGAGGAGTGGTCGCTACGGGGGGTGGCGCCGGACAGCCGACTCGGCCGCTGGTGGCGCACCCTGGCCGGTAACCAGCGGATGACCGGCCGGCTGACCTCGGGGACGGACTTCCTGCGCGTCCTCTTCTCCGGTGAGCGGGAGATGGGCTGGGTCGACGACATGGAGGGCCCCAACGGCATGACCTTCGAGCTGGTCAACACCCGCGGTGGGGTAGTGGCCAACGTCCTCGAGGTGACCCTGAAGCTACGCCGCACGACCAAGCCGGTGATCACCGACTACGTCCCGAAGACCGGCCAGGAGATCTTCGACCACAACTACAAGGGCCAGAGCAAGGGCAACAGCCGGGACCTGACCGGTGGGTTCAGCGCCGGCAAGCTCGGTTTTGCCGGTGCGGACAACACCTCCAAGGTCTCCGGGGCGCCGCAGCTGGACTTCGGCGGCGGCGTACACAGCTCTAACACCACGTCCCAGCAGGAGACCGAGGAGCGCACCGAGTCGACCTTCCACTCCTACTACGACCACGAGGCCCAGTTCGAGCTGGACATCCAGGTGGTCGCGGTGAAGATGCCGCACCGGCCGATCAACAACGCGATGGTCTCGGCGCTGAACGCCGTCACCGGGCGAGGTAAGCCGGTGGTGCGCACCTACGGCGGCACCATGGAGTTCTACATCCCGTCCCCGCACATCGAGGCCGAGTTGCTGAACCTGGTCTTCGACCCGTACGACCTGACCCGGATGCCGAAGCTGGGGAACATCAAGTTCGACGCCGCCTTCGTGGACCGGGCGCTCGAGGCCGCGTACGAGCTGGTCGGGCGCGTGGGCGAGGAGACGGCGAACAACACCCAATACCGATCGGTACCGATCTCCGGGCTACTGACGCCCACCTCGCTGCGGGCGCACCTGCCGGACATCGTCTCCGGCGGGGGGTGGAAGCTGAACGACGAGATGCCGTTGCCGGGCAAGACCGGCAACCGGATCGACCTGTACTTCATGGGCGATCTCACCGAGCTGGAACCTACCCACGGAATGGAGAACCTGGGAACCGGCAACTACGTCAAGCACCAGACCGGTACCAACATCGGCGCCTCCAAGGACTACCTGCGTCCGACCGCGACCGGTTCGGTGGGCGGTTCGGAACAGCTGATGGGCCCGGACCCGGGGGCCCTGGGCGGTTCCGACAACCCCAGCGGCACGACGAACCCGACCGGTGCGACGAACCCGGCGCATCTGGACGACCCGTGGCGCAGCGACAGCGGCAACTTCTCCGGGGCGATGGACCGTAAGGGCCCTCGCGGGGACGGCCGGGGGAAGGCGGAGAACAAGCGGATCGAGTCGCACGCCAAGGTCCCGGGGGCGACCTACACCCAGTATCTGTTCACCGGCCGGTTCCGGGGATGGTTCGTGGCCGTGCCGTACCGGGCCAGCTTCACCCATCGCACGATCGACCAGGCCCGGATCGGTGCCAGTGACGTGATCCCCGGGCAGGTCTGGGGGACCGGCGCGGCCCGCAACATCGACGTGCTGCGGACGAAGATGGAGCAGGACCGGCGGGTGGCCACCTTGCCGGCCACCGGTTCCGACCCGCTCCAGCAGTGGTCCGGCCCGACCGCGCTGACCCCGCGCTACCCCCTGGCCCGGTTGCTGGCCGATGCGGCCCGTGTCGGCCAGGACTGGCGTTCCGCGGTCGATGCGGTCTCCGAAACCATCCGTCAGCACGGCCGTTACGACGAGCTCGTACTGGAGACCTCGCCCGGTGAGCGCGCCCTCAGCCGCTACCTGGCGGTCGGCAACTGGGCCGTCGAGCAGCTGAGCCGCACCAACCCGACGCAGGCCGAGGTGGTTCGTCAGCGGCTGAACGCCGATCGGGCGGTGGTCCTGTGGCTGTTGAGCCGGCCCGACGGGGCCGCCACGGCTGCCGACATCGCCAGGCTGACCGGCCGGACCGAGTCGCTGCTCAGCCTGGTCACGGCGAATGGCCGCCCCGGTGCCCCGGCCGAGTTCCCGCTTGAGCTCCAGGCCAGTGGCTGGGACCTGATCCAGACCGGCCGGCGAATCGCCTTCAACCTGCGCCGTAAGGTGGAGCTGCAGGAGCTGGACGGTCCGGGCAACCTCACCCGCTACCGCTTCGACGAGCGGGGCCGGATGTTCCGGACGGGCCCAAACGGCCGGGTGCCCTCGGCCACGGATGCGGCCCGGCGCCTGGTGGCCGAGCTGCGGGCGCACGACCCGTTCGAGGCGGACCGGCTGGCCGAGCAGGTGGCCCGGCTGCTGCGCACGGCGCCGGACCGGCTCGAGGAGCTGTACCGCAGTTCTTGGCTGCGGCAGCAGTCCTTCGAAACCGCCCTGCTGGAGCTGCTTCCGGAAGACTCGATGGCGGACGGCACACCGCGGATCACCGACCTCGAACCCGAGGACTCGCACCACGACCCGGAGTCTTCGGATTCCTCCGACGACGAGCCCGACGTTCCCGCCCCGGTCTTCGATCCGTCTTCGAAGCAGCCGTCCGGTGAGCCGGTGGCGGCCCTGGTCGAGGCCGCCCTGGTGGAGTCGTCCCCGCGCCCGGCCATTCCGTCCCGGCCCCGCCCGCGCACTCGTCGCCCGGCCGCGTCAGGTGTTACCGCCACAATCGAGAAAGTGACGTACGGGGCGGACGGAAAGCCTCGTCCGCAGGTCTCCCGGCCGGTGAGCGACCCTGCCCAGAACCCGCTTGCGGCGTCCTCCAAGGAGTCGGTCGCCGCACCCGTCTCGCAGCAGATGACGCCCTATTCGAGCGCCCCCTCAGCACTCGTCCCGGGTGGTCTGTGGGTCGGGCAGCAGAAGATCACCGGGGAAAACCCGCTGTACCGGCAGCCGGGGGTGGCCGCGCTGGTCAGGGACCCGCAGGTGCGCGAGTTCGAGAGTGCGGACGAGCTGGTTCGTTTCGCACGAGGGGAAACTGACTATCTCGGGAACGTCTTCGGTGCGGCCGGAGGCTTTACGTGGGTACGGTTCTCATCCACCGGAACCAACATCATCGGTGAGGATCACCGCCAGTTCACGGCGTTCGATGTGCTCGCGGCGGTGAGTCGGGAGTCCGGAAGGGTGCCGTCCTTCGTCCACGAGAACATTCCCCGCGACGACCTGTCCACGTTCCCCAATCTGAAGAACAGTGTGTGGCAACACCATGTCGAGCCTGCTCTGCGTCGTCTTGGCATCGAGGCGGCCAGCGGCTGGTCCCGGTACGGGGTTGAGTCGATCTTCGGCCGGCTCGGATGGGTGGCCGCGCAGACGCGCCACGATCTGAACAACTTGTCCACCCTGCGGCCTGTGGGTAGCTACACGGACATGATGCAGATGTGGGGTCTGATCTGGATCGGCGCTCTGCGCTCAGATCTGCAGAACCGGGTGCCTGATCCGGCCGAGGGGCCGGAGGTGGCCCGGGCCGATCAGGAGATGGTGAACGTCGGGCAGGACCGGGCCGATGTGCTCAAGGATTTCTTGAACAACTTCGTTGCCGCCACCCAGAGTTTCTCCGGCGCCGTGCAGGAGGCTCGGCGAATGCGTGGAGACCAGTACGTTCAGTGGCGGGTAGTCCCGGCCCTGCAGTATTTCCTGGAGCGTGTCATGGACGCCATGGCGGAGCGGGCGCCGCTGGACACTTCCCTGAGCTATGTCGAACGCCAGTACCTGTCCGATCTCAGGGACATGGACGACAGGAGAACTTTCTTTCACTGGTGGCGCGAATTCTCCATCGGTGCGGGCACCCGTCACGCGATGAACCAGGGTGTGCGGTATGTCGGGCTGGGTGCCAACCACGCCAAGAACATGCTCGGTCAGGCCGCTTACGGCGGGACGCACATCTATGACCTGTCGGGCCCGGCCCGCCGAGCCTTCGAGACGCAGACGCAGCAGTTGCGGCAGCGGGACATGGCACCCCCGCAGCCCTCGCCCTACCAGCAGCAGTGGTTGCCCTACCAGCAGCTGACCCCTTTATCGCTCTCCGCGCCGGCAACCCTGTCTCTGCCCGCGCCGAAGCCGGCTCCCGTTGCTGCGCCGGGTATCTGGGTGGAGAACCAGCCGCTGGCGGCCGACCATCCGTTCCGGGACGACCCGGCGATCGCGCGGCTGGCTGGGGACGGGCGTGAGCACCGGTTCGAGAGTTTCCGGGAGCTGGCCGATTTCGCCCGTGGGGGTACCGATCACCTGGGCAACCTGCCCGGTCCGCACCGTCAGGACGAGTGGGTGCGGTTCTCGGCGACCGGGACGAACATCATCGGTGAGGACCACCAAGAGGTGACGCTGGCTCAGATTCTGGGGGCGACGCACGGTGACCAGAAGTTCTCGTTCATCGACGAGAGCATTCCCAACGACGATCTGAGCAACAGCCCGAAGCTGCGCGAGCTGCTGGGCAAGGCGCTGGCGAACGCGTTCAGGGGTTTCCGGTTCGACCCCAGCGGTGACTGGAGCGAGGTCGGCGGCGAATCGATCTTCCCCAAGATGGGGTGGGTGGTCGCCAAGCTGCGCAGCGACTTGGAGCAGGGCGGCAACTTCGCCGACCTCTCCGACCGTTATTGGGGTGCCCGGGCGCTGGAGATGCTGCAGCTGGCCTGGGCCCACACCGAAGACCTGGCCCAGAACCCGGTCGGGCTGACGGGGGAGAGCGAGCTGGTAGAGGCCCAGCGCGATCTGGTGCGGGATTGGCCGAAGGCCGTTGCGTTCCTGACCAGTTCGTCGGACTCGGGCGAGCGTCCGCTGGGGCAGTTGCTCACTGCCCTGCGCGCCGTCGCGGGCGGGCCGGCGTTCGAGTCCTGGTTCCTGCCGCAGTTGAGGCGTTTCGCGGATGCCTTCACCACGGTCATGCAGGCCCGCCTGGACCTGGACCCGGCCCTTGGCGTCGGCGAGAAGACCAGGGTGAAGCAGGTCGCGGACACCACGGGCAAGTTCATGACCTGGCGGAACTTCTCGATCGCGGCGGCTTCACGTGACGCGTTGGGCCGGGGTGTGCGTTACATCGGGATGGGCGCCGATCACGCCCGCCAGTTGCAATCGGATGGGCTGGTTCCGGGCGCACACTTCCACGATCTGACCCAGCAAACAATCCTGGGCACCTTCTCGCCGGTCTCGTCGGTGTCGCTCAGCGCAACCGCGACACCGCTTTCCCAGCAGATGCTGCCCTATTCGAGCGCGACCTCGGCGACCCACGGGTTCGAGCAGGCACGGTTCGGCCGTGATGCGGCGTGGTTCGGGGATCCCGGCCCTGCCGCCCAGCTGCCGGAACGGCTGCTGAACGCGCTGGAATCCGGGGCCGCTGGACAAACGCGCTTTGACATGCTGATTCATGACGTGGGTCTAGGCGCACTGAGCGAGGAGGTGCAGGAGACAGCACAGCAGTTGGTGCGCCACTTGTGGGAGCTGATGAGCGGTCAGCAGGTGGATCCGCCCCCCTATACCGCACGGACGCTCCATGCGTTGGTCCGGGCTCGGTGGATATGGGAGAAATTCGGCCCCGAGTTCGACCCCGATGGGGATGGACCGTGGTTCTACCCCACCGAGGGAGTTCATGGCGTATGGCTTGACGATCGCAAGGTAATTCTGGATCCGGCTGAACGTAATCGTCCACTGCTCGACTTCTACAGCGCGTCCGGAGCCGAAGGCGACGAGCGACTGGAAGCGTGGGCGGCGTCGCTCACCTATCAGGACCTGGTGCAGCGCGGACTGGTACTGGAACCGAATGACTACGCTTTCGAACGGTGGCGTAGCAGAGTCGAGGACCTGCTGTATCCGGTTCCGATCCCTGAGGACTACAGCGTCTTGATAGACCAGGAAACAAGTTGGCAAACGCCCGGCAGCGTAGCCGCACTGACGTCGTTCCTTACTGCGGAAAATGAACGCCTGGTGGGCGACTACGAGATCATGGTTATTTCTGACCTCAGTCAGCTGAACGTCGACGAACAAAGACAGGGTGGCTACGTTCTGGGCTACCTGGAGGCACTGGCACGCGCCTGGACCCAATTGGGCCGCCGGGATAATGCGGAGACGGCGTACGAACGCCTCCGGACCATGCAGGATCAGGTGGAGGTACTGGCACAGGAGGGCCGGATCGATGAGGCGCTCGCCCGGCAGCGCGCGGTGTTGCACATGCGACGGGCGGGCCTGGGGCCCGACAGTCCGTTCACCCAAGCTGCCGAAAGCCGGCTGCTGGAATTGCAACAGTGGTGGCCGTAAGTGGTGAACGAGCAGAACCCAGGAACCGGACAGTGGAGATGGATTCATTCACCGCCTGCTTCGTATGGCAGGTCCGCTTCGTATGGTGAGGCTGCTTATCCGGCTGCTGCTTTTGCCGGGGGTGGGTGGTGTGTAGATGACGGACGTGGGCTGGGCGAGGGAGATCACGGTGGTGAACGCCAGGATCCGGCGGCGTTGCAGACATCGTCGGACGATGAGATGTCTTCACCGGGTTCCCAGCAGATGGCGCCCTATTCGAGTGCGTCGTCGTCACCGGTCCCGGTGGCCTGTGGGCTGGGCGGCAGAAGATCACCGGGGAAAATCCGCTGTCCCTGCAGCCGGGGGTGGCCGCGCTGGTCAGGGGCCCGCAGGTGCGCGAGTTCGAGAGTGCGGACGAGCTGATTCGTTGTGCGCGAGGGGAAACTGGCTATCTCGGGAACGTCTTCGGTGCGGCCGGAGGCGTTATGGGGGTACGGTTCTCGCCCACCGGAACCAACATCACCGCCAGTCCACGGCGTTCGATGTGCTCGCGGCGGTGAGTCAGGAGTCCGGAAGCGTGCCGTCCTTCGTCCACGAGAACATTCCCCGCGACGACCTGTCCACGTTCCCGAATCTGATTGGCACTGCACACCAGACGCTCAGCGACCTGGCCTGGGAGATGCTGAGCCGGGAGCCGATGTGAACCTCAGCCGGGTTCAGCTCTTGGCCAACGGAACCGTCTGCCCCCCAGAAAGGTCCGCGTCTGTCACACAGTCCTGCTCGAGAAGCGTCAGCTCCACCACTACGAACCGGCCCGGGTTGTCAGCGTCCTGCACCCGTCGGCGCAGGACGAACGCCCCAGAGACGGTCCAGGTGAAGATGCTGCGGTAGGAGGCTCCGTGCTCCTTCCCGGTGACCTCGGACTCGAAAAGGCCGGTCCCGGCCGGGCGCCAGGACCGACGGTCCTCCGGAACGAGCAGTTGCTCCGCCGCGGTCGCGAATTCGAGGGCCGATACGGTCCGGGGTTCTTGGCCGGCCTCGTGAATGATGGCCAGGCCGGTGGCCAGGTCGCCGGACACCTCGGTCGGGCCGGGTAAGGGCCGCGTCGTCTGGGATTCCGCTTCCATGAATTCGGTGACTGTGCGCGGCGCGAGCCCGAAACCGTCGGGCGCGTAGATGTCCGCCCGCAGCTCGACCGCACGCCGTCCGTTCCCGTCACGTAAACGAAAACGATTGCCGTGCAGCCAGATGTCAATCATTGTCGTGGTCTCCGGCGTGCCGGGCAGCCGACGGTGCCGCCTCAGCCGGGCGTGAACGTTCGGGTATCCGAACGCCCGGTCGCTGCTGGAGGAGGTGTTCGATGACATTCGCCTGTTCCTTCACTGGTGCCGAGCCAGGTTCCCGGTGGGCGGATACCCACGCCCATTCTAGATACCCGCAGCGAGCCTGGGGGCACGGCCTGAGGCGCAAGTTCGAGTTCCGCATGTCCCGTCGGGCGCCTGAGACACCGACGTCCCCGGCCACCGGCGGTCGGACCGGTGGCGGAAGGGACGATCCGGGTCAGCTCATCGGCATGACGCGGGCGACCTTGATCGAGCTGGTGGTACTGCCCTCAGCCGGGTAGGCCACGCTGCCGTCCTCGTACGCCTTGAAAGCCGTGTAGTTGTGGTCCTTCACGGCCAGCGTGAGCGGCGAGCCGATCGCTGCGCCGGTCGAGCGGTTGAGGATCTGGGCCTGGGTGCTGCTGCCGGAGCCCCAGCTCAGCAGCATCCGGTCGGTGCCGTACGTCACCAGGTGCGGGTGCTGGGTCGAGGCTCCCGGTTGCACGGTCTTGTCGGCGGCGCCGGTGGTGAAGTGGGAGAGCTTGGCGGTGCCGCCCTGGCTCCATGCCGTCCAGTAGCCGGTGTCGGCCAGCACTAGGTCGCCGCCGAAAAGAGTTCCGTCACAGGTGCTCGCCGCTACCGTTCGATACGGGTTGGGCTGGGCTATGCGACAGTCGTTGTCGGTGGCGCAGACCGTGACGAAGTCCTTCTTGGCCGGGTCGTAGACGATCCGGGAGGTCCAGGCGTGACTACAGCCCACCTCGAAACCCTTGCCCGACACCAAGTTCCCGGTGGTGGCGTTGACCACCTGCATCCGGTCGCCCTCGTGGATGTCGACGCAGCTGCCGTTCTTCACGGTGATGGCCACGCCGAAGTAGGCGGCGTAGTTCGTGCCGTCGTAGGCCAGGCGGCCGTGGTGCTGGTACCACCAGACGAAGCGGGCGCCGTCGCTGTAGCCCTTGCGGCTGTCGGTCAGGTTGGTGACCTGCTGGTCCCAGACCTGCTGACCCGTGGTGTCGAACCGGATCATGTGCATGGTGTTGCACGGGCTGGACTCGCCGCCGCACAGCGGGCCGGTGCCGCAGTCACCCTTCCTGGTGATCAGCAGCACGCCGCCCTTGCTGTCGGCCTGGACGTCCTGCAGGTCGAAGCCGTCGTAGGTGACGGGAGTGCCGACCAGCTGGTCCTCGCAGTCCAGCTGGCCGAGGTGCACCTTCTCGTCGGTGCCCACCCAGGCGAGCCACGACGTACCGCCCGGGGTGGAGGCGATCGCCACCGGTAGCACCTCGGTGTCGCTCTCCCCGCCGTAACCCTTCACGGTGGTGGGCAGTTTGACGTCGGTGACCTTGACCTCGGCCGTTGCGGAGGACTTGCGGGCGCAGGCGCCGGCGACGGGTGCCGTGGTCGCTCCCGGTGTGGTCGCGGCGGGGCTCGTGGTCTGCGTGGGGCTCGCGGTTGTGGTGGTCGCGGTCGCGGTGGGCGCGACGCTAGGGCTGGCGGTGCTGGTCGGGGTGGCCGACGTGGTGGGCCTGGCCGAGGTGTGGGGCCGGGAGTGCGGTGTCCGGTTGTGGTGGGAGGGCTGACGGGCGGAAGCGGACTGCACCGCGACGGTCGTACCTGCGAGGGCGAGTACGACAGCGCCGAGGCTCAGGGTCCAGATCCGCCAGGTGGGGTGCTTGCGCCTACCGGGCGGCCGGGGAGAAGTTCGCATGACGGCAGGGTTTCGGGGGCTGCCTTAAGCATGTCTGGCCTACGGGCTAAATCCGGCATATTCCCAGCCGTCTTCCAGAATCGTGTACTGTCCACCCGGGCCCGTCGACCTGCGAAATCCACGGGGTGACAGGCGGTACGCCTTTCAGGGGCGCAGCGTGTCCTGCCCCGGCCCACCGCTGAACTTGTCCGTGCCCGGCCCGCCGTCGAGCAGGTCGTTGCCGCTGTTGCCGTAGAGCGAGTCCGCACCCGCCTCGCCGTACAGCTTGTCGTTGCCCGGGCCGCCGTAGAGCGTGTCTTTACCGCCGCCCCCGCGCACCACGTCGTCGCCCGCCCCGCCGCGCAGGAACTGGGAGCCCACGCCGGCCAGGATCGTGTCGTTGCCGCTGCCACCGTCGACATCGCTGTAGCTGCCGGTGGTGGTGATGGTGTCTGCACCGTTGCCGCCCTGCACGGTGGCGACCGAACCGGTGGTGATCTGGTCGTCGCCGTTCTGGCCCCAGACGAAGCTGCCGTCGTTGGTGGCGGAGTGGCTGCTGTCGAAGGTGTCCTTGCCGTCGCCCAGCCAGAACTCGTTGAAGTAGTAGACCTGCGTGGTGTTGTTGTGGAACTCGACCGAGTCGTTCTTGTCGCGCAGGTTCATGCCCAGGCTGCCGTACGGGTCCTGGCTGTCGACGGGCTCGACCTCGCAGCGGATGCTGGTGTGGTCGTCGTCGATCGGGTACGAGCAGCCCCTGCCGATCTTCACCTTGACCGAATCATCGATCAGATAGACCAGTTTCGTGCGCTCGTCGTTCCAGGCCACCGAGGCCACGACCTTGTTGCTCTGTCCCTTCGAGGCCTGGTAGGTCAGCTTCCAGCCGTGCGCGTTGACGCTCGCGGTGGCGGGGCCGGGCGCGGCCTGAGCGGTGCCGGCGGTCGCCACGAGAAGGACCGCGGACGCGGTGCCCACCACACCGCGCCGGGTGATGTGCCGGGTGATGTGCAGGGCCATGGCATGCCTCCAGAATGACTACTCTCGGTGCTGTCGCTGGCACGTTACGCCACTACGGCGGGCGGGGCAGATGTTCTTCACGGATTCGGCCGGAGAAGCTCGTGCGGTGATGAGGGCAGCCGCGGATGACGACCCTTCGCGGCCGTGTCGTGCAGTAGCGCGAAGGCTTCATCGCTGGTCAGGACGCCCTTGGAGACGGCCGTCGCGGCCAGGTCGATCGTCTCGTACGTGATGATCTGCTGGCGGCGGGCGTACCGCACGGCCTCGCGGTCGTCCGAGATCCACCAGGAGCCGCGGAACTCCGCCCGATGCTTGATCAGGTAACAGGTCTGCGCCTCACCCAGATGGGCGAGCGGCTGTGCGCTGCTACCGCCGAATACCGCCCGCCGGATGCGCTCGACCGTCGCGACCTCCCGCCGTCCGGACAGCTCCACCGGATCATCCAGCCAGCCCCGGAGCGGTATCAGCGCGAGCTCGGGCAGGACGCGACTCGACCGCTGGGCCTCGTCAGCGACAGCCTCCGTCCAACGGCCCCGCCCGTGGAGAACGGCTTCCAGCACGTCCAGCCGGCTGACCGCGGCGAAATTGCAGAGAACAGTGTTGTCGGGAAACACGCAGGGCGGTTGCGGTAGATCGGGGCGCCGGGCCAACTCGCTCTACTCCTGCGCCTCGAGCGACTCGTGCAGCTGATCCACATCGGCCCCGATCAGCGCCGCGTACGGTCTCAGGGTGGCCTCGCCGGACTCGTACGCCTGATAGGTGTCGCGCAGGAGCAGGCCTGGTGGGCGAACGCTGCTCGCCACGGCCACCCGCGCGGCGAAATGTTCGCTGCGCCCGGCTGTCTGCGCGGCCTGCGCTCCGGTGAGCTGTCGAAGGCGCTCGCAGGTCTCGTCGTCGGCCAGCTGGAGCTCGCGCAGGCGTACGGCCAGGCCGGCGGGGGAGACCAGGAGCTCGTCGGCGAGCGCCGCGTAGGTGGTCGGTGTGGCCGCTCGCAACTGGTGCTCGGGCATGAGGAAGGCCGCCGCGAACGCGTTGGCACCCTGCTCGCTCGGGTCGAGGCGGTACGAGCCGGCGTAGATGTTCTCGTCGATGTGCAGTTGCTGGTCGTCGCCGGCCAGGAGGTGCCCGAGTTCGTGGGCGAGGGTGAACCGCTGGCGGGCCGGAATCTGGGAGGTCGAGACCAGGATGAGCTTCACCTCGTCGCTGGACACCGAGAGCCCGTCGAAACCCGTTCCCAGGGAGCTGATCGCCACGTCGACCCCGAAACTGGCCTCGATCACCGTAGCCAGATCGGGTTCCGCCGGGGAATGGCCGGCCTCTTCCACCCGCGCCCGTGCGGCTTCGGCCATCCGCCGGACGTTCTGCTCCCGCGGCAGGGGTTGCCAGGGCTGGCCGAGGCCGAGGAAGGTCATGTCGGACCGCAGCGAACTGAGGCGCTGGGCCTCGTGCACCGCGGTGGCCGCACTGCCGCCGTTCGACCGCGCGGCCACGGTGATCTCGAGGCCGGTGCCGGTGATCAGCCAGTCGACCGTGACGTTGGACAGTTCGGAGATGCGGGCCAGTTCGAGGGAGGTGAAACGCCGCCCACCGCGCAGAGATTTGGACAGCTTGGTGGTGTCGAGGCCGATCTGGTCGGCGTAGGCCCGGTGGGTCAGGCCCGATGCCGCGATGAGTTCGCGCACTCTCTCGGACGTATTCGGCATGCTTCGACCGTAAGCCATCGTTGCGATTTTCGCAACGACCGGAACGATGGTGCGCCCGTCCCGGTTGGCGCTTGGCCGGGGCCGGGGCACGATGGCAGGGTGGGCGGCCTGTTGCGGACGAAGAGGGATGACCGACCGATGAAGATTCGCCGGGCCCGGGTGGTGACGCTCGCCCCCAGCGGGCGCGTGGCCATGATCGAGCGCTACGTGCGCGGGCACCGCTTCCTCAGCGTGCCCGGAGGTCGCCTGGAGCCGGGGGAGTCACCCGAGCAGGCCGCGCTGCGGGAGATCCAGGAGGAGCTGGGCCTGCGCATCACCCTGGCCGGCCGCCTGCCCGATCACGAGGGGCAGGCCTACTTCCTCGCCGTCGTGCCCGAGGAGACCCGGCTCGTCATGTCCGGCCCGGAGGCCAAGCACGAGAACCGGAACAACCGCTACACGCCGCGCTGGGTCGACGCGGCCACGCTCGACGGTCTGCCCCTGCGTCAGCCGGTGCGTCATCTGGTCACCACGGCGTCGATCGCCGTCGCGGCCACCATGGCGACAGTGAGACCAATGGTGGACGTCGACGAGACCGCCGCTGTAGGCGTCCCCAATTCTGTGGTCGGGGAGCCGGTGATCGACCTTACCGACCCGCTGCTGGTGCCTGGACCCCTGCCGGATTTCGACCCGGCCGCAGCAACTTTCGAGTTCGGCCAGCGGATCCGGCGGCGGTTCGTGTTCCGCCGCCGCGACGACCACCGCAGTAATCGCACGGCCGAGCGGTTCGGCGTGCGGCGCTGATCCGCCCGCCGGGCGTCACCCCACGGTGACGGCGTCGAGCAACCCGACCGAGCCGAGCGCCTCGTCGAGACGCCGGGCCGGCGCCCCGCGTTCTGTGGGCGCGCCCTCGTACCAGACACCCAGATCCAGAACGGGTACCGACGATGTCACGTGCTCAGTCCTCTCCGATGTCCTCGTGCCACAGGTCCGGCCGGGCCGTGACGAAGCCCCCGAGCAGCGACACGCAGGTCTCGTCGTCGAGAATCGTCACCCCCACGCCCAGTTCGGCCAGCCAGTCGTGCCCTCCGGTGAAGGTCCGGCTCTCCCCGATCACCAGGTTCGATATGCCGAACTGCCGCACCAGCCCGGAGCAGTACCAGCACGGCGACAGCGTCGTCACCATGGTCGTGCCGCGATAACTGCGCTGCCGTCCGGCTTTCCGGAAAGCATCGGTCTCTGCGTGCACCGAGGGGTCATCGTCCTGAACTCGCCGGTTGTGCCCCCGGCCCAGCAGTACGCCGTCGGCGGCGAAGAGCGCGGCCCCGATCGGGATCCCCCCTTCGGCCAGCCCGGCCCGGGCCTCTTCGACGGCGACGGCAAGCATGTCAGCCGGCGGCGGCAGCGGTGGTGACGCGGTCATGCCCCTCCTTCCCCTTTCGTGATCACGGCAAAGACGTCGGTCGGGCCGGCTTCAGCAGCTGGAACAAGCCCGCGTAAAACCCCACCGCCAGCCCGAATCCGACCACCGGGGTCAGATCGCCGACCGAGGCCGAGGCCAGCGGCCCCACGTACTTCTCCTGGTTGCAGAACAACCACACCGACACCACCATGGCGACCAGCATCGCGACCGGCCCGGCGAGGTTCACGTAGGAGGGGTCCTCGATGATGCCGTCGAGCGCCGCACCCCGCCGCAGCCACCGGTCGGTCAGCACCACGCCCAGCCAGGGCGCGATCCAGTAGGCGATGACCAGCAGGAACGCCTCGTACTTGTGCCCGGCGTCGGCCAGGCCGTTCCAGGCCAGCACGAAACCCACCGCGCCGAACCCCAGCGCCACGATCGCCCGGCGCAGGCTCAGCGGCAGCGAGATGCCCATGGCCAGGAACGACACCGCCGCCGAGTACACGTTCAGCGCGTTCGCCGACACCGCGCCCAGCGCGATCCCGAGCAGCACCAGGTTGCCGATCCAGCCGGGCATCATGCCCGTCAGGTCGCCCACCGGGTTGTCGTTGCCGATGGTGCCCGCGCTCGCGGCCGCCGCCCCGACCGTCATCAGCAGGGTGCACGAGACGAAGTTGCCCCCGCCCGCGTACAGCGCGGTCTTCCGGCGGCTGGTCGAGGTGGGCAGGTAGCGCGTGTAGTCGCTGGCGTAGGGGTTCCAGCCCGCCGCGTATCCGAAGGCCGCGCTGAAGGCCAGCGTGAAACCGCCGAACCCCGGCCCGTTCCCGGGAGCGCCGAGGTCGGCCTGGCCGAACACGCTGATCGCGCCCAGGGTGAAAACGATCACCAGCAGCGGGAAGGCCACGCGCTCGAAGGCGTGCACCAGGTTGTGCCCGAAGAACCCCACCACGAGCTCGGCCAGCACGATGATCACCAGCGACACCTTGGCCGACAGGTCGGTCAGGGCGCTGAGCGCGAGGGCACCGCTGACACTGTTGACGGCGAACCAGCCGATCCCGGCCATCACCGCGTTCAGGCCGGCCGGCAGCACGTTGCCCCGGAAGCCGAAAGCACTCCGGGAGAGAATCATCTGAGGGACCCCGGCCCGGGGGCCCCAGGACGAGAGCACGCCGTGGGTGATCGCGCCGGTGGCGTTGCCGAGCGTGACGGCCAGCACGGCCATCGGCAGGGACAGACCGAAGAACAGCACCGCGATGATGCCGACGTAGATGGTCGCGAACTCGAGGTTGGGGGAGGCCCAGGTCCAGAGCAGCTGGAGGGGCGTGCCGTGCCGCGCGGACTCCGGCACCCGCTCGACACCGCCAGGTTCGACGGCCGTGATGCTGTCGCCGTACTGCGTGAGGTCCGACGAGTCGGTGTTCGTCTGCGCCGTCATGGGGCAACGATGCGCCGGGTCGGTGAAAAGCAACAGCGGAGGACGCGTGTGCGCGCGTAAAAATTGTGTTGCGGCTTCCAGAGCGGTGAGGGGACCGGCGGCCGGGTGGTTTCCCTCTTGTCCCGGTTCATGCCGGGGTTCAGTGTGTGGTGGTGAGTTCGGCGTCGCTGGTCGTGACCGCGCCATCGCCGTCCGTGCCGGCTTCGGGCACGCGGCAGTGGTCGCGTACTTTCGCGATGACACTGGTGCTCTCGCTGCTGGGTGCGGTGTTCATGGGCCCGCTCTGGCGGGAGTACCCGGTCGTCGCCTTCGGCAGCCTGCTGTTCGGGGCGATGCTCACGTGCGCCGGGGTGATCCTCTGGGAAGAGCCCGGTCACCGGCGCACCGCTGTGCTGCTGATCGCGTCGGCATTGCTCTGGGCGCTGGGCTGGAGCGAGGAGTGGGCCTTCGGGCCGCTGCCGTTGCTCTCGGGCCTGTCCAGCTTCCTCGCGCTGTCGCTCGCGGTGTGGGCCATGTTCCGCTATCCCGATCCGGCGCTGATGAACCGCACCGAAAAGGTTTTCGCCGCTGCGCTGGCGATTGTGCTGGTCGGGGGCATCCTCGCGCAAGACCTCACCATGCGCCCGGAGTGGAAAGACTACGACCCGGGCACCTGGTGGGTCACGCTGTACGCCGACCGGGGTCTGAACGACGCGGTCATCCAGGTCGCCAGCGCCGGGCAGCTGGTGCTCGCGGTGCTGTTCACGGTGCTCTGGACGGTCCGGATCCGGCGGATGCGGGGCCTGGACCGGCAACTCCTGACCCCGATGGCCCTGGCCGCCCCGGCCACCACGCTGGCCGCGGTCAGCGTGCCCGTGGCCCAGTTGCTCGAGGTGCACGGCGACTGGAAGGACTACACGTTCGCCCTGCAGGCCACCTTGTTCGCCCTGGTCCCGATGGCCTTCCTGGCCAGTGTGGTGCGACGGCGGCTGGCCGACCAGGCGGTGCTGGCCCTGATCCGGCTGGTGCAGCGTCACCCGACCCCGGAGGCCGTGGAGAACGCCCTGCGCGAGGCCCTGCTCGACGAATCGCTGCACGTGCGGTACTGGGCCCCCGAGCTCAACACCTACGTCGACACGACGGGCGCCCCCGACGGCAACACCCCGACCGATGAGGGACGCCTGTTGTTACCGGTCGCGTCGGCCTCCGGTGCCGCTCTGGCGGTCATCGACACCGACCCGGCCCTGCGCCGGCATCCCAACGTCGTCGCCAACGCGGTGGCCGCGAGCGGCCTGGCCCTGGAGAACGCCCAGCTCCAGGCGGCGGTGCTGGGCCGGCTCAGCCAGGTGCGCTCGAACCGGATGCAGGCGGTGCGGGCGGGCGCGGCCGAACGGCGGCGCATCGAGCGCGATCTGCACGACGGCGCCCAGCAGCGGCTGCTGGCCCTGAAACTGTTTCTGGCGGCGTCGGACTCGAACGATCTCACAAAGACCTCGCGGGAACGGCTGAAGGGGATCAGCCAGGAGATCTCCCGGGCCCTGGACGAGCTGCGCGACCTGGCCCGCGGTATTCACCCGGCCCTGCTCAGCCAGGCCGGTCTGGGCGCGGCGGTCGAGGCGGTCGCCCAGCGGCAGCCGGGGCCGGTCGGCGTGGCCCTGCCGAGTGTGCGGTTCCCGGCGGCCACCGAGGAGACCGCCTACACCCTGATCTGCGCGGTGCTGACGGCGGCGCGGGAGCCGACGGGCCGGCAGGTGCATCTGGAGATCCGGGGGCACGAGTCGGAGGGGGTGCTCATCATCGAGATCGAAGACGATGACGCCCGCCCGGCCCAGTTGCGTCTGGGGGCGGAGCTGCCGGGGATGATCGATCAGGTGCGCGCTCTCGGCGGCGACGTGATGTTCTCCGCGCTCGGGCACGGTGGCTCGTTGATGGTCGCCGCGGTACCGGGGGTCTGAGACGACGAACGGCGGCGGGCCGGAGCCCGCCGTCGTCCATCATGTGAGCTCTTACTGACCGGCGGAGACCGTCTCGCGGTGCCCCGGCGGCGGACCGAGCTTCTCGAGCAGGGCCTCACCCTCGATGTCGAGGTTGGGCAGTGCGCGGTCGAGCCAGGTCGGCAGCCACCAGATGCTCTTGCCCACGATGGCCATCACGGCGGGGACGATGAGCATGCGTACCAGGAAGGCGTCGGCGATGACGCCTACGGCCAGACCGAAGCCGATGGTCTTGATCATGACGTCGTCGCCGAGGGCGAAGCCCGCGAACACGCCGAACATGATGATCGCGGCCGCCACCACCACGCGGGCGCTGTGGGAGAAGCCCTCGATCACGGCCTGCCGGGCCTGGGTGCCGTGCACGTAGGCCTCGCGCATGCGGGTGACGAGGAAGACCTCGTAGTCCATGGCCAGGCCGAAGAGCACGCCGGTGAGTAGCAGCGGCAGGATGAACACGACCGGGGTGGTGACGTCCAGGCCGATCAGGTTGTTCAGCCAGCCCCACTGGAACACCGCCACCGTGGAACCCAGCGCGACCCCGACCGAGAGCAGGAAGCCCAGGGCGGCCTTGAGCGGCACCAGGATCGAGCGGAACACCAGCACCAGCAGGATGAACGCCAGACCCACGACCACCGCGAGGTAGAGCGGGAATACATCGGTCAGCTTCTGCGAGATGTCCACGCCGACGGCGGTCTGGCCGGTGACCATGGCCCGGGCCCCGGTGTCACCCGGCAGGGACGCCAGGTCGTCCCGGATCGTGCCGACCAGTTCCTTGGTGGACGAGTCGGCCGGTCCGCTCTTCGGGATCACCGTGATGCTCGCGAAGTTCACGGCCTGGAGCTGCTGCGACAACGCGCTCTGCACCGCGGCGTCCGGAGTACCCGCCGGCACACCCGACAGACCCACGCTGACCACATCGGCCGAAATACCCTGGAGCGTGGTGAGGGCCTGGTTGGCCGCGCCGACCGGGTCGCTCGCGCCGGCCGTGTCGACGATGACGGTCAGCGGGCCGTTCGCCCCGGCGCCGAAGTTCTCGGCGATCAGGTTGTAAGCGATGTTGCTGTCACTGCCGGCCGGGGCGGTGGACTCGTCCGGGATCGCCAGCTCCATCTGGGTGACGGGGATGGAGATCACGGCGGCCAGCGCGACACCGAGCACCAGCGCGGGCCACTTGTACCGGCTGACGCCCTCGACCCAGCGGCGGCCGTTGGTGCGCACGCCGTCGTCTTCGGGGTCACGCTGCTTGAGGAACTTGATGCCGCCCTTGAGCACCCTCTGACCGGCGAACCCGAGCAGGGCGGGCAGCAGGGTGAGGGCGATGAGCACGGCGATCGCGACCATGACCCCGGCCGCGATCCCCATCTGGGTGAGGAACGTGATGCCGGTGATGCTGAGGCCGACCAGCGCGATGATGACGGTGAGCCCGGCGAAGATGACGGCGGAACCGGCCGTGCCGACGGCACTTCCGGCTGCGTCCGCCAGTGATCGTCCGGTGCGCACCTCGTGCTGGTAGCGGCTCATGATGAAGAGCGCGTAGTCGATCCCGACCGCCAGGCCCAGCATCGAGCCGAGGGCGGGCGTGACCGAGCTGAGCTCCACGAAACCGGTCAGCGTGGTGATGCCCGCCGCGCCGATACCGACGCCGATGATGGCCGTCAGCAACGGCATCCCGGCCGCGATCAACGACCCGAAGGTCACCAGCAGCACCACGAGAGCCACGGCCACACCGACGATCTCGCCGGTCGGGGCGGCTGCCTCGGCGGCCACGGCGTCACCGCCGAAGGCAGCCGTGAGACCGGCGTCCTGGGCGACCTCCTTGGCCTTCTCCAGGGCGTCCTTGTCCGCCTCGGTCACGTCGACCGCGGTGACGGTGTACGAGAGGGTGGCGAGACCGACCTTCTGGTTCTTCGAGTACGTCACCGTGCTCAGCGGGTCGACGCCCTCGGTCCGCTGCACGTGGTCGGTCGAGGCCGCGGCCAGCGACTCGGAGATGACCTTCTGGTTCGCGTCCGTGTCGAGGGTCTGGCCCTGCGGGGCCTCGAACACCAGGCGGGCCGTGGCGGCCTCGGCGTTGGTGGCGGGGCTGCGCTGCTCGATGAGGGCGAACGCGTCGGTCGACTCCAGCCCGGGCAGCGAGAAGTTGTCGTTCGTCTGGCCTGCGAGGGTGGCCGTGCCTGCGCCCATGAGGACCAGGAGCGCGAGCCACACGGCCGTGACGATCCGGCGGTGGACGAACGACCACCTACCCAGCCGGAACAGATGCCATGCCATAAAGGCGCAACCTTTCGGGGGAAGCGGGGGAAAAGGTCACTACGCAGTCAGCAGTGACTGCCCGATCGGCACAGTAGCCCGAAGTGAAAGTCACTACCAAGATGACCCCCGCTGTTATTGTGCGCGTCATGGGGCTCAGGGAGCGGAATGCCGCGCGCACTCGCGAGATGATCATCGACACCGCGCTGTCCTTGTTCCTCGAGCGCGGGTACGAGACGACCAAGATGGAAGACGTCGCCGAGGCCGCCGGGATCGGTACCTCCACGCTCTACCGGTACTTCCCCACCAAAGACCTGCTGATCATCGAGCCCCTCGCCTTCCGCGGAAAACTGGCCGAGCGCCTGCGGAACCGGCCCGCCGACGAGCCCATCGACGTGGCCCTGGGTCAGACCATGCTCGAGCTCTTCGTCGAGCCCCGCGGTGACCGCGAACGTCTGCGGCGCATCAACTCCGTGGTGGAGAGCACGCCCGGCCCCCGCATGCGCCTGCTGGAGGAGTTCGTCAAGGAACGCGTGCTCCTGGAGGGCGCTATCGCCGAGCGCCTGGGCCGCGCGCCCGACGACGTCTACTGCGTGATGACGGCCCGGCTCGCCGCGGCCATGCTGGAGTACATCGCCGAGCTCACCTGGAACGTGCCCGGTGACGACAGCGCCGTGGCCGAGCAGTACGTCCGCGACGTGTTCGCCTCGGTGACCTCCCAGATGTCGGCCGAGCCCCCGGCCGTGCCCGTGCTCACGGCAGCGACCTGACCTCGTCCGCCGCGATGCCCTTCACCCACCAGCGGCGGTACACACCGTAGAGATCCGGGCCGCGACCGGCCGGGACCCCCTCACTCACCGCGGACGCCGCGTGCGCAGTGAGCGGTGCAGGATCTGCGGGTTGCCCAGCCGGCGGCGCAACTCCTTCTCCAGACCCGCGATCGGGTAGAGGTTCTGCGGCGCCCGCGGATCCTTGATCTCGCTGCTCGCGTACCGCACCAGCACGGCCTGGCTCAGATACGCCAGCTCGACGGCCTCGGCCGCGGCCAGGTCGGCGCTGCACTCCACCCGTACGATCCCGGCCCAGGGCGCTCCCTCGCGGTAGGGCAGGCGCAGGTACCAGGAAAACCGTTTCCAGTTCGTGCCCATCCGGAAGACCGGTGTGCGCTGCCCGGGTTCGAGCTGCGCGACGAGCCGGTTCTGTTCCACCTCCAGGTACCGGCTGTGGTGGGTCTTGATGTAGCCGAGGGTACGGGGGAGATGTTGCCGGCCGCGCAACGGACCGTCGACCACCAGCAGGTCACCCTCCTGCTGTGAGGGGGCGAGCTGGTCGCGGGCCGCCACGGCCGTCACCACCTCGAGATCGGCCAGGCGCTGCTGCAGCTCGGCCGACAGCAGCTGCGGCAGAGGGGTGGCCGGGTCGGCGTCGGTGATGTGCGCGTGGTAGTTCCCACCGGGGGCGTCGATGGTCGAGGCAGTGACCGCCGTGGTGAACAGTCCCCGCCGGATCTGGCTGCCCACGACCCGGGCGGTGTTCCCGGCCGCGGTGTGCTGGCACAACGTCACTCCGGAGGCGTACGACGCGCAGAGACCGAGAGCGACCCCGTCGTCCAGGTCGTCCACCCGTTCGGGCTGACTGATCCAGATCCGGGCGTCCACCCGCCGCACCCCGTCCACGAAGAGCACGGTCTGCGGATGCTTCACACCCGGTCGCGGGGAGACCGCCCGCCACCGGTCGGCCGGGACCTCGATGTCCACCTCGAGCTCGGCCTCCGAACCGGCCAGCCCGTCCTGCTCCTCGGTGGCGAAGGTCGTGCCGTAGCTGGGGTCCCACGCCTCGACCGAATAGGTCATGGGGACGGTGATCGTCACAGGTTCTGCCTCTCCACCCTCGAGGTCTGAGCATCACGCCGCACGTTGAAGCGCACGGGCACCCGGTCGGCCAGCGCCGGCACGTGCGTGATCACGCCGACCATCCGCTCGCCCCGCGCCAGGTTCTCCAGCGTGCCCGCCACTGTCTCCAGCGTGTCGGGGTCGAGCGTGCCGAAACCCTCGTCCAGGAAGATGGAGTCGAGGCGCGCACCACCCGCGCTGGAGAGCTGCGACATCTGCGACGACAGGGCCAGGGCCATCGCCAGGCTGGCCTGGAACGTCTCCCCGCCGGACAGGGTCTTCACCGAACGCCGGGCGTCGGCGTCGGTGTGGTCCACCACCACCAGGTCACCCTTGTCGTCGTGGTCGAGGTCGAACTGCCCGTTGGACAGGCGCAGCAGCGTGTCCGACGCCTCGATCACCAGGCTCTCCAGCGCCGCCGTGGCCAGCCAGCGCGGGAACTTGTCGGTGCGCAGCAGGTCACCGAGCATCTTCGCGACGTGCGCGTTCTGCTCCTGCGTCTCCCGCTCGCCCACCACGGTCGCGGCCTGCGCCCGCCGCTCGCGGATCCGGTCCAGCGCCGCGCGGGCCTCGGCGTGCGCGCCGGCCACGGCGGCCGGTGCGGTGGTCGCCAGATCCTCGCCCGTCACCGGGATCTCGTGCTGCTGGAGGACGCCCATCAGCTCACCTCTCAGGGCCCCGGCCTCCTCCCGCCGGTGGCCGGTGGCCTCGCGGGCACCGGTCAGCTCGCGATCCCGGGCGGCCGCCGCCGCGGAGCTCCAGGCCGTCAGGCCGGTCCACCCCTCCAGCAACCCCTCGGACGTCAGCTCCGGAGCCCCCAGCTGCACCACCTCGTCACGGGTGCGCCGCAGCCCCGCCCAGCCCTCGCTGAGCCGGCCGTCGAGATCCCGCAGCTTCCGCTGGGCCTGTTCACGGCCCTGCCGGGCCGAGCGCAGCGCGCCGTCCGTCTGCCGGGCCGCCTCCTCCAGGGCATCGATCTGCCGGATCTGCTCCCGTGCAGCATCTTCCGCGGGCGCGTCCGCGAGATCGGCCGTCAGCCGGGCGATGCGCTGCTCGGCCTGTCGCACCCGCTCACGGGCCCGCTCGGCCCGGGCCAGCCCGTCCGACTCGGCCGCCCGCGCCTTCCGCAGCTCGGCCTCGCCCGCCTCCAGCTCCTTGCCGGTGCTCTGCCGTTCGGCCTCGGCCCGCTCCAGATCGTGCCGGCCCGCGGTGATCTCCGTGGCCAGCATCCCGGCCCGCTCCGAAGCCCAGCCGATCAGCTGGTGCCAGGCCTCGACCAGCGAAAGATCCTCGACCGCCGGAGCTCCCAGGCCCACCAGCGGATCCCGCGCCCGCCCCAGCTCACCCCGGATCCGGGCCTGGGCCGCGGCCAGCTGCTCCGCCTGCCGACGCGCCCCGTCGGCCCGGGCCCGCGCCTGCCGCACCAGCCGGCCGGACTCACGCTGCCGGGCCTCGAGCGCCTCCAGCTCACCCAGCAGCCGCTCCGCGGTCGGGAGGTCGGGACACGCCCGGGGCACGTTGACCCGCAACTCCTCCATCCGGCGCCTGGCCGACTCCACCTGTGACTGCGCCGAACTCTCCGCCCGCGCCGCCGTGTTCCAGCGCGCCCGCGCCTTCTCGAGCGCACCCTCGGCCGTGGCGATGAGCGCATCGGCAGCCGCGAGTTCGGCGTCCGCCGCCGCGAGACCCGGGTGACCGCCCGTGCCCGCCGCGACTCCGGCAGCGCTCGGCCCGACCGGGGCGGCACCCGTGCGGGCGGATGAGTCGCCCCCTTCGGTAGCGGTACGGTCCAGGTTCGCGGGGGACGAAGAGACGGCCCCGGGCACCACGGCCACGTTCTGCGCGCAGACCGGGCAGTCTTCGCCGGCCACCAGATGCCCGCGCAAGGTCGAGGCCGCGTGCCGCAACTGCACCTCGTCGCGCCGCTGCCGGGTCTCACGCACGGCCACGACGCCCTGGTCCACCGCGGCGGAGGCCTTCTGCGCCGCCGCCCGGGCCTTCTCGTCGTCAGCCTCGAGCCCGGCCAGCCGCTCACCGAGCGCTGCGAGCTCTTCCAGCGTGACCTTGGCCCGCTCCAGCGGCACCCGCGGAGGACCGGCCTCGACCGCGGCCGTCGCCGTCTCGTCGGCCTTCTCCGCCTCGGCCAGCTCGGCCGTCGCCGAGTCCAGAGCGGTACCGGCACTCGTCAGGTCACGGTCCAGCTCGTCCAGGCCCGCCGGCGGGTACGGCCGCGTCAGCAGCTGGTACTGGGCCTCCAGATCGCTCACCCGGCGCCCCGCCTCGTCGGCCGTGCGCGCAGCCCGTTCGGAAGAAGTCTGAGCCTGTAGGTACCGCAGCTCCGCCGCCGTCACCTGATGCCCGGCCGCCTTGTGCTGCTCGCGGGCCTCGGCCTCGGCCCCGGTCAGGGAGGGCCGTTCCACGGTGAGGGCGCCCAGCTCGGTGCGGTCTTTCACCGCCCGCTCCAGCGGACCGCGGGCGGGAGCCGCCGAGAGCTGTTCCCGGGCAGCCGTGTCCGCCGCCTCGGCCACCGACTGGGCCGCACTCGCGGTGGAGGCGGCGGCCGACGCCTCGGACACCGCGCGGTCGATCTGCGACACCCCGTCGGGCACGACGATCGCGGCCAGCCGGTCTCGTTCGAGCCCGAGCCGGTCCTGCGTTCGCAGTGCCTCGGCCAGAGCGTTCTGGGCCGCGGCCAGCCCCGGGAGCACCGCCCGGACCTGGTCGACCAGCCCGGAGACCCGCTGCTCCCGGGCGGCCGCGGTGGTCTCGGCCTCGGCCGTGGCGTCACCGAGCTCGCCCAGCTGCCGGTCCAGGTGCTCCACCCGGTCGCGGGCCGACTGGGCCCGCTGGTTGGCCTCGCCCCGGATCAGCTCGTAGTGCTCGGCCCCGATCAGCCGCAGCAGGATCTCCTGCCGGTCTTTCGGCGTGGAGTGCAGGAATTCGGCAAAGGCGTTCTGCGGAAGCACCACACACTGCCGGAACTGCTCGAACGTCAGGCCCAGCAGCTTCTCGACGGCCTCGGTGACCTTGCTGTCGGCGGCGATCGACACCGTGTTCTCGTCCGGGTCGCCCCGGCTCTCCAGCGAGGGGAGCCGTTCCAGACGCTGGTTCCGGGCGCTGATCGAGGCGCCCGTGCGCCGCACCTCGCGCGCCACCACGTACCGGTGCCCGGCCAGCTCGAACACCAGCCGCACCACCGCCCGGTTGCCGTGCGGCGACAGCGCCATGCTGACCGCGTTCTTGCGCCCCCACCGGGGCGCCGACCCGAACAACGCGAACGTCATCGCGTCCACGATCGTCGACTTGCCCGAACCGGTGGGCCCGACGATCGCGAAGTAGTCGGCCTCCTCGAAGTCGACCAGGGCCCGCTCCCGGAACGAGGCGAAGCCCTCCATCTCCAGCAGGACCGGCCTCATGCCGGCATCTCCGTGCGATCGGCCGCGTCGGAGGCCGTCACTTCGTCACTCAGCTGCGCGAACAGCCTGGACACCGCATCGTCCTTCGCCCCCGACTGTTCCATGTACCGCTCGAACAGCTCCTGCGGGCTGCCCGTGGTGCGGTCGCGGTGCCGGGCGGAACGTTCGGCCGAGCCGGTGAACTCCGGGTCGATGCGGACCTCCAGCGCGTTCGGCAGCACGTCGCTGACCGCCTCGCGCAGCCCGGCCCGGGCCGGTTCCCGCACCAGCACCCGCAGATAGTCGTCACCGAGGTCGTCGGCCATCGCCTCCAGTTCGGCCACCGTGCCGTTCACCGTGCGCAGCCGGCGGGCCGAGGTGATCGGCACGTCGGTGATCTTGGCCGGGGTCGACGCCGTGGCCTCGACGATGCAGACCACCGACGGGTTGTCCTGCTCGCCGAAGTCCACGGCGAGGGGAGCGCCGCTGTACACCACCGGGCAGGCCGCGGGCAGGGTCTGCCGCCGGTGCAGGTGGCCCAGCGCGGCGTAGCTGCACTCGGCCGGGAACACGGTGGCCGGTACCGAGTACTCGAAGATGGACTGGGCCATCCGCTCACCGCCGCCGAACGCCCCGTTGGTCATGGTCAGGTGCGCCATCGCGAGATTCACCGTGTCGTCGTGGAACTCGCCGCACAGGGCACCCAGGATCTCGCGCACCATCTGGTCGTAGGCGCCGGAGCTCTCCGCGGGCGTCTGCGTCATCAGATGGGCGGCTCGCACCGCGTACCGCTGCGACAGGAACGGCAGCAGGGCCACGGAGGTGTCCTGCCCGTCGGACCGGGCCTTGAACTTCACCACGCCGCCCGATCCGGGGCGCCGGATGTTGCCCAGCAGCGTGATGCCGGCCCGGCCCATCAGTGGCCGGTAGGCGTCGAAACTACCCGGATGATCGTGGTTCCCGGCCAGAGCGATGACCTCGCACCCCAGGTCACGCAAAGACATCAGCGTGTGCACCACGAGCTGCTGCGCACTCGCGCCCGGTACCGCGTTCTCGTACAGGTCGCCCGAGACCAGTACGGCGTCCACCTCGTGGGTGCGCGCCACCTCGACGATCTCGCGCAGCACCGCCTTCTGCTCGTCGAGCCGGTCACGGCCCTTGAGCTGCTTCCCGACGTGCCAGTCGGACGTGTGCAGGAACTTCACGGCGGCTCGACTCCTTACGAAAGAGCAGGATCAGAAGGGGGGTTCGTCGTCTTCGAAAGTGGGAGGAAGGCGGGTGAAGACGCTGGGGGCCGGGGCGGTGCTCGTGCCACCGCTCGCGGGGGCCGGCAGTGCTACCAGATCTCCCGGGATGCACTCGGACAACCGGGTGGCCCAGGCCGGGAACGGGAACTCCACGGCCAGCGGCACCGGGATCTCCGGCTGGGTGACGAACATGGTGCCGGGTTTGGCCAGGGTGGCCCGCTGCCGTTGCGAGGGTGGCAGGAAGCCGTACTCCGGACGGCTGGCCTCGGCCGGGTCGAGCCGGCCCACCACTTTAATACTGCTGTTGCTGATGATGCGCCGCTCCACCTCGCTGGCGGTCTGCTGGGCACCGATCAGGATGATGCCGAGAGACCGCCCGCGCTCGGCGATGTCGAGCAGCGTGTCTTTGATCGGGCTGTTGCCCTCCCGGGGTGCGTACTTGTTCAGCTCATCGATCATCGTGAACAGCAGACTGCCGGTGCCGGAGGCCTCCTTGCGCCGGGTCTCGGCGGCCAGTACCACGCCCACCACGAACCGCTGCCCCCGTTCCTGCAGGTTGTGCAGGTCGACCACGGTGATCTGCTGGCCCTCGGTGGACACGACGCGCTCGTCGGACTTCTGCAGGTCTCCCCGCAGGATCTCGCGCAACGGCCGCACCGACGAGATGAGCCGCCGGATGAAGGCGTTCGCAGTGCCCTGCCCGATGGCCGGCCCGGCCCAGGTGCCGCGCGTGCTGTCGTCGCTGAGCTTCTCCACGACGAAGTCGACCAGGGCCTCGTAGGTGCGGACGGTCTTGCCCTCGATGGTCACCGCGCCGTCGACCCCGGCCGCCTGGGCCTCGAACTTCAGGCGGGTGGCGACGTTGTGCACGACCATCGTGTACTGGTTGCGCTCGTCCTCGACGTCGGCGAACACGTACGGCAGCAGGCCGTCGGCGCAGAACTCGGCCAGGGTCCACCAGAAGGCGCAGACGCCGCTGGTGCGACCGGTGACGTGGGGACGGCCCGTGGGGTCTTGCGGGGTCGGGGGAGCGAAGAACCCCACCGACTCGAACGGCACGGCGGGCAGGCCCAGCCCGGCGTAGTCGGCGCGCAGGTCGTCGTCCAGGCGCACGTTGGTCTTGTCGAGGAACAGCAGGTCTTCGCCCTTGACGCTGAACACCAGCGCCTTGGAGTTACGGCCGCCGCCCCCGAGCACACCGGAGCGGAAGATCGAGTGCATCAGCCACAGCGCGAAACTGGTCTTCGTGGCGACACCGGAGATGCCGCTGATCGAGACGTGGGCACCGCGCACACCGTTGAGGAACTCCAGGTTCAGGTACACCGGCTGACCGTCGCGCCCCAGCCCGACCGGAACCTTCTTGTCCATCTGGTCGAAATACAGGGCCCGGGCCCGTTCCTCGCCCTGCGCCCGGCGGACCGGCTCACCCGGGCGGGGCGGCACGTAGACCTCGGGGTCGACCCGGGTGGTGGTGATCTCGGCGATTTCCTGCACCTGGGCCGGGAGCACGCCGTCGGCGATGAGGAAGACGTCGGAGCCGAAGCTGGCGCCCTCGTGACGCGAGCGCACCTCGGTGACGATGCCCGACGTCATCACCGGCCCGACCCCGGGGATCAGGCGCTGGGTGACGACCACGTCGTCCAGCTGGAGGTAGGCGTCGGGGGCGACCGCGACGTGGAACTTCAGGGGCGTGGAGTCTTCGGTGCCGACCACCAACCCGACCGCGTCGCTCACTGGTGCATCCCTCGTTCCGTCAGGTCGTGCGTGCGTTGCTCTGTCTGTCGAAAAGAGACTAGGGAAGACCACCGACAAGATCGCCCCGGACTCACCGGGAACGCGGTCTTCAAAAGGTGCATTTCGGGCCGATACGATGAGGCGCATGACATCGCCGCAGGTGGAGAGTCTGCTGTCGTCCCTGAATTCTCAGCGCGAACATGTGCTGGGAATCCTGGAAGGACTGCCGGACGAAGACCTCCGAAGGCCCGCCCTGCCCTCCGGCTGGTCGTGCCTGGGTCTGGTGAGCCACCTGACCCACGACGTGGAGCGCTTCTGGTTCCAGGGCGTGGTCGCCGGGGTGAAAGAGGCGCAGGGGTCCGACGACGACCCGGACTACTGGCAGGTGCCGGCGAGGGTTGAATCGTCCACTGTTCTGGACGACTACCGAACCCACATCGCTCTCGCGAACGAGATCATCACCCGAACCGCGCTCGACCGGCCGCCCGCCTGGTGGCCGGGCTACTTCCCGATGCGGCACCGCGACCTGCACGAGACGATGCTGCACGTGATCACGGAGACTGCCTGTCACGCCGGACATCTCGATGCGGCGAGGGAACTGCTCGACGGTCGCCGCTGGCTGGTGCTCTGACGGCGGTTCAGGCCGGCGTTTCCTCGTCGCTGTGCCGGCGCGGCGGGTAGGGCATCGTCACCGCCCGGGAGACGAGATGGACCTCGGTGATGGCCTCGGCATCGGCAGCGGTGGCCGGTCTGACCTGGACGGTCAAGGTTTCTCCTTCGGGCCCCACGGCCACCACCAGTTGACGGGGCCGAGCGCGGCGACCAGCGCCGGGGCCAGGACACCCCGCACGATCGTGGCGTCGATGATGATGCCCAGGGCCAGGCCGGTGGCGAGGATCTTCACGTCGGCGGTGGGGATCTGGCTGAGGGAGACGAAGGCCAGGAACAGGATCAGGGCGGCGCTGGTGACGAGGCGCCCGGTGCGGGCGACACCGTGCACGGTGGCCTCGTCGGTGGTGTGGCCGGCGTCGTGCTCCTCCTTGATGCGGGAGAGCAGGAAGACCTCGTAGTCCATGGACAGGCCGAAGAGGAAGGCGAAGATGGCGATGGGGATCCAGACCGTCACCGCGCCCGAGGGCTGACGGTCGAAGAGCAGTTCGGTGCCGTGGCCGCCCTGCCAGATCCACACGGTGATGCCGAACGCGGCGCCCAGCGAGACGACGTTCAGCAGCAGGGCCTTGGCGGGCAGCGCGATCGAGCGCAGGGCCACGGCCAGCAGCACGAACGTGACCACGACGATGGCGATGAGGATCCACCAGGCGCTGCCGTACACGGTGTGGATGAAGTCCGCGTCCTGCGCCGGGATACCGCCCACCCGGGCCCCGAGATCCTCGGCGACCGTGCGGATCTCGGCGGCCACCGCGGCACCGGACGAGGAGCTGGCGTCGTCCTGGGTCCAGACGTCCACCACCGACTCACCGGCACCCGAGCGCCACTGTCCGGGCGCGGCCACGCCGCCCACCCCGTCCACTGTCCTGATCTTCTCGACCACCTCGGACGGTGTGTCGGTCAGGATCTCGACCGGTGCGGAGAGCCCGGCCCCCGGACCGTTGCCGTCGAGGCTGCGGACGGCCGTGGCGGCCGGGCCGGACCCGGCGGCGAGCGCGTCGTTGGTGGCCTGACCGAGCCGCAGCCCGAAACTCGGCACGGCCAGGATGATCAGGACCGCGGCGGCCGCGGTCGCCGCGACCCAGCGGTGCCGCACCACGAAACGGCCCACGCCGCGCCACAGTCGGCTCTCCGGATCGGTGGTGCGCCGGTGCGGCCAGCTCAGGCGCCGGCCCAGGATCAGCAGCAGTGCGGGCAGCAGGGTGAGCGACGCCGCGACGCTGAGCACCGGGATGAGCAGGCCGGTGTATCCGACGCTGCGGATGAAGGGCACCGGAACGGCGATGAGAGCGGCCAGGCTGACGGCCACCGTGATGCCGGAGAACAGGATTGACCGCCCGGCCGTCGACATGGCCGTGCGCACAGCCTCTTCCGGGGTGGATCCGTTCCCCGTCTCCTCCCGCCAGCGGGTCACGAGCAGCAGGGCGTAGTCGATCGCGACGCCCAGACCGATGAGGGCGAGAAGATATTGGACGACGAAACTCACGTCGGTGAGTCCGGTCAGTCCCCAGAGGATCAGGAAGGTCGTCAGGATCGAGGCGGCGGCGATGACGAGCGGCATCAGGGCCAGGAACGACCCGAACACCAGGGCCAGCACGATCGCGGCCCCGATCCCGCCGGCCAGGGTCTCGGCGAGCGGGTTGCCGCCGGTGTCGCCCTCCGCGAAATTGAGCGCGTCCCGGCCGGTCACCACCACGGGTGTGCCCAGTTCCCGGGTGAGTTCCTCCGCGGCCGGCCGCAACTGCGCCAGCGCCGAGGCGTAGGGCTGGTCCGAGGCGATCGGGATCGGATAGACCAGTACGACACCGGTTCTGCCGTCGTCCGCCAGCAGGTCGCTCTGATCGGCGTAGGTCGCGATCCGCGCTCCCGGCGCCGCCTTCGCCACCGCCTGGGCGATCGGTTCGGCCGCCGGTACCTCACTCGATCCGTCACCCACCACGAGCAACACCGGAGCCCCGATCCCCCCGGACCCGAACGTCTTCAGGATGTCCACGTTGGCCTCGTACCCCGGCTGCCCCGGAAGCCCGAAGTCGAAGGTCAGCCGCTGCGTGGCCCGCGGCGCCGCGAACCCCCCGAGCGCGGCCAGCACGATCCACAAGGCCACCACCCACCAGCGTCCGGCGATCACCAGGCGGGAGAGGGCAGTCATGGGCATTCCTCCGGCAGCGTCAGGGACTGGCCAAGATCACGTACTCACCACGGGGCACGTTACCCATACCGACCCGGCGTCGCCCGCCGAGGACCGTGCGGGTGCCGAATCCCGCCCGGTGGGTGGTCAGAGCCGTTCGAACGGCGGCGGGAAGTGGCTGGCTTCAGCAACCGCGGCCCACCGCCCGGCCAGAACCTCGGGCGGTACGGGCCGGGAGAACAGGTAGCCCTGCCCGTAGTGGTAGCCGAGTTCCTGCAGCAGGCGGCACTGTTCCTCGGTCTCGATGCCCTCGGCGACCGAGGCCAGGTCCAGGGCGTTGGCCATCTGGCTCACGGCGGTGGCGACCGCGGCCTGCCGGCCGACGGTGATGATCGACTCCACGAACGAGCGGTCCAGCTTGAGCGTGGTGACGGGGCAGGTCAGCAGGAGGCCGAGGGAGGAGGCCGCGGTGCCGAAGTCGTCCAGGGCCAGGCGAACGCCCATCTCCCGCAGTCGGAGCATCGCGTCGGTGGACTCCTGGTCGCCCAGGACGGCGGTCTCCGTCACCTCGATGCTGAGGTTGGCCACCGGCAGCTGGGTCTCGGCGAGCACCTTCAGTACCTCGTCGACGAATGTGCCGGAGCGCAACTGCCGTCCGGCGACGTTGACCCCGATGGCCAGGTGCTCGGCCTGGGGGTGGGCCTGCCGCCAGGCGGCGCCCTGGCGGCAGGCCTCGCCGAGGGCCCAGCGTCCGATGGGCACGATCAGGCCGGACTTCTCGGCCAGCGGGATGAAATCGGCGGGGGAGATCCGGCCCCGGGTCGGATGGTGCCACCGGATCAACGCCTCGACACCGGTCATCTCCATGTCTTCCAGCCGCACGATCGGCTGATACTCGAGCGTGAACTGGCCCTCGTCGACGGCCGTGGACATCTCGCGGATCAGGTCGGCCTCATCGTTGATGCGCATGCCCATTTCGTCGGTGTAGAGCGCCCACATGCCCTTACCCCGCTGCTTCGCCTCGTACATGGCGATGTCGGCGTTCTTCAGCAGGGTCGAGGGGTCGAAACCGGTCTGGGCCACGGCGATGCCGATGCTGGCCCGGGCGGCGACGCTGTGCTCGAGCATGTCCACGTCGTCGGCGAAGCTGCGCAGGATGTTCTCCGAGACCGACAGCGCATCGTTGAGGTCCGTGGCGGGCAGCAGAACGGCGAACTCGTCGCCGCCCAGCCGGGACACCAGGTCTTCCGGCCGGAGCGCCGCCCGTAGCCGCTGGGCCACCGAGACCAGCAGTGCGTCTCCCGCCGCGTGACCCATGGTGTCGTTGACCGTCTTGAAGTCGTCGAGGTCGATGAGCAGGACCGTGTGGGGCAGCTCCGGGGGGAGCATCGCCATCTCCTCCTGGAACCGCGTGCGGTTGACGAGGTCGGTGAGGGCGTCGTGGGTCGCCTGGTAGCGCAGCAGCGCGTCCTGGCCCTTCAGGTCTCCGAGCGCCACGTCGAGGCGCCGGATCAGACGGGTGTTGTCCTGGAAGGCGATCAGCTGCCGCCCGGCCACCAGTGCGGTGATCACCATGACGCCGGTGATCGCCCCCCACAGCTGGATGGACACGTCGGAGGGGAGTACCAGGAAGAACATCACGAAGGTGAACGCGACCATGCTGTACGGCAGCAGGCTGTAGGGTCGGCGCTTGGGACGCGGTTCGTTGCCCGAGATCCGGACCGTGATCTCCTGGATGCGGGGACCCATCGCGATCAGGAGCGAGGGCATCAGCCGGATGGCGAACGCGTACGGCCGGTCCTGCTGCTCGAAGAGATTGAGCAGGAAGGTGCTCAGCCCCTGGACGATCGGGGCGGCGACCATCGGCCAGGCGGCGATCCGGTCCATCGGCGGTGCGGGGCACAGGGCCACCTTGGTCGCCGCGAAAGCGGCCACGATCACCAGCGCCACGGTGAGACTGGCGGTGGCCCGGTCGGTGCTGCGGTCGATCGGGTTGACTGCGAAGCACCAGGCCAGCACTGCGCCACCGACCAGGACGGTGGCCGAGTCCATCCAGAAGATGACCTTCTCCCGGCCCGACTGCGGTCCCTGGGGGAAGATCAGGCAGGCCAGCACGTTGCTCGACATGCCGACCGCGAAGAACGCGCTCTGGACGGCGCCGCCGTCCATCGAGGGCCGGTCGAGGCCCAGCACCATCGCGAACGCCTGATAGCTGTCGCCCAGGGTGAAGGACGTTCCGGCGAAGGCGATGAACGACCAGAAGCGCCGGTACCGGACGGGCGCGAGATGCCGGAGCCGCCACGCGCCGACTGCCAGCGCCGCGTCCATGGGGATCTGGCTGATCCAGTAGATCTGAACCCGGCGGGCCAGGTCGTCGGGAAAGACCAGGAACAGGAATGCCGCCACCAGGGTCAGCGCGACCAGTCCCCGCAGGACCGGATCGCGCAGCAGACCGGTCAGCGGACGGATCGGAACCGCCTGCTCAACCACTGTGGGGTCCTTCCTGAGAATGCCTACGCCCCAGGCCATCGGCTTCGGCGCGGTGATTCTTGACATCTCAGACACGGAACCGGCCCCGGGCATCCTGAACGGTCCCGGACAGGCATCCGCGCATGAGTTTCTCTCCCACCGATCATGTTGCCCAGGCAACTAGTTCTGGGCGGTCCATCGGTCGGAACGCACGGGTGATGAGGCATCACCGTGACCCCGGAGGGTGGCCACCCAGATGGGCCAGTATGTCACTCAGGGTCAGAACGCCCAGGTCGGTAGCCCTCAGGGGTTATGCCGGAACCGCCCGATAACTACGATGGGCGGCTTCCGAGACGGCGGAGGGGCATCATGAAGGGGCAATTCAGTGTGCTCGTGGGGGAGCTACGAGCATCCGGGGGCAAGGCCGAGTCGGCGGCCGGCACGGTCGGCCAGCTCGATCCCGGCCGTGAGCTGGACTCGGCGGGGAAGGGGATCCCCGGGGCCGACAGCATCGCGGCGCTGACCCAGGTGGGCAGCAAGTGGGAGAGCGACCTCAAGTCCTGGCACGACCAGATGCAGACCTTCGGCGAGCACCTCGATGTCGCGGCCGACGACTACCAGCGAGGGGACGACGTGGGCGCCGAAGAGTTCTCGAAGCTGGTGCCCGGCGGCCGGTGAACGCGCGGATCAGCCGTAGGCCAGGGGGCGGCCCACGGCTGATCCGGGGTCTCAGTCCTGCGGGATCACCGTGTCGAAGCGCTCCGGACGCGGAACGTCCGGGTCCGGGCCACTGCGGACACCGGCGTCGAGGGCGTCGATCGCGGCCAGGTCCTGCGGGGTGAGCTCGAAGTCGAAGACGTCGAAGTTCTCGGCGATCCGGCCCGGGTTCACCGACTTCGGGATGGCCGAGCGGCCCTGCTGGAGGTGCCAGCGCAGCATCACCTGGGCCGGGGACTTCCCGTACTGCCTGGCCAGGGCGCCGATCGTCCCGTCCTGCATGACGTTCTTGCGTTCCTCACCCCAGCCCGGGTAGAACGTGATGCCGCCGATCGGTGACCAGGCCTGGGTGACGATGCCGTGCTCGGCGTCGACCCGCTGGAGTTCGGGCTGCGCGAAGTACGGGTGCAGCTCGACCTGGTTGACCGCCGGGACGATCTGCGTGGCGGCGAACAGGTCCTTCAGGTGCTGCGGGGTGAAGTTGCTGACCCCGATCGAGCGCACCCGGCCGTCCGCGAGCAGCTGCTCCAGCGCCTGGTAGGCGCCGATCGTCTTCTCGAACCGGTCGGTCGCCGGCTGGTGCAGGATCAGCAGGTCGATCTGCTCCAGACCGAGCTTGCGCGAGGCCTTGGCGAAGGCGTTCAGAGTCTGCTCGCGGCCGTAGTCGCTGACCCAGATCTTGGTCTCGACGAAGATCTCCGACCGGTCCACGCCGGAGGCGTGGATCCCCTCGCCGACCTGGCGCTCGTTGCCGTACATGGCGGCCGTGTCGATGTGCCGGTAACCGGTCTCGAGCGCGGAGCGGACGGCCGCCGCGGTCTCTTCCGGCGAACTCTGGAAGACGCCGAGCCCGAGGGCCGGCATCAGAACCCCGTTGTTGAGGGTGAGCGTGATGTCCATGGCTGCCACGCTAGATCTTTACCGGCGGGTCTGACTGGCTCTGGCTTTACCTGTCAGAGCAGGAATTCAGTCGACCTCGACGCGCTCGCGGCGCCGGTGCTTCATCGCGTAGAGCGCCTCGTCGGCCCGGGCGCTGAGGTGCTCGGCGGACTCACCCGGCCGTCGCTCGGCGGATCCCACGCTGAATCCCACCCCTTCCGGATACGACCAGGCGGCCGAGAGCCGGTCCAGGATCGCTCGCGCGACCTCGTCACCGCCGTGCGTCAGGACGGCGAACTCGTCGCCCCCGATCCGGCAGGCCAGGTCGCTGTCCCGCACGGAGGCCGTCAGCGACGAGGCGAAGGCCTGCAGCACCCGGTCCCCGGCCGAGTGGCCCTGGGTGTCGTTGACCCCCTTGAAACGATCCAGGTCGAACAGCAGGAGAAGGGCGTCGTCCTCCAGGTTCGCCATCGCCTGCTCGAAGGCCCGCCGGTTCGAGACCCCGGTGAGCGGGTCCGTGGTCGCGGCCCGGTCGAGCTCCTCGACGTGCCGCACCCGCATCAGCACCGGCCCGGCCTGGAGCGAGAGCAGTTCCATCACCTGGCCGTCGAAGGGATCCAGGTCGTCCACCGGTCTCGTCCAGAAGACCACCATCACCCCGGCCAACTGGTCGACCACCTCAATCGGGAGAAAGAGGGCCGACGCCCAGCCCGTCTCGTTCCCGGTCGTCGGGAGGCTCACGGGAGAGTTGCGGGCATCGGGGACGAACAGGGGACGCCGGTCCCGGGCGACCGCTCCGATGCCCGACTCGGGTGGGTGGTCACCGGACCGCACCGCGGCCACCTCCGAACCGAGCCCGGCGCCGCCCCGGGCGCTCAGCGAGGTGTCCCGCGCGCTCGGCGGGCCGAACCGGTCGGCCACCAGGGTCACGACTCCGTCGGCGCCGAGCAGGTCCAGCGCCAGCTCGCTGACCAGGCGGGCGGCCTCCGGTTCGGAATGGGCCGAGAGCAGCGGACGCACCCCGGCGTGCAGGTGCTCCAGTTTCACCCGCTGCCGGTGCTGGGCCGACATCGCGGCCGCGATCAGCTCACCGATCAGGGCGGCGAACAGGATCGTCCCGGTGATCTCGACCAGGCTGTCGCGTTGCCGACCGAACCCGGCCACCGCCGCCAGCAGGGCCAGACTCACTCCGGCCACCTGCGCGGTCTGTCCCGGCCTCAGTACCAGCCCGGCGTAGCCCAGGGCCAGGAGGTAGATCGCCTGGTAGTGGCCGAGCATGTTCGACGAGCCGGAGCCGAGCGTGGTGAAGAAGGCGCTCGGCAGAACCGGCCAGATCAGCACCGAGTCGGGAACCCGCTGCCAGGGCAGCACCATCAGGGCGAGGGCCACGACGGCGACCGCGATCGCCACGACCGTCTGCGACACCGGCGGATCGGGTGTCTGCCAGACGATCAGCGCCCCGTAGACGGCACCGCCCAGATAGAGGCAGGCTCCGATCCGCCCCTTGCGCTGCCGCTGCGAGTCGGCATCCAGTCCCGCGGCGAACCAGTGACTGACGATCCCGAGGACGCCCGTCGTGGCGCGTCGGCTGGCTGGGCGGTCCTGGCTCACCCGGTGCCTGTCGGCCCGGCCGCTGAACATTCAAGGACCCAGCCGAGGTCAGGCAACCATGTGGTGCCGCCCGATCGGCAGCATCAGCGGCCCGCCCGAGGTCGGGTCGATGATGACCTTCGAGTCCAGCCCGAACACCGCGCGCACCGTGTCCTCGGTCAGGACCTCACAGGGGCGGCCGGCGGCGTGGACCTTTCCACCGGCGATGGCGACCAGGTGGTCGCAGTAGCGGGCGGCCAGGTTCAGGTCGTGCAGCACCATCACCACCGTCGTGCCGCGGGAGCGGTTGAGGTCGGTGAGCAGGTCGAGGACCTCCACCTGGTGCTGCACGTCGAGGAAGGTCGTGGGCTCGTCGAGGAGGAGAAGGTCGGTCTCCTGGGCCAGGGCCATGGCGATCCAGACCCGCTGACGCTGACCGCCGGAGAGCTCGTCCACGGCCCGGTCGGCCAGCTCCACGGTGTGCGTCGCCTCCAGCGCCGCGGCGACGGCGGTGTCGTCGGCCACCGACCACCGGGAGAACACCCCCTGATGCGGATGCCGTCCGCGTCCGACCAGGTCGGAGACCGTGATGCCCTCGGGAGCCAGCGGCGACTGGGGGAGCAGGCCCAGGGTGCGGGCGAGTTCCTTGGCCGGGAGCTTGTGCACCTCCTTGCCGTCGAGCAGCACCTGCCCGGCCCGGGGCGAGAGCAGACGCGACATGGAGCGCAGCAGGGTGGACTTGCCGCACGCGTTGGCCCCGACGATGGCGGTCACCCGGCCGGGCGCCACGGCCAGTTCCAGACCCTCGATGACCGTGCGGTCCTTGTAGCCGAGGCTGAGATTCTCGGCGGTGAGCTGGTGTTCGGTGGTCACAGAGATCCTCCGGCGCGGTTCGCGCGGACAATGAGGTAGATCAGGTAGGGGGCGCCGAGCACACCGGTGACGACGCCGACCGGGAACCGGGTGCCGAAGGCGTACTGCCCGGCGAAGTCGGCCAGCAGCACCAGCAGGGCCCCGACCAGGGCCGAGGGCAACAGCAGGGAATGGCCGGGCCCGGCCAGGCGGGCGGCGATCGGGCCGGCCAGGAACGCCAGGAAGGCGATCGGGCCGGTGGCCGAGGTGGCGAAGGCGATCAGGCCGACGGCGCACACGACGACCAGCAGGCGGGTGCGGTCGACCCGGACCCCCAGCGCGGAGGCGGTGTCGTCACCGAGCTGGAGCACGGTCAGGTCGCGAGAGCCCAGGAACAGCACCGGTACCAGCACGATCATCGTGATCAGCACGGTGACGGTCTCCTCCCAGCGCACCCCGTTCAGGCTGCCGGTGAGCCAGCGCAGCGCCTCCTGCAGGTCCCACTGCCCGGCGGTCGAGAGCACGTACGAGACGATCGAATTCATCATCGCCGCGATCCCGATGCCGATGAGGATCAGGCGGATGCCCGACACCCCGTCCTGGTAAGCGAGCAGATACACCATCAGCGCCACACCCAGGCCGGCCGTGATGGCGAAGACCGAGACCGCGGAGCCGGAGAGCCCCAGCGTGATGATCGCGACCGCCGCGGCAGCACTCGCCCCGGTGCTGATGCCGATGATGTCCGGGCTGGCCAGGGGATTACGCAGCATGGTCTGGAAGGTGACGCCGCCCAGGCCGAACGACGCGCCCGCCAGTACGGCCAGGCAGGTGCGCGGCAGCCGCAACCGGCCCACGGTGAACGTGGCGCCCTGCACGTCCTGCCCGAGGATCACCTTCAGGACGTCCCCGGGTGGGTAGAAGGTTCGTCCCACCATCAGCGAGACCGCGACCATGGCCCCGATCAGGACGACAAGGATCCCGATGACGATGCGGCGGCGACGATTTCGGCGCGTACGGCCCCGGGTGACGGCCGCCACGGTGGCGGGGGAGGCCTGTCGCAGGTCCGCAGGAGTGCTCACAGTGCTCGGACCTTCTGCCGGCGGACGATGTAGATGAAGAACGGTGCCCCGACGAACGCCGTGATGATGCCGACGTCGATCTCGCCGGGGCGGGCCACGATCCGGCCGATCACGTCCGCGGCCAGGAGCAGGCCGGCCCCGGTGAGGGCCGAGAAGGGCAGCAGCCAGCGATGATCCGGTCCGACGAGCAGACGGCACCCATGAGGGACGACGAGCCCGACGAATCCGATCGGCCCGCAGATCGCGGTGGTCGCCCCACAGAGCATCACGGCCCCCAGGGAGGCGAGCCCCCGCGCGATCGCGACCCGCTCACCCAGACCGGCCGCGACGTCGTCCCCCAGTGCGAGGGAGTTGAGGCTGCGGGCGGACAGCAGGCAGACGGCCAGGCCGGCTCCCAGGAAGGGGAGCACCTGCCAGATCCGCTCGAAGGTCGCGCCGCCTACCCCACCGATCTGCCACGACTGCACGTTCTCGGCGATGTCGTTGCGGGGCAGGATCACTGCGGTGACGAAGGAGACCAGGGCCGCCGAGGTCGCGGCCCCGGCCAGGGCCAGCTTCAGCGGAGTGGGGCCGCCTCGTCCCAGAGATCCGATGGCGTAGACGAAGACGGCAGAGATCGCGGCCCCGGCGATGGCCGCCCAGATGTAGCTGTTCGGGTTGCTGAGGCCGAAGTAGGCCAGGCCGACCACGACCGCCAGGGAGGCGCCCATGTTGATGCCGAGGATTCCGGGATCGGCCAGCGGGTTCCGGGTCACTCCCTGGAAGACGGCCCCCGACACGGCCAGTGCGGCCCCGGCGAGCAGGGCCAGGACCGTACGGGGGATCCGGACCCGGATGACCGCCTGATCGAGCGTGTCGTCGGCGCCGCCCAGCGCGTCCAGAATTGTGGGCACCGGCACGAACCGGGTGCCGACCGCGATGGACGCCACGATCAGCACGGCGATGAGCCCGAGGCAGACCAGGAACCAGAGCAGGCGCACGCGCCTCGGGCGCCGCACGACGGCGGCGCCCGAGGGTGTTACGGATTCGACTGTGCTCACTGAGCCGCGTCGACCTTGTCGGCGGCGTCGGCGAGCATCTTCACGTAGTCGCCGAGCACGTAGCTGATGGCCAGCGGCGTCGGGTTGGCGGCGGTTCCGACCTCGCTGGTGCCGTCCAGCGCGACGATGGCGCCGTTCGCGACGGCCGGCATCTTCGACAGGATCGGGTCGTCCTTCAGGGACTTCAGCAGCTTGTCGTCGCCGTAGGTCACGATGATCTCGACATCGTCGAACGTGTCGACGGTCTCGGCGCTGACCTCCTGTGAGAACTCCTCGGTCGCGGCGGAGGCCTTGGCGATGCTGTCCGGTGTGCCCATGCCCAGGTCGGAGAAGAACTGCGCGCGGGTGTCCTTGTCGGTGTAGAAGCTGACCTTGCTCAGGTCGGACGTGTCCACGTGCGTCAGGAACATCGTCTTCTTGCCCTTGAGCTGCGGGTACTTCGCGGCCTCGTCGGTCATCTGCTTCTCGATCGAGGCGATCAGCTCGTCACCGGCCGAAGACTGGCCCAGCGCCTGGCTGCTCAGCTTGATCATGTCGCGCCAGCTGGTCTCCCACGGCCCGTTCGGGTAGGGGATGGTCGGCGCGATGTCGGAGAGGGTCTTGTAGTCCTCTTCCGTCAGGCCGGAGTAGGTGGCCAGGATGATGTCGGGCTGCGTGTCGGCCACGGCCTCGAAGTCGATGCCGTCGGTCTCGTCGAACAGCACCGGCGCCTCACCGCCCAGCTCGTCGACCTTTTCCTTGGCCCAGGGCAGGTAGCCGTCGCCGTCCGCGTCACCGAAGTTGGCCTTGGCCAGGCCCACCGGAACGATGCCCAGGGCCAGCGGAACCTCGTGATTGGCCCACTGGACCGTGGCCACGCGCTCGGGCTTCTTCTCGATGACCGTCTCGCCCAGAGCGTGCTTGACGGTGATCGGGAACGCGGCATCGGATGCGGCGGAGCCGGTGCTTTCGGCCTCGGAGTCCGAGGAACCGCCACCACAGGCGGCGAGCACCAGCGCGGCGGCGGTGGCGACCGCCCCGGTCAGCAGGCGACGACGTGAGAACACGAGCAACTTCCTTTCGCGGACCCCTCCCTGGGTCGGAAGGAGGGCGCGTGGTGAGGGGACACAGGGTGCGTGGATCACGGAGACCGCGATCCACAGGCGTTGTTTAGGTTAGCCTAACCAAATCCCCAGATAGCTCATGACCGGTGCGGAACGTGATCGTTCTGTAGTACTTTCGTTATGGTTCGTCGAGGCTGGTGTGTGCCGCCTCACAGGCGTTATATAGAGGGATGAATGCTGCCGAGCTGAGCATCTGGGACGGGTCGGCGACGATGGAGCACTTCGCCGACGTGCGCGGTGCCTTTCACGTGGCCTATCCGAGACGCTCGGTCGCAGACTTCCGCGACGCCCTCACCGTGCAGGCCGCGTCCGCCGGGTTCATGGCCGTCGCCGCCTATGAGGGACGCGCGCTGGTGGGGTGCGTCTACGGGTTGCCCCTGTCGTCGGGTGGGCCGTGGTGGGCCGGTCTGGATCCCCACCAGAGCGACGATTTCGTGTTCGAAGACGGCTTGAGGACGTTTGCGCTGCTCGAGTTCTGCGGTCCCCCCGGCGGGGACACGGCTCTGGGGGGCCGGCTGGTGCGGGCCCTGCTGTCCCGTCGCCGGGAGAAGCGCGCGACCACGAAATCCCCGGCGGTGACCGGGGTCAACTCGCTGCCCTGGGGTCGGTGCGGGTCCGTGCCGGGCAGCTACGGCGACGTCCCGGTTTCGGTTCTGGGGCTTCCGATCTGAGGCGTGGGGCCGTTCTCGGCGCAGGGCGGGTGTCGCGGTGGGAACGGCCCGGGTGATGACGGACTTCTCGCGGACGAGGAATTCGTGGACCACGGGCGCGATCTCGTTCTTCCAGCGGTCGCTCTCGTAGGCGGCGGCGTAGAGCGCGACACGATGGGCCTCGTCGTCGAAGCGCCGGATCCACACGTAGCCGTCGGGGTCCTCCGCGTCCACGAACGAGGCGGTGACCGACATGCCGCGAGACTCCATGAACGGGATGACCACGGTCTCCAGGTACGGCACCCACTCGTCACGTCGTCCGGAAACAGTCTGGTAGCGGCGAATTTCGTAGAACATGAGGAACTCCGAGGTGGTGGCGAGGCCTGACCCGACCAGGATGCGCCGACCGGCGCCCAGGTCTCCAGTGGCCGGAAAGCCAACCGTCACAAAAACCGGCCATCCGCGCCCTACTGTCGCGTCGTCCTCAATCCCTGGTCGATGAACCGCACCACCCAGGTGAAACTGTCGTCGACGTCGATGCCGATCCGGAAACCACCGGTCGCCTCCAGACTCGCGAAGCCGTGCAGGGTGCTGCGCAGCAACCGCAGCACGTGGATCTCCTGGTCGGGGTCGAGCCGGTACCCGCGCAGCATGGCGCTCCAGGAGGCGAACAGCCGGTCGACGGCGGCCCGGAGCGGGTCGTCGGGCCCGCCCGGCCGGGCCGCGTTGCCGGCCGTGTACCGGCCGGGGTGTTCCAGCGCGTACGTGCGCATGGCGTCCGCGCCGGCGACCAGGGCGTCGCGACCGGCTCGTCCCCGGGTGGCCTCGCCGATCGCGTCGGCGATCTCGGTCATCGCGAGAATCCCGATCCGGTGCGAGAGATCGGCCTGGCCGGCGACGTGCTTGTAGAGCGAGGGCGCCTTGACCCCGAGGCGTTCGGCGAGCAGGCCCATACTGAGCCGGTCGAAGCCGATCTCGTCGGCCAGCGCGGCCCCGGCCGCGGTGACCGAACCCGCGTCGAGCCCGGCTCTAGGCAAGGGAGAGGTTCCTGGCCAGGAAGGGCAGAGCCAGGGCGACGACCTCGTCGGGGTTCTGCGCGTGCGGATAGTGGCCGGCGCCCTCGATGACGGCCAGTTCGCCGAGACCGGCGGGCAGGTCGGCGATGATCTTCTCGCCCTCGGCGCGCGGGTCGGCCCAGTCGGGGTCGAGGCTGCCCTGGACGACCAGCACCGGGCAGGTGACGTTGGGCAGCTGCTCACCCGCGTCCGCGGGGCTGGCCTTGCACATGGCCTGGAGGGCCTTCATCCGGCCGGGCTCGCCCATCTTCGTCTCGATGCGCGCCATTTCGCTGTCCCAGTCGGCGGGCTTGGTCGGGTAGGCCAGGGTCAGGTACTTCTTCCAGGCCGGCAGGCTGCCGAGCACCAGCGTCAGGCCCAGCTGGGTGGTGCCCGCCCGGTAGCGCTTCGACCGGAACAGCGTACCCAGGGAGACCGACTGCTTGCGGGTGAACGGGGCCAGCTCGATGGTGCCGGCGATCAGGTCGGGTGCGGTGGCGGCGGCGATGGTGGCCGCGCCGCCACTGATCGACTGGCCGATGATCACGGCCGGCCCGCCCAGGTGCCGCACCACGGCGACCAGGTCGCCGGCGATGTCGGTGCGGCTGTAGCCGTCCCAGTCCAGGCCGGAGTCGCCGCAGCCGCGGATGTCGACGTTGGCGACCCGGTATCCGGCCGCCACCAGGGCCGGGATCATGAAGCGGTAGGAGTGCCGGCTGTCTCCCATGCCGTGCGCCAGGACGACGAGGGGGCCCTCGCCGGTGACGTCGTAGGCGATGGTGTTGCCGGCGATGTTCAGGTACTCGGTCATGACGTCCTCCGTGGCTTTGGCTAATTCCGTTAGCTAAAAGCTAGAGGCATTAGCTTCTGATGTCAACGGGGGCTCTCCTGGGAGATTGGTGATCACAGAGCGACCTGCCATGATTCAGCGGCTGCTGGGGAACGGACGCCCCAGGCCCTGGAGGATGTGAACGTGAAGCGGTCGCTGCTGGTTCGGTCGGTCGTCACCATGTCGGTGGCCGGGCTCCTGCTGACCGGGTGCGCGAGAGAGAGCGAGACCCCGACCGCCGCGGCGTCGTCCTCTCCCGCGGTCGTGACACCCACCGCCCCGGTGTCGGTCTGGAACGTGGACGAGGACAAGGACGCCACCTGGACCCGGCAGCTGAAGGAGATCAAGCAGATGCTGCAGCGGGTGCACGGCGCCAAGTCCACCAAGGCCGCCGAGGTCCGCACCGAGCAGATGATCGACCTGGAGAAGGTGCTGACCGAGATGGCCGCGGCCGGTGGCCCCGAAGGCGTCGGGCACGTGGCCTGTGAGGTCATGCCGATCCAGCTGCTGTCGTACGAGGACAGCGACTCCGCCGACATGGTGAGCATGCAGATCGGCGCCTACTGGAGCGCCGCCGTCGCGGCCGCGGCGAACGAGCCCGGCGCGAGCTTCAAGGACGTCGAGCTCGACGCGCGCATGGAAGAGGAGTGCGAGGACGTCCACGACGACGTGCTGAAGACCATGGGCCTGCGCACCCTGAACAAGATGTACCGCCTGCCCCAGGTGTCGCCGACGTCCTGAACGCGCTGCGTGACGGAGCAACCCGTCCGGAGTATCAGAACCGCTACGGCCTGTCCGATGGACCAGTCAGGCCCGGAGCGGTTCTGGGACAATCTGGAAGGAAACTCTTCATGCGTCGTGCCCTCATTGGCGTCGGTGTCGTTGCCACCCTCGTGGTCGGTGGTGCCACATCGGCCGATGCGGCGGTCAAGAACACGTCGTGCGTCACCAACGCCGAGTTCGGCAAGGTGAAGGTCGGCATGTCGAAGGCCCAGGTGGCGAAGGTCATCGGCGGCAACGGCACCCGGACCAGCTACGAGACCAACGCGCAGGGCTACGGCGAGGAGGTCCGCACCTACAAGGCGTGCAACCTCCCGACGGCGACCGTGCAGGTGGTCTTCGGTTCCAAGCAGGACCTGCCGGCGCCGAGCATCGGGTGGGCCGCCGGCAAGGTGTGGGTCGAGGGCTGGAAGTAGATCTTGTAACAACGGACGAGGTTGGGCACCCGGTGGGCACCGTCAGGGCTCCCGGGTGCCCCCCGTTTGCGGGCCGTGCGGATACGGCACCGCTACTTCACCGTGTTCGCCAGCCAGGTCAGGGTGGCGTCGGCGATCTCGCTCCAGCCGCCGTCCAGGGCCAGGGAGTGCCCGCGGCCGGGGAACTGCTGCAGCTCGGTGACGGCCGAGGAGCCGGCGTAGAGCTTGAACGCGGCCCGGGTGACGACGTCGGGCACGGTGTGATCGTCCTGGCCCGAGATGAACAGCAGCGGGCCCCGGCTGGGGTTGGCGGTGTTCACGGCCGCGGGGGAGTGCCGGCTGAAGTTGGCGGCCGCGGCCTCGAAGAGCGGGCGGCCGGGGGAGGGGATGGTCCAGCGGTCGTAGAGCTCGTCCGACTCGGCTGCCCGCCGCCCTTTTCCCCGAGATCGCCCACCGCCTCTACGGCGGCCCTGCCGAAGGAGGTCTGTCGCTGGGGCTGCTCTACGCCGCGTACCCCACCGGCGTCCTCCTGGCCGGGCTGCTGTCGGGAACCTTCACCCATGCCCGCCGGCACGGCGCCTGGATGGCCTCGGCCGCGATCGTCTGGGGCCTGACCGTGGTGCTGTTCGGCCTGGCCCCACACCTGGCCCCGGCCCTGATCGCCCTCACCCTCGGCGGCGCGGTGAACGTCGTCCTGAGCACCTTCCGCAACGTGATCACTCAGGCCCACACCGACGACGCCCTCCGCGGCCGGACCCAGGGATCACTGACGATCGTGCTGATCGGCGGCCCCCAGATGAGCAGCGTCCTGCACGCGCTCGCGGGATCGGCGATCGGTGCGCGCGGGGCCGTCTGTCTGGGCGGACTGCTCACCATAGCCACCGTCACCGCGATCGTGCGCGCTGTTCCGTACCTGTGGCACTACCGGGCTTGACTCTGCACGTCGAAACCGCCGGATCACAGCGTGACTCACCCGTCAAAGACACGACCCTGGCCGCCACGGTAGACATCGACCCCGACGCCGCCCCGGTGAAGGCACCGGGCGGCGCCACCATGATCGACGTGAAGGCCGTCCTGAACACCGTCTCGGCCGACACGTTCGCCGCTCTGGGCGCCGGGCTCCGACCATCTGAAAACCCGGCTGCGGGGCCGGAACCGTCTGATTCCGGCCCCGTTCCTCATCGCTGCTGGTCCACCGACCGCAGAAGAATCTCATTGACCGCGACCTGAGCCGGCTGAGTCACCGCGAAAACGACGGCGGCCGAGACATCCTCGGGTGCCAGCGGCCGCAGGGCCGCCGCGAACTGCTCCACCGCCTCACGGGTCGGGGAATGCGTGATGTGAGATGCCAGTTCCGTCGTCGTCGCCCCCGGCTCGATCACCACGACACGTACGCCCCGGGTGGTCACTTCCTGACGCAGCGATTCCGAGAACGCGTTCACCGCGGACTTGCTGGCGTTGTAGACACCGGTGAGCGGTCCCGCGAGACGACCGTCGACCGAGGACATCTGCACGATCGTGCCCCGGGAGTTCAGCAGGTGCGGCAACGCCGTGTGCGTCATGTACATCAACCCGAGAACATCGGTGTTGATCATCCGTCGCCAGTCGTCGGTGTCGGCATCCTCAATGGGGCCCAGCAGCATCACTCCGGCGTTGTTCACCAGGAGGTCGAGTGAGCCCCAACGGTGGACGCACCGGTCGACGGCCGCACGGCAGGTCGCCTCATCAGTGACGTCCAGTTCAACGACCATGGCGGTGCCACCGTCGGCCCCGATCTCGGCGACCAGCTGTTCGAGCCGATCACGACGACGCGCGGCCACGGCGACCTTCGCGCCGCGTGCGGCCAGGGCCCGGGCGACAGACGCTCCGATCCCGGAGGAGGCGCCGGTGACGAGGGCTACCTTGCCGAGCAGTTCGGTATTCATGACCGGCAGCATGCGGTAGACGAGCATCCGGGCCACAGAACCCGCTGGGAGGGGACCCGACAGGGCCCCCTTGGCCTTTCCTCTCTGGCCTACGCTCCTGGCATGGGTGAGAGCAATCATCTGGGCGAGTTCCTGCGTGCCCGCCGCGAACTGGTGTCCCCGGAAGAGGCCGGGCTCAGCATCCGGACCCAGGGCCGGCGGGTGCCCGGCCTGCGGCGCGAGGAAGTGGCGGCTCTGACGGGCATCAGCGTGGAATACCTGACCCGTCTGGAGCGGGGGAAGGACAGCGCGCCCTCACGCCAGGTGCTGGATGCCCTGGCGGCGACGTTGCGTCTGGAGGACGAGGCCGTCCGCCACCTGCACTCCCTGGTCTGGCCGGTCGCCGTGCAGCCTCCGGCAGTGAGTGCCGGCCAGCCGGTTCCGGCCCTGGCCCGTGCTCTGGCGCGCTTCGACGGGGAGATCGCCTACATCCTGGGCCCGTACTTCGATGTGATCGCGTGCAGCGAAGTGGCCGAGGCCTTTCTGGGCCGGGCCGGCCACGGCAACCAGCTGGAATACGTCTTCCTGGACCGTGAGGCCCCTTTCACCTACCCGGACTGGGAAGCCGTGGCACTCGAAGCCGTGGCCGCCCTGCGCAGTATGGCGCGCGGCCGGGAGGACGATCAGAGACTGCATTCCCTGCTCGGACGTCTCTCGGCTGGCAGCGACGCCTTCCGCCAGCTCTGGGCCCGCCACGACGTCCACGGCCATTCTTCCGGCTCCAAGCGCATTTCCAGCCACCGCTTCGGCACCATCACCGTACTGTGGGACGCCTTCATGACCGCCTACCCCACCGCCCAGACCCTCGTCCTCTATACCGCCGACCCGTCCACCGACACCGAGACCGTCCTCCAGACGGTCCGCAGATCAGTGAGCGTGTAACGAGACTGTTCCTATGGCAATTGCTTACCAGTGGCGGGCTGATTTCACCAACGAGGCTCTCAACGCACTGCACGCAGAAGCTTTTGGCCCAGGAGAGGACGCTGCCGACTGGTACGCGCAGGTGCACCGGCACAGTCTCGGCTGGGTCTGTGCCCACGACGACCGTCGGCTCGTCGGGTTCGTCAACGTGGCCTGGGACGGTGGTGCTCACGCCTTCCTCGTCGACACCACGGTCGCTCGCGATCGACGTCAGAGCGGTGTCGGAGCGGAACTCGTGGCCACCGCCGTTCGTGAAGCCCGGGCCGCGAACTGCGCCTGGATCCACGTCGACTTCGAAAAACGTCTGAGTCCGTTCTACTTCGAGGCATGTGGCTTCTCGCCCACGGCTGCCGGGCTTATCTCGTTGCACTGATGCAGGGGAATCGTCGCCGTCGGCGTGCAGTTCGACGACGGCCCCGCCCTGTGGATCCTGCTCAATCCGGCTTCCGGGTCGCCAGTGCCGAGGAGATGAACCAGCCGGTGAAGGAACAGCGTCTCCGTCAGCTGGACGGATACCGGCAGTAGGTGGTCTACGACAAGACCGAGAACCTCGGTGGCGTCTTCTTCAACTGGTACGACTGACGTTCGCGCCCGCCTTGGATAGGGTTGTGCGATGAGCCTGTCCGAATTCGTGGGAACCTGGTCGGGTACCAACGGTTTCCGGTTGATGCCGGCCGATCCGCTGGTGAAGTTCCCGGCGACGGCCTCCGTGACCACCGCCGCGGGCGGCCACCTGACCCTGCTGGCCTACGCGTGGCAGCACCCCGACGACGGCCCGCAAGATGGCCTGATCCTCATCGAGTCCACCGGTGAAGGAGATGCGCTGGCGGTCACCTGGGGCGACTCATGGCACCAGAAGCCCGACACCATGTCCTTGTCCGGGCTCCTGACCGCCGACGGCCTGATCAGCTTCGAGGGTAGTTATGCCGGTGACTGGGGGTGGCGGATCCACCTCGGAGTCGGTGACGAGCCCCGCGAACTGCTGATCAGGATGGAGAACGTCATCCCGGCCGAGCACGCGTCCGCTGACATGCCGGCAGGCCCCTATCCGGTGATGATCCTGGATCTCGCAGCCGGATAGCTGGAGATGCTCAGTGACGTCCGGCCCATACCGGCGGCACCCGATCCGACCACGGGCTGGCCTGCTCCAGCTGACCGGCCAGACGGAAGAGCATGCCCTCCTGCCCGTACCCCGCCGCGAACTGCATGCCGACCGGCAAACCAGTTGCTTCGTCCATCATGAGTGGCACCGACATGGCGGGTGTGCCCGACACGTTGAACGGAACGGTGAAGGGGGAACGCTCGAGCACGCGGTTGATCCAGCCGTGCCCGTCCAGCGCCTCCGCGCCCTCGGCGTACGTGCCCAGGGGGAGGGGTGGCTCCGGCAGCGTCGGTGTCAGCAAGACGTCGTAGCTGGTGAAGTACCGTCCGAGGCTTCGCGCGACCTGGTTACGCATGGCCAGAGCAGCGACGAACTGGGGCCCGCTGACCCGCCGGCCGTAGTGGTAACCGGCCAGGGTCACCGCTTCGAGGGTCGAGTCGTCGATGGGCCGGCCGAAAGCAGCCGCCAGTTCATCGATCGAGGTCGTGAGGTTCGCCGTCCACAGATGGGCGTTGGCCAGTACGAACTGCTCCCAGCTGACACCGAGATCCATGCTGACCTCGTCCACCTGGTGACCTAGGCCCTCGAGCAGACGCACTGTGCGGCTGAGCGATTCGGCAACCGGCGCGGTGGTGCGGCGCCCACCCCAGGCCTGGGCCAGAACACCGATCCGCAGTGCGCCCGGCGCGCGGGTAACCTCTTCCAGGTACGGACGAGGGGGTCCGGGGGCGATGTAGGGGTCGCCGGGTTCGGGGCCGGCAGCTTGGTCGAGCAGGGCCGCGCTGTCGCGCACGGTGCGACTGAGACTGCCCTGTACGCCGAGGCCGTTGAAGACCTCGTCGAAGCCGGGTCCTGCGGAGATTCGTCCGCGTGAGGGCTTCATGCCGAAGAGACCGTTGTACGAGGCGGGCACGCGCAGGGAACCGGCGGCGTCGGTGGCGTGCGCGATCGGGACGATTCCGGCCGCTACGGCCGCACCCGAACCTCCACTGGAGCCGCCCGCGCTGCGTTCGAGGTCCCACGGATTCCGCGTCGCCCCGTAGAGCACCGGCTCCGTCGTGATGCTGTAGGCCATCTCCGGTGTCGCCGTACGTCCGAACGTGACCAGCCCGGCTCGGCGGAAACGTTGCATGAGTGCGGAATCGGCGCCCGGCGTGAGCCCGGCCGCGAGCCGGCTGCCCAGCTCCATCCGTCTCCCGGCCATGGTGACGCCAATGTCCTTGATCAGGAACGGCACCCCGGCCAGGGGCGAGCTGCCAGGACGGGGCTTGTCGTCGGTCGGCCAGGTCTCAACGACCGCATTGATCTGTGGATTGACGGCCTGTGCCGCTTCACGGGCGGTCTGCTCCAGTTCGGCGGGGGTGACCTCACCTTTGGCCACCAGTTCCGCCAGGCCGATGGCATCCGAGCCCACGTATTCAGCTGGTCTCACAGTCGCTCCTCCTATTAAGGACGATACGGTCAGGTCCCAAATGATACCTATCGGTATCGTCCGGGGCTGGGTGGTACCGTAACAGGAGCTTGAGGGGGCGACAAGAGACCGGAGATGCGCGGACGTCATGGCAGAAACCGTCAGAAGGCCCAGTCGGGTAGCGAAACTGCCACCCCGGGAACGCATCCTCGACGCGGCGGAAGAGCTCTTCCAGAGCGAGGGGATCATGCGGGTCAGCGTCCAGGCGATCGCCGACCGGGCCTCCACCACGAAGATGGCCGTCTATCGGCACTTCGAGACCAAGGACGAGCTGGTCGCGGAGTGGCTGCGCATCCTGGCCGCTGACTACCAGGCAGCGTTCGACCGCGTAGCGACCGACCATCCAGGTCGTCCAAAAGCACAGATCTTCGGCCTGGCCCAGTTCATCGCCGCCGGGCTGCCGGGAATCTCCTACCGTGGCTGCCCCTTCATCAACTCCCTGGCCGAACTGCCCGACCGCAGCCACCCGGCGCGGCAGGTGATCGAGAAGCACAAGGCCCTCCAGGCCGGCCGGATGCTGGCGCTGTGCACCGAGGCCGGCCTGCCCGATCCGGAGCAGGTCACGGCCGAGATCACCTTCCTGCTGGAGGGGGCTCAGGTGAGCATGCAGAACGGAAGTATCGATCAGGTGGCGGACCGGCTCATGCGGATCATCGGGGCTCTGCTCGAACGCTGAAGGCAGGCCGTCAGACGAGTTGAAGAAGTTCCCGGGCGGCGTCTTTCGGCACTATGTAAGGAACTGAGGCGTCGACGCTGAGGCAGAGCTCGCCGGCCAGGGTCAGGAACACGACGTCGTCCTGGAGCAGGTCGTTATGGGGGTGGACGAGCCAGCGCTGCAGTTGCTGCCGATCGATGACCGCGATGTTCCGGTTGCCGATGTAGAAGATCACCATGTCGCGCCGGACGTTGACGTCGACGGTCGCAACAGAGACTCCGAGGCCGTTGCCCAGGTCTATTTCCAGCCACCCGATCCAGGGCGCGTCAAATGACATCGCTGCGTGCCTACTTCCCCGTGTGCTGAGCCGGGTCCCTCGCCTGGGAAGGAGGGGTTCGCATGGCGAGAGACCCGGCGATCATGAGAGGGACCCTGGTGGCCTGGAGGTGCGGGCTCCGGGCCACCAGGAGGGTGCCGGGCACTGCCCCAAACCCCCGTCTTCGAGCGTGCTCCCCGATGACTGCACCCGGCGGATCGGGCCCCTCGGCTTGCTTCCGGGTGATCCGCCGCGACCAAGATTGGCAAAAACCCGAACGGTGCGCAAGATGCTATTTGGGCTCACTGAAGTCTTGAAAGTTTGGTGGGTTAAGCCTTTTAAATGGACGCGGCAAAGTCTTCCATTTCCGGTGGAAGGTTCGCTCCAGAACAGTGATCCGGACACGTTCACCGCGTGACATCGCTGCTCGAAATGCGAGCATTCGGAGGTCGGGTGATCATGGGCCGGTGATCGACGTGGAGGTTCTTCTTGCTGCTCAGCAGCGGCAAAACGGCTTGTACGCTGTCGTTTCGCCGCAGCTGTCGGTGGCTTCGGGTGTCGACCGGGCCGGATCTCGGCTCACCCAGCGCGGTCACGGTGGATCGACGTGAAGCAGCTCGTCTATCCGGTCCCGGAGCCGCGGTCCACCATGTCACGTCGCTACACAGTCGCCTTGTTCCTGGCGGGTCTGACGGTGTACGTGGCTCTCATGGTCCTGATCGGGATCTACCTGAGCTGGTCGCCTTTCCTCACTACCTTGTACTTGAGTGCCTACTTCGGCTATCGGCGGTACCGCCTCAAGACGACTGTGACGGCCGAGGTCATTGCCGTCCGTAACCTGGTGAGCTCGTGGACTCTGCCGGTGGCCCAGGCCGATGAACTCATGGACCGGAACCTGGGGGGAGATCCGGTCTACGTCCTCAGTAGAAGCGGGCGCAGGCGATGGCTGCCCCAGGTGAAGCCGGCCGACCTGAGCGACATCAGCGAGCTGACCGGTCTGCCGATCCGGTGGAGGGCCGGAGCGGTCGAATCCTAGATTTGGCAAAATCCCAAACGGTGTGCAATCTTGTACTCATGCTCGCGGGCATGCCAAAAGTTTGCGGGGGATGGTCTTTTAGGTGAACTGGCCGATGCCTTCTGCTTCAGGTGTGAGGCCTGCTCCGGACCGAGGGGGGATGAGGTGCAGACCGAGATCACGGGGTCGACCGTTCCGCGACGCCAGCTCGGCAGATACATGCGCGATCTGCGAGGGCAGGCTCGCATGACGGTTCGGGCCGTGGCCAAGGAACTGGAATGGTCGGAAGGCAAGATCTGGCGCATCGAGACAGGGAAGTCGTCGCTGCGCAGTCATGATGCCGAGCTGATGTGCCGGGTCTACGGAGCCAACGTCGAGATGACCGGTGTGCTCACGGCTCTTGCCAAAGAGACGAAGTCGCGTGGATGGTGGCATAGCTACGGGGATGTCATTCCCGAATACTTTGATGTGTACATCGGACTTGAGGAGTCTGCGTCCGAATTTCGCTGGTACGAGGAAAATCTCGTGCCTGGTCTTTTGCAAACGAGGCCGTATGCTCAAGCCATCATCGAGTCCGATAATCCAGAGGTGGGACCCACCGAGATTGCTCGACGCGTCGGTGTGCGCACTGGCCGGGGAGCACTGTTAACGCGTGCGACCGCGCCCCCGCGCTTCCAAGCGGTCATTGGAGAAGCCGTGCTGCGCTCGCCGGTTGGTGGAGCTGAAACGATGCACGGACAGGTTGAGCACCTGCTGAAACTCGCGCAGTTGGAGCATGTTCAAGTTCGCGTCATGCCATTTGACGCTGGTTTGCATACCGGACTGCATTCTGGATCGTTCATTACGCTTGGATTTCCGAAGACTTTAGATGGACACGACAGTGAACCAACGACTGTATATATTGAATCGCTTACGGGGGCGTTGTATCTCGATAGACCAGCTGAACTTTCGCGGTATAACGCTGTCTGGGAGGGGCTTTGGGGATCATGCCTGGACGACTTGGCATCGGCAGAACTGATGAGACAAGCTGCGAGGAGGTTTCGGGATGAGTGAAATATTTGAAGATGCTGCATGGCGGAAGAGCAGCAGGAGCAACGGTCAGGGCGCATGCGTTGAGGTCGCTTTTCTTTCTGACGGTAGGATCGCGATGCGTGAGAGCGACGAGCCTGGGTCCGTTGTTTTCACGAGCGCTATGAAGTGGGACGCCTTCTTGGCAGGTGTGCGGAACAACGAGTTTGATCGACCAAGCAGCTGACGTGTTGTTGGAGGGTCCGCGCGTCGTGTCGGCCCCTCCAACAACGGTATTAAAGTCGCAACTATTTCTGATTCATCTCATCATGAGCGCGAAGCATATTAATAGCCGCTTGGGCGCTCTTCTTTGGCACGGAAGGCGCCTCCTGTATAGAATCAGTAGTTTTGGCGATAGTCCAAAAACTTGTTCCAATGGCGGCCATTTTATCATCAGATGATTGGTCAGTTGGCTTAACTCGAACAGAAATCAACTCTCCGCTTTTTGGGGCAGGAAGCCCAAGTTGGTCGGCGATGACCGGCTCGTTTTCCATATGGCCAAGAATCAGGATGCCTTCTGGACGGAGCTTTGAGCGCGCACCACCGTTCTCGCGGGCACGTTTCATGAAATCTTCTTGCTGGGCCACCGTCGCAATTTCTGCACGGCGAATGATCCGCTGTTGGACACGGCGGAATAGTTCATTAACGCGTGCCTGCCCACTCGAAGGCTGACCATTTTCCTGAGCATTGAATATGCTAGCTCGTGTTGCGGGATCTAGTGATATAAAGAGATTGGGAGCGAGCCGTCCATGATCAGGCCACAGCCTCATGATTTTTGTCCTGCCCAGCGCGGAAAGCGTTCCTTTTCTGTCCCTATTGAGCGCCAGGTTCATAATTTTTCCATCGACCCGAACGAGTCCAGCGGTCCAGGTGGCAGTGTCATCATTGGCCCATATGAGTAGCGCAAGGTGGTTGATGATTTCGGGAGGCAAAGCCCAACCTCCTGGACGCATTGAATACTTGCAATCGACTTGGACGCCAGCAATCCGGTAGTCGGTGGCATCACCGTCATCAAATTTGAACTCGCGCTGCAGATTTATCTCGATAAGGGTGCCCATATGCGTCTTCTCGGTCTTGCTGAGCTGCGAGAAGTGCCAGTGACCGGTGCGTTGTCCGTCGTATAGCTGATCATAGGTATCTCGGATGACACGGGCGATGCGTTCTCCTGTAGGATCAAGTTGATAAAGGCGATCGCGGACCGCAGCAATTTCAGGATCTTCAATTTGGTCGATTGATGCCAATAGCTTCACTATGCACCCTTCTTAAGGGCAATCTCAACGGCTTCAATTGCCTCAGGTAGTGCTTCATGTTCCCAGATGCGTACGACGATCCAACCGGACGAGGTGAGGAGGTCGTTCGTCTTCTGATCGCGAGCGACGTTCTTTCGCAGCTTCGGTGTCCAGTACCACTCGTTGCTGGTGGGTTCACGCCCATGGATAGGACAGACATGCCAGAAGCAGCCGTCAATGAAGACGGCGACCTTGGCCCGGGTGAAGACGACGTCGGGACGAGCCCGACCGCCCGGAAGATCAAGACGAAGATCTTTGCGGAAACGGTAGCCTCGTCGATGCAGCGCTGAGCGCACTGCGACCTCAGGCTTCGTGTTGGTTCGGCGGACAGCCGCAAGGTTGCGAGAACGCCCAGCGCTTGTAGGTACCAGCCGTCGATCCACCGTCGCTGCGTGGTCCCTCAATGGAGCACCTTCTGTAGCCACAGCGTGACGATATCGGTAGCCAGTTGGCAGGACGGACGCTGATCGCCGACAGGTCTCGGCTGGGCGAAAGTCCTGGCAGGCAACATGTTGGTCTCGGGACCGCGAGTTGTCTTGATTTTCGTACAAATGTTCGACTCACTAGTGCGGTGAGTGTCACGCTCCGGGAGGCACGGAGGCGACCGTGGCAGTGGTGTGGATGCGCCATACTTCGGTGGTTTGGACTGTCGGCGAAGCCGAGCGCGATGTTGAGGAGCTTGAGCGATGGATCTGGATGTTGTGGAGATCTGCGCGGGCGCGGGCGGCCAGTCGCTGGGGTTGCACCTGGCTGAGTTCCGGCACAAGTTGGCTGTTGAGCTCGACGAGCATGCGGCGAACACGCTCAAACACAACTTTGCAAATCTGGACATTGATCCGGAGAAGACGGTTCGTGTAGGCGATGTTGCAAATAAGGAGCTGTGGGACCCCAAGAATTACGGTGGGACTGCTCTCCTAGCCGGTGGCGTTCCGTGCCCCCCGTTTAGTCAGGCTGGTAAGCAGCTGGGTTCCGCGGACGAACGCGATCTCTTTGCATGGGCGGTTGATGCGGCTGGAAGAATGCAGCCAGAGGCCGTCTTGCTAGAGAATGTTAAAGGTTTGAGAGATGCTCGCTTCGGCGGCTATCGTCAGGCTGTAGTTGATCAGTTTGACTCGATGGGCTACACGGCTGAATGGCAGCTGCTCGAGGCCCACGGATTTGATGTGCCCCAGCTTCGTCCTCGTATGGTTCTCGTAGCACTGAAAAAAGAGTATGTTGATTACTTCGAATGGCCTGAACCAAAAACAACCGCTAAGACCGTGGCCACAACTTTGGCCTCGGATATGCAGTTTCTGCGAGCAGACTTCCAGGAAAAATTTCTCGAGCGAGCAGCCAAGATTGCGCCGACTATCGTAGGTGGAAGTAAGAAGCATGGTGGGGCTGACCTTGGTCCTACTCGTGCCAAGCTCGCATGGGAAGCAATGTGGATTGATGCCCATGGTCTTGCAAATGATGCGCCTGATGCTGACTGGCGTCCAGGCCCACTCAATCGCGGGCCCAAACTGACCGTAGACATGGTCAAGAAGCTTCAGGGATGGGATGGTGCGTTGTATGAGAATTGGGAAATTCTAGGTAAGAAGACTAGCCAGTATCGTCAGATTGGCAATGCTTTCCCTCCGCCGGTGGCTCACGCCGTAGGCGGCTCCATTGCACGAGCCCTTCGTAAAGAGTCAGCCGCGAAGCGAGCTCCGGCTGAACGCAAGATGCATGATGAGGTGTATCGCCTCCTTCGTGATGGTGGGGATTGGCTGACCGCTGGGAAGCTCTCAAAGTCTCTCGGTGAGAAGCTCGAAGAGCCTGAGGTTGTGAGGCGGATCGAGCTACTCAAGCGGGACTTTGAGGTTGAGGAACGTGGGAGTGGGCGCACGAAGGCCTACCGCATTGGGAAGTGGAAGGCTTTCCAGGGGCAGGAAGACCATAATCGCCATGCGGCGTTCGCAGAGAAGAAGCAGCGCGGACGGATCAGCTAGTAAGTAGGTATCGGCGGATTATTCCTTCTCGCGGAGATGGGCGAGGAGAGCATAAATGTCGGCGGTATCCATGCCGCCGGCGCTCAGCGTCTCATCTTCCTGAAGGTCGCCTAGTTGCCGAACGGCGGGGTCGTCCAGGATTCCACCCATGAACTCCAGTTTCTCCTCCAGTCGATGAGCAACGATCTCGTCAACAGTGTTGCGGGCAGCCAGCACGGTCACTCGTGTCTCGGTATTAGGGGCAAGACCAAGACGATGAATACGATCGAGGCTCTGAAGGAAACGGCCGGCCATGAAATCCCTGTCGACATAGACGGCGTCATGACAGTCATGGTGAAGGCTGATTCCTTCGCCGAGGGTCGCGGGGTTCGAGATGAGTACGAAGCATTGTGGGTCCTCCCGGAAGCGCCTGATCTGATCATCGCGATCCTTACTGCCACCGTGAACGACTGCGGGGCTGAACGGTTCGAGTAGCCGCTCAAGAGTCATAATGCTCCGAACGAAAGTGCTCCACACAATAGTCTTGCGCTTGTCGGCCACGTTTTCGGCGACAATCTTTACAGCTTCTGTGTACTTGGGTGAAAGCTCATGCTGAGGAAGATTTTTCAGCAAGGTGTTCAGGGAATCGTGAGGCGAAGCTTCTAGAGGAGGCACCTGATAGGCAAGGGGCTCGTAGCGGGTTGTGCCTTCTGCCAGCAGTGCGGGGCTCGTGGCTGCCATGAGCATCCGGAGCATAGCCTTGCCGAGAGCATCCAGATCTCCAGCGCGAGCGCCAGGGTTGCCTTTCAGGGCTTCGTAGATCTCACGGTGCAGGTCTGGAAGATCGACGTAACGGATCTTCGTAGTTACGGGAGGAAGCCCTAGCTCTGTCTTGGTGGTACGGGTGAACAACGGGCGCAACACAGAACTCGCGTATGCGAGGTTGCCGCCGCCAACCGCATCGGTGACTACTCGCTTACCATGACCGGGCCAGACGAAGGAGAGCAAGCTTTCCAAGTCGCGCGCGCCGTTTGGCGCTGGTGTGCCTGTGAGGATGAGCCTCCGATTCGCCAGCGGACCAAGGGCTAGGCAGGCGGCTCCGTAGGCGCCACTTGACCCGAGCTTCATACGATGAGCTTCATCCAAGATGATCATTGAAGATGCTGTTCTCAGCCAAGCCGACAAGTTCGGGACCGAACGCGCGAGGCGTTCGTAGTTGACTACAACGACTTCCGCCATGGGATCAGGGGCGCCACTCATGATCGACGTGCGCAGAGGCTTGTCAAAACAAGCTCCCGCTTCGAACTGCCATGATTCGTAGGCAGATTTTGGGCAAATGACGAGCAGGCGCTGGGCCTCACCGCGCGTGCGCATGGCTGCGAAGATGGCGAGAGCGACCCGCGTCTTACCGGCACCCGGAACACTGAAGTTTGCCCCGTGGCGCATCCCGAGCAGAGCCGCGACATCACGGCGCTGGAAGTTGGTGAGGTCAGCAGCCCAGCTGGCGCCCAGCAGGTCGATCACGTTGCTCGCGGAGGGGGCGCCAATAGCAGTCAGTTGCGCCGAGCCCGTCAGTCTCTGCTCAGCTGTGTCAGCGTCATCGAGGACACTGGTAACTAGATTGGCAAGAGCTTCCTCCCACACCACCGCCGCATCGGGCCAGGTGGCCAGCTCGCCCACTGCGGCGAGAAACTCGTCTAGACCTATCTCTGCCGTCAGCGGTCCGCTTTGAGCTCCGGGGGAGATATGCCCCACCAGCCCGGCAAACTGATCGCGGAAGTCTGTCGCCGCCCGCAGAACCACGCGCGTTCGCGTCACATCGAAAGTCAGGGACAGTGATGAATCCTGCGATTCGGTGGATGTCATTCTTGAGACACCGCCTCGTTCAGCCACACGAGCCCATCGCCGGGAAGATCGATGCTCTTGTTTGCCTCGACCGCGACCTTACGAAGGGTGGCTTGCAGCTTCACGAGGGCGTCATCGAAGGCTTCCTCGTCGAGACTGCCGTTACCACGCGCAATTACGAGGTCGGTGACGCACTGATCGAGATCCTTGCAAGCATCGACAACGCGATCGGGCGCAGCCTGGCGTTTCTTGCGCATCCGGGAGTCCTTGCCGGCGAACTCGATTGCCTCATCGAAGGCAGCCAGCAGTTCTTCCTTGGACTTCGCGGCCTCTGCAAGCTGCTCCAGATTGGCCTTTTCGCCGGCAACTTCGACGGCCCTAACTTTCAGCACAGCGTCCGTGAGCGCTCTAGCGGCGCTGACCTGTGGAGCCGAGGTAGGTGCAGCACGGTTGAGCCCAGGAATAGTCCGGGGGGCCGCCGTGGAAGAGGTCTGTTGCTTGAAGCTGTCGGGAAGGCGCTGGTTGAGAAAGCGATCTTGGAAGTCAGATTCGATGAAACGCACGTCGGTCTTAGCGAACTCGAGAGCAATGGCGGCCAGCCGGGCCTCCTTGAGGAGGTCGGCCTTCTCCTTGTTGCGCTCGTTCTTCACCGACCGGTAGAGCTCGAAGAGCTTCTCCTTGTGGTCCTCGAAATCCATGAGCCGAAGGGAGAACTCGCCGTTAGTACTTCGGCGAATGAGGTCGAGCAGGCTACCCAGAATCCAGACGTCACGCTCCAGAGCCGGGCTCGTGGTGTGGAAAGTGCGAGCGATCTCGGGCAGGCCTCGCCCCAGTGTCATCTGCTCATCGACCGCCAGTAGATGGTTGATGTATGAGTAGTCACGCCGGTGGTCCTGCCGGAGCTGCAGCGTGAGTTCGACCGTGTGAATGTCTTCCCACGTCGTCGAAGCAGGAAGGACCCCGACGCGGATGAACTGCTTTCCAAGATCCTTCAGGGCCGCCCGGCGGGTGTTGCCATTGACGAGGATGCCGTCGCGAGTGATGAGACCCGGCTCGAGCTGGGCGTAGTCGCTCAGGCTCGTGACCAGCTCGTCGAACTTGGGGTCAGTTTTGGACGGATCGGCCGGCAGCCTCGAGAGGAGATAATGCAGGTACTCCTGGCTTTCTTCCTGCCAGGGGTCCTGGTTCAGAAGCGCGTCCTTACCTAGGTCATGACTGCGCTGGGCGCGGATTCGGTGCGTGCCCGGGTTGTAGTACAAGCGGGCGACAGGCATGTCGATGACCTGAACGTTTAAGGGCTGCCCTCGAAACTCGACCTTCAGGGTTTCGGGCACCCCGTTCGCTCCAGTGGCTTCCGTGAGACGTTCCTCAACGAGGCCGCGTATCTGCCCTGCATTGGGGGGAGTGCCGAAGTCAGTGCTCAACGTCTGTCCTTGGGATCTCGAGCGCTAGGGCCGGGGTTCGGCATGAGATGACCTAGCTGTGGCCTGCAGAGCTGGTGCTGGTGAGGTTCAGAGAACTTTCTGGCGCACGAGGTCGCGAGCCTCGGCGGGCAACGTTCGGTAATCAGCCCACAACTGTTCCACGTCGCTAAAAGTCCTGGTGTCCTGGTCGATCCAGGAGGACAGCATCTTCTTCTCGATGGCCGGCAGCTTGGCTGCCCGATCAATGACTTCGCCGACGTCAGCCTTGAGCTTGGAATTGCCAACTCGGCAGCGGTTGCACTCCACGATGAGCTGCACCTTGTCTTCCCCATCGGGCTGACGCACCGTTCGCCGGGCAATGTCGAGCTGTGATGTGATGTCCGTGTCGGCGTACGTTTCCCCAGGGCTGATTCCACAGCTCCGACACTTGTGGCCATCTTGCACCAGCAGTTCGCGGCGCTGGGCGGGGCCGATCGCGCCGGCTCCAGCGCCGGATGGGGTTCCCTTGCCAGGCTCCCAGACAGCCTCACCCTGCTGAATGAATCGCTGCTGGTTAGCGTCCAGGCTGATGTCCTCGCGGTTGGTATCGATCTTCCATCCGTGCGCTCGAAGGTCACGCATACGGCGATCGATCTGGGTGGTCTCCGGGAACGCGTCCCGAAGCGCACTCTTGGTGAAAATGTTGCCCTCACCAACCACCTGGAGCAGCCATAGAGCGGCCCTCTTTTTCGTACCGAGCTTCGAATCGGTCCAGTCGGGCAGAGACGCTGACATCCTTCACCTTCCCCTAAAAGCGAATAAGCCGGGCCCAAAGCCTCTGGACACGCACCAATCGCTAGGTCACGGATGCGAAGACGCCATGCGGCGTCCCGCTGCTGCTTTCGAGTATTACCCGTCGGTGGCGGTCTTGGGAACTTTTGCTGTCCATCCGATTGGGCCGATTTTGTGGACACGATTTTGGTGACCAGAAGGAAGAAATGAGAGAGGATGCCCGCACGGGGCGCCGGACTTCATATGAGGTCTAGCCGATAGCTGTGTTATGAGAGGGAGTCAGCTATGCCCCGTCGAGGAGAGCGTGCACCCATCAAGGTGCCTCCGGGCACGCCGCTGGCCAAGCTCTGTCAGGAGCTGGGAAAGCTCGACAGTTCTCTGAGTTCCAAGTTCACCCAGCGGGAGATGGCTGAGCTCTGCAGGGTGGAGAAGACTTCGTTCTCGAACCTGTTGCGTGGTTCGCAGAAGCGCCCGGATGAAGCTCTGATCAAGTCTTTCCACCAGCTAGCAATATCCCGGGGGGACGGCCGGAAGCTGCCGCAGCTCGCTGACCTGCTGGAACTTGCTACTTGGGCGGCACTTCACGCCACCTCTCCTGATAAGTGCACCCAGTGTCTACGGCCTTGGAACTTGGGTGATCTGTCCACTGAGGTAAGGCCGGCTCCCAGGGCTGTCCTTGCTGGTCAGGAGCAGGCCGTGTTGCCGGTCCCCCCGCCGGAGGGGGACCGGCAAGGGTCTTGGGACGGTTTGCCTGAACTGCGGGCGCGATTGGATGCCCGCCAGGATGGCGACGCGGCGGGCGTCCTGCGAGACATCGGGCGCTACTGGAAACCTCGCGAGGTGGTCACGGTGATTGTGGCCTGCCGGCGTGAAGGGCTCGAAGATGCTGCGCAAGTGATGCTTCACTACGCAGCGCAACGGGAGGATCGCGAAATCATTGATCTAGTCGGAGCTTTTCTGAAGGCCGAAGAGACGGTAGCCGCGAGGACCCTCGTCTCACTCAATCGAGAGCGATAGGCCAGGCTCATATGTCTGATTCTTGTGCCGACGGCCTGGTCGGCGAGGTCACGCAGCCCATTAAGTAAATATACGGACCATCGCGATTCGTCGTTATCGCTGAAATGTGGATTAACCATAAACTGGGACGAGAAGGTTCATGCGATGGTTATAGATATCCAGGGCCCGGCAAGTGGCCACGACTCGATGGGCATGACTCTATCCATAAGTGCGAGATTGGCTGCGCTGATGGCGTCAAGCGCGGCGAGGGACCCGTCATTGTCCTGAGCGATGGCCATGCGCACGGCTTCTCGGACCAGGTCTTCCGCTGCCGGATCAACGTGCATCTGAAGAGCCCTCTCCTCGCCACCATGTTCTGGCCACCTTGAAAGACGTCAAAGGCCATTATTCCTGTTCCCTCGGTTCCGCAGACTCACACTAGAACTGCAGGAAACACTCGACGCTTACTCGTAGACGGCGGCTTCCGTGACGATCGCCACGTTTTTCCGCTGTCCGCCTTTTCGGAAGCTGTGTCACTGTCTCTTACTTCTGTGGTTCTTGTTGTGAATCCCTGACCGGTGGGGCGCTCACCTCTTTGGCGATGCGCAGGTCTTCCTTGGCCTAGCCCGCGAGGGAGATGTCATCTTCGAATCGGCTCTCCTCGCCGGTCTGCCGATGCGTCACGTGATCGTCCAAAGAGGTCGGAGACTTGGTAGAGCCGCTCGTCCTTCACCTGTGCCGGCCAGGTCTCGATCTCAGCCTGACGTACTCCTAACGGACGGATTCCCGAGAGAATGCATCCGCTGGCGAGTCTGGGTTCGGTGGCCGTTCACGTCTCTCGAAGCTCATGTCGGGCACTGGACCTGGGCGAATTCAGACCCGCGATGTGCCCTCGCAAGGTTTTGTATTTCAGCTTTGTTGCGTTACTAGTTCGTTCAAGATGTCATCCAGGTATTCATAGAACGTAGTGAACCCCGTGTTCCCCACGTAATGAGAGAGCAGGTAACCCACGACTACGAAAATCGCTACGGCAAAGCGGTCAGCCGGCACCTGGGGAGCGTGATCATCGGTAGATAGCCCTTCGATGATCTCCCAGAGCTCGCGAACCTCCAGCGGCGTCCAGTCTTCCTTCTCCTTGATCCGGCGGGCCATGTCGAGGTTCTGCTGCTGGTTCGGAGGACCATCCTTATAGATGCGCATTAGTGCAGACCGGCCCACCGCACCGTAGATGGGAAGAACTGCTTCCTGGACGGGGGTCTCGGCTTGGGCGATTTGCTCGAGAGCTGCAAGCAGACCGTCCTTGTCCTGGGCAATGGCCGTACGTACGGCCTCACGCCCGAGGTCTTCTGCCGCAGGGTCAATGTGCATCTGGACCTTCTCCTCGCCACCAGGTTCTGATTGCTTTGAACGCATCTGAGGCCACCAAAGTGCCTCCAATGATTCCCCAGGCCCAGCCGGGGAGACCGGGTAGGGCGTTTGAGGCTACTTCGTAAACCAAGGCTCCGGACGCGATTGCCGCTGGACGGCTGTTCTTCCAGCTCAGACGTGGATCCTTCGCGGTTTCACGCTGCTCAGTCAGTTTTTCCGGAGTGTCTGGTGCCCAGCCTGCTTCTCGCGTGATCCGCAAGTCTTCCTCTGACCAGCCAGCGAACGCAATATCGTCCTCGAGTCGGCTCTCCTCGGCGGGCTGCCGCGGCTCTGGTGGTTTACTCAGCTTGGCCGGCAGGTCGACGGAGCCGTCCGTCCTTCAACCCTTGCCGGCCTCCAGCACCGCCACCACTGCGTCCAGCTGTTCGTCGATTCCCTCAGTGGCCTGTGTAATTGCCTCGAGCCCTTGCTTGGCCTGGCTGAACAACTCGACGATGCCCTCCACTCCCAGAGCTTCGCCAGCCGCAGCACCCTCCTCGATCTCGGAGATTGCGGCCTGCAACTGCCCAAGGGCGCTGTTGAAGTGCTGCCGGACTGCGTCTACCGCCTGAATGCTGTCGTCGAGCTTGCTCACGTTGCCTCTCCCCACGTCGGCCCACCGGCAAAACTACCGAAAGGTCATCATTCGACACTATGGGTTGGGCGTCATTCGCTACGAGATCGGATTTTCCGTTGTCAGCGACGTTGGCGGCACCTTTGGGCAGCGCGACATCTCCTGGAGGGCGGAGTGTCCGGGGCACCTCGTTTAAGCCGTGCCGATCTGTTGGCGACCCGACAGATCGAAGCTCAACGACGTCCAAAAGCAGGTGAAGTTCAGCCCGCCTGGCTGCGCAACTGGGCGGCACGCATCAGCAGATCGCTGACGGTGCGATCGCTGTCCGCAGCGTGGGGGAACGCTGTGCTGTTCTCGGCGGCGGCCGCGATTAGATACGGATCGAGGTTGAGGAATCCGGCGACGGTCTGCGACGGGTCGGACAGGTGCGCCAGGCTTGCGGGCGCCGGGGGTTCCAGTTCGTCGTCATCGAGCAACCCGCTGTCGGCCGCCAGCAGCCAGCCCAGGTACAGCAGCCGTAGTCGCCCTCCATAACCTCTGAGCGGACGGGCGCCATGATGCTGAGCTGGCCCTCGCCTTCGTACTGGTCTTCCCGCTCGGCATCGTCGTCGAAGTTCTCGGCCGAGTAGGTCAGGCCGACGAGGGTGTAGCTCGCTTTGGTTCAGGCTTTGATGTCATCGAAGTAGCAGTACTGTTCGGTTGTTTCGAGGCTTAGTAGCTTCTTGGGGAAACGGAGTATCAGTTGCCGGGTGCCCCAGTTGGCGGTGTAGAGGAACGCGTCGAAGTACTTCTCGACCATCTGCCGGGGGTCTGCCTTGAGATCGGCCCCAGTCGTAGGCATTGACGCAACCGCTGGACGTAATCGTCGCTCGCATCGAGATCTCCCGCAGTGCAGCCTGTTCTGCCGACGTCAAGGGTTAGTCGATCGCTACGAAGTCGTAGTACTGGTATGTGCTCACGCCTGCCCGTTCGGATTCTCGATGGCTTCTTCAGCTGCGGTTGGGCGGCAGGCTACCGAACTAGCCGCGGGCGTCGAGAGTTTTGACAAATGTGGGATACCGGTGGTGGCTGTGCAAGATTGGTCAGGTAGCCATGAATGCTCTCTCCCAATGGTTATCCAGGGGTGACAGCGGGGAGCGGGGCGGAGATACTGAAGGGTGTCTGAGCTTGGTACCGCCCTGCGCCGGGTATGGATCGTGACCGGCATCGGACTGGTTGTGCAGCTGCTTGTCGCGGCTCTCGCCTGGTCTCACCTTCCTGACGGTGGCATCGTTGTCCACTACAAGGCGGATGGGCCTGACCGCTGGGCCGGCCGCACCGAGGCTGTGCTGACCGGGCCCATTCTTCTGCTCGGGATCACGGTGCTCGTCAGCGTGCTGCTATGGCTGTTCGAGCGGCGTCCCGGCTCAGGCAGGACTTCGCCCGTCTCCCGGTGGTCTGGATCAGTCTCACCGTCATGATGACTTGTATCGAGCTGGTCATCATCGGGAACGCGCTCTGAGGGCGTAGGCGAGAGGGCTCCTCCCCGCATCAGAAGGGCGGTTCTCCGAAACGCACCTCGGGTTCGGCGGGCACGGTGCGGTTGCCCGGGTCGACCCGTCGCAGTTCGCTCTGCCACTCCTCCTCACGGATCCGGTCACGGGTTGCGCGGTCAGGGACGCCGGGCATGGATGGCGGCTCCTCGACGTGATGCTGGCCCAGCCGGCTCTTCCACTCGATGCTGCCGGTCGGGTACGGCTCGTCGGGGCGGGTGAGGCGCATCTTCCAGCCTCCGTGCGTCTTGAGGCGGTGGTGGAAGCGGCACAACGGCACCAAGTTACAGGGGCACGATTCGCCGCCCTCGGCGAACGGGATCGCGTGGTCGATGTCGCACTGCACGGCGTCGCGACTGCAACCCGGGTGCACGCAGTGCTGGAACCGGCCGAGTACCTGGTCGATGACCTTCTGGCGGGGCTTGTAGCGTGTCGAGGGTTCGGTGCAGCTCGCCTGATCGCCGGGACCGTGCTGGGGTGTGCCGACCGGGATGACGGTGACCTGGCCTGCCTGGCGGGCGATCTCGCGCGCCAGGTCGGCCGGGACGGCGCCGAAGCGTTGCAGGTCTCCCGGTAGGTCGTCGGTGCCGAGCAGAGTGTCGGCGCTGATGGTGACGACCAGATGCGGCTTTCGGCCCTGCTGGCGGGGAGTGTGCGGAGTCTGCCACCAGCCCAGGATGCAACCCTCGGTGAAGGGCGCGGCCTGGCGGCTGAAGGCGTCGCTCGTGGATCGGGGTTCCGAGAGGTAGGGGAGCGGGTTCTGGTCGTGGACGGCCTGGAACAGGGCCACCAAGGCGTCTGCCCGGCGTTCCTGATGGCTTCGTGCGTCGGGAACACCGGCTCGCTGCAAGGCGTCACGGCAACTGTCGGCCAGGGCGTCGAGCATGGAGTTGATGAGCATGACCTTGTCGGCACGCAGCTTGACGGTCAGCCCACCCATGCCGTCGGCCAGCGGGTATGCGTAGACGCAGCTCTCTTTCACCGCCTCCTCGTAGCGATTGCGGGCGGCGTTGAGATCGACCTTCTGGATCTCCCGCTTGGCGGCATCGATGGCCTGGCGCTGATTCTTGCCCGGCAGCTGCTGGGCCAGGGCCTTCTGCACGGCTTCCCAGGCCGGGCTGCCGGGCTTCAGACGGTTACGCATCTGCGTGTTCACCGAAACCGCAGCGCGCCAGTCGAACTTCCCGTCGTACACAAGCCGCCAGATGGCCGGCAGGTCTTGGCAGATCTCGATCGAGTTGACGACCTGGTGCGTGGCGACACCCCGCGTAATATTTAGCGCCAGGCAGCTTTCGGCAGCGACCGCATCGATACCGTCGATCGGGTCGAACGTTGCACCGGGCGGGACGGTCTGGGCCTGCGCCGCCAAGGCCGCGGCCCGGGCCAGGGATTGAGCCTGGACGGCGTCGAGGTACCGCTTCACGCGCTCGGCTGCGGTGGTCGCGCCCAGGCAATGCTTCTCGGAAGATGATGTCCAGGAGAATTTTTCAACTTCCTGGAAGAGGTCGAGAGGTGGCATGGCCGCCAGGTTCACCTGGGGCCAGACTGATAACACGCTCTTCTGCATGACCGCGCCCCCGCACCGTCGGTTCGAACATTTGTCCGAATGCTACGGCATGTGGGCGTGGTTTCATACTCCGAGGCCGTCCGGTCGGAGAGCGATAATTGCATCGCTGGATGTCGTGAAAAACCGCCACCAGAAACGTGTCACCATGGATCCATGAGTGATGACGCCTTCGTGTATCGGATCGCAGATCAGCTCGTGGTTCTGCCGGGGGTCGAGGCGGTGACGCTCGGCGGCTCGCGCGCCCAGGGCACGGCCCGTCCTGACAGCGACTGGGATCTGGGCATCTACTACCGAGGTCGGTTCGATCCTCAGGGGCTGCGTGATATTGGCTGGGAGGGTGAGGCTTCCGAGGTCGGTGGCTGGGGCGGTGGGGTCTTCAACGGTGGCGTCTGGCTGCGCATCGAGGGCCGGCGGGTCGACATTCATTACCGCGAACTGGAAGTCGTGGAGGCCCAGCTGGCCCGGGCGCAGCGCGGCGAGTTCGACATTGAGCCACTCATGTTCCACCTCGCCGGAATCCCGACGTATCTGGTCGTGGCCGAGTTGGCGATCAACAAGGTGTTACGTGGCAGCCTGCCCGAGGTCGCGGTCTACCCCGAGGCTCTGCGCCACGCGGCCCGGGGCACGTGGTGCAGCCGTGCCGATATGCATCTGGACTATGCCGAGAACAACCACGCCGCACAGGGCCGCACCGTCCAGGCCCTCGGCCTCATTGCCGTGGCGCTCACCGAATACGCCCATGCAATAGCGGCTTCCAAGGGGCAGTGGGTGACCAACGAGAAACGGATCCTGGCCGACCTGCATGAGGTCGACCGGCTCGTGGAAGAAGGCGGAGACCCGGCAGGCCTCATCCAAGCCGTGCGCGCACTGTCGGCGATCCAGGAGATCAAGGCTCAACAACGTCCATAAACATGGTCGGCCAGACCCGAACAACCACGAGCCGGCGGGTCATCGAACCCTGGGCCGGCTCTGAGCGGGGCCGGCCCCGCTCAGAGCCGCCGAAGGGTCGGCCAAAGAGGCTCCGGTCGGTGAAGCGCACCGGAATCAGCGGCTCAATGCGTGGTCACCGGCCGGTACTCCTCCTGGAGCATCGCCACCATGTCGGCTCGCCCCAGCTCGGCCGTGTGCCGCAGCACGCCCGAGTCGGTCTTGGTCCGGTCGACCGGAATGGCTTCCGGCGCAACGGTCCACGTCGAGCGCCACGCCAGCGACTTCTCGACCTTCAGCCGGGCGAGCAACTGGGCGTACGGCTCGCTGGGCCGGCTGATGTTCTCCTTCACGAACGGTGCCTGACCCCGGGCCAGCAGTACGCCCAGCTTGCGCATGAGGGTGCTCAGGTCGTTCTGCTGGAAGTCGAACGACCTGGTCATGACCACGAGGGCTCGGGTGGCCCCGGCGGCGAAGGCCTGATCGACGGGGACGGGGGCGACGATGCCACCGTCGATGTAGCGGCGGTTCCCGACGAGGACTCGCTTGTTGTAGAGAGCGGGCAGGGCGGCGGTGGCCCGCAACACCTCGTGCAGATCGTGTCCGTCGTCCGTGTTCACGACATGGGCCTCACCGGTCTCGGCGTCGGTGAGCACGATGTGCAGATCGGCGGAAGCTGCCTTCAGGGCCTCGAAGTCCAGGGGCATCCGGGTACGCATCACGTCGTCGATCAGGTAGTCGACGTCCACCACCCGCCACAGCCGACGGGTGTTGATGAACCGTTTGGTGCACAGGTGATCAAGGTAGATGTGCAGGCCGTCATTGGCTTGCCCGGCAAGAAAATACGCACTGTTGATCGCCCCGGCACTGCTGCCGACGACCACCGAGAACGCATCCCGCAGACCCGCGTCCTCAAGCGCCGCCAGTGCACCGATCGAGTAGATCCCGCGCATTCCACCGCCTTGAACCACCAGGGCCGGCTTGTGGGTCGGGTCTTCCTCGCGAGTCATGAGGGTCAGATGTTCGCCGAGTTTCAAAAGACCCCTCAGAAAGATGACATTGAAAGATGTCATCTTAGGTGTGAATCGGGGTTACTGACGTGATCTTGCCTGTCCGTGGGTACGGGGCGGGCGCACGTGCGGATTCACTGGTTGAGCAGTAGCGGCGGCAGGGTCTCGTTCAGCCACTTCTCCGACGTGTCCAGGCTCCAGCCGAGATCGTCAGTGCGGATGAAATATGCTGTGTTGCAGAGATTTAGCCAAAGAATATCGGTGGCCTGAGGAATCGTGACGCGCAGGGCGCCGAGCCCGTCCAGGCGCCGCGCCGTGAGTTCCAGGCCTCCGCGCAGGGAACGATGGGCGATCTCCAGGCTGTCGCGCACCGACGGCTCCTGGGGCGCAGCGGCGACGACCTGTCGCATCAGGGGCGACCAGGTCTCGAAGATCATCCTGGTTGAACGGATCAGGAACGTCAGCAGTTCCAGCGGGTCCGTAGCGGTCTGGATCCGGGCCAGGATCTCGGTGACGTCCTCGGTGGCGACGCCGGCCTCCATCAGCGTGCGCAGAATCCCGCTCTTGCCTCCGCCGACCGCGTAGACCGTCGCCGGCGCGACCCGGGCCGTCCGGGCGATCTCCTCGACCTTGGTGGCGAAGTAGCCCTGTTCGGCGAACAGCGTGCGCCCGGCCTCGAGGATCGCCTGCTTCGTCTGCTCGGCGTACTCCGCCCGCCTTCCCGCGCCGTTCGCCGGGCGTTGTTCCTTGGCCACCCGGTGATCTTAGGTGGACCCGCTCGGGCGGGTCGACCTGGGCGTTTTAGGAAGTACCGAAGTTTGGCTAGAGTTGACTCTGATCAACAGAATCAGTTCCAGAGACCGGAGTTTGCTCCCATGCGCATTCTGATCAGCAGCTGCCCCGCCTACGGGCACCTGCTCCCGATGCTTCCTCTGGCCCGCGCGGCCCAGCGGGCCGGTCACGACGTGGCCCTGATGACCCATCCGTCGGTGGCCGCGCAGGCGCCGTCCCTGCCCTTGCTGGCGGCCGGTCCGTCCATCGAGGAGAACCTGGCCGAGGTGTTCAGCCGGTCCGGCCGGGACGTGCGCGACGTGTCCCTGGACGAGGACGCCGACACCGCGAGCACCCCGATCGACTTCTTCGTGGACGCGCGGATGGATCTCGGCGCCGCCCAGGCCCTGGCCGTCGTGAAGGACTTCGCCCCTGACCTGGTCGTCGCCGACATGGCCGACCATCTCGGTCCGCTCGCCGCCGCCGCGATCGGTGTTCCCTGGGCGGTCCACGGCGGGAGCCTGCCGCTGTACCCCGGGCTCGCCGTCCGGATCGAGGAGGCTGCGGTGAAGCGCTACGCCCAGGAGGGAGTGGTGCGCACGCAGCCGCTGGCCTACCTGGACCCCTGGCCCCAGGTGCTGCTGGACGCAGCTGACCACTACCCGGTCGAGCGCATCGCGGTGCAGGCCGAGCCGCATGCGGGGGAGGGGCCGACGTGGCAGCGCCCGGCGTTCTCCGGGAGGGAGGACCGGCCGACGGTGTTGCTCACGCTCGGCACCGTCGTGGAGGATCCGCAGGCGCTCGGCGCGGCACTCGACTCGCTGCTGGAGTACGACGTCAACGTCGTGGTCGCACCGCACACCCCCGGTGACCTCGGCGACCGGGTGCTCGCTGAGGACCGCGTCCGTGTCGCCGGGTTCGTGCCCATGCGCGATCTGCTCGACAGCGGGATCGATGTGGTGGTCAGTGCGGCCGGGGCCGGCACAGTGCTCTCGTCCCTGGCGGTGGGCGTCCCGATGGTGCTGCTGCCCTTCGGCCTGGACAAGCCGATGAACGCCGCCCGGGTGGCATCGGTGGGTGCCGGGAAGGTGGTGTCGTCGCCGGGTGATGTCGGTGCGGCGGTCGAAAAGGTACTCGGGGAGACCTCTTTCGAATCGGCTGCGGCGGGTGTGGCGGAGGCTGTCCGGGCGGGGAACACAGCCGATGAGGCTCTGTCGCTACTTCTCGCCCGGGCTGCCTCTGTCTCGTAATTCAAGACGCCCTTCTCGGAATGCGAACACCCGGGTTAGCGTCGGACATGACTCCTCGAGCCACCTACACCCATGGGCATGCCGAGAGCGTGCTCCGGTCGCACCGCAGTCGCACGGTGGAGAACTCCGCCGGCTATCTGGTGCCGCATCTTCGGGCCGGTCAGACGGTGCTCGACATCGGCAGCGGGCCCGGCACGATCACGGTCGATCTCGCGCAGCGGGTCGCCCCCGGCCGGCTGACAGCGGTCGAGAGAACTGAAGACGCACTGGCTCACACGCGCGCGGAGGTCCAGCGAAGCGGTGGTGGCCCGATGGATCTGGTGGTCGGGGACGTGCACGATCTCCCGCTCCCGTCCGGCTCCTTCGACGTGGTGCACGCCCACCAGGTTCTGCAGCACGTGGGCGACCCGGTGCAGGCGCTGCGCGAGATGATCCGCGTCTGCCGGCCGGGTGGGGTCGTCGCGGTGCGTGACGCCGATTACAGCGGCTTCATCTGGTATCCGGAGCTCCCGGGACTCGACCGATGGCGGACGATGTACCTCACCACTGCGCGTGCCAACGGCGGCGAACCCGACGCCGGGCGGCACCTTCTCGCCTGGGCGCACGCGGCGGGGGCCACGAATGTCACGGTGTCTTCGTCGAACTGGTGTTACGCCGAGCCCGCGACCCGTGACTGGTGGGGCGGGATGTGGGCCGACCGCATCACCGGTTCGGCCATCACCGAGCAGCTGCTGGCCGGTGGGCACGCCTCGGCGAACGATCTCGAGACGGTCGCCGAGGCCTGGCGGGAATGGGCGGCCCACGAGGACGGCTGGATCAGCATCCCGCACGGTGAGCTACTGATCCGCGTTCCGGCGTGAAAACCCTCACCCGGGGCGGTCCGTCGGCCGATGGAGGTGGATGACCGATCATCAGCAGCGAAAGCGCCTGATCCTCGTGGCAGTCGGTGCGGTCGCGATCAGCTCGCTGATGGCCGGCCCGGCGTCCGCCGCTCCGCCGGACGGTTTCATCGGCCGGGCACCCCGTACCGCCCAGGACGTGGAACGGATGGAGGTCATCTACCGGGGCCGGTCGTACACCTGGGCCCAGATCTACGACCTCCAGGATGCGACCCACCCGATGTTCACCGTGGAGGAACCGGTCAGCTACGGCCAGGGCCGGGCCTATGCCTTCGACTCCGAGGCCGAGGTCCGGGCCTGGACGTGTGCCCATGTCGCGGGTCTGGCGCAGCGGCCGGTCTGCCGGGCCGTATCCGGTGACAGGGCCGCCTCCGGTGGGAGGGCGGCAAACGGGTGAACCGCCCGGGGCACGGGGCCGGGTGGTGAAAGAGCGGGTTACCGTGCCCGGATGGGGACATCACGCCGAGGTGGCAGGCCGGGGAGGCTCGGTCGGCGCCCCACGAAGAACGACATCGTTCCGGTGCTGGAGTCGGCGCTGGCCCGCGCCACCATTCACCTGAACCTGAAGAACTTTCCGGACGCGGCGCAGGCTGCGCTGGAAGCGATCGAGGCCGACCCGGATTTTCTGGTGCTGATGCCGTACGTCGGTTTCGGCCGGCCCGCGGTCAGCGGCCACCGCTTCATGCCCGAGGGGCAGGCGTTCTACTCGCCCGCCCACGGCCTGCTGCTGGTCAGCCGCGACACCTGGCACGACCACATCATGAACATGGGCATTCACCGGTTCGCGCTCGCGGTGGCCGCCGAACATCCCGAACCGACCTGGATCCCTTACCGGGCGACCGATTTCGTCCATCATGACGACATTCGGCCGGGGCTGCGCGAACAACTCGACGGCCAATGGGGCGACGGCTGGTGAGCACGTGCGCCTGCGGCGCGTCGCTGGCGCACGAGGTGAACTGGTGCCTGCGGTGCTACCAGCCGCGTCCGGTGCCGACGGCCCTGGAACCGCTGATGCCGGACGTGGTCCCGACCTCGTCGCGGGTCGCGGCGGAAGGGCTGCAAAGGCGTCGCCAGGGGGTCGGGCGCTGGGACGCCACCGAGGTCACCTTCGGGGTGCCCGGACGGATCCTCGGCACGATCCTGGTGACGCTGCCGCTGCTGTTCTTCCTGCGGAACATCCTGCCGTTCGGGTTCGTCGGCGTCGTCACCTACCTCGCCGTCTACCCGCGGTTCCTGCGTGACCTGTGGCGCCGGTCCGACCGCCTCTGATGCGGGCAGGCGTTCCCAGGGCTGTCCGTACCAGAGCACCAAGACCAAAAACCGGTGATCAAGGTCGGCAACACGCCTGACTTCCCGCCCTCTCCTCAGGACGTCAGGGCCCCTAGGCTCGGCCTCGTGACGCAGACGGAGGGCATTCGGACACCATCTTCATGGGTCGTCGTCGGGCTCGACAACGGGGGCACCACTGACAATGCCACTGTTCTCGACGCGACCGGCAGCTTCCTGGTGGATCAGCTGGTCGAGATCCCGAGCCGCGTGCTCGACGGGCCCGAGCTGGCTGTCGAGGCGCTCGCGGACTCGTTCGAGAACATCATCCGCATCACCAACACACCCTTGACCCTGGTCCGGGCGGTCGGGCTGGACACCCCGGGCCCGGCCAGCGCCACGGGCATCATCTCCAGCAAGGGCGCGACCAACTTTTCGCAGGTCAGCTGGCACGGCTTCGACATCCGCGCGGCCCTGGAGCGCAGGCTCGGGCTGCCGGTGGTCTACAACAACGACGCCAACGCCGCGGCCCTGTACGCCCACCACCGGTACTTCGGGCCCGAGGAGGCGATGCAGAAGTCGTCCGTCGCCGGCATCGTCGGCACCGGCTTCGGCGGAGGCGTGGTCGACGACGGGCGCGTGATCAAGGGCGCCGCCGGGATGGCCGGAGAACTGGGGCACGTGCAGCTGCCCCTGCAGGACGTGCTCGAGGACGGTCAGCCCATCCCGCGGTGCAACTGCGGATTTCTGGGCGATGTCGAAAGCTTCGCCTCGCTGACCGGCATCAAGAACAACCTGCTGCCGTACTGGCTGACCCGGTTCCCCGGGCACCCGCTCGCCGACGAGCCCATCGAGCGCGCGGCCAAGATGCTGCGCGGTTACGGCGAGAAGGAAGACCCGCTGGCCCTGGCCGTCTTCGGGCAGCAGGCCAAGGCCATGGGCAAGCTCTTCACCATCGCCGCGAACTTCACCGACCCCGACGTCTACTTCATCGGCGGGGGAGTGGTGGAGGCGGAACCCTCGTTCCGCCAGTGGTTCCTCAACACCGTGCGGGAGTCGACCCAGCTGCGCGCGGAGCAGCTCGCCGCGGCCTCGTTCGAGCTCGTGCCCGACCGCGACATGGCCGGCGCCCGCGGTGCGGCTGTAGCGGCGTTCGACGCGGTGATGGCCGAGGTGCCCAAGTCCGTCTAGCTCTTCCTTCCGGCGCAGTGTGAGCGCCTCTTCCGGGGCCGTTACACGGCGAAGAGCCGTTGAGCGTGCGAATCGCACTTGCTGGGTAGCGTATGTTGCGATGGTGGGGTTAGTCTTGTCCAAGTCGTAGACGGTTGGACGCGCTAGGGGCGGCGCGTGCTGTTGCGACGGCTTGGAGGATTCGATGAGCCAACCCGTCGAGAGGTCCCGCACGGAAGCGGACGTGCTCGCTCTTCTGGGTATTCCTGATACCCCCGAAAATCGAGCGCCTGAGGCGAGTGCGGAAACGGCTGAGCAGGACGGCTCAGTGGGCCGGCGGATTGCCGAGGCGCGCAGGCGTGTTCATCTCACCGGGGCTGAACTGGGCGCCCGGGTGGATCTGGGTCGTGACCAGATCAGCAAGATAGAAACAGGTAAGCGGCGGTTGGGAGCCCGGGAGGCTCCGGAGATCGCACGAGCTCTGGGCGTAAGCGTCGAATGGTTGCTGGGACAGGATGAGTCGCCCAGGATGGCGCTTGCCCACAGGCTCGCACTCGGCGTGGCCGGGGACGAGGTGCCGCGGGAAGATCTCCCGGCGACGCAACGCCGGGCACTTGAGATTCTCGAGATCGACAGGGTGTTGTCGAGTGTCGTCGACGTGCCCCGGGCGCGTCTCAGCGCCATGGGCGCCCAGGTGTTGCGGAGTTGCCGCACAGATCCAGGCGGTCGACCGCGCAACAAGCTCGAGGCGCAGCGTCAGGGGCGTCGCCTGGCCGAGAAGGTCCGTGAGGAACTGGACCTGGGCAGCGCGGAAATTCGTGACCTGACTGCGCTGATCGAAAGTCACTTCGGCGTCGATGTTGTGTTGTCCCGGCTCGGGCGTACTGCGGACGGGCTCTGTGCGCACACCACGGAGCAGGCTCTGATCGTGGCGAGTACCGATTTTCCCGATGGGCACGTTCGTTTTACGCTCGCCCACGAGTTGGGCCATCATCTGGTCAGCGATCCGCGCGAGGTCATCACCGAAGGTGGTGAGCAGATGTTCTCGGACGATATCGCGGAGCGACGGGTCAACGCTTTCGCCGCGCACCTTCTGCTGCCGGAGGCGGGAGTCCGGGCGGCGTTGTCAGGTCTCGGCGCTCCCGCCGGGGAGCTGGCCGACGGCAGCGTCGGGGCCCAGCGGGTGCTGGGGAATCTGATGGTCCGTTTCGGAGTGTCGCTGCAGGCGCTTCTTTTTCAACTGGCTGACCTGCATGTGCTGACCTTTGACGAGGCTGTCGCACTGAAGAAGTCTCTTCGCGTTCGGCAGATTACTGCTCGCCATTCCACGGGCACCGGAATGCCTCTGCTCGGTGCTCCTCTGGCGGACTCGGTCTGCGAGGTGGTCAGGCCTCCGCAGCGGCTACTGGAAGCCGCTTTGACCGCAGCGCGGTCAGGGAGGATCGGAACTCGTCTGATCGCCGCTCTTTTGGAGCGGGACGACGACGAAGCTCTCTTCGACGAGGTCATGGGAGCCGTGGAAGAGGAAGCAGAGGCTTTGTCAGGGGTTGCTGACGGTCCATGACCATTCGCTCGACGGGGGAAAAAGGAGTGGTGCAGTTACAGGTCTGGTTCATTGATACGTCTGCTCTGATGTCTGCAGCAGTCAGCCTTCACCTGGACAGGGAGATCCAGTCTGCCATTGGAACTGACCCGTGCATGTTGCTTGATGTGGTTGTTGACGAGCTGAGATATCGAGCAGCGACTGATGGGCGCCGGTCGTTGGCCGAGATTGCTCTCGGCAGCTTGGCCCGGTACGGCCCGCCCGTGAAAACTCTGGGTCTGGTAGCTGAGGCAGACGTTCGCGGGATTCAAGCCCTCCTCTCAGACCCACACCCTCTTCGCCATCCTGCCGAACACTATGCCGAGTCCGTCGCGATCGAGATGATGCGGGCCGCACACAATCGAGGTTCGCAACATCGTTTTCGCTTTCTGAGCGAGGACTACGACGCGCGGGTCGCCGCGAACCAGGTGCCCTCCTGCGAACCCTTGAGTACACCTCGACTGCTGTGGGCACGTGTCCGCCAAGGCGGACTGGCAGCTGCCCAGGCGGTCAGTATCACTGATGAACTGATGAGGGCCGGCCGATGCCGGGATTTCACGGTCGCCGAGCTCTCCGGCAGTCAACGAGCACGGCTGGGCCGCGCCGGGCATCCCTGAGCCTCCTCGCCGTCCAGGTTTCGGGGCGCAGATCCTCGACAGTGAATGTCACGTCGATGTCGAGAACCGATCGAGCCGGTACACCACGTGGAGCGGCGGGTCGATCGGGTTGTCAGGCTCCAGGTCGCCCTCAGCCACCCGGGTGAACCCGGCCTTCTCCAGAGCCCTCCAGGAACGGCGGTTCCCGGCGGCAACGGGGACGATGATGCAGGGCGCGCCCGGGTGGTCGACCCAGGTTCTGGTGACCATCGACGAGATCATCCGTACGCCCAGGCCCTGACCGCGCAGGGTGGAGGCGGCGACGAAGTAGTCCAGGCTCATCGCGCCGGTCGGGACCTCGGTGATCCGGGCGAGCGGGTCACGGAACTCGGGGTAGTCGGCGAACGCCGAGCGCTGGATCAGGCCGAACGGGTCATCGTCCAGGAGGGCCAGCCAGTCCTGGTTGGGCTCCTGGCCGCGGGCCGATGCGCCGAAGTCGTGTTCGACCGCCTCGGCGGTGGTCTCGTGGTTCCACCAGCGCTTCACCAGTGGTTCGGCCAGCCACTCGAGCAGCAACGGGAAGTCGTCCTCGACGACGCGGCGCCACGTGATCGTCATGCGACCATCGTGGCGTCACGGATCGGGACCTGGCGAGGCGATTAATGATCGCCCTGATGTCGCAGGTGCAGCCGCATGCGCACGGCCTGCTCGATCTGGTTGGCGGTGTCGTGCGGTGCGCGGGATGCGGCCTTGTGCACGCTCTTGTCCAGGACTTCGCGATCCATCCCGGGGAAGTCGGTACGTAGGTCGTCGACGACCTCGCCCAGTTCCTGTTCGGTGAGAGTCATGACCATCTCCTGTCCATGTCCCCATCCAGTCTTGCGCGTCACGCCGCGATGGCAAGTCGCCCCACGGGTGGATACCCAACCTTGTCGTCGGGTGGCAGGGTGTGGGGCGAACCCGCGGGACATCTACCCGACAGGAGTCTCCCCATGGCCACCACGACAGCTGCCTGCCGCATCCCGGCCGGAGGGGTCGAGCTCGGTGCGGACATCCTCTTCCCCGATCCGTATCCGGCGCAGAGCCCGAACGGCGTAGTGCTTTTCGCCAACGGCAGCGACATCTCGCGGTTCAGCCCCCGCAACCGGTCGGTGGCCGCCGGGCTCAACCGGCGGGGCCTCGCGGCCGTGCTGGTCGACCTCCTCACCGACGAGGAGGAGCGGGCCGACAGCCAGACGTCGGAGTACCGTTTCGCCACCGGGCTCCTCACCGAGAGACTGATCGCGGTCGTCGACTGGGCCGTGAACGAACCCTCATTGGCCGGAATATCTTGGGGGACGTTCGGCACGAGTACCGGCGCGGCTGCGGCTCTGGGGGCGGCGGCCTACCGGCCGTCGGCGGTCCGGGCGGTGGTCTCGCGCGGCGGGCGGCCCGATCTGGCCGGCCCGGCCCTGGACTCGGTCACCGCCCCGACCCTGCTGATCGTCGGCAGCAACGACGTGACCGTGCTGGAGCAGAACCAGCAGGCGCAGAACGTGATGCGGGCCCCCACCATGCTCTACCTGATTCCCGGCGCCGGGCACCAGTTCACCGAGCCCGGCAAGCTGGAACAGGTCTCAGCCCTGGGCGGTGCCTGGTTCGAGCGGCACCTCACTGACGGGAGCACTGACGAGAGCACTGACGGAAGCTGATGTGAAGGCCGCGTGATTGGCCGGGATCAGGAGCACGGCACCGGCCGCTATCAGCGCGCTGATGAGTAGCCACCGCAGGCTCGGGCCGTGGCGTTCGCCGGTGAGCCGGTCGGAGTTGCGGATCGTGCGGCGGATGTCGCGGGGTGTGCGCCACCAGATGAACCGGGTGACGAGATGGCCCACCAGCAGCGTGAAGGCGATCGACCAGCCCCAGACGTGATGCTCGAACGGCCCGCCGACCGACAGCAGGAGCACGAAAACCGGCCAGGAAAGCAGGGAAAGACCGAGTGCCGAGGTCAGCCGGTGACCGCGCACGGTGGCCATCATCGGGCGCCCGTACTTGCCGATGTCCGCGGTGGCCGCCCGGTTCAGCGTCGTCATCCAGCGGAACGAGCGCGGCCGGGCCGAGCGTTGCGAGCGGGAGAGACCGGCCAGGGCGTCGGCGTCGTCGGGCACCACGGTGAGCAGCCGGTGCCAGGCGGCGGCCTCGTCCGCGTACTTCTTGCGGGCCCGGGCGAGACGGGCCGAGAGCTTGGCCTCGTCGATGTCGTCGTACGTGCGCGAGCGCAGCAGTTTCAGGGCCTCCTCGGCGAGAACCAGCTGATCGCGGTTGAGATAGGCCGAGACCAGGGCCCATTCGGCCACCTGGTTCTCGAAGGTCTCACGGAGCGCCGCCTTCGCCACCCGGGCGGCCTCGGGCGGACTGAGGGTGGTGAGAACCACCGAGCGCCAGGCCAGTACGGCGCCGGTCGGGGGTGCCTGGGCGAGGGCGGCGAGTGCCTGCAGCGGCAGGTTCAGCTTGAGCAGGCACCGCGCGGCAACGATCAGGACGGCCGGTTCCTGGGTGGCGAGGAACGTGGCCACCACGGCCAGGGCGGCCTCGGTCTGCTCGGCGTCGAGCAGGACCCGGGCGCGGGCCACGGCCTCGTCCGGGTCGTGTGCGCCGGAGCCCGCGTGCTTCGTCACGGCCTGACGGATGGTCTCGTGCAGGCCGACGACGTCCGGGTCGGGAACGCCGGTGGAGACCGGCACCAGGGCGGTCGACCCGGCGACCAGCTGGGGCCGGCGATTCGGGTCGCGGGTCAGCAGGAGGTGCGGGTCGACGCCGATGTACTGCAGGGTGCGGATTTTCGCCAGGTCGTGGAGGGCGGCGGCGGTGACGTGGGTGCCGCGCAGGTCGATCCAGCGCAGTTCCCGGCCGCGGCGGGCGATGAACCGCACGTCGTCGTCGGTGGCGTTCAGCCCGGCGAGTGACAGCCCGCGCAGGTGCGCCGGCAGGTCGGCGAGGCGGTGCAGGACGGCGGGGGAGGCGTCGAGCGCGAGGGGCAGTTTGCGGACGTCCAGCGCCCCCTGGGCGTCGTACCAGCGCTCCCAGCCGACGCGGGTGGCGATCAGATAGGTGCCGAGATAGGTGCCGTCGTGCCAGGAGTTCATCGCCCAGACCGGCGCAAGGGTCAAGTCTCAGCCGATCTTGTGCGTGCGCAGATAGGCGCGGAGCTCGTCGAAGTCGTCACCCGCGCCGGCGGCGTGGGCCAGGTAGGTCGCGGCCGTGGACAGCCAGGCCCGGGTGGAGGGCGGGGTGTCGCGCAGCGCGCCCTGGAGGTCGGCGTTCGTCACCGGGCTGACCAGGCCGACCTGCACCGAGCGCTCGAGCGCGCGCTCGGTGGCGGCCTCGACCAGGCGCACCAGGTCGGCGCCGGAGAACATCTCGGTGCCGCGCACGAGGGTCTCCAGGGCAGTCTGGTTGACGTCGGGGGCGACGGGACGGCCCGTGATCTGCAGCTTCAGCAGGGCCTCACGGGCCGGGGCGTCGGGCGGCAGGACGAGGACGGTGCGGTCGAAACGGCCGGGGCGGCGCAGGGCCTCGTCCACGTCCCAGGGCGCGTTCGTGGCCGCGAGCACGTAGACGCCGTCGTTGCTGGTCATGCCGTCGAGCTCGACGAGCAGCTGGTTGACCACGGCCCGGGCCTGGTCGGTGTTGCGGCGCGAGCGGCGGCCGCCGATGGCGTCGAGCTCGTCGAGGAACACCACGCCGGGTGACTCCTGGCGGGCCTGGGTGAACAGCCGGGCGATGTTCTGCTCGCTCTGGCCGAAGTAGCTGCCGTAGATGTCGGCCGGGGTGGCGGAGAAGAACTGGGCCCCGAGCTCACCGCTGAGCGCGCGGGCGATGAAGGTCTTGCCGGTGCCGGGCGGGCCCCACAGCATCAGGCCACCGCGCAGCTGCTGGCCGAAGGCCTCCCGCAGCTGGGGGTTACGCATCGGGCCGAGCAGCGATCGGTGCAGGCGCTGCTTCACGTCGTTCATGCCGGCGACGTCGGCCAGGGTCACCAGGTTCGGGTCGCCGGAGTCCCAGCCGGTGGCGGGTGCGACCGGATCGAGGGTGGGACTGAACAGGTTGGTCACCGGTCCGGGCTCAGGGGTCTGTGCGCTGGGAGCCGGCGTGATGCGCGTCCGCAATTCGGTTTTACCCGACCCCTCGTCGAGGAGGGCCGCGTGAACGGCCCGGTACCCCTCGGCCAGCTGCTCGTTGCCCGACGCGGAAGCGGCCGCGGCAGCCACCGACAGCGCCGTGGTGTCGTGCGGGGAGGCCGCGAGGGCACCGGTGGCGTGTTGCAGGGCCTGGGCCGCGTCCCCGGCGGACAGGTACAGACCGGCCAGATGCACGCGGAGGGGGACCCCCGTCGGATCGGTGGGTGTCATGTTCGCCGCAGCGGTCTCCAGGGCCTGGAACACCGACCGATCTACCGTCATCCCGACACGATACCGACACGCCGCCGGGCCGCACTGACTGTTTGCGCCCCCTGGATGACCGCTTTTGCTCCAGGTCTGTGGTGGAGGGCGGTCGAGGTCATATCGTTTTCGGCGTGAAAGCAATGCCGCTGACTCAGAAGACGCTGTCCCACCTCGACGAGAGGGTGGCGCGGCCGGGCTACGACAGATCCGAAGTCACGGTGGGCATCGTGCATTTCGGGGTCGGAGGATTCCACCGGGCGCACCAGGCGATGTATCTGGACACCCTGATGAACTCCGGCCGGGCGATGGACTGGGGCATCTTCGGGGTCGGGGTGATGCCGCCCGACAAGGCCATGGCCGATGCGCTGTCGAAGCAGGATCACCTCTACACGCTGATGCTCAAGGACGGGCACGGCAACCTGGATGCCCGGGTGATCGGCTCGATCGTCGACTACGCCTACGCCCCCGACGAACCGCAGCGGGTGCTCGACGTGCTGACCGCGCCCTCGACGCGCATCGTCTCGCTGACGGTGACCGAGGGCGGCTACAACATCGACAACACCACCGGTGCGTTCGACGTGGACAACCCGGTGATCACTGCGGACGTCGCCGGCCTCTCGGAGGGGAAGGCGCCGGTCACGATGTACGCCTGGGTGGCGGAGGCACTCCGGATCCGGCGGGAGCGCGGTATCGAGCCGTTCACGGTGATGTCCTGCGACAACATCCAGTCGAACGGTGACGTGGCCCGCTCGTCCATCGCCGCGTTCGCCGGTCTGGTCGACGAGGACCTGGCGCAGTACATCCGCACCGAGGTGTTCTTCCCGAACGCCATGGTCGACCGGATCACGCCGGTCACCACGCCCGACGTGGTCGAGGCGGTGTCGGGTGTCTTCGGCATCGACGACGCCTGGCCGGTGGCCTGCGAGCCGTTCACCCAGTGGGTGCTGCAGGACGCGTTCCAGTCCGGGGTCCGTCCTCCGTTCGAGGAGGCCGGCGTGCAGATGGTCGCCGACGTCGAGCCGTACGAGCTGATGAAGCTGCGCCTGCTCAACGCCGGGCACCAGGCCATCGCCTACGCCGGGCACCTGTGCGGGTACACGTACGCCCACGAGCCCTCGTCCGACCCGTTGTTCGTGCAGTTCCTGCGTGACTACTGGAACCACGAGGCCCGGCTCACGCTGGCCCCGGTCGAGGGCATCGACGTGGACGAGTACTGCAACACCCTGATCGAGCGCTTCGCCAACCCGGAGGTCCGCGACACGATCGCCCGGCTGGCCTCCTACGCCTCCGACCGCATCCCCAAGTTCGTGGTGCCGGTGATCCGTGCCAACCTGGCGAAGGGCCTGGTCAGCACCCGGGCCATCGCGATCGCGGTGACCTGGGCGCGCTACGCCGAGGCGGTCGACGAGCAAGGGCAGCCGATCACGGTCGTCGACGTGGAGAAGGACGAGGTGCTCGCCCGGGGCGCCCGGCAGAAGGACGACCCGCTGGCCCTGGCCCGCTCCACCCGCTGGTTCGGTGACCTGGCCGACGACCCGCGCTTCGCCGAGGTCTACACGGCCCAGCTGGCACTGATCCACGAGGTCGGGGCCCGGGAGTTCCTGAACATCCTGAACAAGAGCGCGTAACTGAACCCGGCCGTGATCATGCGAACCTTCCCCGGGGAAGGTTCGCATGATCACGAGGGGTCTCGGGGGCTCTCAGCGTTCGGCCGTCAGCTCCCGGACCTCGGCGTACTGCTCCCGCACCTGCGGGGTGAGCTGGTCGGCCGCGAGCACCGTCGGCTCGCCGGAGGACGACCACTGTGGCAGGGTCTGCGAGCCGGACAGCACCCAGGCCGCCTGGCGGGCGGCGCCGTCGGCCACGTACTCACCCGGGGTCGGCACCAGGACGTCCAGGCCCAGGATGCCCGGGGCCAGCCGCTGCACCGCCTCGGACTGCGCCGCCCCACCGATGAGGAAGGCCCGCTGCACCGGGACGCCCGCGGCGCGCAGGGCGTCGATGCCGTCGGCCAGGGAGCACAGCAGCGCCTCGACCGCGGCCCGGGCGATGTGCGCGGGTGTGGTGTTGGACAGCCGCATACCGTGCAGCGACGCCGTCGAGCGGGGCCGGTTGGGCGTGCGCTCGCCCTCGAAGTAGGGCACCAGCACCAGTCCTTCGGCGCCCGAGGGAGCCTGCAGGGCGAGCTTGGCCAGGCCTTCGTGGTCGACGCCGAGCAGGTTCGCCGCCCAGTCGAGCACCCGCGCCGCATTCAGGGTGCAGGCCAGGGGCAGGTAGCGGCCGGTCGCGTCGGCGAAACCGGTGACCAGGCCGGAGCCGTCGGCGGTCGGTGAACCGGCGATCGCCGAGACCACGCCCGAGGTGCCGATCGACACCGCGACGTCACCGGGCTTCAGCGCCAGGGCCAGAGCGGCCGCCGCGTTGTCGCCCGCACCCGGCCCGAGGATGGGCGAGGACCCGTCGAAGAACCCGGCCGTGCCCGTTCCTGCCCGTTCGCGTGGTCCGAGTACCCGGGGAACTGTGGCTTCGTGACCGAGTGCGCGCTCCAGCAGATCGTTGCGGTAGCCCTCGGAGGCGGGCGACCAGTAGCCGGTACCCGACGCGTCCGACCGGTCGGTGACCAGGCCCTCGAATCCCGTTCCGGCGAAACCACCGGCGAGTTGCCAGGTCAGCCAGTCGTGAGGCAGAGCCACCGCGTGGGTCCGGGTGGCGTTCGCCGGTTCCGCGTCGCGCAGCCAGCGCAGCTTGGTCACGGTCAGCGAGGCCACCGGGACCGAGCCGATCGCGTCGGCCCACTGCTGCTCGTCGAGCTCACCGATCAGGTCGGTGGCGGCGCCGGCCGATCGGGTGTCGTTCCACAGCAGGGCGTCGCGCACCACCTCGCCGGAGGAGTCGAGGGCGATCATGCCGTGCTGCTGGCCACCCACCGAGAGCGCGGCCACGTCGTGCAGTCCGCCCGCATCGCTGACCGCTGTCTGCAGGGCCTCCCACCAGGCCCGGGGGTGTACTTCGGTGCCGTCGGGATGCCGGGCGCGACCGGAGCGCACGAGCTCTCCGGTGTCGGCATCCCGAATCACGATCTTGCAGGACTGGGTGGACGAGTCCACACCGGCGACGAGGGTCATCATTGCTCCCGAACGATCGACAGACTGGCCGGCTCCGGCCGTCTGAGCACAGCCCGGCCCAGCTTACTGGCCGGTCAGGAAGGGGCGGCGATGAGTTCCGCCCCCTGACCTCGTCCTGAAGGTGTGAGGGGTACGAGGCTGGAGGGCGTCACGGTTCTGGTCACCGGCGTGACCAGGGGATTCGGCCGGGCCGTCGCGGAAGCGCTGGTGGACGCGGGGGCCCTGGTCGTCGGGACGGGGCGCTCGGCCGATCGTCCGGGGCCGACGTTCGTACCCTGCGACGTGCCCGATGATCCCCGCACGGCCCAGGATCTGCTGCGGTTCTACGCACCCGATGCCGTGGTGCTCTGCCGGCCCGATCCGGCGCAGATCTGGGTCCCGGAGCCGGGGTGCCTCGTGGTGACCGTCGCCCGTGAGCCCGCCGTCCTGCCCGAGGGGGTCCGTCACATCCGCGTGTGGGTACCGGAGCCGTTACCCGACAGCCGGTTTCCGGAGGTCCTGCGGCCCCTGCTGGTCGAGGTGAGAGTGGGGACGCAGGTCACCTGGCTGATCGGGGAGGCCCTGGGGCCGGGGTGGTCCCGGCTGGCGGCGGGTTACGCGGTGACCGGGTCCGGGCTGGTTCGGCTCAGGGACGGACCGGACTGACTGGACTGACCGGACTGACCGGACTGACCGGACTGACCGGACTGACTGGACTGACTGGACTGACCGGACTGACCGGACTGACCGGACTGACCGGACTGACCGGACTGGCTGGACTGACTGGACTGACCGGATTGACCAGGGGCAGGAAGATCTCGGCGATCACCTCGTCGGGCACCGGGTGCAGCGCCGTCATCACCTCGTGCCGGAAGAGGTCGAAGGGCGGGCCGGCGATCCGGTCCGGGACGTCCGCTCAGCAGATCGGTGGGCCTTTGGGCACTGCCGTGGCCGCCGGGATGTTGCAGAAGATGCTTGTCGTCCGGAGCTGATCCGGCCGCGGCCTATTGGCAGGCCTTCTGGTGGACGGTCGGATTCACGGTGGTCGCGGCGGTGCTCTCGGCGGCTCTGCCCGCCCGATCCGGAGCGCGGAGTCGAGAAAATTGAAAGGTGTTCCGGTGCAGGTATAGAGCAGTTAGGCGCCCGTTGAGAACTGCACCGCAGGCCCGAACGGGTTAACATGGCGCGACGTGGGAGGAAAGTTCAGCTAGGGCCGGCGCGATCCGCCGGAGCCGGCCGCCTCCCATGCCGGTGGCCCGACGCCACGTATTGCCGTGGCGTGAAATCACTGTCGATGTTCTGGGCTTTCCGTGCCCGCGTGCCGATGCATGTAGCAAGCCGTCTTCGGCGCGCGATCAGTACAACGCGGGCGTTGCTCGATGCCGCATGCCCGCCGGAACTCTGCATACCTCTGCACAGGCGACAAGAGAAGATCGGATCAACGATCATGGTGGCGGACAGTAGCGACACATCGGCCCTCTTCGGTGCGATCGGCGGGGTCATCCCGCCGATCTGCACCCCCCTGACGCCCGATCGGCGTCTTGACCTGGATTCCTTGCGCAGCTTGAGAACTCACCTGATCGGGCAGGGGGTGAGCGGCATCTTCGCGCTCGGTACGATGGGAGAGGGGCACTACCTCACGCCCAGTCAGTCGACCACGGTCGTGGAGACCCTGGCCGCCGAGAAGGGCCCCGAACCGCTGCTCGTCGGTATCGTGGAACCCACGACGCCACGGGTGCTCGAGGGCATCGACCGCCTGGTGTCCGAGCAGGTCGACGGCATCGTCGTCACCGGGCCGTTCTACGCCAACGTCAGTGAGCCGGAAATCCTGCGGCACTTCGAGCTCGTCGCAAAGCATTCTCCGGTACCAGTTCTCGCCTACAACATGCCCAGCAACACGGGTTACGCGCTGACCGCGCACAACATGATCGAGCTGCTCGCCGAAGACCTCATCGTCGGCATCAAAGACAGTTCGCTCGACCTCACCAACCTGCGCCGGGTCACGGTGGAGGTGCCGAACGTGGACAAGAAGCTCATCTTCACCGGGTCCGACACCCTGCTCGACTGTGCCCTCGACATCGGCGCGAACGGTGCGGTCACCGGCCTGTCCAACATCGCGGCCGACTACTTCGTCGCGGCGATGGCCGCACACGCCGGTGACCGGCGCATCGACCTCTCCCGCATCCTGCGCGTCCTCAACATTCTCGTGCAGGTGTATGTGCCCACCGAGGTCGAGCGGGGCCCCAACAGCACGGCGATCGGCGCGCTCAAGTCGGCGCTCGTCGAGCAGGGCATCATCGCCAGCGATGCCCTGAGCGAGCCGATGACCCCTGTCACCGAGGGCCGTCGCGAGCACGTCCGCTCGGTGCTGGCCGAGGCCCGTCAGCTGGTCGACATGGCAGAGAGCCAGGGGTTGGCAAGCTGAAGTTGGCTGATCTCTCTCAGCAACCTCTCCCCTTACGTAAGGTTAGGTTTCCTCGACGTCGGACGAGCGACGACGAGACGAGGAAGCGTGATCCTGACCATCGGCACGATCAGTGCGATCGGCGGGGCGGGCGCGGGTAGGCACCGCTCCGCCCCGTCGCCAGACACCCTGGCTTCGGCGTTCGACCCCCGGAACAACGCGCTCAACGTCATGAGACTCGCGCTGGCGACCACCGTGGCGGTGGTCCACGCGATGTTCCTGGGGTTCGGACACCAGCCGCGCATCGGTGTCACCGAGGTGGGCGCGCTGTGTGTGGACGCGTTCTTCGTGCTCAGCGGGTTCCTCGTCACCCGCAGCCTGCTGCGCCTGAACTCGGTGCCGCGCTACCTGCGGCACCGGGCGCTGCGCATCCTGCCCGGGTTCTGGGCGGTCATGCTGCTCTCGGCGTTCGTGGTGGCACCGCTGATGGCCGTACTGGCCGGCCGCGGTGCCGCCACGGTCTTCAGCGGTCCCGACTCCTCGTTCGGTTACCTGGTGCAGAACGCGGCCCTGCTCATGCGCCAGTTCGGCATCAGCGGCCTGCCCGGTGACGGCGGCAATCCGGACGTGATCAACGGTTCGCTGTGGACGCTGTTCTACGAGGCCTGCTGCTACCTGCTGATCGCGGGGCTCGGGGTGATCGGGGTGCTGCGCCGGTGGCCGTGGGTGGTGCTCGCCCTGATCGTCGTGCTCTGGGGGCTGACCGTCGCCAGCGAGGTCGGCATCAACCCGCTGGGCTCGTCGTACATGCTGCGCTTCTCGTTCGTGTTCCTGCTCGGCGCGGCCGGTTTTCTCTTCGCCGACCGCATTCCGGTCAACCGCTGGATCGCCCTGGCCGGTCTCGCCGTCGTCGTCGCCAGTCTGCTGGTGATGCACGACTGGCGAGGGGCCGGTGGGCCGGCCTTCGCCTACCTGTGCCTCTACGCGATGGTGCGCCTGCCCGTTCCGTGGGAGCCCCGCTGGGACCTGTCCTACGGGATGTACGTCTGGCACTGGCCGATTGCCCAGCTGCTGGTGGGTTTCGGGGTGCAGCAGTACACCCACGTGCCGTTCGTCCTGCTCACCGTGGTGCTGGCCGCGGGGATCGCCGCGCTCTCCTGGAACCTGGTGGAGAGACCCGCGATGAGTTTCAAGTGAGGTCGTTGCGGAAAGCGGCCTCCAGGAAGGTCTGCGTCGCCCCGGTCATGGCGGTGTAGGCCGTCTCCCGGTCCGCCGAGCCGAACAGCACCGGCAGGCCGGGCAGCAGGAACGGGGCGTCGGTGAAGCTGAGGTGCTTGGTGTTCTTCACCGTGATGCGGCGGCTGAGGGGGTTCTGCGCCAGCACCTGCGTGAGCGCCTGTTGGTAGGCAACATTGTCCTGCTGGTCGCCCGCCACCAGGGCCAGCACCGGCTGTCGCGGCCGGGCGTTGTTGCGCGGCAGGCCGTCGATGTCGATGGCGGCGCGGAACCGGCTGTCCTGCGCCGCTGCCTGGAGTGCCGCGGCCCCACCGGCCGAGTGCCCGGTCACGGCCACCCGATCGGTGTCGAGGCGGTGGCGGAAGAACGCGTCGGCCTCGATCCGGTCGAGGGCGAAGCTCAGGTCCTGGGCCCGGATCGCGGTGAGATGGTCGGCGTCCCGGTTGCCCTGCTCGTCGTCACTGGTGGCCCGCACCTTCGACCACAGGGGCCGGCCGTCCTGCGTGAGGGTGACGGCCGAGTCGTACGGATGGTCCAGCGCCACCACCACATAGCCCCGCGCCGCGAGATATTCGGCCCAGGCGGTGTTCTGGGTGCGCACACTGAGTAGCCCGGGGGAGAAGAGAACGACCCCGTACTTCTCGCCCGTGGCCGGGAGCGGGGCGTTCTCCGTGGAATGACCGTGTCCGTCCACGGCCTCGCCGAACAAGAACGCCGGAACCCCGAACGAGCGGCCCAGCCCCTCGGCGACGATCTGCGGCCGCCGGCCCAGATAGGGGGATGCCGGGCCCTTCAAGGTTGTCGGGTACCAGATCTGTGCGGTGACCCGCCGCCGGTCGGACGCCGTCGTGGCCGGCTCGTCCCTCGCGGGGTCGGTCCAGTAGGCGGTACGGGTGCCGACGGCGTACTGCCCCTGCGGATCGGGCAGATCCAGCGGCCGGAAACCCCAGATCGCGGCCGCGCCCCCGAGCAGGCCGGCGAAACCCAGGGTCAGGACCAGGCCGAGGGCCGCGTAGCCCCTCTTCGTGCGGGGGCGCTGCGTCGCCACCCGGAACCCGGACAGCGCCATCGCGATCAGCCCGGCCCCGATCACCCCGGTGAGCTGCCAGCGCGGTCCCTCAGTGGCCAGCGCCGCCCCGGCCAGGACCAGCAGCAGCACACCGGTGCCGACCGCGGCCGGCCGGCGAGTTGGTTCCGGCGCCAGCACCGCCAGGAGGCAGAGCAGCGCGCTGGCTTCCAAAGCGCTCTCGAGCAGAGTCATTTCACCATCCCCTCACCGATGGTTCATGCTCTCGCAGAGGGGGCCCGCACGTCGTCAGTCCAGGGTCGTAGGCACCTGGGCGGATAGGGTGGTCAGGACAGCGGACCGGGGGATCTGGTCAGGTTCATCAGGATCTCGCGGATGTGTTCCAGGTCTTCGTGGGAGTGGCCGCCCTCGTAGAGCCCGGCGATCGCGGCGCCGTCGGCGGCCCGCAGGATCACCAGCAGGCGCTGGGGGTCGAGGCCGTCGTCGGCGAAATAGGCTTCCCAGCGGACCTTGTCCTTGCGCATGAGGTCGGCCACGCCCGGCGCCTTGAACACCGCGGAGACCAGGGCCACGTGCTCGGCGGGCGACGACTCCTGCAGCAGGACGTCGAACGAGGCCTTGATGTAACCCCGCATCAGCCGGCCCTCGGCTCGGTCGGCCGGATCGGCCGCGGCCTGGACAGCGACGAAGAAGGCCTCCAGCATGTCGTCGGCCAGGGCCCGGATCAGCTCGTCCCGGGAGCGGAAGTGATGCAGCAGCCCACCCTTGGACACCCCGGCCTCCCGGGCGATCGCGTCGATGCTGACCCCCGCGCCGCGCTCGGCCACCACCCGGGCCGCCGCGTCGAGCACCGTGCGCCGGGTCTTCGCCGGATCGCGCTCCGCCACCTGACCTCCTCCTGCTTCTCGCTGATTCTCGGCCCGGACCGGGTCCCGACCGGCACACCCTAGTAGCCGACCAAATGGTTTGCTTAACCGACCAGATGGTCCGTAGCCTGTCGGCATGAGTACCACCCTCGTGCAGCCGACCCGGCTGGCCGGGCCCCGCGAGTGGGCCGCCCTCGTCCCCCTGACCCTCGCCGTGACCCTGCTCGCCGTGGACGGCACCGTTCTCGCGCTCGCCGTTCCCTCCCTGACCGTCGACCTCGACGCATCCGCCCAGCAGTTGCTCTGGATCGGCGACTCCTACTCCTTCGCCCTGGCCGGTCTGCTGATCAGCATGGGCACGCTGGCCGACCGGATCGGGCGCCGGCGCCTGCTGCTCATCGGCGGAACCGCATTCGGCCTGGTGTCGCTGATGGCGGCCTTCGCGCCCGGGCCCGGATGGCTGATCGCGGCGCGGGTCCTGCTCGGGGTGGCGGGCGCGACGCTGATGCCCTCGACCCTGTCGATCGTGCGGAACCTGTTCCCCGACGACCGGCAGCGCACGAAGGCCGTGGCGATCTGGTCGACCGGAGGCGCCGGTGGTGCCGCGCTCGGCCCGCTCGTGGGTGGCGTTCTGCTGGAGCATTTCTGGTGGGGATCGGTGTTCGTGATCAACCTGCCGATCATGGCGCTGATGGTGGCGACCGTCGGGCGGCTGGTGCCCGAGTCGCGCAATCCGGATCCGGGCCGGTTCGACCTGCTGAGCTCGGTGCTGTCGGTGATCGCGATCGTCCCGCTGGTCTGGGCCGTGAAGCACACCGCGCACGAGGGGCTCGACGGGTTCGGGGCGGGTGCCGCACTGGCCGGCCTGGCCTTCGGCGTGATCTTCGTGCGGCGGCAGAGAACGCTGAAGGACCCGCTGGTCGACGTCACCCTGTTCCGTCGCCCGGCCTTCGCGGGCACGGTGCTGTCGTCGTTCATCGCGATCTTCGCGTTCAGCGGTCTGCTGTACTTCTTCTCGCAGTATCTGCAGCTGGTGCACGGCTATTCGCCGTTCCAGGCCGGGCTGCGCGAGATGCCGCTGACCGTCGCGTCGATCCTGGTGGTGGTGATCGCGGTGCCGATGATCAACCGGCTCGGGGTCGGCCGGACACTCGCTCTGTCGCTTCTGGTCTCGGCTCTCGGGTTCGCCGTGCTGGCGCATTTCGAGACCGCCCGGGGCTACGCCGGTCTGGCGGCCGGCCTGGTGGTGATCGGCCTGGGGGTGGGCATCGTGTTCACCGCGGCCACCGACGCCGTGCTCGGGTCGGTGCCGCACGAGCGGGCGGGCGCGGCCTCGGCAATCTCCGAGATGTCGTACGAGATGGGCGTCGCGGTCGGGATCGCGGTGCTCGGCAGCCTTCAGGGCGTGCTGTATCGCAGCCATCTGCCGAGTCTTTCGGGGTTGTCCGGCACCGCGGGGGACGCGGTGTCGGACTCCCTGGCCCGTGCCACCCAGGTGCTGGGCAGCGGGGAGATGCTCGGTGCGGCCCGGGAGGCCTTCGCCGAGGCGATGCAGACCACCTCGTGGATCGCGTCGGTGCTGCTCGTGCTGGCGGGAGTGGTGGCCTGGCGGGTCGTTCCGTCGCCTCGCGGCTGAGAGGACCTACCAGCCCTTGGTCTCGCGCACCGCGGCGGCGATCTCCTCGTACAGCGACTGGCCCAGGGCCGCGCCCTCACGGCGCACCACCTTCGGGTCCAGTTGCAGCACCCGGTCGAGACGCACTTCGCTGGGCCGGTTCTGGCGGTCCCAGGCCCCGGTACCGATATCCATCCAGACCCGTCCGTACCGGGCTTCCTGGGCCGCGTCCCGGTCGTGGTCCTTGCTCGTCAGCATGAGCCCCAGCACCTTGCCCCGGTGCTCGGCGATGACCAGCACCGGCCGGTCCTTGCCCTGCGAGTGGTCTTCCTCGAAGGGGACCCAGGCCCAGACCACTTCACCCGGGTCCGGGTTCCCGTCGTTCACCGGGGCGTAGGCCAGCTTGGCCTTGCCCTCGAAGTCGCCCGCGTAATCAGCATTTCCGTTGTCGGTCGGAGGACGTTCCACCTGGCGCGGCTTCGGCGGTGCCGGCTTGGCGGTGGCCGGCTGGGGCGGGGTCGCCTGGGGCCCCCGGGTGCGCGTGGTGATCCGCCCGGGGGCTTTCTGCCCGGTCTGCCCGGTCTGACCGGGTTGACCCAGCCCGAGGAGACGCGCCACTGTTGCCCAGAATCCTGATGCCATGCCCGAACCTTAGAGCCTGTTCCTGAACCCACACATCCTGGCGGATCCGCCAGAAGGTGAGGGCCGTCAGCAGCGTCGCGCCGCTCAGCATCAGGCCGGTCTCGCGCCACCGCAGGCTCCAGAAGGTGCGACCAGCGGTGCGCCCCAGAAGGTGCCGATCAGCAGTCCGACAGGGCCCACCGGCGCCGGTACCGCCGGCCCGGGCCCTGTGTCCGGGAATCCCGGGTTTGCCGGGGGGAGCCGGGAGCCGACGCGAAACCCGGCCAGGAACAGCGCCTCGATGCTCTCGTCGTCCAGCCCGGCCGAGCGGGCCCGGCCCATCCAGGCCGCCAGCTCGCGCCGTAACGGGCGGACGGTGGCCAGGCTCGGGCTCTCGATCGTGCCGGAGGCCAAGGTGCCGACGCCCGGGCGGGGTGCGACCAAGGCCCTCCCGATCCGTCTCGCGTTCGGCCGTTGGGACGACACGACCTGCGGGGGAGGCCGGATCGCGACATGGTGTTGGCTCGGGTGCCGGACGTCTGGGGGGCGAACATGGGAACTCAGCTGTCGTGGCCGGTGGTCACGTATCTCAAGAGCCCGCGTCTGGATCTGGAGCCGATCCGGCTGGATCACGCCGAGGAGGCGTATCCGTGGCTGAGCGACGAGCGCATCCATGCCTTCACCGGCGGATCCCCGGCCTCGCTCGACGAACTGAAGGCACGGTTCCGCCGTCAGGCCGAGGGGCAGTCGCCGGACGGGAGCCAGGGCTGGCTGAACTGGATGATCCGGCACCGCACGGGGCGGCTCGTCGGCACGGTGCAGGCCACGATCAGCCGGGCCCGTAGCGGCGACATGCAGGCCGAGCTGGCCTGGGTGCTCGCCTTCGACGCGCAGGGCCACGGGTTCGCCCGCGAGGCGGCGGCGGAGATGGTGATCTGGCTGCGGGGCAACGACGTGCAGCGGTTCATCGCGCACATCCATCCGCGGCACCGGGCGTCCAAGGGCGTGGCCCGGTCCATCGGGCTGCACCCCACGATCACGGTGGTGGACGGGGAGATCGAATGGACGAGCGACGCGATCGTCTGACCCTCGGTGATGTCCGGTGAGGGGTGACCCACGCCACGAAACGGCCTGACCGGGAACTCGGTGGGCACCAGGGGCAGTCGAATGCTGTGTGACTGCCCTCGTTCTGCCACCGATGACAGCCCGTGAAGCCGGTTCCACCACCGATTCCTCCGGGATCGGGGGACTGACCGGCTGGGTGCTCGACCTGACCGCCGAACTCGGCGCGATCGGGGTGGGCGCCCTCAGCTTCCTCGAGGTGGTGTTCCCACCCATCCCGAGCGAGATCGTGCTGCCCCTGGCCGGCTACCAGGTGCAGGTCGGCGAGCTCGGCCTGGCGGCGGTGTTCGTCCTGGCCACACTCGGGTCGGTGCTCGGTTCGCTGGTGCTCTACTGGCTCGGGGCGAAGATCGGCCTGGAGCGGGCCGCCTGGCTCGCGTCCAGGATCCCCCTCGTTGATCCGGGTGACGTGTACGCGTCCGCCGCCTGGTTCAGCAAGTACGACTCGGTGGCCGTGTTCACCGGCCGCTTCGTGCCCGGCGTGCGCAGCCTGATCTCGCTGCCCGCGGGGGCCGCGGGCATGTCGCTGTGGAAGTTCACCGGTTGGACCCTGCTCGGCACCAGCATCTGGAACGGCATCCTGATCGGCGCCGGCATGGCGCTCGGCACGCAGTACGAGAAGGTCGAGTCCTACGCGCACTACCTCGACTACATCCTCTACGCGGTGATCCTCGGCCTGCTCGCCTTCGGGATCGGCCGGCGCGTCGTGCAGTACCGCCGCACCCCGTCCCGGCACGGTACCGACCCCCGCGCGAAACGGGATCGCACCCGGGTCTGAACGGGTGACGGGCCGGCCATCTTCCGGAATGTCAGCTCGCTCTCAGTTGTGACCGTCTAACCTCTCGTCACGTAAGGGTTCTTCGGCGGCTGGGGGTGGGCGTGACGCAGGTCGTGGGTGCGGGGACGGCACCCCCGGGAGGTCCGGGGCAGCCGTCGCTCCGTTCGCGGATCCGCTGGCGAGTCGCCGACCAGGTGCTTTCCAGTCTCACCGTGGTCGGTCTGTCGTTCGTGGTCGCCCGTTCCGTCGAGGCGCACATCTTCGGCATCTTCGGCGTGGTGCTGCTGCTGGCCGGGTTCGCGCTCGGCATCACCCGGGCCATGGTCAGCGACGTCTTCCTGATCCAGTTCGGGGACGCGGTGCCGGGCGTGCGGCGGCAGGCGGCGCGCAACGCGACCGGTGCCGCCGTGGCCCTCGGCCTGGCCGCGGGCACGTTCTGCTGCCTGGTCTCCGCCGTGCTGCCCGGGCAGCCGATCCGGACAGCCGTGTTCGCCGTCGGCCTGGCGCTGCCCGGGCTGCTCGTGCAGGACTGCTTCCGTCTCGTCTTCATCGCCGCGGGCCGTCCCCGCCCGGCCCTGCTGCTCGGGCTGTCCGGCGCGGCCGTGCAGCTCACCGTGGTCGTGCTGCTGACCGGCGCCGGTCACCACTCGATGGTCGGCATCACCGCGGGCTGGGGTGCCGCCGCCCTGCTGAGCGCCGGGATCGGCTGCCTGCTGGCCCGGCTCACCCCCTCGCTGCGCGAGGTGCCCCTGTGGTTCGCCCTGAACCGGCACCTGACCGTGCGGCTGAGCATCGACTACCTGCTCGGCCTGGGCTCGCTCTACCTGGCCTACTGCCTGATCGGCGGCGTGGTCGGGATCGCCGCGATCGGTGCGCTCTGGGCGGCGCAGATGTTCCTGGTGCCGGCCTACCTGGTGATCAGCGGTACCTCGGCCCTGCTGCGGGCGCCGTTCGCCGCCCGGGCCGAGCGGGGGCAGGGCCTGTTGCGCCCGGCCCTGCTGACCGGGCTGGGGCTGGGCGTGGTCACCGCACTGTGGGGTGTCGCTCTGACCGCCGTGCCCGAGTGGCTCGGGATGCACCTGTCCGGCCAGAGCTGGGACGGCGCCAGCGACGTGCTGGAACCGGCCGTGATCGGCGTGGTCATGGCCGGTCTGGGGGCCGGACCGGTGCTGGCGCTGCGGGCCCGGGGCCGGCTGGACGCCCTGCGCCGCGCCTGGCTGGTCCGGGCCCTGCTGCTGCTCGTCCTGGGGACCGTCGGCGCGGACCTTCACGGTGTCCGGGGTGCGGCGATCGGGCTGGTGGCCGCGCACGTGATCGGGGCGATCGCGCTGTGGGCCCAGTTCCTGCGGAACTCTGCGCAGCCGGTCGACCCCGTCCGGTGACCTGAACGCGTCCGTCCTGACCCGCGTCCACCATGACCGAAATCTGCCCTAGCGTTAGGGTCTCGATGCTCTGAAAGAAAGGGAAGGCCGTGGGTGCCGTTCTCCGCAATACCTCATGGCTGCGTTCGGGGACGGTGCTGCGGGTGGAGGTCCTCGCCGGGCTGGTCACCGCGCTCGCGCTGATCCCCGAGGTCATCTCCTTCTCCATCGTGGCCGGGCTGGACCCGCGCGTGGGCCTGTTCACCTCGTTCGTCATGGCCGTGGTCATCGCCTTCACCGGCGGGCGCCCGGGAATGGTGACGGCCGCGGCCGGTTCGGTGGCGCTCGTGATCGCACCCCTGGCGCGGGAATTCGGCTTGCAGTACGTAATCGCGGCGGTGCTGCTCGGGGGTGCGATCCAGTTCCTGCTGGCGGTGCTGGGGGTGGCCCGGCTGATGCGGTTCATCCCGCGCAGCGTGATGATCGGCTTCGTCAACGCCCTGGCCATCCTGATCTTCAGCGCCCAGCTGCGGCACCTGTTCGACGTGCCGTGGCTGGTCTACCCGCTGCTGGCGCTGTCGATCGTGATCATCGTGTTCCTCCCGCGGGTGTTCACTGCCGTTCCGGCGCAACTGGTCTCGATCGTCGTGGTGACGGCGACCGCCATCGGGTTCGGCCTGCACGTGCCCACCGTGGGTGATGAGGGGGCGCTGCCGGACGGCCTGCCGCTGCCGGGTCTGCCCGACATCCCGTGGACGTTCGCGACGCTGCGCACGATCCTGCCCTACGCGATCGGCCTGGCCCTGGTCGGTCTGCTCGAGACGCTGCTGACGGCCAAGCTGGTCGACGACCTCACCGACACCGGCTCGGACAAGACCCGGGAGTCGTGGGGGCTGGGCGTGGCCAACCTGGCCGCCGGCCTCTTCGGTGGCATGGGTGGCTGCGCGATGATCGGCCAGACCATGATCAACGTGAAGAGCGGTGGGCGGCACCGGCTCAGCACCTTCCTGGCCGGCGCCTGGCTGCTGATGCTGGTTCTGCTGCTCGGCCCGGTGGTGGCCCGGATGCCGATGGTGGCGCTGGTCGCGGTGATGGTCGTGGTCGCCGCCACCACCTTCGACTGGCACAGCGTGGCCCCCGCCACGCTGCGGCGGATGCCGCGCAGCGAGACCTCGGTGATGGTCGTGACCGTCGCCGTCACGGTGGCCACGAACAACCTGGCCTACGGCGTGATCGTCGGGGTGCTGGCCGCCAGCGTGCTGTTCGCGCGGCGGGTGGCGCACCTGGTCACCGTCACCTCACGGCTCTCGCCGGACCGCTCGGTGAAGACCTACCAGGTGCACGGACAGCTCTTCTTCGCCTCCAGCAACGACATCGTGCACCAGTTCGAGTACGCCCAGGACCCCGGGCGCGTAGTCATCGATCTGACCACGGCACACATCTGGGACGCCTCCTCGGTCGCCGCGATGGACACGATCCGGACCAAGTACGGCGCCCGCGGCAAGGAAGTCACCATCGTGGGCCTGGACCCGCACAGCGAAGCCATGCACGGCCGTCTGGCGGGTACGCTCGGCGGCTGATGGTTGGGGCTTCGGGGATTTCGGCCGGGTAAGTCCACTTGCGCTATCTCCGGCCGGTGCGAAGGTCAAGGCGAGTGCAGACAGCCGCTCGGCTCTTCACGCACCAATTTCCTTTGTGAGGCTCTTATGGCCGACGAATTCGGTGCGCCCCTGCGCGCCCAGAACACCACCACGACCACGGAGCCGGTGTACGACCCCGCCGCACCCGTGGAGTACACCGAAACCACTTACACCGAAACGTATGTCGAGGATTCCGACAGTGGTTCGGATTCTACGAAGGATGTCGCCCGGGAGCAGGCCGCCAACGTCGGGCACGGTGCGGCGCAGGCCGGCCAGCACGTGGCCGGGGTGGCTGGTGAGCAGGCCGCCGGGGTTGCCTCGGAAGCCGCTGACCAGGCGAAGAACCTGTACGCACAGACCCGTGAGGAGCTGCGCGGCCAGGCGTCCACGCAGCAGCAGCGGCTGGCCGAGGGCGTGCGCTCGCTGAGCACCGAACTCGAGTCGATGGCCGACGGCGCGAACTCGGGCACCGCCTCCGACCTGGTGCGGGAGGTCTCCGGCCGGGCTCGTGACGTGGCCGGCTGGCTCGACCAGCGCGACCCGGGCGCCCTGCTGAGCGAGGTCACCGACTTCGCCCGGCGCCGTCCCGGCACGTTCCTGGCGATCGCCGCGGGTGCGGGCCTGATCGCCGGGCGCCTGACCCGGGGCGCGATCAGCGAGGCCCGCCACGAGTCCGCGAAAACTGACGCCGAGTCCGGGCCGACCGGCCGTGCCGACGCACCCGTGAACGAGTACGTACAGCCCGAGCCCTACGCGTCGTACGAGCGGTACGACACCGACGGCACGGAGATCGTGGAGACCACCCGCTACGAGGAAACCGTTGCCGGGGGCCGTCTGTGAGCGCGGGTCACGGGGTTCCGGCCCCCACCCCGACCGGCGAGTCGCCCTCGATCGGTGACCTGCTCGGCGACATCACCCGCGACCTGTCCACGCTGATGCGCCAGGAGGTCGAGCTCGCCAAGGCGGAGCTGCGGCAGTCGGCGAAGCAGTCCGGCAAGGGCGCCGGAATGCTCGGTGCGGCAGGCGTTGCCGCGCACTTCACGGTGCTGTTCCTGCTGATCGCCATCTGGTGGTCACTGGGCGAACAGATCGGCCACGGCTGGTCCGCCCTGGTGGTGGCGCTCGTGCTGGCCGTGATCACCGCGGTGCTGGGTGTTCTCGGTCGCAACCAGATCAAGGCGGCCCCCGGGCTGCCCCGGACGACCGACAGCGTCAAGCGCATCCCGGACGCGGTCAAGGGCAACGAGGGGAACATCCGATGAGCCAGCAGACCAGTCCATCCACGTCATCGACGTCGGCGGAGACGCCGGAGGAGATCCGGGCGCGGATCGAGAACACCCGCCAGGAACTCAGCACCGACGTGAACACGCTCGCCGAGACGGTTCGGCCGGGCAATGTCGCCAAGCGTCAGGTGGACAAGGTGAAGGACGCCGCGGGCTCGGCCCGGGACCGGGTGATGGGTTCCGCCGGAACCGCGAAGGAGAAGGTCATGGGAACCGCCACGAGTTCCGGCCGGAGCACGTCATCGACCCTGGGTGACGCGAAGTCAGCGGTGAGCGACGCCGCGTCCTCGTCCCAGCAGGCCGTGGCCGGCGCCCCGGGCGCGGTCAAGGCCCGCACCGAGGGCAACCCGCTGGCCGCCGGCCTGATCGCGTTCGGCGCGGGCATGCTGCTGGGCTCGCTCCTGCCGGCCACCCGGCAGGAGGAGAAGGCCGTGACGAAGCTGAAGGAGAACGCCTCCACCGTCACCGGCCCGGCGACCGAGATGGCCAAGGAGGTCGGTGAGAACCTGCGCGGCAGCGCCCAGGAAGCGGCCGACTCCGTGCGGTCCACCGCCACCGATGCCGCGCAGACGGTGAAGGAAGAGGCCTCCTCCGCCGGTCAGCAGGTGAAGGACCAGGGGGTACAGGCCAAGGAGCAGGTGCAGGAGACGCGTTCCTGATCCATGGTCCCGCCGGCGGCCCGCGGGTGATCCTGGCGCTTCCGGGATCGCCCGCTCCGTCGCCTCGTTCGCCCACCGGTGGTCACACTTCAGCGCCAAAGGGTGACCGCGTTTGGCACTGTGCGCCGAACGGTGCACAGTGAGCCTGTGGGCTCGGCCGGAACTGTTCTGTCGACGGCCCGCAGGCTCCGAAGTGCCCTGATCGTCACGATCGTCCTGCTGCTCATCGCCGCTCTGGTCATTCACCTCGAGCATCGCCGGCAGCGGTCGGAGAACCGGGTCCTGCCACTGATGAGTCAGGTGGTCGGCATCGCCCCGAACGGGGACCGGATCGCCGTCCCGGCGGAGACCGACCCGTCGGTGGTCGATTTCTACCCGGGTACGCGCGTGCTGACGCCCGAGTCGGCCGCCGTTCTCACCCGGACGAAGGCCACGGCGCAGGACGTCAGCCGGGCGCAGGCCCTGGCCGAGGCCCAGCGGGCCTGGCTGGCGGCGGGCGACCGGCCCGGCCGCGGCGGGCCCTACGCCGAGATGGTCGAGAACGCGCTGCTCGACATCCACACCCTGCTGCTCGACAACGGGGCCCTGGTGGCGGCGTGGGCGGGACCGTGGCGTTACGTCTGGCCCCGCGACGCCGCGTTCGCCGCGGTCGCGCTGATCGAGACCGGGCACCCGGCCGACGCTCTGCGGATCCTGGAGTTCCTGCAACGGCAGCAGCCGGCCGACGGGGTCTTCGAAGCCCGTTACCGGCCGGACGAGTCCGGGGTGCCCGACGACCGGGGTAAGCAGAACGACGGGTCCGGCTGGGTGCTGTGGGCCACGCTGGAACTGGTGGACTCGTTGCCGCCGGCGCAGGCCCAGAAGGCTCTCGACACCCTTCGCCCGATGATCGAGGCGTCCACCCGGGGCCTGCTGAACCTCACGGACGGCCCCGGCGCGCTGCCCCCGCACTCGCAGGACTACTGGGAACTGCCCATGTACCGGCTGAGTCTGGGAACGGCGGCACCGATCGCTCTGGGTCTGCGCTCGGCGACGTCACTGCAGACCATGCTCGGCGCCCCGGCCACGGTCCGGGCCACCCGGCAGCGGGCCCAGCGGCTGGAGAAGAGCATCACGGACGATTTCGGTTCCCAGGGATATCCCCGGGAACTGGGCGGCGACGTGTCCGACGCCTCGATCTCGTTCCTGCTGCCGCCCTTCACCGCGGCCGCCCCACCGTCGGTCGTACGGGCCTGGAACAAGGCGGGGAACGGCATGATCAGGGCGGCCGGGGGACTGGCCCCCGGCGTCGGCTGGCCCAACGACGGCATCAGCTGGACCCCTCCGACCGCCCTGTACGCCCTCACCGCGGCCTCCGTCGGCGACCGGGCACAGGCCAACCACTGGCTGACCTGGCTGCGTGACCATCGCACCGCGTTCGGGGCGATCCCCGAGAAACTGCTCAGCACCGGCGCGCCGGCCTATCCCGCGCCGCTGGCCTGGTCCGACGCACTCGTCGTGATGGCGGTGGCCCGGATCTGAGAAGGACCTGAGTGGCGCCCCATTGGTCACTGAGCGGAGTGCTACCGTCACGTCCGGTAACTCGCCCGCCGCTCTGCCCCCGGGGATGTCGTGAAAATCAGACGCTGGCTCTCGTTCGGTGTGATCCCTGCTGTCGGCCTGGGGGTGATCCTCGCGACCCTGGCCGGTGTGGAGCCGGCCACCGCCGTCACCCCCCGGATCCCGTCCACCCAGTCCGGGATGCCGTGGGCCAGTGGCGCGTTCATGCCCGACTACGTGCCCTCCGCGCAGACGGAGTTCGGCCGGCAGCGCGGTGCCGGGTCGGACGTCGCCGTGGTGTACTCCGGCCGCACCGACTGGGAGTCTCTCAGTAACCCCGCGTGGCTGTACCGGACCTGGAAGGACGCCTCCCAGACGCTGGTCATCAGCAGCGCTCCGTTCCCGGAGGGTCCCGGCTACTCGCTGGCCGCCTGCGCCGCCGGCCGCTACGACACCTACTGGAACGCGTTCGGGCAGAACGCCGCCGACTCGGGCATGTCCCAGCGCACGGTGATCCGGCTGGCCTGGGAGTTCAACGGCACCTGGGTGGACTGGGCGGCGTACAGGCCGCAGACCTTCGTGAAGTGCTGGCGCCGTATCTTCACCGCCGCCGAGGCGAAGGCCCCGAAGCTGCGCTGGGACTGGACGGTCAACCGGGGGGTCGGCGACGCCCTCAGCGACGCCACCAAGGCCTGGCCGGGCAAGAAGTACGTGGACTTCGTCGGCATCGACACCTACGACGGGTACCCGGCCGTCACCACCAAGGCGGGCTGGGACAAGCAGCTCAACGGTAACCAGGGGCTGAAGTACTGGGCGGCCTTCGCGCGGCGCAAGGGCAAGCGGCTGACCGTGCCGGAATGGGGCCTCTACCCGGGCTACGCCTGGAAGGGCCACGGCGGTGGTGACAATGCCAACTACATGAAGAAGATGTTCAGCTTCTTCCGGTCGCAGCAGGGCAACCTGGCCTACGAGGGGTACTTCAACGACACCGACCCGGCCCACGCGGGCGCGCTGAGCCTCAACCCCAAGGCCAGGGCCGAGTACCGCCGGCAGGTTCGGTCGGCGATCCGCCTGGCCCGGGGCGCTTCGTAGCGCAAGGCATTCGCAGTGCATTGTGCACTCGTAGCCTGGGGTTGAAAAGTGCTAGCGGACAGTGATGTTCGCCGCTGGAAGAACTTCTCCACAGAACCGGCACTGCGGTCCCAAGTTGTCGGTGGGTGCGCCTACTCTCATCTCCACCTACAGATCGTTTGGTGAGGGAGCGGCAAGGGTGGAGCTCATCCAGGCGCGGGCGCTCGCAGTCGGGCTCATGAGGCGTCACGGGCTGTCCGACTGGCGCCTCGTCTTCGACAACGCCAAGACCAGGGCCGGCATCTGCCGGGCCGAGCCCCGGGAGATCGGGCTCAGCCGGGTGCTGGCGCAACTGCACAGCCGGGCCGAGGTCACCGAGACGGTACTGCACGAGATCGCGCACGCACTGGTCGGCCCGGCCCACGGGCACGACGAGATCTGGCAGGCCCAGGCCCGGGCCATCGGGTGCTCGGGCACCCGCTGCCTGCCGCAGGACGCGCCCCGGCCCCCGGGGCCGTGGCGGGGTACCTGCCCGCGCGGTCACTCGATCACCCGGCACCGGCAGCCCGTGCGGGTGCAGTCGTGCGGGGAGTGCTCCCGGGCCTTCGACCCCTCGTCCCTGCTCGACTGGATGCGCAACGGTGAGGTCGTGCCGATGCACCCCAGTTACGTGGCCGAGCGGCGCTGGGTGGTGCAGCGGGTGCGCCCGGGCCGGCCGGAGCCCGCGGTCGCCGCCCGGGGTGCCGTCCCGGAACCGGCCGTCACCGGCCGCGACGCGGCACTCTTCCCGATCGGCACCCGGGTCCGGCTGATCTGCCCGGGCAAGTACGCGGGCACCACCGGCAAGGTGGTCCGGATCGGCCGCACCCGCTATCACGTGCAGGTCCGGCGCCAGCTCCTCACAGTGCCGTTCTCGCAGGTGGAGCGCTATTAGAAGGGCGCCACGGTCCGGTAGCTGACGAGGTCGGCGCTGCCGCCCAGCTCGTTCGTCGGACGGGCGAGCAGGTCGTGCACGCCGTCCTCGTCCACCGGTCGCGACCAGTAGTAGCCCTGGCCGATCGGGCAGCGCACCTGACGCAGCCAGGCGGCCTGTTCGGCCACCTCCACCCCCTCGGCCACGGTGGAGAGGTTCATGGTGTGGCTCATCGCGATGATCGCCTCGGTGACGCTGGCGCCCTGGGCGTCCGAGGCCACCCGGTCGATGAACGACTTGTCCACCTTGAGCACGTCGATGGGTAGCTCGGTCAGGTAGGCCAGCGAGCTGTAGCCGGTTCCGAAGTCGTCGACGGCGACCCGCACGCCCCGTGAGCGCAGGTGCGAGAGCCGCGGGATGACGTCCTCAAGATCGTGCAGCACCACACTTTCGGTGATCTCCAGGGTGAGCCGGTCGGCGGGCAGGCCGGACTCGGTCAGGGCCCGGTCGACCTGCTCGACGAAGTCGGAGCGCACCAGTTGCTGGGCGGAGATGTTCACCGCCATGCTCGGCCGGCGCCAGTCACCCTGCAGGGCGGCCGCGAACCGGCAGGCCTGGAAGAGCACCCAGGTGTTCAGCTGCACGACCAGGCCGGTCTCCTCGGCCATCGGCACGAAGGCGGCGGGGGAGAGCAGGCCCCGCACCGGGTGCTGCCAGCGCACCAGGGCCTCGAAGCCGACGATCTTGCCGGTCTCCAGCTCGACGGTGGGCTGGTAGTGCAGCACCAGCTCGTTGCCGAAGATCGCCCGTTGCAGGTCGGCGCGCAGTTCCAGCCGGTCCAGGGCCTCGGCGTGCAGCCGGGAGTCGTAGGCCGCGACGGTGCTCTTGCCGCGGTCCTTGGCCGAGTACATCGCCACATCGGCGTTGCGCAGGGCCTCCTCGCTGCTGATCTCGCCGGGGACGGCCTCGGCCAGGCCCACGCTCGCGGTCACCGGCATCCGGGCGTCGTCGATGACGATCGGCTCGGCGATCAGGTCGACCAGCTGCTGGGCCCGCGCTTCGGCCTCGGAGAGGGTGGACGACTCCAGGAGCACCGCGAACTCATCTCCTCCCAGCCGGGCCGCGGTGTCGCCCGCCCGGGTCGCCCCGCGGATGCGCCGGCCGATCACCTCGAGCACCTTGTCGCCGGTGCCGTGCCCGAGCCGGTCGTTGATGTTCTTGAAGTCGTCCAGATCGATGAACAGCACGACCAGCGACCGGGTCGGGCCGGGCCGCCGCACCAGCGCGTGGGAGAGCCGGTCGGCGAACAGCTGGCGGTTGGCCAGGCCGGTCAGCGAATCGTGAAAGGCCTGGTGGGTGAGGCGTTCCTCGAGGGCGTGCCGTTCGGTGACGTCGCGGAAGGTGAGCACGAACCCGCCCACGACCTCCTCGTGCAGCAGGTTCGCCAGCATGCCCTCGATCACCAGCAGCCGGCCGTCGGCGTGGCGCATCCAGAGCTTCACCGCCGCGTCCTCGCCCGCCCGCAGGGTGGCCAGGAGGTGCACGAGACGGTTGACGTCCTCCGGCTGGAGCAGGGCGGCCAGGCGGGTGTTGATCAGTTGCTCAGCCGGCACCCCGAGCACCGCCTTGGCCGAGGGGCTGACGTAACTGGTGCGGGTGTCCAGGTCGAACACCGTCACCACGTCGGTACCGTTCTGCACCAGGGCCAGCAGCCGTTGCTCGCCGGCGGTGACCGCCTCCCGCTCGGTGACGGCCTGCTGCAGGGCCCGGTGCCGTTGCACCAGTCGCCGGAACCAGGCGAACCAGCCGATCGAGACGATGATCAGCAGTGACGCGTAGATCATCCGGGCCTGCCGGTCCAGGGCCTGGTGCCGGTCGGTCAGGGTCCGGCCGAGGACCCGGGCCTGGTCGGAGAGCGTGACCAGGCGTTGCGGGTCGGCCGGGGAGGCGGCCAGGGCGTCGGCGGCCTCGCGCGGGCCGGCCAGGTCCTCCCGGCTGACGCCCGCCCCGGCCAGGCCGTCCAGGGCACGGAAAGTGCGGGGCAGGAGCCCGGCGCCGTCCTGCGAGAGGGCGATCGTGTCGGTGACCTGCTGCTCCATCCGGGCCTGCAGGAGTTCCTGTCGCTGCACCGGCTCGGTGCGCCGGTAGACGCCGACCAGCAGGGCGAACTCGGCCACCACCAGGGCGATCGTGAAGAGGGACGTGATCGTGACGCGGATCGGTGAATCGGCGTTCGTCCTCATTCCCTGCTCCTCCCCGTCGAGCCGTCATCGGCGCCGGCGGGGAGGGGCTTGAGGGGGCTTAACCCGAGACCACGGTCCAGGTGCCGCCCGCGGTGGTGACCACGTCGCCCGGGCGCAGCTTGCGGCCGCGCCGGATCTCCGGCTCACCGTTCACGTCCACATCACCCGCGGCGATCATCAGTTTGGCGTCACCGCCGCTGCCGATCGCCCCGGCAAGCTTGAGGAAGGTCCCCAGGGGGATGTACTCGTCATTGATCTCGACTTCTGGCACAGGGTCATGATGCAGGTCGTCGGGTTGTCGTCCCAAAACTCGTCATCCCAGAATGGAGGGGTGGATCCCCGGCCGGCCTTCGTACTGCACGACCACCGCGTCCCCCGCCCGCACTTCGACCTGAGGCTGGAGCAGGACGGGGTGCTGAGGTCGTGGGCCGTCCCGCGAGGGCTGCCGGACTCGCCCGCACACAACCGTCTGGCCGTGCAGGTACCCGACCACGACCTCGGCCACCTCACCTACACCGACGAGAACAAGTTCATCGCCGACATCGGGTGGTGGGAGGAGATCGACCGCACCGGGAAGCGTTTCGTGTTCGTGCTGCACGGTCGTTCCGGAGCCGTGCGCTACGCCCTGATCCGTACCGATACCGACTGGCTGCTGCATCGTACGAAGGAGCAACCTCGAGTCGCGGGAGACCTTCCGGCGGGCCACGGTGTGGCCATGTCGCAGCTCGAGGTGGGGGACAAGGTCTCCTGGAACACTCCGCAGGGCGCCACGCACGGTGTGGTGAAAGACGTGAAGACCAAGGATTTCCAGCTGGCGAAGCAGAAGTTCACGGCCACTGAGGACGAGCCGATGTTCGTCGTCGAGAGTGACAAGAGCGGTCACCGCGCGGCTCATCGGGCGGAGGCCCTGCACCGGCGATCGTGATCTAGATTGGGGTCCGTGGCCACGACCCCGCGTACTCCTCAGCCCGCCCCGATCCGGCAGCTCGGTGACCCGGTGCTACGGACCAAGGCCGATCCGGTCACGATGTTCGACGCGTCGCTGGCCCAGACGGTCGAGCTGATGTTCGCGAGTATGTACGAGGCTCGTGGGGTGGGACTGGCGGCCAATCAGATCGGGCTCTCGCACGCGCTTTTCGTCATGGACTGCGAGGGGGTGGTGGCTGTCGTGGCCAATCCGCGCCTCACCGGGCTCTCCGAGGAGACCGAGACGGCCCCCGAGGGCTGCCTCTCCGTCGCCGGGCACAGCTTCCCGGCCGCCCGCGCGGTGCTCGCCACCGTCGTGGGGCAGGACGAGACCGGTGCGCCGATCGAGATCACCGGTGAGGGCGAGGTCGCGCGCTGCCTGCAGCACGAGACCGACCACCTGAACGGCAAGGTCTATCTCGACCGGCTGTCGGGCGAGGTGCGCAAGCGGGCTCGCGCCGAGGTCGAGACGGTGAATTGAGGACGAGGCTCAGCACGGGTCCCTCCGGTCACCCACCGCTTCGGGGCCCCTGGGGACCGGAGTCTCCCGGACGTCCTTCATCGGGATCGGCCACAGGGGGATCAGCGATCCCTGGCTGATCTCTGGCAGCCCTGCCGAACGGGGCTGATGATGGACGACGTGGATCGTGATGCTCTGGCCGACTTCCTGCGCCGTCGCCGGGAGGCCCTGCAACCGGCGGACGTCGGTCTGCCCGCCGGGGCCCGCCGCCGGGCGCACGGGTTGCGGCGCGAGGAGGTGGCCGCGCTCGCGCTGATGTCGACCGACTACTACGCCCGGCTCGAGCAGCGCCGCGGACCGCAGCCCTCGGAGCAGATGATCGCGTCGATCGCCCGGGCGCTGCGCCTGACCCTGGACGAGCGGGACCACCTGTTCCGGATCACCGGGCACAACGCGCCCACCCGGGTGGTGCGCTCCGACCACGTGGCCCCCGGTCTGATGCGGGTGTACGACCGGCTGGACGACACCCCGGCCATGATCGTGTCCGACCTGGGCGAGACCCTGGTGCAGAACCGGCTGGCCACCGCACTGATCGGTGACCAGGTGGCGTACGCCGGCAGCGCTCGCTCGGCCGTTTACCGGTGGTTCACCGACCCCGCCGAGCGGCGGCGCTATCCGGAACGGGATCACGAGTACCAGAGCCGGATTCAGGTCGCGGCCCTGCGGGCGGTCGCCGGGCTGTCGCGCGACCGGCGGGCCGCCGACCTGGTGAGCGCGCTGTCGGCCGTCAGTGATGAGTTCGTGGAGATCTGGGAACGGCACGAGGTCGGGGTGCGGGAGACCGATCACAAGACGATCGTGCATCCGGAACTCGGCGGCATCGAGGTGGACTGCCAGAAACTCTTCACCGACAACCGGGCCCAGATGTTGCTGGTGTTCACGGCCCAACCGGGTTCCGAGGGTTACGAGAAGTTGCAGTTGATGAGCGTGCTCGGAAATCAGCAGTTCGTTTCTTGAAGCTTTTTATTCTTCCGGGTACGGAGGCCGGCGATACCGCTAGGAGAGATTCGCCGGCCTCCGGTTCAGCGGGGACTGCTCTGCGGATGAAGCGGATGAAGAGCTGGACAGCTAGATATCGAACTCGCCGTCTCTCGCTCCGCCGACGAACGCTTCCCATTCGGCCCGGGTGAAGGCGAACGGGGCGACCGCGGGGTTCTTGCTGTCGCGCAGGAGAATCTGCCCCGTGCTGGGCAGCAGGTTCGTAGCCACCTCGACACACGCGTTGCCGTTACCGCTGCGGCGGCTCTTGAACCATTCAGGAGTGAGGTTCTCCGTCAATTTCGAGTCCTTCCAGGAAGGTTGCGATGAGCATTCGACTCGCGCCTGGATCCAGCGAACTTTTCATGACATCTGACCAGACCAGTTGGTAACTTTCCACCTCTGCGGATTTGGTCAGATACATGGCACCAGTCAGCAGGTCAGAGTACGCCATTGGTGGTTCCAGCGGCTCGCCCGAGATCGGGTCGCGCGGGAAATGCAACAAAATGAAACCGCCACTGGCAACACCTCCATGCATTCCTGCGGACCAGGGAACGACGCGTAGTTCCACGTTCAGGCGCTGCGTGACGTCGAGCAGGTGCCGGAGCTGTTCACGGGCAATGCCGGACCCCATCCCCAGTAGCCGGTGCAGCACCGCCTCGCCCATCGCCACTTCCAGGCGAGGGGCCATCGGGCGGGTGAGCAGCGACTGCCGTTCCAGGCGGGCCTGGACGCGGCGCGCCGCCTCATCCTCGCCGACGAACCCGGCCGGGACCTGCATGACGCGCTCGGCGTACGACTTGGTCTGCAACAGGCCGGGAACCAGTTCCTGCTCGTAGTACTGGATCGTGGCCGCCGAGTCTTCCAGCGAGACGTACATGGCGAACCATGGCGGCAGTGACGTCTCGGTGTAGTCGTGCCACCAGGATTTGCGCGGACCGAGGCGGGTCTCGGCGGTGAGGGCCATGAGGACCTCGCGATCGGTCTCCGGGGCCCGGTACTGATCCAGCATGTGCCGCACCTGCACATCCCGGAACTTCACGCCGTCCGTGCCGTTCTCCATTCGGATGAGCGTGGATTTACTCAGTTCTACCCGTTCCGCAGCCTGGTCCTGTGTGAGGCCGGCCTGTATGCGGAGTCGTTCGAACTGGCGGCCGATATGGCGGCGGAGCAAGGCGATTCCGATGGTCCCGGCAGGTTCAGGCATGGTGCTCGACCTTTCCATCTGATTCATCTTGTCAGGCAATTGAACACCATCTACTGGTGAGTTTGATTAGCCGGTAGTGATTTGCCGCAAGTTTTTCAGCAAACGGCTTCTGATAGTTGTCAATTCGGTGGCGAAGGAGTTAGATGCCGTCATCTCAAGAAGCCTGGGAGCTGGGGCCCCGATCGGATCAGGGTCCGTGGAGCTGTGAGAGAGGCCTGGTGGTGGAGAATTCAGGGGATTCTGATCCTGATGTGAAGGCTGGGGCTGGATTGGCGTCCGGGGTTCGTTCTTCCGGGGTTCGTGATCTTCCGCTCCAGTCGGCGCGTTCTCGTTCTTACAATACGAATCTGGTTGTCTCTGAGCAGGTCCCGAGAATTCTGGATCCGTGGCCCGGCGCTGCGTCGGTCGACGGCACCGGAGAATGGGTCGGGCGGTTCCGGATCGACCTGGTGAACGGCCGGGGCTGGCCCGCCCCACCGGCCGAGGTCGAGGTCCGGCGTGAAAGCGTGCACCTGAGGCACGAACTGGTCGAGGTGGCCACCATGCCGAGGCGGTCGTTCGCCGGCTGGCTGGGGGCTTCGGGGGCGGTTCCGCTCAAGGCCGATCACGTTGTCTGGTCCGTGCAGCTGGGAGCGCTCGTCCTGGCCATCGGGGACACCTGCTACCGGCTCACGGACGAGTCCTGGCGGCAGGTCGTGCTGTTGGTCTGAACCGGCCGCCCGGATGCCTCCGGTGGTTGCTGTTCCAGGTGACTGCTGTGCCAGCTGAGTGCGGTCTCAGGTGAGTGCGGTGGGCTGGCGAGTGCGGTGGCTGCGATGGATGGTGCGTGCGGTGGCCGTACTGCTCTGGCCACCTGGTCTGGCCACCTGGTCTGGCCACCTGGTCTGGCCACCTGCTCTGGCCGGCTGGTCTGACCGCTTGCTCTGACTGATTGCTCTGGGCTCGCTCGTACTGACTGGCTGCCCTGTGGTCGATTCGCCGTCGCCGATCTCGACGGCGAGTCCCTTGAACGGCTCGGCCCTCGCCGACGCGTATCCCTCCACGCGTTGCCCCGTGCGGTGCTCCATCCGGGGCCGGCGGGGGCCGAGCCACGGTCAGTTCTCCCAGAGGTCCTGGGCCCGGGTCGCCGCCAGGTGCCGACGGGCCCGAGAGCAATTTTACTGATCAGATGTGCCCGAAAGGGAGGCTCGTTCTGTCTCGTTCGGCGCGCTGGATCTCCTCGGGCCGGTCGACGAGTTCTCGTGGGTCCGGCCGCTTGGTGCCCTGATCACCCAGGGCCCTGGTGGCCGGGCACTGAGCGCTGCTGGTGCTCGCGGCAAGTGCCCGCCGGGGACATCGGCTCAGTTCGTGAGCTCAGTTCGTGGCGAGCACCACAGGGAACACCGCGGTCGCCCCCGCCTGCCGGAGCTGGCGTGCGGCGACCGTCAAGGTCCACCCGGTGACAGTGCGGTCATCGATCAGCAGGACCGAGCGTCCGTCGATGCCGTCGTTCTCCAGGTTCAGCTGGTAACGGTCGGCCACGGCCTTGACCCGCTGTGCGGAGTTGGCCGCGCCCTCCCCGGGGGTGGACGCCGGATCCGGCACCAGGCTCGCGGCGACGGGTAGCCGCAGATACTTGGACAGGCCCTCGGCGAGGTGTCGCACGAGCTTCGGCCGCGACAGCGACTCGATCACGACGATGCACTCCGGCGCCTGGGGCAGCTCCCAGCTGTCGAGCACGGCCACGATCGCATGACGCAGGGGCACCGGCACCTCATCGTCAGGCGTTGCGGGATCGAAGAGCTCGCGCAGCTGGGCGCCCCACCCGAGGTCGGTCACCCCGGCGACGGCCCGGCCGGGCTCGGCCTGCTCCGCGGGGGCGATCCGGCCCTTCAACGGCACCCCGAGTTCGGCCATGCCATTCGGCCACTGCCGGCGCGCGTCCACAGTCACGCCCGGGCGGCTGAGAACCTCACCGGCGGTCTCCACGTCGGACCCCTGCACCTGAACGTCGAGCTGGACCCCGCCGCAACGATCGCAGCGGCCACAGGTACCGGCCGTGTCGTCGTCCAGAGTGCGCCGTAGGAACTGCATCCGGCACCCGCGGGTGCTGACGTAGTCGAGCATCGACTGCTCCTCGGCCCGACGGGTGGCCCGCACCCGCTCGTACCGGTCCTCGTCGTACTGCCACGGCTGCCCGGTGCTGACCCATCCACCGCGCACCCGCTGCACGGCGCCGTCCACATCGAGCACCTTCAGCATCATCTCCAGCCGGGACCGGCTCAGATCGACCTGGGTCTCCAGCAGCTGGGTGGACATCGCCCCGTCCCGCCCGGCCAGGGCGTCGAGGGTGACTCGCACCTGGTGCTCGGCCGGGAACGCCAGACCGGCGAAGTAGTTCCAGATGTCCCGGTCTTCCCGGCCCGGCAGCAGCACCACCGTGGCCTGGGACAGACCGCGCCCGGCGCGCCCGACCTGCTGGTAGTAGGCGATCGGCGAGGGTGGCGCGCCCAGGTGGATGACGAACCCCAGGTCCGGCTTGTCGAAGCCCATGCCCAGCGCCGAGGTGGCCACCAGTGCCTTGACCCGGTTGCCCAGCAGATCGGTCTCCGCGGTGCGGCGCTGCGCCTCTTCCGTCTGCCCGGAGTAGGCCGCGACCTCGTACCCGGCTGCCCGCAGGTGCTCGGCGACCTGTTCGGTGGCGGCGACCGTGAGGCAGTAGATGATGCCCGACCCGGGCAGGGACTTCAGGTTCTCCGCGAGCCAGGCCAGGCGTTGCGCCGGTGACGGCAGCTCGACCACCGCCAGGTGCAGGGAGTCGCGGTCGAGCGTGCCCCGCAACACCAGCACATCGTCCAGTGTCGACGTACCCGTGACCGACAACTGCTCCGCGACGTCGGCCGTGACCCGCTCGTTCGCCGTCGCCGTCGTGGCCAGGACCGGAACCCCGGCCGGAAGCTCGGCGAGCAGCGTGCGGATGCGCCGGTAGTCCGGCCGGAAGTCGTGGCCCCAGTCGGAGACGCAGTGGGCTTCGTCGATCACGACGAGGCCGGTGGCCGCCGTCAGTCGGGGCAGCGCCTTCTCCCGGAAGTCAGGGTTGTTCAGCCGCTCCGGGGAGACGAGCAGGACGTCCACCTCTCCGGCATCGATCGACCGGTACACCTCGGCCCACTCGTCCAGGTTGGAGGAGTTGACCGTGACGGCCCGGATACCGGCCCGCTCGGCAGCCGCGATCTGGTTGCGCATGAGCGCCAGCAGCGGCGAGATGATGATGGTCGGCCCAGATCCGGCGGCCCGCAGCAGGGCAGTGGCCACGAAGTACACCGCCGACTTACCCCAGCCGGTCCGCTGCACCACGAGGGCACGACGCCGGTCGACCACCAGCGCCTCGATCGCTGCCCACTGGTCGTCGTGCAGCCGCGCCTGCGGCGAACCGACCAGGTTGCGCAGCGACTCCTCCGCACGGGCGCGGACCTCGGGGTTGCGGGTGGCCGTAGGTGTCGTCGTCACGGGCAGGAGCCTGTCACGAGGGTCCGACAGTTTCCGAACTCCGCGCTCCGCCTGTGGATGAACCGCCGGTCGTACCGGCTGTGGACCGTACGACCGGCGCGCCGCTCAAGCGCCCTGGCGACACGACCGATCCCCTTGATGTGAGTCCTGCCTCCCTCGCTCCCAAAGCCGGCGACGCCACCAGTCTCGGCCTTCCGCGTCTCTGCCTCGGCTTCGCCGTCATCCACGCCGTCAGCGCCGTGCTCGGCCTGGTCATGGAGGTCGAGTACCGCGGGGCCCTGATCGCCGTCGACGGGGCCGCAGCGGTGATCTTCCTGCTGATCGGGTTCATGGCCTCGACCCGGCGCCTGCCCGGCTGGCGGCGCGAGACCGCGGCGGCGATCGTCCCGATCCTCGCTGCGACGGCCGCCTGTGCCCGCGCCGGCCTGATTGAGCAGTACTGGCCATCGGCCGAGCTGATCCTCGCCGCGGCCGCCGCCTGCGTGGTCAGCGCCCGCAACTGGTTCTGGTCGGTCCTGGCCGCCTGCGGGGCACTCTGGGTGGGCTGTGTGATCACCCCCGTCGTCCGCGGTGGTTTCACCACCGACGACGCCGCCCGCTGGATGAACATGCTGCTGCTCATCGTCGCCGCCGGAGCCCTGGCCACGGCGGTACGCGGCGCCCGCACCAGCGCCGCCATGGCCCTGGTCGACGCGCACCGTCAGGTGATGGAGCAGTCGGTGAAGGACCCGCTGACCGGCGTGGCCAACCGCAAGGGCCTCGAACTGGTCGCCCGGCCGATGATCGACCTGGCCCGTCGTCAGGGTCACGCCGTGCACGCGCTGGTCGTGGACGTCGACACCCTGCGCGGGATCAACGAGGAGCACGGCATCAAGGACGGCGACGCGGTCCTGGTCGCCGTGGCGGAGGCCCTGCTGGCCGCCACCCGGGCCACCGACGTGGTTGCGCGATGGGGCGGCGACGAGTTCGTCATGATCGGCCCGGGCACCGGCACGTCCCCCCTGGAGATGGAACGCCGGATCCGCTCGCACCTCGCCGAGAAGGTGAAACTGCCGCGCGAGGTCTGGCAGGGCCGGGTCAGCGCCGGCATCGCCACGCTGGTGCCCTGGGACGCCGACGAACTCGAGGGCCTGCTCGAGCGCGCCATCCAGGACCTCTCGCTGCGCCGGTCGCTGAAGCGCCGGGCCGCCGCCCGGCTCAAGGAGGAGGACGACGAACCCGCCAACGTCCCCTCGCCCGATCTCCGCGAGAGCACACCGCCGGCCGATCCCGAAGCCTGAGCAAGATCCGAAGCCTGAGCCCGATCCGGAGCTTGAGCCCGATCCGGAGCTTGAGCCCGATCCGGAGCTTGAGCCGGAGCCGGAGCCTGAGCCCGACGGTGCCCCAGGGACCGCCCATCCGCGCTAGCCTCGGCGCTCATGGCCGGTCCTGTCGCCGTCGTCACCGATTCCACCGCCTATCTGCCGGCCGCCGTGTCGGCCGACCTGGGCGTCACTGTGGTCCCCCTGCAGGTCGTCGTGGGCGGCATCTCCCGCCCCGAGAACACTGACTCGGGCACCGACATCACGTTCGACGCGCATGACGTGGTGGCGGCACTGCGGGCCAACAAGACGGTGACGACGTCCCGTCCGTCCCCGCAGGTCTTCGTCGACACCTACCGCCGCCTACAGGCCCGGGGATTCTCCGCCGTCGTGTCGGTACATCTGTCCGGTGACATCTCCGGCACGGTCGAGGCCGCCCGCCTGGCCGCCTCCGAGGTGAAGGGCGACGGATTCACCGTAGAGGTCGTCGACTCCCGCTCCCTCGGCATGGGCCTGGGATTCGGTGTCCAGGCCGCCGTCACGGCCGTCACCGCCGGAGCCGCCGTGGACGAGGTCGCCCGGGCCGCCGCCCGCCGCTCGCTCAACAGCTCCATCTACATCTACGTCGACACCCTGGAGTTCCTTCGCCGGGGTGGCCGGATCGGTGCCGCCACCGCCTGGGTGGGTTCGGCGCTGACCATCAAACCGGTTCTCGCGCTCGCCGACGGACGACTCGAGCCCCTCGAGCGCGTCCGCACCACTCAGCGGGCCCTCACCCGGCTGGTCGAGCTGTCGGTCGCCGAGGCCACCGGGGAGGGGGCCACCACGCGCATCGCCGTGCATCACCTGTCCGCCCCGGAACGGGCGGACGAGGTCGCCGGCCGTCTGCGCGAACATCTGCCCGCGATCGGCGAGATCCCGGTCACCGAGGTCGGCCCGGTCATCGGTGCGCACGTCGGGCCGGGGGCCGTCGGCGTGGTCGTGGCCCGGGACCTGGATCCTCTCGGCGACTGACTTTCCACAGCCCGGCACGACGACCGGGTTGTCCACAGGCAGGTCATCGGACCGGTGATCCGGAGATCCGTAGCCTAGCTTCGGGGTATGCGCACCGATCCTGATGAACCCCCGCGGCTGAAGCGGATTCTCGAGGAGTCGTGGCACCAGGCCGAGCGCGGCCAGGCACCTGGCCACGGGCCCTGGCCCGGCGACTGGTCCGGCGGCGGCGCCGACGACGAACTGCCCCACGAACCGCCCCACGACTCGCTGCGGGAGAGCCTGTTGCGAGAAGGCTTGGTGCGAGGTCGGATCCGTGGTGGTTCCCGGTGGGATGTGCCGGTACGGGCGGCGGTCGCCGCGGCGGTGCTGGCGTTCGTCGTGGTGGTGGCCACGGGCGTCCTGCTGGTGCGGGGAAGTGGGGACGAGGGGGTAGCCATCGGTGAATCGCAGCCTTTGGTCAGTGTTTCCGTTGCACCGACCCCGAATGAGGACGTGTCTGCTCGCGTCGATCGTTCCCCGGCGCCGAGCGCTGTGGGAGCGGGCGGGGCTGTGCCGTCCCGGGTTCATGTGGTCGGTCAGGTGCGGCACCCCGGGGTGGTGTCGCTGGGTGCGGACGCCCGGGTCCAGGATGCGATCGAGGCGGCCGGGGGAGCGGCGGGGCAGGCCGATCTGAACCGAATCAACCTGGCGCGCAAGGTGGTTGACGGAGAACGCATCCTGGTGCCGAAGCCCGGGCAGAAGGTGCCGGACGAGGTGTCGGTGCCGCCGGTGTCCGGGGCCGCGCCGTCGGGTGGTGGGGCGCCCGGTACGCCGGTGGATCTCAACACCGCCACGGTCGGCGAGCTCGATGCCCTGCCGGGGGTCGGTCCGGTACTGGCCGGGCGAATCGTCGAGTGGCGTCAGGCCAACGGCCGGTTCACCACGGTCGACGACCTGAACGAGGTCTCGGGCATCGGTGACAGCACGATGGAGAAGCTGCGCCCCATGGTCCGGGTATGAGCCGGCTGCGCGCGGCGACCCGGATCTGGCTGGGTACGGGTGGAGCCCGGCGAACCGCTCCCGGTGAGGGGGTAAAGGCCGCACCGGCGAAGCGACGCACACCGCGCCCGGCTCCTGACCTGAGACTGCTGCCGGGAGCCGCGGCCGCGTGGCTGCTGACCTGGGGTGCCCTGGTGCTTCCGGCCCGGACGGTGCTGATCCTGGGTGGAGTGCTCTCGGCGCTTCTGGTGGCCGGGCTGAGCGGGGCGGCGATTCATCTACGCCACGCCTCAGCATCACGGCGGTCGATGAGGACGGGTGCTGGTGATGTCTGGCCCGGTCCGGGGAACGGTCGGGGCGGGGCCGGTTCCCTCTGGTCTCGTCTTGATCGGGTGACTGCTCGGGCCGTCGCCTCCGCAGATCTGCGGGCGGGGCGACGCCGGGGTCGGCGCGTGGCAGATCCTCTCCGGAACAATAGATCTCATTGGCGAGCACCCGGACGGGGCCGGGCCCGGACGCCATTGACGACCTGGGTCGCGGGCCTGCTGCTCGTGCTCGCCCTGGTCGCCCCGGTCACGGCGGTCACCGGGCTGCGTCTGCTGCACCGGGAGCACGATCCGCTCACCGCGGTGGCCGCCCGGGGGATGACGATCACGTTCGAGGGCAGGGTGTCCGGTGATCCGAAGCGGTTGTCGGCCACGTCGTTCGGGAGTGGGCCGTTGTATCTCGTCCGGTTGGGGATCAGGCGGGTCGCGGCCAGGCAGCGCACCGTGGCGAGCTCGGCCCAGCTGGTGGTGTTCGGTACCGGCGGATGGGGAGATCTGGTGGCCGGGCAGGAGGTCCGGGCCTCGGGCCGGGTCCGGCCGGCCGATCCGGGCCAGGCCGAGGTCGCGGTCACGTTCGCTCGGAGCGGGCCGGTGATCAGGTATCCGGGCTCGTGGCCCTGGCGGTTCGCCGAGCATCTGCGGGAAGGGCTGAGGGAGGCCTGTTCCGGGCTGCCGGACGATGCCAGAGGGCTACTGCCGGCCCTGGTGGTGGGCGACACCTCCGGCCTCGATCCGGATCTCGAGGCCGATCTTCAGGCGGGCGGGCTGACCCACCTCACAGCTGTCAGCGGCAGCAACGTAGCGATCCTGGGCGCCGTCACGTTCGTGCTCATCGGTGCGCTGAGAGGGGGCAGGCGGGTACAGGCGGCCGGAACGGTGCTCGTGATAGTGGGTTTCGTGGTGCTGGCCCGACCCGAACCGAGCGTGCTGAGAGCAGCGGTGATGGGCGTGCTGGCCCTGGCGGGCGCGCTGATGGCGCGGCGCGGGGCCGGAGTGCCGATGCTGGCGGCGACGGTGGTGATCCTTCTCGGTGTCGATCCCTGGCTGGCAAGGAGTTTCGGGTTCGCCCTGTCGGTCCTGGCCACGGCGGGACTCCTGCTGCTGGTGCCGATCTGGCTGTACCGCTTACGGCGCTGGCCGACGGCACCGGTGCTCTCGCTCTGCGTGCCGGTGGCCGCGCAGGTGGTGACGGCTCCGGTCACCGTTCTGCTCGACCCGGTCGTGAGTCTGGTCTCGGTCCCGGCGAATCTGCTGGTGGACGCCGCCGTCGCTCCGGCCACGGTCGCGGGCGTCGTGGCCGCCGCGCTCTCGCCCGTCTGGCCCGGCGGTGCGTCCGCCGTGGCCTGGGTGGGTGGTCTGGCCACGGAGTGGATCGCGGCGGTCGCACACCGGGCCGCCGACGTTCCCGCCGGGTCCCTGCCCTGGCCCGACGGTCTCGGCGGGGCCGTTCTGCTCGCGGCCCTGAGCCTCCTGGTCATCAGCCTGCTCATGCGCGGGGCCTGGCGTACGGCAGCCCTGCTGCCCCTCGTGCTGGGGGCGTGCCTGGTGCTGCCGCGCTGGATCCCGGTGCTCCCGGGCAGCGGCCCACCCACCGACTGGACCGTGGTGCAGTGCGATGTCGGTCAGGGCTCGGCCACGGCGATCCGCAGTGGCCCCGACCGCGCGGTGCTCGTCGACGCCGGCCCCGACCCGGCCCTGGCCGACCGCTGTCTCCGGCGTATCGGTGTGCACCACCTGGACCTGGTCCTCGTCACACACTTCCACGCGGACCACGCCGAGGGCCTGGAAGGGGCACTCGACGGACGGGGCGACCCACCGGTCTACGTCAGCCCCGTCGCCCTGCCCCCGGCCCAGGCCCGGGACGTCACCCACCTGTCCCCGGGCGGGCGGACGATCCCCGTCACGACCGAGGTCACCGGCACCGCCGGTACCGGTGCCTGGCGGGTGAGCTGGCGCCTGATCCCGCCACCGGCGTCCGCCATTCGTGCGGGTCTGGCCGCAACGTCCGAACCCGAGGGAGAAAAGATCAACAACGTCAGCGTGGTCCTGCTCGCCCAGGTACGCGGACTGCGGGTCGCCGCACTGGGAGATGCCGAGCCGGAAGCGCAGCGAGCCCTGCTGCGCACGCTCTCGGCCGTGCCCGGCGTCGTGACTGGGGGCGTGCCTGGGACAGCGTCTGGGGCCGCGCCCGGGACAGTGTCCGGGGGCGTGCGCGTGACAGCGTCTGGGGATGGTCGACCAGGTCATGGCCGCCAACCCGGAACTGTGTCTGGGGATGTGGCCGGAACCGTGCCTGGGGATGTGGCCGGAACCGTGCGTGGGGATGTGGCCGGAACCGTGCCTGGGGATGTGGCCGGAACCGTGCCTGGGGATGTGGCCGGAACCGTGGCGGGGAGCGGGCCTGGGTTCGTGCACGATGCCGTACCGGGAGTCGTTCCTGGAGTCGTGCATGGAAGTGTGCCGGCCACCGTTCCTGATCGGATGCTCGGGAGCGGTGGCGTCGATGTCGTCGTGCTCTCGCACCACGGCTCCGCGAATCAGGAGGAGCGGCTGTACCGCTTCCTGCACCCACGGGTCGTGCTGATCGGGGTGGGCGCGGACAACGACTACGGGCACCCGGCCCCGAAGGCGCTCGCGATGCTCCGGCGGATCGGGGCAGCGGCCTTCCGCACAGACACCCAGGGGCAGATCGCGGTGACCGGCGGTCCCGGCGATCTTCGGGTGGTGACCGCCGGATGAGTACGGGGCGAGGTCTGGATGAGACCAGCCCGGTCCCTGCCGGGAGAGGCTTTAGGGTGATGGCGTGGCTGCAGCAGGAGCGGGGTCCCGATCGCGGAGCGGGTCGAAGTCGACGAGCAAGGCGAACAACCCGATCGTCACGCCCGACGCGGTCCGGCCGGCGCCGGTGCTCCTGGTCGTCGGGTCGGAGAGTGTCTTCGCCGACCGTGCGGTCTCCAACGTGCTGGCGGCGGCGCGGGCGGCCGACCCGGAGACCGAGGTCGAGCGGATGGAGGCGGCCGGATACCTGGCCGGCATGCTCTCGGTCGCGACCAGCCCGTCGCTGTTCGGCGGTGGCAAGGTGGTGGTGCTGGAGAACGTCGAGCAGGCCAACGAGGCACTGGTCACCGATGTCACGGGCTACCTGAAGGATCCGTCGCAGGAGGCCTGCGTCGTGATCCGGCACTCCGGTGTGCTGCGGGCCCGTCCGTTGCTGGAGGCTGCCCGGGCGATCAATGCCCCCGAGGTGCAGTGTCAGCCGATCACGCGGGACGACGAGAAGGTCGAGTTCGCGACGAACGAGTTCCGTCGCGGCGACCGCAAGATCACGGCGGCCGCGGTGCGGGCCCTGGTCGATGCCGTCGGCAACGATCTGCGGGAGCTCGCCGCCTCCTGCTCCCAGCTGATGAACGACGATGAGACCGCCCGCATCGACGTCGACTCGGTCGAGCGTTACTTCGGCGGCCGGGTCGAGGTCACGGGCTTCAAGGTCGCGGACGCCGCCGTCGCCGGCCACGCCGAGGAGGCCCTGGTGCTGCTGCGGCACGCCCTGGCCACCGGCGCCGACCCGGTCCCCCTGGTCGCCGCCGTCGCGATGAAGGTGCGGGGCCTGGCCAAGGTGTCCGCTGCGGGCCGGGGATCGTCCGCGTCCATGGCCAAGTCACTGGGCATGGCCCCCTGGCAGATCGACCGCGCCCGCCGCGAACTCAACGGCTGGGACGAGTCCGGACTCGCCACCGCCGTCATGGCCCTCGCCGAGGCCGACGCCGGGGTCAAGGGTGGCGGCCGCGACCCGGTCTACGCAGTGGAGCGCCTGGTGCTGACGGTGGCCCAAAGCCGCCGGTAGCCGCGGGCCCGGGACGGTGGGCATTCGTAGCGGCGGATGCGCAAGAAGTGCACGCGATCTCCCGCTGACGGACCGGCAAGGGTCAGTGGGGAAGATCTGTGCGGGCACGGCGCACGGGATGACCCCGATCTTGATCGACCCGGTGGTCGTTCCCCGGTTGTGCCGATGCACTCAAGAAGAGGAGCTGTTCGTGCTCGGCGGTGCCCCGGACACGGCGCCCGGCATGATCCCGGTCCGGGCCGGCTCGGCGGCCGTGAAGGCCGGCCGCGTCCCCCGTTCGTGCTCATGCGCTCGGGGAGGGAACGATCCGGCTCAGCCGGCCACCTGCTCTGCCACAGCCACCCGCTGAGGCGGGGGGACGTCCATCATTGGTCGCCCGCAAACGCACGAGACCCCGGCCACCCACGAAGGGGGCCGGGGTCTCGTTGCGCGAAGGTCAGGCGCTCAGCTTGGAGACGGCCTGGGCCAGGGCCGACTTGCGGTTGGCAGCCTGGTTCTTGTGGATGACACCCTTGCTCGCGGCCTTGTCCAGCTGCTTGGAGGCAACGGCCAGGGCGGCGGTCGCGGCGGTGACGTCACCGGCGGTCACAGCCTCGCGGGTCTTACGGACGACCGTGCGGAGCTGGCTGTTCACGGCCTTGTTACGCAGACGGCGCTTCTCGTTCGTGAGGTTGCGCTTGATCTGGGACTTGATGTTTGCCACTGCATCTTCTTTCGGGATTGTCTAAGTCTGTTCAGCGGTCTGTAGGCACACCGGCAGTGCAATCGCTCGAACCGGCTGGCTGCCGGTGGACGTCCATGCACAGACCTCCAACGTTACCAGCGATCCGCCGACTCCCCTGACCAGCCGCCCGTGAGCGGGTGATGCTGGGAAAGAGCTCGGGACATGGGACGATGGAGAGTCCGAGCAGTCCGACGAGCCAGACGATCGAGGTAGCGCAGCAGTGTCTCCGATGGCCCATACGGCGCCCGAGCCGTCCGCCACCGCTCCGGAACTGATCCGGAACTTCAGCATCATCGCCCACATCGACCACGGTAAGTCGACGCTGGCCGACCGGATGCTGCAGCTGACCGGTGTGGTTGACCAGCGGCAGATGCGCGCGCAGTACCTCGACCGGATGGATATCGAGCGTGAGCGCGGCATCACCATCAAGTCCCAGGCCGTTCGCATGCCGTGGGAGGAAGACGGCGTCACCTACGCGCTGAACATGATCGATACGCCGGGTCACGTCGACTTCACCTACGAGGTGTCCCGGTCGCTGGCCGCCTGCGAGGGTGCGGTGCTGCTGGTCGACGCCGCGCAGGGCATCGAGGCGCAGACGCTGGCAAACCTCTACCTGGCGATGGAGAACGAACTCACCATCGTCCCGGTGCTGAACAAGATCGACCTGCCCGCCGCGCAGCCGGAGAAGTACGCCGAGGAACTGGCGAAGCTGATCGGCTGCGAGCCGGAAGACTGCCTGAAGGTGTCCGGCAAGACCGGCATGGGTGTGCCGGAGCTGCTGGCGCAGATCGTCAAGCAGGTCCCGGCCCCGGTCGGCGACCCGAACGCACCCGCCCGCGCGATGATCTTCGACTCGGTCTACGACACCTACCGCGGTGTCGTGACCTACGTCCGGGTCATCGACGGCATGCTGCACCCGCGCGAGCGCATCACCCTGATGTCGACGAAGACCCAGCACGAGCTGCTGGAGATCGGCGTCAGCTCACCGGAGCCGGTCCCGACCAAGGGCCTGGGCGTCGGCGAGGTGGGTTACCTGATCACCGGTGTGAAGGATGTTCGCCAGTCCAAGGTCGGCGACACGGTCACGAACTACGCCAAGCCGGCCACCGATGCGCTCGAGGGCTACCGCGAGCCGCTGCCGATGGTCTTCTCCGGCCTGTTCCCGATCGACGGCTCCGACTACGGTCCGCTGCGGGAGGCGCTCGACAAGCTGAAGCTGAGCGACGCCGCGCTGGTCTACGAGCCGGAGTCGTCCGTGGCCCTGGGCTTCGGGTTCCGCTGCGGCTTCCTCGGCCTGCTGCACCTGGAGATCGTCCGCGAGCGGCTGGAGCGCGAGTTCGGGCTGGACCTGATCTCGACCGCGCCGAGCGTGGTCTACGAGGTGACCCTGGACGACAAGTCGCAGGTCACGGTGACCAACCCGTCCGAGTTCCCGGGCGGCAAGATCAGCGAGGTCCGCGAGCCGATCGTGCGGGCGACCATGCTGGCGCCGTCCGAGTACATCGGCGCGATCATGGAGCTCTGCCAGGAGCGCCGCGGTTCGCTGCTGGGAATGGACTACCTGTCCGAAGACCGGGTGGAGATGCGGTACATGCTGCCGCTCGCCGAGATCGTCTTCGACTTCTTCGACCAGCTCAAGTCGCGCACCAAGGGCTACGCCTCCCTCGACTACAACCCCGATGGCGACCAGGTGGCCAACCTGGTCAAGGTCGACATCCTGCTGCAGGGCGAGCCGGTCGACGCGTTCAGCACGATCGTGCACGCCGACAAGGCCTACACGTACGGCGTGATGATGACCGGCAAGCTGCGCAAGCTGATCCCGCGTCAGCAGTTCGAGGTGCCGATCCAGGCCGCGATCGGGGCCCGCATCATCGCCCGCGAGAACATCAGTGCCATCCGGAAGGATGTGCTGGCCAAGTGCTACGGCGGTGACATCAGCCGGAAGCGCAAGTTGCTGGAACGTCAGAAGGAGGGCAAGAAGCGGATGAAGATGGTGGGCCGGGTCGAGGTTCCGCAGGAAGCCTTCATCGCGGCGCTGTCCAGCGACGACGGTTCCGCGGGCGAGCGGAAGAAATAGGGGTGGGTCCGACGGCGTCCGCGTCGCCGGATGTCTCTCATGAACCAGGCAATGGTGGACGTCCTCCCGCCCGGCAGGGTCAGTGCGGTTTCCGTCGTGCACGAGTTGCTGCCCGTTCCCTGGAGCAGGCGAGTCCAGGGAACGGCCATCGACAAGCGGCCGGTGACCCGGCCGGTCGAGATCGGGCCGCTCGGCCTGGCCGGTGACACCCAGATCGACCGGAAATACCACGGCGGTCAGGGCAAGGCGGTGTACGCGTACGCCGACGAGGACGCGGACTGGTGGGGCGCCGAGCTGGGCCGGGAGATCACACCCGGCCTGTTCGGTGAGAACCTGCGCCTGTCCGGGATCGACGTGACGGGCGCGCAGATCGGTGAGCGCTGGGCGATCGGGCCGCAGGTGGTGGTCGAGGTGACGATGCCCCGCACCCCCTGCCGCACATTCGCCGAGCGGATGCAGGAGAGGAGCTGGGTGCGCCGGTTCACCCAGGTCAACCGGCCCGGCGCCTACCTGAAAGTGCTGCAGAGCGGCCAGGTCAGTGCGGGGGACGAGGTCCGCGTGACGTTCCGTCCCGGTCACGGGGTGACGGTCGGCGACTTCCTGCCCGGCACCGACGCCGCGACCATGCGCCGGCTGATCGACGCGTTCGCGGCGCTGGGGCTGGAACTCGACCCGGACATCCGGCACATCGCCGAAAAAGCAATTCGCAGAGGCTGAATATCATGGCTGGTCCACCTCCTGACGGCGATCCCGCTCCCGCCGACGGCTCCCTTCCCGCCTCGGCGGCGATCGGGTCGGCCGGGCGTGCCTTCGGCGTCTATCTGCATGTCCCGTTCTGCGCGGTGCGCTGCGGGTACTGCGATTTCAACACCTACACGGCGAAAGAGCTGGGTGGCGGTGCGAGTCAGGCGGCCTACGCTGGGACGGCCGTTCAGGAGCTGGCTTTCGCGGCCTCAGTGCTGTCCCGGGCCGGAGTGGCGGAGCGTCCGGTGTCGACGATCTTCATCGGGGGCGGCACTCCCACGCTGCTGCCGGCGAGCGACCTCGCCCGGCTGATCGGCGGGGTGCGCGACAACTTCGGCCTGAAACCCGGTGCCGAGGTCACGGTCGAGGCCAATCCCGACTCGGTGACGCCGGAATCGCTCGCGGCGCTGGCGGCCGGTGGGGTGACGCGCGTGTCGTTCGGCATGCAGTCGCAGGTGCGTCACGTGCTGGCCGTGCTCGACCGAACGCATGACCCGAAACGCATTCCGGACGTGGTGAAGTGGGCTCGCGACGTGGGGATGTCGGTGAGCCTGGACCTGATCTACGGCACGCCGGGGGAGAGCCTGGCCGACTGGCGCTCCAGTCTGGAGGCCGCGCTGGCCTGCGAGCCCGACCATCTCTCCGCCTACGCCCTGGTGGTGGAGGACGGTACGAAGCTCGCCGCCCGGGTGCGCCGTGGTGAGGTGATCGCGCCCGATGACGACGACGAGGCCGACAAGTACGAGCTGGCTGACGATCTCATCTCGGCCGCCGGGCTGGCCTGGTACGAGGTGAGCAACTGGGCGCGCACGCCCGACGACGCCTGTCAGCACAACCTGGCCTACTGGCGGGGGGACGACTGGTGGGGTGTCGGGCCCGGCGCCCACTCCCACGTCGGTGGGGTGCGCTGGTGGAACGTGCGTCACCCCAGCGCCTACGCGACGCGGATCGACGCCGGGGAGAGCCCGGCCCAGGGGCGTGAGGTGCTCGACGGCCAGGCGCGGCAGCTGGAAGAGGTGCTGCTGCGCTCCCGTTTGCGTGCGGGGCTTCCGCTGAAAGAGGCCGGTCTGCACGGTGATCCGGCCGTGCTGCTGGCCGGCGTGCTCGCCGACGGGCTGGTCGAGCCGGAGCCGGCGGCGGCCGGGACCGTGGTGCTCACGCGGCGCGGGCGACTGCTGGCCGACGCCGTGGTGCGGGCCCTGCTTCCCTGACCGATACCGAATGAAGGACGAGGCGGGCACCCGGGGTGCCCGCCTCGTCCTCAATGGGTGGTCAGTGCAGGAATTTACGGGAGACCGGGTAGCTGAACTGATCGCCCCGCCAGGCCGACGCCGCGGCGATCAGCGAGAAGATCGCCGAGAAACCCCACACCAGCAGGGTGAAGCCGCTCAGGACCGGCAGCAGATCGATGATGTAGGCCACGAAATAGGCGGCGAGCACGCAGATCTGGAAGTTGATCGCCTCGGTCGACTGCTCCTTGATGTACCGGCTGCGGTCTTTGTACATCGAGTAGATCACGATGCCCGGCAGCAGCGGCAGGAACGGGACGAAGGCCAGCAGGCCACCCAGGTGCGCGGCGGCCGCCCACTGGTTGGTCTCCTTCGGGGACAGCGGCCCGCCCTGCTGGTTCGGCGGCGGGGTGTTGTAACCGCCCGGGTTCTGGCCGGTGTTCCACGGGGGCTGGTTCGGGGGTGCGCCGTACTGGCCCGGCTGGGTGTACTGGCTCTGCTGGCCGTACTGGCCCGGCTGGGAAGAGTTCTGGGTGTAATGACCCTGGCCGTACTGGCCCGGCTGGCCCTGGCCGTACTGACCTTGCCCGTACTCCTGCGGGGCGTTGTGCCCCGGCTGGCCGTACTGATTCGTCTGCCCGTACGGGGGAGCCTGGCCGGGTTGGCTGTACTGACCGGGTTGGCCGTACTGCGGGGGCTGCTCGGAGGCGCCGGGCTGGTTGTACTGACC
>NZ_JAJOMA010000010.1 GCF_021129235.1 Kineosporia mesophila
GCCCCGGCCATCCCGACCGCCCCCGCGGTGGTCAGTTCCCTGGTCTCGGCCGGCTGGAACGCCAGCGGCCAGCTGCTCACGGGCAGCACCGACACGGTGGCGCACACCGGGGCGCTGGCCATGCCGGTGCAGGACAACCCGATCGCGTCCAAGGCCCTCAGCGACCTCTCCGTGGGTGAGTTCGCGACCTGCGCCCTGGCCGTGGGCACGGCCTACTGCTGGGGCACCAACCCCGACGGTCAGCTCGGCAACGGCACCACCGACTCCGCCACGCTGCCGACCCCGGTCGGTGGGGTGCTCGTGGGCAAGACGGTCACGGACATCCAGGCCGGCGTGCACCAGACCTGCGCCGTCGCCGACAGTAAGGCCTACTGCTGGGGCGCCAACGGCTCCGGCCAGCTGGGTGACGGCACCACGATCTCCAGCTCGCTGCCGGTCGAGGTGGGCGGTCTGCTCACCGGTAAGACGGTCACGCAGGTGAGCACCCAGAGCGGCCACACCTGCGCCCTCGCCGAGGGCAAGGTGTACTGCTGGGGCGACAACGCCTGGGGCCAGCTGGGCAACAACACCACCACCAAGAGCCTGGTGCCGGTCGCGGTGAACACCACGGGCGTGCTGAAGGACAAGACCGTCACCGCTCTGAGCACGGGTTACCTGCAGAACTGCGTGATCGCCGACGGCAAGGCGTACTGCTGGGGCTACGGCAGCTACGGGGCGCTGGGCAACTTCGCCACCAACAACAGCTCGGTGCCGGTCGCGGTCTACACGGCGAACGACGGCCTCGGTGGCAAGACCGTCACCAGCATCGACTCGCACAGCTACTCCTCCTGCGCGGTGGCGGACGGCAAGGCCTACTGCTGGGGCTACAACGTCTACGGCCCGCTCGGGGTCGACTCCACCAGTAACCGGGCCTACCCGGTGCCGGTCGTGGCCACCTCCGGTCCGCTCGCCGGCAAGACCGTCATCCAGGTGACCACCGGTTTCGTCGAGAACAGCCCCTACGCGGCCACCGGGTGCGCCGTGACCACCGACGGCACCGCCGCCTGCTGGGGCAGCACCGACACCTACGGCAACCTGGCGAACGGCTCGGTCACCGGCTCCAAGGTCCCGGTGCCGGTGCAGATCACGGCCGACCTGACCGGCCGCGCGATCACCTCGGTCTCCACGAACGGGCGCACCACGTCCTTCCTCACCCGATAACCCCTGGAACCGGAACCACCCCTTGGACGTCCAAGGGGTGGTTCCGGCGTCGTTGGGAGGTACGGGGATGAATCGAGCGGTCTGGCCGGCGCTGTGCGCCGTGCTGGTTCTCGGCGGATGTGGGGACGAGTCGGTCACCACCGGCTCTGATGTCCGTAAGAGTGTCGAGGGCACCTGGTACCCGCTCGCGATCACCGGCTGGAGCGTCTCGGACTTCGGGCGGTCCACCTACGGCACGGCATACCTGACGTTCGACGACGGTGACTGGAAGGCCAGCGACGGCTGCAACGGCCAGCGCGGCACCTACGACCTGACGGCCGACGGGACGTTCGAGATGGATTCCGGCGCGTCCACGGAGATCGGCTGTGCGAACGTGCCCCACGTCGACGTGATGGACGGGGCCACGCAGGTGCGGGTGGACGGCGACACGCTGATCTTCGCGGTGTCCGGTGAAAACCCCTCCGAGCTGGCCCGGTACACCCGCCGGAAGAACCCGCCGCCGACCTCGGTGGCGGACGGGATCCGCAAGCGCACCGAGGCGAGCACGCCTCCGCCACCGTAGAATTAGGGTCGAATTGATCCTGGTGCGGGCAACGTGGACGGTGCCCGGACCGACCTGGTGACGAGCACGGCCCGCGTGGCCGGTCTTTCGACGAACCAGGAAAGGTGTCATGTCCAGCGTCTTCTCAGTACCGTCCGGGGTGCGTAGGAACGGGTGGCGAGGTCGCACCCGGATTGCCGGGCTGGTGGCCGCCGCCCTCGTGGCCGCGGCCGTGGTGCCGACCGCCCTGCACCTGCGATCGGCCGGGGCCGCCGAGTACCCCGGCCCGGGAGCCGTGAGCGGAAACGTCGCCGTGCACGACCCGTCCATGGTGAAGGGCCCGGACGGTACGTACCTGCTGGCCGCGACGGCCCCGGGGATCGCGCTGCGCACGTCGACCGACCGCACCAAGTTCACCTACACCGGTCTGGCCTTCCCGAACGGGACCGCCACCTGGACCGACGAGTACACCGGCACGAGCAACGGCAACCTCTGGGCGCCCGACCTCTCGTACCAGAACGGCAAGTACTACCTGTACTACTCGGCCTCGTCGTTCGGTAAGAACAAGTCGGCGATCTTCCTGGCCACCAGCACCACCGGCAAGCCGGGCAGCTGGACCAACCAGGGCAAGATCTACTCCACCACGACCAGCAGCGACCACAACGCCATCGACCCCAATCTGGTGATCGACCGCAGCGGCAAGTGGTACCTCTCGCTCGGTTCGTTCTGGACCGGCATCAAGATGATCGAGCTGAACCCCACGACCGGTAAGCGTATTTCGAGCAGCTCAACGGTCTCCAGCATCGCCCGGCGCTCGGGCAGCACCGCGATCGAGGCCCCGGCGGTCATCTACCACGCGGGGTACTACTACCTGTTCACCTCGTGGGACGCCTGCTGCCAGGGCACGAGCAGCACCTACAAGATCATGGTCGGTCGCTCCAAGACCATCACCGGCCCGTACAAGGACCGTCCGGGCACTCTGCTGACCGCGGGTGGCGGCACCCAGATCCTCGGTACGCACGGCACGATCGTCGGCCCGGGTGGGCAGTCGGTGATCCAGGACGGTGACGGCGACGTGCTCGTCTACCACTACTACGACGGCGCGGACAACGGCGTGGCCAAACTGGGTATCAACCGGCTCACCTGGGACTCCTCGAACTGGCCCGCGGTCTCCTGACTTACGGTTCCCGGACAGTCGTGTGACGGGCTCCCGGCGGCGATTCGCCGCCGGGAGCTTTTCCCTGAGCAGATGCGGGGTGCTTGCGACCGGGTGCGTGGTCGGCAAAAGTGGGGTCGCAACAGTTCTCGAGACGGTCAAACGGGGGACGATGATGAGCTCGGTTCTGGAAGACCTGGTCCAGGCCTCCACGGTCAGCCCGGTCGCGATGCGCGAGGTGCTCGCCCGGTACCTGGCGGACGAGATCGAGGTGCGCCACCAGCCGGCCGACCCGACGGACGGCGTCTATCCGGCGAAGACCTTGCTGGAGGCCCTGGCCCAGCGCGAGGAACTGTTCACCACCCTGATGCCGGACTACGCCGAGACCTCCCGGGTGAGTGGCGACGGCGACGAGATCACCGTCGAGCTCAACCTCACCGGCACGCTGCCCGACGGTACGGCGATCGACGTCCGGGGCACCGACGTGGTGCTGGTGCGCGAGGGCCGGATCGTGCGGCTGACCGGCAGTTTCGACGCCGAGCAGATGCGCCCGCTGGTCCAGGCGCTGCAGGGCTGAACGGCCACCAGGTTAGGACAGGTCGAACTTACGTTGTTCCCCGGCCACTTTCAGCGTCAGCACGGCCGGGGTCTCGCCGTCGGGCACGCGGAACCGGAGCTTCACGGTCCTGCTCTTGCCCGCGGCCACCTGTGCCACCTTCGCGGAGTCGTCCGGGACGCCGTCGTAGGAGTTCGCCTGGTCGGTGCGCAGGGACTGCCCGGCGCCGGGCACCTCGACCGGCACCTCCGACTCGTTCCGCACCCGTACCGACACGGTGACCGTTCGCTGCGCCGGATCGCCGTCGGCCTTCGAGACCTTGGGCGCGGCCGGCACCGACACCACGAGCGCGATCTTCTGGGCGGCGTCGCCGGTTCCGGTCTCGGTCTCGATCGTCTTCTCGTGCCCCAGCGACGTGGCCGGGGCCAGGAACGCCGGCAGCTCGCCGTAGTGCAGCATCACGGCCGCTGTGAAGATCAGCCCGGCCACCAGCAGCGCCGAGATCATCGCGCCCCAGCTGCCGCGGGTGTCCTGCGGCTTACCGCGGGGATGGTTGAGGCGTGGTGCGCTGCCCCGGGTACGGTTCCGCCCGTTCGTCCGTGCCATCGTTGCCTTCCACCCGTATCAACCCGTCGTGCGCTCTTCCCCGATCATGCATCGTGGGCGGAGCCGGGCCCTTCTGACAAGTCCCGCGACCTGACCCGTTCGTGAGGCGAGCCAGGCACCGGGGCGGATGGACGTCCACCATTCCCCGCACGCCACCCGACCCCCCTGGGCTAACTGACACCGACTGGTGAAAATGTGCGGGTGGACGTGCGCCCGGCAACACCCGACGACCTGCCCGCCCTCGCGGCGACGCTCGCCGACGCCTTCGCCGACGACCCGCTGTGGACCTGGATGATCCCCGAGCGACATCGCCATGCCCGTCTGACCCGGGTGTTCGGGGCGCTGCTGGCCCACACCCTTCCGCGCGGCCACGTGCGCACCACCGTGGACCGCCGCGCCGTGGCCATGTGGACGGCTCCGGGGGAGTGGAAACTGCCGCTGCCGACGGTGATCCGGGCGGCCCCGCCGATGGTGCGCGGCGCCGGCCGGCGCCTGCCCCGCCTGCTGCAGCGGATGGGCGACATCGAACGCGCCCACGAGCTCCAGCCGCCCCACCACTGGTACCTGGAGTTCATCGGCACGACCGCCGGCGGGCGCGGTCAGGGCCACGGCGCCGCGCTGATGGCCGACGCCCTGGGACGGTTCGGTGACACCCCGATCTATCTGGAGTCGTCCAACGTCCGCAATCTGCCCTTCTACGAGCGTCACGGGTTCCGGGTCACGGGTGATCTGGTGGTGAGGTCAGGCCCGCCCCAGCGGACGTTGTGGCGGGCCTGAACCCCTTCTTCAGGATCGGCTGTGCGCGCTGATCGCCCACGCCTCGATCACGTCGATGTCCGGCTGGGGCGGCAGGGGAGTCTTGCCCGACTCCAGGGCCGCGACCACCTCGGCGGCGACGGCATCGATCTCGTCCAGCACCACCTGCCTGTCCCGGACCTGGCCGGACTTCACCTCGAGCACCCGCCGGCGCTCGGCCTCGGGCATCGGCAGCGACAGCCGGCCGTGGTGCACCAGCTCCCGGCCCTGCATCGCCAGCCGCAGGGCGTGCGAGGCGTACTTCACGTCGTAGCCGTACTTCTCCACCAGCTCAGGACGGTTGGGCACCTTGCGGCCACCCTTCAGCAGGGCGTCCCGCTGGGAGTGCATGAACCCCAGGAAACGCCAGGCCGCCGTCTGCGACAGGAAATGCCCCCGCAGCGCTCGCAGTTCGTGCCCCAGCTCGTTGCTGAACAGCACGTCCGGGGCCGGGGCGAACAGGGGGAGCAGGGCAGTCGGGTTGCCCTTCAGAGCCAGGTTCAGGTACTTGCGCAGCGAGTACATCACCAGGTCGGTGTCACCCGGCCCGGAGCGCGCTCCCTCGGCCTGGGAGCGCGCCACATAACTGTCCCGTGTGGGCCGTAGCCCCATCAGCCAGGACGCCGGCTCGACGAAGATGCCCATCTCGTCGTGGTCGTCGGTACCCGCGATCGCGATGCCGTGCAGGCCCGAGCCCACGGTCGTGCGCAGGATCTGACCCGTCTCCGCCACCCTCCGGTCGCCGTACTCCAGCACGGGGTCGGCCAGCAGTTCCATCACGATCTCCTCACTCCACCCGGATTTTGGGCAGTCGGACATCGTGCAACATCAGCGGCGCTCAGGCCTACCGATTTTCGCGGGCCGACCCGAACGGCTCAGCTCCTCAGGTGCTCGTCGAGGAAGGCGCGGATCACGTCGAAGGTGGGGGCCGGGGCTTCGGAGCGGGTCAGGTGGCCGCCGGTGGTGGTGTGCACGGTCACCGAGGGGGCGGGGTCGGTCCCGGTCAGGTAGGCGTCGGTGTGGACGGCGTCGTGCACCAGGGTGAACGTGGCCGCCGCGCCCGCCGCGTGGTAGGCCCGGAACAGGATCTGGGACTGGTTGTAAGGCACCAGAGGGTCTTGCGTGCCGTGGGAGATCCAGATCGGTGGGGACTGGGCGGTGACGTAGGTGGCGGGGTTCGCGCGGGTGGTGGCCTCGGGGTCGGACTGGATGGCGAAACCCATCAGCCGTGACTCCGGGGAGGAGGCCGGGTCGTGCTTCTGGCCCTCGGGCAGGCGATGCTCGTCCATGGCCAGGAAATCGGTGGGGCCGAACAGGTCGACCACGGCCTGCACGCTGTCGGACTCCGATGCGTTTCCGAGATCACCTGCAAGATCGGGGTTTGCGGCGGTCACCCCGGCCATCACAGCCCCCCAGCCGCCACTGCTCGTGCCCATGGTGGCGAAGCGGTCCTTGGCCAGGCCGTATTCGCCGGCGTGGGCGCGCAGGTAGCGGATCGCGGTCTTCACGTCGTGCAGCTGGGCGGGAAACGTGGCCTGGCTGCTGCTGCGCACGTTCAGCCCGGCCACGGCGTACCCGTGCGGCGCCCACCGGGTGGCCAGGCCCTCGGCCGTGGTGGCACCGCTCAGGCCGGAGGCGGTGTTCTTCGTGTCGTCACTGCCGAATGCCGAACCGGCCTGGAAAAGGACGACGGGAAAGGGGCCTTCGACACCGGTCGGCACGTAGAGGTCGAGGAGGTGGGCCCGGCCGACGGGATCGGCGTAGGCCAGGTCGGCGTGGCGGGTGTGGCCGGCTCTCGGGGACGGGGTGCTCAGGGACGATGCGTTCCGCGAACCCGTCGCACAGGCGGCCAGAGCGCCCAGACCCGCCAGCGTCAGTGCGCCCAGCCCGGCCCGGCGGGTGAGGCCGAAGGAGGAGAAGGACATGCCGCCCAGGTTACGGGTGGCCCGTCCGTCGCGGTGGATACGCGACTCAGGGCTCTCTCAGCAATTACGGGGCGTCAAGGTGCTGTCGGACCAGGCGAAGCAGGAGGGGCCCACGCCCAGGGCCCGGGCCGTGGCCGCCGGGGTGCGGGCTGAGCCGCAGCACGTCGACCGGGGGCTCGAGCAGGGCCGGGCCCCCCGGGCGGGGAACTGTTCTCGCCCACCTGCCGGCTGACCGGCCCGCCGGCAGACGTGGAGGGGGCGTCCGCGATCGACGCGATGGTCGGGCGGGTGCGGCAACAGTTCACCGGTCGCGGCCTGCGCCTGGCCGGGGCGGTGGACGGGCATCACGACCAGGCCCGCTTCACCGGGGAACTCGTGGCTCCGGGGCCGGGGGACCAGGACGCTGGGGTAGTCGATTTCGACATGCTGCTGACCGGGGTGGACGCCAAGCGGGAACGCGTCCGGGGATTCCTGGATCAGGTTCCCGGCGTGTGACCATTACCTGACCGTGGGTGTCGAAGTACGCCGAATGTGCCCTCCTGCCCGCTTTCCATCAGGATGGGCTCGTGAAGCTGGTTCCCCTTGCATACAGAATCCGCCGACTGGCCCGCACCCGACTCGGCCTGGCCCGGCTTCGCCCCGGTCAGCTCGACGCCGTGAAGGCCTTGTCGAAGGGCCGCGACGTGCTGGTCGTGATGCCCACCGGCGCGGGCAAGTCCGCTGTCTACCAGCTGGCCGGGCTGATGCTCGACGGGCCGACCGTGGTGGTGTCGCCGCTGATCGCCCTGCAGCGCGACCAGCTGGAGGGTCTGGCCAAGCACGGCGAGAACGCCGGGCTGGGGGCCGTGGCGGTGAACTCCGCGCAGAGTCGCGGCGTGACCGATGACGCCTGGGACTCGCTGACGGCCGGTGACGCGGAGTTCATGTTCCTCGCCCCGGAGCAGCTGGCCAATGCCACGGTGCTGGAAAAGCTTTCCAAGCTCAATGTTTCACTGCTCGCAGTGGACGAGGCACACTGCGTGTCGGCGTGGGGTCACGACTTCCGCCCGCACTACCTGCGCATCGGCGACGTGATCGAGGCCCTCGGCCGGCCGCGCGTGGTGGCCCTGACGGCCACCGCGTCCCCGCCGGTGCGTGCCGAGATCGTCGAGCGCCTGAAGATGAACGACCCGGTGCGCATCGTCACCGGATTCGACCGGCCCAACCTGGAACTCCAGGTGCGGCGCTTCGTCGAGGCGCGGCACAAGGAGAAGGGCGTGATCGAGCGGGTGGCCTCGCTCGCGGGCAGCGGTCTGGTCTACACGGCCACGCGGCGTTCCACCGAGGAGTACGCGGAGAAGCTGCGCGAGGCCGGGCGCACGGCCCGGGCGTACCACGCGGGGATGAAGGCGGCTGAGCGCGAAGCGGTGCACGCCGGGTTCCTGGACGGCGAGATCGACGTGGTGGTGGCCACTTCGGCGTTCGGAATGGGTATCAACAAGGCCGATGTGCGGTTCGTGGTGCATGCCGACGTGCCTGACTCGATCGACTCCTACTACCAGGAGATCGGCCGGGCCGGCCGCGACGGTGCCCCCGCGCTGATCTGTCTCTACTACCGTCCCGAAGACCTCTCCCTGCGGAAGTTCTTCGCCTCCGGTGGGCCCGACGAGGAGGTTCTCACCCAGGTCGCCGGGGCGGTGCGCGAGCACACCGAGGCCACCGGTTCGGTCGGGGCGACCGAACTGCGGGAGGAGCTCGATCTCAGCGCCACCAAGCTCACCGGTGCCGTCAACCTCCTCGAACAGGCCGGCGCGGTGACGATGGAGGCGGGTTCCCGCCTCGCCTACACGGACGTGGCGGTCCCGGCGGCCGCCGCGGTCGTGGCCGCCGCCGCGGTCGACGCCGAGCACAGCCGGATGGACCGGTCGCGCATCGAGATGATGCGGGGCTACGCCGAGACCACCGGATGCCGGCGAAAGTTTCTCCTGGGCTACTTCGGTGAGGAACTGGTGCTGCCGCCGGGTCAGGAGGGCTGCGGCACCTGCGACACCTGCCGTTCCGGCCTGGCCGCGGAGAGCGCGGAACCCGACGAGCGCGCCGTTCCGGTGCCCGCGGGGGCCGTCCGGTTCGACACGAACGACCGTGTGCGGCACCGGGTATGGGGGGCCGGCGTGGTGATGAGCGACGAGGCCGACCGGATCACCGTGCTCTTCGAGCAGGTCGGCTACCGCACCCTGGCGCTGGCCGTGATCGCGGCGGACGCCGAACTGCTGGTGCACGAAGACTGAACCACCACTGTTCTCATGAGAACAGCGGGAACCGGACCGCGTCGTCCTTCAATTTCCGGGTCTCGTCGCCGGTGAGGGCTCGCCGCCCGGTGCCGGTCAGGGCGTAGGTGACATCGTCCCAGCCGACCGGCTCCGGGTGTCCGAGCAGTCCGTCGAGCGTTTGACGGACGAGGTGGAGGGCGCTCGCGGGCGGGCCGGGTCGGGTGCCGGCGTCGGTCAGGTCGAGGTGGTGCACGGCGGCCTCGACGACCAGCGTGGACAGGAAGTCGTCGGTGGTCAGGCTGTGGCCCTGGGTGCTGATCAGGTCGTGGGGACGCGTGCGGGCGGCCAGGGTGCACGCGGCCGCGGTGGTCTCGGTGTAGGTCTCGACCAGCGATTCCCAGGGGTGGGCGACCGCGAGCGAGCGGACGACGCGGATCTGGCGGTTGTCCGGCTGCGCTGTTTCGGCAGTTTGGACGAAGCCGGCCCAGTACGTGACCGCGTCGCGGTCGGCGGGGCCCGGGGCAGGGGTGGCCAGCGCCACCAGGGCGCGTTGCGCGTCACCGAGCAGGTGCACGATCAGGTCGCGCACGCTCCAGCCGGGCAGACGGGTGGCTCTCCAGCCGTCCTCCTCGGCCAGGGGGGCGATCAGCCGGGCCAGTTCGGTGTAGGCGTCGGTCAGGGCACTGACGATCGGGCGCTCGTCCGGCATCCGAACAGTGTGCCTGGTGGGCGGGTGTCCGGGGAGTTGTCCACAGGCGGGAAAAGAGGTCGCGCCGAGCCGATAGAGTCGAAGGTATGGGAAGCCCGAAATCTGCCGTCGACGGTCTCGAAGCCCGCTGGGGCGAGACCTGGGAGCGCGAAGGTACGTACCGGTTCGACCGGACCCGTGAGCGCTCCGAGATCTACTCCATCGACACGCCTCCGCCGACCGTATCGGGCTCCCTGCACGTCGGTCACGTCTTCAGTTACACGCAGACCGACACGATCGCCCGGTACCAGCGCATGTGCGGCCGCGAGGTGTTCTACCCGATGGGGTGGGACGACAACGGCCTGCCCACCGAGCGCCGGGTCGAGAACTTCTACGGCATCCGCTGCGACCCGTCGGTTCCCTACGAGGAATCGTTCACGCCCCCGGCCAAGGTGCCGTCCAAGCGCCAGGACTTCATCGCGGTCAGCCGCCGTAAGTTCGTCGAGTTCTGCGAAGAGCTGACGGCGACCGACGAGAAGGTCTTCGAGCAGCTGTGGCGCACGCTCGGCCTGTCGGTCGACTGGTCGCTGACCTACTCCACGGTCTCGCAGAAGTCGCAGAAGATCAGTCAGCGCGCGTTCCTGCGGAACTTCGAGCGGGGTGAGGCGTACTCGTCCGAGGCGCCGAGCCTGTGGGATACCACCTTCCAGACCGCGGTCGCGCAGGCCGAGCTGGAAGACCGGGAGCGTCCGGGCGCCTATCACGACCTGCGGTTCCACCGTGCGGGCGGCGAGGGCGTCACGATCTCCACCACACGCCCGGAGCTGCTGGCCGCCTGTGTCGCGCTGGTCGCGCACCCCGACGACGAGCGTTATCAGCCGCTGTTCGGCACCACCGTCACCACGCCGGTGTTCGGTGTCGAGGTGCCGGTCGTCGCGCACCGCCTGGCCCAGATCGACAAGGGCACGGGTATCGCGATGATCTGTACGTTCGGTGACCTCACCGACGTGATCTGGTGGCGTGAGCTCGAGCTGCCGACCCGCCCGATCGTCACCAAGACCGGCCGCATCACCTCGGAGACGCCGGCCTGGCTGACCACCGACGCGGGCCGTGAGGCCTTCGCCCAGGTCGCCGGCAAGTCGATGTTCGGGGCGCAGCAGTCCACGGTCGAGCTGCTGAAGGAGTCGGGCGATCTGCTGGCCGACCCGAAGCCGATCACGCACCCGGTCAAGTTCTTCGAGAAGGGTGACCGGCCGCTGGAGATCGTCACCAGCCGGCAGTGGTACATCCGTAACGGCGGGCGCTCCGAGCAGGTCCGTGACGACCTGATCGCGCGGGGCAAAGACCTGCACTGGACGCCGGAGCACATGCGGCACCGGTACGAGAACTGGGTCGAGGGCCTGAACGGCGACTGGCTGGTCTCCCGTCAGCGATTCTTCGGTGTGCCGATCCCGCTGTGGTACCCGCTCGACGCCGACGGCGAGCCGCAGTACGACCAGCCGATCGTGCCCGGCGACGCGTATCTGCCGGTCGACCCGCAGTCGCACGTGCCGGACGGTTACACGGCCGAGCAGCGCAACCAGCCGGGCGGTTTCACCGGTGACCCGGACGTCATGGACACCTGGGCCACCTCGTCGCTGACCCCGCAGATCGCCACCGGGTGGAGCGAGGACGACGACCTGTTCGCCCGTACCTTCCCGATGGACCTGCGCCCGCAGGGGCACGACATCATCCGGACCTGGCTGTTCTCCACCATGGTCCGCAGCCACTACGAGCACGACTCGCTGCCGTGGACGCACACCAACCTGTCCGGGTGGATCCTCGACCCCGACCGCAAGAAGATGTCCAAGTCCAAGGGTAATGTCGTGGTCCCGACCGACCTGCTGGAGCAGCACGGCGCCGACGCGGTGCGGTACTGGGCCACCAGCGCCCGGCTGGGTGTCGACACCGCTTTCGACCCGGGCCAGATGAAGATCGGGCGGCGCCTGGCGATGAAGGTGCTCAACGCGTCGAAGTTCGCGCTGGGCTTCGGTTCCGGGTCGGGCGTGGTCGAGGGTGCGATCACCGAGCCGGTCGACGAGGCCCTGCTGACGCAGCTCGTCGCGCTGGTCGAGGAGGCCACGAAGGCGTTCGAGGCGTACGACTACTCGAAGGCCCTGAAGCAGACCGAAGAGTTCTTCTGGCAGTTCTGCGACGACTACCTCGAGCTGGTCAAAGACCGCGCCTACGGTGAGGGCGAGGGTGCCGTCTCGGCCCGGACCACGCTGCGCACGGCGGTCTCCACGGTGCTGCGTCTGCTGGCGCCGTTCCTGCCGTACGTCACCGAAGAGGCCTGGTCGATGGCCACCCTCGAGAATGGCCAGCGGCTGCCCGGTTTCGCCGGCGGCTCGATCCACCGCTCGGCCTGGCCGTCGCCGGTCGAGGTCCGCGACCTGCTCAAGGGCTCGGACGAGCCGGTCACCGGCGAGGTCTCGGTGCTCGTGGTCGCCGCCGACGTGCTCCGCCAGATCCGTAAGGCCAAGTCCGACGCCAAGAAGTCGGTGCGCTCGGAGGTGGAGAAGGTCGTGGTCCACGACACCACGGCCCGCATCACCGCCGTCCAGGCCGTGCTCGGTGACCTGAAGGCCGCGGGCACCGTGGCCGAGCTGACCACGGTCGCGGTGGACGAGGCCGACGCCAGGGTCGAGGTCACCCTCAAGGAGACCGAGCCCACCGCCGGCTGACCCCACCCCGGGCCTCACCCGGCTGAACCCCGCAACGGCCGAAGGGCCGGTACCGACCTGTCACGGGTCGGTACCGGCCCTTCGTCATGTCCTGTCCTGGTCGCTGAGCCGTTGGGCCGTGCTGCACCCCTCAACCCCAACCCCCTGTTCGTGATCATGCAAATCCCCCAGCCTTCGGCCGGGAGGTGCCCCCACTCCCCGGCGTTCTAGAACTCTGGGGAGGTTTTGCATGATCACGGAAGGTTGGGGGGTGGGCGGTGGCGTGCTCACGTCATGCCTTCTCCACCCTGATCTCCACCCCTGGGTCCAGGTGTTGCGGGCCGCTGAACAGCAAGCTTGAGCACATGACAACGACTCAGTGGATCACCGACATCGCCCTTCTCCTCGTGGTCTTCCGGCAGCTGCGGGAGAGCCGGCTCGACCTGAAGAGTTTCCTTCTGCCGCTGGGCATCGTGAGCTTCGTGGTGCATCAGTACCTGAACTCGGTACCGACCGGCGGCAACGACCTGGTGCTGGTCGGCCTGCTGATCGCGGTCGGCGCGGCGCTCGGGATCGCCGGGGGGATCTACACCCGGGTCCGGGCCGTGGGGGAGCACGTGCTGATCAAGGCCGGCGTCGTCTCGGCGGTGCTGTGGGTGCTGGGGATGGGGTCGCGGATGACCTTCCAGCTGTGGAGCGAGCACGGGGGTGCGGACGACATCGCGCGGTTCAGTGTCGCCCACTCGATCACCAGCGACCAGGCCTGGGTGGCGGCGTTCGTCCTGATGGCGCTCACCGAGGTGGTCACCCGGCTGGGCACGATCTACCTGCGCTCGCGGATGGTGCAGGCCCCCGCGCAGCCGGTCCGGGTGCCGGCTCCGGTGTCCTAGACCGTGCGTTATGGTCTGGGCGTGCCGGTGCCCCAGGTCGAGACCCCGGCCGCCCCGAACCAGATCCTGCAGTTCGTGGCCAGCGCGGCGATCATCGCCTCGGCCCTGACCACGGTGCGTCCGCTCGGCACCTCCGGCTGGGCCCTGGCCGCCGCGATCCTGCTCCCGCTGAACTGCCTGTTCCTGGCCATGCGGCATCTGCCCGCCCGGGTGCTGCCCGACCGGCCGGCCGTGATCTGGCTGGTGGTGGCGGCGTTCGCGGTCGCCGCCCTGATGACCGCCGCGAGCCAGGGCACGGCCTACCTCTTCGCCTACTTCCTCGCCGGGCACGCCGGGCTGCGGCTGCAGACCCGCCCGGCGGCCCTCGTCGCGAGCCTGATCGGTGGCCTCACCGCGCTGGTGCTGCTGATCGGGATCGGGCCGGGCGAGAGCGAGATCCCCTGGGTGATCGGCCTCACCACCGGGCTGCCGGTGCTGATCGGCATGGTGAACCGGTCGCACCGCCAGGCCCTGGTCTCGGCCCTGGAGGCGGCCCGGTCGTCCGAGCGGGCCGCGAAGGCCGAGGCCCGGTCGGTGCTGCTGGCGGAACGGGCCCGGATCGCCCGCGACGTGCACGACGTGCTCGCGCACTCGCTGGCCGGGGTGAACATGCAGCTGGAACTGGCCGACGCGTTGCTCGAGACCGGGGATCTGGAGCGGGTGCGCACGGCCACCGACCGGGCCCACAGCCTGGTGAAAGAAAGCCTGCAGCAGGCTCAGTGGACCGTTCACGCACTGCGCGAGGACACCCTGCCGCTGCTCGACAGCCTGACCGCGATGCTCGACTCCTCCGGTCATCACGACGCCCTCACGGTCACCGGCGAGGTGGGCGAGATACCGGCCGCCGCCGTGCAGAACCTGCTGCGGATCGCGCAGGAGTCCCTGACCAACGCCGCCCGTCACGCCCCGGGAGGGCCCGTGCACCTGGAACTTGACCACCGGCCCGGCGAGATCGCCCTGACGGTGACGAACGGGCCTGCTACCAGGGCGATCACGAACGGGACGAGCAGCGGGATGGGGTTGGTGGGCATGCGTGAGCGGGTGGCGCTGCTGCAGGGGACGCTCACGGTGGGGCCGGTCACCGACGGCACCGACGCGGGTGGCTGGCGGGTCGCGGCCGTGGTGCCGGCATGAGCGCGATCCGGGTGGTGGTGGCCGACGACCAGGCCGCCGTGCGGGAACCGCTGGCGGCGGTGCTCGACCTGTCCGACGACATCGACGTGGTCGACGCGGTCGCCGACGGGGCGCAGGTCCTGGAGACCCTGGCCCGGGAACCGGTCGACGTGGTGCTGATGGATCTGCGGATGCCCGGCCTGGACGGCATCGAGACCACTCGCCGGCTGAGCGAGGAGTACCCGGACGTCGCCGTGGTCGTCCTGACCACGTTCGCCGACGACGAGTCGATCCTCGCGGCGCTCAGCGCGGGGGCACGGGGTTACCTGACCAAGAACTCGGGCAGGCAGGACATCACGCGCGCCATTCGCGCGGCCTCCGCGGGCCAGTCCGTGCTCGACCGGGCCGTCCAGGACCGACTGCTGGCGAGCGTCCGCAATTCTGTGCGGACCACCGAACCCGAGCTGCCCGCCGACCTGACCCCTCGTGAACGCGAGGTCTTCGCCGCGATCGGCCTGGGGCTCTCGAACCGGGGCATCGCCGAGAAGCTCTTCATCAGCGAGGCCACGGTCAAGACCCACATCAACAACCTGTTCGCCAAGGCCGGTATCCGCGACCGGGCCGAGGCGGTGCGCCGGGCGATCAGCGCGGGACTTGCCTAGGGGGTGAGCTTCTGGCTGAGAGTGGTCAGGATCGACCCCTGGCTCTTGACCAGCTTCGTCGCGGCGGTGTCGAGGTCGAACCAGCCGGCCCGGTCCATCTCCGGGAACTCCTGGATGTTGCCCGAACCCCGCGGCCACTCCATCTCGAAGAGGTTGCTGGAGAAGGTCGAGACGTCGTGGTCGCCGTGCACCGCGAACGTCGTGATCACCTTTCCGCTGGACGTTTTCGTGTCGCCCAGCTCCAGGTAGGGCCCCTCCGGGGAGGGTGAGCCCATCTCCTCGTGGAACTCCCGCCGGGCGGCGGTCAGGGCGTCTTCCCCGGGCTCGAACAGGCCCTTGGGGATCGACCAGGCGTGATCTTCCTTGTGCGCCCACAGCGGTCCGCCCATGTGCGCGATCAGCACCTCCAGATCGCCGTTCGGGTCGAACCGGTAGACCAGCATTGCCGCGCTTCTCGTCACCACGGGCAGCATCATGCCCGACCCGGCTCCCGGAACGGCGACCCGACGCCGCGCGTTCAGCTCCTGCGCACGTACCAGCAACCGGTGGACACCGTGCGGTAACCCAGCCGTTCGTACAGCGACTGTGCCGGCGGCGTCGACACCAGCACCGCGGGAAGATCCGGACGGGCGGCGAGCATCGAGGTCAGCAGCGTGGCCCCCAGCCCCGACCCCCGGTGCTGCGGCAGGCTGGCCAGCCAGTAGGTGCCCAGGCAGTGGCCGTCGTCGTAACTGACCCCGGCGGCCACCGGATCGCCGTCGCGCACGGCGAGCCAGGTCTGCCAGCCCGGCCGGTCGAGCACGTAGGGCGGGAAGAGCTGCCCGGGCCGCAGCTCGGGGCGGGGGAAACCCTCGATGATCACGCGGTCGGCCCGGGCCAGGTCGTCCTCGGTCGAGACCGCGACCACGTCGGCTCCCGGCCTCACCCCGACCGGTCCGGCCGGGCGGGTCATCACCGGGAGCGGGATCATCCGCGCGCCCTGCGGCAGCCGCACGCCGCCGACCCCGAACGGGTCCCAGACCGCGTTGCGTTCTCCCTGCACGGGGGTGTCGAGCAGTTCCTCGATCCGGGCCGGCGACAACGGCCTGCGGGTGTTGATCTCGCCGCCGCTCGTGGTCAGCCGCGAGAACACGTCGTCGCCGTCGGGCAGCCCGGACGTGGGCAGATCCATCGCGCTCCAGCGCGCCGCGGTGTTCGCGGCGTGCAGCCAGACAGCGGTGTCACTCATGGTGCGTGGTGCCCTTCTTTTCATGGTGGACGTCGGTGAGCACCGGCGGTGGTCGGCTCACGGACGGCTCCGGTGGGCCTCCAGGATCGCGTGGGTTCGGTGTCACCCGTTCACTGGGGCATGATCGGGTGCGTGGGATCTCGGAACACGGTGCGGCGGATGGATGCGCACGCCCGGAAACAGGTGGACCAGGGAACGGCCGAGATCGTGCCCGACCCCGAGCGCCCGGACTCGTTCACGCTGCTGGTGGAGGGCACGGCCCAGTCGCACGTCGACCTGGCCGACCCCGCCCGGCTAGACTTCGAGTACATGCGCTGGCTGGGGTTCCTCATCGACGCGGCCGCCGCGCCCGGTCAGCCGATCAATGTGCTGCACCTGGGCGGGGGAGCGTGGACCCTGCCGCGCTACATCGCCCACACCCGGCCCGGCTCTCGCCAGCGCGTGGTCGAGATCGACGAACCCCTGATCGAATTCGTGCGCGAGCACCTGCCGCTGCCGAAGAACGCGAACATCCGGGTGCGGGGCGGTGACGCCCGCGAGGTGCTCACCGGCCTGACCGACGACAGCGTCGACCTGATGATCGTCGACGTGTTCTCCGGCGCCCGGATCCCCGCCCACCTGACCTCCGCCGAGTTCGTCGCCCAGGCGGCGCGGGTGCTGCGGCCCGGCGGGATCTACGCGGCGAACCTGGCCGACGGCCCGGGCCTGCACTTCGCCCGCAGCCAGGTCGTCACCGCGCAGACGGTGTTCACCACCACCGCGATCGTGGCCCAGCCCCCGGTGCTGCGCGGTCGCCGCTTCGGGAACCTGGTGCTGGTCGCGGGAAATCACAGCCTGCCGCTGCCGATCCTGGCCCGGCGCACCGCGTCCGACGTGTTCGCCGCGCGGGTGCTGGCGGGCAGCGACCTGGAGAAGTTCGTGGCCGGCGCCCAGCCGACCACCGACGACTTCGCCCAGGCCTCCCCGGAACCCCCGACGGGCCTGCTGAAGGGCTGACCGTCGGCCCGAGAGCATCCCCCCAACCTTCCGTGATCAGGCAAATCCCCCAGCCTTCGGCCGGGAGGTGCCCCCACTCCCCGGCGTTCTAGAACTCTTGACGGCACAGTTCTAGAACTCTGGGGAGATTCTGCATGATCACGAACAAGGAAGAACGGGGTTAGAGGGGCTGCCAGGTGGGGCGGTTGGCCCAGATGTCGGCGTAGTACTCGCGCAGGCGGAGTCCGGCCGCCGCCTCCTCGTCGAGCAGCACCGTGGCGTGGCGGTGCAACTGCACGACGGACGCCGGGCAGGACGCCGACAGCGGGCCCTCGAGCGCCGCGGCCACGGCGTCGGCCTTCCCCGCGCCGCTGGCCAGCATCAGCAGGTGGCGGCTGCGGCCGATCGTGCCCAGGCCCTGCGTGAGCACGTGCTTCGGCACCTCGTCGAGGGAGTCGAAGAATCGCGCATTGTCTTGCCGGGTGCGGGCGTTCAGGGTTTTCGGGCGGGTCGGCGAGGTCAGGGCCGAACCGGGCTCGTTGAAGGCGATGTGCCCGTTCGAGCCGATCCCGGCGATCTGCACGTCGATGCCGCCGGCGTCGATGATGGCCTGCTCGTAGCGCTCGCACTCGGCGATCAGGTCGGTCGCCGCGCCGTCGGGGCCGTGCACCGAGCCGGCCGGGATGTCGAGCGGCTCGGTGACCTCCCGCTGGATCACCGCGGCGTAGCGCTCGGGGTGGCCGGCGGGCAGGCCCACGTACTCGTCGAGCATGAAGGCCCGGGCGTGGGCGAAGTTCAGGCCGCTCTTGTGCCGGCGCGTCAGCTCTTCGTACAGCGGGCCCGGGGTGGAGCCGGTGGCCAGGCCCAGCACCGGGTCGGGGCGGCGGGTGACCAGCTGTTCGATGATGTCGGCGGCCAGCGAGGCGGTGTCGGTGGCGGTGGGCAGAACAATGACTTCCATCAGTCCGGGGTCCTCTTCAACGCGATTCAGGCGGTCAGATCGGGCTGGAGCACCGTCTCGGGCTCCGGGATCGAGGAGCCCGGCGGGGTCCGGGCCAGCAGCGCGGCGCCGATCGCGGCCACCGGCTGATCGCGCGGCACCACGGACAGCCGCGCGGACAGGTCGAGCCCGCGCAGGAACTCCGAGCCGGTCGCCTGCGCCTCCAGGGCGTTGGCGACGGCGTGCCGCAACGGTTCGCCCACCTCGGCCACCCCGCCGCCGAGCACGACCAGGTCGACGTCGACGGTGAGTGCCAGCAGCCGGGTGGCGGCGGCCAGGTAGCCGGCCACCTCGTCGCGCAGGCTGGTCGCGGTCGGGTCGCCGGCCTCCGCCGCCGCGAAGAGGTCCTGACCGGGGGGCAGGTCGCTGCCCTCGCGGGAGGTCCAGCGGGCGGCGATCGCGCTGCCCGAGGCCACCGATTCCAGGCAGCCGCGTTGCCCGCAGCCGCACAGCGGGCCGGTCGGGTCGACCGGGATGTGCCCGATCTCGCCGGCCGCGCTGTGCGGTCCCCTCCGCAGCTCGCCGTCCAGGACGATGCCCGCGGCGATGCCGGTGCCGATGCTCAGGTAGGCCATGTCCACCCGGCCCAGGCGCAGGTGGGCCGCGGCGCCCAGGGCCGCGGCGTTCACGTCGTTCTCGACCACCACGGGCAGGTTCAGCCGGCGGCCGAGCCGGTCGGCCAGCGCCAGCCCGCCGGGGCCCACGCCGAGGTTGACCGCGTGGGTGATCTTGCCGTTCTCGGCGTCGACCAGTCCGGGGATGCCGATGCCGACCCCGCTGAACCAGTCGTCGGGACGCGCCTCGGCGTCGCCGGACAGCTGCGCCGCCAGCGCGCGCAGCGCCCGGGCGGCCGTGTCGACCACGCCCTCCGGACCGAGACCCGTGCTCAGCCGCACCGATTCGACCACCCGGGCCCGCCCGTCGGGGCCCGTGATGTCGACCGCGACGGCCAGCACCTTGGAACCACCGATGTCGAGGCCTGCCAGTAGATGGCTCACCGGACACGCCCCGGCGCGCTCGCACCAGTCAGAACTTCCGCGGCTGCGCGCAGACTCACCGACGATCCTCCGTACGTCCAGATTGCTACCGCCCCGGGCAGTCCCGTGGGCGCGCCCGCCGTGTCCACGACCGGCCAGCCGGTCTCGACCGTGATCAGGTCCGGGCGGGCCCGGGCGATCCGATCCAGCCGGTCGGCGACCCAGGCGTGCCGGTGCGCGTCGCGCACCAGTGCGACCAGGGGCCGGCCACCCGCCTCGGCCAGAACGGAGTCCAGATCGTCGGCGGGGGAGAGGGAGCGTTTCTCCGCCGTCTCCAGCGGTAAGGTCCACGGTACCTCACCCGCGGCGATCCCCGGAGTGACGTGAAACTCAATTAGCAGAGCGTTTTTCAGGTCGAAAGGTTCGTCCTGACCGCGCACGGACACCGCCCGCCGGGCGGCCTCCAGATCGGGGTCGGCGACCGGTTCCGTGACCTCGTCCGTCGTCGGCAGGGTGCCCGACCGGACCGCCGTGACCAGGGCGTCCACCCGGGCGGCCGCGTCCGCGAGCCGTTGCGCCGGGAGGCGGCCGTCCGCGACCGCGGCGACCACGTCGTTCACCATCCAGGCCAGCACCGGCTCCATCTCACCGGGAGCCCGCTCCGGGCCGACGCACAGCAGGTCGGCACCGGCCGCGAGGGCCGCCACCGCGGCCCGCCCGGGGCCGCCGTAGGGCTTGGCCACACCGGCCATGTCGAGGGCGTCGGTGACGATGACCCCCTCGAAACCCAGATCGTGGCGCAGGAGGTCGAGCACCGCCGAGCTGGTGGTCGCGGGGCGGGCGGCGTCCAGCGCCGCCAGCACCACGTGCGACGTCATCACGGCCGGCACCCCGGCCGCGACTGCCGCCGCGAACGGCACCAGCTCCCGCGAGCGGGCCGTGTCCAGGTCGATGTCCAGCCGCGGCATGGCCAGGTGGGAGTCGGTCACCGTGGCCCCGTGACCGGGAAAGTGCTTGATGCAGGCGGCAACTCCGGCGCTGTGCAGGCCGTCGTCGAACGCGTTGACGTGCCGGGCGACCAGATCGGGCGTGGCGCCGAAGCTGCGGACCCCGATCACCGGGTTGTCCGGCTCGCAGTTGACGTCGGCCACGGGGCCCAGGTCGAGGTCGATCCCGATGGACCGCAGCCGTTTTCCGATGCCGGCGGCCACCGCCCGGGTGAGTGCGACATCGTCCACCGCTCCCAGCACCGCGTGCCCGGCGGTACTGCCGCCGCGCCGCGCGTCGAGGCGGGTGACGTCGCCGCCCTCCTCGTCGAGGGTCACGAGACAGCCGTTCGGCGAGCTCTTCTGCACCTGCGCCACCAGTTCGGTGGCCTGGGCGTCGTCCCCGGTCAGGTTGGTGCCGAACAGGCACACCGACCCGACCCCGGCGGCCAGCCGCTCACGCATCCAGTCGGGTAACCGGGTGCCGTGGAACGACGGCATCAGCACCCGGTGTGCCTGATAACGGATATCGTTCATCGCTTGGCTGCTCCCGCCACAAGTCTTTCGGTCATCCGGCTCTTGGTCTCCTTGGCGCCTGGTGCTGATCGCCGGGGGAAGTGTTGCGGTATTGAGGTTTTCGGGAGGTGGTTCAGGAGACGCCGAGCTCGCCGGAGAGAACGAGCACGGCGGAGCCGAGCAGCACGGCATTCTCGTGGAGGGTGGACAGGCGCAGCTCGAGGGCGTGCCCGACGACCGGCAGCACGCGCCGGCGCACCGCTGTGGCGGCCGCATCGAGGAAGGCGCCACCGAGCAGGTCGGGCGGGCCGTTGAGCACGACCTCGCCGAGGTCGAGCGTGCTGATCACCGGGGCGAGCGCGATGCCCAGGCTGGTGCCGGCCTTGGAAATGGCCTGCTGCCGCTCGATCTCGGGAAGTTCGGCGAGCCGGGCACGGAGCCGGGGCACCGACAGCATGCTCTCCAGGCAGCCGGAGCGGCCGCAGGCGCAGGGCGGCCCGGGATCCTCGATGATCAGGTGCCCGATCTCACCGGCGGCGAAGCGGTCCCCGCGCACCAGGGCACCGTCGAGCAGGATGCCGGCACCGACACCCAGGCCGACGGTGAGCACCAGGACGCCGCTGCGGGTGGCGCCCCCGAAACTGTGCTCGGCGAGTGCGGCGGCGTTCGCGTCGTTCGCGACATGGACCGGGCGGCCCAGACTCTCGTTGAGCAGGCGGGCCAGGGGCATGCCCGACCAGCCGAGGTTGGGGGCGCTCAGCACGGTGCCCTCGGGGTCGACCACGCCCGGGCTGCCGACACCGATGCCCAGCACCGGCCGGCCGGCCTTCTCCACCAGCTCGCGGGCCAGATCGAGCGCGACCTGGGCCGCGCCCTCGCCCAGGCGGCCGTCCCGGGGGGCCTCGGCGGTCACCAGCACGGTGCCGGCCAGGTCGAGCACGGCGCCGCGGAACATCACGTCGCGCGACAGGTCGATGCTCACGATGTGGGCGGCGGAGGGATCGAAACCGACCATGGTGGCCGGTTTTCCGACGCGCGCACCGGCCCTGGGGCCGAGTTCCACGGCCAGGCCCTCGGAGATCAGCTCGCTGACCAGCGCGCCGATCGTCACGGGGGTCAGCGAGGTGACCCGGGCCAGGTCGGCGCGGCTCTGCGGGCCGTCGCTGTACAGCGACTGCAGCACCAGGGACCGGTTGTAGACCCGCGCCTGGCCGGGCATGACCTTGGTGGTCGGCCGGAGGGCTCGCCCCGGGGTGGCTGGCATTTTTTTAGTGAAGCGTCTTTATAAAACGGCGTCAAGAGCTCACGGGGCCCCAAACGAGTTCATTGTCCGTGGTTGGCGATTACACAGCGAGAGCACAGAAACAGTGTGTGACCGTTGGGGTGGGTTCGCCGGGCGGACGGCGACGGGGGTCGGCCCGTCGCCGTCCGTGGCCTCAGCCTGCCAGAGACCGGCGGTCTGTCAGAGGGCGGCCTGGATCGCCTCGGACAGCGACGTGGTCGGGCGGCCCAGCAGGTTGGACAGGTCGCCGGTGCCGACGTGCAGCTCACCGTCGCGGATTCCGCGGTCGCAGTCGGCCAGGATCTCGGCGAACGGGCCGGGGACGCCGACGCCGGCCAGCATCTCGGCGTACTTGTCGGTGGGGAGGTTCTGGTACCGGACCTCCTGGCCCGACTGCTTGCTCAGCTCGGCGGCGTACTCGGTCATGGTGAACGCCTCGTCGCCGCCCATCTCGAAGACCTCGCCGCCCTTGCTGCTCAGCAGCGCCTCGACGTCGGCGGCGGCGAAGTCGGCCCGGGTGGCGGCGCTGACCCGGCCGCTGCCCGCGGCACCGGCGACCACGCCGCGCTCCAGGGCGCCCGCGATCTGGTCGGTGTAGTTCTCCAGGTACCAGCCGTGGCGCAGCAGCACGACCGGCAGGCCGGAGGCCTTGAGCGCGGCCTCGGTGGCCAGGTGGTCGGAGGCCAGCTTCATCGTGGTGCTGTCGGCGCCCGCGATGCCGGTGTAGGCGATCAGGCCCACCTGGGCCGCCTTGGCCGCGTTGACGACGTTGTTGTGCTGCGGGATGCGGCGGCCGGCCTCGCTGCCCGAGATGAACAGGACGCGGTCGGCGCCGGTGAAGGCGGCGGTCAGGGTCTCGGGCTTGTCGTAGTCGATGACCTGCACGCGCACGCCCTGCCCGGCGAAGTCGCTGAGCTTCTCCACGCTGCGGCCACCGGCCACGATGTCGGCGGCCGGGACACCCTTCTTCAGCAGCTCGGTGAGGACGAGGCGGCCGAGCAGTCCGGTGGCGGCGGTGACGACGATGGTCATGGGTGATTCTCTCCCTGGCTGGGTGGCTTGTCGGGATGGTCAAGACAGCTGCTGCCTGCATACTTCCCGATCCACAGTACCCACTTTCAGGTAAGGTACTGGCCAGTCGGAAAGTGATGAGGTGAGCGCGCATGACGGTCGGCACGCAGGCTGCGGCCGAGCTGGAGCAGATCTTCCCGGGCGGTCTGTTCCCGTCCGGTTGTCCCAGCCGCATCGTGCTGGACCACGTCACCAGCAAGTGGGGGGTGCTGGTGCTCGTCTCGCTGTCCGGCCGCACACTGCGCTGGGGTGAGCTGCGCCGCGCGGTCCAGGGGATCAGCGAGAAGATGCTCGCCCAGACCCTGAAGACGCTCGAGTCCGACGGGCTGGTGTCCCGCGAGGCCCTGCCGGTCATCCCCCCGCACGTCGAGTACAGCCTGACCCCGCTGGGGGACGAACTGGTGACCCTGCTGCGTCCTCTGCTGCTCTGGACCGCCCGCAACGCCGACAGCATGCTCGGCCCCCGCTGACGCCGGGGCACCGGATGTCGACCTGAGTTTGCCCGGGGTAGGTCATAGGGTTGCGAGCAGCCCAGATCGGGCGGATCAATGAGATGGGACAGGTGACCTGCGTGAGCGAGATCTCGGTCGTTCTGGAGCGAGACGTCGTGGCCCCGCCGGACGTCACGTTCGACGCCCTGGCCGACTACACGATCATGCGGCCGAAGGTGCTGCCGGAGCAGTTCACCGGTTATCAGGTGACCGCGGGCGGTACCGGTGAGGGCACGCGCATCACCTACGACCTGCACGCCACCAAGAAGCGCACCCGGCACGTCGAGGCCGTCGTCACCGAGCCGCCGGCCGGGCAGCAGCTGCTGGAGTCCGACACCGGCTCCACGCTGCGCGTGCTCTGGGACGTCGCGGCCGCCCCCGGTGGCAGCAAGGTCACCGTGCAGGTCAGCTGGCAGGGGGCCGGCGGTGTGAAGGGTTTCTTCGAGCGCACTTTCGCCCCGGGCGGTATCCGGCGCATCTACGGTGCGGAGCTCGACAACCTGCAGCAGCAGATCGCGGCCGACCCGTCGTGAGCACCGACGCTCCGCGCGACGTCGTCGCAACGGTCTCGGGTACCGCGTCGGCGCAGGCCGCTCCCGACCGGGTGCGACTGCACCTGCGGGTGCGGGTGGCGGAGGCGTCGGCCAAGGGCGCCACCGACACCTTCGCGACCGCCCTGGCCGCGGCCCGGGCGATGCTCGACGAGCTCGGGTGCACCTACTCGGTGGGCTCGGTGACGTCGTGGGAAGGCGGTAAGGAACGTCGCTCCCGGCACCAGGTCTGGAGCGATCTGGTGGTCACCGTCGACGACCTGACCGTACTGCCGCGTCTGGTCGAGCAGGTGCTCGAGGCCGACCGGCTCGAGGTCGGTCATCTGCAGTGGCAGCTCAGCAACCTGCGCGAACTGCGCCGCCAGGCCCGGGTGAAGGCGATCGCCGACGCCCGCGAGGCGGCCGACGACTACGCCGCCGCGCTCGGGCTGCGGGTGGAGCAGGTGCTCAGCGTCAGCGACCCGGAGACCAGTGGCATGCACCCGATGGCGGGCGGCCCGATGTTCGGGATGCGGGCCCGCGGCGCGGGGGCGGCGGAACGGCCCGAGATCGACCTCAGCAACACCGAGCCGGTGCGGGTCGAGGGCGCGGTCACGGTCTCGTTCCTCCTGGCGGGCTGATCAAGGTCACGGTACGGTCGCGGCAGAACATGTCACCACAACTCCCATGGACGGGGTCGGAACATGACTGAGAACGTCGACTACAAGGCTACTTTCGACCTGATCGACGTCGACCACGACGGCCTGATCTCGGCCGCGGAGCTGAAGAACCTGATGGTCGCGCTGGGTGGCGAGGTCAGCGACGAGATGGCCGAGCACGCCGTCACGGTCATCGACACCGACGGCGACGGGCTGGTCTCCCTGCCCGAGCTGGCCGACTACCTCGGTGAGAACACGCCCAAGTCCTGAACCCGTTCGAGGGGGCCGCGCCGCGGCCCCCTCGAACGGTGGTGCTCAGGACGCCGCGGCGTGAGCCCGGGCCTGCTGGAGATTGGCCAGCACCGTGTCGAGAACCGGCTTGTAGACGTCCGGCTCGGTGTCGGTGAGCTTACTGACGATCGTCGCCACCTCCTCGAGCGTGCCCACCGCGGCGGCGATCTCACCGGCCCGCACCTGAAGGGTGGCGAGGTTGTTCAGCGCCACGGCCAGTGGGTCGCGGTGCGGCTCCGGGTCCTGCACCGCCAGCATGCGCACCGTCGTGACCGCCTCGGTCATCGCCTCCAGCGCGCCGGTGTGGTCGCCCATCCGGAACCGGATGATGGCCTGACCGCCCAGGGCGCTCGCCGTCGGCAGCATCGCCTGGTCGGGCACCACGCCCTGCAGGAACGTGTAGATCTTCACCGCCTCGTCTACGGACGTCAGCGCGGCCTCGTCGTCACCGGCCGCGGCCTGCTGGTCGGACATCGCCGTCAGCGCCAGCGCCAGGTTCGGCATGCCGATCGCCTGGTCCTTCTCGGTCACCTGACGCCAGATGCCCGTGGCCTCACCGATGGCCTCCAGGGCGGCCTGCGACCCGTCCGTGGCCGCCAGCACCAGGCTGCGGCTGTAGAGGGCGTTCGCCAGGGCGTTCAGCGACGCGGCGTCGTCCTGGCCCCCCTGGCTGTCCTGGCTGTCCTGGCGCCGCAGGTCGATGGCTTCGTCGATGGCCGCCAGGGCCTCCTGCGCACGTCCGGCGTCCGCGTGCTCGGCGAAACGCTCCTCCAGGATGCGTGCCTGCTCGAGATCCCGCTTGCCCACCCGCGCGGCTCCTTATTCACATTGATCAGGGGGGACAACGTATCCGGACGAGTGGGACAAGTGTCAAAAAGTGACGATGCGTGAGCTGTTTCGGACTCAGCGGTGGGCCTTGAAGACCCAGGTCCGCAGCAGGGTGAAGCGCAGCGCGGTGGCGAGCAGGCTGGCCAGCACCAGCACGGTGATCTCCACGACGTGGTGCACGGAGCCGGTCACCGATCCCAGCAGTGCCAGGGAACCGCTGGTCAGGAGCAGGGTGAGCAGGAAGACGGCCATGCCCTGGAACTGGTGGCGCCACCAGCGGTGCGGGCCGTGCACGCCGAACGTCAGGCTGCGGTTGGCGGCGGTGTTGCCGACCGTGGTGATCAGCAACGCGACCAGGTTCGCGGCCTGCGCCCCGATCCCGTAGCGCATCAGGGCGTAGAGGATGACGTACGCCACGGTGCTCACCAGGCCGACGGTGGCGAAGCGGATGACCTGCCCGGTCAGGCCCGGCGGCACGCCGTCGGGGTCGACCGTGCGGCCGGTCGCCGAAATTGATCCAGCGGTCCGGCCCGGGGAATGAGTGGGCCGCAGCTCGGCCCGGATGCCGGCCAGGGGCAGCTCGCCGGAGGTGAGGGCCCTCGCCACCCGGGCCACACCCTTGAGGTCGGCCGTGGCGGTGGCGACGATGTCGACGCGGCTGTCCGGGTCGTCCACCCAGTCCACCGGCACCTCGTGGATCCGCAGGCCACTGCGCTCGGCGAGGACCAGCAGCTCGGTGTCGAAGAACCAGCCGGTGTCCTCGACCAGGGGCAGCAGGCGCTGGGCCACGTCACCCCGGATCGCCTTGAAACCGCACTGCGCGTCGGTGAATCCGGCGGCCAGGGTGCCGCGCAGGATCAGGTTGTAGCAGCGCGAGATCAGCTCGCGCTTGGTGCCCCGCACCACCCGGGAACCACGGGCCAGACGGCTGCCGATGGCCAGCTCGGAGTGCCCCGACAGCAGCGGCGCGACGAGGGGGAGCAGTGCGGTCAGGTCGGTGGAGAGGTCGACGTCCATGTACGCGAGCACGGTGGCGTCCGAGGCGCTCCAGACGGCCCGCAGCGCCCGGCCGCGGCCCTTCTGCTCCAGGTGCACGGCCTCCACCTCGCGGTAGCGCGCGGCCAGCCGGGTCGCGATCTCGAAGGTGGAGTCGACACTCGCGTTGTCAGCGATGGTGATCCGGAAGCGGTAGGGGAACGTGCTGCTCAGGTAGGCGTGCAGGCGCTCGATGCAGGGCTCGATCCCCGCTTCCTCGTTGTAGACCGGGACCACGACGTCCAGGGCCGGTACGAGCACGGGCTGGTGATGGGGCTGGGTCGCGCCGGCAGCCTCAGCAACCGGGCTGTCCGGGCTGCCCTGGCTGCCCTGGCTCTGGAACGTCTGGATCGCGGTCATGGTGGCAACCCTGTCGGCCGACGCTGGTATGTCGGTGGATCCCGGCTAGGCGTCTGCTGTGAGGGATTTCGGTGACTACGCGTCATGCTCCGCCGTTCGGGTGAACCGGCGACCGGCACGCTCACTGCGCTCGAACATACGTTCGATATTCGCTACCGTGAGGTTCGCGGGTCGAGTTCGTTATGTCGGTATTGAGAAGATAACTGGAGAGAGTCATGCCCAGCGTGCCTCGGATTCGCCGCGCCACTCCGCACGGTCAGGTCCACCGCTTCGAGAAGGGGGAGGGGTTGCCGGTCGTGGCGGTCATCCGCTGGCACCACGGCATCAATCGCACCGTGCCCGCCACCGCCACCGCCTGGACCCGCGACGCCGTGGAGATCAGCTGGGAGCCGGACATCGGCGGGGGCCTGCGCTCCGACTGGGTGGCGGCCGGCGACGTGACCCGCGAGATCGATCTGCCGGATCTCGCGGACGACACCGCGCTCCCGCCGCACACCATCTCGGGTCAGTCCAAACGCCGCTGGTGAGAGGGCGTCTCAGGTCGACAGGACAGGTGGGTCCCAGCCGAACAGGTAGTCGCCGCCGGTGATGAGCACCAGGGCCTGCCAGGTGATGAACGTCGGCAGTCCCCAGCGCAGCCATTTCTCCGCGCCACCACCGGAATTGAGCCCGAGGCCGGCGTAGGACCACCAGGGGGCCATCGGGATGCCGGGCGGGCGCTCGCCGAAGATGAAGTCGGCCAGCAGATGTGACGCCCAGCCGAGGATGAGGGCCCACAGCGCCCAGGCGGCCTCCGGCGGGACGAACACGAGCACGGCCACGGAGAGCAGGGCCGGGATACCCCACCAGTGGGTCAGGCCGCGGTGCCCGCCCGGGACCCAGTGCAGCCAGGACTGGTCGGCGTCCGGGCTGGTCCAGCCCGCGGCCGAGGCTGTCCCGATCACGGCCGACGCGGCGGCCTGCCAGAGGGGTGCCCCCGTGGCGGTCGACGTGGCGATGCTCACGGAGGCGGCGAAGAGTCGGTGCGTGCTGCCGTCCATGCCTAGTCGGTATCACGAAGAGACAGAGACCAATGGGGGACGCGCGCACTGGGCAAAGGTGACTTTTCTCCCGCGGGTGCCGGGTGGGGCCGATCGGGGATACTGCCGCGGTGTCCATCGAGCCGCCCGACCCGACCGGGACGACCACGTCCACCCCATCGTCCACCGACTCGTCCCCTGCTGTACCCGACCCCTTCTCGTCCACCCGGCCATGGGCGATGCAACTGGCGATGAGGGACGAACGGGCCTCCCGGCCCGCGCATCTGGCGGTCTGCGAGGCGGCCGCGAGCGCGGTGGTGAGGTTGCTGACCGACCCGCGCAGCGCACCGGGTGGTGAGTGGTACCCGTTCGTGCACCACTGGGCGTCGGGGCCGATCCGCAAGGTGGTGCGCCGGGGTCGCGGGGTCACTTTCACCCGGATCCAGGAGCTTGCCGGGGCGGAGGTGGAGCACGCCGGGGCACAGGTGCGGGCGTTCGTGCCGGGCCCGGTCGACCAGGTGCCCGCGGCGCTGGCCAAGATGCAGGTGGGCGGCACCGACATGCCCGAGCGGGGTGAGCCGTCGGCCCCGGTCGAGGGCGGGATCACTGTGGCCCTGACCCCGCTCACCCCGATGACGACGGGCAAGTCGGCGGCGCAGAGCGGTCACGCCGCGCAGCTGGCGCTGGGGGAGATGACCGGCGACGAGCAGTTGCTCTGGGAGAAGTCCGGCTGGGCGGTGCGGGTGGTCACCCCCGACGCGGCGGAGTGGGCGCAGGCCGTCCGCACCGCCCGGGTCGCCGTGCGCGACGGGGGTTTCACCGAGGTCGCGCCGGGGACCCGGACGGCGCTGGCCTGGTGGTGACCCGACCGGCCCGGTAGCGGTGGGTGCCGCTGAAGAGGCCGTGGATGCTCCGCTGCGCGTGGGCCGTCACGACGGGCTCGGCGTCGTCGCTCACCGCGGCGTTCTCGAACTCGTCACCGGACGGAAGGGCCGCGGTGAGGGCGGGGGCCGGTGTGCCCCGGGCCGGTTGTCCGTGATCTTCCATCACGGCAGGTCAACGGGCGAACGTCCGCCCGGTCCGGGCGTTCTCCTTCCTCCGGCGGCCCAGCTGGTCCAGCAGCACCACGGCCAGCACGACGAGCAGCCGGTCGGGGCCGGGCATCACGCTGCGGAAGGCGATGTCGTAGCGGATGATGCCGCTGCTCCCGCGCTCCACGCCGGCCAGCATCCGCCCGTCGTCGGCGGCGTCGAGCAGTTCGTACCGGGGGGAGGACCAGGCCCCGCCGACCAGGCACAGGCGGCGGCCGGTGGCGTTGGCGACGCGGATGCGCGGGGCCAGAAGGGTCTCGTCGTGCACGACCGCGCCGATACCCGCACCGGTGTGGCGATCGGTCACGTCGAACCGGGCCGGGCCGGCGAAGGCGGCCGAGCGCAGCAGGCCGGCCTCGCCGTGGCCGCCGGCGTCGACCAGTTCGTACGGCACCGGGGCCAGGGGGCCGAGGAGCTTGTTCGCCCGCGAGGGCCGGCGCTCCAGCTTCGCCAGCACGGGCGACCCGCCGGTGGGGAGGACCTCGAACTCGTGCCGGTGCATGTCCTGCGCGTCGACGTCGGGCCGGGACACCGTGAGGTGGTGGGTGCTCTCCAGCGTGGGCAGCAGGTGTCCGTCACCGGAGCTGAGGGTCTGCGGGGCCCCCGGCGCCCGCCGCCCGATGGTCCGGGTGGCGGGGTCCGGGGAACCCCGGAGCGGTTCGCCTCGATCCGTCATGGGAGCGAGGCTAGCCAGGGACCTCGGTCCCGGTCTCAGTGACCCCTGGAGACCCAGGCGTCGTAGTCCTTCGACTCGGTGCCGATCGAGGTGGAGTCACCGTGACCGGTGAGCACCTCGGTGTCGCCGGGCAGCGTCAGCAGCCGGGTCCGGATCGAGTCCAGGATCACCGGGAAGCTGCTGAACGAGCGGCCCGTCGCGCCCGGCCCGCCGCAGAACAGCGTGTCGCCGCTGACCAGGGTGTTCAGCGCCGGCACGGACAGGCAGACCGCGCCGGGGGAGTGCCCCGGCGTGTGCAGCACCTGCACGGAGGTGCCGGCCACCTCGAGCGTCTGGCCGTCGGCCAGGGCCTTCGGCTCGTGGCCCGGGTGCACCACGTCCCACAGCATCCGGTCTTCGGGGTGCAGGTGCACCGGGGCGTCCCCGGCGACCTCGAGAGCGGCGTTGATGTGGTCGTTGTGGCCGTGCGTGCAGACCACACCGACCAGCGTCCGCGAGCCGATCGCCGCGACGATCGGCGCCGCCTGGTGGGCCGCGTCGACGACCAGCACCTCGTCGTCGTCACCGATCAGCCAGACGTTGTTGTCGACGTCGAAGTCCTGGCCGTCGAGCGAGAACACCCCGCTGGTGACGACCTTGTCGATCCGCAGCCGACCGCTCACAGCACGACCACCGAACGCAGCACCTGGCCGGTCTTCATCTTCGCGAAGGCCTCCTCGACACCGTCCAGCGCGATCGTCTCGCTGACGAACTTCTCCAGCGGCAGCCGGCCCTGCAGGTGCAGGTCGACCATCGTCGGGAAGTCGCGGCCGGGCAGGCAGTCGCCGTACCAGGACGACTTCAGCGACCCGCCCCGGCCGAACACGTCGGCCAGCGGGAGCTCGAGCTTCATCTCCGGGTTGGGCACGCCGACCAGGACGACGGTGCCGGCCAGGTCGCGCGCGTAGAACGCCGTCCGGTAGGTCTCCGGGCGGCCGACCGCGTCGACCACCAGGTCGGCGCCGAAGCCGCCGGTGAGGGCCTGGATCGCCTCGACCGCGTCGGTGGCCTTCGAGTTCACCGTGTGGGTGGCACCGAACTCGGTGGCCCACTGCAGCTTCGTGTCGTCCACGTCCACGGCGATGATGGTGCGGGCCCCGGCGAGCCGGGCCCCGGCGATCGCGGCGTTGCCCACGCCGCCGCAGCCGATGACGGCCACGGTGTCGTCCCGGCCCACGGTGCCAGTGTTCAGGGCCGCGCCCAGGCCGGCCATCACGCCGCAGCCGAGCAGACCGGCGACGGCCGGACGCACGGCCGGGTTCACCTTCGTGCACTGGCCGGCGGCGACCAGCGTCTTCTCGATGAACGCCCCGATCCCCAGTGCGGGGGAGAGCTTCGTCCCGTCCTCCAGTGTCATCGACTGGGAGGCGTTGTGGGTGTTGAAGCAGTACTGCGGGCGGCCCCGCAGGCAGGCCCGGCAGGACCCGCAGACCGCACGCCAGTTCAGGATCACGAAATCACCGGGTGTGACGTCAGTCACACCCTCGCCCACGCTCTCGACCACGCCCGCCGCCTCGTGACCGAGGAGGAAGGGGAAATCGTCGTTGATGCCACCCTCGCGGTAGTGCAGGTCGGTATGACACACCCCACAGGCCTGGATCTTCACCACGGCCTCGCCCGGACCGGGATCCGGCACGATGATCGTCTCGACCGACACCGGCGCGCCCTTTGCCAGTGACACCACTCCACGCACCTGCTGCGACATACTCGTCCGGCCTCCTGTTGTCCGTGTGACTCCGTGAGCGACCTTATGCGCTCCGGACGTCATGGCGGCAGAGGCGGTTGCGAAGGGTGCTCCGGGTTGCGCTATTCGCACCGAAAAGGCACTGAGCCACGGATGGCACGGTCCGCCGGTGGTCTCCGGCGATCTCCGCTGATCGGTGGAGGGCGGTGACCCTGGCGGCGGTGGGCCGACTCGGGCACAATGATCCGCGACACGCGTCCGTGTGGACAGGTGCCGATGGTCCAAGTCCCGAGCTGAGGTCGTTGGGGAAGACGAACCTCAAACCGGGTCGAGGAGGGCCAGATGTCGGGTGCCATCACGCGAGGCGTGCTGTTTGTGCATTCCGCGCCGAGCGCGTTGTGCCCACATGTGGAATGGGCAGCGGGCGGCGTACTAGGGCTGCGCTTGTCGCTGGACTGGATCGAACAGCCGGCGGCGCCAGGGTTGTACAGGACAGAGCTGTCCTGGCAGGCACCGCAGGGTATGGGTGCACGGCTGACGTCAGCTCTGCGTGGCTGGGCACATCTCCGGTTCGAAGTGACTGAAGAAGCTAGTCAGGGGGTAGACGGCGGCCGTTGGAGTCATACCCCTGAACTGGGCATCTTCCATGCCGTGACCGATGTCCACGGCAATGTCATGGTGCCCGAGGACCGCATTCGCGCCGCGATGGAGATCGGCCACGCCGACCCCCTGCTCATGCAGCGCGAGCTCGACCTGGCCCTGGGCCGGGCCTGGGACGACGAGCTGGAGCCCTTCCGCTATGCGGGGGACGGCGCACCCGTGCGCTGGCTGCACCGCGTCGGTTAAGACACCACCGCACCACGTACGAAGGGCCGGTCCCCAACCCGGGGGGACCGGCCCTTTTCACGTGCGTCCTTCATCTGTCGTGATCATGCGACCCCCCGGCCTTCGGCCGGGGGGGTCGCATGATCACGGCGGGGTTCTTCTCAGCTCGCGCTGCGGAAGGCGAGAGCCACGTTGTGACCCCCGAACCCGAAGGCGTTGTTCACGGCCACCCGGTCACCGCTGGGCAGCTTGCGCGGTTCCCTGGTCACCACGTCGAGCGTGATGTTCGGGTCCTGGTTGTCCAGGTTGGTGGTCGGCGGGGCGATGCCGTCCCGCACGGCCAGCAGCGTGAAGATCGCCTCCAGCGCCCCCGCCGCGCCGAGCAGGTGCCCGGTCATCGACTTGGTCGCGGAGATCGCCACCCCGTCGGTCGCGTCGCCCAGGGCCAGGCGGATGGCCTTGGCCTCGGCGACGTCACCGACCGGCGTCGAGGTGGCGTGCGCGTTCAGGTGCTGAACGTCGGAGGGGGCCAGGTCACCGTCTGCCAGCGCCGCGCGGATGGCCCGGGCCGCGCCCTTGCCCTCCGGCTCCGGGGCGGAGATGTGATAGCCGTCCGAGGTGACGCCGACCCCGGCGAGGATGCCGTGGATCGTGGCCCCGCGGGCCTTGGCGTGGGCCATGGACTCCAGCACCACGGTGCCCGAGCCCTCACCCATCACGAAGCCGTTGCGGTCGACGTCGTACGGGCGCGAGGCCCGGGTGATGTCGTCGTTCCGCTTCGACAGCGCCTGCATGGCCCCGAACGCCGCGATGGTCACCGGGTGGATGCAGCCCTCGGTGCCACCGGCCACGACCACGTCGGCCAGGCCACGGCGGATCAGGTCCGCACCCTGGGCGATGGCCTCGGCGCCGGACGCGCACGCCGACACCGGGGTGTGGACCCCGGCGCGGGCGCCGAGCTCCAGACCGATCGCGGCCGCCGGGCCGTTCGGCATCAGCATGGGCACGGTCAGGGGGAGGACCCGACGCGCGCCCTTCTCGTTCAGCGTGTCGTACGCCTGCAGGGTGGTGTAGAGCCCGCCGATACCGGAGGCCATGCACACGGCCAGGCGCTCCGGCTCGACCTCGGGGGCGCCGGCGTCGGCCCACGCCTCCCGGGCGGAGATCAGCGCGTACTGACCACTGGGGTCGAGCCGCTTGATCTCCTGCAGGGTGAGCTTCTCCGTGACCGGCTGGGCCAGGCGGCAGGCGAACTCGACCGGTAGCGTCGGATACCGTTCGAGCCAGGCCGCCTCGAGCGCACGGGCGCCGGAGCTACCCGCGAGCGCCGCCTCCCAGGTGGTCTTCACATCGCCGCCGAGAGGGGTGGTGGCACCCATCCCGGTGACGGCGATCTGCCTGTCGACTGAACCTGTCATGAGAGGTCAGGCCTTGGCCGACTCGGCGTTGCTGATGTAGTCCACGGCGTCCTTGACGGTCTTCAGACCACCCACGGCCTCGTCCGGGATCTCCACGTCGAACTTGTCCTGCGCGTTCACGACGATCGTCATCATCGACAGCGAGTCGATGTCCAGGTCGTCGGTGAAGGACTTCTCCAGCTGCACGTCGCCGGCCGGGATGCCGGTCTCCTCAGCGACGAGCTCGGCGAGTCCGGCGAGGATCTCGTCCTGGGTGTGAGCCATGGTTCTTCTCCTATGTGTGGGGTGTTGCTCTGGTGAGTGTTACGGCATGTTTCGGAGTGAGGACAGCGTCCTCACCCGGGCCTGCTGCTCGGCCCCGCCACGAGGGGCGGGACGGAGAACTTCAGGGCAGTTCGACGACCTGGGCCGAGTAACTCAGCCCGGCACCGAAGCCGATCAGGAGGGCAAGCCCTCCGGAGGGTACCTGGCCCTCGGTGACCACGCGGTCCATGGCCAGCGGGATGGACCCGCCGGTGGTGTTGCCGGCGTCGATCACGTCGCGGGCGACCACAACATGGTCGGGAATCTTGAGCTGCTTGGCCATCTGGTCGATGATCCGCGCGTTCGCCTGGTGCGGGATGAACGCGGCCAGGTCGGCCACGTCGACCTCGGCGGCCTCCAGGGCCTTGCGGGCCACGGGCGCCATCTCCCAGACCGCCCAGCGGAAGATCTTCGGGCCCATCATGGTCAGGACCGGCCACGGCGGCGTACCGCCCGCGTCGCGCTCGTCGCGGTAGTCGGTCCACGACTGGGTCTGGTAGAGCGCCTCCCACTGGTCGGCGTCCGAACCCCAGATCGTCGGGCCGATGCCCGGAGTGTCGCTCGGGCCGATCACCGCGGCCCCCGCACCGTCACCGAAGATCATCGCGCTGCCCCGGTCGGCCGGGTCGATGACGTCGGTCATCCGGTCCACGCCGATGAGCAGCACGTGCCGGGCCGAGCCGCCGCGGATCATGTCGTTGGCGACGCTGACACCGTGTGAGAACCCCGCGCAGGCGGTGGACAGGTCGAACGTGACCGCCTTGCCCGCGCCGATCCGGGCCGCGACCAGGGAGGCGGCCGAGGGGGTGGAGATCATGTGGGTGATCGTGGCCACGATCACCGCGTCGATGTCGGAGGGGGCCAGCCCGGCGCGCTCCATGGCCTGCTGAGCCGCGGGGACGGCCAGGTCGACGACGGTCTCGCCGGGGGCGGCGAAGCGGCGCGTGATGATGCCGGTGCGCTCGCGGATCCACTGGTCCGAGGAGTCCAGGACCTGGCAGATCTCCTCGTTCGTCACCACCCGGTCGGGACGGCGGCTGCCGGTCGCGAGGATGCGGGCGTACTCGGCGCCGCGCCTGCTGCTGATGGGGCTCACGCGATGGCCTGCGATTCCTCGGAGGTGGTCAGGGGCACCGACGGCTCGGCGTGCTTCTCGATCAGTGCGCGGGCCGCGGGCAGGTCGTCGGGGGTCTTCAGGGCGACCAGCTCGACCCCCGGCAGGGCACGCTTGGCGATACCGGTCAGGGTGCCGGCCGGCGGCAGCTCGAGCAGGCCGGTGACGCCCAGCTCGCGGAACGTCTCCATACACAGGTCCCAGCGCACCGGGCGGCTGATCTGCCGCACGATCCGGCCGAGCACCTCCCGGCCGTCGTCCACGACCGCACCGTCGGCGTTCGAGACCAGACGGACGCGGGGGTCCTGGGTGGTGACCGCGCGGGAGTAGCCCTCGAGCACCTCGACCGCGGGGGCCATGAAACGGGTGTGGAACGCGCCCGCCACCTTCAGGGGCCGCACCCGGGCCTTGGCCGGCGGCTCGTCCTTCAGCCGCTCCAGGTTCTCCAGCGTGCCCGCCGCGACCACCTGGCCGGCCATGTTCATGTTCGCCGGGGTGAGGTCGAGGCGCTCCAGCGTCGCGAGCACCTCGTCCGGGTCGCCGCCCAGCAGCGCGCTCATCCCGGTCGGGACGGCCGCGGCGGCCTGGGCCATCGCCCTGCCGCGCTCGCGCACCAGCACCATCGCCTGCTCGGCCGTGATCACGCCGGCGGCGGCCGCGGCGGTGATCTCACCGACGGAGTGCCCGGAGAAGGACCCGACCGCGGGGACGTCCAGCAGGGGGAGGGCCAGCAGCCCGGCCGCGACCAGCAGGGGCTGGGCGACGGCGGTGTCCTGGATGGTCTCGGCGTCGGAGGTGGTGCCGTGCCCGACCAGATCCAGATCCGCGACGGCCGAGAGCCAGTTCAGGCGGTCGGCAGCGCCCGGTTCCTCCAGCCAGGGGCTGAGGAAACCAGGGGTCTGGGAGCCCTGTCCGGGCGCGACGATGACGAGCACGTGCTTAACGATGCGCTGAACGGGGCAGCGGCGGACGCCGTGGGAAGCACCAAGGTTTGACCGCGATGTTGGAGGGTTCCTACAAAGAGAGGCCGGGTGAAATCTGCTCAGGGCGGTGTATCGCCCACCCGACCTGCGATGATGGCAATCCGTAGAACGAATGCTCCACGCGCGTCAGTAGGGTCCCACCTAGTGATGTCACTCACTCGGCGCAGTCTGTACCGCACGGTGTTGGGGTGTACGAACAGCGCCCGGGCCGCCCCCTCCAGCGAACCGCCCAGCTCGACGTAGGTCCAGACCGTCTCCAGCAGATGGGCCGAACCGTCGGCCAGCGGCCGGTAGGCCTGCTCGATCAGGGTGCGGCGGGCCTCCTCGTCGCCGGTGAGCAGCCGTTCGGGTAACAGGTCGTCGCTCTGGACCGGCCGCGGCGCCCCGGGCCAGGCCCGGGCGGCGGACAGCCCGGAGATCGCGGCGCGGGCCGACTCGGCCGCCGCCATCAGCCCGTTCACCGCCGGCCCGATCACCAGCGGCCCGGGCCCGAAGTGGGGGGCCAGGTCGGGCACCAGGGCGGCCGGGTCGTCCCCGTGACCGAGGATCGCCACCAGCCGTTCGCCGTGCGTGCCGACCAGCAGGTCACCACCGGCGGCGCGGGTGCTGCGGCGCAGGCCCTCCAGGCTCTCCTCGACCGGCTCGGACGGCGTGGCCCCGGCCACCACCACGACCTTGACCGCAGCCCCCCAGTTCAGCGCCGCCGCCCGGGAGCGCAGGTCCTCGCTCTGGGCGCCGCGCAGGACGGCGTCCACCACCAGGGCCTCCAGCCGGGCGTCCCACGACCCGCGGGACTCGGCCGCCCGGGCGTAGATCCCGGCCGCGGCGAAGGCGACGTCGCGGGAGTAGCGCAGCACCGCCTCGCGCAGGGGCGGCTCGGCGCCGGGGGCCGCGATCGAGGGCACCTGCTCCTCGACGGCGTCCACCACCGTGCGCACCATCTCCAGGGCGTGCTGCAGGGAGATGGACCGGGTGAGTTCGCGCGGGGCGGTGCCGAACACGTCGGCCGTGATCTGCACCTGCCCACCAGGCTCCTGGTACCAGGCGATGAAGGCGGAGATCGCCGCGTGCGCGATCAGCCCCACCCACGACCTGTCCTGCGCGCTCATCGCCCGGTACCAGGGCAGCGCCTCTTCCATGCGCCGCACGGCCTCGCCGGCGAGGGCACCTCGCGCCGCTCTCAGATTCGCGACGGTCGCCTCGTCCGCGGTCACCACGCTAAGGAGATTAGGGCACGCGGGCCCGTGGCCTGCGCCGGAGCCCGATTGTCAAGATGCCACCCGGCCCGGTGAGAGCTTGCCCGTAGCGACGTACGCTGCGAGAACGTCGCGGGGGCGGACATCACCGGTCGCCGTCGGCGGGCCCTACGCGTTAGGGTCGAGATGGTCCTACGTCACACAGGAGGCACTCAGAGGCAGCCCCGGCGTCACGTTGCCGTTACGCCCCGAGGTTGTATCAGCTGTCCCGTCACCAGGATCGATTCTGCAACGAGAACCGCACGGACACAGCCAGCAAACACAGCACCGCGACTGCACCGCAGGTTGCCGAAAGGGGCGATATGTCAGCGCTGGATCGGCTGAAGCGGCGCTCGACGGACGACATCGTCGCAGGCGGCGGTGGCGACCGGGCCGAGATCGCCGCAGCTCATTCCGTCGAGACCCCCGTCGAGCTCGGTGGTGGTGATCTGCACGCCACCGACGAGGACCGCAGCGAGGAAGAAGCACTGCGCGCCCGCCTGGGGGAAGACCCCAACGACTTCGCCGCGTTCGACCGGCTCGCCGAGATCGTCGGCACGATGGCCGCGGAGAACCACGAGGGTGGCGACCCCCAGCGAGGGGTGGAGAACTCCATCTGGGCCCTCGCCGAGGAGGTCGCCCAGAACAACCACGCCTGGTACCCCCTGATCCAGCTGGCCCGCCTCTCCATCGACGACGACCGGGAGACGGCCCTGCGCCGGCTCAGCACGGCCGCCGACCGCGACACCACCGGTGAGGCCCTGGCCCAGGGTCTGGCCATGCTGCGTGAGGCCGGGCACTCCACCGACGCCCTGAACCTCGGGGTCGGCCACTGGCGGCCTCGCGAGCACGTGATCGGCGCGGCCCGCGAGCTGATCCTGGCCGCGATCGAGACCGAGCGGCTCAGCGAGGCCCGGCGCCACCTGGCCGCCCTCGCCGAGCATCCCGACCAGGCCGCGGCCGAGGCCCTGCGCGACGAACTCGGCGACCGCCTGGGCCGGGGCTCCACCCCGCCCACCGGCTCCATCGCCGTGGGCGGCGCGAACGGCATCGCCACGATGTTCTAGAGGTCGACGAAGGGGCCGGCGGATCCTCCGCCGGCCCCTTCGTCATGCCCTCCCAGAACTTCCGTGATCATGCAGAACCTCCCCCGGGTCCTGGAACCGTCAGAGGGAGAGTTCTAGAACTTCGGGGAGGTTCTGCATGATCACGGAGGAGGGGTGGGTGCTTCCCACCCCAGACCTATCCATGATCACCAACCCGGAAAGGTGACGTGGGGCCGGGAGCTCGTCGTCGTCCTCCATCAGTAAAAAGGAGGGGCCGCCGGGAAGACTCCCGGCGGCCCCTCCTCGAGGGAACCTCTACGCGTCGCCGCCGGCGTTGCCGGTGGTGCCGGCCCGCACGTTCAGCAGGTCGTACTTGTCGATCGCCTGCTGCGGGACGTCCGCGGCGACCTCACCGCGGGCGGCCAGCATCTCGAGCACCCGGACCACGACGGACGGGCTGTCGATACCGAAGTAACGACGGGCCGCCGCGCGGGTGTCCGAGAGGCCGAAGCCGTCGGCGCCGAGGGAGACGAACTCCTGCGGCACCCACTGGCGGATCTGGTCGGGAACGGCCCGCATGTAGTCGGTGACCGCGACGACCGGACCCTCGGCGTCCTGCAGCTTCTGCGTGACGTACGGGGTGCCCGCGGGCTCCGACGGGTGCAGGAACGCGTGGTTCTCGATGGCCAGGGCGTCACGCCGCAGCTCGGTCCAGCTGGTGACGCTCCAGACCGAGGCGTTCACGCCCCAGTCGTTCGACAGCAGGCTCTGGGCCTCCAGGGCCCACGGCACCGAGACACCCGACGCCAGGATCTGCGCCTTCGGGCCGTCGGTCCGGGCCGACTGCGGCAGCTGGTACAGGCCCTTGAGAATGCCCTCGGTGTCGAGGTTCTCGGGGGCCGGCGGCTGCACGATCGGCTCGTTGTAGACCGTCAGGTAGTAGAAGATGTCTTCCGGGCTCTCGCCGTACATCCGGCGAAGGCCCTCCTTCATGACGGTCGCGATCTCGTAGGCGTACGCCGGGTCGTAGACCATGACCGCCGGGTTGGTCGACGCCAGCAGCGGCGAGTGCCCGTCGGCGTGCTGGAGACCCTCACCGGTCAGCGTGGTGCGGCCGGCGGTGGCGCCGATCAGGAAGCCCCGCGCCATCTGGTCGGCCGCGGCCCACAGGCTGTCGCCCGTGCGCTGGAAACCGAACATCGAGTAGAAGACGTAGACCGGGACCATCGGCTCGCCGTGCGTGGCGTACGACGTGCCCGCGGCCTGGAACGCCGCCACCGAGCCGGCCTCGTTGATGCCGACGTGCAGGATCTGGCCGGAGGTGGACTCCGTGTAGGCCAGCATCAGCTCGCGGTCCACCGAGGTGTACTGCTGGCCGTGCGGGTTGTAGATCTTCGCCGTCGGGAAGAACGAGTCCATCCCGAAGGTGCGGGCCTCGTCCGGGATGACCGGCACGACGCGCGGACCGAAGTCCTTGTCGCGCATCAGGTCACGCAGGATGCGGACGAACGCCATGGTGGTGGCGATCTGCTGCTTGCCCGAGCCCTTGATGGCGCCCGCGTAGGCCTTGTCCTCCGGCAGCTTCAGCGTGCCGGCCGTGTGCCGGCGCTGCGGCAGCGCACCACCGAGCTGACGGCGGCGGTCCTTGATGTAGGTCAGGACCTCGTCGTTCTCGCCCGGGTGGTAGTACGGCGGCAGGTACTTGTCGGCCTCGAGCGTGGCGTCGCTGATCGGGATGCGCAGACCGTCGCGGAAGGCCTTGAGGTCTTCCAGCGTCATCTTCTTCATCTGGTGCGTGGCGTTGCGGCCCGCGAAGTGCGTACCCAGGCCGTAACCCTTGATGGTCTTGGCGAGGATCACGGTGGGCTGGCCGTTGTGCTCCATCGACGCCCGGTAGGCCGCGTAGACCTTGCGGTAGTCGTGGCCGCCGCGCTTGAGGTTCCACCAGATGTCGTCGTCCGACAGCTTGGAGACCAGCTTGGCCGTGCGCGGGTCGCGACCGAAGAAGTGCTCGCGGATGTACGCGCCGTCTTCGGCCCGGTAGGTCTGGTAGTCACCGTCGGGCGTGGTGTTCATCAGGTTGACCAGCGCGTTGTCGCGGTCGGCGGCCAGCAGCGGGTCCCAGTCGCGACCCCAGACCACCTTGATGACGTTCCAGCCGGCGCCCCGGAACTGCGCCTCCAGCTCCTGGATGATCTTGCCGTTGCCGCGCACCGGGCCGTCGAGTCGCTGCAGGTTGCAGTTCACCACGAAGGTCAGGTTGTCGAGCTCTTCCTGCGCGGCGACCTGCAGGAAGCCCCGGCTCTCGGGCTCGTCCATCTCGCCGTCGCCGAGGAACGCCCAGACGTGCTGCTGGGACGTGTCCTTGATGCCACGGTTGCCCAGGTACTTGTTGAACGACGCCTGGTAGACCGCGTTCATCGGGCCGAGGCCCATCGAGACGGTCGGGAACTCCCAGAAGTCGGGCATGAGCCGCGGGTGCGGGTACGAGGACAGCCCGCCCGCCGGGTGCGACTTCTCCTGGCGGAAACCGTCGAGCTGGTCGGCGCTGAGCCGGCCCTCGAGGAAGGCGCGGGCGTAGACGCCGGGGGAGGCGTGGCCCTGGAAGAAGACCTGGTCGCCACCGCCCGGGTGGTCCTTGCCGCGGAAGAAGTGGTTGAAGCCGACTTCGTAGAGCGACGCCGACGACGCGTACGAGGAGATGTGACCGCCCACGCCGATACCGGGACGCTGGGCGCGGTGAACCATCACCGCGGCGTTCCAGCGGATCCAGCGGCGGGCGGTGCGCTCGGCCTCCTCGTCACCGGGGAACCAGGGCTCGGCCTCCGGCGGGATGGTGTTCACGTAGTCGGTGGCCGTGAGACTCGGCACACCGACGCCGCGCTCACGCGCGCGCTGAAGCAGCGACTGCATCAGGTAGCGGGCGCGCTGGCGGCCCTGGCCATCGATGGCGGCGTCGAGGGACGCCAGCCATTCAGAGGTCTCCTCAGGATCGATGTCGGGCAGCCGGCTCGGCAGCCCGTTGAGGATCGGGCCTGATGATTCTCGTCCGACCACGACGGTCCTCCTGGGTTTAGGACAACGGGTAAAAACCACGCCGAACCCGCCGGATCGCGACCGGGCTCGGATCTATCTTGGCTGACGGCGGACGGGACGTCACAGGTACCCCGCCGTACAGCCCGCTGCGGCTTTGCCTGCGCTCCCGCGCCTTCGGGGTCAAGTGTGCCCCGTCGGTCCCGGTGCGGGTGAGCCGGGGGCGCTGCCTGATCGTCATTGCGCCGGGGTGTCTCCGGCGTGTCGTGCGGATTTCCTGGCGTGTCGGGTCGCGTGTCGGCCGGGGCGAGCCGATTTTTCTCACAGCGGATGCCCGGATGGTGGACGATGTCGGTCACCGGAATCGGGGTGCGTAACTGCACGATGTGGTCGATGCTCGGGTGGGTTACGTAGGCGGACGGGTGATCCTGGCCCGTTCTGCCGACCGGGTGCCGCAACTTCTGGTACCCAGGCAAAAACACGATCTACGAGGTGGCGGGGCAGTTGCGCGGCACTCGACTCATGGAGTCCACTAGCCTGACCAGCCTGGTGATGGTTGCATCATCGGCAGGTGAAGGAACGAGCAACACCTTCTAGCACCAGCAGTGAAGCGGGTGGGTCAGACGACTCGCCCGGACAGTGAGCGGCCCTTGCGGGCCGCCAGTGCCGCCGCGCGGGGAGCGTTGGCAGCGGAGGAGGTCAGTGAGGTGGGCGCGACCGCCGAGCCCGCGGCTGAGCAGACCATGGCCGGCAGGCTTGGACTGAAGCCCGGTCAGTTCGTACAGGAATTCGGGTACGACGACGACGTGGACGACGATCTGCGGCTCGCTATCGAGACGCTGACGGGCAACGAACTAGCCGACGAGGACTCCCAGGATGTCGTCGATGCGGCTCTCTACTGGTGGCGCGACGAGGACGGAGATCTCGTCGACTCGCTGGTGGATGCCCTGACGAACCTTGCCGAGGGCGGGGTGATCTGGCTGCTGACGCCGAAGGCGGGCCGCGACGGTCACGTCGAGCACAGCGAGATCGAGGAAGCCGCCCCGACCGCTGGCCTACACGCCACCAGCACCATCAGCGTGTGCCAGGACTGGACCGGGACCCGCCTGGCGACCCCGAAGGCCGGGCGCCGCTGAGCCCTCGCCACCCGCACCCCGGTGCGGGTGGCACAGGGTCCGGAGGTTCCTGCCAGACTGTGTCCCGCACGCCAGGTCGAAAGATCCTGGCGTGCGGGGCAGTCATGGACCCGTGCGGTCCGTCGGTCTGAGAGGATTCACTCATGGCACTCGAGATCGGTCAGGCAGCTCCCGGGTTCGCTCTGAAGAGCGAGCACGGCGAGATGGTCGAGCTGGAGAGTTTCCGCGGCGAGCAGAACGTGGCCGTGGTGTTCTACCCGTTCGCCTTCTCCGGCATCTGCACCGGTGAGCTGTGCGAGATCCGCGACAACCTGGCGGCCTTCGACGAGGGTGGCGTCCAGGTGCTCGCGGTCTCCTGCGACCCGATGTTCGCCCTGCGTACCTGGGCCGAGGCGGAGAAGTACCCGTTCCCGCTGCTGTCGGACTTCTGGCCGCACGGCGAGGTGGCCCGGCAGTACGGCGTCTTCAACGAGACCACGGGAAGTGCCGTTCGCGGTACCTTCCTCATCGACAAGGACGGCGTGCTGCGCTGGAGCATCGTCAACGGCATGGGCGAGGCCCGGTCGCTGGCCGGCTACCGCGAGGCCATCGCCGCACTCTGAGAACCGTTTCCGGATCGCGAGCCGATCCGGGGGCAGGGGCCTGTAGCTCAGTTGGTAGAGCACCGCGTTTACACCGCGGGTGTCGTCGGTTCGAGACCGGCCGGGCCCACCCTCACCGGGTCGTGAGCTCCTGTTGCGGAGCCCCCGACCCGGTCGACATCGCCGTGGCGAGCGGCAGCAGCGAACGCGCCGAGGGCCCTGGCAGCCATCCCGATCGGGTGGACTCGGCCAGGTCCAGACCGGTCAGCGCCGGTCGCAGATGATGCAGCGCCGTACGGATGTCGTGCCCGGTGACGGCATCGCCCCGCTCGGCCGCCCCCAGCACGGCGTTGATCAGGGTGTTCTCGTCGGTCGCCCCGCGCGCGGCCAGGTACCCGACCGCCGTACCGGCCACGAAGGCCCCGAAAGCGCCCGGCGTGAACCAGGAACGCAGGCGGCGCACGACGAACCGCGGGTCGTGCGCCCGGGGCGCCGGGCACACCCGGCCCGGCTCGGCCGGCACCAGCACCCCGGCGCTGCGCAGCACACTGTGCAGCGCGGTGAGTGGCGGCAGGGCGTTCTTCTCACCGGTCTGACCGGGCACGTTCCAGCGGGGGCGGCGCTCGTGCATCGGCCCGGACACGGACGGCGGGAACTCGCCGTAGATCGTGGCCTCCACCTCTTCCCCGATCAGGGCCAGCAGCAGCTGCACCGACTCGGGCACGGCGCCCGCCATCTGCCGGACCCGCAGGTCGACCACGCCCTGGCGGAACTCGCCGGCACCTGAATCTCCCAGGACCCGCAGACGTTCCGCGTACTGCCGGGGACCGCCGCTGCCCTCCGGCGGGCACACCCCCTCGCCGTAGACGCAGCCCACCGCACCGCCCGGGCCGAGCACCACGACGTCGTGCTCCCAGCCCTCGACGGGGTGGTAGCGGTACCGGAAGTGCGGATCCAGGTCTTCGTCCAGCGTCTCCTCGCGGACCTCGCCCGGGTCGGCCAGGAAGACCGTCAGGCCGGTGGCGAACTGGTACGGCTGCCGCCCCGGCCAGCCGAACCCGATCTGGAACAGGTCGTGGAGCTCGTCCAGGGTGGAGTCGGCCGGGACGTCGAACACCCGCAGCACCCGTGGCTCGACGTCGCGAAGGGTCACTTTCAGGCGGGTCGTCGTCACCTGGGGGAGATTACGGGAAGGAGAGGCAAACATCGGTGGTGTGGAGGAATATCCCCAGGGGACGTTGCAGTAGGAGTGCAGAGACCGAATAGTGGGGCGAGAGGGTCCTCTGGGGTGCTTGGGAATTGCGCCGACGGAAATCTCTCGGAGGAGGCTGTTTCCCGCATACTGGATCTGACGTGTCATGATCTCTCACGTGCTGTCAGCCGATCCGCATTCCTGGAAATACATCCCCTCTCCGCGGCCTGGGGCCGTAAAAAGCCGTCCCCAGCTGGTTTCCATTGCCGAACAGAATCAGCGAACCGGGTCCGGTGCCTTCCGTGGGCTGACAAATGACAATCAGCGGTGGTGGATCAAACCGCTTAACAATACTCAGGATCCACGCGTCACCGTCACAGAATTGATAGTCAGCAGAGCGGCCCGTCTGATCGGTGCTCCCGTCTGTGAGGCCTCGGTCATCGAGATTCCGGAGGATCTTGCCGATGAGGAGTTCCTTCCCGGGGTGGGGCTGATACCCGGTCTCGCCTTCGGGTCACGTCATGTCGATGATGTTCTGGAGGAGCGGGCTCTCACTCATCGTCGTGAGGACGACAACCGGACACGGCACGCCGGGGTCTATGCGCTGTACGACTGGTGCTGGGGCAGTGATGACCAGTGGCTATATCAGACGAGTGACGACAACCGGCTGTTCAGCCATGACCATGGCCAGTATTTGCCGGGAGGCCCGTACTGGACCGTCCGGCGTCTCGAGGAGGAGGTCAACACGCCACATGTGCAGGCGTGCGACCCCCGAGGAGTCGACCCGTCCGCACTCCGCGCCTGCGCGCAACGGCTGGACGGGCTGTCCGGGAGCGACCTCGGTGAGGTTCTGGCGGGCATTCCGTCCGAGTGGCCGGTGAGTGACGCCGAACTGGCCGCCGTAGGCTGGTTCCTGGAGCGCAGAGCTCCTGCAGTGAGTCTGAGGCTCCAGAAGATGGCTGAATCGATGGGGGAGGAATGAGTTCATGAAGTACGTGTATTCCATTGTTCGCTTCGTCCCTGACGCTTTCAGGGGCGAGTTCGTCAACGTCGCGATCATCGCGGGGAGCGAGGCGACCGGCGAATGGATCGTGCGCCGTGTCGACAACGTTCAGCACGCCCGGCGAATCGGTGGTTCGGTGCCGATCACCCCGGTCTGGAGTTACCTCGACGGCGTCGAGAACTTGATCGATCAGCTGGGCGAGGATCAGCTGACCGAGGAGTCACTCGAGCTGAATCGGGAATGGTTGAGGCGGGAAAGTACGCGACTGCGCAACCTCGTCCAGGTGACCACACCGTCTGCCGTGCTGGCCGATTCCCTCGAAGACGCGGTGAATCACATGTTCGAGGTCTTCGTGGTGGATCCCGAAAAGCGCACGCGTAAGACACGGCGAGCGGCCGTGAGCGCGTTGCGGAGCGCCTTCGAGGCAACGTTGAGCGAACCTCGGGACCATCTGTTCGAAAGGGTCAGCGCCCTGGTCGGTAGGCAGCAGTCGACCATCGATTTCGCTGTCGCCAACGGAAGCCTGGCCCAGCTGGCCCACGGCTGGTCGTTCCAGACCCAGGATCCGGCGTCAACGGTCCAGCAGATCAAGGCGTGGTCCTGGACGATGAGAGATCTGCGGGAACACGGTGGGGTCGTGCGCACCCCGGGTGACAACCGTGAGTACGCGGTGAGCTCTGACGTTCCCATCAGGGTCGTGTACGTCGCACCGGACACCGATGAAGCACGTCGCTCCCTGGACGAGGCGCTGGAGGTATTCAGCAATCTGGAAGTCACCGCGGTCACGACGGACGAGGCGTATCTCGTCGCCCGGGATGCGCGGGACGCTCTCGAGACCGGTCACTCCTAGGTTCCTGGCCAGGTTCGCGGTGGGGCCGTGGACGCCCGCACCACGAGACTCGTGGCCAGCTCGACGTGGTGTGAGTCGACCGAGGCGCCCGACGCCAGCTGAAGGGCGGTGCGCAGGGCGACGCGGCCCATCTCGCGCAGGGGCTGGCGCACCACGGTGAGGGGCGGGGAGCAGAACTCGGCCAGTTGCGTGTCGTCGAACCCGACCACGCTGAGGTCTTCCGGCACCCGCAGGCCCTGGCGCCGGCAGGCCTCGATCAGCCCGACGGCGATCTCGTCACTGCCGGCGAACACCGCGGTGGGCGGGCGGTCGAGGGCGAGCAGGTACTCGCCCCCGGCCAGCCCGGCGGCATAGCGGAAGGTGTCGTGCCGCATCAGTTCCGGTTCGACGGGATACCCCGCGGCCTCCAGCCGGCCCCGAAAACCCTGCCACCGCGCCTGGTTGCAGCCGGCGTCGGGGGCGCCGCCGAGGTAGGCCACGCGGGTGTGGCCGAGCGAGAGCAGGTGCTCGGCGGCGCTGATGCCCCCGGCGTAGTTGGTGGAACCGACACTCACGACGTCGGCCCCGGCCGGGGTGAGCGGGTCGATGACGACCAGGGGCACGTTGGCCCGGGCCAGGGCGTTCGCGTCCTGGTCGGTCATCTCGTTGCTCACGCTGATCACCGCGCTGCGCCCGGCCTTGGCCACCGCCAGGGCCCAGGCGGTGGGGGTGGAGCCGATGCGGCCCTTGCTCAGCATCACCGCCACGCCGGGCTCGGCGGCGGCCTGGAGCACGCCCTCGAGCACCTCGTTGCTGTACGCCGCGAGCGGCCCGGCGAAGACCACCTCGACGGTCGGCTGCCGCACGCCGCCGCCTCCCCGGCCGGTGTAGTAGTGCAGCCGCAGCAGCTCCTCCACCATCGCCCGGGTGCCCGGGGAGACGTCCTCCCGGCCGTTGACCACCTTCGACACGGTCGCGATCGAGACGCCGGCGGCTTCGGCGATCGTGGACAGGGTGGCCCGCCCCGGCCTGGAGTTGGTCATCGGGTCTCAGCGCCCGAAGCCCGCCGTCAGGCCACTCAGCAACTGACGGCGCCCGATCACGTAGACGGTGAGGATGGGCAGCGTGGTCAGCACGACCGCCGCGGCCACCGCCGGCACGTTGACGCCGTACTGCCCCTGGAAGGACCACAAGGCCAGGGGCAGGGTGCGCTGAGTGGGCTCGGTGGTGAGCACCAGGGGCAGCAGGAACCCGTTCCAGATCGTCAGGGCGTTGTAGATGCCGACCGTGACCAGCGCGGGCCGGGTCAGCGGGAAGGCGAGCGACCAGGCGGTGCGCCATTCGCTCGCGCCGTCCAGCCGCATCGACTCGAACAGCTCCCGCGGTACGTCCCGGATGAAGTTGGAGAGGATCAGGACGGTGAGCGGGATCGCGAAGGCGATCGAGGGCAGGATGATCGCCAGCAGGGTGTCGTACAGCTGGAGCTTGATGATGATCAGGTACACCGGGATGATCACGGCCTGCAACGGGATCGCCAGCCCGGCCAGGAACAGCAGGTTGACCGAGCGCAGGAACCGGCCGTCCCCGGCCCGGACGATCGCGAAGGCCGCCATGTACGAGATCAGCACGGCGGGGACGACCGAGCCCAGGGTGACGATCAGGGTGTTGCTGAAGTACCGGGCGAACCCGGCGTCCATCACGAACTGATAGTTCTCGAAGCTGATGTCGCCGGGCGGGGCGAGCGGGTTGGTCGTGTAGTAGTTGGACCGGCTCTTCACGCTGGTGAGCACGATCCAGTAGACCGGCAGAATCACCACGAGCAGCCAGAACCAGCCCGCCAGCCCGCCGATCCAGTTGAGCTGCAGCAGTTTTCGGTAGTTCCGGTGGGGGCGTACGGCGGTGCGCGCAGACGTGGTCACGGCCATGTCGTCACATCCCCTCGAGCTGGCTGGAAGTGTCCTTGCCGCCGCCCAGGCGCCGCAGCGCGAGCGCCAGCAGCAGGCCGACGACGACGAGGATGACGGCGATCACGCTGGCAGGGCCCATCAGGTTGGCGCGGAACCCGCGGATGTACATGTCGAGGGCCAGGGCCCGGGTGGCGTCGCCCGGGCCGCCCGCGGTCAGCACCCAGATCAGGTCGAAGAAGGTCAGCGAGCCGATCACCATCAGGGTGGACGAGGTGATGATCGTGTTCCGCAGCTGGGGCAGCGTGATGCTGAAGAACTGCCGCAGCCGCCCGGCCCCGTCGAGCTGGGCCGCCTCGTAGAGCGAGACCGGGATCTGCCGCACGGCGCCCTGGTAGATGAGCGAGTGGAACGGGATGAACTGCCACGACACCACGAAGACCACCGTGCACAGGGCCAGGGTGGGGTCGCCCAGCCAGTCCTGCACCAGCAGGTCGATGCCGAGCCCGGCGCCCAGGCCGAAGTTGGGGTCGAGCAGTGCCTTGAAGGTGATGGCGATGGCGGCCTGGCTGAGCAGCAGCGGGATGAAGTAGAGCACCGCCAGGAAGCCCCGGTAGCGCTGGCGGGCCGCCAGGAACACGCCGATCAGCAGGCTGATCGGGGTCTGGAACGCCCACGACAGCAGCATCACCTCGAAGGTGACCCAGAGGGCGTGGGGCAGGCCGGGATCGGTGAGCACGTCGCGCCAGCTGTCGAACCCGGCCGGGTGGATGGCGCCGATGCCGTCCCACCGGGTGAAGCTCAGCAGCAGCACACCGATCAGCGGGATGACGGCGAACGCTACGAACATCGCCAGGGCGGGCAGCACCATCCAGGCGATGGAGCCCTGCCGGACCGCGTGCGACGCGGTCCGGCCGGGAGCGATCTGGTCGGGCGGGAGCTGAACCGGGACAGTCATTTCCCGATGACCGCATTCATGTTGTCGGCGAACTCCTGCGGGGTGACGTCGAGCGAGAACAGCTTGGCGATGTTGTTCAGCAGTTCCTCGGCCGCGGTCGGGCTGAGGGCCTGGTCCCAGGACTGCGAGAAGGTCTGGGCCTTGCTCGCGGTGTCGTAGACGAACTGCAGCCAGTCGGCGTCCTCGAGCCCGCTGAACTTCGAGTCCACGCCGACCACGATCGGGACCTGACCGGCATCGTTCACCCAGTCCGACTGCTCCTCGTCGGAGAGCACCTGGGTGGCGAAGAAGTCCTTGGCGGCCTTCTTCTCCTCCTCGCTGGCCTTGGACGAGAGCGAGTAGTACTGGCCCGGGTTGCCGTAGGTGTTGCTCGGGTCGCCGGTACCGCCCGCGACCGGCGGGAAGTTCATGTAGCCCAGGTCGCCGTCCTTGACGAAGTCGCCGCCCTCGGTCTTCATCGAACCGTAGGTCCAGGCGCCGTGCAGCATCATCGCCGCCTTGCCCGAGGTGAGCAGGGCCTGGTCGGCGTTGGTGTCGGCCGTGATCGAGGCGAAACCCTTGACGAAACCGCCGGCCTTGACCAGCTTCTGCACCTCGCCGAGGGCCTTGATCGAGGCCGGGTTGGACCAGGCGTCCTTCTCGCCCTCGAACACGGCCTGGAACACCTCGGGGCCGCCGATCCGGTCGAAGAGGAACTCCAGCCACATCATGTTGGTCCAGCGGGACTGGCCGGCCAGCGAGAAGGCCGCGATCTTCTTCTCGGTGAACTTCGGCACCAGGGCCAGCATTTCCTCCCAGGTGGTGGGCGGCTGCACCCCGACGTCCTTGAAAACCTTCTTGTTCCAGTACAGGACGATCGGGGTGACGGTCTCGGCCGGCACCGCGTAGATCTTGCCGTCGACGGTCGCGGCGGCGAACGAGGACGGGAAGCGCCGGGTCTTCTGGTCCGGGTTGTCGTCGAACCAGGAGGTCAGGTCTTCCACCGCACCGGCGTCGACCCAGCTGGCCAGGCCGCCGCCGCCCCAGCCCCAGATCACGGTCGGGGCCTGGCCGGCGCCGATCGCGACCTTGATCTTCTCCTTGTACGCGTCGTTCTGGAACGCGGTGCCCTTGATCGCCTCGTCCGGCTTGGCCTTGTTGAACCGCTCGAGCGAGGTCCGGCGGATGGTCTCGTTGGGGTCGACGGACAGGTACCAGTAAGTGCCGCCCGCACCGCCGCCACCCCCCTTGCCGGAGTTGTCTCCGGGGCCGGAACTGCCGCAGGCGGCGAGCGTGGCGCCGACGATCGGGACGCCCAGCGCGAAGCTGAGGAAATTACGTCGGGACGTCTTCATGGGATCCACGGTGATCTCCATCGGGTACCGGCCGCGGGAACGCGGCTCATGGGTCGCACCGGGACGGTGGCGTGCTGTCGCTCGCCGGGCGCCCCGGTGCGCTGAAAAGGTCTTCGTCGAGCTGGCTCAGGGTCGGCGCCCCAAGGGCCTGAAAGAGCGCCGGAAATGTCGGAAGTTCTCGAAAACTAGTTTCGCTGCTGTGCGATGTCAACCCTTGAAAGCCAACCTCCGGTCGAGGACAGTGAATCCGTCGGCGAACGGAAAAATGCTTGTCTTCGAGCTATTTTGACGGCCGGCGCAGGTACCGGCCATCGAAAACTTTTCGAAGCACCTCACGAGGGAGTGAGTGGTGGAACCTACCGAACTCTGGCGCGACCCGGCACGAGCTGTCGGTGAACGGGTCGACGACCTGCTCGCCCGCCTGACCGTCGAGGAGAAGACCGGGCAGCTCGGCAGCCGCTGGGTCGGGAACACGCCGTCGGGCACGGTGAGTGAGGACGACGCCTCGACAGCCCCGATGGAGCAGACCTTCGCGGCGGAGGCGAGCGTTCCGCTCGAGGAGGCGGCCCGGCACGGCCTGGGGCATCTCACCCGGGTCTACGGAAGTGCTCCCGTCAGCCCGGCGCAGGGTGCCGCGGAACTGGCCCGGCAGCAGCGGGTCGTGATGGGGGCGTCGCGGTTCGGCCTTCCCGCGATCGCCCACGAGGAGTGCCTCACCGGCGTCACCACCTACGGCGCAACGGTTTACCCTGCCGCCATCGCCTGGGCCGCGACCTTCGACCCGGAGCTGGTCGGGGAGATGGCTGCGGCGATCGGCCGGGATCTGGCGGAACTGGGCGTACATCAGGGGCTGTCGCCGCTGATGGATGTCGTGCGGGACTACCGCTGGGGCCGGGTGGAGGAGACGCTGGGGGAAGACCCCTACCTGGTCGCCGAACTCGGGACCGCCTACGTGCGCGGGCTCCAGGGCCACGGGATCATCGCCACGCTCAAGCATTTCGCCGGGTACTCGGCCTCCCGCACCGGGCGTAACCACGGCCCGGTCTCGATCGGCCGGCGTGAGCTGCTCGACCTGATCCTGCCGCCCTTCGAGGCCGCGGTGGCCGCGGGCGTGGGGTCGGTGATGCACTCCTACTCCGACGTGGACGCGGTGCCGGCCGGGGCGGACACCTGGCTCCTCACCGAGATCCTGCGCGACGACTGGGGATTCGCCGGCACCCTGGTCTCGGACTACTGGGCCACCCCGTTCCTGGCCGGCATGCACCGGATCGTCGAGGACTACGCCGGGGCGGCGGCGGTGACCCTGCGGGCCGGCGTCGACGTGGAACTGCCCGACACGATCTGCTTCGCCCACCTGCCCGAGCTGGTGCGCGCGAAGGAGGTGCCGCAGGAGCTGATCGACCGCGCCGTCCGTCGCGTGCTCACGCAGAAGGCCGAGCTCGGACTGCTCGACGAGGGATGGGAGCCGGCCCCGGCGTCCGGCGTGGATCTCGACCCGCCGGGCAACCGCGACATCGCCCGCCGGATCGCCGAGACCTCGATCGTGCTCCTCGATCCGGGAACGGCCCTGCCCGTCACCGGGCCGAACCGGATCGCGGTGGTCGGCCCGTGCGCCGACGACGCGCGCACCTTCATGGGCTGCTACGCCTTCCCGAACCACGTCCTGCCCAAGTTTCCGGAGCACGAGGGAGGTTTCGGCATCCCGATTCCGACCGCGCTGGATGCCCTGCGCGCCGAGTTCCCGCAGGCGCAGATCGTGCACGAGGCCGGGTGCCAGGTGATGGGTGACGACGCCTCGGGTCTGGAGGCGGCCGTGAGCGCGGCGGCCGGGGCCGACCTGGTGATCGCCTTCGTCGGTGACCTGGCCGGGATGTTCGGGCTCGGATCGTCGGGGGAGGGGTGCGACGTCGACGACCTGCGGCTACCGGGTCGACAGCCGGAATTGGTGACGTCGGTACTGGCCACCGGCACGCCGGTGGTGGTGGTCGTGGTGTCGGGGAGGCCGTACGCGCTGGGTGACGTCGAACCGCTCGCCGCCGGTCTGGTGCAGGCGTTCATGCCCGGCGCCGAGGGCGGCGCCGCGCTGGCCGGGGTGCTGTCCGGGCGGGTCGAGCCCGGCGGCCGGCTGCCGGTGCAGATCCCGCGCCGCCCGGGCGGTCAGCCGTACACCTACCTCCAGCCACCGCTGGGGGAGCCCAGCTCGATCAGCAGCGTCGACGTGACGCCGCTCTACCCGTTCGGGTACGGCCGTTCCTACACCGCGTTCGGGCTGGAGGAGTTCGGCATCGACGCGGCGGAGATCCCGACCGACGGAGCGTTCGAGGTGAGGGTCGTCGTCCACAATCGTGGTGACCGACCCGGGACGGAAGTGGTGCAGCTCTACCTGAGCGACCCGGTGGCCACCGTGGTCCGGCCGGTCCGGTGGCTGGCGGGGTTCGCCCGGGTGCGGCTGGAGCCGGGGGAGGCGGTGCCGGTGACGTTCACGGTGCACGCCGACCGTACCGCCCTGGTCGGGCGGGACCTGATCCGGGTGGTGGAACCCGGGGAGATCGGGGTGGCGGTGGGCACGTCGTCGCGGGACCTGCCCCTGGCCGGCACCGTGCGGCTGGCCGGCGAGCGCCGGGTGGTCGGCCACGACCGGGAGCTGCGGACGCCGGTGGAGCTGGGGAGCGTGCGGAAGGCGTAGACCCGGCGGCCGTTCGGGGGCCGGCCGCCGGTCCGTATCACGAAACGAAACCGGATTCGGAGGAGGCAAACCGGAAAGCGCCCCACTTGACTACTTTTGCGATGGTGGTTTCCACCTCAGTTGGCCCCCGGACGATGCACAGAACCCCCTCCTGAGCGTTACCGTCACACGGTCGGGTGTCATTCCTTCGGCGGATCATCGCGGACGGGTGGGCGGACGACGGGAATTGCGAGCAGTTGTGTCCTGTCCGGAAGGGGAAGCGACGTGGCGGTGGCACCGGCCATGCCGTGGGCCCAGGCGACCGGCCGTCCCCGCCGGGGACGACATCGGCTGCCGGATCAGGCGGTCTCCCAGCCGGCGCCCCTGGCCGGCTGGGCGAAGGCCATCCTGGCGGACATCGCCGTGCCGGCCGTGACCATGTCGCCGGACATGCGGGTCTCGGAGCTGGACGACTGGTTCCGGGGCAACCCGCGCACGACCACCGTCGTCGTCCCGCTGGAGGCGGGCCCGATCGTGGTGGACCGCGCCTGGTTCGACCGGTGGGTCTCGAGTGCCCTGGGCTACGGCCGGTCGGTGTTCAAGCGGATGACCCTGGCCGACCTGGACGACGTACCGAGCATGTTCCTGACCGCCGACACGAGCATCGACGCGGCCGCGGCCGTGGTCACCGACGAGGCCCCCGGCGAGGAGGCCTCGGTGACCACGGTCGGTGTCATCGCTGCCGACGGCGCCCTGATGACGGTCTCGGTGACCACCCTGTTCCGCGCGCTCTCGTACAGCTACGCCTACCAGGCCCGCCACGACGTCCTCACCGGTCTGCCGAACCGGGCCTCCCTGATGGAGTGGATGCGGGGCCACGACGCCCGGTCCGGCGACGTGACCGTGCTCTACATCGACCTGGACCGGTTCAAGGACGTCAACGACAGCCTCGGGCACGCCGTCGGCGACCAGGTGCTGCGGATCTTCTCCGAGCGGCTGCAGAACATCGCCCGGTCCGACGACCGGGTGGCCCGGCTCGGCGGTGACGAGTTCGCGATGGTGCTCGCCGGGGCCCTGACCCCCGACGAGTCGCGCACGGTGGCCGAGCGGATCGTGCACGAGGCCTCGATCCCGTTCAGCGTCACGGTCGACCACGGCGACGGCCAGCAGGTCGACGCGGTGGCCAGCATCGGCGCCAGCGTGGGCGTGGCCGGCGCGGACTCGATGATCTCCTCCGGGGTCAGCCTGGAGGACCTGGTCTCGCAGGCCGACCTGGCGATGTTCCAGTCCAAGTCGCACGGCCGGGGCCGGGTCACCCACTTCGACGCCGAGGTGCTGGCCACCCGGGGTTCGCAGACCGAGCTGCGCGCGCGGCACCACATGGAGCGCCGGCTGCGCCAGGCCATCGCGGCCGGGGAGCTGCGCCTGCACTACCAGCCGCTGGCCGAGCTGGCCAGCAACCGCATCGTGGGGGCCGAGGCGCTGGCCCGGTGGGAGGACGCCGAGCTCGGCCCGGTGTCGCCGGTGGTGTTCATCAAGCTCGCCGAGGAGACCGGCCTGATCATCGACCTCGGTCGCTGGGCCCTGAACACCGCCTGCCAGGAAGCCGCCACCTGGCCGATGTTCGAGTCGGCGGACGGCATCCGGCGCCGGATGAAGGTCACCGTCAACGTGTCCGCCGTGCAGTTGTCCCAGCCCTCGTTCGTGCGGGACGTGGCCGAGGCCCTGGTCGACTCCGGCCTGCTGCCGCGCACGCTGTGCCTGGAGATCACCGAGACCGCGGTGATCGGTGACATGCACGCCACCGCCAAGAACCTCCAGGAGATCCGCGACCTGGGGGTGACCGTGGCGCTGGACGACTTCGGCACCGGGTACTCGTCGCTGACCATGCTGCGCGACCTGCCGGCCGACGTGGTGAAGATCGACAAGTCGTTCATCGACAAGATCGCCGTGGAGGCCTCCACCGACAGCGTGCTCGCCCGGCTGGTCATCGAGACCGCGCACTCGCTGGGCATGAGCGTCTGCGCCGAGGGTGTGGAGACGAACGAGCAGGCCGAGCGGCTCGCCGACATGGGCTGCGACACCCTGCAGGGCTGGCTGATCTCCAAGCCGCTCGCCGGCTCGGAGGCCTTCACCGAGTGGCTGCCCACCGCGGTGCTGCCCGAGGCCCTGGGGCCACGGCGCTGATCCCGCTCCTGTGATCCAGATCACGGCTCGGTAGAGAACCGGGAACCGGACCGCCGTCGACTCTCCTGGTGTGGACGAGAGATCCGAGGGTGAGCTGTTACGCCGGGTCGCCCGGGGTGACCGGGCGGCCTTCGACGAGTTCTACCGCCGGACGGCTCCCTGGCTGACGGTGCGGCTGCGGCGTCGCTGTGCCGACCCGGAGCTGCTGTCCGAAGTGGTCCAGGACACCTACGTGGCGGTCTGGCGCTCGGCGGGCAGCCTGGCCCCGGTGGCGGCCGAGGGGCAGGCCCTGGGCTGGCTGTGGACGATCGCCGCCCGGCGGCTCGTCGACGGGTTCCGGGCCCAGACCCGGCAGGCCCGCGTACCGGTGACCACGGCGGAGCCGGTGGCCCCGGCCGCCGAGGACGAGGCCCTGGCCGGCGGACTGGGCGGGGGTCTGGAGCAGGCTCTGCTCGATCTGCCCCCGGAGCTGCGTCGCGTGCTCACCGCCATGGTGCTCGACGGCCTGACGGTGCGCGAGACCTCGATCCTGCTCGGCCTGCCGGAGGGAACCGTGAAGACCCGGGCCCGGCGGGCACGTACCGCCCTGAGGGAGGCACTGTCATGACTCACCCGGCTCCGTCCTTGATCGCCCGCTACGCGACCGGTGACCGCGGGGTGGACGACGCGACGGTGTGGGCCCTGGAGGCTCACCTCGAGTCGTGTGCGGGCTGCCGGTCCGGCCTGGCCGCGGCGCTGGCACCGGACCTTCACGGGCTGCTCGACCGGGCGTCCGTGGGCATCGACGCCGCGATCGGGGGCGGGCCCGCCCCCGTCCCGGTGAGCCGTGGGCGCCGTCTGACGACGACGGCCCGGCTCTGGCCCTGGCCCGTCTCGGCCGTGGTGCTGGTGCTGATGGCGCTGGGCCTGGACCGGGTCTATCCCCAGATGCCTTCGCTGGTCATGCTTCTGGCCCCGGTCGTCCCGCTCATCCCGGTGGCCGCGGTGTGGAGCCGGCCCCTGGACCCGGCCTGGGAACTGACGAGTTCCGCACCCCGCGGCGGACTGTGGCTGCTGTTACGCCGGACGCTGGCCATGATGCTCGCCCTGCTGCCGGTTCTCACGGTGGCGGGTCTGCTGACCGGTCATTCCCCGGCGGTGTGGCTGCTGCCCGCCCTGGCGCTGACCGCCGGCAGCCTGCTGGGGGGACCGCTGGTGGGCGGGGTGGACCGGGCCGCCGTCGCCCTGGGCGTGATCTGGGCGGCGGCCGTGGTCGTGCCCAGTCTGCAGACCCGGCACGCACCGGCAGTACTGACCGCCGGCAGCCAGATCTGGTGGGCCCTCGTCACGGCCGCCCTCGTCGCCGTTCTCGGGGCCCAGCTCCGACACCGCGGCGATTTCTCGCACTGAGCAAGACCTACTACCTGGAGAGCCCTTCATGCGTACCGTCCGCGCGGCCGACATCGCGCCGCAGACCTACCGATGGTCGATCGAGGCCCGCAATCTCACGGTCAAGGCCGGCCGGCACCAGGCCGTCAACGGTCTCGACCTGAGCCTGGGCATCGGTGTGCACGGCCTGCTCGGTGCCAACGGCGCCGGGAAGACCACCCTGATGCGTTGCCTCGCCACCGTGATCCAGCCCGCCGGAGGAGAACTGAGCCTGCTCGGCGCCGAGGTGTCGCGCGGTTCCCGGCTGCGCGGGATCCGCCGCGACCTGGGCTACCTGCCCCAGGCGTTCGGCTACTACCCGCGATTCACCGTGCGGGAGTTCGTCGAGTACGTGGCCTGGCTGAAAGAGACGCCCGCGCAAGATATCCCGGGGGCCGTGCAGCGCGCGGTCGAGCGGGTCGGGCTGGAGGCCAAGGCCGACGCGAAAATGAAGTCGCTCTCGGGCGGCATGCTGCGCCGGGCCGGCATCGCCCAGGCCATCGTCAACGACCCCGCGGTGCTGCTGCTCGACGAGCCGACCGTCGGCCTGGACCCCGAGCAGCGCCTCGACTTCCGCGACCTGCTGCGCACTCTCGGCGTCGAGAGCTGCCTGCTGGTGTCGACCCACCTGGTCGAGGACGTGGCGGCGGCCTGCACCGACGTGGTGATGATCCACGAGGGCCGCACGGCCTGGACCGGCACGCCCGAAGAGCTCGCCGCCGCCGGGGCCGACAGCGCTCCCGGCGACAGCCCGACCGAGCGCGGCTACGCCACGGTGCTGGGCCGCTACCGTGAGCAGGCCGTCCGATGAGGTGGATGACGCTCTACGCCCGGTCCCGGCAGGTACCCCGGTCGCTGTTCGTCGCGCTCGCCTCCGTGGCGCTCGCCTGTCTGCTCTGGGCCGTGTTCAGCGACGACCCCACGGTCAGCGACCGGCTGATGACGACGAGCGTCATGCTGGGTGCGGCGGTGCTCGGGCTCACCCTCGGCACCGTCGACGAGGAGCTGAACCGGCCGGCGGCCCACCACTGGCCGCGGCGCCGCGCCCTGCACCTGCTGCTGGCCCTCGGCGTGCTCGTGGCCCTGGCGCTGGCCACCCGTCTGGGCCCCGCCCATTTCGAACCCTTCCCGGTCGTGCTGCGCAACGTCGTCGGCCTGCTCGGCCTGACGGCGCTCGGCGCCGTCGTGCTCGGGCCCGACCTGTCCTGGCTCGGGGCGGCGGTGTGGACCCTGATCGGGGTGCTCCCGTTCAGCGGGCCCAGCCCGGACGTCCTGACCCAGGCGGCGACCTGGACCGTGCAGACCTCGGGCACCACGGCCGCGACCGTCTGCGCCGCGGTACTGGCGGTCGCCGGAGCCACGGCCTACACCTTCTACGGATGCCCGGAGCGTGCGGCGTGACCTCTCTGAACCGGATCATCGGCATCGAGACACGACGTTCGGGCGTCGTGCCGGTGGCACTGCTCGTGGCCGTGCCCGCGGCGGCCCTGATGATCGCCTCCACCTCCTACTACGACGGGCGGTGGCTGCGGCTCGCCGTCGCCGTGCGCACGGTGCTGCAGCTGGCTCTTCCCCTGGTCGTCGGCGGCGGGGCCTGGCTGGGGATGCGGGAGCACCGCCATCATCTGGGCGAACTGCTCGCCAGTACCCCCCGGCCCCGCGCCGGGCGGATCCGGCCGCTGGCGATCGGCCTGGCCGGGCTGGTCGCGGCGGCCTACCTGGCCGGCTTCGCGGCGGGAATGCCCTTCGTGCTCGGCCGCGCCGGCTATTTCCCGGTGGCCACGCTGTCGTTGACGGCCGTCGGGGCGCTCTCCCTCGTCGCCGCCGGCTGGCTCGGCCTGGCCGCCGGCCGCGCCCTGCCCCGGCTGATCGTGATCCCGGTGCTCGTGGTGCTGACGGCCGGTCTCACGGGGATCGGGCCCATGCTCGTGCACGACTCCTCGTTCGACGTGGACTCGGTGCCACCGGCCCTGTGGCTGACCCCGGTCTGGACCTTCACCGTGCAGGACTTCGAGACCGTGACCGGCCGGATCGGCCTGCTCCAGACGATCGCGCTGCTGGGTCTGGCCGCCACCGGCCTGTTGCTGGCCTCGGTCGGTCGCCGGGGGATCGCACCGGCTCTGGTCCCGGCGGTGGCCGGACTGGCCGGGGCCGCGCTGCTGCTTCCCGCGACGAGCGGCGCCGCCCTGGCCGACGACGCCCGGGCGCTCGTACCGCGCTGCACCGACGCCGGGCCGTCGGTCTGCGTCATCGCGGTGCACGACTACCAGCTGGACGAGATCACCGCCCCGGCCCAGCAGGTGCTGACCCGCCTGACCGTCGTGCCCGGCGCGCCCACCCGGGCGGCTGAGACGATGATGGACGACCGGTCCGGCCTGCCCGTGACGGGTCCCGCCGACACGATCTCCTTCACCGACGCCTACGCCACCTACCGCTCGGACGAGGGCTTCAGCGTCGCGGCTTTCCAGCAGGGTCTGGCCGATCAGGCATTCGCACCGGACTGTGACGTCAGCACGATCGAGGACGACTACTACCTGGGCGTGGCCGTGGTCGGGGCCTGGCTGGCCGGGGCCGGATCGCTGCTCGAGCCGCACCCGGACGACAACTTCGGCGACCGCACGGTGCTGATCTGGGGGCCCGACGAGATCGACCAGGCCGACCGGGCGATCCAGGCCCTGCGGGCCCTGCCCGAGGCCCGGCAGACGGCCCTGGTGGGTCAGGTCTGGACGATGACCCGGACCTGCCGCCCGGAGGCCATGGCGGCGCTCATGGCACTGGGGAAGGCGTGACGGATGAGCTCGCGGCACAATGAACGGCATGTACCTGATCAAGGAACGTTTCTTCGACATCGGTGACGACTTCGACATCACCGACGAGGACGGCCGTCCGGTGCTGCACGTCGACGGCAAGGTCCTGAGTCTGCGTGGGCGGCTGGTGATCGAGGACCCCTCCGGCCAGGAGGTGGCCTCGGTGCACCGGCAGCTGATCTCCCTGCGCGAGACCTACACGATCACCGTGGGCGACCAGAAGGCCGCCGAGGTGAAGAAGAAGTTCTTCACCCCGTTCGGTGACCGCTTCACCATCGACGTGCCCGGACCGGACGACCTGACGATGAAGGGCAACCTGCTCGACCACGAGTACTCGGTCGAACGGGGCGGCCGGGAGGTCGCGAACGTGTCCAAGCGGTGGTTCAGGATCCGTGACACCTATGCCGTGCGGGTCGCCGAGGGCGAGGACCACCTGCTGATCCTCGCCTCCGTCCTGGCTCTTGACATGGCGGGCTCCAGCAAGAAGGACGACGACTAGGCAGGTCTAGGAAGCCGGGGGAGCCGTGCTCTCCCGCCGGACCAGGTGGGTGGGCACCAGCACGTTCGCGGGCGTGCTGGTGCCGTGCCGGATCCCGTGCAGCAGCATCTCCACGCTGCGCCGCCCGACCCCCTCGAAGTTCTGCCGCACGGTGGTCAGCGGCGGCCAGAAGTTCTTCGACTCGGACATGTCGTCGAAGCCCACCACGCTGACCTGGCCCGGTACCGCCCGCCCGCGTTCGTGCAGGGCCCGCAGCACTCCCAGCGCCATCTGGTCGTTGGCGGTGAAGACCGCGGTGACGTCGCTGTTCTCGGCCAGTACGAGCCCCGCCCGGTAGCCGGAGTCGGAGGTCCAGTCGCCGTCGACCGGTGCCGGCACTGATCGGCCGTGGTGCCGGAGGGTGTCGGACCACGACTGCCGGCGGCGGGTGGCCGAGTAGGAGTTCGCCGGCCCGGACACGTGCCAGACCGTCGAGTGACCCTGATCGAGCAGGTGCTCGGTGGCCAGCCGGGCGCCCTCGGACTGGTCGGTGTCGACGATCGGGTGCGGGAGATCGGCCCCGGCGTCGATGACCACGACCGGCAGGCCTGCGGGCCAGTGCACCTCAGCGGTGTCTATGAGGGCAGTCTCGATGACGATGATGACGCCGTCGACCGCCTGACGGTGCAGCCGCGCGAAGGCCCGGGTCACGTCTTTCTGTGAGGGGCGCCGAACGGGTATCAGCGTGAGCGAGTAGTTGTGGTCCGACGCCGCCATGGCGATGGAGTCCAGCGTGCGCATGTTGCCGAACGACGAGAGCGTGAACATGATCACGCCGATGTTGCCGAAACGGCCCAGTCGCAGAGCGCGAGCGGCATTGTTCGGGTGGTAGCCGACCTTGCGCATCGCATCCAGTACGCGACTGCGCGTGCCCTCGTCCACGTTCGATCGACCGTTCGCCACGCGGGAGACTGTCTGCCCGGAGACTCCGGCCTCCCGGGCCACGTCCGCCATGGATGGGCCACGTCGGCGAATTCCTGGTTCCACGGTGGGGCTTTCGTGTGCTTCTACCGTGTCTTCCGGAGGCGTCATCGTCGTCGGCCCTTGGTCATGTTCACGTAAACATGCTAGCTTCCCCACACCAAAATGTTGACGTAAACATTCTGGTGTTCTTTCCAGAGAGGTAAAGAGATGACGATGGCGTCGGGCACCGTTCGTTCGGTCCCGCCCTCGCGGCCGCCGGTACGGCGTAAGTCGCGCAAGGACTGGCGTGGCTGGATTTTCGTCGGACCGTTCATGGCTGTCTTCGCTCTGGTGTTCATCGCGCCGCTGGCCTACGCGGTGTACCTGAGCACCTTCCGCAACCAGCTCATCGGCGGGAACAGCTTCGTCGGGCTCGACAACTACACGCAGCTCCTGCATGACGCGAGCTTCTGGCACTCGCTGATCCGCGTCCTGCTGTTCCTGGTGATCCAGGTCCCGATCATGCTGATCATCGCGCTCGGCGCGGCGATGGCGATCGACAGCGCCCGGCTCTACGGCGCGAACCTGTTCCGGATCGCCCTCTTCCTTCCCTACGCCGTGCCGGCCGTCGTGGCCGTGCTGATGTGGGGCTTCATCTACGGCGACCAGTTCGGCCTCGTCGGCCAGCTGAACGACGCCATCGGCACCGGGCTGGACCCGTTCTCCAGCAGCTGGATCCTGGTCTCGATCGGCAACATCGTCACCTGGTCGTTCGTCGGCTACAACATGCTGATCTTCTACACCACGCTGAAGACGATCCCGGCCGAGCTCTACGAGGCCGCGGAACTCGACGGTGCGGGCCAGTTCTGGATCATCCGCGCGATCAAGCTGCCGGCCCTGCGGGGTTCGCTGGTGATCGCGACGATCTTCTCGATCATCGGCAGCTTCCAGCTCTTCAACGAGCCGAACATCCTGCGGCCGTTGAAGGAGAACATCATCACCACCGACTACACCCCGAACATGTACGCCTACAACCTGGCCTTCAGCGGGCAGCAGCAGAACTACGCCGCCACCGTCGCGATCGTGATGGGTGTCGTCACGGCCGTCATCGCGTACGTGGTGCAGCTGCGCGGTTCGCGGACGGAGGACCTCTGAGATGAGCTCACCCACCATCACCCGGGCGCAGGCCCGCGGTCGTAACAAGGCCAGCCGGCACGCCCGTGGGGCCAAGGAACCGGGTCGTCCCGGTGCCCAGAAGTCCGTCGCGCTGACCATCCTCATGGTCGCGTTCCTGGTCTACACCGTGCTGCCGCTGGTCTGGCTGGTGATCAACGCGTCCAAGACGCAGGCCGACCTGTTCGACTCGTTCGGTCTCTGGTTCTCCAGCTCGTTCTCGCTGTTCACCAACATCGGCGACACCCTGTCGTACAACGACGGCATCTTCGTCCGCTGGATCCTGAACACCCTGCTCTACGTGGTGGTCGGCGCCGGTGGCGCCACCCTGCTGTCCACGCTGGCCGGCTACGGCCTGGCCAAGTTCCGGTTCCCGGGGCGCGGCGCGGTGTTCGCGATCGTCCTCGGCGCGGTGGCCGTGCCCGGTACCGCCCTGGCCGTCCCGACCTTCCTGATGTTCAGCAAGCTGGACCTCACGAACACCCCGTGGGCCGTCATCATCCCGTCGCTGATCAGCCCTTTCGGCCTCTATCTCATGTGGACCTACGCGGTGGAGGCTGTCCCCAACGAGATTCTCGAGGCGGCGCGGGTCGATGGGGCGGGTGAGCTGAGGACCTTCTTCACAATTTCGATACGGCTCCTGGCCCCCGGCATCGTGACGGTGCTGTTGTTCACTACTGTGGCGACCTGGAACAACTACTTCCTGCCACTGATCATGCTGAGCGACCCGGATTGGTACCCATTGACCGTCGGTCTCAACCAATGGAATGCCCAGGCCCAGAGTGCCGGATCACAGCCGATCTTCAACCTGGTCCTGACCGGTTCGCTGCTGTCGATCATCCCGATCATCGCCGCGTTCCTCGTCCTGCAGCGTCAGTGGCAGTCCGGTCTGTCTGCCGGAAGCGTCAAGGCCTGAAGTAGCTGCTCCACGCGATCAGCCAACTCCCCGTCGTCCCGGCGTACCCCCCTGCGCCGGGCTCCCGTACCACAGCGAAGTGAAGGGAACACCCCCCGATGTCCCGTAAGTTCCGTAACCCCCTGACGCGATTGGTCGTCGTCACCGGCGCCGTCCTCGCGCTCGGCTCCCTGGCCGCCTGTGGCGGCGGCTCCAGCTCGGGCAGTGACGAGGGAACCGTCGCCGGTACCCAGTCCGACCTCGACGCCGCGCTCGCCAAGGGTGGCGAGATCACGTACTGGAGCTGGACGCCCTCGGCCAAGGACCAGGTCGCCGCGTTCGAGAAGGCCTATCCCAAGGTCAAGGTCAAGCTCGTCAACGCCGGTACCAACACGGACCAGTACACGAAGCTGACGAACGCGATCAACGCCGGTTCCGGCGCCCCGGACGTGGCCCAGATCGAGTACTACGCGGTGCCGCAGTACGCGCTGTCGGACTCGCTGCTCGACCTGAACACCTACGGCCTGAACGAGCTCGAGTCGTCGTACACGGCCTCGACCTGGGGTTCGGTCTCGGTCGACGGCAAGCTCTACGGCCTTCCGCAGGACTCGGGCCCCATGGCGATGTTCTACAACAAGAAGATCTTCACCGAGGCCGGTGTCACCAAGGCCCCCACCACCTGGGCCGAGTACATCGACGCGGCGAAGAAGATCCACGCCAAGAACCCGAAGAACTTCATCACCGCGGACAGCGGTGACGGCGGCTTCACCAGCAGCATGATCTGGCAGGCCGGCGGCCACCCGTTCAACGTGGACGGCAACACCCTCAACGTCAACTTCGAGGACGAGGGCACCAAGAAGTTCACCACGATGTGGAACCAGCTCCACACGGCCGGACTGCTGTCCGACACCCCGGGCTGGACCGACGAGTGGTTCCGGGGCCTGACCGACGGCAGCATCGCCTCGCTGATCACGGGTGCCTGGATGCCGGGCAACCTGGAGGCCAACGCCGCCGGTGCGTCCGGTGACTGGGCCGTCGCGCCGATCCCGACCTACGACGGCACCACCGCTGTCACGGCCGAGAACGGTGGCTCTGCGCAGTCCGTCATCAAGCAGAGCAAGAACCCGGCCCTGGCCACGGCGTTCGTCCGCTGGCTGAACCACGACCCGGCCAGCATCGAGGTCTTCCTGAAGAGCGGCGGATTCCCGTCGACCACCGCCGAGCTCGGCGACCCGGCCTTCACCGAGACCAAGTCGAAGTACTTCGGCAACCAGGAAGTCAACAAGGTTCTGGCCGCTGCGGCCAGCACCGTGGCGCCGAACTGGAACTACCTGCCGATCCAGGCGTACGCGTTCACCATCTTCGGTGACACCGCCGGCAAGGAGTCCTACACCAAGAACGGCGACATCAACGCCGGTCTGGCGAAGTGGAAGGCTGCGCTCGACACCTACGCGAAGCAGCAGGGCTTCACCGTCAAGTAGTTCTGCACGAGAACGGGCCGGGCTGCACCATGGCCCGGCCCGTTCTTTGCCCAAAAACGCTCTGAGCAACAGCAGGAACGAGGTAAGCGATGATCCCGGTCGACCTACGGGTCCACCTCGGCGAGACGGTGGCGGCGGTTCCGCCCCGGTTGTTCGGCGGTTTCGTCGAGCACATGGGCCGGTGCGTCTACCAGGGCATCTACGAACCGGGTCATCCCAGCGCGGACGCCCACGGATTCCGCGAGGACGTCCTGGAGCTGGTCCGCGAGCTCGGGGTCACCGTGGCGCGGTACCCGGGTGGCAACTTCGTGTCGGGATACCGCTGGGAGGACGGGGTGGGCCCGCTCGCGCAGCGGCCCGTGCGTCTGGAGGCGGCCTGGCACAGCACCGAGACCAACGAGGTCGGCCTGCACGAGTTCGCGGGCTGGGCGCAGCGCGCCGGCGTCGAGGTGATGCAGGCCGTGAACCTCGGCACCCGGGGCGTTCTGGAGGCCGGTGACCTGCTGGAGTACTCCAACCACCCGGCCGGTACCGCCCTCAGTGAGCAGCGCCGCACCAACGGCGCCGACGAGCCGTTCGGCATCACCCTGTGGTGCCTGGGCAACGAGATGGACGGCCCCTGGCAGATCGGGCACAAGACGGCGGACGAGTACGGTCGTCTGGCCGCCGAGACCGCCCGCTACATGCGTTTTCTCGACCACCGGGTCGAACTCGTGGTGGCCGGCAGCTCGAACATGGAGATGCCGACCTTCGGGGAGTGGGAGCGCACCGTTCTGCGGCACACCGCGGAGCTGGCCGACCACATCTCGGTGCACGCCTACTACGAGGAGTTCGACGGCGACGCCGCCAGCTTCCTGGCCTCCGGGGCCGGGCTGGACCGCTACCTCGACACCGTCGCGGGCATCATCGACGAGGTCCTGCGGGAGCTGGGTCTGGACAAGCAGATCGGGATCAGCGTCGACGAGTGGAACGTCTGGTACCAGCGCGACTGGAACGAGAACCACAAGGACTCCGTGCTCTCCGGCGACTGGCCGCAGGCCCCCCGCCTGATCGAGGACGAGTACAACGTCACCGACGCGGTGGTCGTCGGCTCGCTGCTGATCTCCCTGCTGCGGCACAGCGACCGGGTGTCGATGGCCAACCTGGCCCAGCTGGTCAACGTGATCGCCCCGATCCGTTGCGAGCCCGACGGTCCGGCGTGGCGCCAGACCACCTTCTTCCCCTTCGCCCTGACCTCGGCCCGCGGCCGGGGCCGGGTGGTGCGCTCCGATCTCACGGCGCCCACTGTCGGGACGAGCCGGTACGGTGACGTCGAATTGGTGGACGCGGTGAGCGTCGTCGCCGACGACGGTTCCGTCTCGCTGTTCGTCGTCAACCGTTCCACCACCGAAACGGTGTCGCTGACCACCGAACTGACCGGTGCGTCCCTCATTCTCCAGGACGCCCAGGTGCTGACGGTGCCGGAGGGCGGAGACCGCTTCTCCACCAACACCCAGACCTCGCAGCCGGTCGCCCCCGTGACCCTCGACGGCGTCCACTGCTCGACCGCCGGTGACGCCACCCGGCTGTCGCTCACCCTGCCCCCCATCTCCTGGTCGGTGCTCACGCTGCGCCCGGCTGCCGCTGTGAAAGAGAACCCCCTTGTCTGAGCTGACCATCGGCGAGAAGGACTTCCTTCTCGACGGCGAGCCCTACCAGATCCTCTCCGGTGCCCTGCACTACTTCCGGGTGCACCCGGACCTGTGGGCCGACCGCATCCACAAGGCCCGCCTGATGGGCCTGAACACGATCGAGACCTACGTGCCCTGGAACGCGCACTCGCCCTCGCGGGGCGAGTTCGTCACCGAGGGCGGCCTGGACCTCGAGCGCTTCCTGAAACTGGTGGCGGCGGAAGGCATGCACGCGATCGTGCGGCCCGGCCCGTACATCTGCGCGGAGTGGAGCAACGGTGGCCTGCCGCCGTGGCTGCTGCGCATCCCGGGCATCGGTCTGCGCCGCTCCGAGCCGCAGTACCTGGAGGCGGTCACCGAGTACCTGGAGTCCGTCTACCGGATCGTCGCCCCGCTGCAGATCGACCGGGGCGGTCCGGTTTTCCTGGTCCAGATCGAGAATGAGTACGGCGCCTACGGTTCCGACAAGGAGTACCTGGCCGAGCTGGCGCGCGTCACCCGCGAGGCCGGTATCACCGTGCCGCTCAACACGATCGACCAGCCGCAGCCGGACATGCTCGCCGACGGCAGCCTGCCCGGTCTGCACATGACGGCGTCGTTCGGATCGCGCAGCACCGAGCGGTTCCGGACGCTGCGGGAATTCCAGCCCACCGGGCCGCTGATGTGCATGGAGTTCTGGAACGGCTGGTTCGACAGCTGGGGCTTCCACCACCACACCACCACGGTGGAGGACTCCGACACCGCGCTGGACGAGATCCTCTCGGCCGGCGGCTCGGTGAACTTCTACATGTTCCACGGCGGCACCAACTTCGGGATGACGAACGGTGCCAACGACAAGGGCGCCTACGTGCCGCTGGTGACGTCGTACGACTACGACGCCCCGCTGGACGAGGCGGGTAACCCGACCGCGAAGTACCACGCGTTCCGCAAGACCATCGCCAAGTACGCGCCGGTGCCGGACGAGGTGCCGGCGGAGGCGACTCCGGCGCCTGGTTTCTCGGTGGTCTTCACGGAGAAGGCAGGCCTCCTGGGATCGGTGGGCTCGCTGGGCGAGCCGGTCGCCGCCGACGTCGCGCCCACGTACGAGGAGCTCGGGCAGGACACCGGGTTCGTGCTCTACGAGACCTCGATCGAGGGCCGGGCGCCGGGCGTGCTGGTCATCGAGGAGGAGGTGCGCGACCGGGCCTACGTCTACATCGACGGTGTTCCGGTCGGGGTGATGGCGCGGGACGCACACGAGCGGGCGATCCGTCTGCCGCTCGCCGGTTCCACGCTGTCGATCCTGGTGGAGGACCAGGGCCGGGTGAACTACGGCGAACGGCTGGGCGAGGCGAAGGGGCTCATCGGGCCGGCCTGGCTGAACGGCGAGAAGCTTCTGGGCTGGACGGCCCGTCCGCTCGACGTGGACCTCCTGCCCTCGCTGGATCTCTCCGGCCGGATGACGGACAACGGTCCCACCGTGCTGGCCGCCGAGTTCGAGCTGGACGCCCCGAGTGACCTGTTCCTCACGACCGATGACATGGGTAAGGGGCTGGCCTGGATCAACGGGTTCAACCTCGGGCGGTACTGGCGCAAGGGACCCACGCAGACCCTGTACGTACCCGGCCCGGTGACGAGGGCGGGCAAGAACCGCCTCGTGGTGCTCGAGCTCGAAGCCATGGTCGACGATGACGCCGCATCGTTCGTCGACGGACTGCGCCTGGGGCAGACCGAGTTCTGAGTTTCCGGTGTTCCCCGGTGGGACGGAACTGGCCGCCCGTCCCACCGAACCCGGTTCCTGAAGCTTTGACTAATGTCTTTGGACGCTTGTCGAAGACCACGCCAAGTCATGACACATGAACGCGCTGTGCCCGATAGAGTCTGAGAGTGACCTCCGAAGCCGTTTCTCCTTCCCTCTCCGACGTCATTGCCGTCATGGAGCGGATGTACGACCCGGCCTGGGCGCGTGACTGGGACGCCGTGGGTCTCGTGTGCGGTGACCCGGGCGCGCAGGTGCGCCGGATCCTGCTCGCGATCGACCCGGCCCCGGCGGTCATCGAAGAGGCGCTCGCCTGGCGCGCCGACCTCCTCATCACCCATCATCCGCTGCTGCTGCGCGGCGTCCACGGCGTGCCGGTCACCACGCCCAAGGGCCGCACGATCCACCAGCTCATCCGCGGCGGCTGCGCGCTCTACACCGCGCACACCAACGCCGACGCGGCCGCGCCGGGCGTCTCCGACGCCCTGGCTCGCGTGCTCGGCCTGACCGACCTGGTGCCGCTGTCGGCCGACCCCGCCGACCCGGTGGACAAGCTCGTCACCTTCGTGCCCGAGACGGCCGTGGAGAAGGTGCTCGACGCCCTCTCGGCGGCCGGTGCGGGGGAGATCGGCGAGTACGGGCGCTGCGCCTGGACCGCGGTGGGCACGGGCACCTTCGTGCCGGGTTCCGGCGCCGGTCCCGCGGTCGGCTCGCCGGGTGAGCGCCAGACGGTCGAGGAGCGCCGCATCGAGATGGTGCTGCCGCGCCGCCGCCGTCACGAGGCCCTGGCCGCGCTGCGTACCGCGCACCCCTACGAGGAGCCCGCCGTCGACCTGTACGAGCTGGCCGCCTGGTCGCGCCCCCGGGGGATCGGCCGGGTCGGCACGCTGGAGCAGCCGACCAGCCTGCGCGAGTTCGCGATGCTCGTCGCCGAGGCCCTGCCCAGCACGTCCCAGGGGGTGCGCGTGGCCGGTGACCCGACCGCCGAGGTGCGCCGGGTGGCGGTCTGCGGGGGCGCCGGTGACTCGCTGTTCGACGCCGTGCGCGCGGCCGACGCCGACGTCTACGTCACCGCCGACCTGCGGCACCACCCGGCGTCCGAGGCCCGCGACACGGCCGGCGACGGTCCGCCCTACCTGGTCGACGTGGCGCACTGGGCCAGCGAATGGCCCTGGCTGGCCGGTGTTTCCAACCGGCTGGAGGGTGCCCTGGCCGACGCCGGGCAGCCGGTCGAGGTGCTCGTCTCCACCCGCAGCACCGACCCGTGGACCTTCCGCGTCCCGAGCCCGGGCAGCATGGTCCGTTGAACCCCCTAAGCTGGGGGTATCCGGGGGGATGTTTCGGCTAGGAGGATTATTTCTGTGGTGACCGCGGCGGCTCAGGATCAGTGGCGGCTGCTGGACGTGCAGGCGCACGACATCCGGCTCACCCAGATCGCGCACAAGCAGCGTTCGCTGCCCGAGCTCGCGAAGATCGCCGAGCTCGAGAAGAAGCTCGCGGACGTCGACGACGTGCTGATCAAGGCCCGTACGGTGGCCACCGACGCGGCCCGCGACCTGACCAAGGCCGAGGGTGACGTCGAGCAGGTGCGCCAGCGGGTCGCGCGCAACCAGGCCCGGCTCGACTCCGGTCAGGGCAACTCCAAAGACCTCCAGGCCATCCAGCACGAGCTGGAGAGTCTCGCGAACCGGCAGGGTGTGCTGGAAGACGCCGAGCTCGAGGTGATGGAGCGCCAGGAGACCGCCGAGGCGGCCGTCCGGGGCGCCACCGAGAAGCGTGAGCAGGTCGTCGCCGAGGTCGCCGTGGTGGCCGCCGCCCGCGACAAGGCGCTCGAGGCCCTGACCGACGAGAGCGACGCCGAGGCCCACGACCGCGAGAACGCCGCCGCCGGCATCCCGAAAGATCTTCTCGCCCTGTACGAGCGCATCCGGGAGAGCAACCACGGCGTCGGGGCGGCCAAGCTCTACCAGCGCCGCTGTGAGGGCTGCCGGATGACCCTGCCGCCGAACGACCTGGCCCGGATCCGCAACGCCCCGCAGAACGAGGTCGTGCGCTGCGAGGAGTGCAGCCGGATCCTGGTGCGCACGGCGGAATCCGGGCTCTGAGCACAGCCGACCTGGGTGAGCCGCTCACCCTGCGCCTGGTCCGGCACGCGAGCACCGCGGTCACCGGCCGGGTGCCCAGCGGTGGTGACGAGGTCGGCCCGCAGCTGAGCCCGTCGGGTCTCTCCGAGGCCCGGGCCCTGTCCCTGCCCTCCACCGGCGTCCTGCTGTCCTCGCCCATGCTGCGGGCCCGGCAGACGGCCGAGGCGCTGGGCCTGCCGTCGCGGGTCGCGCCGGACTGGGCCGAGCTACGGCTGGGCGACTGGAACGGCCTGTCCTACCGGGAGATCGCCGCCCGCTGGCCCCAGGAGTACGCGCAGTGGCGCGAGTCCGCAGCGGCGAGGCCCCCGGGGGGTGAGTCGGTGCTCGACCTGCAGAGCCGAATTGCGGACGCCGTGGCCCGGTTGCGCTCGGAGCACGCCGGCCGGTCGGTGGTCGTGGTCACGCACACCGGCCCGATCCGCGCCGCGGTCGCGAGCGCTCTCGACGCCGGCCCGGCCGCCTTCTGGCGCCTGCGCATCGACCCGGCCAGCGTCACAACCCTGAGGTACTGGGCGGACGGCGGGGTCGAGGTGGCAGCGGTGAACGCAGCCGCCACCCCCTTTCCTTCTCCGTGATCATGCAAAACCTCCCTGGAGTTCTAGAACTCTTACCGCCACAGTTCTAGAACGCCGGGGAGGTTCTGCATGATCACGGAGGTTTGGGTGGGGTTCGACGAGGGCTCGGGGCCTTCGTTCCGGCGGGTTGATCACGCATGCGAATGGGTCCTGGTCTTATGGCTGTCAGGGGGCTGGGGTAGAACTGGATCCGTGGCAGACGACGAGCGGCTCAGGTACAGGTTGCTGACCGGCCCCGACGACCGCTCGTTCTGCGAACGTGTCAGTGCGGCGCTGGCCGAGGGGTACGAGCTGTACGGTCCGCCCACCCTGACTTTCGACGGCGAGCGGGTGGTCGCCGGGCAGGCCGTGGTCCTGCCCGCACCCGCCGTGGCCAACATCCAGGAGGCATGACGACATGGCATACGCCGGTGATCTTTCCCCCGAGCAGGCCTGGGAGCTGGTGCAGTCGAACCCGGCCGCGGTGCTGGTCGACGTACGCACCCGCGCCGAGTGGTCGTACGTCGGGGTGCCCGATCTGACCGCCCTGGCCAAGGACGTGGCCCTGGTGGAGTGGACGACCTTCCCCGAGGGCGCGCGCAACGGGTCGTTCCTCGACCAGGTGGGTGCCGCCTCGGCCGACAAGTCCGCGCCGGTGCTGTTCCTGTGCCGGTCCGGGGTGCGGTCGGTGGCCGCCGCCGAGGCCGCCACGGCCGCCGGTTACACCGAGGCGTACAACATTCTGGAAGGCTTCGAGGGCCCGCCCGACGGCCAGAACCACCGGGGCAACTCGGCCGGCTGGAAGGTGCGGGGCCTGCCCTGGAAGCAGGGCTGACCCGGCCGGTCCGAACCCGGCCACCCACGGCAACCCGGCGGATCCTCGCCGGGTGCGCAGAACGTCCACCATTTTCGAGAGACGAGCAGATGACCAACGACACCCCCGATACTCCCGACACCCGCCGTCCCGCCACGCTCAGCGTGCGGGGTGGCCTCGTCCGGTCGAACTTCGCGGAGATGTCCGAGGCGCTGTTCCTGACGCAGGGCTACACCTACGAGTCGGCGGGGGAGGCCGAGTCCGCGTTCAAGGGCGAGCTCGACCACTTCGTCTACTCGCGCTACGGCAACCCCACGGTGTCGATGTTCGAGGAGCGCCTGCGGCTCATCGAGGGTGCCCCGGCGGCGTTCGCCACCGCCACCGGTATGTCCGCGGTGTTCAACGCCCTGGCCGCGCTGCTCGGTGCCGGTGACCGGATCGTGGCGTCGAAGGCGCTGTTCGGCTCGTGCTTCGTCATCCTCGACGAGATCCTGCCGCGCTGGGGTGTGGAGACCGTGTTCGTCGACGGTCCCGACCTGGCCCAGTGGGAGAAGGCGCTGAGCGTGCCCACCCAGGCGGTGTTCTTCGAGTCGCCGTCCAACCCCTCGCAGGAGCTGGTCGACATCCGGGCCGTCAGCGAGCTGGCCCACGCGGCGGGCGCGAAGGTGGTGGTGGACAACGTGTTCGCCACCCCGCTGCTGCAGAAGCCGCTGGAGCTGGGCGCCGACATCGTCGTCTACTCGGCCACGAAGCACATCGACGGCCAGGGCCGCGTGCTCGGTGGGGCCATCCTCGGCCCGGAAGACTTCATCAACGAGAAGGTGCAGAACCTGATGCGCCACACGGGCCCCTCGATGAGCCCGTTCAACGCCTGGGTGCTGCTGAAGGGCCTGGAGACGCTGCGCCTGCGCGTCGATCACCAGTGCGTCTCGGCGCTGCGGATCGCGGAGTTCCTCGAGGGCGACTCCCGCGTCGGCCGGGTCACCTACCCGCACCTGCCCAGCCACCCGCAGTACGAGCTGGCGAAGACGCAGATGAGCGCCGGCGGCACGGTCGTCACCTTCGAGCTGGGGTCGGGTGAGGGCCGCAAGGACGCCGCGTTCGCCTTCCTCGACCGGCTCCAGATCGTCGACATCTCCAACAACCTGGGCGACTCCAAGTCGATGACCACCCACCCGGCGACCACCACCCACCGCCGCCTCACCCCCGAGGCCCGCCTCGCCGCCGGCATCACCGACGGCACGGTGCGCATCTCGGTGGGCCTGGAAGACATCGACGACCTGCTCGAAGACCTCGACCGCGCCCTGGGCTGACCGGAACAGCGCTGACCGGCCCGGGCGGTTCAGTCCACGACGGCGGCGATTGCCTCGATCTCCACGAGCTGATCGTCGTAGCCGAGCACCGTGACACCCATCAGGGTGCTCGGCACGTCGTGGTCGCCGAACGCATCGCGCACGACTTGCCACGCGGCCACCAGATCGGGCTGCCGTGACGACGCCACCAGCACCCGGGTGCTGATCACGTCGTGGAGCCGGGCCCCGGCGGCCGCCAGCGCCACGACCAGGTTCTGCAGGCAGACCGCGGCCTGCCCCGCGTGGTCACCGACGGCCGCGGTGGAGCCGTCGTCGTTCAGCGGACAGGACCCGGCCAGGAAGATCAGCCGGGCACCCGGGGGAGCGGTTGCGGCGTAGGCGTATTCGGCCACGTCGGACAGGGCGGGCGCACGGATCAGCTCGACGGCGGTGCGGCGACCGGAGGCCGGCTCGGGGTGTGGCGCGGAATTCGGCTCGGGGTATGGCGCGGAACTCGGCTCGGCGTGTGGCACAGACCTCGGCTCGGCATTCGGCGCTGAATCGGGCATGCCCTCATCATCACCCGGCCGACAGGCTGACCGCCCGCTCGGCGGCCAGCTTCCTGGCGGCGGCCCAGACCGCCTCGACGTCCGGCCACTCGGTGGTCTCCACGCCGATGGAGATCCGCACCATCCAGCGTCCGCCCACCACCGCGGGAGTCACCGTGCCCACGCCGCTGCGGTTGAGGGCATCGGCCCAGGCCAGGGTGTGCGCGTCCAGGGCCTCGCCGCTCAGGGGCCGACCCTCCAGGTTCCGGGGCTCGCCGACAGTGCTGGGCTCGCCGACAGTGCTGGGCTCGCCGACAGTGCTGGGCTCGCCGACAGTGCTGGGCTCGCCGACAGTGCTGGGCTCGCCGACAGTGCTGGGCTCGCTGACAGCGTCGGGCCCGGCAACGGCGTCGGATCCGGTCATGCTGTTGGGCCCGGCCATGCTGTCGAGTCCGGCCATGCTGTCGGACCCGGCCATCGTGCCGGGCCCAGCTGTGCTGCGGAGCCCACCCGCGTCCACCATCTGACTCGCCACCAGCGGTTCGTGCCGCACGCACACGGTCTGCAACTGCACCGGGGCCACCACGGTCCAGCCCGGTTCCGCCGAGACCAGCGCGGCCAGGCGGTGGGCATTGGCCAGGTCGCGGCGCAGGCGGTCCTGGATCGCGGCCACCCCGTCCAGCCGCAGGTGGAACCACAGCTTCAGGGCGCGAAAACGGCGGCCCAGCGGGATTCCCCAGTCACGGTACTCGGTCGCGACGCGCTCGCCCGGTACGGCGTTGCGCAGGAAGCTCGGGTTCGTCGACATCACCCGCACCAGCCGCTCGGGCTCGCGCACGTAGAGCAGCGAGGTATCGAGGATCGTGCCCATCCACTTGTGCGGGTTCCAGCCCAGGGAGTCGGCGGGCGGCACCACGACGCCGTCAGGGGTCGTGAAACCCTCGATCCCCTCGACGATCCAGCGGTACTCGGGCAGCAGCAGGGCCGATCCGGCCATCGCGGCGTCGACGTGCACCCAGATGCCGTACCCGGCGGCAATCTCCAGGATCTCGGCGAGCGGGTCGAAAGCCGTTGTCGCCGTAGTGCCGAGGCTGACCACGATCGCTGCTGGTACGCGTCCTTCATGGACGTCTTTCTCGATCGCCGCGCGCAGCAAGGCGGTGTCGAGAGCAAAGGACGAGCCGGTCGGGATACTGCGGATGTTGTCCCGACCGAAACCGGCCAGCAGAGCGGCTTTCGGAATGGCCGAGTGGGCGTGCTCGGACGCGTACACGGTCAGCGGGGCGGGCAGCGACTGCATCCCGCCCCGCTCGCTCACGTAGTCGGCGGCGCGCTCGCGGGCGGCCAGCAGCGCGACCAGGCAACCGGTCGACGCGGTGTCCTGGATGACGCCCTTCCAGCCCTCGGAAAGGCCGGTGAGCCGCCGCATCCAGTCGCAGACCACCTCTTCCAGCTCGGTCAGCGCGGGCGCCGACTGCCAGGAGATGCCCAGCGCCCCGATGCCCGACGCGGCGATGTCCCCGAGAACCGATGCGAGAGAGGCATTCGAGGGGAACCAGCCGGTGTGCCGCGGGTGCTGCACCATCATCAGGCCGGGCACGATGATCTCGTCGAGATCCTTGAGCAGCGAGTCGATCCCGACCGGTTCCGCAGGAGGTGTCGAGGGCAGCGCGTCCGTCACCTCACCCGGCGTCACCTGCGCCTGCACCGGTAGATCGGGGATGCGGGTGCGGTAGTCGGCGATCCAGTCGATCAGCTCGTGGCCGGCGGTCCGGAACTCCTCGGGGTTCATGGGGCATCTCCTCGTTCGTGATCAGGCCAGGATTCCCCGGGGAGGTTCTGCATGATCACGGGGACGGGTAGGGGGACACGGGTCAGCCGCGCAGGATCACGTCGAGCGTCCAGGGGGCGCCGGGCCGGGCGGGTTCGGTCAGCTCCGCCGGCCAGCGTCCGCCGACGACTTCCTGCAGCTCGGGCGCCGACCGCGGATCGGCGTCCTGTTCCAGCAGGTACCGGGTGACCTCGCCGCGGGTGTGCTTGGCCAGGTGACTCACCACCGAGCGCCTGCCGTCGGTCTCGCGCAGCACCCGCACGGCGACGGTACGCGCCGCCACGTCGGTGGGGAACGACGAGACCGGGGCGGCGGCCACGTAAGGACCGGACCGGCAGTCGACGATCACGCCGCGCTTCCCGGCGGCCGCGGCCAGCACCCCGGGCAGCTCACTGCGCCAGTGCCGGGCCAGCGGGCCGAGGGTGGGGAGTTCACCGTCCATCGACAGCCGGTACGAGGGCACCTTGTCGCCGGGGCGCAGGGCTCCCCACAGCGCCGAGATGACGAGCACCCGCTTGTTGCCCCGCCGTCGGGCCTCGGTGGAGAGCGTGGCCCAGTCCAGGGCGTCATAGAGGACGCCGGTGTAGACCTGGTGGGCCGGCCGGGCCGGGGCGGTGTGCAGCGTGAGGTTACGCGCCACCTCGTCGGCGAGGGATGCACCCACCCCGAGCCGTTCGAGGGCGTCCGGGCGGGCGCTGACCTCGGTGAGCGCCTCCAGCACCTGCTTGCGCAGATCGGTCAGCTCGGGGAACGACAGCTGGTCGACCGCGACGGCCGTACCCCGTTTCGGGGGAACGGCCTTGGACTCCGAGGGGGGTAGCAAGACGAGCACGCCGGGAGTTTACGTCGTCCGCAACCAACGTCGTGATCATGCAAACTCTCCCCGGGGAAAGTTTGCATGATCACGACAGGGTTCACAGCGACTTGATCCGGGTGCCGTGCGGCAGGCCCAGGTTCGGGTGCTTCTTCAGGTACTGCGCCAGGGCGTCGCGCTCGAGGATCCCGGTGACCTTGTTCGTGCCGTCCTTGAAGCCCTTCAGGCTGCTACCGCCGTTGGAGAAGAAGTCGATGGTCGTGACCCGGTACTTCTTCGCCGCGTACATGCGCTTGCCGCCCAGGCGCATGTCGCGGATCCGGATCATGTGCCCGCACTTCTTGTCCATGTCGAAGCTGTAGTAGAAGCTCTTGCTCACCTCGATGGGCATGCGGTTGTCGTTGTCCACCGCGGCTTCCTGGCAGAACGTGCTCTCCAGCATGGCGTCGATCTGGGTGCCGGTCATGGTCATCGTGACCAGGTGGAACCCGAACGGCTGGGCGTCGTAGACCTGGCCGTAGGTGACCTTGCCCTTCTCCAGGTTCATCCGGGCCAGGCCGCGGTTGATGATCGAGATCTGCGCCCCGCCCTTGGACTTCGGCTTCGTGGCGGCCAGCTGGGCGTCGGCGATGGTGCGGCCCAGGTACGACTCACCGTTGCGGGTCAGGGTGCGGTTGAGGTCCTGCTTGAGCGTCGTGACCTTCTTCGCCGCGATCTTGTCGGTGGCCTTCTGGTAGCGGTTCACCACCGTGCGCACGGTCTTGTTGCTCGTGCCCGAGTGGCTGATCACCACGTTCCCCGCGCTGATCTTCGTGACCTGGTGCGTGGTCGTGTTCATCGTGACCTTGATCTTGGTCAGCAGCCGCCCGTACGACGCCGCGCTGGTCAGCAGGGTGCCGTTGACCTTGCAGATGAAGGCCTGGTGGGTGTGGGCGCTGAGCACGGCGTCCACCGAGCCCGCGACCTGCTTCGTCAGGTCCTTCACCGGGCCGGCCAGGTTCACGCAGGAGTTGATCGGGCTGCGGGGCGTCGGGTCGGCGCCGTTGTGGGTCATGGCGATCACCGCGTCCACGCCCTGGGCCCGCAGCTGCCTGGCCAGCTTCTTGATCACCGGGGCCTCGGCGACGAACTTCACGTCTTTGATGCCGGCCTTGTCGACCAGGTCGACCGTGTCGGGGGTGACCGTGCCGATGATGCCGATCTTCGCCCCGCCCACCTTCTTGATCACGTAGCCCGGCAGCATCGACTTACCGGTCTTGCGGCTGATCACGTTGGCCGCGAGCATGTCGAACGAGGCGCCCTTGAACTTCGGCGACACGGGGGAGCAGCCGTCGGTCGGGTGGCAGCCGCCGTTCACGATGCGGCGCAGCTCGGCCGTGCCCTCGTCGAACTCGTGGTTACCCACCACGGCGACGTCGACGAACTTGTTCATCGACTCGATCGTGCCCTCGTCGTGGTAATACCCCGAGATCAGCGGGCTGCCACCGATCTGGTCACCGACCGACAGCACCAGCGAGTTCGGGTTGTCCTTCTTCGCCTTCGCGATCTTCGCGGCCAGCCAGGCCACCCCGCCCGCGGTGACGTAGCCCGCGCCCTTCGAGGTGGAGGTCTTCGCGCTGATCGACAGGCCGTCCGAGGTCATGTGGCCGTGCAGGTCGTTGAACGCCAGCAGCTGGGCGGTCACGGTCTTCGCCGCGGCCTTCGCCGGGATGGTGGACGTCGTACTCGCCGGCGCGGAAACCGTCGCGTGGGCGGTGGTCGTCGCCCAGGTGGTGATCCCGATCGTCGCCGCCACGCTCAGCACGACGCCCATCCTCACCCGTCGGCCCTTACCGCCCGCCGCCCCGTCTGAAGCAGTCATGTCCCGTACCTCCGCGCAGCTCGTCAGGGAGGGAGCGGTCCACCCGGACGCACCCCCGTCCCACCAAGCTTGTCCAAGTCCGTTAAGCGCCGGGTGAACGAACGTGTGCAGTGAGCGACCAGTAGGCGAAGGGAAGGATGAGGTGGTTAAGGGACAAATGACGCGTGGGGCAGCAATGACGGGAGAGAGGCCGCGAGATGAACGAGGCTCCGGGCCGGAGGACGCGGGTGAGCGCCGGGGATGTCCGGGGACAGTGGCGGTGGGGTGGCGGGACGATCGGATCGTGTGCGGTTGTCGCGGTGACGGCGCAATGAAGGCACGAACCGGTGGGGGTTGCGCCGGGTCGACAACGCAGGCCCTAGGATGTCCCCGGCGGACGAGGTGGACGGGCGACCGCGTCGGACGGCTTGCCGTTCGCCGAGGAAAGTCCGGACTCCACAGGGCAAGGGTGGTGGGTAACGCCCACCCGGGGTGACCCGCGGGACAGTGCCACAGAAAACAGACCGCCGGCTGCTCGCAAGAGCCGCCGGTAAGGGTGAAACGGTGGTGTAAGAGACCACCAGCGCTCCGGGTGACCGGAGCGGCTAGGTAAACCCCACCCGGAGCAAGGCCAGACAGGATGCGTTCGAGGCTGCCCGCCGAGCATCCGGGTAGGCCGCATGAGGGTGACGGCAACGTCGCCCCGAGATGGATGGTCGTCGCCGGCCCGGGTTCACCCGGTCCGGTACAAGATCCGGCTTACAGTCCACCTCGTTCGCCACTGAACGCCACGCGCTGTCACCGACGGCATTCACCCTGGCGGGTGTTTGTCTACGAATAGTGACTGCGGGGACCGGGGCGTCCGCATACTGGTGACACGGGGAGTCGACCAGAAGGGTTCTCGTGTTTTCCGCAGAGCAACGGGCTGCCGCCCTCGCGAATCAGCGTGCCGCCGCCTTCATCCGGTTCCAGATGCTGGGCGACCACGAGGCGATGTCCTTCATCCTGCGCGAGCTGGAGGGCACCGAGCAGCTGTCCTTCGTCACCGCTCTCGCCTCGCTGTCGGCGACGATCGCCAGCAAGCACATGGGGGAGGACGGCGCGATGGACTACTTCCGCATGGTCGCCGAGACCAGCGCCAGCCTGGCCGAGCCGCTCGACTGAGCAGCCCGGCCCGAAGGCATCAGACAGCCGGTGTGGCCGGGGCCTCGGGGGCCTCGGCCGCCAGCACCGCCGCCCCGATGATGCCCGCGTCGTTCAGCAGCTCCGCCGGCACGATCGGTGTGCGGATGTCGAGCAGCGGCAGGAACTTCGCACTCTTCTTGCTCACCCCGCCACCGATCACGAACAGGTCGGGCCAGAACAGGTTCTCCACCGTGCGGAAATAGGTCTGCAGGCGGTGGGCCCACTTCTCCCAGGACAGGTCTTCGCGCTCGCGGGCGCTGTCGGCGGCCCGGTGCTCGGCGTCGTGCCCGTCGATCTCCAGGTGCCCCAGCTCGGTGTTGGGCACCAGCCGGCCGTCGAGCAGCACGGCCGAGCCGATCCCGGTGCCGAGCGTGGCCACGATGACCAGGCCCTTGGTGTTCTTCGCGGCGCCGAAGCGGGCCTCGGCCACCCCGGCCGCGTCGGCGTCGTTCACCACGTGCACGCTGCGGCCCAGCCGGGCGCTGAACAGCGTGTCCACGTCGGTGTCGATCCACGCGTCGTCCACGTTCGCCGCGGTGCGGGCGATCCCGTGCTGGATCACCGCCGGGAAGGTGACGCCGACCGGACCGGTGCCCGACTCGTCCGCAAAGCTCTCGACGATCTGCGCCACCACGTCGGCGACCGCACCGGGGGTGGACGGCGACGGCGTGGGAATGCGCAGGCGATCGGCCGCGAAGCGGCCCGCGGTCAGGTCGACCGGGGCGCCCTTGATGCCGGACCCGCCAATGTCGATACCGAAACCGCCGGTGGGAACGTTAATTTCAGAAGAGCTCATGACTTCCTTCGACAGGCTGACAGTCAGGGAGGTTCAGGGCAGGGTGAGGATCTCGGCGCCGGTCTCGGTCACCAGGAGCGTGTGCTCGAACTGGGCCGTGCGCCTGCGGTCTTTCGTGACGACCGTCCAGGCGTCGGCCCACATGTCGTACTCGGGCGGGCCGAGGGTGAGCATCGGCTCGATGGTGAAGGTCATGCCGGGCTCGATCACGGTGTCGAACCGGGGCGCCGCGTCGTAGTGCGGGATCACCAGGCCGGTGTGGAACCCGGTGCCGATGCCGTGCCCGGTGAAGTCACGGACCACGCCGTAGCCGAAACGCTTGGCGTAGGCCTCGATCACGCGCCCGATCACGTTGATCTGGCGGCCGGGGCGCACGGCCTTGATACCGCGCATCATCGCCTCGTGGGTGCGCTCGACCAGCAGGCGCGATTCCTCGTCCACGTCTCCGGCCAGGAACGTCGCGTCGCAGTCGCCGTGCACGCCGAGCCCGTCGCGGGTCAGGTAGCCGGTGATGTCGATGTTGATGATGTCGCCGTCACGCACCACCGTGGAGTCCGGGATGCCGTGGCAGATGACCTCGTTCAGGCTGGTGCACAACGACTTCGGGAAGCCCTTGTAGCCCAGCGTGGACGGGTACACGTGATGGTCGAGCAGGAACTCGTGCCCGATGCGGTCGAGTTCGTCGGTGGTGACGCCCGGCTCGACGTGCCGGCCCACCTCGGCGAGCGCGGCGCCGGCGATCCGGCCGGCCTCGCGCATCAGCTCGATGGTGGCGGCGTCCTTGATCTCGGAGCCGGTGTACTTCGCCGGAGCGGGCTTGTCCACGTACTCCGGGCGGGGGATGTCGGCGGGCACGGCCCGGCGCGGGCTGACCGTTCCGGGCACCAGCGTGCCCAGCGGGGCGGACGGCTTGCTTCCCGACATCGTGCTCATAGCCCGGCAGTCTAGGGCTGTGGGCGGGTCGGGCAGTTCGGAGATGCCAGGGGGTGCAGGTGGATGCCGGTGCCGGCGGTGTCGGCCGGGCCTCAGACGCGGACGTCCAGCCGGCCTCCCTCCAGGCGGTTCATGGCGACGGTCTGCACGGCGGTGATGCGGTTCGGGGAGAACGGGTTCTCCACGGTGCCGCGCTTGGGGCCGCGGTAGTTGACGTACTGCTCGAACATCGCGGTCAGGTAGGTGTCGCCGTCGGTCGCCGCGGCCTCGCCGAACCCGTCCGCGATCGAGCCGAAGCCCTTTCCCCGAGAAGGGTTCTGGTCCGGGTCGCCGGTGGCCGACGACCCGGCGCCGGGCTGCGAACCGGCCGGGTTGCCGTCGGGGTTGGCCGACGACAGGGCGATCTGGGCGGCGGACAGAGGTGTCCCACCGATGCGTAGGTCCATGACGAAGATTCCCCCGGGCAAGGTGTCTCACGGCCGGTCTCATCCGTGAGAGCGGAAGGTGATGCAGCCAACATCGGTGCCTACCCGCGGGTGCTTGAACGCCTTTTTCCCCCGAGCCCGAAATTGAGGACGAGGTGGCACCTGCCGTGCCCGTGGCCAGTCACGATGTCGCTGCGGGGGCGGGCCGGGCGGGCCCGGGCTATCGTCGTGATCATGAGCGAAGGTGCTGTGCAGTACTGGTACAACCTGTCGACCGGACAGGTGGAGTCCGCCACCGGCAAGGGGCAGGGCAAGGACGTGATGGGTCCTTACCCCACCCGCGCTGCCGCCCAGCAGGCCCTGGAGTCGGCCCGCGCCCGCACCGAGGCGTGGGACGAGGAAGACCGTCGCTGGGACGACAAGTAGGAGCTACTCCTCGAAGGAGTGTTCCGGTGCCGGGAAGGTGCCGTGCCGCACGTCGCGGGCGTACTCCTGCGCAGCCTGGGTCAGGATGCCGCGCAGGTCGGCGTACTTCTTCACGAAGCGCGGCGTCTTCCCCGCCGGATGGTCGGTGAAGCCGGCCATGTCGGTCCAGACCAGCACCTGCGCGTCGCAGTCGGGCCCGGCCCCGATCCCCACGGTGGGGATGTCCAGGGCCTTGGTCACCGCACCCGCCGCCGGGGCCGGAACCATCTCCATCACCAGTGAGAACGCCCCGGCCTCCTGGAGCGCCAGGGCGTCGTCCACCAGGCTCTGCGCGTTCTCACCGCGCCCCTGCACCCGGTAACCGCCCAGCGTGTGCTCGCTCTGCGGGGTGAAACCGATGTGCGCCATCACCGGTATGCCGGCGTCGGTGAGCAGCCTGACCGTGGGGGCCATCGCCGCGCCGCCCTCCAGTTTCACCGCGTGCGCCAGCCCCTCCTTCATCAGCCGCACGGCGCTCTCGAACGCCTGCTGGGGTGAGCCCTGGTAGCTGCCGAACGGCAGGTCGGCCACCACCAGCGCGTGCGAGGCGGCCCCGGCCACGGCCCGCACCAGCGGGATCAGCTCGTCGAGCGTGACCGGCAGCGTGGTGCTGTGGCCGTAGACGTTGTTCGCGGCCGAGTCGCCGACCAGGAGCACCGGGATGCCCGCGGCGTCGAACACGGCCGCCGACAGCTGGTCGTACGCGGTCAGCATCGCCCAGCGCTCGCCGCGGGCCTTCATCTGGTGCAGGTGCGGGATGCGGATCTTCTTCAGCACGACATCGGTGGCGTCGGGCGTGGTCCGGGCGCCGCCGTACGGCGCCGGTTCCTCGGGCTGCTGGTTCATCAGCGGTGTCCTTCCGTGGCAGACCTGGATGCGCCCGCCGGTCGGGCGGGCCCGTCTCCATGGTCCTCCTGCGTGGACTCCCGGGGACGGGGTGGAGCGTGCGGGCGATCACACCCTTTCCGTTCACCTGGGGGTTCCGGGTACCGAACCGACCTGAGGGGGAGTGGGGACACCCTCCGGCCCCCTGGAGCCGGGGGAGTAGTTACGCCACCGTAGGGTGCCTGGGGGCAACGGAGCGGTACGGCGAGTGCTCTGATGAACCCTGGATCTGGCAGGCTCCGCAGTACCGGTGGAATCACACCGGCACGCGCTACGGAACAAGGAAGGGACCGGCATGGACAGGCAGCAGGAGTTCATCCTCCGCTCGATCGAGGAGCGGGACATCCGGTTCATCCGGCTCTGGTTCACCGACATCCTCGGCTCGCTGAAGAGCGTGTCGATCGCCCCGGCTGAACTCGAGGGCGCGTTCGCGGAGGGCATCGGCTTCGACGGCTCGGCCATCGAGGGCCTGGCCCGCGTGCACGAGGCCGACATGCTGGCCAAGCCCGACCCCTCGACGTTCCAGGTGCTGCCCTGGCGCGGTGAGTCGCACGGCACCGCCCGGATGTTCTGCGACATCCTCACCCCGGGCAGCGAACCCGCGATGATGGACCCGCGCAACGTGCTCAAGCGCTCGCTGAACAAGGCCGCCGAGCACGGCCTGAGCTTCTACACCCACCCCGAGATCGAGTTCTACCTCTTCAAGGAGCCGAACTCGGACGGCGTGGAGCCGGAGCCGGTCGACCAGGCGGGCTACTTCGACCACGTGCCGCGCGGCACCACGCACGACTTCCGCCGCGCCGCGATCGGTGTGCTGGAGTCGATGGGCATCTCCGTCGAGTTCAGCCACCACGAGGCCGGCCCGGGCCAGAACGAGATCGACCTGCGGTACGCCGACGCGCTGACCATGGCCGACAACGTCATGACCTTCCGCACCGTGGTGAAGGAGGTGGCGCTGGAGCAGGGGCTGTTCGCCTCGTTCATGCCCAAGCCGCTGAACGAGCACCCGGGCTCGGGCATGCACACCCACGTCTCGCTGTTCGAGGGCGACCAGAACGCCTTCCACGAGGCCGGCGCCGAGTACCAGCTCAGCAAGATCGGCCGGCAGTTCATCGCCGGTCTGCTCACGCACGCCGCCGAGATCACCGCGGTCACCAACCAGTGGGTGAACTCGTACAAGCGCATCTGGGGCGGCGCCGAGGCCCCGGCCTACGTCTGCTGGGGGCACAACAACCGCTCGGCGCTGATCCGGGTGCCGATGTACAAGCCGGGCAAGGGCCAGTCCACCCGCATCGAGTACCGCGGCCTGGACAGCGCCTGCAACCCGTACCTGGCCTACGCGCTGATGCTCTCGGCCGGTATGCGGGGCATCGAGCAGGGCCTGGAACTGCCCGAGGGCGCCGACGACAACGTCTGGTCGCTGACCGAGGCCGAGCGCCGGGCCATGGGCATCACCCGGCTGCCGGAGAACCTCGACCGGGCGATCTCGATCATGGAGGACTCCGAGTTCGTCGCGGAGACCCTGGGCGAGGGCGTGTTCGACTTCTTCCTGCGCAACAAGCGTGCGGAGTGGGCCGAGTACCGCAGCCAGGTCACGCCGTTCGAGCTCAAGCGCTACCTGCCCCTGCTCTGAGACCCGATCGGGGCCGATCCGGGCGGCCGGGACGTTCGGACGCATGCTTGGATGCTGCTTGTGATCCTGGTTGTCGAGCACGAGAGCACCTGTCCGCCCGCGCTGTTCGGTGCCGGGCTGGACTCCTCCGGCGTCGGTTCGCAGGTCGTGCGCCCGTATCGCGGTGACCGGCTGCCCGACGACCTGGACCGGTACACGGGCCTGGTCGTGCTGGGTGGCGAGATGGCGGCGTGGGACGACGAGGTCGCCCCGTGGCTCCCGGCCGTCCGCACGCTGATGGCGCGGGCGGTCACGGACCGGGTGCCGACCCTGGGCATCTGCCTGGGCGCTCAGCTGCTGGCGCTCGCCTGCGGCGGTGAGGTCGCGAGGGGGAGCGCCGGTTTCGAGATCGGCGTGACCACTGTGACCGCGCTGCCGCAGGCCGGCGCCGACCCGTACTTCGGTGCCGTCGGCGACCGGCTGGGCTCCGCGCAGTGGCCGGTGCGGAACTTCCACGGCGACGCCGTCACCGTCCTGCCGCCCGACGCCGAACTCCTGGTGACCGGAAAGGTGTATCCGCATCAGGGTTTCCGGGTGGGGGAGAACGCCTGGGCGGTGCAGTACCACCCGGAGGTCCCCGACGCCGGCTTCGGTGAGTGGGTGGACCAGGGATTCGCGAGCAACGGCCGGCCGGCCGACCCGGAGGCCGTGATGGCCCAGATCCACGCGACGCAAGCGATCCAGGCCCGGACCTCCCTGGCCCACGCAGCGGCCTTCGCCGCCCAGCTCAGCTGACCGAATCGAAGCCGAAGCCGAACCGAGCTGACACGCGTCCCCCATTTTCTTTTCCGTGATCATGCAAAACCTCCCCAGAGTTCTAGAACTCTGGGGAGGTTTTGCATGATCACGGAGGAAATGGCGTTTACCGGCGGTCTCCTCCGCGTGGCGAGCACGGGCGCATTACGGTGGGTCGTGTGACAACTGCGCGCCAGGCAAGTTTCGCCGCCCGTCTGGCCCGGTTCGGCTTCGCCGATCCCGGCGCCGCGGAGCGGGTGCTGGGCACGCCGGGCCTGATCGAGATGCTCGAGGCCGAGCCGGCCGGTGAGCCGGGCGTGCTCACCGGCGAACGCCCCCTGCCCGGTGAGCGGCTGCTGAGCGCCCTGGCCGACAGCCCCGACCCCGACCTGGCCCTGACCGCGCTGGGCCGGATGGTCGAGTCGCTGGCCAACTGCGACAAGGTGCCCGGCGGTCTGGGTGGTCTCACACCCGACGTGCTGGAACGTCTGTCGCAGGGCGGCGGGGCCGTCGTCCAGCTGTCCCACGCCCTGCACCGCGACGACCTCACCGCCCGCCGGCTGTTCGCCGTCCTCGGGGGATCGGGCGCCCTGGGTGACCACCTCGTCCGTCATCCCTGGCAGTGGCCCGTCATCGACGGCGAGCTGGGCGGTGACGACGACTTCCCGGTGACCCGGCCGGGTGATCAGGCCGACCACACCGTCGACCACCACGGCCACGCCCGGGAGTACCTCGAAGGGGCTCCGCCGCCGCCTTTCTCCTCGTTCACCGCGGACGGGCTGCGGGCCGAGCTGCTGCGTGCGGTCGGCGCCGATCCCGGCGCCGCGACCCCCGTCAGCACCCTCACGCAGGACGAGGGCACCGACGCCCTGCGCGTGGCCTACCGCCGCCGCCTGCTCGGCCTGGCCGCCCGCGACCTGGCCGCCGACAACCCGCTGGGCATCCTGCCCACCGTCGCCGCGATCCTCGCCGACCTGGCCTCGGCCTCGCTGGAGGCCGCGCTCGCGGTGGCCCGGGGCGCCCTGCCGGGCCACGGCTCGAACTGCCGGATGGCCGTGATCGGGATGGGCAAGTGCGGCGGGCGCGAGCTCAACTACGTCAGTGACGTCGACGTGATCTACGTGGTGGAACCGGTCGAGGGGGCGGAGGACCAGAAGGCGATCTCCGAGGGCACCCGGCTGGCCAGCACTCTTGGCCTGGTCTGCTCGAAGGCCACGCCGGAGGGCACCCTCTGGCCGGTCGACCCCAACCTCCGCCCGGAGGGCCGTAACGGCCCGCTGGTGCGCACCCTGGCCAGCCACCTGGCCTACTACGAGCGCTGGGCGCAGACCTGGGAGTTCCAGGCCCTGCTCAAGGCCCGCCTGGTCGCCGGCGACGCCGATCTGGGCGCGCGGTACCTGGCCGGTATCGAGCCGATGGTGTGGCAGGCCGCCGAGCGGGAGAACTTCGTGCCCGACGTGCAGGCCATGCGCCGCCGGGTGGAGGAGCAGCTCAAGGGGCCCGACGCCGACCGCGAGCTCAAGCTCGGCGCCGGCGGGCTGCGCGACGTCGAGTTCTCGGTGCAGCTGCTGCAACTCGTGCACGGGCGCATCGACTCCCGGCTGCGCACCCCCAACACCCTGCTCGGCCTGGAGGCCCTGAGCACCTTCGGCTACGTGGCCCGGGCCGACGCGGCCGAGTTCGACCGGGCCTACCGCATGCTGCGCGCGCTGGAGCACCGGATCCAGCTGTTCCGGTTGCAGCGCACCCACGTGGTGCCCAGCGGCACCAACGACCTGCGTCGCCTGGGCCGCGAGTTCGGGTTCCGCGCCGATCCGGCCGACCAGCTCACCGACCTCTGGCGGCGACAGGCCCGCGAGGTCCGTCGGCTGCACGAGAAGCTCTTCTACCGGCCGCTTCTCGCGGCCGCGGCCGAGCTCACCAGCGATGAGGCCCGGCTCACGCCGGAGGCCGCGCGGGTGCGCCTGGCCGCCCTCGGCTACCGCGACCCGGCCGGTGCGCTGCGCCACATCAGCGCCCTCACCACCGGTGTCTCACGGCGCGCGGCGATCCAGCGGCAGCTGCTGCCGGTGATGCTCGGCTGGTTCGCCGACGGCGCCGATCCCGACGCCGGGCTGCTCGACTTCCGCCGCCTGTCCGACGCGCTCGGCTCCACCCACTGGTACCTGAAGATGCTGCGGGACTCCGGCGCCGCGGCCGAGCGCCTGGCCCACGTGCTGTCGTCCAGCCAGCTGGTCGCCGAGCTGCTGCAGCGCAGTCCCGAGGCCGTGGCCCTGCTGGAGACCGACGAGGTGCTCCAGCCGCAGCCGCTGAAGGCGATGATCAGCTCGGTGCGCCGGGGAGCGGCCCGGCACGAGGGTGATCCGGTGGCCGCGGCGACGGCGGCGCGGGCCGTGCGGCGGCGCGAGATCATCCGCACCGGGGTCGCCGACGTGGTCGGGCTCAGCGACGTCGACACGGTCGGCCACGCGCTCAGCGACTGCGCGGTCGCGGCGCTCGACGGGGCCCTGGTCGCGGCGGCCGACTCGGTGCGCGCGAAACGGGGCGGCCTGCCGGTACGCATGGCCGTGATCGCGATGGGCCGGCTCGGCGGGCGCGAGATCAGCTACTCCAGCGACGCCGATGTCATGTTCGTCGCCGACCCGATTCCCGGCGTGCCGGCCCACGAGGCCCAGGCCGCCGCCGTCCACCTGTGTTCGGAACTGCGCCGCCTGCTCTCGATGACCGGTCCGGAGCCGGCCCTCGCCGTCGATGCCAACCTGCGTCCCGAGGGCCGCAACGGGCCCCTCGTCCGTTCGCTGGCGTCCTACCGCGACTACTACGCCCGCTGGTCGGCGCCCTGGGAGGCCCAGGCACTCACTCGTGCCCGCCCGATCGCCGGGGAGGCCGACCTCGGTGAGCAGTTCGTCGAGCTGATCGACCCGTTGCGCTGGCGTCGGGGCGGCCTGAACGCCGCCGAGCTCAAGGAGATCCGCCGGATCAAGGCCCGGGTCGAGAGCGAGCGGCTGCCTCGCGGCGCCGACCCCCACCGCCACCTCAAGCTCGGCCGGGGCGCGCTCGCCGACGTGGAGTGGACCGTCCAGCTGGTCCAGTTGCAGCACGCCCACGAAATCCCCGGGCTGAGGGTGACGGGAACGATGGACGCGCTGGCCGCCGCGGTCTCGTCGGGTCTGGTTTCCGAGGGGGACGGGGAGGTGCTGGCGCAGGCCTGGCGTTTCGCCGCCCGCTTCCGCAACGCGATCATGCTGTGGAAGGGCAACGCCGGCGACGTGCCGCCGACCAACCACACCTCGCTGGACGGCATCGCGCGGATCATGGGCTATCCGCCCGCCAGCGCGGGCCGGTTCGACGACGACTACCAGAGGACGACGCGGCGGGCCCGCACGGTCGTCGAGCGTTTGTTCTACGGCTGGGATGTCTGAGGCGGGGCACAGCTCGTGTTCAGGTTCACGGGGGTGGCCGACGAGACGGTTGAGGGTTCACCGGTAGACTGGCCGTGATGACTTCCCGTATCAGCGCGCGCCCAGCCGCGCTGATCACGTTTGTCGCCGTCCTCCTGGCCCTGCTGAGTGTGACCGGTCTGGTCACCCGGAACGGGCACGACCCGGTTGCCGTGAGCACCGTCTCGACCGACGCCCTCCCGTCACACCGCGTCCAGAACCCTCCCCACCCGATCGCCTCACCCGCGTCCCACCGCTCGTCCGTCCAGACCGCCGAGCGGCGGCTGACGACCACGGTCGCGGGCCAGGGCGCGGAAATCCACTTCCCGGGCGGATCGCCCGACGTACCGGCCACTCTCTCCGGCCGTCCGTGGTTCCCGCCCACCGATCTGATCGACCTGCCGATCGACGCGTTCGCCCAGGTGGTCGCGGCCACCGTGAGCGTCTCGCACCGAGGCCGCGCGCCACCGGCATCCGGGTACAGCACCTGACACACCCCTCCTGACATCGTCCGGGCGGGGTGCCTCACCCCTACCCGGAGGAGCCATGAGAGCTGTCCCCGTGGTGCGCGCGGCCCTGGCACTGGCCGTCATCGCCACATCCCTGTTCGTCGCCCTGACGATGTCCCCCCGTCTGGGACTCGACCTGCGCGGCGGAACCCAGATCGTGCTGCAGGGCAAGAGCACCGAGACCGTCGAGGCGAACGCCGACGCGACCGACCGGGCCCTGAGTGTGCTGCGTAACCGCATCGACGCCCTCGGCGTCACCGACCCGAGCGTCACCCGCTCGGGCGAGAACCGCATCATCATCGAACTTCCCGGTGTGCAGGATCCGCGCGAGGCGGCCGAGGTGGTGGGCCGCACCGCGCAGCTCACCTTCCATCCGGTGGTCTCGGCGCAGCCGGCGGCCGAGGACGAGAAGCTCCCGAAGGGCCAGCAGCGGCTCGTCGACGAGGACGGGCAGCCCCTGGTCGTCGGCGCCTCGGTGATGACGGGCGAGGGGGTCGGCGACGCCGCCGGCCTCAACGACCCGTCCCGGGGCCCCGGCTGGTTCGTCACGATCGACTTCAAGGACGCGGGGGGTGACGCCTGGCGTCAGCTGACCGCCGACGCCGCCTGCGCGGTGGCCGGCGACCCGCAGCGGCGGATCGCCATCGTGCTGGACGACGAGGTGATCTCCTCGCCGCAGGTCGATCCCTCGATCGCCTGCGACGTCGGGATGACCGGCAGCAGCACCGAGATCACCGGGCAGTTCAGCGCCGGGCAGGCGCAGGACCTGGCCGTGCTGATCAAGGGTGGCGCCCTGCCGATCCCGGTCGAGGTGATCGAGCAGCGCACCGTCGGCCCGACGCTGGGCGCGGACGCGATCGACGCCTCGATCAAGGCCGCGATCGTCGGCCTGATCCTCACCGGTCTGTTCATCACGCTCGTCTACCGGGTGGTCGGGTTCCTCGCGACGCTGGCCCTGGCCTGCTACGCGCTGATCTCGTACGCCTTCCTGGTGATGCTCGGGGCCACCCTGACCCTGCCCGGCCTGGCCGGATTCGTGCTGGCCATCGGGATGGCGATCGACGCCAACGTGCTGGTGTTCGAGCGGGCCCGGGAGGAGTTCGGGGCCCTGCCGCCGCAACGGCGCAACGGCCAGGGCGCTCTGCCGAACGCCCTGAAGACGGGCTTCGACAAGGCCTGGACCGCGATCATCGACACCAACGTCACCACCCTGCTGGCCGCCGGCCTGCTCTTCTTCCTGGCCACCGGCCCGGTCCGGGGTTTCGGGGTCACGCTGTCCATCGGCGTGATCGCCTCGATGGTGTCCGCGCTGATCATCGCCCGGGTGTTCACCGAATGGGCGGTGCGGCGGCAGATGCTGCGCCGGCGGCCCGGCCTCAGCGGTCTGGCCGGCAACGGCCGGCTGCGGCAGTGGCTGGAGACGAGCGGCCCGGACCTGATGGGCCGGGGCCGGATCTGGCTCGGCGTCTCGCTGGCCATCGTGGTCGTGTCGGTCGCGGGCATCCTGGTGCGCGGCCTGAACCTCGGGGTCGAGTTCACCGGCGGCCGGCTGCTGACCTTCAGCACCAGCCAGGCCGTCACGGCCGACCAGGCGCGAGAAGTGGTCGGTGAGGCCGGTTTCCCGCGCGCGGTGGTGCAGACGTCGTCCCCGACCGGGGGAGCGGCCGAGACCATCAGCGTGCGCACCGAGGAACTGACCAACGACGAGGCCCTCTCGATCCAGGAGGCCCTGGGCTCGATCGGCGGTGAGGTCAGCAAGGAGACCGACGAGCTGATCGGCCCGAGCCTCGGCGACGAACTGCGCACCAAGGCCCTGATCGCCCTCGGGGCCGCCATTCTGGCCCAGATGATTTACCTGGCACTACGTTTCCGCTGGACCTTCGGAATATCGGCTGCCCTGACCATGTTCCACGATGTGCTGGCGGTGGTCGGAATCTTCGCCTGGCTGGGCAAGCCGATCGACGGCGTGTTCCTGGCCGCGGCCCTCACCGTCATCGGCCTGAGCGTCAACGACACCGTCGTCGTGTTCGACCGGGTGCGGGAGATGCGGCGCTCGCAACCCGGTGAACCGTTCGGCCGGGTGGTGAACAACGCCATCCTGCAGACGGTTCCGCGCACGATCAACACCGGCCTGGGTGCCATGTTCATCCTCGCCGCACTGACCGTGCTGGGTGGCGACTCGCTCACCGACTTCGCCCTGGCGCTGCTCATCGGCCTGGTCGTCGGCACCCTGTCCAGCGTCTTCACGGCCTCGCCGCTGGCCATCGGGCTGGAACGGTTCTGGCCCGACGACACCCGGACCGACCTCGACCCCGACCCCGACGACAACCGCCCCGGACCTCGTCCGGTGACCCGATCGTCCGTTGACCCCTATGCCCATATCCCTTCCGGTCGAACCGACGACAGGACTGTAGATGCACCTCGCTGAAACTCTGATCGCCCTGGGCGGCGCGTTCCTCGCCGCCGGGCTGGCCGCCCGCCTGGGCCGGCGCGTCGGCCTGCCCACCATCCCCCTCTTCATGCTGGCCGGGCTGCTGCTCGGCCCCAACACCCCCGGTCTGGCCCTGGTCGAGGACCCGACCGAGTTCGCCCTGCTGTCCTCGCTCGGCCTGATCCTGCTGCTCTTCTACCTGGGCCTGGAGTTCCACCTCGACGACCTGATCGGCGGTGGCCGCAAACTTCTGGCCGCCGGTGGTATCTACCTGCTGATCAACGTCGGTCTCGGTCTCGGCTTCGGGTTCGCCCTGGGCTGGGGCAGCCGCGAGGCGTTCGTCCTCGCCGGTGTGATCGGCATCTCCAGCTCGGCGATCGTCACCAAGGTGCTCGTCGAGACCGGCCGGCTCGGCCGTCCGGAGAGCAAGCTGGTGCTCGGCATCGTGGTCGTCGAGGACGTCTTCCTGGCCCTGTACCTGGCTCTGCTGCAGCCGGTTCTTAGTGACGCCAGCGGATTCGGCGAGGCCGCGCAGAAGTTCGGTATCGCCTTCGGGTTCCTGGTCGTGCTCACCGCGATCGCCCGCTGGGGTGCCGGTCTGGTCGGGCGCCTGGTCGAGACCCGCGACGACGAGCTGCTGATCGTCACCTTCGTCGGCCTGGCCGTGCTCAGCGCCGGTGTCGCCGAGAAGCTCGGCGTGTCCGACGCGATCGGCGCGTTCATGATCGGCCTGATCCTCGGGTCGGGCAAGGCCGGCGTCCGGATCCAGAAGCTCGTGCACCCGCTGCGCGACGCCTTCGCCGCCCTGTTCTTCTTCACCTTCGGCCTGACCATCGACCCGGGAGACATCCTGGGCGTGTGGATCCCGATCACCCTGGCCGTCCTGGTCACCGTGTTCGGCAACCTGCTGGCCGGCACCCTGTCGTCCCGGATCTACGGATTCGGGCCGCAGAGAGCAAGTTTCGTCTCGCTGACCGTACTTGCCCGGGGTGAGTTCGCGCTGATCCTGGCCTCGATGGCGGCGGTTGCCGGACTGGACCCGAGAATCACCGCGTTCGTCGCAGGCTACGTGCTGATCCTGGCCATCCTCGGCCCGCTGGCGGCCAGCCGCAGTGACGAGTTCGCGGTGCTCGTGGAGAAGGGCTTCGGCCGCTGGCTGCCGGAGCGCCCGGAACTGATGACCGACATGCCCGGCAACGACGACGGGGAGGGTGTCGACCGGGGTTCCCCGGTGAAGGCGGAAACCTCCTCGTAACCGGGGAAACCAGTTCTTCACGCTGCGGCAATCATTTCGCAGCATCTTCGCACGAGGCTCGGACCAGGAAAGTGTCTCCCCCGCAGGCAACTGCGGGGGAGACGCCACTGAGTACGAGGAGCCCGAAGAATGCCCTACCGCGCTGAATACATCTGGATCGACGGCACCGAGCCGACCCCGCTGATGCGCAGCAAGACCCGCATCGTCGCCGACGGCACCGAACCGGAGATCTGGGGCTTCGACGGCTCCAGCACCAACCAGGCGCCGGGCGAGAACTCGGACTGCGTGCTGCGTCCGGTGTTCACCTGCCCCGACCCGCTGCGCGGCGAGAACGACGTGCTCGTGCTCTGCGAGGTCGAGCTCACCGACTTCACCCCGCACCCCACCAACACCCGCGCCGCCAACGTCGCGGCCGCCGAGAAGTACGCCGACCAGAGCCCGATGTTCGGCATCGAGCAGGAATACACGTTCATCCAGGACGGCCGGCCCCTGGGCTGGCCCGCGGTCGGTTACCCGGCCCCGCAGGGCCCGTACTACTGCGGTGTCGGCGGCGGCAAGATGGTCGGTCGCGAGATCGTCGAGAAGCACACCGACGCGTGCCTGAAGGCCGGCCTGGCCATCGAGGGCACCAACGCCGAGGTGATGATGGGCCAGTGGGAGTTCCAGATCGGCGTGCTCCCCGCCCCGCTCATCGGTGACCACATCTGGGTCGCCCGCTGGCTGCTCGCCCGGATCGCCGAGGACTACGACGTCGAGGTCAGTTTCGACGCCAAGCCGGTCAAGGGCGACTGGAACGGTGCCGGCGCCCACACCAACTTCTCCACCGCCGCCACGATGGAGAGCTACGACGCCATCGTCACCGCGTGCGAGGCCCTGGGCAAGAAGGCCGCCGAGCACGTCGCCGCCTACGGCTCCGGCATCGAAGACCGTCTCACCGGCGCCCACGAGACCGCCAGCTACCGGGAATTCAGCTGGGGCGCCTCCGACCGCTCCGCGTCCATCCGCATCCCGTGGGCCGTCGAGAAGGCGAAGAAGGGCTGGCTCGAAGACCGCCGCCCCAACGCCAACGTCGACCCCTACGTGGTCTCGCGCCTGCTGATCACCACCTGCTGCGCGGCGCTCGCGGGCGAGTGATCCGCCGGCCCGTCAGAGAGGTCCGCGGCCGGTCACCGGTCGCGGGCCTCTCGCGTCTGTCTCCGGAATTGAGGACGACGGTGAGCGCCGGTCTCACCGGTCACCGGTAGGGGATGATCCTGCCGATGATGGCGGGGTACGGGCAGTGGCGGCGACGCGAACGCCGGGGTGGTGCGCACCGGGGGATGATCGGTCGGTGAGGTCACGGGAGTTGCGGTTCGGGGCGTTGCACGTGCCGCCGATCAGCTCAGAAAGTGGCTGCCCGCAACGGGTCCGGTTCGTCGATCACGTCGTGCAGGACCGCGAGCACGATGTCGGCGAGGGTCTCGTCCATGTGGGCGCTGCCCAGGTCGTCGGTGGCGATGAAGGGGCCGGGCATGTTCTTCGCGCGCCAGGCCCTCTCGATGGCCGAGTGGGTGCCCCCGACGGCCTTGGGTGAACCGACGATGGCGACCAGGTCGTCGTAGTCGGCGGAGCCGGGAGAGGCCCGGGCCACGTGGCGGATGTACTCCGTGCGCTTCTCGCCGTAACCGCGCAGCAGGGCGATCACCCGCTGGCGCACGGTCTCCGGGTCGGGCGCCGACCGGGCCGGGACCAGGCGGTCGAGCAGGGCCCGGGCCTTCTCCACCTCGGCCGGGTTGTCAGGGTCGAAGGTCAGTGTGACGGTGGTCATAGTCGCGATGATGCGCTCGGTCTATATGGATGGCAAGCGCTGTCCACATAGATGGCCTCAACGATCGAAGGGCAGCATCCGTACCTCGGAGCCCGGCTGCTGGAAGCCCGCGGCCCGGTGGGCCTCGTCCTCGATAGCGCTGAGGTCGCGCTTCGGCAGGCGGCGGAAGGGCGTGACCGTGAGCAGTTTCTGCCGGCGGTCGAGGCGCCAGGAGGCCGCGACCCGGCCGTCCACGAGCACGGTGGCCGGCACGATGCCGTTCAGGGTGGCCATGCGCTGCCGGTCGTCGTCACTCACCACCCGGGTGCGATCGGCGTGGGAGAGCAGGAGATTGTCGAACTCGGACAGCATCCGCACCGGCGCGGGAGCATCTTCGGGCGGCCGGGGAGCATCCGGCAGATCCAGGAGGCCGTCCTGCAGGTGCACGAGATCGGTCATGGCATCGGTGATCTCGCGCAACCGGGTGAGCTTGCACCAGGCCTGTACGTCGGCGACCGAGGCCGGTCCGAAGGCACCCAGGTAGCGGCGGATCACGTCTTTCAGGTCGTGGGCCCGCAGCGGGGCGCCGAGCCAGTCCTCGGCCGTCACGTAGGTGGTCTGCCCGCCCCGGCCCCACAGGGCCCGCGGCGGCACCTGCACCAGCGGCACGTGACCGCGCACGGCCAGGCCGATCTGGTCGACCGTCGCGTCGGGGTAGTGCGCAGCGACGGCCCGGTTCAGTACGGTGGCGTTGAGCGGACCGGCCGACAGGAGCTCCCGGGTGCGCTGCTCGAGCTCGTCCACGTCACCGACGGCCTGCCGCACCCGGACGGGCAGGCAGACCCGGTCGAGCATCGGCTGCATCAACGGCCGCAGGCCCCGGCAGTCGTCGGCGCTGAACAGGTGAATGGTGCTGCGCATGGCCATGATCCGTACGGCCTGCCGGGTCTCGATCAGCGCGGACAGCTCGTGCGGGTCGAAGTTCTCGATCCGGGCCCAGAGCCCGCCGTACGCCGCCTGCGGATCCTGTGACTGCATCCCGACCAGGTGCTCGATCATCTGCAGAGCGGTCAGAGGTGCCCGGGCGAGCAGATGCTGGCGGGCGAGCGTGGCCCGGTTCAGCTGCCGGGCCGTGATGGGCGAGGTCATGAGCCCGAGGGTAGAAGAGCATCAGGAAGGGATCGCTCCGCCTGAACGTGTCCCCTGAACCCCGTCGGTGGGGGTGGAACGGGAATCAAGGCCTTCTTACCCTCCGAATGATGCACATTTTCCCCTACGATGCCCCTTATGTCCGATGTTGGATCGGCCGGAGGACCCGGCAGAGCGGGCAGGAGCGGTCGAGGGGTGAAGGTCGGCGATGCCGTGGCCCGCGAGATCCTGAGCCGGATCACGCGGCAGCGCCTCACGCCCGGTACCCGTCTGCCGCCCGAGGCGCAAATGATGACGGAGTACCGGGTCGGGCGCAGCACCCTGCGCGAGGCCCTGCGCATCCTCGAGGTGAACGGGCTGATCGCGATCCGCCCGGGGCCCGGGGGCGGCCCGATGGTGCGTGAGTTCTCGGCCCACGACTTCGGCCGCACCGCATCGTTGTTCCTGCAGTCGCGCGGTCTGACGCTGCGCGAGCTGGTCGAGGCCCGGCTGCTCCTGGAACCGGTCGCCGCGCGGCTCGCGGCCACCCGGCGCTCGAGCCAGGACGCGGCTCGCCTCGGCCTGGCCGCGACCGCCGACCCCCTGCAGGACTCCGAGTACCGCCGGGCCACCGACGATTTCCACACCCTGGTGGTGGAGACGGCGAGCAGCGGCGTGATCGGGATGTTCGCGCTGGCGCTGAAGGAGGTCTTCCGGGTCCGGGTGCGGGAACTGATCGTGCCCGGTGCCGACCGGGCAGAGATCCTGCGTACCCACGGGCAGATCGCCGACGCCATCCGGGGCGGCCGGGCGCAGGAGGCGGAGCGGGTGATGGGCGATCACATGAGCGACTACGCCCGCCGGATCGAGGAGAGTCACCCGACGTTGATGGACGAGGTCGTCGACTGGATGCAGTGACCTGATCGCCACGATCTGCTCAGGTTTTCTGCCGGATGCCGGGTAAGTCACAATCGGGACCGTGACCAACGCCCTGGAGCCCCACCCGCTGGTCTGGGAGAGCCGTGTCCGCGGAAGCCTTCTCGGGCTCGCGCTCGGTGAGAGCCTGGCCTTCGACCGGCTCGAGTCAGATCCCCTGCCCGCTGGAACCTGTACCCAGCTGGCCGCTTTCACTGTCGAAGGAACGATCCGGGCCGCGATGCGCTCGCTGCACCGCGGCATCTGCCACCCGCCGTCGGTGCTCTGGTCGGCCTACGGCCGATGGGGGCAGCTCCAGGGGGTGCTCGAGCGCGACGCGCCGCCGGACGGCTGGCTGGCCCAGGTGTCCCAGCTGGGCCGTCGCGCCGGGGACGCCCCGGCCACCGTCTCGGCCCTGCAGGGAAACCGGCCAGGTAGTCCGGACGCCCCGGCCGGCGGCAGCCTGGGCTGGCACGCCCTCGTGCGGGGCCTGCCGTTCGCGGCCCTGTCCGCGCAGGCGCACTGGTCGGACGTGCTGATGGCCTCCGAGTGCGCCGCCCTCACCCATGGGCACCCGCGGTCGTGGACGACCGCCGCCGCGGGCGTCCGTCTGCTCAACCGTCTGCTCGCCGCCGGGACCGGTGACGACGACCTGCCCGCCCTGGTTACGGACGCCCTTCCCGGACTGGATGAGGAGGTCGCCGCCGGGTTGCGCACGGCCCTGTGGGCGGCCGGCACCCGGCCGGGCCAGCGCGAGGTGCTCTTCAGTCTGGCGCCGAGCGCCGGTGCGCCGTCGGTGCTGATGGGCGGCATCTACGCCGCCGCTAGTTTTCCCGGACCGGAAAACATCGATCAGGCCTTGAAATTCGCTGCGACCGCACGGGCCGGGCAGGGGGTGTCGGCGATGACCGGAGCGGTGCTGGGCTCGCTGTACGGTGTCGAGGTCTGGCCGGTGCCGATGCTGGTGCGGCACGAACTGGTCTGGGCCCTCGACACTCTCGCCCGTGACCTGGTGCGGCAGCTGAACGCCAACCCGGGCGGGTCGTCGGTCAGTGCCCCGGACGACCCGAACTGGGCCACGCGCTACCCGGGGTGGTGAGCCTCAGGCGTGCGCGAGCTCGCGGGGGCTGACGAACAGGCCGCGCTCGGCGAGCCAGGGCGGGGTGCTGTTGCGGACCTGGGTGTCGGTCATCGACGGGGTCGGCAGCACCCAGTCCTTCTTCATGCGCAGCCGCCCGGTCCAGGCGGGCGCCGGGCGGCCGACCTCCTCGTACTCGTGGGCGATGAGCACTCCCAGCAGCACGTGCCAGCGCTCGTAGAAGCCCCTGGCCCCCTCCGGTCCGCCCGGGATGTCCGTCGACGGACGCCGCACCCGGTGGGGGTTCTCGGTCCGGCGCGGTGCCTTGCGGGCCGGGTCCTTCGACCAGCTCGCCGGGTCCGAGGTGGGGACCAGGTCGGCGTCGTTCCCGGCCTGGTGCAGGGCGTGCCGCAGGTGATTACGGCACTGGACGATCAGTTTGAGGGCCCAGACGGCGTCGGACGGGTCCTCGTCCAGGGCGTTGACGATGGCGGTCCAGGTCGGTTCGGGCGTAGCGAAGGCGGTCACGGTTCGAGTGTGAATGATTGCCCGGGGTTACGTTTGCTCCGTTCGGTGGTAACGATCGTCACGTGGAAGCTGATTCAGGAAGCTCAGGGTGACCGGGCAACGGGCATTCCGGGCTCCCCGACCCGGACGGAGTACACCGGACGGGTGAGGGGACACTGGTCCCATGCCTGCTCTTGCGGCCCCCAGCCGTCGTGACCTGTTCCGGATCGGTGGCCTGGCGCTGACGGCCCCGGTGCTTCTGGCCGGATGCGGTTCGGGCGTGCGGGAGAGCGCGAACGTCAGCACGCAGGGCAGCGCCGGCCGGCTCCTGCCCAGTGAGGCGACCCTGCCGGAACCGTTCGTGCGCGCCCTGCCCGTGCCCCGCGTCCTGGCGCCGGTTCGGACCGACGGCACCACCGAGTACTACGAGATCACCCAGAAGGCGGGAAACTCGCAGATTCTCGACGGCCCGAAGACCCCGGTCTGGGGCTACGACGGCACCTTTCCCGGGCCCACGATCGTCTCCCGCCGGGGTGCGCGCACCGTGGTGCGGCACGTGAACGAACTGCCCGTACCGGTCTCGGTGCATCTGCACGGCGGACGGATCGCGGCCGACCAGGACGGGTACCCCACCGACCTGCTGCACCCCGCCGACGCCGGCCAGGGGGACCTGGACGAGCAGGGCGAGATGGTCGCGCGCACGGGTGCCCGCGACTACGTCTACGACATCGACCAGCCCGCGGCCACGCTCTGGTACCACGATCACCGGATGGACTTCACCGGCCCGCAGGTCTACCGCGGCCTGGCCGGTTTCCACCTGGTCACCGACGACGTCGAAAAGGGGCTCGGACTACCCGAAGGCGACCGGGACGTCCCCTTGCTGATCGCCGACCGCTCGTTCGCCGCCGATGGCTCGTTCCTCTACCCCTCGACCGACCCGACCCTGACCAGGACGCCGGGGGTGAGCGAGGACTACATGAGTGGGGTGCTCGGCGACTGTGTGCTGGTCAACGGTGCGCCGTGGCCGGTGATGGAGGTCAGGGCCGTGCGGTACCGCTTCCGGATCCTGAACGCGGCCAACGCCCGCCGGTTCCGGCTGCGCCTGCAGGACGGTCCCGCGTTCGTCCAGATCGGCAGCGACCAGGGGCTCCTGCCCGAGCCGGTCGAGCAGGTGCGGATCGACGTGGCCCAGGGCGAGCGGTTCGACGTGGTGGTCGACTTCTCCGGGCGGCGGGCCGGGGACGAGGTGACGATGGTGAACGAGCGTGGTTCGGGGGGAACGGCGCAGGTCATGCGGTTCGTGGTGACCGGGACGGCAGACGACCCGAGCGTGCCGCCCGCTGAGCTGACCGGTCTGCCCGAGCTGGAGACGCTCCGGGAGGCGGACGTGGTGGCCACCCGCGAGTTCACGTTCCGCCGCGGAGGGGCCCAGGCCCACGGCCTGAATCTCTGGACGGTCAACAACCTGGCCTTCGACCCCGACCACGTGATCGCCCGGCCGCGCCTGGGCACGGTGGAGAAGTGGATCGTGACGGCGCAGAACGCCGAGCATCCCTTCCACGTGCATCTGGGCGCCTTCCAGGTGGTGGCCCGGTCCGGTCCGGGAGGCGGGACCAGAGGCTGGAAAGACACCGTGAACCTCGACAACGGTGGCCAGGCCGAGCTTCTCGTGCGCTTCGACGGTCACCGGGGTAAATACGTGCTGCACTGCCACAACCTCGAGCACGAGGACATGATGATGATGGCCAACTTCGAGGTGGTCTGAGGTCAGGGCCGGGGCCGGGGTCTGGCGTCTGGTGGCTCGTAACACAGCACCCAGCTGGTGATCTCGGCCTGTGCGGTGGCCCAGACCTGGTCGTAGGAATCGGAGGCGTGACAGCGCACGGACCAGCGCCCGTCTTCATCGATCGAGGACTCGGTGTCGATGCTGTCGAGGGAGATGACGAAGTCGGTGTTGGAGTCGAGGAAGGGGTTGCCGCCGCCCTGCTTCCCGACGTCCATCAGCCGGACGGTGCCGGTGCTGGAGTGCTGGACCTGCTGTTGCTGCGGTCGGTCGGGCCGGTAGTCCGTGAGGTACAGCGCAGTGGCCACGTCGAACGTGTGATGGCGGAGTGTTCCGTCGCTGTAGGAGATCTCGCCGAGGAAGGTCACGGTCCGCACTACCGCGAGCGTGTTGTACGGCGCCGGTCCGGCGACCGGGATCCGCACCACCGGCTGGAGGTCGATCAGCGGGTAGGGGTACGGCAGATGGGAGTACCCGTCGATGATCTCGCCGCTCATTTCGGCGCCCGGGGCGCGATGGCGTGGAAGTCGACGCCGGTGCGGGTGGGGAAGACCGGGGTCAGGGTGAAGATGTCGCTGCCGGCGACGGTGCTCGCCATCAAGACAGTTCCCGGGAGCCCGTTCTGGGTGACCATGACCCGCAGCTCGGCGTTTTTCGGGGGCTCGGTGATCCGGTAGATGGCGTGGCAGGTGTCACCGGCGATCGTGACCGACAGGATCTCACCCGGCGTGACCGGGACCAGGTGCTCGATCTCTCCGCCGAAGGGGCCCGGACCGGTCGTGGTGGTGCGCAGGTTCGCGAGGATCGTGAAGACGCCCGAGATCCCGGCCGGGGTGGGGGAGGGGGGCCGCAGCCACGCGGTCGGCCAGCTGATCGTGCCCGAGATCTCCGTGGTGACCACCCGTTTGGTCAGCACCACCTGGTACGAGAACCCTTGCAGGGTAGAAGGTTCGCCCTGCACGGCGAGGTTCGTGACGAGTACGAGCAGGCCGTCCGGCCCGGTTTCCAGCGTGGCCTGGTCGGTGGCGAACACGAACGAGGTGTCTTCGTTGGCCACGCTGGACAGGCCGACATGTACCGTCGCCTGCTCCAGTTGCTCGGCGGTCTCGCGCAGCAGCACCCGGCAGACGTCACGCTGCACCTCGTCGCCGTCGACCTCCCAGCCGGGGTTGGCGATGCCTGACAGCACCACCAGCTGCCGCCCCAGCACCCCCAGATCGGCCCGCAGCACCATGTGCCCCGTCACCTGACCACTGTCCAGCACATCCAGGTCCATGCCCCACCCCGTCCCAGTGTGTCTACGTTGACCCAACGATCATGCACCTTCACGCGCTGTGATGTCGGTAAATCGGTAGGTGCCTGAAAGGGCTGATGAGAGCACCGGTCGATCCCGTTCCCGGGCAAGGCCCGTCGCACCGCGAACCGCGAACCGGTCCCGGCTCGTGGATCGGATATGACCTTGAATCCGTTGTTCGCCGATTTCACCTCGTCCCCACCGCGTACAGGTCGTACCGAGGTGAGGTTGTCGGGAGCGTCGGCGACCGGCGGCCGGGGCCTGATCGGCGCGGGTGGCCACGTGCGTCTGCTGTTCGCCGGTGACCGCCAGGACGACGAGCTCACCCTGAAGATCCGCGCCCTGGTGTCGAAACTGGGTGCGCAGACCGGGTTCGCGCCGTTGACCGTGCTGGTGAACGGGCAGGTGGTGGCCGATCGGCTGCGGATCCCGGGCGGGGGTGACCTGCCGCAGACGATGACGTTCTCCGTGCCGGGTTTCTGTCTGGTGGGGGAGGCGAACATCCTGGAGATCCGTTCGGGTGCGGACGCCCGGTCGATGCTGTGGCTCTACCAGGTATTCCTGGAGTCGGTGTGGGACCGGGACGCGGCCGAGAACGCTTTCCGGGCCGAGGAGACGCGCGAGCCGGCGCTGACGTACGAGACTCGTCTGGGCGAGGACGGTGGCGAGTGGCGGCCCGGTCCGACGGTGCGGATGGGCATCGTGCAGGGTGGCCTGCCGGTGCTTCCGTCGGACCTCTCGTGGCGGGGCCGTGCGGGTGAGGAGGGCAGCGCCTGTTTCACGGCCGAGCGGAACGTATTCCTGGGCGAGTTCCGGGAGGCCGACGGCACGCTGTCGCAGTGGCGGGGTGCCCTGGTGGACCGGCGGGCGGCGTTCGACGAGCCGGGGCAGCGGTTCACCGTCGAGGTGAACTGGGGCAACGCCTGGCATGACGCGGGCGAGCTGAGCGTTTTCGTGAGGATCGGGAACGCGCAGACGGCTCGGGTGGGGTGGCGCGAGGCGACGGGTCGTTCGGCGGTGGTGGTCTTGGCGGACGACGCGCGGACGTTCGTCGGTCACGCCCAGAACCCCAACGAGGGGGCGCTGGGCTACCGGGGGCGCGCGGTCGTGGTGGAGGAGAGCGACGCACCGGCGGAGTATGCGTGGGTGGCCGCCTCCGGTGGCGCGGTGCCGGAAGGCGCGGTGTCACACGGGAGGGACGCGGAGGGCAAGCCGGTGTGGGTGGCCCGGGCGCGTCTGGGCGGGGGTGTGCACCCGGGCCTGGTGAGCCCCCGGCGGGGCGGCGCGGTGATCGCCTACGGGGGCGGCGAGGAGCTGACGGACAGCTACGAGGTCCTGCTGGACGCCGGGGTGTGGGTGCGTCACCACGACGGCGCGGTGCCGGACGAGGCCTACCCGGTGGGTGCCGAGGGCGGGGGTGAGGTCTTGTACGCCGCCCGCGCCCGGGTGACGGACCAGGCGACGGGCGCCCGCGTGCTGCTGCCCGGCAAGATCCGGCCGGGTTTCGGCGGGGCCAACATCGCCGTCGGTGGGGACGAGCGGGTCGCGTCGGTCTATGAGGTGCTGGTCCGTCCCGGTGCCCGGGCGGACGGCCCGGTGGTGCGCGATCGGCTGCGCCGGGGCGAGTCCATCGGTGGGGACGACGTTCTGACCTCGCCGGACGGGCGGACGGTGCTCAGTCATCACCCCGACGGCATCACCTGGCTGCACGTGGACGGCCACCGGATGCTGATCACGATGGGCGGCGTCAGCAATGTCCCGACCCGCCTGGGCCTGGACGAGGCGGGCACTCCCCGGCTGCTCGGTCCGGACGGCCGGTCGTGGTCGTGGTTCTACGGGCAGGACTTCTACCAGAAGTTCGGGACTGAGTTCATCCTGCGGGACGGGCGGCTGGTGGAGCTCGTCGACGCTGACGGGGCCCGCGTCTGGTCGTGCCAGTTCGGGGATCCAACGCCGTGGCGGATGGCCCCGGAGGCGCTGGAACAGGTGAGGAAGGACGGCGCGTGGCTGGAATCGACCGAGGTGGACTGGTTCGCGATCATGCTGGTGCGGGGACTGGAGCCGCAGGCCGCGCTGGAGGCTCTGGGCGCGGGCGAGCTGACCCGGATGACGATCGCGGAGGCCTACGACCGTGCCGATGAGACGACGCGGCTCGTGCTGGCCATCGGTTTCGGCGGGTGGACGATGCTTTTCGAGCCGCTGGGAATGATGTGGGACTCGGTGGAGCAGCTGGAGGAGGGCGGGTTCGAGGTGGCTGCCGCCGCCGAGGGCCCCAACGCGGAGGCGGAATTCGTCTATTCGCGCGACGGTGCCCAGGTGTTTGCGACCGATGACCCGGACACCGACCTGCCGGCGGTGGAGCCGCCGGCCGGGGAGCCGCTGCGGGGATTCATCCAGCGTCTGCTCGAGGCGGGGCGCTGGGCCGATGTGAAGTCCCGGGTGGCCTACCCGCCGAACGTCGAGATCGCCTGTCTCCTGGCGGAAATCTCACCGCAGCCGGACGACCTGGCCGGGACCCATCCGGCCGGGCAGCTGCCGCGGCGGGTCTGAGAAGACTCAGCGCACCTTCGGCGCGTAGGGCAGGTTCCCGGTGAACTGCAGGACGAGGCCGACGAGGCCCACGACCGGGGCCAGCCCGAAGATGACGGAGGCGACGGTGACCAGGGCCGCGATGAGGCCGGCCTGCTCGGGGGACTGCGGCTGGACGTAGAACTGCGTCAGCCGGTAGGTGACGATCGCCCCGTAGACCGTCAGGGCGATGATGGCGACGAGCACGGCGAGCCAGATGATGACGAAGAGGCCGACGCCGACGAAACCCAGCGATGAGGTGTCCATGCCGTCAAGAGGGATCTGAGGGCAGGAATGTTGCATGCGTGGGCCCGGCAAAACCGACCGCCGCCCCGGCTGGAAAGACAGGAGCGGCGGTCGGTCGAGCCGGGGTGACGATCAGACGTCGAAGAAGTGATCCGTACGGCCTGGCGCGTGCTCTCGCCGCTCAGCCTCCGACCCCGGGTCGGCCTGGATCTTACTCAGCGCCGTAGAGCGGTGCCGACCACCCGGAGAAGGTCTCCGGGGGTGGCCGTGTTGGGGTCGAGAACCACACCACGGTGGGCGGTCTCGATCGCGGCGGCCCCGGCGAACTGATCCGTGGAGAACGGCAGCACCAGCAACGGGACCTCGAAATGGAGCGCCTCGGTGATGCTGTTGTTGCCCCCGTGGCTGATCGCCAGCGCAGACCGTTCCAGGATCGCGACCTGGGGCAAGAAGCTCCGGACCAGCCAGGCAGCGGGTAACTCGCCGAGCACCGCCGAGTCGGCCGAACCGGTGGCCAGGGCGACCCGCACCGGCAGTTTCCGCAAGGCCTCGACCACGCGGGCCAGCACGTCGGCGCGGGCCGACAGGAAGCTGCCGAAACTGACATACACCACAGGCCGGTCGTCGTCCTCGTCCAGCCATCGACGGACGTCCTGCGCCACCTTCTCGGTCCGGATCGACGATCCCAGGAAGTGGTGCGGGGGCAGGAGGGCCGTCCGCCGGGCCGGGTGCAGCGCGGCGGGGTAGTTGAACAGGACGGTGTGGCCGTGGTCGGCGAACGCATCGTCCGACGCGGCGGCGCCCGGATCGAGGACTGCCACCACGGCGTTCACCTCGTCCGTGAACTCGTCCCGAACGCTGCGGCAGAGCCGTTGCAGAGAATCCAGTTCCACCGGTTCGGGGTGGAACTGATCGGGCCAGGTGGACGGGTACCCGTAGATCTCGGTTCCGACCGGTAGTGCCGTCGGATGGCCGAGAACAACATCCTGGAAGGGAATCCCGGCAGTGCGCAGGGCAAGGGTGGCACTGAAGGCCAGATGGTCGACGATGATCCGGTCCGGTTTCACCTGCTCGACGACCTGTAGCACCGCCCGGGCCGTCGGAACCGGCGCCCAGAGCAGGTCGTTGCGCCGGGCCTCGGCCTGATAGGTCAGGGTCGCCACCATCCCGTGGTGGGTCGCGGCGAAAAAGCCGCGCAGCGCGTCGTCCTCGCCGGTGGGCTGCTGCTCGGCCCGGATGACGCCCGGGTTCGACCCCCGTCCCAGGACCAGATGGATGCGCTCGAAGCCGAAGTCGGCAACCACCGCGGTCGTTGCCGGACCGGTGGCCACCACCACCCGCTCCCCGGGCCGCCGTTGGGCGGTGGCGATGGTCGCCAGCGGCAGAAGGTGCGAGGCGTAGTCGGGGCTGATCACCAAGAGCGTCATCGGCGCGAGGGTTCGGTGACGCCGGCGTACACGCCGGCCAGGGTCGCGGCCATGGCCTGGACGGTGAACCGGTCGCGGATCAGCGTCGTGGCGGTTTCGACCCGTTGATCGCGGTCCGGGCGGGCGGCCAGTTCCAGCGCCGCAGCCATCCCGGCGGCCACGGCGGCCGGTTCCCGGGTGTTCACCAGCAGACCGGTGACGCCTGACTCGATGTAGGTGGCGGGGCCACCGCCGTCGGGAGCGACAGCGACCAGACCGGCGGCCATCGCCTCCAGAACAGCCAGCCCGAATTCCTCCTTCAGGCTTCCGCAGACGTAGATGCCATGGGCGCCGAGCAGGGGCGGCAGACCGGAGCGGGCCGCGGCCAGCCAGCGGGCGACGTCGTCGTTCGGCCGGTGCCCGGCCAGAACCAGACCCTCGGCGGCGGCCGGGTTGCTGGCCAGCAGCGTCCGGATCAGCTCCAGCTGTCCCTGCTCGTCCGGGGAAGGACTGGCCAGGTCACCCCCGACGATCACCAGGTTGCAGCGTTCCCGCAGCTCCGGGTCGGTGGCCCAGGCCTCGACCACGGTGGCCATTCCCTTCACCCGGTGCAGCCGGCCGACGCTGATCGCCAGCGGCAGGCCGTGCCGATGAACCGGTAACCCGGCGATCTGCTCGCTCAGGGCGGTCAGTGCCGGTGCACCACCGGTGGCGGTGGTGGTGGCGGTGACCAGGTCGGCGTGGGCAGCAGCGCTGACCGCGATGTCGATCCCCTCGGGCACCACGGTGTATCGGTGCGGCTCGGCCGAGATGTCGATCCCGAGCAGATCGTGCAGGTCGTGCTCCAGTTCCGGGCGGGGGAACAGGACGTTGTGCGCGGCGTTGGCGGCCAGTCGCTGCACCAGGCGCGCGCGGAACCAGTAGTGCTCCTGCTCGTCCACGACACCGAAGTCGGCCCGGGACAGAGCGCCGGTCATGTCCAGCGAGTGGATCACCGCATGGGGATCGGGGGCCAGGGTGAAGACCACCGGGATACCGAGCTCGTGGGCCACCGCATCCGCGGCCAGGCTGCCGACGTCGGCCATCCGCAGGTGCAGGACATCGACCGGTCCGTGATGCCGCAGGGCCCGGCGGACGGCACGTTCGGCCGCGATCCGGGTCGGCCAGGCCGCGGCGGCCCCGCTGGGGGTCTGCAACAGCGGCACCGGGGAGAGCAGATGATCCGGCCCGCCGTCCGCCGGTTCGGTCAGCGCGGCGAACGAGGCGGCGGCCGATCCGCGTGACAGCGTCAGAACTCGTCCGACCTGGGTCTCGGCGGCGAGCGCATCGCCCAGGCGCAGCAGCAGGGTAGCCACCCCGCCGTTGTCACCGACCCCGGAGCGGGTCAGTTCGCGGTCGATGTCGGCGTGCAGGAAGAGCTGGGCCACCGTCGGGCGGACCGGTGATGCGGAGGGCGGCCCGGGCCGGATCAGGCCCAGGTCCAGGGCGGCCAGCCGCGCGACGGCCCGAAGCTGCTGCGCATCGTCGGTGCCGTCGTCCGCCGGCCCCTGGCCCGTCGCGCCGATGGTGTCGCGACCGGTCAGTCGGCGGACCAGTTCCACGGCGGCCGGGTCCGACCCACGCTCGCCCAGCGCGGCGAGCGCCGCCAGCCGGCTGGCGGGCTGCTCGCCCGGGTCGGCGGCGATCCGGATCACGGCCCGGCCGGCCAGCTCGCCCGGGACCAGGCCGAGCGTCTCCACCAGCCGGGCCCGGGCCTGGTGGTCGAGGTCGGCCGCGATTGCTCCTTCCAGAGCCAGGGCGACGTGATCGGACGCCGAACGGGCCCAGCTGATCAGCGTGCGCTGGGCCAGCATGCCGGCGAAACCCCCGCCGGTGGCGACCACGGCGACGAGCCGTCCGATCGCGTCCAGCCGGGGCAGCCGAGCCCCCAGCGTCCAGGACGCGTGCTCCCGCAGGAAGCCCTGCGGGTGGGACAGCAGGTCGGAGAGCACGGCGTCGGCCTCGTCGTCGAAGACCCGGCCGAGGGCGTGGACGGCGGCGATGGCGGTGAGCTGGTCGGCGGGATCGTGGATCGCTCGGGTCAGCGTGCGGGCTGCCCGTCGCCCTCCGTTGCGGGAGGCGGCGAGGGCGAGGTCGTCCGCGGCTCGCAGGACGTCGACGATGAAGGGTGCGTCCCGCACCGTCGCGAGAGCGCGCTCGACAGTCATAAGCCGGTTCTACGCTCTACTTCCCGATGCCGCCACGCGTCATGGGTGAATGTCTGGGGTCTGACCCGGGAGGGGCCGGGCGTCGCGCTCGCATATGCCCAGCCAGACCGGCAGGACCCGATTCCGGATGCAGCAATGGCTGTGCTGTAGGCCACTGCGCGGATGGGAGGTCCGGAGTGGTTCTCGTGCCGGGGCCGGACCGGCCGTCACCTGCCACGACCACCTGCCGCGGAGGACCGGGCCGAAAGCACGAGGGGCCGTCGGCCGTGGTGTTCCGGAAGCGGAACACCACGGCCGACGGCCCCAGGACGGCCCAGGACCCGGCTAGCCGGGCTGACCTGCGTCTGGATCAGACGTCGTAGTACAGCTCGAACTCGTGCGGGTGCGGGCGCAGACGGATCGGGTCGATCTCCGCCTCGCGCTTGAACGCGATCCAGGTCTCGATCAGGTCCTCGGTGAAGACGCCACCCTCGACGAGGTAGGCGTGGTCCTTCTCGAGGTTGTCGAGGGCCTCGCTGAGCGACGCCGGCACCTGGGCGATGCCCGCGTGCTCCTCCGGCGGCAGCTCGTAGAGGTCCTTGTCGACCGGGGCCGGCGGCTCGATGCGGTTCTTGATGCCGTCGATGCCGGCCATCAGCATCGCCGAGAACGCCAGGTACGGGTTGCTCGACGGGTCGGGCACGCGGAACTCGATGCGCTTGGCCTTCGGGTTCGAGCCGGTGACCGGGATACGCACGCAGGCGCTGCGGTTACGGGCCGAGTAGACCAGGTTGACCGGCGCCTCGTAGCCCGGCACCAGACGGTGGTACGAGTTCACCGTCGGGTTGGTGAAGGCCAGCAGCGACGGGGCGTGGTGCAGGAGGCCGCCGATGTACCAGCGGGCGATGTCGGACAGGCCGCCGTAACCGCTCTCGTCGTAGAAGAGCGGCGAGCCGTCCTTCCAGAGCGACTGGTGGCAGTGCATACCCGAGCCGTTGTCCTGGAAGATCGGCTTGGGCATGAACGTGACCGTCTTGCCCGCGGCGTGCGCGACGCTCTTGATCACGTACTTGAACAGCATGACCTTGTCCGCGGACTTGGCCAGGCTGTCGAAGCGGTAGTTGATCTCGGCCTGACCGGCGGTGCCCACCTCGTGGTGGCTCCGCTCGACCTCGAGGCCCAGGTTGTCGAGCGCGATGACCATCTGGTCACGCAGGTCGGCGTAGTGGTCGACCGGCGGGACCGGGAAGTAGCCACCCTTGTAGGGGGTCTTGTGGCCCAGGTTGCCGCCGTCTTCCTTACGGGCGGTGTTCCAGGCGGCCTCGATCGAGTCGATCTCGTAGAACGACAGGTTCTGCTTCGTCTCGAAGCGCACGTCGTCGAAGATGTAGAACTCGGCCTCGGGGGCGAAGAACGCCGTGTCGGCGATCCCCGTCGACTTGAGGTAGGCCTCGGCCTTGGCGGCGACCTGACGCGGGTCGCGGCTGTACGGCTCGTTCGTGTACGGGTCGACGATGCTCATGTTGATGTTGAGCGTCTTCTCGACACGGAACGGGTCGATGTAGGCGGTGTGCAGGTCCGGCATGAGCTTCATGTCGGACTCGTTGATCGCCTGGAAGCCGCGGATCGAGGAACCGTCGAACATCTGGCCGTCGTTGAAGAAGTCCTCGCCCACGGTGGACGCCGGCACATTGAAGTGCTGCATCACACCGGGCAGGTCGCAGAACCGGACGTCAACGAACTTGACGTCGTTCTCTGCGATGAACTTGGTCACCTCTTCGGCGTTGCTGAACAATCCAACCTCCACGGTCGGGGATCGGTCGCGGTCTACGGGGCGGGAACCGTCGGTGGTGCTGACGTCTTATACCGCCGGTTTACGTCCGGGGGAGAGCTCCGGACATTTACCGGCGATTTTCGGCCGTGCCCCGTCATGTCGAGCAGGTGACGGTTCCGGGCTGCTCCGATCTTCAGGCGCAGAGCGACCTGGAAGTGCCGTCACCTGCGATCGACGCTGATCGTGGGGTACGTGGACCTGACCCTATCGCTCGTGGGCAACACGGGGGTCACGGGTCGGAACACGTTCTTCTCACGACTTCCAACTACGCGAAATGGGTCTCTCCCGGTCACTCTCCGGCCCCGGCGAGTGTTTTTGACATCGCCAGGAAATTTCCACGTGACACGGTGGAAACAATTAATCAGCAATGGCGCGTATCTCACTTTTACTTGTACCCAGAAGTTCTGGTAAGCGCCCCGACCGGGAGGCCCGGCGCCTTCCGGCAGGCCGCCCCTTATGCTCGAGGCGTGGCGGTTGACAGGCGGGACGTCGGGTCGTGGCTCCAGGGACCCGAGGCGGTGACGGGCGTCTCCGGGTATCCGGGCGAGCGTCTGGAACGGCCGGAACACGGTCCCGGATCGCTGGCCCGCCCCGGGCGCCGGTTCGCCGGCGTCCTCATCGACTGGGTGCTCTGCCTGGTGATCGCGCGGGGCTTCTTCGGTGCCGAGACGGTCACCCAGGGCCTGGGCACCTTCATCCCCGTTGCCCTCCTGGCCCTGGAGAACCTGCTGCTCGTCGGCACGGCGGGCTACACGGTGGGTCAGCGGGTGATGGGCGTGCACGTCGAGCGGGTGGTCGGCGGGGGGCCGATCGGCCTGGTGCGCAGCTTTTACCGCGCCGTGCTGCTGTCGCTGGTGATCCCGCCGCTGACGATGGGATGGGACGTCGACCGGCGGGGCCTGCACGACCTGCTCTCGAGTTCGGTCGTCACCAAGAACTGAACCCAACCAATTGAGGACGTTGTCGAGACTCGAGTCTCGACAACGTCCTCAATTCTGTGGTGTGGCTCGGGAAGGTCAGCGGCCCTTGCTGGCGCGACGGTCGGGCCGCATGCGCGTCGGGTCGACGCCCTTGGGGATGGGCAGGCGGGCGGCGCCGAGGGCGCGCAGTCGCTTGCTCACCTCGGAGACCTCCTGCTTGGTGATCACCGGCTTCTTGCGCATCAGGTGACGCACGAGCTTCTGCATCGGGACCTGGTCGGGGCCTTCGCCGGCGTGGACCACGATGACCGGGACCTCGGGCAGCAGCCGGGCCGTGCGCTTGCGCTCGGTCTCGGCGAGCCTCGCGACGCGGGGCATCGGGCCTTCGGTGACCAGCACGACACCCGGACGGCCCACGGCGCGGAAGAGCAGGTCCTGCGTGCGCGGGTCGACGCCGACCGGCTGCTCCTCGACGTTCCAGCCGCGCCGCAGGCCCTTCAGCGCGTAGCCGACGACGCCCTTGCGGTCACCGATCTGGGTGTACGCGGCGCGTTCGGCGCGGCGGCCCATGATGACGATCGCGAGCAGGAGCCCGACCATGAAGCCGAGAATGCCCACGTAGATCGGGTGCCCCACGGCCAGGCCGATGAGGATGCCGGCGGCCGTGAGGCCGACCAGCGCGACCAGCATCCAGACGACCGCCATCGGGTCGGCCTTGCGCAGCATCGAGAACACCGCGCGGAACTGGGCGAACCGGCCCATCGACTCCGGGTCGACGGGTTGTGAGGGAGTGTTGCGAGCCATGAGCGAAGGATACTTCCGCGGGGGTGGTCAGAGTGACGCGCGTCCCAGAAGGCTCGTGGCCTCCTGGCGCGCGGTGGTTTCCTGGGCGAGATGCGCCAGGCCGGCCGGGATCTGCTCGCCGCGCTTGGTCATCGCCTGCGCCCACAGCCGGCCCGCCCGGTAGGACGAGCGCACCAGCGGCCCGGCCATCACCCCGGCGAAACCCAGGGCCTCGGCCTCGTCCTTGAAGTCGACGAACTCCTCGGGCCGCACCCAGCGGTCGACCGGGTGGTGCAGCGGCGAGGGACGCAGGTACTGCGTGATCGTGATCAGGTCACAACCGTTGTCGTGCAGGTCGGCCAGCGCCTGGGAGACCTCTTCACGGGTCTCGCCCATGCCCAGGATCAGGTTGGACTTGGTCACCTGGCCCTTCTCCCGGGCCAGCCGCAGGACCTCCAGCGACCGTTCGTACTTGAAGGCGGGGCGGATGCGACGGAAGATCCGCGGCACCGTCTCCAGGTTGTGGGCGAACACCTGCGGCCGCGCGTCGAACACCTGCTGCAGCAGCTCGGGCCGGCCGGAGAAGTCGGGCACCAGGATCTCGACCCCGGTGTCGGGGGACTGCTGGTGGATCGCCCGGATCGTCTCGGCGTACAGCCAGGCGCCCTCGTCCTCCAGGTCGTCGCGGGCGACACCGGTGACCGTGGCGTAGCGCAGGCCCATCGTGGCCACGCTCTCGGCCACGCGGCGCGGCTCGTCGCGGTCGAGCGGGGAGGGCTTACCGCTGTGGATCTGGCAGAAGTCGCAGCGGCGGCTGCACTGGTCGCCGCCGATCAGGAAGGTGGCCTCGCGGTCTTCCCAGCACTCGAAGATGTTGGGGCAGCCCGCCTCCTGGCAGACCGTGTGCAGGCCCTCCTTCTTCACCAGGCTGGTGAGCGAGGTGTACTCCGGGCCCATCTTCGCGGTGGTGCGGATCCACGGGGGCTTCCGCTCGATCGGGGTCTCGGCATTGCGGGCCTCGACCCTCAGAAGCCGCCTGCCCTCGGGTGCGATCGTCACCTGTGCTCCCTGTTCGCACGTTCCCGGGGGTCACCCGGGTCTGGCTACTCACCGGCCTGCCGTTGACCGCCGGTCTGGTGGGCAGCGACCCGCACCTGGCCGGCCGTTGCCCTGCCCCAACTCTAAGCGCCCCCGCGGGTGCCTCATTCCAGGCCCGGTGCGGACGTGGGGGTGATCACGCGTGCGTGGGGTGCTCGTGGTCGGCGTGCGTCTCCGCCTCGAACTGGAAAGTGGAGTGCTCGACGTCGAAGTGCCCGGCCAGGCAGCTCTGGAGTTCGTCGAGCATCACGGTGAGGTGCCCGTCGTGGAAACAGTCGTCCTCGACCACCACGTGTGCCGACAGGATCGGCAGGCCGGTCGCGACCATCGAGGCGTGCAGGTCGTGCACCCCGCGCACGTGCGGCACCCCGAGCACGTGGGTGCGCACCTCGTCCAGGTCGACCGTCATCGGGGTGGCCTCCAGCAGCACCGTCACCGCCTGGCGCAGCAGCATCCAGCAGCGGGGCAGGATCAGCGATCCGATCAGGATCGAGGCCACGGCGTCGGCGCGGTCCCAGCCGGTGATCCAGATGGCCGCCGCCGCGATCAGCACGGCGACCGAGCCCAGCGCGTCGTTCACCACCTCGAGGAAGGCCGCGCGGGTGTTCATGTTCTCGGCCTGCCCCTTGAGCAGGATCAGGATCGCCGCGGCGTTGGCCGCCAGGCCGATCGCCCCGAACACGATCATCCCGGCGCTGGCGACCTCGGGCGGGTCGATCAGCCGCTGCACGCCCTCGACCAGGATGTAGACGCCGATCGCCAGCAGTGCGGTGGCCTGAAGCGCTGCGGACAGCACCTCGGCCCGCTTCCAGCCCCAGGTCAGCCGGGCCGTGGGCGGGCGCTCGGCGAGCATCGCGACGATCAGCGACAGGGTCAGGCCGGCGGTGTCGGTGAGCATGTGCCCGGCGTCGGCCAGCAGGGCGAGGCTGCCCGTGACCACTGCGCCGATCGTCTCCAGGATCAGCACCGCGACGGTGAGGCCCAGTACGAGGGACAGGCGTTTGCGGGCTCCCGCTCCCCGCGGAAGGGCGTGTCCGTGCCCATGTCCGTGACCATGGCCCGCGTCGTCGTTCTCGGGTTTCGGGGCCTTGCTCTCCGGGGCGCAGGGAGCCTTCAGACCGCCGGGACCGCAGGACGTTCGTCTCGTCGTCCCGTGCTCGTGGTCGTGACGGGGCTCGTGCTCCTGGCCGGGATGCGTGGTCATGCGGTGCGCTCCACGTTCTCGTGGGCCAGTTCAAGCCCGGGGCGCGGCTCGCCGTTGCGCGGCTGGGCGTGATCGTGCGGGCCGTCGTGCTCGTGGCCGGTGCGGGCGCGCACCGAGGTGTGGTGCAGGACGACGCGCTCGCCGGTGGCCTCCAGGAACGACTCGGTGGCGCCGAACAGGGCCAGGAGCTCCGGCCGGGCCAGCGAGTACAGCGACGCCCGGCCCCGGGCCCGGGACTGCACCAGGCCGCAGTCGCGCAGGCAGGCCAGGTGACCGGAGACCGTGGACTGGGCCAGGCCGAGGTGGGACATCAGATCGACGACTCGGTGCTCGCCGCGGGCCAGATGGCGAAGGATCAGCAACCGGGTCGGGTCGCCGAGGGTGCGGAAGAGGTAGGCCGCCGCGGTCACGTCCTCATCGCCCTCGGGGGAGGCGGCGCTGGCCTTCTGTCCGTGTGCGGCATTGGTCAGCCCGGTTGGTATCGCCATGTGCCGATGATAGCGAGCGGGCGGGGTGGGAGCCAGCGGCTGGTTAGGTTGACCTTAGTCTGTTGGAGTGTTGCTTTGAAGGCGCGCAGTAGTCGTGCAGGGGCGCGAACACTCGCCCGTTCTCTTGAGCGTGATAGGCAAACTTTCCCGGGGGAGGTCTGCCTGATCGCGGCCGGAAGCAGGGGGATCGCCTGATGGTGAACCGAAGGTGGCTGGCCTCCGGGGTCGCCGCACTCAGCGCGGCGACCGGCTCAGTTCCTGGGTCAGAGTGCTGATGGCGCCGCTGATCGTCTCGATCTTCGGGGCGTCGGGCTTCCGGTTCTTCGGTACGCGCCGGTGGTGGTGACCGGGCAGGTCGCCGTCGGGCAGGGCGGCCTCGATCAGGGGCAGCATCTCCTGCACGGTGACGACGCGGCCGGCCTCGGCGCTGAGCGAGGTCACCCCGGCGTCGGCGATGCCGCAGGGCACGATCTGACCGAAGGCGCCCAGGTCGGAGTCGCAGGTCAGGGAGAAGCCGTGCATGGTGACGCCGCGCGCGACGCGGATGCCGATGGCCGCCACCTTGCGCTCCGGCCGGCCCGCGCCCGCCGGGATCCAGACGCCGCTACGGCCCTCGACCCGGGTGCCGTGCACGCCGATTCCGGCGCAGACGTCGATGATCAGCTGCTCGATGCGGCGCACGTAGGCCACCACGTCGACCGGCTTGGCCAGGTGGACGATCGGGTAGCCGACCAGCTGGCCCGGACCGTGCCAGGTGATCTTGCCGCCGCGGTCGACGTCGATCACCGGGGTGCCGTCGAACGGACGCTCGTGCGGCTCGGTGCGTCTGCCCGCGGTGTAGACCGCTTGGTGCTCGAGCAGCAGCACGGTGTCGTCGGCTCCCGCCGCGACCTCGGCATGGACCTCACGCTGACGTTCCCAGCCGGCCGTGTACTCCACGGCGCCGGCGCCGAAACCCAGATGCTCGATCCGCAGCGAACCCATGCCGTCGAGCCTACGCGGCGTTCGGGGCCGGATCGGCCGGGTGATCTGTGAGCACGGGCACGGATGCTCAGGGAAGATCACTACGCTGGTGGACCATGGACGCTCGCAAGGCGCTTCTGATCGACGCGTACCGCTGCTTCAACGGGCGGGACGTCGAGGGGCTGCTGTCAATGATGACGGACGACGTGGAATGGCCCGACCTGCCCGGGGGCAGGGTCCTGCGGGGCAAGGACGAGATCCGCGAGTACTGGCAGGGCCAGTTCGCGGTCTCCGACCCCCAGGCCGTGCCGACGGACTTCGAACCCGGTGCCACCGACGACGAGATCGTGGCCGTGGTCGAGCACGAGGTGCGCGGTCTGGGCGGTGAGGTCCTGGCCGATCAGTACGAGCTCCGCCACCGGTACTGGTTCCGTGACGGGCTGGTCCGGCGGATGGTCGTGCAGTAGCGCAGCAGGCTTCCCGCTCAGACCCGGGCCCCGCTCAGACCCGGGCCCCGCTCAGACCCGGGCCCCGCTCAGACCCGGGCCCCGCTCAGACCCGGGCCCCGGTCCGGTCGGGCGCAGGACCGGAACGAACGGGGCCGGGCGGCCTGTACTGGCCCGTGCCACCGACCTGGGGAGCCGTTCATCTGGTTCTGAGTGGTTCCCGGGGGACGGCGGGCAGGCCCAGATCGGCCAGCACCGCGTCGGCGGTGCGGCGGCCGGAGACCAGAGCGCCCTGGAGCGAGGCGGTGTCGCGGTGGTCGCCCGTCACGAAGACCCCTTCGCCCAGGGCGACCGGCCTGCGCACCTGGAGCGGTGCGGGCATGGCCGTCAGGGCTTCGGGCACGGCGTCGCGCCGGACCAGCTCCCACCAGTGCGTGGGCCGGCTGTAGATCTCGCCGAGCTGGGCCATGACCGCGCGCTCGGTGCTGAGGTCCGGGTCTCCGCCGAGCACCGTGGTCGCGATCAGGGCTCGTTCGTCCGGGCTGTAGCTGCGGGCCCGGTTGCTGATGACGATGGTGTTGACCACCGGGCCGCGCCGCTCGCCGTCGACGTGCAGGGCGCCGGAGCGGGTGGGGGCCTCGGGGGCCGCGTGCCAGTAGGTGGTGAGGCCGCGCGACTGCACCGCGGGCAGGTCCAGCAGGGCGGTGGCACTGCTCGGATCCGTCGCCACCACCACGGCCCGGGCCTGGATGTCACCGGCCTCGGACCGCACGAGCCCGGGACCGGCCGACCCGGCCCGTACCCCGTAGTGGATGCTGGGCACCTGGGCGGCCAGCTGTTCCGGTACGGCTCGCATGCCGCGCCACGGCACCGCCGGCGTGCCCCGCACGAACGACCGCACCAGCAACTGGACGAACTGGTGCGAGGTGACCCCGGCGTCCTCACCCAGCACCCCGGCCAGGAACGGCACGACCACCCGGTTGCGCAGTTCGCCGTCGACCCCGCGCCGGGCGAGCGCTTCGCCCCAGGGCAGATCCGGCTCGGACAGCAGCCTTTCCGGGTCTTTCTGGGCGGCCTCCAGTGCCCACCGGACGAAAGCGGCCTTCTCGCGCCAGCTTCCGGTGCGCTCGCGGACCAGACCGGCGGCGGTGAGCGGCAGCAGGCCGGGGGAGCGACGCGGGTCGGCCAGGACCTGGCGGCCACGCGATCCGGTGACCACCAGGGCGGCCGGGAAGGACTGCAGTCGCAGTGCGCCGACGTCGAGCGCCCGGCGTACCTCGGGATACGCGGGATTGAGCAGCTGAAAACCCCGGTCGCAGAGGAAACCGCCGACCACGTCGGTGCGGACGCGGCCACCGGGAGCGTCGGAGGCTTCCAGCACGACCACGTCGATACCCCGGCGGGAGAGCTGCCGGGCGCAGGCCAGACCGGCGAGACCCGCACCCACCACGACGACATCGGCCGCCGTGGGTAGGTCGCGCGGCGGTACGGTCTGCGGTGGGCTCTGCTCGGACACGGCGGCCTCCGGTGCTCGTTGTCAGCGATGCGTTTCCGCCTCGAAGCATGTCAGGTTCGGCGGCTCCGGCAAGGGCGGCCTCTCGGGCCTGTGGATAACCGGGCCCCTGTGGATATCCAAAACGGGCAGTCGGTACTTCGGGGCACAGTGGCGGCATGGATCTCACGCCCTTCGCCGAACCGCCCGAGGTGCCCGGCTTCCGCCTGTCCGTGCTGCTGGGATTCGGCGCGCACGGCGAGGTCTGGCGAGCGGAAGACCTGGTCCTGGGCGACGAGGTGGCGCTGAAGATCGGCCGCCGCCGCGACCCGGTCGAATTCGGCTCCGAGCAATCGTTTTCCGGCCCGGAGTACGAGACTGCCCTGCTCTCCCGCATCGAGCACCCGCACATCGTGAGGATGCAGCGGGTGGTCGTGCTTCCCGACGACCGCCTGGCGCTCGTGCTCGACCTCGCCGGCGGCGGCAGTCTCGCCGCGCTGGTGGCGGCCCGGGGCCCGCTGACGCCGGAAGAGGTCGTCACCGTGGTCATCCCGATGGTCTCCGCCCTGGAGCACCTTCACCGGAGTGGGCTCACCCATGGTGATGTCTCGCCGGGCAACATCCTGCTGGCGGCCGACGGCTGCCCGCGGCTGGGCGATCTGGGGGTGGCCCGGATACTGGGTGAGCGTCATGAAGATCTTTGGGGCACACCCGGTTTCACAGATCCAGCGGCGGCGGAGGCTGGAGACGGTCCGGTGGATGCTGCGGTCCTGCGCGCCGCGGACGTCTGGGCCCTGGCGGCGTCGTGCTGGTTCGCCTTGACCGGCCATTCGCCGGTCCATCCACCCGAGGTCGGCTCGGTCGATACGGTCGACCCGACCGAGCCGCCCGACGATCTGCGCCAGGTGCTGGCACGCTGTCTGGCGACGGATCCGCAACAGCGGCCCGGCCTGGCCGAGTTCGCCGATCTGGCGTGGCGGGCGGCTCGTCCCGCACCGATCCGGCTGAAGAGCGGGGCCGGCGCTCCGCCCGTACAAGTGCTGACGACGCGCCGGGTTCCGCCACCCCGTCAGAGCGTCCTTGGCGCAGCGAAAGTTCCTCTCCCAGAGGTTGCTCCGGCGCGGCGAACGGTCCCGATGACCCGATTGCTGGCCCTCCTGGCGGCGGTCGGCCTGCTCGGCGCCGTCACGGCGGGGGTGGGCCGGCACATGCTGCGGGCGACGGGTGAGGGTCCGGCCACGGCGAACGGGAGCCGGCCGGAAGACACCGCCAAGGCTCCGTCGGTCCGGCTCACCGAGGCGGAGGTTCAGCAGGGAGGGAGCCGGCGGGAAGGAGCCAGGCAGGAGAGGACCGGGCAGGAGAGGACCGGGCAGGGAGAGGCCGGGCCAGGGGGAGCCAGGCAAGGCGGGATCCGGCAGAGGGAACCGCTCGACGTCGAACTGGCCGAGGCCCTCACCCGGATCGGCCGGGCCCGGGCGCAGGCGTTCGAGATGGTGTCGCAGCAGAAGCTGGCTCTGGCCGACGATCCGGGTTCGCCCGCCGAAGGAGCCGATCAGGGGCTGTTGAAACGCCTGCGTCGCAATGGGTACCGGTTGGAGGCCCTGGACTACCGGTTCGGTCGGGTGGAGGTGCTGACGGCGGGGGACAGCACGGCACAGGTGCGCGCCGTGGTCAGCACCACGGCCCATCGGCAGGTACGCGTGAGCGGTGACTTCTCCGCCGGTGTGCCCCCGGCCGAGGCGGCACCGCTGGTGTTCACACTCCGCGCGGTCGGTCCGGCGGAGGAAGGGGCCGGGCGCTGGCGGGTGTACGACATCCGCAACGGCGAGTGATGTGCGGCGGCGAAGACGGTCTCCTGACGTTGCCCGGGAGACGACCTGGGCGGTGCGCGGAGCGAGCGGACCGAAAGTCACCTGGCTGGGTGACCCGAGCGAGGTGTCCTGCGTCCGCAGATCCGGCGGTGTCGCGGAAAGGCCCTGGCCGGTGTCCCCGAGTGAAGGCCCTGGCCGGTGTCCCCGAGTGAAGGCCCGGGCCAGGTCCGGGCGGACTACTGACCGGCGGTCCAGGTCGCGGCCTTGGCGAGGGTGTCGTGCTCCCACCGGAAGCCCGCGGCGCGCAGCTTTCCCGGGTCCACCCGCTGGCTGGCGAGAACCTCACCGGCGAACTCCCCGAGCACGGCCTTGAGGGCGAAGGCGGGGGCGGGTACCAGCGCGGGGCGGTGCAGGGCCCCGGCGACGGCCTTCATCACGTCGACGTTGCGGGCGGGCTCGGGGCCGACCACGTTCACCGGGCCGGTCAGGTCGCCGTCGAGCATGAGTTCCAGGGCGGCGAGGGCGTCGGGCAGGGTGACCCAGCTCCACCACTGGCGTCCGTTGCCCATCGGCCCGGCCAGACCGAGCTTCGCGAGCAGCAGCAACTGCTTGAAGGCGCCGCCGTTCCGGGCCATGACCAGCCCGAAGCGCGGGTGCACGACCCGGATTCCGGCGTCGGCCGCGGGAGCGGCCTCGGCCTCCCACACCTCGACCACGCTGACCAGGAAACCCTCGCCCGGTCCGGACTGCTCGGTGAGGATCTCCTCGCCGCGCTCGCCGTAGTAGCCCATGGCCGAACCACTCACGAGCACCCGGGGCGGGGTCTCGAGCGCGGTCAGCGCCCGGACCAGGGTGCGCGTACCCAGGGCCCGGGAGTCCCGGATCTCACGCTTGTACGCGGCTGTCCAGCGGTGGTCACCCACGCCGGCGCCGGCCAGATGCACCACGCCCTCGACGCCGGCCAGGCCGGCCAGGTCGACGCTGCCGCCGGCCGGGTCCCACTGCACCTCACCGGGTCCGGAGGGAGTTGAGCGCACCAGCTTGATCACTTCGTCCCCGCGCGCGCTCAGGCGCTCGACGAGGGCGGAGCCGATCAGGCCGTGCGAGCCGGTGACCGCGACCTTCATGGGTGTGTCCTTTGCGTTCTCAGGGAATGTCTTTCCGGGCAGGCCCGGATGGTCCAGCCTGCCGTGCCGCCGGCGATCCCGCCCGCCGAGCAGGCAAAGGCCGAACGGCCGCCCCCGTCCCGAAGGGGACAGGAACCGGCCGTTCGGTCAGAGCCGTTCTCCGAGGTGAGATTCTCAGAGACCGAGGTCGCCCTCGAAGGCGCCTTCTTCGAGCCGGGACTTCATGGTGCCGAGGAACCGGGCGGCGTCGGCGCCGTCGACCAGGCGGTGGTCGTACGACAGCGCCAGGTAGACGATTGAGCGGATGCCGATGCTCTCCGCACCGTCTGCGTCCTTCACCACGACCGGGCGCTTGACCACGACACCGGTGCCGAGGATGCCGGTCTGCGGCGGGAACAGGATCGGCGTGTCGAACAGGGCGCCGCGGCTGCCGGTGTTCGTCAGCGTGAACGTGCCGCCGGCCAGGTCGTCCATGCTGAGCTTGTTGGTGCGCGTGCGCTCGGCGACATCGACGATCTTGCGGGCCAGACCGGCGATGTTGAGGTCACCGGCGTTCTGGATGACCGGCGCGGTCAGACCCCGCTCGGCGTCCACGGCGATCGCCAGGTTCTCCTGCGCGTGGTAAACCACGTTCTCGCCGTCGATGCTGGCGTTGAGCTTCGGGTGCTGCTTCAGCGCCTCGATCGCGGCCAGGGCGAAGAACGGCATGAACGAGAGCTTCACGCCCTCGCGGGCCAGGAACGGGCCCTTGGCCCGGTCGCGCAGGCGCGCGATCCGGGTGACGTCGACCTCGACCACGCTGGTCAGCTGGGCGGAGGTCTGCAGCGACTCGACCATGCGCTTGGCGAGCACCTTGCGAAGACGCGACATCTTCTCGGTGGTGCCGCGCAGCTCCGAGACCTGGATCTGCTTCGGCTTGGCCGGGGCGCTCGGGGAAGCAGCGGCCGCCGGGGCCGGGGCGGCCTCGGGAGCAGCCGGCGGGCTGGTCTCCTTGGCCTTTGCGGCGTCGATCACGTCCTGCTTGCGGATCCGTCCGCCGACACCGGTACCGGTGATGGCGGAGAGATCCACACCCTGCTCGGCGGCCATGCGGCGCACCAGCGGGGTGACGTAACCCGGGCCGTCCTGCGACGAGCCGTTGGACTCGGCCGGAGCAGCCGAGGGGGCCGGAGCGGCAGCGGGGGCCGGGGCGGCCGCCGGAGCCGGAGCAGCGGCCGGAGCCGGAGCAGCGGCCGGTGCCGGAGTGGGAGCCGGTGCCGGAGTGGGCGCCGGAGCCGGTGCCGGAGCGGCAGCGGGCTGGGCCGGGGCAGCGGGTGCAGCCGGGGCCGCGGCGCCGGAGCCGATGACCGCCAGGGCGGCACCGACCTCGACGGTCTCGTCCTCGTTCACCAGAATCTTCTGCACGGTGCCGCCGACAGGCGAGGGGATCTCGGTGTCGACCTTGTCCGTCGAGACCTCGAGCAGGGGCTCGTCGACCTCGACCGACTCACCGACCTGCTTCAGCCAGCGGGTGACGGTGCCTTCGGTGACGCTCTCACCGAGGGCCGGCATCGAGACCGTGGTGCCCTCTCCACCGTCGGAAGAGGCGGAGGAGTCTTTTGGGGCGGGGGCAGCGGGCTGCTCGGGAGCGGCCTGAGGCTCGGGCTGGGCGGCAGCCGGGGCTGCGGCCGGGGTCTCCTGCGCGGGGGCAGAACCACCACCGGAGCCGTCACCGATGACGGCGAGCTGAGCGCCGATCTCCACGGTCTCGTCCTCCGAGACCAGGATCTGCTCGATCACACCCGCGAACGGCGAGGGGATCTCGGTGTCGACCTTGTCGGTCGAGACCTCCAGCAGGGGCTCGTCGACCTCGACCCGCTCACCCACCTGCTTCAGCCACCGGGTCACGGTGCCTTCGGTGACGCTTTCACCCAGCGCGGGCATCTGCACGGAGTCCGACATCTGTTCTCCGCTCTCCTTCGTGTTTCGTCGGCGTCAATGGCGCCGTTGAAGTGTTGTGGTCAACCGCTCGGGGTACTGGGAGAGCGGGTACATCTGGTGGTGCACATTTGTTTTCAGGTCGTGCTGTGAGGGCGGTCAGGCGTGCGCGTGGAGCGGCTTCCCGGCGAGTGCGAGGTGCGCCTCGCCCAGAGCCTCGTTCTGGGTGGGGTGGGCGTGCACCAGCTGGGCGACCTCTTCCGGGAAGGCCTCCCAGTTGACGATCAGCTGGCTCTCCCCGATGAGTTCCCCGACCCGTGCGCCGACCATGTGTACACCCAGCACTGGGCCGTCCTTCTGGCGGACCAGCTTGACGAAGCCGGCGGTGGCCAGGATCTGGCTCTTGCCGTTGCCCGCCAGGTTGTACTCGTAGGTCTGCACGTTGTCGTCGCCGTGACGCTCGCGCGCCTGTGCCTCGGTCAGTCCGACCGAGGCGACCTCCGGGTCGCAGTATGTGACCCGGGGGATGCCTGACTCGACCAGGGGGGCCGGGGCCAGCCCGGCGATCTCCTCGGCGACGAAGATGCCCTGGGCGAAACCACGGTGGGCGAGCTGGAGCCCCGGGACGATGTCGCCGACCGCGAAGATTCCCTCCACGTTCGTGCGCAGCCGCTCGTCGGTGAGCACGAAGCCCCGGTCCATGTTCACCCCCGCCTCCTGGTAACCGAAACCGTCCGCGTTCGGGCCCCGCCCGACCGCGACCAGCAGCAGATCCGCCCGCAGGGTGTCACCGGACTCCAGCGAGACGGTGACTCCCTCGTCGTCCTGCTGGGCCCCGGAGAACCGGATCCCTGTCCTGAACGCTATGCCACGCTTGCGGAAGGCCCGCTCAAGGGCCTTCGACGCGGCCGGGTCTTCCGCGGGAACGAGCCTCGGCAGCGCCTCGACAATCGTCACCTCGGCGCCGAACGACCGCCACACACTGGCGAACTCGACCCCGATCACGCCGCCGCCGAGCACGATGACGCTCTGCGGGACGGAGTCGAGGTTCAGGGCCTGGTCACTGGTGACGATCCGGCCGCCGATGTCCAGGCCGGGCAGCGAGCGCGAGTACGAACCGGTCGCCAGGACGACGTTGCGGCCCTGGTAGCGGGTGCCCGCGACCTCGACCGTACCGGGCGCGACCAGCCGGCCCTCGCCCTCCATGTAGGTCACCTTCGCAGCGGAGACCAGACCCTGCAGGCCCTTGTACAGGCGGCCGATGACGCCGTCCTTGTACTTGTTCACACCAGGCATGTCGATCGACTCGAAGCTCGCCTTGACCCCGAAGCGCTCGCTCTCGCGGGCCGAGTCGGCGACCTCGGCCGCGTGCAGCAGGGCCTTGGTCGGGATACACCCCCGGTGCAGGCAGGTGCCGCCGACCTTGTCCTTCTCGATCAGCACGACGTCGAGACCCAGCTGGGAAGCACGCAGTGCCGCGGCGTAACCGCCGCTGCCGCCTCCGAGGATCACAACGTCGTGGATCTGGCCGGGGCCGGATTCGGACACCTGGGTGCTCCCTCGCGTTTCAACGCCACCGGCGCCCTGGTTGCCGGTGAGCCTCCCGCCATCCTGTCATCACCGGGATGGGTGGTCACGTCGGATCCGGCGTGCCCGGGCCGCGTCATTCGTCACGTCAATGAGTCGTGGGACACAAACACCCCGGTACCGAACGGGCCGGTCGTCGCTTTCGGTGGCGTCCGGAGGGCCCCGGGACCGGTGGGCCTGATGAACGCCCGGCCCCCGATCCACGCCATGATCATGGGCAGGTCCAGGGCCGGTAGCAGCCCGGTGGGCCGGCGATCGGGAACGGTGCCGCCGGGCGCATCGTTGACGGTGGGAGAAAAGGTGAGGAGTCGCGTGAGAAACTCTCGCCCGGTGAGGGAGGTGGCGCATGGGCTGGTTTTCACGACGTAAGGCGGCCCCGGTGGAGAGCCGGGCCGAGCAGCGGGCCGAGGTGAACCGGGTGCGTGAGCACCTCGAGGAGTTCATCCGGACCCGTCGTGGGGTGGAGGCGTTCGTCGAGCCCGCCACCACGATGAACCCGCCGACGGTGCTGCTCATCGCGTCGACGGGGGAGTGGACGAGGCGCCGGGTGCTGCACCCCGGGGTACTGCGCGAGCTGTCGGAGCGACTGATGATCCCGGTCTACGACATTCAGCAGGTGGGTTACCCGCAGCGCATGCGGGACTGGAACGCGCGCGCCAAGCGGGGCGAGCCGCAGCCGGTGGAAGACACCGAACTGCCACCCTGGCCGCAATAGGCGACCAGATCGTCCTCAAACATGACTGCCGGCCCGGCCGGTACCGGCCGGGCCGGCAGTCATGAGAGGGCGGTGACCGGACTCAGCGCAGCGGCGTGGTCGCCAGCGACTCGCACAGCGCCACCATCGTGCGCACGCCGTGCCCGGTGCCACCGGTCGGCGTGTAGCCGTAGGCGGAACCCGTGTTGTACGACGGGCCGGCGATGTCCAGGTGCGCCCACGGGGTCTGCGCGCCGTCGTCGGTGGACGGCACGAACTCCTTCAGGAACAGCCCGGCGACCAGCATGCCGCCGAACCGCTCGCCGATGTTCGCGATGTCGGCGACCCGGGAGTCCATGCTGGGACGCAGCTCCGGCGGGAGCGGCATCGGCCAGAAGGCCTCACCGGCCTCGCCGGACACGGTGTGCACCAGGTTCCGCAGGTCGTCGTCGTTGGACATGATCGCGGACGTGCGGCTGCCGAGCGCCACGATCTGCGCACCGGTCAGGGTGGCGATGTCGACGATCACGTCGGGGTTCGTCTCACCGGCGGCGACGATCGCGTCGGCGAGCACCAGCCGGCCCTCGGCGTCGGTGTTGAGCACCTCCACCGTGCGGCCGCCGCGGATCGTGATCACGTCGGAGGGACGCTGGGCGGTGCCGGAGGGCATGTTCTCGGCGAGCGCGAGCCAGCCGGTGACGTGCACGGGCAGGCGGAGCTCGGCGATCGCGGCGACCGCGTGCAGCACCGCGGCCGCACCCGACATGTCGCTCTTCATGTCGTCCATGCTCGCGGCGGGCTTGATCGAGATACCGCCGGAGTCGAACGTGATGCCCTTGCCGACAAGTGCGACGTGGGTGGCGGCGCCGGCCGGCTTGTACTCCAGCTTCACCAGGCGCGGCGGGCGCGACGAGCCCTGGCCGACCCCGATCAGGCCGCCGTAACCGCCCTTGAGCAGCTTCTTCTCGTCGAGCACGGTGACCGTGACCGGCAGGTCCTTGACCACGCGCTGGGCGTCGTCGGCGAACTGGGCCGGGAACAGGTCGATCGGCGCCGCGTTGATCAGGTCACGGGTGCCGTGCACGGCGTCGGCGAGCACCTTGGCGCGGCGGATCCCGGCCCGGGCGGCGGTGTTCGCGGCGGCCGGGGCGGACACGACGATCGTGCCGACGGGCGTCCTGACCGAGTCACCGGTGCGGTAGCGGTTGTACGCGTAGGCGCCGAACAGGGCGCCCTCGGCGACCGCCGTGACGTCTTCACCCGTGGTGGTGGGCAGACCGAACACGACCTTGGCCAGGCCCGCGAGCTCGCGGGTGGCGGCACCGGCGGCGCGGCGCAGGGTCTCGTGGTCGATCTGCGCCGGTGCGCCGAGGCCGACGAGGACCACCGATTTGGCGGACACCCCGGCCACGGGCGGGATGCGGTGCAGCGTGCCCTTGGCGCCGGTGGCGCCCACGGCCTTGACCGCCTGGGTCAGCGCCGTGCGCACCGGTGCGGGGAGGGCCGGCGCCCCGGCGAGCACGGCACCGGCCTTGTTGGTGCCGACCCCGATGACGAGGGCATCGGCGGACTGACTGACAGCTTCCTTGGCGGTGACACTGAGCGTGGGCAACGAGAATCCTTCGACGTCAACGGGCTTTCCGTCGAGAATCCTAGGCCTGTCCCCGGTCGGACCGCAGAACATGGTTCCGCCCGGGTGCCCGCCGTGCGTAGGGGGCGACCACTACCCGGAATTGAGGACGCGTCTCAGCTTGCGTGGGTGGACGCGATCAGGGCCAGCGCAGCCACCGCCGTGCCGATCTCCACGCCCGCGCCGATGATGTCGCCGGTGATGCCGCCCAGGCGCCTCGTCGAGCGCCGCACCAGCACCGCAGCTGCGACGACGGTCGCCCCGACGGCCACCGGCCCGGCCCACCAGGTCAGCCCGGCGGCCCACCCGGACCAGGCGGTGACCAGGGCGGTCACGATCAGGCAGGTCGCCAGCAGCGGGTTCGGCACGGCGCCGGCGACCATCGCCCCCAGACCCTCCGGCCGGGCCGGGGGAACACCCGAACGGCAGATCACCGGGATCGCGACCCGGGCCGTCACCGCCACGGTCACCACGGCGAACGTGGCCGCCAGCTCGTTGCGCCAGCCGACCGCGACCGTGCTGATGCCGGCGGTCACCAGCACCTGGTTCAGGGCGGTGACCTGGAGCATCAGCACGATCACGACCATCACCACACCGGCCGGTCCGCTGTCGCCGCGCCGCATCACGGTCAGTGCCTTGTCGCGGTCGTAGCTCGCGGTGAAACCGTCGGCGGTGTCGGCCAGACCGTCCAGGTGCAGTGCCCGCGTGCTCAGCGCGAACACCCCCACCACCAGCACGGCCACCACCAGGGGGGTGAGGCCCAGCCGGATCGCCCCGAACGCCACCAGCCAGCCGGTCAGTCCGGGGACGACCCCCGCCAGCGGAGCGAGGGCCATGGCCCGGCCCGGGACGGGTGGGGCGACGGTGGTCGGTGGGGGGACAGGGAACGCGGTCAAGGTCCCGAACGCGAGCCTCAGGGCATCAGTCAGGGTGCTCCCGGGAGAGCCCGCGGCATTGCGCGACTCGGGCACTCAGCGCCGTTCGCCGTTGCCGGTGGGGCGGCTGGTGTCGGATGCGGTGCCCGGGGGCGGCCCTGGGGCCAGATCGGACTCGTCGGGCAGGGGCTCGCGGTCTGCTGCGTCGGCCGGTGGGTGGTCTGCGACGCCGGGGTTACTGGGGACGGCGGGATCCGGCGTCGCCTGCTCGTCCGGGTCGGGGATCGCCGCGAAGGTGGACCCGCCGTCGAAGTCCGGATCCGGTAGCGCGCTCACGAAGTCCGCACCGTCGATCGCCGCAGCGTCGATCGCCGCACCGTCGATCGCCGCGGCGTCCGGCTCCTGCGTCCGTCCGGTGGCCGACGCCTCGGTGGCCGGCGTTTCCTCGGTGACCAGCGTCTCTTCCGCCGGCCGGGCCTCGGTCACTCCTGCTTCCCCGACCCCGGCGGCCGGTTCGATGCCGGCGGAAGCAGAGGAGTCGTCCTCAATTTCGTCGTTGCGTTCCTGCGCCCGCAGCACGGCGGTCTCGAGGAGCTGGAGGGTCAGCCGGGCGCCGGTGCCGTCGCCGTCGTCCAGGCCGAGGTCGGTGACGGCGACGAGGCGTAGTTCCTCGAGCATCCGGCGGGTGAGCGCGGCACCGCCGGAGTCGGCGGCCAGCCACCAGCTGCGGGCGGCGGGGGCCAGGCGGGCGGCGAGCAGGGCGCACGTGGTGGCGATCGGGCCGTCGATGATCGCGGGAGTGCGGCGCGCGGCGGCCTGCAACAGCAGACCGGTGCCGGCCAGCAGCTCTCGGTGTTCCAGGAGCTGGAGCAGACGCAGCGGGTCTTTACGGTTGCCGTGCACGGCCTTCAGACCGTCGCGGATCCGGGTGACCCGCTCGATCCAGGTGCGGTCGGTCAGGCCCGGGGTGGGCCAGCCCATCGCCTCGACCGCGTCCAGCCCGAGCACCTGCGCCGCCGCGACCTGCCAGGCGATGTCGTCCGGGCGGGCGGGGATGCTGAGCAGGATCAGGTCGGTGCCGTCGTCCACGGCGTCGTCGGCGGTGGCCAGGCCCCAGTCGATGGCATCTTGTGCCTCGCGGGGCGCGGTGAAGCGGTGCAGCACGACCTGCGAGCGCACCGGCCCGGCGGTGCCGGTGTGCGGCAGCCAGAAGTGCTCGACCCGCCGGGGGAGTTCGCGGCCGACCACTCCGGCCCACCACCGGGTCAGTTCGTCGAGCCGGTCACCGCCCGGCGAGGGCACACCGCCCCGCGGCCGGGCCCGCATACCGCCCGGCGATCCGTCGGGCGTGGTGACGAGGGCCGCGATCCGGTTGAGTTCATCCACCTGCACGGCGCCCATCATGACGGTCCCGGAGCGGTGCTGCCGCACGGGGCCGGTGAACCGGGCCCGGCGCTCACGCGTCCGCCCGCAGCAACCGTCCGGCGACGATGACGTGGACGTCTTCACTGGCTTCGGCCAGCTTGCCGTTGAGCCGCCCGAGCTGGTCGCGGAACAGCCGTCCCGACTCCGTCGACGGCACGATCGACCAGCCCACCTCGTCGGACACGGCCACCAGCGGTCCCGGACACTCGCGCCAGGCCGTGAGCAGGGCCGCGGTCTCGGCGTCGAGCTGTTCCTTCCAGCCCGGCCGGTCGTCCCACGCGCCGCAGCGGTCGAGGACGCCGCTGAGCCAGGTGCCCACCGAGTCCAGCAGGATCGCCCGGCCGTCGCCGGTCAGGGGTCCGGCGACATCGATGGTCTCCAGCGTGCTCCACCAGCCGGGGCGCCGTTCCTGGTGCCTGCGCACCCGGGAGGCCCACTCGTCGTCCTCGGGGTGCTCGGTGGGGGACGAGTCGTCGCCGGTGGACGCGGTCTCCTCACCGGACCGCCCGGGTTTCGGGCCGGTGGCCAGGTAGACCACCTGGGGGGCCGCGGACAGCAACTGCTCGGCGAACGCGGACTTGCCCGATCCCGACCCACCGAGCACGAGGACGCGCCCGAGGTGCGGGAGCGGGGAGTGCTGCGGATGCGGGAGGCCGGGAGCGGTTCCGGCGACGGCCAGCTCGGCCCCCCAGGCGGGCAGGCAGGCCTGGAGCCGGGCCGGATGGGTCTCACGGTGCCCGAACCCGACGAGCAGGCAACGGGTGCGCCGGCCGATCACTCCGCGGGCCCGCAACCGGGCGATCGTGCGGGCACAGCCCAGCGACGGCATCTCCCCGGGCGGTGCGGAGGACTCCGGCTCGGGCCCCAGCACCAGGGCGTCGGGTGGCCGGCTCACTGTCCGGGGGGCGGTCGGGAGAGGGGCAGGCAGCAGGGCTGCGAGCGCGTCGAGCGTGGAGTCGCTGATCTCGCCCGCCTGCGGTGCCCACACCACGGTCAGGTCGGCGGTGCGGATCAGGACGACACCCTCGCCCAGGGCCTCGAATCGGGTGCCGCGCGCCGGGCGGTCGAGCGTCAGAACCTCTCCCGGCCCGAGCTCGTGCGAGGCGCCGGTGGAGTGCCGGGACGTGCCGGGGTGAGGCTCGCTGCTCTTACCGGCGTGGCTGTCCGGGGTGTCCGGGGCGACACCGGTCCGGGGGTTCGGGGCGGGAGCGCCGGTCGCGAAGCTTGCGGGCCGGCCCGTGTCGACCGTTCCGCCGGAGGTGACCGCAGCGTGCCCGGTGACCGCATCGTCCACCGTGACCACACCGTCCACCGATATCTCCCACCCGCCGGAGGAGACGAGCCGGGCCGGCTCGGCGGTGACCCCGTCGCGCCGGGCCCGGGCGCACACGGCGCAGGGGCAGTCCGGCACCGGGAAACCCTCGGCCGGACCGGTTCCGGTGAGTGTGAGCCGCATGCGTCGCCTCTTTCGCCGAACGGTCCGGACCGGCGGCCGCCGGAAACCGGGAGGAACAGGTGCGGAACCTGATGGCTCCGGGGCGGGATTCACACGTACCGTAGGCACGTGAATTCATGGACCTGGCAGTACGAGGCAGCGGACGGCTCGGTCATGACGGGGCCGGAGCTTCCCCGCACCGGATTCCCGAATCAGGCCGACGCGGAGAGCTGGGTCGGCGAGAGCTGGCACGACCTGCTCGCCGCCGGTGTGGAACAGGTGAACCTGTTCAACGCCGACGACAAGATCTACGGCCCGATGAGCCTGCGCCCTCTGGCCTGAGTCCCACCCGGAGTCCCACCGGGGCCCACCGTTCGCGGGCCGGCCCCGGTGAGAACTCTCAGACGCGTGGCCTGACCGGTGGGCGGCCTTTCGGCGCGCGCCGGCTGGTCCAGGTGGCGTCGCGGTTGACGACGTCGCCGAGCACCTCGTCGATGCGGGAGAGCTGGTCCGCGTCGAGCTTCACCCCGACCGCGCTGACGTTCTCCTTCACCTGCTCGGGCCGCGAGGCACCGATGATGGCGGAGGCGACGTTCTGGTTCTGCAGCACCCACGCCACACCGAGCTGGGCCAGCGACAGACCGGCCTCCGCGGCGATCGGGGCCAGGCCCTGAACCCGCTGCAGCACGTCGTCTTTCATCCAGCGGGAGATGAAGTCGGCGCCCCCGTTGGTGTCGGTCGCGCGGGACCCGGCGGGCGGGGCCTGACCGGGGAGGTACTTGCCGGTCAGGATGCCCTGGGCCAGCGGTGAGAAGACGATCTGCGACACGCCCAGGTCACGGCTGGTGGGCACCACCTCGTCGTCGATGACCCGCCAGAGCATCGAGTACTCCGGCTGGTTCGAGATCAGGTGGATGCCCAGGTCGTCGGCGAGCACGCGGCCGGCCCGGATCTGGTCGGCCGTCCACTCGCTGACCCCGATGTAGAGCGCCTTGCCCGACCGCACCACGTCGGCGAACGCCAGCATGGTCTCTTCGAGCGGGGTCTCGGAGTCGAAGCGGTGGGCCTGGTAGAGATCGACGTAGTCGGTCTTCAGCCGGCGCAGGGAGCCGTTGATCGACTCCATGATGTGCTTGCGCGAGAGCCCGCCGTCGTTCGCGCCCTGGGGCCCGGTGGCCCAGTAGACCTTGGTGAAGATCTCCAGGCTCTCCCGGCGCTCGGAGGCCAGGGCGTCACCCAGCACGACCTCGGCGGCGGTGTTCGCGTACGTGTCCGCGGTGTCGAACGAGGTGATGCCGACGTCGAGCGCGGCCCGCACGCACTGGGTGGCCACGTCGTTGCCCACCTGGGACGCGTGGGTGATCCAGTTGCCGTACGTCAGCTCACTGATTTTCAGGCCGCTGCGGCCGAGATACCGATACTCCATGCGGGGGAGCCTATTGCGCTCCCCCGACAGACTTGCGTCGGCACTGGTCAGAGGCGGTTCAGGAGGGGAACTCGCCCCGCGCGACCATCGGCTTGGGCATGCGGCCGCGGCGGAACTGCAGCGCGCGCATCATGCCGTAGGTGCCGGCCCCGGGCGCCCCGACCCCGGTACGACCCTCGAACTTGGTGTCGACCCGCTTCTGGATACGCCGGCGCAGCAGGTACGAGTCGATGGCCACGACGAGCACGAAGCCGTACAGCAGCACCAGTGAGACCAGGCGCAGCACCGGCACATTCACCATGCCGAGCACCAGGGAGAACAGCGCGATCGGCAGGAAGTACTCGCCGATGTTGCGGCGGGCGTCGATGTAGTCGCGCACGTAACGGCGGGCCGGGCCCTTGTCGCGGGCGGGCAGGTACCGCTCGTCGCCGCGGTTCATCGCCTCGCGGGCCTTGAGACGCTCCTCGCGGGAGGCGGCGGAGCGTGCCTGGCGGGCAGCCTTACGCTCGGCCCGGGTGGCCCCCTTCGGGGCCGGCGGCGTACCGATCAGGGGACGCCGGTTGCGCGCCTCCGACTCACGGCGGCTGGGGGTGGGGCGGCCTTTGCCCCCTGCCTTGACCACCTGATCGGCCTGGGGCTCCTCAGGAGCGGCGGTCTTGTCACGTCCGAACACGCCATCAGGGTAACTGCCCTGAGTACGTGCTGGGCCCGGCCCCCGGGCCCGGGAAGGTCTCGAACCGGTTCCGGATGCGGTGACGGATCGAGCGGCGGATCTCGCGGTGAGTGCGGGACGGGAGGGGCACCGGTTCGGCAACGGAGAGGAACCGGACCGGAACCGGCTGTGCGAAGAAGCGGACAAGGGCCCCCCGGACGTGGGAATGTTGATCCGCGGTCATCGTGCTTCCGCAGCCCGCCGGGCGGGTCGGCAGCGATGGTGCACGGTGCCGTACGCGGGGAATGGCCGGCCGAGGAATGCGGGCCGGCAGCAACGGGGTGGCAACGGAACGACGCGTGGAGGGACCGCGGCGTCACCGGGCCGGTTCGCCGCGGGCGTCAGGAATCACGCACGGCACGGCGTTGCACAACGGGAGGCATGTCCCGCCCGCCCGACGGGCATTCGTGGGACAGCTCCCGGGCCCGAACCTCTCGGTGCCCGGGCTCGTTGGGATCCGAGGTGTCGTGCACTGTCCGTATTCGAGCAACAACAGCTAATGGGGGTCGAGATGCCGGTCATCCAGCGGCGTGCCCAGGACACCCGCTCAGCGTTGCTGCACGCCGCTCGGCAGGTGTTCGCCGACGTGGGGTACAGCGATGCGAGCGTTGCCGAGGTGGTGTCGCGGGCCGGGTCCAGTGTGGGCAGCATGTACCACCATTTCGGTGGTAAGGCCGATCTGTATACCGCGCTCTACGACGGTTTCCAGACCAGGCAGGACGCCCGTGCCGACGGCGCCGTGCGTGAGGCCATGGCGGAGGGTGAGTGGGACCCGGTCGCCCTGATGGCCGCCGGTTCCCGGGCGTTCCTCCAGGGAGCCTGGGCCGAGCGGGATCTGGCCCGGTTGTTCCTCACCGGCGACGGTCCGCCCGGGTTCGACGAGGTGCTGCGCAACGGCTTCACCGGCTGGGCGCAGCGCAGCGGGGCCGGCCTGAGGTCGGCCGACGGCCGTCCGCTGAACCAGGCTCATCTGCTGGTCATCGGCTCGGTCATCGCGGCCGGGGCCCGGGAGGTCACCAACCAGGCCGACTCGCTCGCGGCGGCCGCCTTCACCGAAGATCTCGTGGGCATGCTCGACCGGCTCTGCCGGCCGGTCGGCCACCGCGAGCGTGACCTGGCCGAACAGCCAGGCTGAAAACAGCTTCTGGGCTGAGTAGGGCACCCGGGCCGACTTGGTCCGGGCAGTGGTTTCAGCAGTAGCTCGACGAGGTCATCACGGTTGCCACCTGCTTCCGGATGAAGACACCACACCGGTTCACATCCAGACCGAACGTGGGTCACACGCACAGCGCAGCGACGGTGTTTCGCGCCGCACCGTCGCTGCTGGATAGTTTCGGGGGATGAGCCACGAGCCGTATTCCCCCGATGTCGAGTCCCTCCGTCTGCGCCTGACCGGGCTGATGCCCGCGGTACGGGCCGATCTGGAGCGACTTGTCCGGATCCGGAGCGTGTCTGCCGATGCGTTCGACCAGTCCACGCTGGAAGACAGCGCGGCCGCGGTCGCCGGCCTGCTGCGGGACGTCGGCGTCGACGACGTCGAGATCCTCCGGGTCGAGGGTGGCCGCCCCGCCGTGGTCGGCCGCCGTCCCGGCCCCGAGGGTGCCCCCACCGTGATGCTGTACGCACATCACGACGTTCAGCCTCCCGGTGACGAAGATGCCTGGGAGACACCGGCGTTCGAGCCCACCGAGCGCAACGGCCGGCTCTATGGCCGGGGTGCCGCGGACGACAAGGCCGGGATCATGGCCCACATCGCCGCGCTGCGCCTGCTGGGCGACGAGCTCGGCGTCGGGCTGGTCGTCTTCTCCGAGGGTGAGGAGGAGATCGGCTCGCCGACCTTCTCCGCCTTCCTCCACGAGTACCGCGAGCGCCTCGAGGCCGACGTGATCGTCGTGGCCGACTCGGCGAACTGGAAGGTCGGCGTGCCCGGCCTGACCACCACGCTGCGTGGCCTGGTCGACGGCACGATCACGGTGCGCACCCTCAAGCACGCGGTGCACTCCGGTCTCTACGGTGGCCCGGTTCCCGACGCCATGATGGCGACGGTGCGCCTGCTCGACTCGTTCTGGACGCCGGACGGCACCCTCGCGATCGCCGGCCTGGTGTCGGGCGAGAGCGCGCCGCTGGACTACCCCGAGGCGGACTTCCGTTCGGATTCGGGCGTTCTCGACGGTGTGGAGCTGATCGGCACCGGCACGCTGACGTCGCGGATCTGGACCCGCCCGGCGATGACCGTCATCGGCATCGACGCGCCGACCGTGGCGGAGTCGTCGAACACGCTGAACCCGGCCGTCACGGTGAAGTTCTCGATGCGCATCGCCCCCGGGCAGGACCCGGCCGCGGCGATGGCGGCGATCCGCGCGCACGTCGAGGCCAACGCCCCGTTCGGCGCGCAGGTCGAGGTGGGCGACGGCGAGCAGGGGCAGTCGTTCCGGGCCGACCTGGAGGGGCCGGTCTACGACGCCGCCCGCTGGGCCCTGGAGAAATCCTGGGGTACCGCCCCGGTCAGCATCGGTGTCGGCGGGTCGATCCCGTTCATCGCCGACCTGAAGGAGCTCTACCCGAAGTCGACGGTGCTGCTCACCGGGGTGGAGGACCCGGACTCCCGGGCCCACGGCGCCAACGAGTCGCTGCACCTGGGCGAGTTCGAGCGGGCCTGCCTGGCCGAGGCCCTGCTGCTCGCGGCCCTCGCGGAGAAGTAGTCAGCACGGGGAAGGACCGCCTGATCGCGAACCGGGAAACGGTTCCGTGATCATGCGGTCCTTCCCCGGCCGACCCGGTCTCAGATACCCGGCAGGGCCAGCATCTGGTCCAGGCCCACCCGGGCCCAGTGGGCGACGTCGGGGTCGACCACGATGCGGTTGACGCTGCGCCCGGCCGCCAGCGACTCCAGGGTCCACACCAGGTGCGGCAGGTCGATGCGGTTCATCGTCGAGCAGAAGCACACCGTGCGGTCGAGGTAGGTGATCTCCAGCTCGGGGTGGGTGCGGGCCAGGCGCCGCACCAGGTTCAGCTCGGTGCCGATGGCCCACGAGCTACCGGCGGGAGCCGCCTCGATCGTGCGGATGATGTACTCGGTCGACCCGACCTGGTCGGCCGCGGTGACCACGTCGTGCCGGCACTCGGGGTGCACCAGCACGTTGACGCCCGGCACGCGCTCGCGCACCGCGGTGACGTTCTCGGCGGTGAAACGGCCGTGCACCGAGCAGTGCCCGCGCCACAGAATCATCCGGGCGTTCTTCAGCTGCTCGACGGTGAGGCCACCCATCGGCTTGTGCGGGTCGTAGACCACGCAGTCGTCCAGCGAGAAACCCATCTGCGAGACCGCCGTGTTGCGGCCCAGGTGCTGGTCGGGCAGGAACAGGACCTTGCCCCGGCCTTCCGGACGGCGGCCGAAGGCCCAGGTCAGCGCCACCCGCGAGTTCGACGACGTGCACACCGTGCCGCCGTGACGACCGGTGAAGGCCTTGATCGCGGCCGAGGAGTTCATATAGGTGACCGGGATGACGTCCTCGGCGATGCCGGCTTCGACCAGGGTGTCCCAGCACTCCTCGACCTGGGCGATCGCGGCCATGTCGGCCATCGAGCAGCCCGCGGCCAGGTCGGGCAGCACGACCTGCTGGTGCGAGGCGGTCAGGATGTCCGCGCTCTCGGCCATGAAGTGCACACCGCAGAACACGATGAATTCGGCGTCCGGCCGGTTCGCGGCATCACGGGCGAGCTTGAACGAGTCTCCGGTGACGTCGGCGAAGTCGATCACCTCGTCGCGCTGGTAGTGGTGGCCGAGCACGAAGGCGTTGCTGCCCAGGGTCTGGCGCGCGGCGTGGGCCCGGGCCACCAGGTCGGGGTCGGAGGCGGCAGGCAGGTCGCCGGGGCACTCCACACCACGCTCGCTGCCCAGGTCCTGCGCACGACCCAGGAGAAGCAGAGCAGCGGGGGTGGAGGCCGGTTCGGCGAACGAGGGAGTGCCCTGATCCAGGGACGCCGGTGCGAGCGTCGCGACCGGTCCATCGGTCCTCGTAGTCATTCGGTCATCATCCCATGACATGATTTTCGCGTGCGTGTGGTAATTGCTCCGGACAGCTTCTCCGGCACCCTGACCTCCCCGGCCGCGGCGGAGGCGCTCGCCGTCGGCTGGCGACGTCATGCACCCGACGATGACCTGGATCTTTGTCCTTTGTCCGACGGTGGCCAGGGCTTCGTCGACGCCCTGGCCGCCGGTCTGGACGGCCGCCTGATCCCGCTCGAGGTCACCGGTCCGGCCGGTTTCCCCGCTCTCGCCGTGCTTTTCGTCACAACGGAGAAATCCGGGCAGGTCACCGCATATCTCGAGTCGGCCCAGGCCTGCGGGCTCGACCTGGTGCCGCCCGCCGAGCGCGATCCCGGCACGGCCACCAGCACCGGCCTGGGCACCCTGATCGCCGCCGCGCTCGAGGCCGGGGCCACCCGGATCGTCGTCGGCGTCGGGGGAGTGGCCACCAACGACGGTGGTGCGGGCCTGCTCGCCGGCCTGGCCACCGCCCTCGGCCTGCCCGGCGCCCAGGCTCTCGCCGGCCGGCTGACCGGCGGCGTCACCGCTCTGCGCGGCATCACCCCGGCGGACCTGGAGGTGCTCAACCCCCTGCGCGAGCGCCTGGCCGGTATCGAGCTGGTCGCGGCCACCGACTCCGACGTGGTGCTGCTCGGGTTCAAGGGCGTCAGCGCCCTGCACGCGGCCGCCAAGGGAGCCACCCCGGAGCAGGCCCAGGAACTCGACCTGGCCCTCGCCGACTTCGCCCGGGCCGCGGTCGACGCCACCGCCCAGCCGCAGAAACTCGTCGCCCTGGCCGGTGCGGGCGCGGGAGGGGGCCTGGGCTTCGGGCTGTTCCTGCTCGGCGCCACCCGGGAGATCGGGGCGGTGCTGGTGGCGGACGCCGTGGGCCTGTCCCGGCGGCTCGCGGGGGCCGGGGTGGTCGTCACCGGTGAGGGCAACCTGGACTGGGAGTCGCTGCGGGGCACGGTGATCACCGCCGTCGCGCGGCTCGCGCAGGAGCAGGCGGTCCCTACGGTCGCGGTCGCCGGTCAGATCCAGGTCGGGCGCCGCGAACTGCTCACGGTCGGGGTCGAGTCGGCCTATCCGGTGGCCCGCAACCCGGCCGAGGTGCGGGCATCGCTCGCCGACCCGGCCGGGCGGCTGGCCGACCGGGCCCAGCGGGTGGCCCGCACCTGGTCGCCGCGCCGGTGACGTAGGCTGGAACGGCACGGACACGGTGACGCCGCCGCCGTTCAGTGTGGATCTGCCAGCAGATTCGCTGCGAGAACCGGGAATTACCCGGAAAGGCTCGCTGCTGATCGGTGTGCAGACGTGGTGCTCACGCCCGCCCGGGCATGGGCACACCCCCAAGTGAACTGGCCGACCTGACCGTTCGGACGAGCAGGAGATCTACCCATGACCGTCAACGAGACCGAGCAGACCTCCGCGGAGACCAAGACCCACGGTGTGCTGCTCACCGATGTCGCCGCCGGCAAGGTGAAGAGCCTGCTGGAGCAGGAGGGCCGCGACGACCTGCGCCTGCGCATCGCCGTCCAGCCCGGTGGTTGCTCCGGTCTGGTGTACCAGCTCTACTTCGACGAGCGTTCGCTCGACGGTGACCTGGTGCGTGACTTCGACGGTGTCGGCGTCGTCGTCGACCGGATGAGCTCCCCCTACCTCGAGGGTGCCTCCATCGACTTCGCCGACACGATCGAGAAGCAGGGCTTCACCATCGACAACCCGAACGCCGCGGGCAGCTGCGCATGTGGTGACAGCTTCCACTGATCGTTCGACGAAACCGGCCGTATCCCGTCCTGGGGCGCGGCCGGTTTCACTTTTGCGCGGCACATCGTGGGCATGGGCAGGGATTCCGGGGCATCTGCACGGGTAAGGTTCCCACTTGTGCGTATCGCGGTTACCGGGTCCATTGCGACCGACCACCTGATGACCTTCGACGGCCGGTTCGCCGACAGCCTGCTGAAAGAGCAGCTGGAGAAGGTGTCCCTCTCGTTCCTCGTCGGTGATCTGCAGATCCGGCGCGGCGGGGTGGGCTGCAACATCGCCTTCGGCCTCGGCAACCTCGGGCTGCGCCCGCTGCTGGTCGGATCGGCCGGCGAGGACTTCGCCGACTACCGCTCGTGGCTCGAGCGGCACCACGTGGACTGCTCGGGGGTGCGGATCTCGCAGACTCAGCACACCGCGCGCTTCGTCTGCACCACCGACTCCGAGCAGGCCCAGATCGCCTCCTTCTACCCGGGGGCGATGTCCGAGGCCAACCAGATCGAGCTCGGCCCGCTCGGCGCCGACGCTCCCATCGACCTGGTCGTGATCAGCCCGAACGACCCCGAGGCGATGCTGCGCCACACCGAGGAGTGCCGCAGCCGGGGTATCCCGTTCGCCGCGGACCCCTCGCAGCAGCTCGCCTGGGCCGACGGCCCGCTGATCCGCCAGTACGTCGAGGGCGCCACCTACCTCTTCAGCAACGACTACGAGGCCGGGCTGATCGAGTCCAAGACCGGCTGGAGCCCCGCCGAGATCCTCGACCGGGTGGGCATGCGCGTCACCACCCACGGTGAGAAGGGCGTGTTCATCGAGGTCAAGGGCGCCGAGACGGTGCACGTACCGATCGTCCCGGCCGCCCGGCTGGCCGACCCGACGGGCATCGGCGACGCGTTCCGCGCCGGTTTCCTGGCCGGTATCGCGTGGGGGCTCAGCCCCGAGCGCAGCGCCCAGGTCGGCGCCACCCTCGCCACCCTGGTGCTGGAGACAGTCGGGCCGCAGGAATACAACCTGACCCGCGCGTCCTTCGTCGAGCGCTTCGCCTCCGTCTACGGCGCAGCCGCGGCGGCAGAATTGGAGCCCCACCTCACCACCTTCCGGCCGTAGGCGGGTCGTGGCGCAGCAGTGACACACCACCGGGCCGACGAGGAGGAGCACGGGCTGAACCAGCCGCGGCGTGACGAACCGTTCTTCGGGAGCCTCGGGAGTTCTGCTGAGATGACCGCGCAGCCCGTGGAACCGGTGCCGAGCAGATACGCCTTCGACCTGTCGGTGGCGGTGCCGGGCGAAGACCTCATCGGTGTCGGCGCCGACCTGGAACCGGGCACGTTGCTGGCCGGGTACCGGTCCGCGGTGTTCCCGATGGGCCTGGGCCGGCACGGCCGGGGTCCGCTGGGCTGGTGGTCGCCCGACCCGCGGGGCGTGCTGCCGCTGGCCGGGCTGAAGGTCAGCCGATCGCTGCGCAAGGCCGTGAAGACCTTCGAGATCCGGGTGGATACGGCCTTCGACGAGGTGGTGGCCGGGTGTGCCGACGTGCGCCGGCCCGGCCGCTGGATCACGCCGCGCATCGCCGAGGCCTACCGCCGCCTGCACGACCTGGGCTGGGCGCACTCGGTCGAGTGCTGGCGCGACGGCCGGCTGGCCGGTGGCCTGTACGGGGTCGCCAGCGGGGGGCTGTTCGCCGGGGAGTCGATGTTCCACCGGGAGACGGACGCGTCCAAGGTCGCCCTGGTCGCCCTGGTCGGGATGCTCTTCGAGGACGGTGACGAGCGCCGTCTGCTGGACGTGCAGTGGCGCACCGATCACCTGGCCGGGCTCGGGGTCGTGGAGATCCCGCGGCACGACTACCGGGAACGCCTCGAGCAGGCCCTGCACCTGCCCCGGCCCGCCGCGTTCGACCGGCTCTAACCCACCCGCACCCGGCTACGCAGAAAATCGCCGGTGTCGTCGGCCGTCCATTCCTGACCCACCAGTTCCGCGTTCCGCATGCGGCACCAGGCCGCGATGTCGGGCTCGGCGGCCGGATCGGTACTGAGCACGGTCACCACGCTGCCCGGTACAGCCAGGCGCGCCGCGGCGGCCAGCCGGATGATCGGCAGGGGACACCTCATCCCCCTGGCGTCCACCTCGGAACCGAGCTCATCCGCGTCCACCATTTGAAACCCCTCACAGACCCTCGGCACCCAGCATCGCCCGCACCCGCGCGACCGCGCCGGGCAGAACGGCGCAGAACTCGTCGACGGCCTCCGGGGTGACGCCCACCGGGAGCCCGACCCGGATGTTGCCATGGGTGAGCACCCCCATCGCCGCCAGCACGTGACTGGGTTCCAGGGTCGAGGCCGTGCAGGCCGAGCCCGACCCGACCGCGAACCCCAGCCGGTCCAGGTCGTCGACGATCGCCTCCCCGTCCACGTAGAGACAGGAGAAGGTGACGAGGTGGGGCAGCCGCTGCTCCGGGTCGCCCACCACCTCGGTGTCGGGGATCGTCGCCGCCACCGCCCGGATCCGGTCGGTGAGCCCGCGCCGCAGCCGGTCCGACTCCGCCCGGCCGGCCGTCACGGTGCGCAGTGCGACCGCCGCGGCCAGGGCCGCCGGTACCGAGACCGCACCAGGAACCCGTTCGGTGCCGTCGTCGGCGGGGGAGGGGGACACCCACCGGGTGTTCGCCCCGATCGCCAGCACGCCCAGCCCGGCCGGCGCGCCCCACGACCGCGGGTCCGCGGTCAGCAGGTCCCAGCCCGCCGGCACCGCGGCGTGCCCGGCGGTCGCCGCGGCGTCCACGAGAAGGGGAATGGAGGACGAGCGGGTCACCTCGGCCACCTCGGCCACCGGTTGCCGGGTGCCCACCTCGGCATTCGCGCTCTGCAGGCAGGCGAGGGCCACGCCCTCGGCGCCCACCTCGTCCGTGAAGCCTGAAACATCGACACGCCCGGACTCCGTGACACCGATGAGAAGTGGCTCACCCGCGAAGTGGGTAGCCTGAAGAACGGCGGAGTGCTCGACGGCGGAGAGCACCACACGCGTGCCCACCCGCCGCCGGGCGCGCAGCGTGCCGAGCACGGCCGCGTGCACGGCCTCGGTGTGGGAGCCGGTGAAGACCAGTTCCTCGGTGCGGGCGCCCAGGTCGGCGGCGATCGACTCCCGGGCCCCCTCCAGCAGCAGCCGCGCCGTGCGTCCCTCACGGTGCAGGCGTCGCGGGTCGGCCCAGCCCTCGTCGATCGCGGCCAGCCAGGCGTCCCGGCCGGCGGGCAGGAGGGGCGCGACCGTCGAAGCGTCCAGATAGGCCCGTTGTGTCGATGCTCCGGACGGGTGAGGATGGCCGGGGGAGAGGGGGGCTCGTGCAGGAGGGCCGGAAGTCATCCCGGCAGTGTCTCTCGTCTCTGGCGCGCCACGCCGATAACCAACCCGACCCATCGCGGGCCCGCCTCGGGGCACCCGCTACCCTGCTCACGAACGAGAAATCGGGAGCATGAAACATTCAGCAAAAGCACCCGGTGCGCAGGCATTGATCCAGCACCGGGACGAGACCGTGGGAAGGCCGCCGTTGCGTTCGCACGAGGGGTTCGGCATGGCGCGTCGGCGCGCCCGTGCAGTTGCCGTGGGTTTGACCGGCGCTGCTCTACTGACTTTGTCCGGCTGCACCGATCAGGTGCAGAGAGGCTGGCTGCCCAGCACCAAGGGCACGACCAACCAGACCACCAAGATCATGGACCTGTGGGTCGGGTCCTGGATCGCCGCCCTGATCGTGGGCGTCATCGTCTGGGGCCTGACGATCTGGTGCATGATCGTCTACCGGCGCCGTAAGGACGAGACCGGGTTCCCGGCTCAGATCCGTTACCACCTCCCGCTGGAGGTGATGTACACGATCATTCCGGTGATGATGGTGGCGGTGCTGTTCGGTCACACCGCGAGCGTCCAGTCGGACCTCATCTCCACCGACACCAAGCCCGACGTCACGATCGGCGTCGTGGGCAAGCAGTGGTCGTGGGACTTCAACTACAAGGACTCCGACGTCTACGAGACCGGCGTCATGGGTCAGCTGGACGGCAACGACGGGGCCGAGAAAGAACTGCCCACGCTCTACCTGCCGATCAACCGGCTGGTCCAGTTCGACCTGACCGCTCGTGACGTCATCCACTCCTTCTGGGTGCCCGCGTTCCTCATGAAGATGGACACGGTTCCCGGCCTCGAGAACAAGTTCCAGGTGCGTCCGCAGCGTCTGGGCACGTTCAAGGGCAAGTGCGCGGAGCTGTGCGGTGAGTACCACTCCGAGATGCTGTTCAACGTCAGGGTCGTGAGCCAGGCCGACTACGACCGGCACATGGCCGAGCTCGAGGCCCAGGGCAACACCGGGCAGCTCGGTGAAGACCTGAACCGCAGCGAGATGGCGCCGTCGGACTCGGACGCAGAAGAAGCCGGCAACAGCAATGCGCTGCCGGCCACGAAGACGACGGCAGAGGTGAAGTAATGACCGCAGCCTTCAACGCAGACGCAGTCGATGGCAGCTATGTCGCCCGGCCGGTGCCGCTCACCGCGGGCCGCAGTGCGGTCAAGTGGCTGACCAGTACCGACCACAAGGTGATCGGGAATCTGTACCTGATCTCTTCGTTCATGTTCTTCCTGCTGGGCGGCCTGATGGCCGTGCTGATCCGTCTGGAGCTCTTCGAGCCCGGGCTACAGGTCGTCAGCAGCAAGGACCAGTACAACCAGCTCTTCACCATGCACGGCACGGTGATGCTGCTGATGTTCGCGACACCGCTGTTCGCCGGCTTCGCCAACGCGATCATGCCGCTGCAGATCGGTGCCCCGGACGTCGCGTTCCCGCGTCTGAACATGCTGTCGTACTGGCTCTACCTGTTCGGCAGCCTGATCGCGGTCTCCGGCTTCCTCACCCCGCAGGGTGCGGCCTCGTTCGGCTGGTTCGCCTACGCGCCGCTGTCCAACGCGGTCTACTCGCCCGGTCTGGGCGGTGACCTGTGGGTCTTCGGTCTGGCGATGAGCGGTCTGGGCACCATCCTGGGTGCGGTCAACTTCATCACCACGATCATCTGCATGCGCGCACCGGGCATGACGATGTTCCGGATGGGCCTGTTCACCTGGAACGTGCTGATCACCTCGATCCTGGTGATCATGGCCTTCCCGCCGCTGGCCGCCGCGCTGCTCGCGCTGGGTGCCGACCGGCGCTTCGGGGCCCAGGTCTTCGAACCGGAGAACGGTGGCGCCATTCTGTGGCAGCACCTGTTCTGGTTCTTCGGGCACCCCGAGGTCTACATCATCGCCCTGCCGTTCTTCGGCATCATCAGCGAGATCCTGCCGGTCTTCAGTCGCAAGCCGATCTTCGGTTACAAGACCCTGGTCTTCGCGACCATCACCATCGCCGCCCTGTCGGTGTCGGTGTGGGCCCACCACATGTACGTCACGGGCCAGGTGGCGCTGCCGTTCTTCGCCTTCATGACGATGCTCATCGCGGTGCCCACCGGCGTGAAGTTCTTCAACTGGATCGGCACCATGTGGGGCGGGTCGATCACCTTCGAGACCCCGATGGTCTTCGCCATCGGCTTCCTCGTGACCTTCCTCTTCGGTGGCCTGACCGGCGTCATCCTGTCCTCGCCGCCGCTGGACTTCCCGCTGTCGGACTCGTACTTCGTGGTGGCGCACTTCCACTACGTGGTGTTCGGCACCGTGGTGTTCGCGATGTACGCCGGGTTCTACTTCTGGTGGCCCAAGCTCACCGGCCGGATGCTCGACGACCGGCTCGGCCAGGTGCACTTCTGGCTGACGTTCATCGGCTTCCACACAACCTTCCTGATCCAGCACTGGCTGGGTGTCGAGGGCATGCCCCGCCGGTACGCGGACTACCTGCCGGAAGACGGCTTCGAGCTCTACAACCAGATCTCCACGATCGGCTCGGTCATCCTGGCGCTGTCGGTGGTCCCGTTCGCGTGGAACATCTACAAGACCTGGAAGTCCGCCCCGATGATCACGGTCGACGACCCGTGGGGCTACGCCGGCACGCTGGAGTGGGCGACGTCCTGCCCGCCGCCGCGGCACAACTTCAACTCGCTGCCGCGGATCCGGTCCGAGCGTCCCGCGTTCGACCTGCACCACCCCGAGATCGCGGCTGCCGATCACCCCACGCCGAACAAGGGCCTGCTCGCCAAGGTCTACGGCGAGGGTGACGTGCACGAGCGGGGCCCGGGACTGAACGGTGACGACGAGCCCGGTAACAACGCCGGGAACCAGGGGGTGCAGAAGTGAAGATCGAGAGCGGGATTTTCATCGGCGGTACGCCGCTCTTCCTGGCCTTCGCCATCGCCTACGGTCTGGTGACCGGGTGGGACGAGCCGGTCGGCGTGGCCTGCCTGTTCCTCACGGCTGGGTTGTCGATCATGATCGGTGCCTACCTGGCGTTCACGGCCCGGCACATCGACGCCCGCCCGGAGGACAACGCCTACGGTGAGATCGCCGAGGGTGCCGGTGAGCTCGGTGAGTTCGCACCGCACTCGTGGTGGCCGCTGGCGATCTCCTTCAGCGCCGCGATCGTGTTCGCCGGTGCCGCGATCGGCTTCTGGCTGGTGGCCATCGGCGCCGTCCTGATGGGCCTCGCCCTGGTCGGATGGGTCTTCGAGTTCTACCGGGGCGAGCACGCGCACTGACGCTCCTCCCGCGTTCCGGCGCCCACGGTCTTCTGGCCGTGGGCGCCGGTCGTTTTGCGGTCCTGACGATGCCCGAAGCGTCATGATGGATAGGCCGAACGTGTCGGTTTCCCAGGAATGCTTGACGATTCTGCATTGATTCAGGTGGTTCTCATGAGGTACCGATAGACTTCATTTAGCGCAGCATTGCAACCGATGCGCGGTTCGACGCGTCTATACAAACGTTGCACGTGCAGTCGGAGCCTCTTGAGTCAGGTAGGTAGCGAAGTGATCAGTCGTGCCATCGGTCGGGGCCGATCCCGAAGGTCGATGGTGGTCGCGGTAGCGATGGCGACCATGATCGCCCTGGCCGGGTGCCAGTCCGGCGATTCCGGGGCCTCCGGTTCGGGCGGTTCGGGCGGGTCCGGAACGAAGGCCGCAGCCGCTCCGGCGGAGATCACGATCACGCCGGACGACGGCAACAAGAAGGTCAAGACCGCGAAGAAGGTCAAGGTCTCCGTCGCCCAGGGCACCATTTCCGAGGTCAACGTTGCGACGGCGACCGGCAAGAAGCTCAAGGGAACCCTAAGCCAAGACAAGACGGAGTGGACCAGCAAGACCGCTCTGAAGGCGGCCATGGGTTACACGGTCGCCGTCACCGCGGCGAACGCCGACGGGGTCGACGCGGAGAAGACCTCGTCGTTCTCCACGCTGGTCCCCGACGGTCAGGTCACGGCCTACGTGGTGCCCGGTAACGGGTGGAAGGTCGGCGTCGGCATGCCCGTCGTCGTGGAGCTGTCCAAGTCGGTCAGTCAGAGCAAGCGTGACGGTGTGGTGGACGCGCTGAAGGTCGACACCGGCGACGACAAGGTCGAGGGTGCCTGGCAGTGGATGAGCGCCACGCAGGTCTGGTGGCGCCCGAAGGACTACTGGGAGCCCGGTACCGACGTGAAGGTCACGGCCGACCTGACCGGCGTCGAGGTGCAGGACGGCGTCTGGGGCAAGAAGCAGAAGGCCAAGTCGGCGTTCACCATCGGCGACTCGATGATCAGCACCGTCGACGTGTCCGGCCACACGATGACCGTGCGCAAGAACGGCAAGGTCATCCGCACCATCCCGGTCACCACCGGCAAGGCCGACATGGCCACCCGCAACGGCATCAAGGTCGTCATGAGCCGGGAGACCTCACACCGCATGCGGTCGTCCACGATCGGTATCGACGAGGACGACCCGGACGGCTACGACCTGGTCGCGAAGTACGCCATGCGTCTCACCTACAGCGGTGAGTTCATCCACGCCGCCCCGTGGTCGAGCAGCTCGCAGGGCAGTGCGAACGTCAGTCACGGCTGCACCGGTATGACCACGGCCGCGGCCAAGTGGCTCTTCGACCGCTCCAAGGTCGGTGACGTGGTGATCTACAAGAACAGCACCCGCAAGCTGGAGTGGGGCAACGGCTACACCGTCTGGAACGAGTCGTACTCGGACTGGAAGGCCTGAGCCACCAGAACGTGAAGGCCCGGTCCGCCTGATTCAGGCGGACCGGGCTTTTTCTTTCGTGCCGGGAGGACGAGGGCCACGGCGAACGCTCGCCGTGACCCTCGTCCTCCCAGCACGAAGGCCCGGCCGCACCGCGACCGGGCCTTCGAAGGCAGGACTCAGGCGTGGGTGGCCGCCACCCAGCGCTCCAGAACCGCCGCTGCGGCGCCGCTGTCGATCGATTCGGCGGCCTTCTGCACACTCTCGCTGATCTGCTTGACCAGATCGCCGTCGGCGGGCCCAGAGGCCGCCAGGGCCGCGCCGGCGTTGAGCAGCACGGCGTCGCGCACCGGACCGGTCTTGCCGCCCAGCAGGTCGCGCACCACCTGGGCGTTGTGCTGCGGGTCGCCGCCGCGCAGGTCGTCGAGCGTGGCCCGGGGCAGGCCCAGGTCGGCCGGGTCGAAGAGGGACTCGGTGACGGACCCGTCGCGCACCTGCCAGACCCGGGAGGGGCCGGTGGTGGAGAGCTCGTCCAGGCCGTCTTCCCCGCGGAAGACCAGGGCCCGGTCGCCCCGCTCGGCCAGCACCCCGGCCATGATCGGGGCCATCCGCAGGTTCGCGCAGCCGATCGCCGAGACACCGGGCTGCGCGGGGTTGGTGAGGGGCCCGAGGAAGTTGAATGCGGTCGGCACCTTCAGCTCGGCCCGGGTGGGGCCGGCGAAACGCAGGGCCGGGTGGAACTTCATCGCGAACAGGAAGGTGATGCCGACCTCCTGCGCGACCTGCACGACCCGGTCGTTGGGCAGATCGAGCCGCAGGCCGAGCGACTCCAGCACGTCGGCGGCACCCGAGGACGAGGACGCGGCCCGGTTGCCGTGCTTGATCACCTGCACGCCGGCGCCCGCCGCGACGATCGCCGACATGGTCGAGATGTTCACGGTCTTGTGCATGTCACCGCCGGTCCCGACGATGTCGACCGCGGGGCCGGGGATCTCGATCCGGACGGCGTGACGCAGCATCACGTCGACCAGCCCGCCCAGCTCCTGCACCGTCTCACCCTTGGCCCGCAGCGCGACCAGGAAGGCGGCCAGCTGCACCGGGTTGGAGCGGTCGGTCATGACCTGTTCCATCGCCCACTCGGTGTCCGGCCGGGACAGGTCCTGTCCGGAGATCAGCGTGGTGATGAGCAGGGGCCAGGAGGTGGCGGGCATGCGATTGATCAGCCTCTACGACGACGGGCGAGGACCGAGACGGCCTCGGCCAGGGCACGGGGGTCGAGCGGGTGCGGCACGGCGGCGTCGGCGCGCGACCAGGTGGCCAGCCAGGCGTCCTGGGGGCGGCCGGTCAGCACCAGCACCGGCGGACACTCGAAGATCTCTTCCTTGAGCTGACGGCACATTCCCATGCCACCGGCGGGCACGGCCTCGCCGTCGAGGATCAGCACGTCGAAACCACCGGCGTCGGCCGCGGACACCACGGCGGCCGGGGTGGCCACCTCGGTCCACTCGACCGGGGGGAGGTCGGCGGCCAGGCGCTTGCCGATGGCCGTACGGACCTTGGTGCGGGTGTCAACATCGTCGCTGTAGAGCAGCAGCGAGATCGGCCGGGTGCCCGAGACCGGGGCACCCCCGGTGAGCCGGGCGTCCTCGTGATCGGCAGCCGGTGCGGTCGCCACGTGGTCGAGCCCGGAACCGGAGTGGTTCCCGGTGGTGGCCACGGCGCCGGGTCGGGTCGGGGTCGTCGTCATCGATCGTCTCCTGGTCGCTGTGACAGGAGTGATGGCCGTGTGTCCGCCCTACGCCGGGGGGCCTCGGGCGAGTGCCTGCCTGTCACGGTCGATCGTACCGAAGCGGAGGATCAGTGCGTCACCGGCCGTCGTGGACCCGTGACCTTGGTCCCGTCCCGGTCCCGAATCCCCGCGAAAGACCGTCGCCGGCCGGGCGACACGCCGGAGGCGGGGGAAATCACGCGGAGGCCTGGTGAACATCCCGGCGTGTCGGCGGAATTTGCCGACCGAACGGCCGTGGGGGCAACAGAAATGCGTCAAGAGCGCCGAAGAAGCCTGACGTGATGTCCCTTGACGAGCAGGTCCTCGCGACCGGTGACACTTCTCCGCGCAGGGGCGGGAAATTAGGGAACACCGGACTTGCGAAACCCCGCATCACCTGCGGGAAGCCCTATCAGGACACGGTTAGGACACGGCGCGGGGCACACAAGGGCCCCCCGCCCTTCATCCGGATCGGCGTGAGGCCATAATGACGCCCGTGGCATCCGTAGCGGCAGTAGACGGCCCGGCTGGGCCGAACGTTCATGCGACTCTCAACCGACCCAACATGGTTCAGGTCGGCACGATCGTTTGGCTCTCCAGTGAGCTGATGTTCTTCGCGGGTCTCTTCGCGATGTACTTCACGATCCGTGCCGTGCAGCCCGACCTGTGGGCGACAGAGCCGCTCAAGCTCGATATCCCCTTCTCGACCGCCAACACGATCAACCTGGTGCTCAGCTCGGTCTGGTGCCAGATGGGTGTGTTCGCCGCCGAGCGGTTCCAGCCGAGTGCCCTGGGCACCTGGTGGGCACCGTGGACGCGGGAACACGGGTTCCGTAACTGGGGCATGCGCGAGTGGTACCTGCTGACCTACGTCGCGGGCGCGATCTTCATCTGCGGCCAGGTCTTCGAGTACGCGAACCTGATCTCCGAGGGCCTCACCCTCAGCAGCTCGGGGTACGGCTCAGTGTTCTACCTGACCACCGGCTTCCACGGTCTTCACGTGACCGGTGGTCTCATCGCCTTCTTGCTGATCATCGGCCGCAGCTTCGCGGCCAAGCGATTCGGTCACGCCGAAGCCACCAGTGCCATCGTCACGTCGTACTACTGGCACTTCGTCGACGTGGTCTGGATCGGCCTCTTCTTCGTCATCTACGTCATCAAGTGATTCCGTCGATGACAGCCGTTCGTACCTCGGAACGTAGGAGTTTCACATCGTGAGCGCACTCGCTGCCCGGCGGCGGCACCCGTTGGCCACAGCACTGATCGTGCTGCTCGGCCTGCTCGTGACGGGCGTGGGCTATGCCGCCGTCATGCCCAGCACGGCGGATGCGTCGACCAGCACGGCCTCTGCCGACGACATCGAGCAGGGCAAGAAGCTCTTCCTGGCCAACTGCTCGACCTGCCACGGCATCGACGCGGAGGGCCGCAACCAGGCCCCCTCGCTGATCGGTGTCGGCGCGGCCTCGGTCGACTTCCAGGTCGGTACCGGTCGCATGCCGCTCGCCATGAGCGGCCCGCAGGCCCAGGAGGCCCCGGTCCGCCTGTCCGACGAGCAGACCGCCCAGCTGTCGGCCTACGTCGCCAGCCTCGGTGCCGGTCCCTCGATCCCGTCGCAGGACGTGCTCGATCCCGAAGCGGGCGACGCGTCCAAGGGCGCCATGATCTTCCGCACCAACTGTGCCATGTGCCACAACGCGGCCGGCGCGGGCGGTGCGCTGACCCGGGGCAAGTTCGCCCCCAACCTGGACGACGTCAGCTACAAGCACATCTACGAGGCCATGGTCACCGGCCCGCAGTCGATGCCGGTCTTCCCGGACACGACGATCACGCCCGACGAGAAGACGGACGTCATCGCGTACCTCGCGACGATCCGGGAGACCCCGAACCCCGGTGGCATGGCCCTCGGGAAGCTCGGCCCGGTGTCCGAGGGTCTCGTCGCCTGGATCGTCGGCCTGACGCTGCTGATCGGTTTCGCGGTCTGGCTAGGGGCGAAGTCCTCGTGAGCAACGAAACGGGTGGAACGATGAGTACGAACGACCCGGACCACGGCGGGGACGGCGTGGCCCTCCAGGAGGGTGACCTTCCCGCCCGGTTCGAGAACCCGGGTATCCCGGAGCACCAGCACCGGATGGCCGACACCGACCCGAAGGCGGCCAAGCGCGCCGAGCGTCAGGTCGCCTTCCTCTTCGTGCTGTCGATGGTCGGCACGCTGGTCATGATCGTCGGCTACTTCGCCGTGAAGATGGACCACGACCTGGGCTTCATCGACTACCTCAACCGGCTCGAGCTGTCGAACAAGCTGCTTGGCATCGGTATGGCGATCTCGCTGCTCGGTATCGGCGTCGGTGCGGTGCACTGGGCCAAGACGCTCATGCCCGACGAGGAGCGCATCGACTACCGGCACCTGCAGCGCGGTTCGGACGAGGTCCGCGCCGAGGCCGTCGACATGCTGGCCACCGGTGTCGAGGAGAGCGGTTTCGCCCGCCGTCCGCTGATCCGCAACACGCTGATCGGCGCCATGGCGCTGTTCCCGCTGCCCGGCCTGATCCTGTTCCGCGACACCGGCCCGCTGCCGGGCAAGTACCTGGCCACCACGTTCTGGAAGGCCGGCGACCGGCTCATGCTGGACCCGGAGGGTGGCCCGATCAAGGCCTCCGACATGGTCCTCGGCTCGGTCGCGCACGTTCTCCCCGAGGGCATCGAGGAGGCTGAGCACCCGCTGAACGAGAAGGCGAAGGCCGCCGTCCTCCTGATCCGTCTGGAAGAAGACCTGCTGGCGCCGGAGTCGCTCCCGGGCGCGCACGGCGGCATCGTGGCCTACTCCAAGATCTGCACCCACATGGGCTGTCCGGTGGCGCTGTACGAACAGCGCACCCACCACCTGCTCTGCCCGTGCCACCAGTCAACCTTCGACCTCACGCAGAACTGCAAGGTCATCTTCGGCCCGGCCAAACGGGCTTTGCCTCAGCTCGCGATCACTGTGGACGACGAGGGATACTTGGTTGCCGCGGCGCCGTTCAGCGAGCCCACCGGCCCGAGTTACTGGGAGCGCTCATGAGTGACAGTGCTATCAACAAGGTCGGAGCCACGACCGGTAACTGGCTCGACGAGCGCCTCGGCGCCTCGGGTGTGGTCAAGGGCTTCTCCCGCAAGGTCTTCCCCGACCACTGGTCGTTCATGCTGGGTGAGATCGCGCTCTACAGCTTCGTCATCCTGCTGTTGAGTGGAACGTTCCTGACGTTCTTCTTCGTTCCCAGTGCGGCCGAAGTGGTTTACGACGGCCCGTACACGACGCTCGCGGGACAGCACGTCTCGGAGGCGTTCGACTCGACGATGCACCTCTCGTTCGAGGTCCGTGGCGGTCTGCTCATGCGGCAGATCCACCACTGGGCGGCGCTGATCTTCGTCGTCTCGATGATCGTGCACATGTTCCGGATCTTCTTCACCGGCGCGTTCCGCAAGCCGCGCGAGATCAACTGGGTCATCGGCATGATCCTGGCGATCCTGGCCGTGGTCGAGGGCTTCCTCGGCTACTCCCTGCCGGACGACCTGCTCTCCGGTAACGGCCTGCGCATCGCCCAGGGCATCGTCCTGGGCATCCCGGTGGTCGGCTCGTACGTCAGCTTCTTCCTCTTCGGGGGCGGGTTCCCCGGCGAGGCGTTCATCCCGCGCTTCTACACGCTGCACGTGCTGCTGATCCCGGCCATCATGCTGGCCCTGATCACGTTCCACCTGATCCTGGTGGTCGTGCACAAGCACACGCAGTACCCCGGCCCGGGCAAGACCAACAGCAACGTGGTCGGCTTCCCGCTGTTCCCGATCTACACGGCCAAGGCCGGCGGGTTCTTCTTCATCGTGTTCGGTGTCACTGCCCTGATGGGTGCGCTGTTCACCATCAACGGCATCTGGGTCTACGGCCCGTACGACCCCTCGCCGATCGGCGCCGGCGCCCAGCCCGACTTCTACATGGGCTTCCTCGACGGCGCGGTGCGCATCATGCCGGGCTTCGTGGAGTTCACGGTCTGGGGCCACACGGTCTCGCCGAACATCTTCCTGCCGACCCTGGTGCTGCCGGGTCTGATGGTGACGCCGGCGCTGCTGTACCCGTGGATCGAGGCCTGGGTCACCGGTGACAAGCGCGAGCACCACCTGCTCGACCGCCCGCGTAACCAGCCGACCCGTACCGGTCTCGGCGTCATGGCGATCACGCTCTACACGCTGCTGTGGATCAGTGGTGGTAACGACATCGTGGCCACGCACCTGCACCTGTCGATCAACGACATCACGCATGTGCTGCGTGTCATCGTGTTCGTCTTCCCGCCGCTGGCCTACCTGATCACCAAGCGCATCTGCCTGGGTCTGCAGCGCAAGGACCGCGAGAAGGTGCTGCACGGCCGCGAGACCGGCCGTGTCTTCCGCACGGAGGAGGGTGAGGTGTTCGAGCTGCACGCCCCGCTCTCCGCCAACGACCGCTGGCTGCTCGTCGGCTTCGACTCCCCGGAGCCGGCCCAGGCCCTCCCGGCCACGGACTCCTCCGGTGTCCGTCGTCCGGGCGGTGCGCTGGAGAAGGTGCGCCAGAAGATCAGCAAGTTCTACTTCGAGGACCGGGTCGCCCCGGTGACCCCGGCCGAGCTGGCCGAGGCCCACCACCACGGTGACCACGAGGAGATCTCCGCCAGCGGCGGTGGCGACGAGAAGCACGCCATCAGCAGCGGGCACTGATTCCGGCTGAGCCTCGCGAGGGCCGGCACCGATCCACTCCGGATCGGTGCCGGCCCTCGGGTTTTGGGAGGCATTCCTGATGGTGGACGCCAACGAGCTCCCCTCCCGCGGTGGTCGCGTGTACTCGTTGCGGGTGGTGAACGACGTTCGTCGATCGAGTGTCGCGGGAGGCCGAGCCGACGGGGGTCTGATGCCCGCTGAGTGGAGGATCGGTTCCGGGTAACGTGCACGTCCGCACACCCCTGGGCCTCATCGCGCCACGGCCAGGGCCTCACACCAGCGGTGGGCCAGAGTCTGTTTTCCAGGTCAAGACACGCCTGTTGCCGGACACCGCCTGTGTCGCGGCAGCGACTGATGAAGCAGGTCTGGTGCGATGCCACCGGCGTACGCCGGGCGGGCCGAACAAGTCATGGTTGGGGAGATTCCGTGCGGTGATGGCGCACGCAATCTCCCCGATCGTGGATGCGGGCCCGGGCGGGAACCGGGGCCGGGCCACCGAACTGGACGGTGTGTCGCCGACAAGGACCTTCACCGTTGCCGGTCCCGCCTCGCGAACGTGGCCGCGTGCGAGTCTGGTCGGCGTGAGCGTTCTGACTGTTCCTCTTGCCGTGCGGGCAGGGGCTTTTACTCCAGGACGATCGTCCGGTGGACCTCCTGGGGCAGGCTGTGCCGGGCGTGGGCGGCGCCGCGCACGGGCCAGGCCCAGGTGCCCTCGAGCTCGACCAGGCGGGTGCCGGGCTGCTCGAGCCAGTTGAGCACGATCTCGGTCTCTTCCGGGTGGGCGGAGGGGTAGGGCACCTCGCGGGGCGTGACGATCTCGCCGGTGAGGCTCAGGGCGTCGACGTAGGGCATCGGGTCGGCGCCGGGCGGGGAGACGCTGGTGCCGGCCAGACGGCCGTGGCGGACGAGGGCGAACTCCCAGCCGCCGCTGTCGCGGCGGCGGGCGCCGACGAGGTGGGGGACGGCCGCGATCGGCGCCAGGCGCTGGGCCCGGGCCGCGCCCTTCAGGTACGAAAGCAGGCGGTCGCGGTGCTCCGCGGCCTCCTCGTAGCGCTGTAGCTCCGAGAGCGACGTGGCGCGGCGCAGAGAGGCCTCCACCACCGGCCCGGCGTCGGAGATCATGGCCTCGCGCACCTGCGTGACGATCTCGGAGTAGCCGATGATGTCGATGCCGCCGACGCAGGGGGCTCCGCAGCGGCCCATCTCGGCCAGGATGCAGGCACTCGCGTTCTTGGCCGGGCGCTTCGGCAGGCGCGGGGTGCAGCGGCGTAGGGGGTAGGCCTCGTGCAGGGCCGCCACGGCCTGCTCCGCCTGCTCCTGCGACGAGAACGGCCCGGTGTAGGTGGCACCGTCGGCCTGGACGTCACGCACCACCGAGAGTCTTGGGTAGGCCTCGGCCGTGAGCTTCAGCCAGGGCTTGCGCTCGGGCTTCCTGGACCGGCGGTTGTAGGGCGGCGCATGCTCGGCGATCAGCCGGATCTCCCGTACCCGGGCCTCGAGCGTGGTGGCGCACGGCACCGGGGTGACCCGGGCTGCCCGGGCCACCATCTCGCGCATGCGGCTGCGGTGCTCGGACGCCGTGAAGTAATTGCGCACCCGGGTGCGGATGTTCACCGAGGTGCCGATGTAGAGCACCTGGTCTTTCTCGTCGCGGAACATGTACACGCCCGGGCCGGACGGCAGACCGTCGGCGAGATGCCGCTTGCGGCGCGTGCTCTCGGGCACCTTCGCGGAGAAGCCGCGGAGCTCGCCGAGGGTGGTGACACCGAGGGTGCCGATCCGGCCGAGCAGGGCGTGCAGCACGTGCACCGTGGCCCGCGCGTCCTGCAGGGCGCGGTGGTCGGGCTCGATGGGGGAGCCGAAGAGCGCGGCCAGGGTGTGCAGTTTGCGGTTGGGAGCCTCGTCGCGGCTGACGATGTGCCGAGCCAGCTTCACCGTGTCGATCACCGTGGGCGCCGGCCACTCGTGCCCCAGACGGTCGCACGCCGCCTTCACGAAACCCACGTCGTACGGGGCATTGTGTGCCACCAGGATGCTGCCGGCGCAGAACTCCAGGAACGAGGGCAGCACGCCGCCCAGGGAGGGCGCGCCCGCGACCATCGAGTCGGTGATGCCGGTCAGGAGCGAGATGAAGGCGGGGATGGGGCTCTCGGGCCGGACCAGGGTCTGGAACTCGCCGAGCACCTCGCCGCCACGGACCTTCACCGCGCCGATCTCGGTGATGCCGCCGTCGGCCGGGGCGCCGCCGGTCGTCTCCAGGTCGAACACCACGAAGGTGACCTCGGACAGGATCTGCGGATCGGCCTCGCTCGCGCCGGACACCACGAGTTCTTCCGGCCAGAGCGCCTCCTGGGTGGGGGCCTCGGGTGTGGTGCTCATGGAGAGGACGGTATGCCCGGCCACCGACAGTCTTGGGGCGGGCATCCCCGGCGCGCTCACCGGGGGCTCCGGGTGCTCTCCGGACGGTGGCCGGGCCAAGACTGTCGGTGGTCGCCCTTAGCGTTCCTGTCATCGGCACCCAGCCGGTCGGGCCATCGCAGTTGCACGGGCCCGTGAGCATTTTCGGAGGGGCTCCATGCTGATCGACTGTGACGCCTGTGCCGTCCGTGGCCCGGCCTGCCGTGACTGTGTCGTCTCCGTTCTGCTGGGGGCGCCCGCGGCGCCGGTCCGGCACGTCGGCCACCCGTCTGTCCCCGGTGGCCCCGTACCCGCCACCGGTATCGATCTGGACCGCCAGGAGCAGGCGGCGATCGCTGCCCTCGCCGGCTCCGGGCTGGTGCCACCGCTGCGTCTGGTGGCCCGTCCCGTGGATCCCGATGAGGCGGGTGTTCTGAGCTGGGAGCACGAGCCCGGCGAATCCGTCCGCCCTGAACGCCACCGTGGTCACTATGGGTCAGGGAGCGATCACCGGGCGGCCGGCTGAGGCATACCGGGCGTCACTGGGTCGAAAACGGACTAAAGGGTTCAAGGCTAGATTTACAGAACGTTAAAAATTCCTGTGAAATGTTAAGGATGATGCCGCTGAGTACCGCTCTAGCAGGGGAGATGACGCTCTGCACTCTTACCGGGGCAATGTGCTGGCTTTGGTAGGCGTGTCCGCGCCCGCTATGTTTCCTCCGTTCACAGACCGTTGTCGGGGTCATGAGAGTTTTGCGCTCTGAACCTGTGGCACGGCTCAGTCCCCGCCGCGACGAGACAACGTCGCGCGGGCACCAGAACGGAGATCCCGCGCCTTGCGATCGGACGGTCCGAAACTTGGGCAGCCTGCGGAAATGCGGTCTGCGGCCCACAACTCCGAGACGCGTGAGAACGTGCGCGACTCCGGGACCGACACTCTCACCGAGATCGGACCCGTGAGCAGCCCCCGTTCCGCGAGCAGCCCCGGATCCACGGGCGGTACCGCTCCCCGCGGTATCTCCTTCTTCCGCCGCCGTAACCCCGCGAACCTGCTGCGCCTGACCGGCTGGCGTCGCTTCGCCGGGGTGCTGCTCCCGCTGGCCCTGGCCGGCTCGGCCGTTCTGGCCTCGCCGACCGCGTCGGCGGCGCCGAACCCGAGCGTCAGCAGCGTCAAGAAGAAGGTCGAGAAGCTCCGGTCGGAGGCGGACACCGCCGCCGAGGACTACGTCGAGACCCGCGAGAAGCTGAAGTCGACCAAGATCAAGCTGCAGGCCGCGAAGAAGAACGTCGGCAAGCAGGAAGACCGGGTCACGGCGCTCAAGAAGCAGGTCGGTCTGCTGGCCTCCGAGAGCTACAAGCGCGGTGAGCTCTCCACGCTCAGCCTGCTGCTCTCCGACGACCCCGAGTCGCTGCTGGCCCAGTCCGGCTACCTGCCCTCGCTGGCCGAGCGTCAGAGCGGCGCCCTGAACAACCTCGCCGACGCGCAGACGGCGCTCCTGGACACCCAGAAGTCCATGGAGAAGCAGGTCAAGACCATCCAGGCCTCTCAGGTCAAGATGAAGAAGTCCAAGGAGACCGCGGAGAGGAAGCTGGCCGCGGCCGAGGCTGAACTCAGCACCCTCCAGGCGGCCGAGCGCGCGGCGGCCGACGTCGACCCCAGTGGCGGTAGCTCTTCCGGTGGGGGTACCCCGACCGGTGGTGGCGGCGGCGACTGCGCCAGCGGTATCGCGGCAGCCCCGTCCTCCGCGGCGAAGGCAGCCATCCAGTTCGCCTGCAACCAGCGTGGTCTGCCCTACGTCTGGGCGGCCGACGGCCCGGGCTCGTACGACTGCTCCGGTCTGACCATGAAGGCCTTTGCGGCCGGTGGCGTCTCGCTGCCGCACAGCTCCCGCATGCAGGCCGGGTACGGCACCTCGGTCAGCCCGTCCGCGGCGGTGGCCGGCGACCTGCTGTTCTTCGGCTCGCCGATCAACCACGTGGGCATCTACCTGGGCAACGGCATGATGGTGCACGCACCGCAGACCGGTGACGTGGTGAAGGTGGCCACCGTCTGGACCACTCCGTCCGCCGCGGCCCGCCTCGGCTGATCACGGCTCGCTGAACTGCTGGAAACGGCCCTGACCCGATGGTCAGGGCCGTTTCACTGTTTGCGGGCCATCGCGGAGAACACTGCCAGCGCCTCCGCGTCCGACGGCACCTCCAGCACGTTCTGCGCGACGAATTCCGTCAGGCCCGGATACCCGGACGCCTCGGCCTCGAACTGCCGCACGGCGGCCGCGACGTCGTACGCACTGCGCCTCAGCTGCACCCCCGGCCCCAGCAGGGCCCAGTGCGCGCCCGGCCCGGCGCCGTACGGCATGCCGACGCTGCCCGGATTGACGAAGCGCCGCCGATCGGCGAGCCGGTCGAACGGCATGTGGGTGTGACCGAGCACCACCGTCGGCTCGTCGCAGTCGGCGAACCCCTGCGAGAAGTCAATCACCGGCGAGTCGACCAGCACGATCTCGATGTCGCTGCGGGTGGTGGCGTGGCAGAAGCGCACCGGACCCAGACCGTCCACCGTCAGTACCACCGACAGCGGCAGGTTCTCGATCAGGTCACGGTGGCGTCCGGTCAGCTGTGAGGCCGTGTACGCGCACGTGGCCCACACCTCGGCGGGCATCGACCCGTACGGGGCGCCGCCGTCCATCGCGTGCAGCACTTCGCGCTCGCAGTTGCCGTGCACCCATACCGCGCGGTCCCCGAGCTCGGCCAGCCGGTCGAGGGTTTGTGCGGGCATCGGCCCGATCGTCATGTCCCCGTTGAGTACGAAGGCGTCGACGCCCTCCCGCTCGGCATCGGCCAGCACTGCCTCCAGCGCCGGCAGATGACCGTGGATGTCGGCCAGAACCGCGACTCTCATGTGCATCCTCCCCGTGGCTTGAGTCGAGCATCGCCGGTTCCCGGAGCCCCGCACCAGCAGATCTGCCGACAGCGAATCTCAGCAGAGGACGCACCCCACGAGTTTCGTGGTCGTGCCGGGTCAGTGGTCGTGCTGGGTAACCTGGGCGGATGCGCCGTCTCCTCCCGATCGGCGCCTTCGTCCTCCTCGTCGCCCTGACCTTCGCCCTGACCGGCGGGAACGGGACCGGCACGACGGTCCCGGCCGCCACCCGGAACCCGGGTACCTCTACGGCCCCCCGGACCACTGCGGGTGCGAGCTCGACCTCGTCCACCATGAGTGCACAGGTGACCGCCACCTCGAGCCGGTGCCGGGTGGCCGGCCCGGCCGTCACCCGAACCCTCGTGAACGAGCTCGCCGCGCTGTGCGTGCGTTCGGCGCGCACCGTCGACCGGGCCTGGGGCGAGGAGTGGGGCGGCGTTCTCACCCGGCTCGTGGTGGCCGGTGACATCAACGAGCTGGCCGGGCTTCTCGGCCGCGATGACACCAAAGGCCTCACCGACACCGCAGCTGTCACCGTGGGCCCGCACGACGCCCCGGCCGATGCCGTGTTCATCAACGGTCCCGCGTTCGACGGGCTGACCGATCTCGGCCGTCAGGTCGTGCTCACCCACGAGCTGGTGCATGTGGCCGCCCGCGCCGCGGGTGACTCGGATGCTCCTCTGTGGCTGGAGGAGGGTTATGCGGACTACGTGGCCTATCGCGGCACCGGGCTGTCGGCCCGCGAGATCGCCGGTGAGGCGCTGGCTGCGCCACTGCCGCAATCCCTTCCAGCAGTGGACGACTTCGACGCCTCGGATGCCGGCGCGGCGGTCGCGTACGGGCAGGCCTGGGTGGCGGTCACGGTGCTCGCCGACCGGCTCGGCAGCGATGCGGCGCTGAAGCGCCTGTACGAGAAGGCTGCGCACAGTGGGACGGACGAGGCGCTGCGCTCGGCGGGCTTCGTTAGCCGCACTGCTCTCGTGCGGGCAGTGCGACAGCGGATGACGCACCTCGATCGATAACAGGCTTTCGCAGAAGGTGGACATGGGGAGGGACCGCAGGGATCGCCCCGGTGGACCAGGGCGGCCGGGAAGGTTTGCATGATCACGAATGGGGGCCGGGGCGCTTTTGGCCGCAAGGTGTCGCCACTTTCTGGCAGGTTGGGGGAATTCGGGGCCGGGTGGGAGAGTTGGGCGGCAGATGATCGTGGAACGGGCGGGGTGGTAGGGCTGTGAGCGGACGGACTCTCGTCATCACGAATGATTTTCCGCCGCGGCCCGGCGGAATCGAGTCGTTCGTACTGGCCCTGGCCAAGCGCTTCCCGCCCGGCCAGGTGGTGGTGCACACGGCGCGGCGCAAGGGTGGGGCGGAGTTCGACGAGCAGCTGGATTTTCCGGTGATCCGGGACAAGTCGCCGATCATGCTGCCGACGCCGGGCATCACCCGGCGCTCGATCGCGATCGCGCGGGAGCACGGCTGCGACCGGGTCTGGTTCGGCGCCGCGGCACCGCTGGCCCTGATGGCGCCGAAACTGCGCGCGGCCGGCATCGAGCGGATGGTGGCGACCACGCACGGGCACGAGGTGTGGTGGGCGGTCGTGCCGTTCACCCGCGGCCTGATGCGGCGGATCGGGCGGCACGTCGACGTGCTGACCTACCTCGGCGACTACACCCGCAGCCGGATCGCACCGGCTCTCGACCCGGCCTCGCGCACCCGCTTCCGGCAGCTGACGCCGGGGGTGGACGACGTCTTGTTCAATCCCGGCGTCGACGGTGCCCAGGTCCGGGCCGAGCTCGGGCTGGGAGACCGCCCGGTGGTGGTGTGCGTGTCCCGGATGGTCGCCCGTAAGGGGCAGGACGTGCTGGTCGAGGCGCTGCCGCTGATTCGTGAGAAGGTGCCCGGTGCCGCGTTGCTGCTGGTCGGCGACGGTCCGTACCGGTCCGAGGTGGAGCGCCGGGTCGCGGCGGCGCGGCTGGGCGAGCATGTGTTCGTGACGGGCCGGGTGTCCTGGGAACGGATCCCCGAGTACTTCGCCGCCGGTGACGTGTTCTGCATGCCCGCCCGCACCCGCCTGGCCGGGTTCGACCTGGAGGGCCTGGGCATCTGCTATCTCGAGGCGGCCGCGACCGGCCTGCCCGTGGTGGCGGGTGACTCCGGTGGTGCGCCCGACGCGGTGCTGGAGGGCGAGAACGGCTTCGTGGTCGACGGCACGGACGCGCGGGCCGTCGCCGATCGCTGCACCGAGCTCCTGCTCGACCGCGACCTGGCCGCCAAGTTCGGCCGGCGCGGCCGGGAGTGGGTCGGCGAGAAGTGGCGCTGGGACGACCTCGCCGTGCAGCTACAGCGCATGCTCGCCGGCGACCGCGTGATCAACTGACCCCCGACCCATCCGTGACAATGCAGAACCTCCCCGGCGTTCTGGAACACCGGGGAGGTTCTGCATGATCACGAACAGGGGTTTGGGGGGCGTCAGGTTGTGGTGGAGGAGCTGACCGAGGCTGTCTCCTCGGCGGGGGTCACCGGGTCGGCCTCCTCGGACGCGGAGACCTGCGGGTAGCGGGCTGCGGCCAGGGAGATCACGATCAGCGCGGCCACCAGCCAGTACTGGTTGTAGAAGGCCTGCTTGTTCACCAGGTTCGCCACGAGCAGCACCATCGCGGCCCAGCGCAGCACGTTCGCGAGGTCGGGCTGCTGCCGGTGCACGCGCAGGATCGCCGAGCCCAGGGTGATGAGGACGGCCGCGCCGGTCAGGTAGAACGGCGGGGTCCAGTCGATCTCGTTGATGGCCGCGATGAACACGGTGTTCGCGAAGACCAGCGGCTGGAAGTTGATCAGCATGGTCACGGTGTCGTGGATCATGTCGCTCGGCGAGGCGATGAACCAGGGCGCCACGAACACCCCGGCCAGGCCCGCCGTGCCGATCGCGCGCCGCCAGCCGAACACCGGCCAGACCGCGAGCACCGGCAGCAGCACGGCCAGGTGCTGCTTGCTGGCCAGGCCCAGCGCCAGGAAGACCATCGCGAGCACCATCCGGCGGCGGCGCACGGCCAGCGCCCAGCCGGCCAGGCAGGCCATCAGCAGCGGCTCGGTCCAGGCCTGCTCGACCTGGGTGGCGGTGCCCGGCAGCACCAGCAGCAGCCCGGCGGCCGCGGGGCCGACGAGGTTGCGGATCGACATGGTGGACGAGGGTTTACCGGTGCGGCCGAGCAGCAGCACGGCCAGCGCCCCGAGCAGCGTGATGACTACCAGGGCCCACCGCACGTCGCCGGCGAGCCAGCGGCCCGGCGCCAGGAGCAGCGCGGTGAAGGGGAGGTAGGTGAACGCGTCTTGCACGCCTGGGGAGTTGGTCCAGTTCTGCGCGTACATGTTCTTGCCGTCGAGGATGCCGTCGGCGGCCTGCTGGAGCGTGACCCAGACGTCGATCTTCGGGGTCGGGTCCCCATGGATCAGCAGGGCCGCGGCCACCACGTAGATCGCGGCCGTGACCGCGAGAGCGCCGTGGGCCGCCAGTGGGCTGCGCCGCACCGTCGAGACCGCGACGCCCGCGGCCAGCACCAGCGCGGCCGCCGCGAAGAGCCAGCGCACCGTCCAGCCCTGGCCGGTGGTGAGGTAGGTGTACGGCCGCATGGTCACGTGAAGCCCGGCGATCACGACAAGTGCGAGGGCCAGGGCACCGCCGGTCCACGGCAACGGTGAGGCCTGGGCCGAGCGTTGCAGACCGCGTGTGAGGGAGGGGGCGGGTGAGTCGGCCGGCCGGCGGGCGCTGCCGGAGACCACCCAGAGGCCGAGAGCCACGGCGATGACGATGTAGATCACGACGATCCACAGCCGGTAGCGAACAACACTGTGCGTAGCCACCGCCATGCCGGCGGTCAGCAGCGCGAGGGCGAGGGCGGTGGACAGCGGAGAGCTGCGGCGCAGGCCCGGCCGGGGCTGTCGGCGCGGAGGGGAATCGGCGGCGGGTGGAACCATGCGGCCAGCTTAAGGGCCGTGGAGCAGCCCTCGCGCGGCCTGTGGAAAGCACCGTGAAACCTCGACGACCCCGGTCACCGGCTGCGAAAAGCCTCTGGTGAACGGGGTCGTCGTGAGCGAGGGCCGACGGGGAGGTCTTACGGGGTGGTCGCCTCACTGGGGTCACAGTTCGGCATCGTCTGCCGGTGCTCGATGCAGTTCGAGGTGCCCTGGAAGGTCTTGTTGAGCAGGTTGCCGAAACCGAACACCACGGCGACGATCACGGCGGCGATGGCGGCAACCATCAGGGCGTATTCGACGGCGGAGGCGCCTCGGTCGCCGGCCGAGCGCACTATCCGGCGGGTCCGGGAAATCATCCGTGCCTCCTTTGAGTCCGGCGCGGCTGCGGACCGCACCGGTGTAGCCCCCCGTCACTACCTACACACTGACACACGCCCGGCGTGACATTCAGTCATCTCCGGAATGATCGGCTGAACACCCGATCAGTAGGGGAGTGCCTTGATCGTGGCTTAACCGCCAGCTGAATCTGCCGGGGGTCAACGAATCCCAGTGTTCACTTTTGTAACACCGGACCAGGGGCCGTCATCCGCTGCGAATCCGTGAAAGTGCCCGGACGCAGAAGAACCCGGAAGCCTCGAAGGGCTTTCCGGGTTCTTTCTGTGCTCGCCTACGGCGGTCGAGGAGGAGGCGTGCGGGAAGGCTGCCTACCCAGTCTTGGCGGGGGTGTCGCACCCGTTGTCGGCGGAGGTGCTGCCGGACGGCGTCACACCGCTCGCGAACGAGTTGCACGTGTCGCTGAATGTCTTCTGGACGATGGTGCCGAGGCCGAAGACGACCGCGACGATCACGGCGGCGATCGCCGCGACCATCAGGCCGTACTCGACGGCCGAGGCGCCCCGGTCTTTGGCGCCGGACATCACCTTACGGAGGTTGCTGAGCATGCGGATCCCTTCCTGGGTACTCGAGGGGGTGCTCCTGAATGGGCGCTCGAGGGGGTGATCGGTGGGTGTATCCCTCCGAAGACAGGCTCAGCGTGCCAGGTGCGTCGCGGTGTGTACCCATGGTGCGAAAGGGATCATGCAAAGAGAGAGCCCCAGTCCTCGTCCGAATGGGCGAGAACTGGGGCTGGTGTTACGAAAACCCTTGTTGCAGAAAAGAACTCGTGTGACTAGCGACGCTTGGCGTCGTCCACGAGACCAAGCCGGACGGCCGCCATGACGGCCTGCGCGCGGTTACCCGCACCCAGCTTCTCGTAGATGTTGGCCACGTGGGTCTTGGCCGTCGACTCGCTGATGTAGAGCCGCCGGGCGATCTGGGCGATGGCCAGGCCGTCGACCAGAAGGTCGAGCACTTCCCGTTCCCGCGGAGACAGTTTCGGCCCCGCGGGGGCACTCATCCGGCGCTGCATGGCGCCGGCCAGGTCGCGTGCGGTGAAGGCCCGTGGGTTGGCCGCCGCGTGCCGGGCGGCCGCCACGACCTCCTCGGCGGGAGCGTCCTTCCCGACGAAACCCGAGGCGCCCGCGTCCAGAGCGGCGAAAACCTGCTCGTCCCCGGCGTACATGGTGAGGACGACGATGCCCATCGCCGGATTGTTCGCCCGCACCTGGGTCGTCAGCGTGATCCCGTCGCCGTCCGGCAGACGCACGTCGGTCACGAGAACGTCCGGCCGGAGCCGGTCCAGGGCACTGAGCGCGTCCGCGACCGAGGCCGCTTCACCGACGACCTCGATGTCACCTGCCCGGTCGAAGGCCCGTCGAAGGCCTTCCCGGATCAGCTGATGGTCGTCGACGAGCACCACCCGGAGGTTCGCCGTTGCGCTGGTCAATTAGTCACCTCCTGGTCGGCCCGGGCGTGTGAGGCCGTCCGGGGCCGTCTTGTTGTCTGCCGATTGGCTGGACCGGCTGGATTACCCGCCGGATTGATGGTCGGAATACCGTGCGGGTCGGTGAGTGCCACGCGGGTCACCGCCGGACGGGCCAGGTGCCGCGGCTCGAAGGCCGCGGTCTCGGTGCCGAGCCCGACCTCGACCAGGGTGCCGTTCTCCGGCCCCGGGCCGACGTGCAGGTTCGCACCGATCCGGCGGGCCCGTTCGCGCATCCCCTGGATGCCGAAACTGTCGGCCCGGCCGGGCTTCAGCCCACGACCGTCGTCGATGACGGTGATGTGGGCACGAGGTGGCTCGACGGTCACGGTGAGCCAGAGGTTCGTGGCCTGGGCGTGCCGGCGGACGTTGGTGATCGCCTCCTGGACGATCCTCAGCAGTTCCACCTCCACGGTGATCGGGAGCCGCTTGGGCGACTCGTCCATGGACAGATGGATCGCGAGGTCGGACTGCGCCGCGATGCGCTGGGCGTGCTCACTCAGCGCGGCTCCCAGCCCGACCGTGTCGTTGACGCCGTGGCGCAGGTCGAAGATGCTCATGCGCAGGTCGGCCACCATCGCCTGGAGCTGCTCGCGCACGGTCATGACCTGCTGGGCCACCTGCGGGTCGGAGTTCTGCCGGATGTCGTCGAGCGCGTAGCCGACCGAGGCCAGGTCTTGCGCGATGCCGTCGTGGATCTCGCGGGCCAGGCGCATGCGCTCGTCGGAGGTGGCCAGCCGGCGCACGTCGTCGAAGAGCATGGCCGAGGCCAGTCGCGGTCCGGACTGCTCGATCACCGTGCGGCAGCTGCGCAGCGACGCCGCGTCCAGCCCGGTCGCGGTGATCACCAGCACCAGGGCCACCACACGCTCGCCCATCAGCACCGGCACCGCGGCGAACGACCGGCCCGACGCCTCGCGCTTCACCGGCTGGGCACTGACCCAGGCGTCTTCGATGGCCAGCTCGGCGGCCTCCGGGGCCTCGTGCCCGGAGAGTGCCACGAACCGGCCGCCGGTCGAGCGCACCAGCACCACCGCGTCGGCCTGCGGCACCACCGCGCGGATGTCTTCGGCGAGCGCCGTGGCCAGCGTGCGCGGGTCCAGCCCGAGGCTGAGTTGCCGCGCCACCACGTGAAGCTCGGAGAGCAGGCGGTGGGCGTCGGCGTAGGCGGGCTCGGTGTCGGGGGCGACGTCGGCCCGCAGCCGGCGGATCCAGGCACCCACGGCGGGCACCGCGACCAGGATGAACACCCAGGCGAGCAGCGAGTTGTTGCCGTTCAGCTCGTCGATGTCGATCTCGTTGGACGTGATGATCGTGCCGCCGAAGGCCACCACGGCGGTCGCCGCCGCGGCCAGCCCGGCGACCAGCCCGGTGCTCAGCCCGGCGATGAAGAGCGGAACCGTCAGGTAGGGCAGGAAGAGCAGGCCGCTGGTGCCGATGCCGCCGATGATCACCGATGCCGAAAGGGTTTCCGCCAGGGCCGGGATGATCGGGGGCACGGCTCTGGGCAGGGGCAGCGACGCGAGCGCCGCCACGCAGAACAGCATCAGCGCCGGGATCACGGCCTCGCGGGGGGAGACGCCCCCTCCGTCACCGAACGAACTGCCCGCCAGGATCCCGAGGGCAACCGCGGTACTGGCGAAGATCAGAATGATTCCGGCGCGGATCACGAGAGGCACGAAGATGCTCTTCACTCGGAGTTCCAGCACGGCCACGGTGACAATCTGCCACACGAGGGATACTCATGGCTTGGGATCGTCCAATACGACCGTTAGATCCCCCAAGGTTTCGGGAATGCCACGAACCGATCTGCCGGTTCGGTCCCGGTGCCGGTGGATTTGTTCTTGATCGTTTCGCGGGCCGGACCGGGCCCCGGTTCATCCGTTCCGGCCCGGACGCACGACAGCCGGGGGAGCGCCAGCCGCCGACAGGGTGACTCGCTGATGAAGGACGAAGTGGCCCCCTCGTCCTTGGGTGATCATGAAAAGAGTCCCCGGCGTTCGTGAACGCCGGGGACACTTTTCATGATCATCGTTAGGGAGGTGGTTCAGCGGTCGGTCTCGGGCCCCGGTTCCCGCAGCGGTGCGAGAGCCCGTGCCAGTCGCCGGGTCTCGATCGCCTGGGCGAGAAGTACCGCCGACTCCCGTACGGGTGGGTACACGGCCGACAGGTCGCGCTGACTGAAGGGTTCGCCCTCGTCTCCCCGCGCCATCACGACAACGACGCGCACATCGGGCATCGGCAGTGCGAGCAGGTGCCGCCAGGCCGCCAGGGGAGCGCCCGCCAGCTGCTGCCGCACGATGTCGGTGTCGTCGATCAGCACCGCCCGCCCGCCCGCGCCGATCTCGGTGATCAGCCAGTGCGTGTCGTTCAGCTCCAGGCGGCGTTCGGCCGGGCGCAGCCCGACACCACCGCTGACCCGCCAGAGCGGGCCGTCCGGCACCAGCACGGCGGCGGCGTCGGCGGAGGCCCGCTCGATCACGTCGTCGGCCAGCACCTGCGAGGTGTCACTGACGCCGTACAGCTCGCTCGTGCGCTCGGCCAGCATCCGGATCAGGTCGCCGGTGCGCAGGGCGGGCTCGCCGTCGGGGCCCGGGCGCAGGCTCGCGGCGGCCTCGGCGTCCAGCCGGCGCTCGAGGGCGCTGACCGGGAAGCCATAGGGATCAGTGCGCGGGCCCAGCGGGTCGGTGACCAGACCGCGACCGGGGGTGCGCGGTGAGTTCTCGGCCGGGCCGGTGCGTCGCTGGAACTTGCGCGGCCGGTCACCCAGGCGCTGCATGCGCCGGTTGGCCGCCATGTTGCCGCTCAGGTTGATGCTGCCGGTCTCCGGCGCCGGCGCGGGACGCCAGCGACTGGGGGCGGACTGACCGTCCTGACCCGCCGGTGCGGCCGGGTTCTGGTCGCGCTGTGGGGCGGGCCGGTGACCGGTCGGGGGCTGCTCGGAGAACGGGCGCACCACTGGCGAGGAGTACGACAGACCGGCGACCTGGGAGGCGGTCACCTCGATCGCCTCGGTCGGCGGACGCGGGATCTGCGGACGCGGGCCCATCGGGCGGTTGCGGTCGTGCTGCGGGCTGCCGAACCGCTCCATCGACTGGGTCTGCTGCAAGCGGCGGGCCGCGATCTGCTGACCGAGCCGGCCCGTGCTGGGTGACATCGGGCCGGTGGCCGGGGCGTTCGGCTCGACGGGCGCCGGGGGCGCCTTCTGCACGGCCCTGGCCGCCGCGATGTCGGCCGGGCCGGGAGCCGGGCCGGTCTCGGGCGGCGCGGCCTTCACGGCCGGCTGGCCGGCCTTCGTCCGGGCCGGACCGGGCCGGGACGCGTTATGGGTGGGCGACGCCGCCGGGGCGACCGAAACGTCTACCATTGTCGGCTTTTCGGTGGATGTGGGAACGGTGGGTACCCGCACGGTCTCCTCGTCGTCCGCCGCGGAGGAGGCGGGAACCGGAGCGACCGCGGGCCGGGAGACCGGCGGCATCGCACCGGCCGGCTCGACGATGAACTCGTCCGGGTCGCCGTCGAGCAGTACCCCCACCCCACGGTGCAGCGCCTGCCGGGTGATCGGCAGCGGCACCACGTGGACACCCTCGACCTGCTGCGCCTCGACCTGCTCCCACTCCGGCTGATAGCCGGAGATCAGCATGACCGGGATGGCCTGCTCGTCCTCACGCAGTGAGTTGACCGTGTTGACGGCGAGTACCGGGTCGCCCACGTCGAGCACGAGCACGTCGAAACCCTCGACCTGGGGCAGGTGCTGCTCCAGGTCGTCGGCCGAGCGTTCGTCCACCTCATGCAGATCGGTGAGCCGCATCCCGAGCGCGAGCGAACGGGAGATGATCAGCAGTCGCGCCATCCGCCCTCACATACCTCGGAACTGTTCGAAGATCTTGATCCCGGCCGGGCCCATGACCACGATAAACAAGGCCGGCAGGATGCAGAAAATCAGGGGGAAGAGAATTTTGACCGGCACCTGCTGTGCCTTCTCCTCTGCCCGCTGGCTTCTCTTGACCCTCATCTCCTTCGACTGCACTCGCAGTACTCCGGCGACGGGGATCCCCAACGTATCGGCCTGAACCATAGCGGCGACGAAGATCCGCAGCTCCTCGACGTCCGTGCGATCGGCCAGGGCCCTCAAGGCGTCGAGCCTTCCGGTGCCCAGCTGCATCTCCTGGAGCACGCGGAAGAGCTCTTTCGCCAGCGGCCCGTCACTGCTGCGGGCGACCTGCGCGAGCGCGGCATCAAAGGCCAGACCTGCTTCGACGGAGATCGTGAGCAGGTCGATCGCGTCCGGCAGCTCGCGCCGGACGAGCTCCGTGCGGTCGTACCCGACCTGATAGATCCACAACGAGGGAGCGAACCAGCCGAGAGCTGAGAGCCCGCTGAATGTGAGCAGCATCCCACGGAGCCCTGCTCCGAACAGGGGAGGGAGGGCCAGGCCCAGTAATGCGCCGGTCACCAGGCCCAGGGCCTTCAGTCCTAACACCCGGTCGACGTCCCACCCCGGGGGGTTACCGGCCAGGTCCAGGCGAACCCGGATCCGCTCGATCCGGCCGTCGGTGGTCAGCTTCCGCCCGGCCCCGGAGAACCGCCGGACGAGCGGCGCGACGACCCGCTCGGTGAAGGGCACCTGGAGCTCGGTCCGGCGCAACGGCACCGGCACCGCCCGGAACTTCTCCAGCAGGGCCCGGCGGGTGCGGGCGGCGTGGCGCTGCTCACCCGTCAGCAGCAGCACGGCGAAGATCCCGGCCAGACCGGCCAGCAGCACGACCAGACCGGCGAGCAGCAGGGTCATACGTCCACCCGGATCACCTTGGACATCCAGAACCCGCCGACGGCCAGCGAGAACACCCCGAACCCGAGCAGCGCGAGGCCCAGCGGGGTGCTGAACAGCGGATCGATGTACTCCGGCCGGGCCACCATCAGGTAGAGGGCGAACACCACCGGCAGCGCGGCCAGGATGATCCCCGAGAGCTTGCCCTCGGCCGACAGCGCCGCCACCTGACGGCGCAGGCGCTCGCGTTCGCGCAGGGTCTCCGCGACCGAGCCGAGCAGTTCGGCCAGGTTGCCGCCGACCTCGCGCTGGATCCGGATGGCCATGACCACCCAGGAGAAGTCCCGGCTGTTCGTACGGGTGGCGATCCCGTCCAGCGCGTCCTCGGCCGGCATCCCCAGCCGGGTCTCGATCAGGGCCCGGCTGAACTCGCCACGGATCGGGGCGTGCGACTCACGCACCACCGAGTCGATGGCCTGCGGGAGCGAGTAGCCCACGGCCAGGCCGCCGGCCAGCAGTTGCAGCGTGTCGGGCAGCTGGGCCAGGAACCGGGCCTCGCGCCGGGCCTTCGCCGCCAGCAGCACCCCCCACGGCACGACCAGGCCGAGGAACAGGCCGGCCACGGCGGCGGCCGGGCGGCCCCGGGCGATCACGGCGAGCAGCAGCGCGGTGCCGACCGCGGCGCTGACGTGCAGCAGCATCCACTCGCCGGTGCGCAGGGGCAGCCCGGCCGACTCCAGCCGGGCGTCCAGCGCGCGGTCGACCCGGCCGGTGCGGGCCACGCGGTCCATCAGCCCGACCGCCGAACGGGTCAGCGGGCCGTCGCCCAGACCGGACGAGCCGGCGTCGAGGGCGGGCGCCGGTCCCGGGCGGCGGGAGGCCGCCGAGTAGACCGAGATCCGCCGCAGCACCTCCGTCTCCTGCCGTCCGGCGCCGGTCAGGGCACCGACGGTCAGGAAGATCAGGAGGGCGAGGGCGGCGAAGAGCAGCAGCAGACCGATGAGCATCACGGGGCGTCCCCCTCGAAGGCATCCAGATCGAGGTGGACACCCGCGCGGGACAGCTTCTCCCGGAAGGCCGGGAACACACCGGTCCAGCGCAGCCCGCCCCCGGCGTAGTCGTAGCGGAACAGGTCCTGCAGGATGATCAGGTCGTTCTCCAGACCCCTCACCTCGGCCACCCCGGTGATGCGGCGGGTGCCGTCGGGGAAGCGGGCCTGCTGCACGATCAGGTCGATCGCGCTCGACACCTGCTCGCGGATCGCCTTGACCGGCAGGTCCATCCCGGCCATCAGCACCATCGTCTCGACCCGGGACAGCACGTCGCGCGGGGTGTTGGCGTGCACCGTGCAGATCGAGCCGTCGTGGCCCACATTCATCGCCTGGAGCATGTCCAGCGCGGCGGCGTCGCGGATCTCGCCGACGATGATCCGGTCGGGCCGCATCCGCAGCGCGTTACGCACCAGCTGGCGGATCGAGATCTCGCCCTTGCCCTCGATGTTCGGCGGCCGTGACTCCAGGCGCAGCACGTGGTCCTGGTGCAGCTGGAGCTCGGCGGCGTCCTCGATCGTGACCACTCGCTCGGTCGGCGGGATGAAGCCCGAGAGCACGTTCAGCGTGGTCGTCTTGCCCGCCCCGGTACCGCCGCTGACCAGGATGTTCAGCCGGCCACGCACACACGTCGCGAGCACCCCGGCGACCTCCCGCGTCAGTGTGCCGAACTGGATCAGGTCGTCCACCTCGAACGGGTCGGCCGCGAACTTCCGGATCGTCAGCAGCGACCCGTCCACCGCCAGCGGCGGGATGATCGCGTTGACCCGGCTGCCGTCCTGCAACCGCGCGTCCACCATCGGGCTCGCCTCGTCGACCCGCCGCCCGACCCGCCCGACGATCTTGTCGATGGTGCGCCGCAGGTGCGCCTCGTCGGCGAAACGGCCGTCCACCGGGAAAATCTGGCCCCGGCGCTCGATGTAGATCTGGTCCGGCCCGTTGACCATGATCTCGGTGATCTCCGGGTCGCGCAGGTAGGGCTCGACCGGGCCGTAACCCAGGATGTCGTCGGCGATCTCCTGCGCGATGCGGGCGCGGTCGGTCACCGTCAGCGGGATCTGCCCGGCCTGCAACACCTCCTGCAGGGTGGTCCGCACCCGCTGCTCCAGCTCGGGCTGGCTCAGCCGGGAGTCGTAGAGCTTCGGGCCCAGGCTCTCCAGCAGCGTGACGTGCACGGTGCGGCGCAGGTCGGCGAACGGGTCGGCCCGGCGGCGCGGACGCGGTGCCTGCGGCCGGGACGTGCGCCCGGCGGGCGTCAGGTCGGTGCGCTCCAGCCGGGCCTGGGCCAGACGGTCGGCCAGGCTCATCGCAGGAACCGTCGCCGTCGGGGCCGCCGCTGTGCCCCGACCCCGATCACCTCGTCCTGCGCGAACTGGGCGATCGCCTGGCTGACGGGGTGCCGAGGGTCGTCCTGCACGATCGGCACGCCCCGGTTCACCGAGGCCGGCACGTCGCGTGAGCTGGGGATCTGCCCGGCCAGGGGCATCACCGCGGTCTTCTCCACCTCGGCGTGACTGATGCCCACCCGGGAGTCGGAGCGGTTCAGCACCAGCCGCAGCCGGTCGCGGGGATACCCCAGCTCGATCAGGGTCTCCACAGTGATCTTCAGCGTCTTCAGGGCCGGTACGTCGGGAGTGACGATCAGGGTGATCAGGTCGGAGACGTCGAGGGCCGCCAGCACCTGATCGTCGAACGCGGGTGGGGTGTCGACCACGACGTAGTCGAACTCGTCGCGCAGCACGTCGAGCAGGTGCGCGATGAGTTTCGGCGAAATCGATTCCGCCGTGCCCGGTTCGGTCGGCGCGACGATCGCGCTGAGCCCGGCCGAGTGCTGGGTGAGGATCGCCGCGACCGCCGAGGAGTCGATGTCGCCGCCCAGCGGCACCGCGTCGGCGATGGTGTGGGCGGGGAACAGCTGCATCGCGATGGCGACGTCGCCGAAGGCCAGGTCGAGGTCGACCACACAGACCCGGCGATGGCCCCGGTCGGCCAGCGTGGCCGCGAGATTGACCGCCAGCACGGTCTTCCCGGAGCCGCCCTTGGCCGCGAACACCGTCAGCACGCGGCCGCGCCGGGTGCCCGCCTTCTCCGGGAGCGGCTGGTCGGGCCCGGGGGAGCGGTTCAGGCTGCGCCGCAGCTCGGTGCGCAGCTGAAGACTGTCGCGGTGGTCGATCACCGCGGACATCCGCGCGCGCAGGGCCTCTTGCAGCAGCGGCGTGGTGATCTCGTGCCGCACCAGGATCACCTCCACCCCGGGCCGGTGGGCCCGGGTGAAGTGCGCGACCTCGAACGCCTCGTCGTCGGCCAGATCGGGCCCGAGTACCAGGGTGTCGTCGTCGGACATCACCTCCACGTGGTCGCGCAGGTCCACGACCTCGCTGAACACCGGCCCGACGCTGCCGCTGTCGACGGCCAGCGCGGCCCCGACCGGGGGATGCGGGTCGAAGAAGACCGCCGTGCCGCGCATCAGTCGTTCCTCTGGTCGGAGGTCACGTCGCGGCTGGGGATGACGGCGAAGTACAGCAGCTGCTGGCGCCCCACGGCCCCGATGACGGCCTGCGCCACCTTCGGGCTCACCGACAGCCCGACGACCGAGGAGGGCACGGTGCCGGAGCCGACGCGGTTGGTCCCGTCCGGCCCGGCGGCCCCCGATTCCCGCAGCGTGCCGCCGATCGAGATCACCCGGGCCTGCCGGACCAGTTGCTGGGCCTGCCCGTCGGCGTCCAGGTAGTAGATGCGCACCATCGACCCGATCCCGAGCAGGCTGACCGCCCGGTTGGGATCTTGCAGCAACACGTCGACGCCGAGTTCGCCCTGGTGGATGGCGGCTTCGGCCTGGGCGCCGGGGCGCCCGAGATCGCGGGTGTCGAGCGTGGTGCCCTCGAGGATGTCGGTCAGGGCGGCCCGCCCGGTCGCCGCGTCCGGGTCGGTGACGCTCGTGGTCGGCTCGTCGCGCACGCGCATCTCCCGCGTGGTCAGGTCACCGGCGGCGATCGTGGTGCCCTGCGCGATCTTCCGGGCCGCGACCAGGTAGAGCGCGGTGGCCTCGTCGCCGGCCGCGCGCTCGTCCGCCTGCCGCACGTAGACCGCGACCAGGGCGGTGCCGACCGCGGCCAGCAGGACCGACGTGATCAGGAGAAGTGTGCGTCGTCCCATCCCTGCCCGTCCCGTCGTTTCTGTTCGTCGGGATGGCAGTCTGTCGCATCCCGGATCCGTGGAAGTGCTGTGCTGTAGCGGTGCGATGGTGGCGCTCACCCCGGCCGGCTGTCCAAATCACTGGTCAGGAGAGCTTCTTTGGGCATGCCGGAACCCAGGTAAGGGCCCACCGAGCCCGAGCCGGACACCACGGCCGGGAGGTATCCGGGATCGATCACGTACCCCTCCAGTCCTGTGAGATACCCCTGTTCCCAGAGAAGTCCCCGGCCGGGGGAGTCGCCGTCGATCCAGATATACCGGAAAGACGTTATTTTTTCTAAGTTTTCGTCGTCCATCACCGGAAGTACGGCCAGGCGGTGGCTACGCACCGCGGCCGCGGTGATCCAGCCCCGTTCGGTGGGGCTCGCCGTGCTGCCGCGTTGCAGAAGAGACTTGAGGGACGACACGCTCCCGTAGCGCTGATCGATCAGGTGGGCGCTCCTGAACAGGTCGGTGGCGTCCACGTTCGGGTACCCGTTCGTGGTCAGGGTGCCGTGGCCGGTGTCGCCGATGAGACGACCCGGACGGTTGCCCTCGCTCTGGAGCAGTCCCTTCGTCAGTGCGTCCGAGATCTCCGGTGTGGAAGTGAGGTTCAGGAGGCTGTCGAGTACCGGCGGCGTGGGGCCGGAGCGGATGCTCCGCTCGAGATCGCCGACGTTGAGGATCGGGAGCGGGCTGTCGCAGGTGATCGGGTCGGTCGCGGGTGGGCTGCCGGTGTAGGTGAGGGTGAGGGGGGCGGTGGTGAAAATGGTGGACGAGCGTCCCCGGCGTCCGTGGGCCCGGATCTCCACCGTGGACCCGGGCTCACCCGGTGGGACGGTGATCCGGTACGTCCGCCACCCCGTGCGCACCGCGACCATCGAGCGTTCGGTGCCCCCGGGCGTCCTCCCTTCAAAACTCACACCCCGCAGTCGTGACCAGGAGCTGGAGGTCAGGGTGACGGACGCGTCGGCCCCGGTGGCGGGAACACCGTCGGGGAAGCGGGTGCGCAGGGTGAGGCGAACGGGGGACGAGGTGCCTGTGGACGCGGAGAGGCTTCCGGATTCCTCGGTGAGGGCCGGTTCCCCGGCGATGCAGAAGGTCCCCCGGGCCACGTCGTCCGGCGTGAGGGCGAAGGGCAGCAGCCCCGATCCGAGCGGTGTGCCGACCCGGGCCGTGGCCGAACGCTGGATCTTCGCCGAGTCGAACCCGAGCACCCCGGCCAGGCCGAACTGCACGGTGGCGGGCGGCAGCAGGACGCGCAGGGCCTGACTCGGGGTGGACAGGTCGCTCACCACGTCCGAGGCCGTGACCGCGCCGTCCGCGTCGGGGTCGGCGAAGAAGGTGAGCTCGCCGTTGGTGGGGTCGCCGTCGGTCCACTGGGCCGCCGTGATCCCGCCCGCCGGGCACAGGTCACCGGTCTCCTCGCCGGAGGCGCAGACGGCGGACAGTGTGGTGGTGAGCTGATCGATCGCCCCCTCCGGCTCGTTGATCACCGGCAGCCCCTTGGCCCCCGCGAGTGCCAGGCGGTCGGCCAGCGACTGTAAATCGTTCTGCCGCAGATGGGCCTGGCCCAGGTCGACCGCCAGGGCCGCGATGCCGAGCAGGAACGTCGAGACGGCCAGCGTGACCACGATCGCGATCACCCCCGATTCGGGCCGGGACACGTGGAGAATCGGCACGGCCATCAGCTTCCGCAGCCGGTGAGGTCGGCGCTCAGCACGCTCTGCACGGTCGCGGTGGAGCTGCGCGTGATCGTGCTGGGGAAGGGGATGAGGGGGATGCCGATGTCGAACGGCCTGTAGGTGGCTGTGACCCGTACCTGGCCGAGGATCCGCTCGGGAACCGTGGTGACCGTGCTGTCGTCGCGCAGCCATTCCAGCTGCACGCTGCTGACATCGGCCGGGCTGAGCCCGTTCTCGCTGACCTCCCGGGTGAGGAGCCGGTCGAGGGCGGCGCAGTCGGTGATACCGGTCGACGCGTTGCGGCTGGTCTCGTCGAGCGCGGCGCCGAACGACTGGAGCTGGAAGAGCCCGTAGCCGTACTGGATCACGCCGAACAGGAACAACAGGAGAAGCGGCAGCACCAGGGCGAACTCGACGGCGACGGCGCCCTGGTCGGCCGTGGTCACGGCGTTCTTGGGTTCTGCGAGGCGCACCACGACCCTCCCTGCCCGATCCGTGCTCACTTTGCGCAGTCATCCGGTGTCGGACAGTCTGCACCATCTCCGGAGCACTTAGGGCAGGGCTGACGAGATCAGTGGGGCTTGTGTCAATTTTGTGGGGGAATGGGACTCAATTTTTCTGAACGAAGAGGGGTTTTCCCGTATTTTTTGGCCGACCCGCTCGTGGGCGGATCAGGAGTAGAGCGCGTCCAGGTCGGCCGAGAAGTCCTTGAGGATCACGGCGCGCCGCAGGCTCTGCTTGGGCGTGAGGTGCCCCGACTCCTCGGTCAGGTCGACGGTGAGCACCCGGAACTTGCGCACCGACTCGGCCCGGCTGACCAGGCCGTTGGCCTTGTCCACGGCACTCTGGAGCTCGGCCAGCACGTCCGGGTCCTTGGTGGCCGCGGCGACGTCGAGCGCGGGCTTGCCGCGGTTCGTCAGCCAGGTCGGCAGCATCTCCTCGTCGAGGGTGATGAGGGCACCGATGAACGGTTTCTGGTCACCGACGACGATGCACTGCGAGATCAGCGGGTTGCTGCGCATCGCGTCTTCCAGCACGGTGGGGATGACGTTCTTGCCGTTGGCGGTCACGATCATCTCCTTCTTCCGGCCGGTGATGGACAGGAAGCCGTCGGCGTCGAGAGCGCCCAGGTCGCCGGTGCCGAACCAGCCGTCGTGCAGCGCGTCCGACGTGGCCTGCGGGTTGTTCGCGTAGCCGTGCATCACGCCGACGCCGAAGGCCTCGATCTCGCCGTCGTCACCGATGCGGACGCCCATGCCCGGCAGAGGACGCCCGACGGTGCCGATCCGGTTCTCGGCCGGGGTGTTGCAGCTGACCGGCGCGGTGGTCTCGGTCAGGCCCCAGCCCTCGAGCACCGGCATGCCGATACCGCGGAAGAAGTGGCTGAGGTCTTTCCCCAGCGGGGCCCCGCCGGAGACCGAGGCCCGCAGCGTGCCACCGGTGGCCGCGCGCAGCTTCGCGTAGACCAGCCGGTCGAAGACCGTGTGCTGCAGCTTCAGGCCCAGACCGGGGCCGGAGGCGTCGAGGGCCTGGCTGTAGCTGATCGCGACCCGGGCCGCGCGGGCGAAGATCCTGCCCCGGCCCGACCCCATCGCCCGGGCCTCGGCGCCGTTGTAGATCTTCTCGAACACCCGGGGCACGGCCAGCAAGAAGGTCGGCTTGAAACCGTCCAGGTCGGAGAGCAGGTTCGAGGTGGTCGGCGTGTGGCCCATGGTGGCGCCGGTGACCAGGCACAGCGCCTGGATGTAGCGGGCGAAGACGTGAGCCAGCGGCAGGAACAGCAGAGTGCTGGCCCGGTGGTCGACCAGGTCGCCGAAGGCCTCCAGGGCCGAGCGGCCGCCGGCCACGAAGTTGCTGTGCGTGAGCTCACAGCCCTTGGGGCGGCCGGTGGTGCCGGAGGTGTAGATGAGCGTCAGCACCGTGTCCAGGCGCGCGTGGTGGCGGCGCGCGTGGATCACGTCGTCGGGCACGTCCGCGCCCAGCTCGGCGAGGGTTGTGACCGCACCGTCGTCGATGGTCAGCACCTCGCGCAGGGAGCTGAGACCGTCCCGCAGCTGCCCCACGGTCTCGCGGTGCGCAGCGGTCTCCACCACGATCGCGACCGCGCCGGAGTCGGACAGGATCCAGCGCACCTGCTCGGGCGACGAGGTCTCGTACACCGGTACGCTGACGGCGCCCGCGAACCAGATGGCCACGTCGAGCAGCGTCCACTCGTAACGGGTCCGGGCCATCAGGGCGACGCGGTCGCCGGGCTGCACCCCCAGGGAGACCAGGCCCTTGGCCGAGGCGAGGACCTCACCGAGGAACTCGGCGGACGTCACGTCCTGCCAGGCGCCGGCGACGTGACGACGGAACGCCACGTGGGTGGGCCGTTGTTCGGCGTTGCCCACCACGACGTCGCAGAGGTTCTCCTCGTCGTCGAGGTGGAACTGCCGGGGGACGATGATCTCTCGCACACGCCGAGCCTATGCTGCGCGTCCGGTTTATTCCGAGTCCTGGTCGGGGTTTCTCGGCGACCGCACGGCGCAAACCGTGACGAAGGTCCGCGAACGGTATGCCGGCCGAAGTTCGTGCCACCCGGTATCGCGTCCCCCGGATCACCTCCCGGCTCAAGCTCCTGGCCCCGGCCGCCGAGGTAGTCGCCGTGACCGCCTCCCCACCTCCACCGCAGACGACCGGCGGCCCGCTGCGCTGCCGTCAGTGCGGTGCCCGGCTCACGCCGGGGGTCGAGTGGTGCTCGCTGTGCCTGACCCCGACGGCGGTGGCCGCGGTGATTGAGGACGAGGTTCGAGGCGGTCCCGAGGGGGCGGCTCCCGGGGAGGTCCCGCCGGCGGCGGGTGAGGTCGTGTGGCCCTCGGAACGGCGTAAGGGACGGCACGTGCGCGATCCCGGACCCGGTGAGGAACCCGCGGAACTGGTGGCCGGGCTGGCCCGGGACGAGTCGGCGAACCGTCCCGCCGTGGCCGTGATGAAGGCCCACCTGGCGCTCGGGCAGTTGCCGGGAGGAAAATACGCGATCGCGTTCGGCGGCGGTCTGCTGCTGCTCGTGCTCCTGATGGCCGGGCTGACGGTGCTGGGGTTGCTGGTCTGAAACAGCTCTGACACAGGTGCGACCGTGCGCGGCGGTGCTGGTGTGAGTTGGGCGGTAACGTTCAGAACCACCCCTCCCGATCAGCAGTCAGAGCCAGAGAAGGGCCCACATGGCCGACCAGACCGAGTCGAGCGTCGTCATCGACTCACAGCCGGGGGATGTCCTCGGTGTCATCGCCGACTTCGAGCGCTATCCCGAATGGACCGGCGCCGTGAAGGAGGTCGAGGTGCTCGACCGGCTGCCCGACGGCCGGGCCGCCAAGGTGCGGTTCATCCTCGACGCGGGCGCGGTGCGCGACACCTACTCCCTCGACTACACCTGGGACGTCGAGGACGACGGCACCGGCGAACTGTCCTGGAAACTCGACCAGTCCGGCGTGATGAAGGCCATGGACGGCAGCTACCGGCTCACGCCGACCCCGGCCGGCACCCAGGTCACCTACTGCCTGGCCATCGACCTGCGGATCCCGATGCTGGGCATGCTGCGCCGCAAGGCCGAGAAGACGATCATCGACACGGCCCTCCAGGAGCTCAAGAAGCACGTGGAGTCCTGACCGGTGCGCCTCGTGGTGTTCACCGGTAAAGGTGGGGTGGGGAAGACCACGACGGCCGCCGCGACTGCTGCCCACGCGGCCTCCCAGGGGGTGAAAACCCTGGTGATGTCCGCAGATCCGGCACACGCACTGGCCGATCAGCTGGGTCTGCCCCTACGGCCGCAGCCGTCCGAGGTGGCGGCCGGGCTGTTCGCGTCGCAGGTGGATCCGCACCGGGTGGCGCAGCGGCTCTGGGAACCGGCCCGGCGCCCGGCCCTGGACGCCCTGGACGACCTGGGCGTCGACCCGCTCGCCGCCGAGGACCTCACCGACCTGCCCGGCCTGGACGACCTGCTCACTCTGCTGGCCGTGCGCGAGGAGACCCGGGACGGCCCCTGGGACCTGGTCGTCGTCGACTGCGCTCCCTCCGCCGCGGCCTTCCGCCTGCTCGCGACGCCCGGCCGGCTGGGCCGGCTGCTGGCCCGGCTGCTGCCGATGGAACGGCGTCTCGACCGGCTCAGCGCCCGCGGGATGGAGGGCGATCCCCTGGTGGACGCCGTCGAGCGGCTCACCGGGGAACTGGCCGGCCTGCGCTCGATGCTCGTGGACGGGAGCACCTCGGTGCGGCTGGTCCTGACCCCCGAGGCGAGCGCCCTGGCCCAGACGCGGCGCCTGTACACCGCCCTGACGATGTCCGGGTTCACCGTCGACGCCGTCGTGGTGAACCGGATCTTCCCGACGGGCCCACCCGCGTCCACCATTGGCCGGGCGACGGGCCAGCCGACCGACTGGCTGGACAGCTGGAGGCGCTCGCAGGAGGCCGTGCTGGCCGGCATCGCCTCGGCGTTCGACCCGGTACCGGTGCTGCGGCTGGCGTACGCGCCCGCCGAGCCCCAGGGGCCGGGGCAGCTGGCCCGCCTGGGGCTGGAGCTCTACGGCGACCGGCCGGCGCCGGCCCCGACCGGGCCGGCGGCTCCTCGGGTGGAGCGCACCGACACCGGTTTCAGCCTGCGCCTGGAGATGCCGCTGGCCCGCCGCGAGACGCTCGACCTGGGACGCCGGGGCGACGACCTGGTCGTCACCGTCGACGGCTACCGGCAGGTGCTGCCACTTCCGGGGGTGCTGCGCCGCTGCCGGGTCGAGAACGCCACGCTGCGGGAGGGGACGCTGGCGGTCGCGTTCGTGCCCGATCCGGCCGAGTTTCCCTCCCGATGGATGTGATCCGGCTGTGAGTCATCGTCACCTCGATCCCGGCCCCCTCACCGCCGGTCTGCCCGCCGGATGGGCGCACGACGCCGGCCAGGCCATCACCGCGCTCCAGGACGCCCTGGCCTCCGACGACGGCGAGGGCACCACCTGCCCGGTCTGCCTCGGTGCGACCCTGGTCCGCGATCACGGGCCCGGCCTGCTCGACCGGGTCTCGACGCTGACGGCCGGACTGGCGCAGGTCCTGCGCGAGGCCGCCCCGGAAGAGAGTTCGGCGGGCGTTCCGGGAGAAACCGGACCGACGGACGACCGGCAGGAGGGTGTTCGGGGGACCTTGCCCACCCACCGACCGGAGCCGCCCACTACCGTTCGGATCGACGTCTCTGACTGAGCGCCGGCACTGACCGTCCCGGGAAGACCGGGACCCGCACACTGAACAAGGGGTATCCGATCGTGGAACTGACCATCGGGGTGGACGTCGGCGGAACGAAGATCGCCGCCGGCGTCGTGGACGCCGACGGGCGGATTCTCGAGCGGCTGCGTGTACCGACCCCGGAGAGCGTCGACGCGATCGACGCCAGCATCGCCGAGGCCGTCGAGCAGCTGAAGCAGACCGAGACAGGTCGTCAGGTCGCCGCCGTGGGTGTCGCCGCGGCCGGCTTCGTGAACGAGCACCGCACCGTCGTGCGCTTCGCGCCGAACATCGCCTGGCGTGAGCACCCGCTGGCCGAGGCCGTGGGCAAGCGGGCCGGGCTGCCGGTGATCGTCGAGAACGACGCCAACGCCGCGGCCTGGGCCGAGTACCGCTTCGGCGCGGGCCGGGGTTCCACCGACGTCGCGACCGTCACCGTCGGCACCGGCGTGGGCGGCGGCATCGTGCTCGACGGCCAGCTGATCCGCGGCGCCTACGGCATCGCGGCCGAGATCGGCCACCTGCGGGTCGTGCCGAACGGGCGCGCCTGCGGCTGCGGCCAGACCGGCTGCTGGGAGCAGTACGCCTCCGGCCGGGCCCTGGCCCGCTCGGCGTTCGAGCTGGCCATCCGCGACCCGAAGGCCGCGGCCCCACTGATCGAGGCCGCCGGCGGCAAGATCGACGGGCTGGTCGGCAGCATGATCACCGAGGTCGCCCTGAGCGGTGACCCGGCCGCGATCGGCCTGTTCAGCGAGCTGGGCCGCTGGCTCGGCGAGGGCATCGCGGCCCTGGCCAACGTGCTCGACCCGGCCGTCGTGGTGATCGGCGGCGGCGTGGCCGAGGTCGGCGACCTGCTGCTCGAGCCCGCCCGCAAGGCCTACACGCTGCACCTGTCCGGTGGCGCCAACCGTCCCCACCTGCAGATCCGCCCGGCCCTGATGGGCAACGACGCCGGCATCATCGGCGCGGCCGATCTGGCGCGGTCGCGGTGACCGACACCGCGGGGGGCCTCGCCATCGGTGTGGACATCGGGGGTACGAAGGTGGCCGCCGGGGTGGTGGACACCAGCGGTGCGGTGATCGCCCGCGCCCGCCGGGCGACGCCGTCCCGGCACGCGGACGCCCGGGTGGTCGAGGCGACCATCGCCGACGTGGTCGACGAATTGCGGCAGGGCCGCGAGATCACCGGTGTCGGCATCGGCGCGGCCGGTTTCGTCGACGCCGACCGCGCCCGGGTGCTGTTCGCCCCGCACCTGGCGTGGCGCAACGAGCCGCTGCGCGACGGCGTGGCGGCGGCCGTCGGCCTGCCGGTGGTCGTCGAGAACGACGCCAACGCCGCGGCCTGGGCGGAGTGGCGCTTCGGCGCCGGGCGCGCGGAGTCCCGGCTGGTCATGGTCACGCTCGGCACCGGCATCGGTGGCGGCATGGTCTTCGACGGCGTGATCCAGCGCGGCCGCTACGGGATGGCCGGCGAGTTCGGGCACATGGTGGTCGTGCCCGACGGCCGTCGCTGCGAGTGCGGTAACCGCGGATGCCTGGAGCAGTACGCCTCGGGCAACGTGCTCGGCCGCGAGGCCCGCGAGATGGCGGCGGCCGGCTCGCCGGTCACCGTGCCCCTCGTACAGCGTGTGAAGGGCGACCACTCGGCCCTGGTCGGGCCGCTCATCACCGAGGCCGCGATGGACGGCGACCCGGCCGCGGTCGAGCTGTTCCACGAGGTCGGTAACTGGCTCGGCATCGGCCTGGCCAACCTGGCCGCGGCTCTCGACCCGGGCCTGTTCGTCATCGGCGGCGGGGTCTCCGACGCCGACGACCTGCTGCTCGCCCCGGCCCGGGCGTCCTTCCGCCGCACCCTGACCGGCCGCGGGTTCCGGCCGTTCGCCTCCATCGTGAAGGCCGATCTGGGTCCCGAGGCAGGACTGGTCGGCGCCGCCGACCTGGCGCGACGTCAGGCAGCCGCACTGGCCGGGGAGTGACATTGGAGCCAGGACCACGGATCCGCGTGATGAGCTGGAACCTTCAGCACCTCCAGGGCGACCCCCTGGCGGTGCACCGGGTGGTGCAGGCCGCCGCGCCCGACGTGCTGTGCGTCCAGGAGGGACCGCGCTTCCCGGGCTCCGACCGGCAGTTCCAGCGCCTGGCCGGAGCCTGCGGTCTGCACCACCTGGCCGGGGGACGAGTCGCGGGCAGCAACGCGATCTTCGTCTCCGGCCGGGTGCGGGCCCGCGACGTCGGGGCCTTCACCTTCCCCCTCGGGCACTGGCGAGACAACCGGCGCGGTGCCGTCCTGGCCACCGTGCAGCCGATCGTCGGTGGTGACCCGCTGCGCATCGCCTCGGTGCACCTGCCGCTCGACGGCCGGCAGCGGCTGGCCCACGTGCGCTCGCTGTCGCGGCAGCTACGGGACTTCGGTCTGCCGGCGGTGCTGGCCGGAGACCTGAACGAGCCCCCCGGTGGCGCGTCCTGGGAGGCGCTGGAACCGCTCGTCACCGACCCGGCGCCGGATGCGCCCGTCACCTACTCCACGGCGTCACCGCGCCGGCGCATCGACGCGATCCTCGCCGGGCGGGGCATCGAGGTGCTCGAATACGGCGCGTGGAGCCCGGACCCGGCCGATGCCCGGCGCGCCAGCGACCACCTGCCGGTGGTCGCCGAGCTACGGGTACTGGCCTCTTAGACCACTGCGCCGTCGTCACCGTCGTCGTCCCGGTGCTTGGGCATCCGGGCGACGAGCGTGACGAAACCACCGGCGAAACAGGCCAGCGACACCAGTACATACATCTGCGGGGCGCTGCGCCAGGCGACCACGGAGATGAGCAGGAACAGCGGCCCGCCGATCACCGCGGCCCAGGCCAGACGGCTCAGCAGGTCGCCCTTGGGCAGGGGCGGGGGCTCGGGCGGCTCGAAGCGGTGCTCGGGCTCGGGCGTGGGGGAGAAGTCCCGGGGCCCGGCGCCGCGCAGTTCCTCGGGCATCTCGTCGGGGTCGTACTCGTCCAGCGGGCCGAGATCGCGCACCTCACGGTTGCCGAGCAGCGGGTCCTTGACCGGGAAGTCCCAGTCGTTGCCCCACTCCGGCCCGGGCGCGCGGCCGGGGGCCGGCGGGGCGTCGGTCTCGTCCTCGTAGTGCCGCCGGGTCTCGGCGGCCTCCTCGGCCGTCGGCCAGGAGGTGGGCGGCTCCTCGCCCCAGCCCGCCACGATCTCGGCGAAGCGGGCGTCGACGTCGAGGTTCTCACCGTCGCCGGGGCGCCCGGCGTCGGCCGGCTCACCCTTCGAGGGGGTGTGCTCGGTGTCGCCGTCGTGGTCGGGCGGGTCTCCGGCGGTGCTCATCGCACGCCTTCCGTGGTCCGTGTCGTGGGCTGGGTACCGACGGCGAGTTCGTCGATGAAGGTCAGGCTGCGCCCGAGGATCTCGCCGGCGTCGTTGTCGATCGTCGCCACGTGATAACTGTCTCGCAGGATCACTTCGCCGGCGCGGGCCGAGGTCACCCGGTCAAGGATGAGAGCACTGCTGCTGGCCGGCACGACGTGGTCCTCGCTTGATCGGAAGAGCAGCACGGGCTGGCTCACCGCGGGCAGGTCCGCGGCCACCGAGCGGAAGCCGCGCAGCATCGAGTGTAAGGCGTGGGGCGGAATCCGGCCGTAGGCGTCTTCCTGCGTGCCGGGCCGTTTCACGTCGTTACCGACAGGCGGTAGCCACGGCAGTACCCACCGCAGCGCGGGCAGGGCCGCCAGCCGCCGGTCGTCCAGATGCACCGCGGGGTTGACGAGAATCACTCCGTCCACTCCCGGGAGCGGCCCGGGATTCATCGCCGGACCGTATTTCTGGGCCAGTCGCAGGGCCAGGGCGCCGCCCATCGACAGACCGCCCACGACCACCACCCGGCAGGACCGGCGCAGGTCATGGAAAGCCGCGTCGACCTCCGCGTACCAGTCGGACCAGCCGGTCAGGGCCAGGTCGCGCGGGCTGGTGCCGTGGCCCGGCAGACGGGGCAGACGCACCGTACGACCGGCCTCGGCCAGACCTTCGGCCCAGCTCAGGAGGCTGGAGGGGTTGCCGGTGAAGCCATGGCAGAGCAGCACCCCGACGTCGTCGCCGTCCCGGGCGAAGGGCTCGGCTCCCGGACGGACGGTCACGGCGGCTCCCTCGTCGATCATTGGGCCAGATCGCCATCGTTACACGGACCCGGGCACTTATCGAGTGGTTCGGCGATCGGCGAACAAGTGGGCGAGGTACGCGTTCACGTCAAGTCCGGCGAGCCGCCCGATCCGCGCCAAGCGGATTTGACGACCACGCATCTTGGCGGTCCGGGGCGCAACAATGGATAGTGTGCGTCGGTCGGGTGAGGCGTCCCCGGCCGGCCGGGTCGCGGTGGCCCGGTGCGCGCACGCGCACTGGCACGCGGTCAAGGAGGTGGCGATGCTCTACTGGCTGCTGCGGCGCGTTCTTCTCGGCCCTCTCATCCGGGTGCTGTACAAGCCGTGGGTCAAAGGCCTGGAGAACATCCCGAAGAAGGGCCCGGTCATCCTGGCCAGCAATCACCTGTCCTTCTCGGACCATTTCTTCCTGCCCCTGCACGTGAACCGGAAGATCACCTTCCTGGCCAAGGCCGAGTACTTCAACGGCCGGGGCGTCAAGGGACGTCTGACGGCCATGTTTTTCCGCGGTGTCGGCCAGATCCCGATCGAGCGCGCCGGGGGCCGGGCCTCCGAGGCCGCGCTGCGCACCGGGATGAAGGTGCTCGACAAGGGTGAGCTGCTGGGTATCTACCCGGAGGGCACGCGTTCGCCCGACGGCCGGCTGTACCGAGGCCGCACCGGTGTGGCCCGGATGGCCCTGGAGTCGGGGATCCCGGTCGTCCCGGTCGCGATGATCTCCACCTTCGAGGTGCAGCCCCCCGGCAAGCTCATCCCGCAGCTGCTGCCCAAGGGCAAGGTCGGCGTGGTGATCGGCGAGCCGCTGGACTTCTCCCGCTACGAGGGCATGAGCACCGACCGCTTCGTGCTGCGTTCGGTGACCGACGAGATCATGTACCAGCTGATGGTGCTGTCCAACCAGGAGTACGTGGACATCTACGCCGCCACGATGAAAGAGCGCCTGGCCGCGGCCAAGCGCAGTGGTGCCGACGTGGGCCTGCCCTCCGGTCACGCCGAGCTGGCGGTGACCCCGGGCGGGCACGGCGCCCCGGCCGAGGAGAGCTCCGAGGACGAGGCGAAGAAGGGCCGCAAGGTCAAGAAGGCGAAGAAGGACGACGACGCGGCCTGAGTGGCCGGCGTCACCGACCGGGCCCGCAACCGTCAGGGTGCGGGCCCGGCGCCCGTCCGGCCGGAGAATCTCCGGCCGGACGCCGTTCCCGGCGCGAAAAGTGATAATGCTGAAAGAGCTTGCGCCAGCCACGTAGTCTTGTCGTCGTGAGCGCCCCACTGCATCCCATCACCAGTGCCGATCTCTACCCCACGAGCACTCCGGACACGGCCGCCGCTGCTCTTGAGGCCGGGCTCGACCTGTGGCGTGACCTCCCCGCCGCACAGCAGCCCGCCTGGCCCGACCCGGCCGAGCTCGAGGCCGTGGCCACCGAGCTGGCCACCGTGCCGCCGCTGGTGTTCGCGGGGGAGTGCGACCTGCTGCGGGGCCAGCTGGCCGCCGCGGCGCGGGGCGAGGCATTTCTGCTCCAGGGCGGTGACTGCGCCGAGACCTTTGCCGAGGCCACGGCCGACCGCATCCGCAACAAGATCAAGACGATGCTGCAGATGGCCGTCGTCCTGACCTACGGCGCCAGCATGCCGGTGATCAAGCTCGGCCGGATGGCGGGGCAGTACTCCAAGCCGCGCAGCAGCACGATGGAGACGCGGCAGGGCGTGACCCTCCCTGCCTACCGCGGCGATGCCATCAACGGCTTCAGTTTCGACGAGGCGTCGCGCACGCCCGACCCCAGGCGGCTGCTGAAGGCGTACCACACGAGCAGTTCCACGCTGAACCTGATCCGCGCCTTCACCAAGGGTGGCTTCGCCGACCTGCGCCAGGTGCACGAGTGGAACCGCGGCTTCGTCAGCAGCCCGGCGAACGCCCGCTACGAGGCGATGGCCCGCGACATCGACCGCGCGATGAAGTTCATGATCGCGGCCGGTGGCGACTCCGACGCCCTGCGCACCGTCGACTTCTGGTCCAGCCACGAGGGTCTGCTGCTCGACTACGAGCGCGCCCTGACCCGCATCGACTCGCGCACGGGCTCGCCCTACAACGTGTCCGCGCACTTCGTCTGGATCGGCGAGCGCACCCGTCAGCTCGACGGTGCTCACGTCGACCTGATGTCGCGCGTGCGCAACCCGATCGGTGTGAAGATCGGCCCGACCACCACGCCCGACGACCTGATGCGCCTGGTCGACAAGCTCGACCCCGACCGCGAGCCGGGCCGTCTGACCCTGGTCAGCCGGATGGGCGCGGGCAAGATCCGCAGCAACCTGCCGGCCCTGGCCGAGACCACGAAGAAGGAGGGCCTGCCGGCTCTCTGGATCTGTGACCCGATGCACGGCAACACCTTCGAGTCGGCGTCGGGCTACAAGACGCGCCGCTTCGACGACGTGATGGACGAGGTGCGCGGCTTCTTCGAGGTACACAACGCCGTCGGCACCATCCCCGGTGGCCTGCACGTCGAGCTCACCGGTGACGACGTCACCGAGTGCATGGGGGGCGCCGAGCACATCGACGACGCCGATCTGGCCATGCGCTACGAGACGCTGTGCGACCCGCGCCTGAACCACCAGCAGTCGCTGGAGATGGCGTTCCTGGTGGCCGAGATGCTGACGGGCCGCTGAGGATGGCGCACCCCGTCGTCGACCTGCGCAGCGACACGCTGACCAGGCCGACCACCGGCATGCTCGAGGCCATTGCCACCGCTGAGGTGGGCGACGACGTCTACGGGGAAGACCCGGAGGTCAACGCCCTTGAGGCCGAGGTGGCGCAGCTGCTCGGACACGAGGCCGGGTTGTTCTGCCCGACCGGCTCGATGTCGAACATGCTCGGCGTGCGCGCCCTCGTGCCCGCCGGGCAGGAGATCATCTGCGACTCGCTGGCTCACATCGTGCGGGCCGAGCTGGGCGGCCACGCCGTGTTCGGTCAGGTCACCACGCGCACCTGGCAGTCCTCGCGGGGGCAGCTCGACGCGGACCAGGCGCTCGGTATGGCGGTGCCCGACGCCGGGCCGTACTTCGTCTCCACCGCCGCGATCGCCATCGAAGACACGCACAACTTCGGTGGCGGCACCGTGCAGTCCGTGGACGAGCTGCGCCGGTTGCGGGCCGGTGCGGCCGCTCTCGGACTGGACGTGCACATGGACGGTGCCCGTCTGTGGAACGCCCACGTGGCCACCGGCGTCCCCCTGTCGGAATACGGTTCGTTCGCCGACACGGTGTCGGTCTGCCTGTCGAAGGGCCTGGGCGCGCCCGTCGGCTCGTTGCTGGTGGCCAGCGCCGAGCGCATTGCCGAAGCCCGTATCTGGCGTAAGCGGATGGGTGGCGGCATGCGGCAGGTCGGCGTGCTGGCGGCGGCCGGCCGGTACGCGCTGAAGCACCACGTGGCAAGGCTCGCCGACGACCACGCCCGGGCCCGCACGATCGCGGAGGCTCTGGCCGGGGTCGACGACTCGATCGTCGAGCCGGAGCTGGTGCGCAGCAACATCGTCGCCTCCCGATGGCCGTCCGCGGCCGCTGCCCAGGCGTTCATCGCCGGTTGCGCCGACGAGGGCATCCGGGTCAGCGCGGTCGGGGCCCGGGTGGTCCGCCTGGTGACCCATCTCGACATCGACGAGAGCGGTGCGGGCCGGGCCACCGAGGCACTCCCGGCCATCGCGAAGCAGGCGCTGAACGTCTGAGTTGCCTTGGCGGACGAACGGCGCCGGTTCCCGAGGGAACCGGCGCCGTTGTCAGTGGTCGCTGCGCAACCGACTGTAAGACACCATGTCGTGCCACTCGCCGCGCCGGAACTGGGCGCCGCGCAGGATGCCTTCCCGGGTGAAACCGGCCTTCTCCAGAGCCTTCTGCTCGGCGAAGTTCTCCACATCGGTACTGGCCTCGACCCGGTGCACCGGGATGTGCCGGAACAGCCACTCGTAGGCCAGGCGCTGGGCGATCGAGCCGATGCCCTTCCCCCGCGAGCCCGGGGCGATGGAGATGCCGATGTTCAGGGCCTGGCTGCCGCGGTTGGGGCCGTAGCCCACCGGGTGCCAGCCGATCGAGCCGATCGGCAGGCCGTCGTGACAGATCAGGATGACACCCTCGTCCTCACCGAGCAGCCCGTCGGCGTACCAGCGATCCTGATAGGTGTTCTGGCGCCGGGCCATCGGCAGGAAATCGCCGAACTCGGTCTCGTGCTCCCGGTCGCCGCGCCATTGCTCCAGCAGGGGCAGGTCCTCCACGCCCACGGCGCGGAGGACCACATCCTTGTTCGTCACCAGGTCTTCAGAATGACCTTGGAACCGACGTCGGCCGGCCCGGTCACGCTCTGCTCGCGCACGGTGTTGGAGAACCCGAAGCCCTGGTGCTCCACCTGGAAGCCGAGGCCCTGAAGCGTGGCCTGGGCCTGGTTGATGTCCTGGCCCACCACGTTCGGCACCTCGACCTGGGCGGGCTGCTTGACCGTGTAGAGCTTCACCGTGCTGCCCTTGGCCACCTGCTGGCCGGTGGCCGCCGGTTCCTGCTGGGTCACGGTGCCGGGGTTGGGTCCGCCCTGCACGTAGTCCTGCTCGACCTGCTCGACCACGAGGCCCTTGCTCTCCAGCAGGGCCTTGGCCTGGTCGAAGTTCTGGTTCACCACGTTGTCGAGCGCCACCGGCTCGATGCCCTTGCTGATGACGAGCTTGACCTCGCGGCCCGGGGTGACCTTGTTGCCGGCGGTGGGTGCGCTGGCGATGACCTTGCCCTTTTCGACCTTGGCGCTGAACTTCTCCGTGGTCGTGCCGACCTTCAGGCCGGCGCCCTCGATGGCCTCCGTGGCCTTGTCGAGGGTCTTGCCCTTCACGTTGGGCACGGTCGTCATCTCCGGGCCCTTGCTGACGATCAGGGTCACGGTGCCGTTCTTCTTGACCTTGTCGCCACCGGCCGGGGTCGAGGAGATCACCATGCCGTTGGTGACGTCGCTGCTGAACTCCTCATTCACCTCGGCGGTGAGGCCCTGCACGACCACGACCCGCTGGGCGTCGGCCTGGAGCAGACCGGCCACGGCCGGTACCCGGACATAGGAGCCCGGGCCGCCGGAGAACCACCAGACACCGGTGAGCACCAGGGCCAGGACGATCAGCAAGCCGACAGCGGCGGTGATCGCCGTGCGGCGACGGTCGCCGCCGAAGTCGCCGGGAGGTGCCTCCTCGTCCTCGTGCACGCGCAGCCGCGGCAGCATCGGCTCCCGCGTCATGCCCCTCTCCTGACGCCGCGACAGGGCGCGGGTCGGTTGCGGGCCCTGGGCGGGCGCCGGCGCCGCACCGGGCACCGGCTGGTAGAGCGCGGTGGCCTGGTCGTCGGCGCCGGGCCGCACGGTCAGCTCGCTGCTGTTCGGTGAGATGACGCGCGTGGGTCCGGACGAGCCGAACTCCGGGTGCTCCGAGCGCGAGTAGACCGCGGTCTGATTGGCCGCAGCCGCCCCGGACATCGCCGAGCCGAATTCCTGCGTCACGTCGTCGATGTCGGTCGTCGGGCCGCGCAGCTCGTCGGCGTCGGCGGCGCGCACGTCGAGCAGCTCGGCGGGCACCGAGGCCCGGGTCATGCGCAGCTCGGTGAGCGCGGCGTCGGCCGTGGGCGGGCGCACGTCCGGATTGGTGTCGGTGAGCTTCAGCACCAGCGGGTCGAAAGCGCCGGTCAGGTTGGGCGCGATCGAGGTGGGGGTGGGCACCCGCTCGTAGACGTGGCGGTAGGCCACCTGCAGCGGGTCGTCGCCGGTGAACGGCTGACGGCCGGTGAGCAGCTCGAACAGGATGATGCCGGCGGCGTAGACGTCGGCCCGGGCGTCGGCGTGACCGTGGGCCACCAGCTCGGGGGACAGGTACGCGACGGTGCCGAGCAGCTCGTCGGTCGCAGCGGTGGCGATCGGCGCGGTGACGGCGGCGGCCAGGCCGAAGTCGGCGACCTTGATGCGCCCGTCGTCCGTGAGGATGACGTTCTCCGGCTTCACGTCGCGGTGCACGATGCCCGCCCGGTGGGCGGCGCCGAGCGCGGCGAGTACCGGTTCGAGCACGGAGACACTCTCGCGGGGCGTGAGCGCGCCACGTGCCGACAACACGTCACGCAGCGTGCGCCCCGGCAGGTACTCCATCGCGAGATAGAGCACGCCGGAGGTCTCGTCGGTGCCCTGGTCGAACACACCGACGACGTTCGGGTGGGAGAGCCTGGCGGCCGATCGGGCCTCACGCACGAACCGGGAGACGAACTCGGGGTCGTCAGCCAGGTTTTCGTGCATGACCTTGAGGGCGACCTCCCGGTCCAGCCTCCGGTCCACCGCGAGGTAGACCGTAGCCATGCCACCGCGCGCGATCCGTGACCGGACCAGGTACCGCCCGTCGACCAGCCGGCCGACCAGTGGATCCTGGAGTGTCATGTCCACGTTCGGCAGTCTAAGGCCGTCCGGGTTCGGCTCTGCCACATCCCGGGAATCCCGGTGGTCTCATCGTTACCTGTGAGCACGGCGTTCATCGGCCGCGATCAGCGAAAACGCAGCTTGAGAGTGCGCACGGTGGCCACGTACCGGCGGGTGTCAGGAAAAGTGCCGTGGCGCCGCACCGAGGCCAGGCCCTGGTAGTAACCGGCCAGCGCGGTCTGCTCGTCCGCGTGTCGTCCCAGGGCCAGCAGCAGCACCATCCCGGCGGTGATGTTGTCCTTGGTGTCGAGCAGGTCCAGTGGACGTCCCAGCAGCTCACCGGCCCAGGCGCCGACCGACGGCAGCAGTTGCATGGCCCCGATCGCATTGGCGGGGGAGACCAGCCGCTGGTCGAATCCCGACTCCATCGAGGCCACCGCCAGGGCCAGGGCGGGGTCGACCCCGAAGTGCACGGCCGTGGCCCGCACCAGGCCCTTCACCGTGGCCCGGTCGGGCACGTCCGCCTGTTTCAGCACCTCGCGGTTGGTCGAGGCCGCCGTCGTCACAGCCGCCGGATAGGAACGGTGGGGAAGATCACCTGCCGGGATCACCTCACCGCGCCGGGTGCGGCGCCGCCGGGCGGCCATCTGCCGGGTCGTGTCGGCGGACGGCCGTCTTCGCTGCGGCCCGGTACCGACCGGGATCTCCTGCGTCCCCGGCCCGGACGCCAGGGCCGGGAGCCGGATCAGCTGGCCGGTCTTCAGCACCGCGCCGGGCCGCATGTCGTTGGCCGCGAGTACCGCCCGGCCCGAGCACCCCGCCACCCGCGCCACGCTCTCCAGATCGTCCCCGGGCTTGACCCGGTAGGCCAGGGTCGGCGAGCCCGAGGCGTCCGCCGGGGGCTGACCGGCCGCGGTCGCCCGGCGCCGGGCCAGGGCGGCGTCATCGGGATCGGCGCTCACCAGGGCGTCGAACAGGATGCGCAGGCCCACGGTGCGCAGCGTGGCCGCCGGGTGCGGCGGTGCGTCGATGGTGGACGTCGTCGCCAGGCGCGGGATCGAGTCGGGTGTGGTGCCGGGCCGGCTGAGCAGGACCAGCGGCGCCGGGGGAGGAGGAACCGTGGTGGCGGGCGGTGCCAGACCGACGAGCACCGTGAGCCGGGTGCGCCGCAGCAGCATCTGCACGCCCGGGCCGGGCCGGTGCACGCGGTGCCGGGACGAGGGTGCCGAGGGCGCCGGTGGTGGCGGGACCTGGATGTGTGCCGCCGCGACGACCACCCCGGGGGTCTCGGGCTCCGCAAAGGTGTCGGGCACGGTGTCGGACAGGGGTTTCGGGCCGGCCCCACGCCGTCGGCGCGGTGCGGCGGGATCCCCGAGAAGAGCTGCGGTCGGGTCGCTCATGGGCCTGGGCATCCTCTCGGTCTCGTGCGTGTCCCTCGGTCAGTACGGTCACTCCAAGGTCATTGTGCAACAGACGGTAGTGGAATAGCGACGACCGGTGACATGGGCATGTCTTGTGCCGTGGTCCGGGCCGATCCGTGCGCAGCCGGGCACGACTATGGCCCGGTGGCGCAGATCTTCCGAGTTACTTTACAGAACAACGGCTTTGGTCTTCTCTTTCGCTGCCGGTGGGACGAACCACGCGTACTCGCCACTCCGGGCGGGTGCTGGCGTCACGTGTACGTGCCCGGAAGAACCGGTGGACGCGGGGCCCTCGCCGGCCTTGCCCGCCACCGAGTCGGCCTCTCAGCTGCGGATGTTCTGCCGACGGCCGTCACCACCGGCGGCCGGGTGGTTTCTGGTTTTGCCGGTGGGACGTGGCACCCTAAGTCGCGTGTCAGACACACCCCACGAAAACGAAGACGTCCTCAGCCAGGGCCCCGACGGCGAGCGGGTCTGGCTCAACCTGCCCGACGTGGCCGAGCTGATCGGTACCGATGTCGGCAAGGTCCGCCGCATGTTGCAGGAGCGCGTGCTCATCGGCCTGCGCCGCGGCGAGCGCAAGATCATGAGCGTGCCGGCGGAGCTGCTGAACGACGGGGCACCGCTACCCGATCTCCAGGGCACTCTGGTCGTGCTCTTCGACTCGGGTTTCTCCGACGAAGAGGCCCTGCGCTGGTTGTTCACCGAGGACGGCTACCCCGGCACGCCGGTCGACGCCCTGCGCACCGGCCACCGCAAGACCGAGGTGCGGCGCCGGGCGCAGGCCCTCGCGTTCTGATCAGCGGGAAGCTCCCGCCGGGTCCTCCTCCTTGGAGCCTTTCGAGGAGGGGGACGACGGCAGCACGATCTGCCGGTTCGCCTTCCGGGCCCGGGATGCCCGGCGGGCCGCCGGCAGGGCCACGGAAAGCCGGCGCGTCAGCGGTACCGAGGCCCTCCGGCTGAGCACCTGGTAGTCGATCTTCTCCACGGCGTCGAGGATCTCGCCGTACAGGACGAACGCGGTTCGCACGCAGTCCTGCGAGGTCGGGTGCAGCATCTCGATGCCCGGCTCGGCGAACGCGTACAACCGGCGGGTGCGCTCGATCTCGAACTTCAGCAGCTCGCGGATCATCGGGGTGACCTCGCCGGCCTGCAGGGCCTCGCGGGTCACGCCGAAGCTGTCGAGGTCTTCCTGCGGCAGGTACACGCGACCGCGCTGCAGGTCTTCGCCGACGTCGCGGATGAAGTTCGACATCTGGAAGGCCTCGCCCAGGGCCCGGGCCCGGGCCGAGGCCTCCGGGGTCTGCGGCTCGAGGATCGGTAGCATCTGCAGGCCGATCACCGCCGCCGACCCGTACATGTACTGCTCCAGGTCGGCATACGTCTGGTAGCCGGTGATCGTGGCGTCCATCTGCATGGATTCCAGGAACGCCTCGATGTGCACCCGGGGCACCTGCCAGCGCCGCACCGTGTGCAGCATGGCCACGGTCGCCGGGTCTTCCGGCACCACACCACCCGACAGCGCCTCGAGGAACTCGTTGCCCCACGTCTCCAGGGCGGCCGGGTTCGGCGCGACCAGCGAGTCGACGAACTCGTCGGCGGACCGGGCGAACGCGTACTGCGCCCAGACGTACGGGCGCTTCTCCGGCGGCAGCAGCATCGTCGCCAGGTAGTACGTCTTGCCGTGCTCGGCGTTGACCCGGCGGCAGTGCTCATAAGCGGCACGCAGCTTCAGATCGCCGATCCGGGCCGCGTCCAGGGCCTTGTCACTCACCCGCGGCATGTCGCCTCCTGCCTCACAAAAAGCTCCCCGTCGTCACTCCTGATACAAGCCCTTTCGGGAGACTAACCTTGAACGCCCTGGTCAGCCACCGTCGGTGGTGATCAACGGGTGGGTATGACCCGTAACGGCTCGGGCACGGTGGCCAGGTTCTCCAGCGTGACCTCGAACAACCGCTGTTGCAGCTGCCCGATGTCGTCCACCACGCTCGCCCGGTGGTCGAGCAGATGATCGGTGAGTTCCTCGAGCCGCCGCCCCAGACCGGGCTCGTTCACCGGCACGCCCCACTCCTCGCGGCCGATGTCGGCCAGGAAATAAGTCAGCTTGGGGTGCGAGATCAGGCTGATGATCGGGGTGCCGCAGCCGAACGGCACCATCCCGGCGTGCCCGCGCATCCCCGCCACCAGCGCGGCGCGCCGGTAGGTGGTGTGGATCTCCTCGACGGACATGTCGTACATCGGGATCACCGGCAGCGTCAGACCGTGCTCGCGGCGCAGGTCGTTGACGAAGATCTCGTCGTCCACGCAGTGCGCCGCATACCGCACCTCGGCGCGGTGCCGGATGCTCAGGATCCAGTCGCGCATCCCGGCCAAGAACTCTCCGTACCCGTCGCCGAAGCGCCGGTTCGACCGGTCGTAGGCACAGTTCAGCAGCACCGGCCCGGTCTCGCCGCGGTCGTGCGGCTCCGCCTCCCAGGCCGGTCCGCCGAGCTTCGAGATGACCGTGGTCGGGCAGGGCTGCCAGCGCACCTTCTCGGCCAGCGCGTCCGGCAGCAGAGCCCGCACCCGCTCCACCGACCCGGCGTTACGCAGACCGACGAACCCGGCCCTCTCCACCAGCGTGCGCAGCGAGGTGCCGAACCGGCCGCCGTCGAACTCCTGACCCTCGAACGTGTTGTAACCGACGGCCCAGACCACCAGCGGCACCGTGATCCGGCGCAGCATCTCGTCGGTGATGTTCCACTGCCAGCCGGAGTTACCGTTCGGCGCGGTGTCGGGCAGGAACAGCCCACCACCTCCGAGCACGAGCCCGTCACCGGCGTTCACCTGGGCCAGGCGCTGCTCGTCGAACAGCTGGTGCACGTGCACGTCCCACCAGCGCGGGAACGAGACCGGCTTCTTCAGAGCGCTCTTCGCGAGCCCCTTGCGGGGTTTCGGTTCGTACTCCAGGTCGAAACCGCGCCGCACCGAGTCGACCAGGGCCAGGTCGCCCGCGTTGCCGTGCGGGTCGGCGTGGAAGGCGGCGTGCGCGACCATGCCGGTGGTGTCGCCCAGCGCGTTCGCCGTCGCTTCGGAGTTCTCGTTGCGCCGCAACTGAATCCGGCAGCCTCGCCGGCCCGGGTCGAGTTCCAGGCCCTCCAGGGCGAACTCCCGCCCACGAACGTGGTCGTGGCGCACCCAGGCGATCTCGGCCAGCTTGGCCAGGGCATCCGGAGCTCGACGCGGGTCCAGGCTCGCCAGGAGAAGATGGGCGTTCGCCGCGTCGTAGTCCGAGACCGCGGCCAGGCTCCGGCCGGCCTCGAGATGATCTGCCGCCGAAGGTTTCTCCGGCAGTTCTTCACGGGCCAGCCGGGCGGCTTCCTGGAAGCTGCCCTCCTTGCGCAGCTCGGCCGGACGGGCACCCCAGCGGGGTATGCCGGTGGGCACCGGTGAGGTCGGGTCGTCCGGCGACACGGTCAGGTCGAGGTCTTTCTGCACCGAGATCGTGTCGTCCTTCGTGACGTCGCCGGGCCGGGCGGTCATCGCACTCCGATCGCGTGGTCGTCGAGCTGTTCCAGCCGGGGCCTGAGCCAGGCCATCTCGGCATGGGTGAAGTCGTGCTCCGGGTGGAAACCGACCAGGTCGACCACCTCGCACACGGCCAGCAGGTCGAGCAGCCGGAGCACCTGGTAGGCATCGGTCTGCAGAGGCTGTTCCGCCGTGCCGGCCACCGGTTCCGTGTCGTCCCGCACCGGGTTGCGCAGTGGCCTGCGCAGGGCCTTCTCGACGATCGCCGGCTGGCGGCCAGGGACGAGCTGCGAGCGCACAGCAGCCAGCCAGTCGCCGGGGCTCCCGGCCTCGTCCAGGTCGTCGGCGTCGTCCGGATCGTCGGAGAGGATCAGCCGCAACCGGGTCTGGGTGTTCCAGCCCATTTTCGCGTCGTGCCGGATCACCTGGACATCGGTGCGCGTGCCGCCGTCCGCCGGGCTGTTGCGCGTGGGTCCGAAGCGCACCACCACGTCGTAGTCGTCCACCCGGGCACCCTGGCCGGATCCTTTCAACCGCTGGGCGTCGTCCGTCACCAGGCACACCCGATTCCCGGCCAGCCGCTGACGCAGGTCGTTGAGTCGCAGCACGCGCAGGTTGCGGGCAACGTTCTCGGCCAGCGGGGCCGGGTCCAGGGTGGCGTAGCGCTGCCAGCGGCTCAGGTGGTGCAACACGTCTTGCTCGGTGGGCCGGGCCAGCTCGGCGAGGGGGAGGGCCAGCACCTGGTCCAGCAGGACGGCCACGGCCGCGTCCAGTTCCTTGCGGGGTGTGGGACGGTTCAGCAGCCCGAGCACCAGCTGCATCGGTTCCCGCAGACCCGTGCCCGCCCTGAGTGCGGCGTCCAGCACGGTCACCAGGCGCAGGCGCCGGTCGTCGCGTTCTTCCAGAGCCCTCAGCTTGTTCTTCACACCCAGACGGTCGCCGGAGGTGAGATTCAGGTACGCCTGATGGGCGTGCATGGCCGTCGGCAGATCACCGGCGTGCTCACCGGCGAGTGCCCGTTGCCGCCACGACGCCCGTGACGCGGGCCGGGCGGCCAGCAGTACTTCAGTGATCTCCAGACTGAGGTGCGGGTCTTTGCCCCGGGCCGTTTCGGCAACCTCCAGCAGCTTCTCCACCAGGGACGGAAGAGCCTCGACCCAACTGCGTTCACCGGAGATGATCGCGACCGAATCGTTCCCCTGGCGTAGGGCCTGTGCGGCCCGGGTGATCTCGGTCAGCGGACCGCGTACGGACTTTGGCCGTGCCGCCAGGGATTCCGGTTCTGCCCATCGGACAGTGGCTTGGAGGAACGGCCGGTTCACCGTCTCGGCGACCTCGACCTGGTGGGCCAGCCGAGTGGCTTCCTCATGGGCAGCCTCGGCGGCCGCGGCCTGAGCGGCCCGGCGCTCGGCCTGCGCCTCCAACCGGGCCTCGGCGATCGCCCGGGGCGTGAGTTTCCGGATCTCCGCGATCGCTCGCGGCGTCAGTTGATCGAGCTTGTCGATGATGCTCATCGGCGTGCTCCCGTGAGGGGGTGAAGACTGACAGGCTGGCGCACGCCGGAGAGACTACCGGGGTGGTCGGACAGAAACAGAGAGTAGTCAGAACGGGGGAGGCCCGACCTCCATACCCAGGGCCGACGCAACCGCCGCACACCCACCATCGGTGGGCATGCGCGTCCTCAATTCCCTCCGAAAGCCCCTCAGCGCCACGCCCGCGACGCGTACACCGGATCGGGCCCGGTGATCCGCTCCGCCGCCAGGCGCCCCGACACCAGCACCATCGGCACCCCGACCCCCGGCTGGGTGCCCGAGCCGGTGAACACCACGTTCTCGCCCCACAGGTTTCCCGGGCGGAACGGGCCGGTCTGGAAGAACGAGTGCGCCGCCGCGAACGGGGCGCCCCGCTCCATGCCGCGCTCGGCCCACTCCAGCGGGGTGGTGACGTCTTCCACCTCGATCGAGTCGCCGAAACCCTCGTACCCGTGCGACTCCAGCTGTGCGAGCACATGATCGCGGTACACCGGCTTGAGGCGCTTCCAGTCGATCGGCGAGTCCAGGTTCGGCGTCGGGAACAGCACGTAGTAGATCTCCCGGTTCGCCGGGGAGAGCCGCGCGTCCGAGGCCGTCGGGTTCGTCACCAGGAACGACGGGTCGCTCATCAGGCGGCCCGACGTCAGCTCCTCGAACGTGCCCTTCCACGGCCCACCGAAGTGGATGTTGTGGTGGGCCGCACTCGGCCAGCTCTGCCGGGTACCGGCGAGCATCAGGTAGCAGGACGGCGAGTACTTCAGCCGCTTCACCCGGAACGGCGTCTTGCCCAGCAGATCCCGGTAGGCGACGGGAAGATCGGGGTTGAGTACCACCACGTCGGCGGGAATGCGCTCGCCGTCCGCGGTGATCACGGCCGTGGCCCGGCCGCCGGAGTGCTCGACCTTCGTCACCTCGGTGCCGTACCGGAACTCCACGCCGTGCTTCTTCGCCGCGGCGGCCATCGCCGCCGGCACCGCCGCCATGCCCCCGGCCGGGAAGTACACGCCCGCCACCGAGTCCATGTAGGCGATCACCGCGTAGAGGGCCATCGCGTCGTAGGGTGACAGGCCCGCGTACAGCGCCTGGAACGAGTAGATACGCTGCGTGCGGTCGTCTTTCAGGAACTGGCCGACCTTCGGCGCCATCCGCCGGAAGCCACCGATCGCTGCCAGCTTGGCCAGGTTCACGGTGAGCAGGTCGAGCGGGGAGTCGATGTTGCGGTCGATGAAGTCCCGCATCTCGTACTTGTACAGCCGCGACACGAACCTCACGTAGCGCCGGAAGCCGGCCGCCTCGTCCGGCCCGATCACGCGCTCGATCTCGTCGGCCATCCGGTCCACGTCGGAGTGCACGTCGATCGAGGAACCGTCGGCGAACGTGGTGCGGTACAGCGGCTCGACCGGCTTCAGGTTCAGCCAGTCGGACATGTCCTCGCCGAGCGAGTCGAAACAGTCGGCGATCAGGTCGGGCATGGTCAGCACGGTCGGGCCCGGGTCGAACCGGTACTCGCCATTGCCGTTCGGGGCGCTGATCGTGCGCACCGCGGCCCGTCCACCGGGCACCAGATCGCGCTCCAGCACGATGATCTGGCGGCCGGTGCGGGCCAGGCGCATGGCGGCCGAGAGTCCGGCCAGACCGGCCCCGACGATCACCACGGTGTCGGTGGGGCCGGTGACGGTACGGGGACCCTTGCGCAGGGGGGTGGCGTCGAAGCGGTTACGGCTCATGGAGGGGAGGGGCATCAGTCACTGCTTCCTTGCTGTGGCCGCGACGACCAGGCCGGCCAGCACGTCGCGGGCCGGTCCCTCAGCGAGATCGGCCCCCGCGAGTGCGGATTCGGCCCGGGTCGTGGACGAGGCGATCATCTGCTCGATCTGCGTCACCGCGCCGGTCTCGACGATGATCTGACGCAGTGTCTCCACACCGGCCGCGTCCAGGGCCGGGTCGCCCAGCAGCCGGTGCACGGTCGCGGCCTGGGTCGGAGTGCTGTTCTGCAGGGTGCGGGCGACGAGCACGGTGCGCTTGCCCTCCCGCAGGTCGTCACCGGCGGGTTTGCCGGTGGTGGCGGGGTCGCCGAACACGCCGAGCACGTCGTCGCGCAGCTGGAACGCCTCGCCCAGCGCCAGGCCGAACTCGGAGTAGACGGCCAGCAGCTTGTCGTCCGCCCCGGCCGCGCTGGCGCCGATGAGCAGGGGGTGCTCCACCGAGTACTTGGCGCTCTTGAACCGGATCACTCTCAGGGCACGCTCTGCCATCACGGCCGGGTCTTTCTCCGGCAGCACCTGGCTGAGCACGTCGAGGTACTGCCCGCCCAGCAGTTCGGTGCGCATCGTGTCGAACATCGGCCGGGCCCGGAGCAGCTGCTCCGCCGACAGGCCGCTCGCCGAGAACAGCTCCTCGGTCCAGACCAGGCACAGGTCGCCGGCCAGCACCGCGCCGGCCAGGCCGAACGCCTCGGAGGCGCCGTTCCAGCCCTGTTCGCGGTGCCGGCCCTCGAACCGCTTGTGCACCGCGGGCATCCCGCGTCGCAGGTCGGAGGCGTCGATCAGGTCGTCGTGGATGAGAGCGGCCGCCTGGAAGAGCTCCAGTGCCGCGGCCGCCTTCACCGCAGCCTCGCAGTTCTCACCGCCCGCGCCCCGCCAGCCCCAGTAGAGGAACGCCGGGCGCAGGCGCTTGCCCGCGCTGGTCATCACCGAGACGGTGTCGGTGATCTCGACGCACTCCGGGGAGACCTCGGCGAGCTCGAGCGAACGGCGGGCCAGGAAGTCCTGCAGCGCCGTGTCCACCCGCTCCCGCAGATGCTCCGCCTGCAGGGGATGGCTGCCGGCCGAGGGTGCGAGCGACGTCATGCTGGCGGGACCTTCTTCCGTGCTGCTCCTGCACCCGCGTGGTGGGGGACGCGCGGGGCCCGGCGTGTGGGCGGCCGGGGTCCCACCCTCTCAGGTCCGCCCGCCCGCTGCGCGTCGGTAGGGTCTTGCGACCCTGGTGAGAACGACGTTTTCCGCCGGTTCATCCGCGATCCACCCCGAACGTGACCACCCGCTGACCGGTTCGTGATCAACTCCCGGCCTCCGGCTCGTGATCGGGCACGCCGCGACCGGGGTGACGAACCCCTGGACGCGTAAACTCCCGGACATGCCCCAGGACCGACCCGCCCTGCACGAGCAGCTGCACGAACTCATCGCGGCAGAGCGCCCCTCGATCTCGTTCGAGTTCTTCCCGCCGAAGACCGACGAGGCGGAGGCGACGCTCTGGCAGTCGATCCGTCGGCTCGAGCCGCTCAACCCGACTTTCGTGTCGGTGACCTACGGGGCCGGTGGGTCGAGCCGGGATCGCACCACGCGCGTCACCCAGCGCATCGCGCAAGACACCACGCTGACGCCCATGGCCCACCTGACCTGCGTCGGTGCCAGCCTCGCGGAGCTGCGCGGCGTGGTCGCCGACTACGCCGCGGCGGGTGTGAAGAACGTTCTCGTGGTGCGGGGCGACCCGGCCGGTGGCCCGCGGGCCGAATGGGTGCAGCACCCGGGGGGTCCGCGGTACGCCGTCGAGCTGGTCTCGCTGGTGCGGGAACTGGGCAACTTCAGTGTGGGCGTCGCGGCCTTCCCCGACATCCACCCCGCCAGCGCCGATCTGGACGCCGACGCCCGCGTCCTGGCGATGAAGGCCGAGGCCGGTGCGCAGTTCGCGATCACCCAGATGTTCTTCACGCCGTCGACCTACTTCGAGCTGGTCGACCGCGCTGCGTCCCTGGGCTGCACCATCCCGATCATTCCGGGGATCATGCCCGTCACCAACGTGAAGCAGGTCACGCGCATCGCCGAGCTCACCGGCGTCGCCATTCCCGATCCCGTCGTCGAGCGGCTGCACGCCGTCGCCGACGAGCCCGCGGCCGTGCGGCAGGTGGGTGTCGAGATCGCCACCGAGCTCTCCCGTGAGCTGCTCGACGGAGGTGCGCCCGGGTTGCACTTCATCACCATGAACCGGTCCACGGCGACGCTCGAGGTCGCCGAGGCGCTGGGGCTCACCGCCCGCGTCTAGGGGTTTTGGTGCTTGTGGACGTCCACCAGCCCGCGTCTCCCAGGTCACCTGGGGGAGCGGGCCGGTCGGGGAGGGGTTTGCCGGGCTGCCCGGGCATCTCCTCGCTGCGGCCGCTACTTTCACAACGCGCCCTGGAGACCCCACATCGTCCTCTGCTCCAAGGGGCATTCTTGTTCCAAGGTGCACTCTGATGTCGGAGCAGTCCGGCCCGGGGCGGTCCGGCCCGGAACAGCCCAGCCGGGTGCCCGGATTCGCGGAATGGTCGGCCCTGCACGGGAACGCGGCGCCCACCGGTCTGGTCGGCGGCTGGCTGCGCTTTGTCTATCTGACGGCGAAACCACTGGTGCTGCTGCGGATATCGCCGCACGTGGTGACGTTCTTCGGTCTGCTCGTGGGGGTGTGCGCCCTGGTGCCCGCGGCGGGGGGATCGCGCTGGCCTCTGCTCGCCGCGGCGCTGATCGGCCTGTCCGCGCTGCTCGACGGGCTGGACGGGGCCGTGGCCGTGCTCAGTTCCCGGGTCTCGTCCTTCGGGGCGCGGCTGGACCGGGTCTGTGACCGGTGTTCGGACGTCTGCTTCGCGGCCTGTCTCGGACTCGCGGGCGGGTTCTGGGTCTGGTGGGTGGCCGGCGCCTGTTGCGGGCTGCTGCACGAGTTCACGCGCTCGTGGGCCCGTCATCGGGGGATGACGTCGATCGGTGTCGTCACGGTGTCCGAGCGACCGACGCGGGTGCTGGTGGCGGCCATGTTCGTGCTGGCGGCGGGGGTTTACCCGGCGTCGGCCGGAACCTGGTCCACCGCCGGGGGAATCGTCATGGCGGGGGCAGGGGCCCTTGGGTTGTTGCAGTTGGTTGTGGCCGTGCGGCGGGGGCTTTCGTGACCTCAAGGGTTTCTTGATCGTCGGCGTGCATTCCCCGGCGTAGACGATGTCCGGGATATTCCCAGGTCTCTCTCCTGTCGGGTGAAGTGGCTTCTGCGGTTGGCAATCTCGTTGACATGGCGAAAGACCCGAAGCGGCCTGGGCCGATCTACGACAGGTGATGCGACGCCTGGCGGAGCCGAACGGGCGAGGCGAGGACCGTCGCGTTGTGGATGTGCGGATCGCTGCGCCCGATACCGGGGGAGTTACGTGCGGAGCCTTGAGCTCGGTCGTCCGGCCGCCCCCAGAGATACGGATGACTGTCGAGATGATGGCGCCGGCCGGGATGCATGATCAGGTGACGGCCGAGCAGTACGCGGCGTGGAGCAGTGCGCCGGCCTCGCGACAGGATGGTTCTCGTGCGCCCGAGTGGGTCCAAGCGCCATCACCGCCTGGCCCGTGTGCCGGCGAATGCCGTGGACGTGTCGGCGGGGGCGTCGTGGAACGCGGACACCGACTTCGATGCCCGGCTCCAGGATGCTCCGCTGAACAACCGCCGGCCAGAGGTGACGGTCTGTCGCGCCGACACGATCGACGTCAGCCCGACCCGGCCCGAGCATGTTCTGCTCGTCATCGAGGTCGTTTCTCCTGGTTCGGAGACCACCGACCGGACCGTGAAGGCGGAGCAGGACGCCCGGGCGGGAATTCAGTTCTCCTGGCCGATCGAGCAGGCCGCTACCGGTGTTTCTCTGGCGTACATTCACGTTCTTGATCCGGCTACGGGGCGGTACCGCGATGGTGAGTTCGTCGCCGGTGTTCTGAAGGTGGCAGCTCCCTTTCCGGTGGAGATGGACCTCAGCCTGATCTGACGGGCGGTACCGGTGGTCAGGCCGGGCCGATGAGGTCGGCCACGATGGCGGCGGAGAGCCCGACCAGGGGGAGGCCGCCGCCGGGGTGGGACGAGCCGCCGACCAGGAACAGGCCGGGTACCGGGCTGCGGTTGGCCGGGCGCAGGAACGCCGAGCGCGCGCCGTTGCTGCTCGAGCCGTAGATCGCGCCGCCGGTCGAGCGGGTGTTGCGTTCCAGGTCGGCCGGGGTGCGGATCTCGTTCCAGAGCAGGCGGTCGCGCACGTCCAGGCCGCGCTCTGCCATCCGCCCCAGGATCTTGTGGGCGTACGACTCGGCGAGACCGGGCGCGTCCCAGTCCATTCCGGCGTCGGGTGCGTGGCGGGGGGCGTTGACGAGCACGAACCAGGCCTCGTGGTCGTCGTCCGGGCGGAGCGCCGGGTCGTCCGGGGCACTGATGTACACCGTGGGATCAGGCACCGGTGAGGGTTTCCCGGCCTGTTTCCCGGTGCCGAACACGTGGTCGAACTCGGCGTCGTAGTCGGTGGGGAACAGCACGGTGTGGTGCCGCAGGCCGGGCGTGCGGCCCCGCAGGGCCAGGAGCATGACGAAACCCGAGAGCGAGGGTGAGGCCTTCGCGAGCGCGCGCCGCCCGCCCTTGCCCTCGGCGCCGGGCAGCAGGTCGCGGTACAGATGAGCTGCCTCGACCCCCGACACCACCACGTCGGCCGGCAACGTCTCGCCGCTCTCCAGCCGCACCCCCTCGACCTGGGGGGAGGCGATCACCTGCTCGACCGGCGACGAGGTGAGGATCTTGACGCCGTGCGACGTCGCCCGGTCGGCCACGGCCGCGCCGAGCTGCCACAGCCCGCCCGGGACGTACCAGGAGCCGAAGGCATGCTCCACGAACGGCACCGTGGCCAGGGCCGCCGGGGCCCGGCGCGGGTCGGAGCCGGTGTAGGTGGCGTAGCGGTCGAGGAACATGCGCTGCTCGGGCGCCTGGAGGTACTGACGGCCGAGCCCGCGCAAGCTGAGCCAGGGCGCGACCGTGCGGATGTCGGCCGGGTTGCGGGCCAGCCCGAGCAGCGTGCGCATACCGTCGAGGGGCGACTCCAGGAACGGGTCGCGGGTCAGGTCCCAGATGCCGGCCGCGCGCCGGTGGAAGGCCGCCCAGTCCTGCCCGGCCCTCGGCCCGAGAGCCTCGGCCCAGGCCCGGGAGACCCCGGCCGGCCCGCTGCCCGGCATGTCCCATTCGAGTCCACCGGGAAAGCGGTAGTGGCACGCCGGATCGAGGGGCACGAGCGCGAGTACGTCTTCCAGCGGCTGACCGGTCTTCAGGAACAGGTCTCGATAGACCGCCGGCAGCGTGAGCAGGCTGGGCCCGGTGTCGAAGCCGAACCCCTCACGGCGCAGCAGCCCGAGCTTTCCGCCGATCTGTTCGGCCTGCTCCAGCACGGTCACCTGGTGGCCCAGCGCCCCCAGACGGGCCGCGGCGGACAGCCCACCGAGCCCGGCACCGACCACGATCACCCTGGCCATGCTCAGCGGCCCTTGGGAGAGTCGGCGGGCTGGTCGGGTTGGGTGTGCGGGCCCGGGGCAGCAGGCTGGCCAGGCCCGGCGTATGGGCCCGGGGCAGCAGGCTGGCCAGGCCCGGCGTATGGGCCCGGTGTACTGGGCTGGCTGGGTTCGGGGTGTGGGCTAGGCACGGCGGACGGGTCCGGTTCGGTGCGCAGGCTCGGTACGGCGGGCTGCTCGGGTTCGGTGTGCAGGCCTGGAGAGACCTGGTTGGTCGTGGTGCTGGGTTCTGTCCCCGGCACGAAGGCCGGCTGCCGGGCGGAACCACGGCCGACGGGCCGCCCGCGCCACGACAGCTCACCGCGACCGCTGGCCCGCAGCGAACGCCCGACCAGCCAGCCGAACACCCCGATCGACGCCGGGTGTGCGAAGGCATCAGGCAGCGAGCGGCCGTCGGTGCGTTCCGCCACCAGGTAACGGCCGACCACTCCGGCCAGGTATCCGCTGAAGCCGGTCAACGAGCCGGTCAGCGCGGCGATGGGCGGCACCAGGTAGACCACGCCCAGCCCGGCGACGACCGCTCCGGCGCCGGCCCGGCCGCCGAAGGCCGACCAGAGGGACTTGGTGTAGCCGTCACGCAGTTCCGCCCAGTCGCCGTACATCCGGCAGACCGCGAGGTGGGTGCCGTCGACGACCCCGCCCCGCCCCCCGGCCGCCTTCACGGACCGCAGCAGGGCGATGTCGTCCAGCACCGCGCCCCGCACCGTGGGCGCCGCGTGCCCGCCGCTGTCGCGGTAGATCTCGGTGTCGACCACCAGGAACTGGCCGTTGGCCGCGGAAAGGCTCGCCCGTGGTGAGTTCTCGGCCTTGTTCAGAGGCAGGGTGGTGAGCCAGGACCACTGCAGCAGCGGCTGCACGAGACGCTCACCCGCGGTACCGGCCAGCTGCCGCGGGTACGGCGAGACCAGTTGCAGATCAGACTTTCTCAGCAGGTTCACGGCAGCGGCCAGGGCATGCGGCGCGAACAGCACGTCGGCGTCCACGAACACCAGCACCGAGCCCGACGCCAGCCGGGCCCCGGCGTGGCACGCGTTCGGCTTGCCCAGCCAGCCCTCGGGCGGGTCCCCGGCACTGATCACCCGCACCCGCGGGTCCCCGGCCGCTGTGGCCCGTACCACCTCGGCCGTGCCGTCGGTAGAGCCGTCGTCGATCACGAGGATCTCCAGGTAGGGCACCCGGATCTGGTCGAGCAACGACGCCAGGCAGGGCGCCACCCGCCCGGCCTCGTTACGCACCGGCAGCAGGACGGTGACGCGCTCGCCGACCTCGTCGGGGTCGTTCTCCGGCTGCCGTAACGCCCGCAGATTGAACGCCGTGTGCACGGTGAGCCCCACCGCGGTCAGGCTTCCTACCCGAACCAGTCCGCGCCAGACAGCGCGTGCCGTACTCCGTCTCGTCAACGTTCCCCGATCCGTGCGGTCGTGTCCCTGGAGTCGTCGTCCTGGTCCGGCCTACCACCGGAGCCGGCCCGATTGCCGGGGTCAGGTCTGCTGCCCGAGCCAGCTCGATGGCCGGAGCCGGGCCTGTCGCTCGAGCCCGGCCTACCGGCTGAACTCGGCCTGGTGCCCGGTCCGGTGCTGCCAGATCCTGCTTCTTGCCCGGTCCTCGCTCGCTGGCCCGGTCTGCCGGCCGGCACCGGGATCTGCTCGCGGGTGCGAGTCTGGTCACGGTGGGTCACCCGGTCAGGGCGTTGCTCCTGATCTGGCTCATGGTCCGGCCGGTTACCCAGGGACTGGCCCAGTCCCTGGCCCAGTCCCGCCTCCGGTTGCCCGCCACGTCCGGCGTCCGACCCGGATCCTGGTTCGCCGTCGGGCTCGGCCCCGGCGACCGCGATCAGGCGGTGTAGGTAGGGCAGGACGGTCAGGCCCATCACCAGCCCTCCGTAGACCCCCACCCAGGGCCGGCCGAAGAAGAACAGGTTGGCCACGGCCGACCCGAGCCAGGTCCAGGCCAGCACGGAGGCAGCGGGCCATTCCCAGCCTCGTCGGCGGTCCGGACGGTCGGGCAGCACCCGGTCGAGCGCGGCGACGATGATCAGCGCCACCAGCAGCCAGCCCGCGTAGTTGGTCAGCGGGATGCCGGGCACACCGGGCAGCGCCGGATGCGGGTCGGCGAAACGCCAGGCGTCCTGCGCGGTCATCTGTGGGTCGAGGTAGAGGTCCCAGGCAGCGAGAGCGAACCCGCCGAGCAGAGCCGTACGCGCCCGGCTCCTGGTGCCGCCGATGCCGGTGGCCAGGCGACGGCCCAGCAACAGGGCCGGGTAGGCGATCATCGTCCAGGCGATCGGGACCAGCACCGGCACCCCGGCGACCTTCAGGCCCAGCCGGCCGGTGTAGACGTACTCGCCGAACGGATATCCCGTGTGCACGCCGATCGTCTCGGCCGCCAGCCCGATGCCGCCCGCGACCGCGAACAGGACCGCGGCGTGCCGGGGGCTCCAGCGCAGGGCGGCGTGCAGCACCCCGGCCGAGGTCAGCAGCAGCACGCTGAGCACGGTGACCACGCGCAGGGGGGCGCCGGACAGCAGCGGGTAGCTGATCTGGGCCAGGACGCCGGCGATCAGCAGGCCGATCACGATGTGACCGGGAACGTCCGGTGCCGTCGGCGGCCTGGTCATTCGTCCCCCCGCCGGCTGGGCTCCGGCGCGGGTGCCGGTGTGGTGGCCCGGAAGGGGCCGAGGGTCCCGGTGACCGAGTGCACCTCGAAGCGGGCGAAAAGCTCTTCCGCGTACCAGCGCTCGGGCCCGGTGCGGCGGACCACGTCGACGTGGCCGGCCCGATGGTAGGCGAAGTCGTTCAGCGCGGACGACGATTCCCACAGGGAGAACGTGCCCTGCAGGCCGATCGGTGCCTCCCCGACACCGAGCGCCAGGCGCAGGCCGGCGACGGTGGACAGCTCGGCCGAGACCGGAGGGACAGCACGCCAGAAGGACATCGCCCGACTCGGCCGCAGGCGGGCCCGGGTGATCGAGGCGACCTGGGCGTCGTCTGCAATTCTGCGTGGTGCCGGTGTCCCGAACGGCTCGGTGCGGGCCCACTCACCCCGGCTGGTCAGGGGGCTCATCGTGATCTCGAGGCGCTCGGAGGCGATGGCGTTCCAGCGGCGGTGGACCCCGCCCTCCGCGAACGCGGTGGCGTGCTCCGGGCTCTCCCAGACGGTCAGCAGCCCCCAGTGCCGGGGATCGGCGTCGCGCAGGGTGAACGTGCGCCCGTCACCGGTGCCGAGAAGTTTGGCGAAGCGCAGCCCGGGGACGGACCGCAGCGCCAGGCGCTCGGTACCCATCCGGAGCAGCGCCAGGGGCAGGCGGGAGATCGGCACACCCCAGACCGTGAGCACCACGTAGGTCATGGGTACCTCACCGCCCGTCTCGCCGGAGTCGTCATCCTGCTCTCCCCACCAACGGCCGCAACCTTACGCGGGCCCACCGACAGTCTGGGGGCGGGCGTAACCTGCCCAGGTGACGGCCCAGGCAGACTTCCCGGTGGTGCCCTACGCGATCGGGTTGACCGACCGGTTCCGGGGGATCACCGTGCGCGAGGGGGTCCTGCTGTCGGGCCCTCACGGATGGGGCGAGTTCTGCCCGTTCCCCGAGTACGACGACGCCGTCGCGTCCCGGTGGCTGGCGACTGCGGTGGAGGCCTGCACGGTCGGCTGGCCGGCACCGGTGCGCGACCTGATCCCGGTGAACTGCATCGTTCCGGCCGTCACGCCCGAACGCGCCGCCGAGCTGGTGATCGCCTCGGGCTGCGCCACCGCGAAGGTCAAGGTGGCGGACCGGCCCGGCTCGCTCGCCGACGACCTGGCCCGGGTCGAGGCGGTGCGCTCGGCGCTCGGCCCGCACGGGGCCGTCCGGGTGGACGCGAACATGCGCTGGGGCGTCGACGAGGCCGTCCACGCCCTGCGGGAGCTGACCCGGGTGGCGGGGGAGCTGGAGTACGCCGAGCAGCCCTGTCGCACCGTCGAGGAGCTCGCCGAGGTGCGCCGCCGGGTGGAGGTGCGGATCGCCGCCGACGAGTCCATCCGGCAGGCGGCCGACCCCACCCGGGTTCGGCTGCGCGAGGCGGCGGACGTCGCGGTGATCAAGTGCACGCCGCTCGGAGGCGTTCGCCGGGCGATGGAGGTGGCCGAGTCGACGGGGCTGCCCTGCGTGGTCTCCTCGGCGCTGGAGACCAGCGTGGGCCTGGCCGCCCAGGTGGCCCTGGCGGCCGCGCTCCCGGAGCTCCCGTTCGCCTGCGGCCTCGGCACGGTCTCCCTGTTCCGTGAGGATGTCGCCCGTCCGGGTGAATCTCTGCGACCGGACGGTGGTTTCATTCGGGTTCCGGCCGCTGCACCGGTTCCGGGCCAGGCCGCCCTCGCCGCGGCCGAGATGGTCGACCCGGCGCGTCGGGCCTGGTGGCTGGCGCGTCTGGGGCGGGCCGTCGACGGCCTGGCCGACCCCTCCGTGGCCCCGTCGGCGTGGCGCGCGGCCTGAGCCTGCTTCCGGCCCGGCCTCTCTACATCCGCACTCCCACCACTGGTCGCTCTTCGTCAACGGGCTGATACCCAGCGTCGTCCGAACGGGGGCGCATCTGTGGTTGACGGATTCCCGGGAGGTCGGTGTACATTCGAATCGTTCGAACATGTGTTCGAACGGGCTCGTCAAGGATCACAGCGCGCCGGCTGCCCTTGATGAGTTGGTCGGTGACGAGGCGAACTCGACCCCGCCTCGTCGCCGGCCGTCCCGGTGTCATGTCTCACCGGCCTGCGGAGAGGGGGACCGTGGGCCGGTGGCAGCCCGTCTTCCCCCGGGCCTGGTTGCTCCGTAAGAGTTTTCGTGCGGCATCCGGATCAGCGTCAGGTATCAGTCGGCACATCGATCCCAGTCGGCAGCGGTAGCGGGAAGCGTAGGTGTAGAACGAAATGGCTCGTCGGGTAAGTGAATTGGTTGATGTCCGGGTCGTCCAGGAAACGGGTGACGCGCCGATGGCCTTCCTCTGGCGAGGTCGTCTCTACGTTGTGCGTGAAGTTCTCGGGCACTGGCACGAGCGGCGCGACTGGTGGTCCACCGCCGCCGCGCGTGCCCTGCACGGCGAGGACTCGCACGGCCGGCGACCCTCGGCCACGGAAGAGCCGTCCTTCGCGGTCTGGTCCGGGCAGCCGTCCGGACCCTCCGGCGAACTGCCTGGCGGAGTGCCCGGCGGTATTCCCGGGCGGGCCCGCGAAGACCATCTTGAAGACGCTGTTGGCAGGTCCCACAAGCATTCTCACCATCGGTCACGGGGTGGGGCGGAGCGAGGTGCCGAACGGCCCGGCTCGGCTCGGCGCCACTCCGGGCCGGTGGGCGCACAGGCCGGATCGAGCGGGCCGGCCGGATCGGCCGGATCTGCGGAAAAACCCCACGAGTTCATGCTCGACAGCGAGTGTGAGGTCTGGAGGGTGGAGGCGAGCACCGGGCGGGCCTTCGGCAACGGGGTGTACGACCTCTCCCGCACACCGTCCACGGAGCAGTCGGCCGATTCCTGGCGCCTGCTCCAGGTCGCCGACTGAGCGCCCGCGAATTCCGGCCCGATCTTCATGACCGACTCCGGAACCACTTCTGGACCCAAGGATTCCGGCCCCGCGGAATCCGGTCCACCGGCGGGTTCCGTGCCGCCGTGTCAGAAAACCTCAGCCCCGGGAAACCCAGGCCCGTCAGGGCCCACGCCACGGACGGCACCACCTCAGCAGCTCCCACGAGTTCCATCGTCGTGGCGGCCCCTTCATCAGGGTCACAGCGGTGCCGTACCCGATCGTCCGTCCGAACGTCCTGAACGTCCCGACCCCGAGGAGGCCGACATGTCGGCAACCACTCTGGCCCGGCCGCCCGTCTCGACCGCGGCCCGGATGCTGCTCGACCGTTCCCGGGCCGGCCTGGCGCAGGCCTGTGCGTCGCGCACCGCGTCCGAGCGCTACGTCACCGCACACCTGGCGGCGCTGCGGGCCGCGGCCGCGGTGCTCGCCGTCCGCAGCCGTCCCGGGGGCCGGGGCGGGCCCCGCAGCGTCTGGGAGGTCCTGCCCCGGGTCGCTCCCGAACTGGGCGAGTGGTCCTCGTTCTTCGCCTCCACCGCCTCCCGCCGGGCCGCGATCGACGCCGGTCGCACCGGCGTCGTCAGTGCCCGCGAGGCCGACGATCTGCTCCGCGAGGCAGAGGCTTTCCACCATCTGGTCGAGTCCACGCTCGGCCTGCCCTACCAGCAGGTTCTCCCGTTGACCCTGCCGAGCTGCGAATGACCACGAGATGCCGCACCCCTTCACCCACCTGCACGTCGCCTCCGGGTACTCCCTCCGGTACGGCGCCTCCAGTCCGCGCCAGCTGGTCGAGCAGGCCGTCTCCGAGGGTCTGACCTCCCTGGCGCTGACCGACCGTGACGGCCTGTACGGCGCGGTCAAGTTCCTCAGCTCCTGCAAGGAGGCCGGGATCGAGCCGGCCCTCGGCGTGGATCTTGCCGTCGAGCCGGTACTTCCGGCCGGCAGGAGGCGGCCGGGGGTCGCCGGGCAAGGTCTTCCGGAGCCCGTCCGACGGGTCCCGGTGCGGGGCGGTGCCAGCGTGGACCCTCGTCTTCCCCGGGTCACCGTGCTGGCACTCGCCTCCGGCCCTGGCACCGGACTGCAGCCGGGCCAGGGTTGGGGTCGCCTGTGCCGGCTGGTCACCGCCACCCACCTGAGAGGTGAGCGGGGCCGGCCGGTCAGCACCGTCGAACTGATCACCGAACACGCCCAGCTCGACGGCGTCCCCGCGCTCGTCGTCCTGCTCGGGCCCGCCTCCGAGTACGGCCGGGCGGTGCTGGCCGGCCGGGCCGATCTGGCGCGGGCGGTGCTCGACCACTGGCGCGCCCTGCTGCCACCTGCCGGCCTGGCCGTGGAGATCGTGTATCACCTTGGTCCGCAAGGGGTTCCGGGCAGTCTCGGGCAGGCCGCGCGGATGCTCAACCTGGCCCGCCAGGCCGGGGTGCCGACCGTTCTCACCAATGCCGTACGGCACGCCGGCCGCGACGGTGCGGTCACGGTCGACGTGCTGGACGCGGCCCGCCGCCTGGTCGCCATCGACTCCCGGCACCTCGACCGCACCACCAGTGAGGGCTACCTCGTCGGTGCCGCTGAGATGACCCGCAGGGCGCACGACATCGCTGTCGCGGCCGGTGACCCGGCGGCGGCGGGGCAGATGCTGGCCCTGACCGAGTCGCTGGCCTCGCGCTGCCTGATGAACGCCGAGCTCGAACTGGGAGTGGGCCGGGCGCACCTTCCCGAGGACGAGGTACTCGGCCTGGCGGGCAAGGACGCCGGCGTCGAGCTGAAGCGGAGATGCCTCGACCGGATCAACACGTGTTACCCCCGGGCGAGCCGCCGCGATCTGGAGCGCATCACCAAGCGTCTGAAGCAGGAACTGCATCTCGTCGCGGCCATGGACATCCCGACGTACTTCCTCACCATCGCGAAGGCCTGCGACCTCATCCGGGAGATGGGGGTCCGGGTCGCGGCCCGGGGTTCCGGGGCGGGCAGCCTGATCAACCACCTGCTCGGCATCTCCGGGGTCGACCCGCTGCGGCACGACCTGCTGATGGAGCGCTTCGCCACCCGGCACCGCGCCCAGTTGCCCGACATCGACCTGGACGTCGAGTCCGACCGGCGCACCGACGTGTACGAGAGGCTGCTCGAGGTCTTCGGCGGTGACCGGGTCAGCTGCGTCTCGATGATGGACACCTACCGGGCCCGGCACGCCATCCGCGACGTCGGCAACGTGCTCGGCATGCCGCCCGGCGAGGTCGACACCATCGCCAAGTCGTTCCCGCACATCCGGGCCCGGGACGTCCGTTCCGCCATCGCCGAACTGCCCGAACTACGCGCCTCCGGGCTCGCCCACCCCCGCCTGGGATTGCTGTTCGACCTGGTCGAACGCCTCGACGGGCTGCCCCGGCACGTCGCGCTGCACCCCTGCGGCGTGCTGATCTCGGACAACCGGCTGCTCGATCGCACACCGGTCGAGGCCAGCTGGATGGGTTTCCCGATGAGCCAGTTCGACAAGGACGACGTCGAGTCGCTCGGGCTGCTCAAGCTCGACATCCTCGGTATCCGCATGCAGTCCGCGATGTCCTACGCGATCCAGGAGATCGCCCGGGTGGACGGTCCGGACACCGTCGCGGCGGGGAAGCACGACGAGACGTCCGACTTCATCGATCAGGCCGGCCTGATCGACCTCGACGCGGTGCCGCACGACGACCCGGTCACGTTCTCCCTGATCCAGAGCACCCGCACGCTCGGCTGTTTCCAGATCGAGTCACCCGGTCAGCGGGAGCTCGTGGGCAAGTTCGCTCCCGAGACCTTCCACGACCTGATCATCGACATCTCGCTGTTCCGTCCCGGCCCGGTGAAGTCCGACATGATCACGCCCTTCCTGCGGGCCCGGCAGCGCTGGGACGAACCGGAGTACCTGCACCCGGCCCTCAAGTCGGTCCTCGAAGACACCTGCGGGGTGGTCGTCTTCCACGAACAGGTGCTGCAGATCGTCAGTATCGCCACCGGCTGCGGTCTGGACGACGCGGACGAGTTCCGGCGGGTGATGGGTGTGACGGCCAAGCTCGAGACGAACGAGGCGTGGTTCCGGCACCACACCGCCCGGCGGCACACCCCCGACGGTGCTCGGGTGTTCGACGACGATGACATTGACCGGATCTGGGCCGTGCTGAAGGCTTTTGCCTCGTTCGGTTTCTGTAAGGCCCATGCCGCGGCGTTCGCGTTGCCCACCTACCAGTCGGCCTGGCTGAAGGCCCACCACCCGGCGGCGTTCCTGGCCGGGGTGCTCACCCACGACCCGGGCATGTACCCCAAGCGCCTGATCCTCGACGACGCCCGCAATTTCGGCATCACCGTGCTCCCTCTCGACGTGAACCACTCCGACGGTTCCTACCGGGTGGAACGGCTCGATGAGCGGGACCCGGGCTCGCTCCGCACCACACATTCCGAACCCCGCGCCTCGCCTTCCGGCTCCACCCCGTCCGCCGTCGTCGGTGACCCCGTGGACCCGACAGCATCCGGCGTCCTCACCGCATCGATCGTTCCTGCCGTGCCCGGACAGGCGGTCCGGCCGGCCGAAGAGCCCAGACAGAACATCCGCCCCGGTTCCCGCACTCCGGAGGGCTTCTCCAGCGACCCCGAAGAGGCCTCGAATCAGGCTGATCCACTGAACACCGGACCACAGCACCCGATCTTCTCGCCGGACTCGATCGACCGGCTTGGTGCACCCACCTCGTCCTCTGGCATCCCGGCAAACCCGACCACCCTGCCCGCTCCGACAGACCCGCTGGCCGTGGCCGACGTCCCCACTCCGTCTTCCCCGACCCCGACGTCCCAGAACGGTGCCCTGGTCCTGCCCGACGGCAGCCCGTACGGGATCCGCCTGTCCCTGGCGGAGGTGAAGGGCATCAGCGAGGCCGAGGTGGAACGGGTGGTGGCGAACCGTCCGTACCCGTCGCTGGCCGACTTCTGGCAGCGGGCCAGGATTTCCCGGCCGATCGTGGAGAGGCTGATCATCACCGGGGCCTTCGACTCCCTCTACGGCCTGACCGATGCCCTGCCGGTGCCGGCTCGCGGGCGGACGACCCGTCGTGACCTGTTGCTGCAGCTCGCCGACCTGGAGCGGTGGAGCCGTTCCCTGGAGAACGGGAGGGCCGGAAGCCGGAAGAGAAGAGGTCCGGGCCGGCCGGCCGGAGGGTCCGGGGCGCCACGGCCATCGGAATCGGGCGCCGGGAGCTGGAACGGCATCAGGGACGAGGGCCGGAACCGGAGCGGAGTCAGGGACGGCCTGCGGAGCGGGAGTGATGGAGGAGGTAGGGACGGGGACAGCAGCGGCGTCCGCCGGGCCGCCGGGTTGCAGTCGCAGTCGGCGTTACCTGTGGTCGCGGCCCCGGACCAGTCCGTGCAGCTCGCGCTCGACCTGGGCGATGCCCCGGACCGGATCGTCCCGAGCGGCCTGCCCGAGATGACCAACGCCGAGCGCACCCGCGCCGAGCTGGAGGTGCTGGGGCTGGATGCGAGCCGTCACGTCCTGGAGTTCTACGAGCCGATGCTGAAGGCGCTCACGATCACCCGGGCCCGCGATGTGCGCGGGCAGCGCAGCCGGGCGGAGATCCTCGTCGCCGGGGTGAAGGTGGCCACCCAGACCCCACCGGTCCGGACGGGCCGGCGCGTCGTGTTCCTCACCCTGGACGACTCGACCGGCCCGGTCGACGCGACCTTCTTCGAAGACGTGCAGGGTCCGTACGCGGGCACGGTGTTCCACTCCTGGCTGCTGGTGGTGAGAGGGGTGCTCCGCAAGACCGGGCGGCGCGGGGTCTCGCTGCGCGCGACCGGGGCCTGGGAACTGCCGGTGCTGTGGGAGGCCTGGGTGGAGTCCGGACTGGCGGGGGTGCTGGAAATTCTCCAGGCCGACGAACCGACGGAGCGGAGGTCCCGGCGCCCTCTGCCGGCCGGACTGCCGGCGACGGCCTTCCACGCGGGGATCGTCCCGGCCCAGGTGGGGGAGGCGACCCCCGGCCGGGTGCTCGGCATCAGCCGCGACGACGGTGCGCTGCCCGGCGCCGGGCCCACCGACTGGGAGGCACCCACCGGTCTGCCCAGCGGAGACCGGAACAGCTACGGCTCGGCGAAGAGAACCGGTAAAGAGGGGGAGCAGTCCCCGCGTCGCGTGATCGTGCACCCCAGTGGCTACCGGCAGTCGCCCTACGCGGACCTGAGACCAGCGGGCACCGACACCCGGGAGACCCGCCGGATGCAGGCCACCGAGCGGGAGGCCGCGCAGGGCGAACGCCGGCGCCGGGAGGAGGAACGTCGCTATCGGACCCGGACGGAGGAGGCTCCGGACATGACCGCGGAGCCGGAGGAACAGGAGAACCTCCGCCGTCAGGAGGAGTCCCGCCGCCGGCGTGAGCCTTCCCGCAAGCTCTGGCACTCCAGCCCCGGAAGTTCCGGCCGGTGAGCCGCCGCAGCTACCGCCGGACCGGCGCGGGTCTGTCGCAGGACGACAGCGGATGCCTGATCCTGCACGCGGACATGGACGCCTTCTACGCCTCGGTCGAGCTGATCGACCGCCCGCATCTGCGGGGGCAGCCGGTGATCGTCGGCGGGGGAGGCCGGTCGGTGGTGCTCTCGGCCACCTACGAGGCCCGGCGCAGCGGTGTGCACGCGGCCATGCCGATGGGCCGGGCCCGGCGGCTCTGCCCGGAGGCTGTGGTGATCGAGCCCGACCACGACCGGTACGCCGAGGTCTCGCGCGGGGTGATGGAGGTCTTCCGCTCGGTGACGCCGCTGGTCGAGCCTCTCAGCCTGGACGAGGCGTTCATCGATGTCTCCGGCGCGGTGCGGGGATCGGGTACGCCGTCGCAGATTGCCGCGGTGATCCGCGACCGGATCGCGGACGAGCAGCGCATCGCCTGCTCGGTCGGGATCGCGGCCACCAAGTTCGTGGCCAAGCTGGCCTCGGCCCAGGCCAAACCGGACGGTGTGCTGGTGGTGCCCCGCGACGAGACGGTGACGTTCCTGCACGGGCTGCCGGCCGGTGCGCTGTGGGGAGTGGGGGAGAAGACGGAGGAGGCGCTGCGGCGACTGGGACTGGTGACGGTCGCCGACATCGCCCACACCCCGAAGGCGACCCTCCGCCGGGCGCTGGGCGACGCCTCGGGCGCCCATCTGCACGACCTCGCCTGGGGCCTCGACCCCCGTCCGGTGATACCCGAAACGGTCGAGAAGAGCATCGGCGGCGAAGAGACTTTCAGCACAGACATCGATGACCCCGACGTGATATCCCGCGAACTGCTAAGGCTCAGCGAGCGGGTGGCGGCGCGGACCCGGGCGGCCGGGCTGGTCGGGCGCACCGTGGTGATCAAGATCCGGTTCGCCGATTTCAGCACGATCACCCGATCCCGCACGCTGCCGGAGCACACCGATCTTGCGCGCGTCCTGCACGCCACCGCGCTCGCCCTGTATGCCCGGCTGGGCCTCGACCGGGCACGGTTGAGGCTGGTGGGAGTGCGTTTGGAAGGGCTCCGGGAGGCGTCGGAGGGGCACCACCAGATGACGCTGGACGAACGCCCCCTGGGCTGGCGGGAGGCAGAGAGGGCGGTGGACCGGGCCAGTGCCCGGTTCGGTGCGGGGGCGGTGCGTCCGGCCAGCTTGGTGGCACAACCTGCCGCGACGGAGGAGACTGCCCGGCACCGCCGGGCCCCCCGTTCCGGCGACGGTCATGGCCCCCTCCGGTATCAAGCCAGACATCCGTATGGCCGAGAATGAGGAGACCGTCCGGGTGGGATGGCCGATCGGCTTTCGCGGTAGGCGTGTGCGACCTATTCTGTGACCATCGCCGGAACGCATGTGGAACGACCGGTGTGACCGTCAGGAGGTCGAAGTGCCGCTCTCCGATAACGAGCAGCGTCTGCTTGAGCAGATGGAGCGCGCGCTCTATGCCGAGGATCCGAAGTTCGCCTCGGCAATGCGTGGTGCCAACCGACGGCCAGGGGCCGGTCGGCGGCTTGCTATTGGGGGCACGGGTATCGTGCTCGGGCTCGTAGTGCTCGTCTTTGGCGTGGCCAATAACAACATCCCGGTCGGGGTGCTCGGCTTCGTCTGCATGCTCGGTGGTACGGCTTATGCCGTTTCCAGTAAGCGCAGAGGGCCAGTAGGCGTTGTCAATGCGGCCGGTGCCGTCCGTCCCCCGGTGAAACGCAAAGCCAGCAAGGGCAGCTTCATGCAGCGCCTAGAGCAGCGCTGGGATCGTCGCAGGGATGAACGCTGATCAGCACCGTTCCTGTGAACACGTCAGACAGCACATGAAAGATGCTTGACGGCAAGGGGCCCCGCTCCGGCGGGGCCGACAAGCTGAATGCAGGGTTCATGGAGGCGGTACCGCACTCGTGCGGCGCCGCCTAGCGCTGTTTGGCGAGCGAACCCGTCGTCATGATCAGGCCCGGGTCGGCCCTGCCACGGGGCGGCCCGGGCCTGATCATGAGGAGAACAGGGCACAGAACCTGATGGTGGACGCCCGAACTCACCTGGGTGCGTCCCCAGCCCTTTCGTTCGTGATCATGCAAAACCTCCCCCGCGTTCTAGAACTCTGTCGCTGAGAGTTCTAGAACCTCGGGGAGGTTTTGCATGATCACAAAAAGGGGGACGCGCGAACAGGGGGACTGAGACGGGCCGGGTCAGGAGCGGGTGCTGCCGGCCTTCTCCCGGGGCTTGCGCCCAGCGGTTCCGTCCTCGTCCGGTCCGGAGGAGGACGATCCCCGCCGGAAGCGTGACGTGATCCAGGGGGTCAGCCCGGCCAGGGCGGTGAGGCCGGAGCCGGGCCACAGGCGGGCCGTCCACCGGGTGCGGCCGGACTTCTGCACCGCCACCGCCCCGACAATGAGGGCGACGTCATGGCGCCGGTCGGCCGCGGCCCGGCCCGGCTCGTCGGTCGGCGGGGCGTAGAGGGCGTTCTCCAGTTCGTCCACCAGCCGGTCCAGCGCGGCGGACTGCTCGGGTGCGAGCTGGTAATCGTCGTTGAGACGTTGCCGGACGGCGCGCGGCGTCCACGACGCGGCCCAGCGCACCCCCAGGTCGCTCAGCCCGAGCCGCAGGTCGTCCCACGCGGCGGTGGCCAGGCCGGACGCGGTGACGGCCTGCCGCCAGCGCCGCCGTCCGGCCACGACGGAGGCCGTGCGGGGCGCGGCCAGGCCGAGCAGCACGACCAGCAGCAGCACCACGGGCTGCCACGGCACCGAGAAGCCTCCGTCGGACGAGGTACCCGCGGCCTCCTGCTGCTCCTGCGTGGCCTCGGCCTCGGCGGTGCTACTGGCGTCGCCCTCGCTGGTGTCCGGCGCGGTGGTGGTGCTGGTCTGGCTGTCGGGGGTGTCGGAGTTCGTGCCGGTGTTCGGCAGGGTCCAGTCGGGGGCAGCCTGACCGCTGCGCGGCGTCGGCTCGAAACGCACCCAGCCGACACCGGCGAAGTACAGCTCGGGCCAGGCGTGGGCGTCGCGCGAGGAGATGATGCGGGTGTTCTGGGTCTGCACGCTGCCGGGCAGGAAGCCGACGGCGACCCGGGCGGGAATGCCGAGCTGGCGCGCCATCACGGCCATCGTCGAGGCGTAGTGCACGCAGTAGCCCTCGCGGGCCTTGAGGAACTCCACGATCGCCTGGGCACTGCCGTCACCGTTCTTGGTCTCGGGTGCCTTGGTGTTGTAGACGAAGCCGCCGCCGGTGCGGAACCACTCCTGGAGCCGTACGGCCTTCTCGTAGGCGGATCCGTTGCCGGCCACGTTACGGGCGGTCCGCTCGATCTCGGCGGGCATGTCGTCGGGCAGCTGGGTGTACTGCTTGACGATCCCCTCCGGGGCCGTGCCGGCGTTGGCCAGCTGGTCGGCGGTCGGCGTGACCTCGGTGAACTCGACGCCGTAGTTGGCCTGGGTGGTGTCGACCTTGTTGCCGATGACGTTCAGCGTGTCCGGGTCGTACAGCCACTCGCCGTCCAGCCCGGTGACGGTCCTCGCCGGGTAGGGCAGGGGCAGGTAGGTCTCCCGCAGCCGGTAGATCTGGATCTGACTGGTCTCACTCGAGGTCTTCACCGCGGCGGTCAGACCGGGCGCCGTGGGCAGCCCTTTGCTGATGTTGTTGGCGCGCGGGATCTTCTTCCCGCTCGGCTTCCAGGTCTTGCCGTCGTACTCGTCGTCGGTGACGATCCGCAGCGGGTCCGGGTTGTCGACCGTGGTGGTGTAGGCGAGCAGTTCGGTGTCGACCGGGTCGTTCAGGTCGCGGCGCATGTCGAGGATCGGGTTGATCCGGGTGATCACGGTGCCACCGGAACCGTCGGAGCCGTCGCCGGATCCGCCGAGCAGCTGGTTGTCCAGACCGGGCACGAAGGAGGGGATCGCCACGGCCAGGGCCACAGCGGCCAGGCCCACCCGGCGACCGCCCCGGGCCAGGCCGGTGTCGCCGCCGGCCCGGGCGGGACGCTGCCCGGCCGAGGCCAGCACCCGGCCCCAGGCGCGCACCCGGTCACCGGCGTCGGCGGAGAGCAGCAGCAGGAAACCCGCGGCCGCGATCAGGAACAGGTACCAGGGCAGACCGTCGTCGAGAAGGGCGGCGGGCACGCAGTACATCGCCAGCAGCGGCAGCCCGGCCAGGGCCGGCTGCCGGAACGAGGTGGCCAGGATGTCGACGGCCAGCGCGACCAGCCCGGTACCCCCGGCGGCGAGCAGCACGATCCCGCGCGTCGCGTCGACCGGCGGGGACTGGCTCTGGGTGATCTGGAGACCGGTGTCGAGCAGGTCGGAGAGCATCCGGACGGCGCCGGGCGGGTCGGCGATCTCACCGCGCGCGAACAGCACGACGATCGCCAGGAACAGCACGACGGCCTGGAGCCCGACCACGGCCGGCCACCAGCCCCGGGCCAGCTGGCGCCCGACGATGCCGGTCACCATCACCGCCAGCACCATGATCGCCGCGGCGAACAGCCAGGTGGAACCCTTGATCAGGGGAGCGAGGGTGAGCGCGGCCACCAGGCTGGCGACCGCGGCGGTCACCGCCATCCGCTCGTCGGAACCGTTGCTCATCACAGAAACCGCCCAAAGCCGTCGCCGGAACCGTTCTGGCCGTTCGCCGTGCCGTTCGCCGTGCCGTTCGCAGGGCCGTTCGCAGGGCCGTTCGCCGGGCCACCAGCACGGCCGTTCCCGCCGTTCGCGGCCCAGCCCGGAGTCCCATTCATAGACGCCGAAGCTGTGCCGCCCGCGGGCACAGGCGGTGGGGAGACCCCGATCCCGGCCCCGAGCTCCGCGCCGGCTCCGACCGCGGTGCTCGCCGCGCTGCTCCAGACCTCGGTGATGATCTGCCGCGGCCCGGCCTCGACGACGGCCCAGCCGCCACCCCGCAGCAGGGACATCATCCGCTGGCGGTTCTGGGTGGAGCCCCGGGCCGCGTTCTGCGCCCACTCCGGCGTGTTCAGCAGCACCGCGATCCCGCCGCGGCCCTCCAGGCCCAGTTCCCCGAGCTTCAGGGCCACCGACTCGTCGATGTCGCCGAGCACCGCGATGACCAGACCGTCGCCCCCGGCACGGTGCATGGTGGCCACGGCGTCGTCCAGCACGTCGTCGTCGCCGGCCTGTACCACGGCGAGCCGTTCCAGTAGCTCCCCGGAGGCCTCCCCGGAGTGCGGGTTGGACCAGGCGGCGGGGGTGCCGTCCACGATCAGGCGGATGCCGTGCTTCTCTTCGGCGAAGTGCACGGCGATCGACGCGGCCGCGCTGACCGCCCACTCGAACGAGGAGCCCGGGCCGTCCCCGCGGTGGGCGCGGGCCCGGGTGTCGAGCAGCACGGTGGCGCGCATCTGCCGGGGCTGTTCCTCGCGGCGCACCATCAGCTCGCCGCGCTTGGCGGTGGATCGCCAGTGCACGCGGCGCAGGTCGTCGCCCTCGCGGTACTCCCGGGTGGCGATGTCGTCCTCACCACTGACCGCGGCCGCCCGGGCCAGCGAGTCGCCCGCGCCGCCCCAGGTGCCGCCCGCGGTCAGGGGCACCAGCGGGTGCAGCTGGGGCACCACCACGACGTGGTCGTTACCGGTGAAGGAGCGGGTCAGCTCGCACATCCCGAACGGATCGGTGACGCGCAGCCGCAGCGGGCCGATCGGGTACTTGCCGCGCATCGCCGCGGTGAGCGAGTAGGTGACGGCGGCCCGCTGGCCGCCGGGCATCCGGTCGAGCACGAAACGTGGGGGAGCACCCAGCACGGGTGGCACCCGGTCTTCCGCCAGCAGCACCCGGGTGCGCAGCGAGGCCAGGTTCTGCAGCTCCAGCCGCACCCGCATCGGGCTGCCGACCGAGACCCGCGGCGGGGTGGTGGTGCGGGTCAGGCCGATCCGGTAGTGCGCCCGGGTCAGCATGTACACGCAGGCCAGCGGCAGGACGAGCAGCAGGACCGCGATCCGGAGCAGATCCTGACGGCCGAGTACCACCGCGCAGATGCCGGAGGCGACCCCGGCGGAGAGGAAGGACCGCCCCCGGGTGGTCAGCCCGGACAGCGCCGCGCGGGCCCGGGAGAGGGCGGACCTCACGCCGGCCAGGAACCGTTGCTCGCGGCGGCGCGCGGGGCGGGCACCGGCACCTGGCTGAGGATCGAGGCGAGCACGTCGGCCGGGGCCCGGCGGGACAGCTGCGCCTCGGCGCTCGGCATCAGGCGGTGGGCCAGCACCAGCGGGGTGAGCGACTGCACGTCGTCGGGGATCACGTGACCCCGGCCGCTCATCGCGGCCCGGGCCTTGGAGGCGCGCAGCAGGTGCAGGGCCGACCGCGGGGAGGCGCCCAGGCGTAGCTCCGGGTTCGAGCGGGTGGCCCGGACCAGGTTGACCACGTACTCCTTGATGCCGTCGGCGGCGTACACCGACCGGCTCACCGCGATCAGGGAGCGCACCGTGTTCGCGTCGCAGGCCGGGCGCAGGCCGGACAGCGGGTCGTGCTCGCCGTGGTGACCGAGCATGTCCAGCTCGGCGTTGGCGGAGGGGTAGCCCATCGACACCCGCGCCATGAAGCGGTCGCGCTGGGCCTCGGGCAGCGGGAAGGTGCCCTCCATCTCCACCGGGTTCTGGGTCGCGACCACGATGAAGGGGGACTCCAGGTAGTGGGTCACACCGTCGACCGTGACCTGGTGCTCCTCCATGCACTCCAGGAGGGCGGACTGCGTCTTCGGGCTGGCGCGGTTGATCTCGTCACCGACCACGATGTTCGCGAACACGGCGCCGGGCTTGAACTCGAACTCGTGCCGTTCCTGCCGGTAGATGCTGACGCCGGTGACGTCGCTGGGCAGCAGGTCGGGCGTGAACTGGATGCGCTTGACCGTGCAGTCGACCGCCCGGCCGAGCGCCTTGGCCAGCATGGTCTTACCGACGCCGGGCACGTCTTCCACCAGCAGGTGGCCCTCGGCCAGCAGAACCGTGACGGCGAGGTCCACCACGTCGGGTTTGCCCTCGATGACCGACTCGATCGCCGACTTGATAGCTCCGGTCACGCCTGCGAGGTACTCGAGTTCCCGCGGGCCGGCCATGGTCGTCACGTGTGCAGCCTCCGTGCCTCCGGACCGTCACGGTCCGGGGGGTGCCTGTCGTCCGGGTAGGCCCGGCAGAAGTCGTGCAGGTATATGTGTGCGGTGCTTGGTGCTGATCAGTCTCTCAAACGCTGAAGCATCCTGCAGCGTCCCTCCGGGGCGTCAGGAGGGGAGCGGTAGCCCCGTCCGCCCCTCCGGTACCCGTCCGTACTCATAGGTACTCGCCGATCCGCAGCAAGAAGGGCCTATCGGGACATACGGACGGCGACGGCGCGCGGCCCGCGCAGTTCGCACGTGATCGCCCCCACATGCGCGGGCCGGGAGAGCACCTCGTCCACTATTCCCCACCGCCCCCCACCCGCGGGCAGTTGTCGCCCCCCGCGTCCCCACTTTGCTCCCCGTCGGCCCGTCGAGGGTGCCCCGACCCTCCCCGAAGGGGGCATATGACCGTTGGGGCAGCGCTGTCAAGACTGTGGATGACACTCGGACGCAAACATCCCCCACGTTCGCATCCGGCCCGCTGACCTGCACTTTCGTGCAACTGGCGGCTGCGGAATCCACCGTTCCGCCATTGCGTGTGGGGGGAAGTGGAGTAATGTGGAGGCCACTGGAGCAGGGAGGAGTTCACGGATGACACCTCTCGCCCCAGCTGTTCTGAATAGGGAGGGGCGAGGGAAGGGGACCGTAGATGTTCCTCGGTACCCATACACCTCGCCTCGACGACAAGGGCCGGATGATCCTTCCGGCCAAGTTCCGCGAGCAACTGGAGGAAGGGGTGATCGTGACCAGGGGTCAGGAGCGTTGTCTCTATGTCTTCCCCGTCGACGAGTTCTCCCGGATCTCCGACCAGTTGCGCCAGGCACCGGTGACCAGCAAGCAGGCGCGCGACTACCTACGGGTGTTCCTCTCCGGGGCATCCGACGAGGCGGTCGACAAACAGGGCCGGATCACCATCCCGGCCATGTTGCGCACCTATGCCGGTCTGACCCGCGACTGCGCCGTGATCGGCGCCGGTCAGCGGATCGAGATCTGGGACCTGGCGGCGTGGGAGTCGTACCTCGAGGAGCAGGAACAGGCGTTCGCCGAGCAGGCCGAGGAAGTTGTTCCCGGGTTGTTCTGATGTCGCCTGATCTCGTGCCACCCCGCAGGAGCACCACGCCGCAGCAGCAGAACCGAGCATCCAGTGCTGACTCATGGCCGGCCCGACTCGCCGACGATGAGGTCTCCAGCCGCCCGAGGCGTCCTGACACACCTTCCCCGGTGTCAGGCCGCAGTTCGGTCGGAGCGGATGGAGACCTGATCGGCGGACGTCGGCCCGCCCCGGAGCGCGGGTCTCACCTCTGACGAGACACCTGCAGCCTACTTCCCACCACATCTCTGTCACCCTGCCGGGTCGGCGAACCCCTGCCGCACCCGCAACGACCCGTACAAGAAGTCAGTCACGGAGTGTAATCGCCGAACGCGCACAGCCCCCAGCGGCTTCCCTGCCCACGAAAACCATTCTGCGGACCGGAGAAATGCTCCGGCCGCGCCGCACCCCCGAGGGGAGGTCGCGATGACCAGCCCTGACCCGGCCGGCCCGGCCGACGATGTCGCCGAGGCCCACGAACGACATGTCCCCGTCATGCGCGACCGCTGTGTCGAACTGCTGGCGCCCGCGCTGGACAGGCCCGGATCGATCGTGGTGGACGCCACGCTCGGTATGGGCGGCCACAGCGAGGCCCTGCTCAGCGCCTGCCCGCAGGCCACGCTGGTCGGTATCGACCGCGACCCGCAGGCCCTGGAACTGGCCGGCCGCCGGCTGGCCGGTTTCGGTGACCGCGTGCGCCTGGCGCACGCCGTCTACGACGACATCCCCCAGGTCCTCACCGACCTGGGGATCGGCAAGGTCGACGGTGTCCTGATGGACCTCGGCGTCTCGTCCCTCCAGCTGGACGAGAGCGACCGGGGCTTCGCCTATGCGGTGGACGCGCCGCTGGACATGAGGATGAACCAGACCGAGGGTGTCTCCGCGGCCGACGTCCTCAACACCTACGCCGCCGCCGACCTGGTCCGGATCCTGCGTGACTACGGCGAGGAGCGGTTCGCCAAGCGCATCGTCTCGGCGATCGTGCGCGAGCGGACGGCCCGGCCGTTCACGACCAGCGCCCGGCTGGTCGAGCTGATCCGGGACAACGTGCCGGCCGCCACCCGGCGCACCGGTGGCAACCCGGCCAAGCGCACGTTCCAGGCGCTGCGGATCGAGGTCAACCAGGAGCTCGAGGTGCTGCAGCGGGCCGTGCCCGCGGCGGTGGATGCGCTCGCCGTCGGCGGCCGGATCGCCGTGCTGGCCTACCACTCCCTGGAAGACCGCATCGTGAAACGGGTGTTCGCGGACCAGGTGCGCAGCACCACGCCGGCCGGCCTGCCGGTCGAGCTCGAGGGGCACGCCCCGCGCATGCAGTTGCTGACCCGGGGCGCCGAGGTGCCGGACGAGGCGGAGACGGCGGAGAACCCGCGCGCGGGTTCGGCCAGGCTACGGGCGGTGGAACGGCTCCGGGAGGCGCCGGCCGCCGTCGCGAAAGATGTTGTGGGCTATCGCAGGCAACGAGGAGGGGACGCAGGATGAGCACCAGCACCGCGACCGCGAGGGTTGCACCGGAATACCTTTCGGGCGCCGCGGCGGCCCGGCAGAACACCCGGCAACCGGCCCGGCCGCCGCTGCGTGTTCCGCGTCCCCGTCTGCGGGTCGTTCCCGCGCCCCGGCGTTCGCGCACCGGGCTCGCCCTGCTGTGCGTCGGCCTGCTCGGCGCCGGCCTCCTGGCCCTGCTGCTGCTCAACATCAGCATCGGCAAGGGTGCCTACGAGCTCACCGGGCTTCAGCAGAAGCAGCGGGAACTCGCCGATCAGCAGCAGTCGCTGACCGAGCAGGTCGAGTCGCAGGGCGCCCCGGGCAAGCTCGCCGGCAAGGCCAAGAAGCTCGGCATGGTGCCCGCGCCCAACCCGGCGTTCCTCGACCCGGACAACGGCAGCGTGAAGGGCGAGCCCGAGGCGGCGACCTCCCCGGCGTCGGCTGAGCCTGCGCGATGAGTACCGGTGGTGGCGCGGCCGCCCGGTCCGGGGACCCTCGGGAGTCGGGACGCGCCACCACGCCGGTTCCGAAAGCGCAGAAAACAGGACGCGGTCAGTCGTCCGCGAGGACGGGATCCGGGTCCGGCGCGTCCGGCGGCTCGTCGGGAAGTGCCAGGAACGTCATGCGTGGGGACACCTCTCCGGCCCGTGGTGGCCAGCCTCGTAACCAGCCGCCCCGTCAGGGCTCCCAGCCCCGCCGGGCTCCGGCCGGCACCGGGAGGCCGGTGGCGAAGAAGGCCGTCGGCCGGAAACCCTTACCGAATAAAGCTCCTCGGCCCGGCGCGAAACCCGTTGCCCGCAAGAGCAGTTCGCGGCAGGGTGCGAAGAAGACGGCCCGTACGCTGACTCGCTCGGCCCTCGGCCCGGCCGTGAGAACCGCTCGTACACAAGCCAGACGCCGTACCGGCGGGCGGGGCCCGGGGGGTCCCGGCGGCCCCCGGCGCCCGCTGCTGGGCCCGCCCCGGTCCGGCAGCCCGGACGTGCGGCTGCGCTGGGTCACCGGTGCCGTCGTCCTGGTCTTCCTCGTGTTCGCCGGAAAACTGTTGCAGCTACAGGCCATCGACGCCGAGAAGCTGTCGGCCGAGGCGCTGGAGAGCCGCTCGATCACCAAGCCCCTGCCCGCGCACCGCGGCGACATCCTCGACACGAACGGCAGCGTCCTCGCCACCACGGTGGAACGGCGCAACATCACCGTCGACCAGACCCTGGTGTCCGCGTACAACGAGACGGCCAAGGTGCCCAACGACGAGAAGGGCGCGGTCGGGGCGGCCCGGAAGATCGCCCCGGTCCTGAACGAGCCGGTCGCCGAGGTCGCGCAGACGCTGGCCGGCAACAAGCGCTTCAACTACGTCGCCAAGGACGTGGAACCCACCGTCTGGCGCGATGTCTCGGATCTCAGCCTCCCGGGCATCTTCAGCGAGTCGGCCAGCCGCCGCACCTATCCGGCCGACTCGGTCGCCTCGAACGTGCTCGGTTTCATCAACAGCCAGGGCGAGGCCCAGTCCGGCATCGAGAGGTCGCAGGACGAGCTGCTGAACGGCACCGACGGCACGCTCACCTACGAGAAGGGCAAGGGCGGTCAGCAGATCGCCACCGGGATGACCACCGAGACCGAACCGGTCGACGGCAAGGACGTCCAGCTCACCCTCGACCGCGACCTGCAGTGGAAGTCGCAGGAGGCGCTGGACAAGGTGGTCAAGGACGCCAACGCCGCCTCCGCGACGCTGGTGGCGCTCAACATCAGGACCGGGGAGATCCTGGCCCTGGCCGACGCCCCCACCTACAACGCCAACACGCCCAACAAGGCCAAGACGGCCGACCTCGGGAACCGGGCCCTCACCGATGTTTTCGAGCCCGGGTCGACCAGCAAGGTGATTACGGCCGCGGCCGCCATCGAGGAGGGCGTGGCGACGCCGTCGACCCACGTCACGGTGCCCAACCGGCTCGACCGGGGCGCCGCCGGCGTGATCCGCGACTCCGAGGAGCACGGTGTCGAGAAGCTGACCTTCGCCGGGGTTCTGGCCAAGTCGTCGAACATCGGCACGGTCAAGGTCGGCGAGAAGATGTCCGCGCAGACGATGTACGACTACCTGACCAAGTTCGGCATCGGCAGCAAGACCGGGGTCGGCATGACCGAGTCGGCGGGCATCCTCAGCCCGCCCGGCAAGTGGGACGGCCGCACCCGGCTGAACGTGATGTTCGGTCAGGGTCTGTCGGTGACCGCGCTGCAGTCGGCCGAGGTCTTCGCCACCATCGCCAACGACGGTGTGCGGGTGCAGCCGAAACTGGTGAAGGCCGTCACCGGGGCCGACGGCAAGCTCGAGCCGGAGCCCGAGGGCAAGAAGACCCGGGTGGTCAGCACCAGGACGGCCGAGCAGGTCCGCCTGATGCTGGAGAGCGTCGTCGGTGAGGGCGGCACGGCGGTCAACGCCGAGATCCCCGGCTACCGGGTGGCGGGCAAGACCGGTACGGCGCAGGCCTACGACGAGAGTTGCGGCTGTTACAACGGGTACACGGCCAGTTTCGTAGGGATGGCCCCGGCGGACGACCCGGCCCTGGTGGTCGCGGTCTTCGTGCAGCAGCCCCAGAACGGTCACTACGGCGGCACCCTGGCGGCGCCCGTCTTCCAGCAGATCATGTCCTACGCGCTGACCTTGCAGGGCATCGAGCCGACGGGGGCGAAGATGCCCGACGTTCCGCTCGAGTGGTCCTGAGAGGTCCCCGAAACCGGATAGATTCACGACTGTGCCGGCCCCGCTGCGCGAACCCGCGCCTGCCCGTTCCCTCGTCGACGTCGCGAGCGTCCTCGGTACCACCGTGCCGGACACTGCGCGTGACGTCGTGATCACTGGCGTCTGCCTGGATTCCCGGGCAGTACGGCCCGGTGACCTGTACGCCGCGCTGCCCGGAGCGCGCACCCACGGCGCCCGTTTCGCCGCCGGTGCCGCAGAACTGGGCGCGACGGCGGTGCTGACCGACCCCGACGGGGCGGAACTGGCGGCCGCCGCCGGATTGCCGGCGGTGATCGTTCCCCACCCCCGTCAGGTGCTCGGTGACCTGGCCGCCTGGGTGTTCGGCCGCCCGGCCGAGAAGATGCTGATGTTCGGCGTGACCGGCACCAACGGCAAGACCACCACGACCTTCCTGCTGGACGGCGCGCTGCGCGCCGGGCAGCGTCGCACCGGGCTGATCGGCACTGTGACCACCCGGTTCCTCGACGAGCAGGTCGACAGCGTGCGCACCACCCCGGAGGCCCCCGACCTGGCCGCCCTGATGGCGACGATGGTGACCCGGGGTGTGGACGTCTGCTCGATGGAGGTCTCCAGCCACGCGATCACCCTCGGCCGGGTCGACGGCATCCGCTTCGACGTGGCCGGGTTCACCAACCTCAGCCAGGACCACCTCGACTTCCACCCCACGATGGAGGACTACTTCGCCGCGAAGGCGGAGCTGTTCTCGCCGGAGCGCTCGCGGCAGGGCGTGGTCTGCGTGGACGACGAGTGGGGACGACGGCTGGCCCGGGAGGCGGGGGTGCCGGTCGTGACCTTCACCACCGTCGGCCCGTGGGCCGGAACCGACGACGCGAGCCCACCCTCGTCCTCAATCATCGAGGCCGACTGGCGTGTGACCGCCGCCCGCCCGCACGACGGGGGCACCGACTTCGTCCTGACCGGCCCGGCCGGCGTGACCGTGGACGCCCGCTGCCCGCTGCCGGGCGAGTTCAACGTGGCGAACACCGTGCTCGCGCTGCTCATGCTGGTGGCCGGAGGCATCGAGGCGGCCGATGCCGCCCGCTGGCTGGCCGACGCCCCCGCGGTGCCGGGCCGGATGGAACTCATCTCCCGCGCCGCCCCCGGGCAGCCCCTGGCCGTCGTCGACTACGCCCACAGCCCCGACGCCGTGGCGACCGCTCTGCGCGCCCTGCGCCCCTCCCTGGGGGCTGCCGGGGGGCCGCTGGTGGTGGTGCTCGGCGCCGGTGGCGACCGCGACCGCGCCAAGCGCCCGAAGATGGGCGCCGAGGCCGCCCGGCACGCCGACGTGGTGGTCGTCACCGACGACAACCCCCGTTCCGAGGTCCCCGCCGACATCCGCGCATCGGTGCTCGAAGGGGCACGATCGGTGAGCGGAACCGGCTCCGCCACCCCTGATGTGCTCGAGATCGCCGACCGCCGTCAGGCGATCGAGACCGCCGTCCGGCTCGCCGGGCCGGACGGGATCGTGCTGGTCGCGGGCAAGGGGCACGAACGCGGTCAGGAGATCGCGGGGGTCAAGCACCCGTTCGACGACCGGGAGGTGCTCGCCGAGGTGCTCGGGCGGGCCGGCGGCAATGTGGCCGCCCCGGTGCCCCAGGGCCAGAACCGGTGACGCGCGCACCGCGCGGGCTCGGTACCGTGAGCGCCGCCCCATGGGCCCCCGGCAGGTACAGGAGACCGTCCGTCTGATGTCCGGCTCGATCACTGCTTCCCCCGGCAGCACGCCGGTTCCCACCCCCACACGAACGAGAGAGACCGAGGCAGCGTCGTGAGAACGGTCCTGATCGCCGCGGCCGTATCGCTGGTCTTTGCGCTCTTCGGAACCCCGATCTTCATCCGGTTCCTGGTCAAGCGCCGTTACGGTCAGTTCGTCCGGGACGACGGCCCGACCTCGCACCACGTCAAGCGGGGCACCCCGACCATGGGTGGCGCGGTCATCATCCTCGCCACCCTGACCGGCTACACGGTGGCGCACGCCGTCACCCTGGACGGCCCGACGATGTCGGGCGTCCTGGTGCTCTACCTGATGACGGGTCTGGGTCTGGTCGGATTCCTCGACGACTTCATCAAGATCAGCAGGCAGCGAAGTCTGGGACTGACGGCCGGCGGCAAGCTCGCCGGGCAGTCGTTCGTCTCGGTGACCTTCGCGATCCTGACGCTCCAGTTCCCGGACAACGGTTTCCGGACCCCGGGCACCACGGCGATCTCGTTCATCCGTGACACCGCGGTCGACCTGGCCTTCGCCGGGCCGGTGATCGGTCTGATCCTCTACATCGCCTGGACCTACATCATCATCGCGGGCGCCAGCAACGGCGTTAACCTGACCGACGGTCTGGACGGCCTGGCCACCGGCGCGAGCGTGATGGTGTTCGGCGGCTACGTGATGATCGGTATCTGGCAGTCCAACCAGTCGTGCCAGCTCGCCACCGGCGCCGGACCGCAGTGCTACGAGGTGCGCGATCCGCGTGACCTGGCCGTGGTTGCGGCCTGTGTGATGGGTGCCTGCTTCGGCTTCCTCTGGTGGAACGCCTCGCCGGCCAAGATCTTCATGGGTGACACCGGTTCGCTCGCCCTCGGCGGCGGCCTGGCCGGCCTGGCCATCACCACCCGCACCGAGCTGCTTCTCGTGCCGCTGGCCGGCCTGTTCATCATGATCACGCTGTCGGTCATCATCCAGGTCGGCTCGTTCAAACTGACCGGGAGACGGGTGTTCCGCATGGCGCCCCTGCAACACCACTTCGAACTGGTCGGGTGGGGCGAGGTCACCATCGTCATCCGGTTCTGGATCATCGCCGGGCTCTTCGTGGCGCTCGGTCTCGGAGTCTTCTACGCCGAGTGGGTGGTGGGTATATGAGCGACCCCCGGGCCCATGAGTGGAACGGCCTGCGGGTCGTCGTCGCCGGGATCGGGATCTCCGGTTTCGCCTGTGCGGACGCCCTGCTCGAGCGGGGCGCGCAGGTCGTCGTGGTGGATCACACCGATGCCGGCTCGCGCGGGGAGCGCGGCACCGTGCTGGGCATGCTGGGCGCGGACATCCGCCTCGGCGCCGAGCACGTCACCGCCCTGCCCGCCGTGGACGGCGAGCCCGCTCAGCTGCTGATCGTCTCGCCGGGCTGGGCCGACGACCAGCCGGTGCTCGCCGGCGCGCTCGCCGCGGGCATCCCGGTCTGGGCCGAGGCCGAGCTGGCCTGGCGCCTGCGGCCCGCCGGGAGGCCGGCCCCCTGGCTGACCGTCACCGGCACCCGGGGCAAGGCCACCACCACCACGATGCTGGCCACCATGCTGGCGGCCGACGGCAGGCGCGCGACCTCCACCGGGCAGGCGGGCACCTCGCTGCTGGAATCGGTACTGCACCCGGAGCCGTACGACGTGCTCGCCGTGCAGCTGTCGGCGTTCCAGCTGCGCTGGTCGTCCAGCGTGCAGCCGCTGGCGTCGGTGTGCCTGAACGTCGGCCCGGCCGACACCGGCAGCCTGGCCGCGCGCGGGCTGGTCTACCGCAACACCGAGATCGCCTGCGTCTACAACGTCGCCGACGAGGCCACCGAGCAGCTGGTGCGCGACGCCGAGGTGATCGAGGGCGCCCGCGCCATCGGTTTCAGCGGTGGGGTGCCCGCCGTGTCGATGCTCGGCCTGGTCGAGGACGTGCTCTGCGATCGGGCGTTCGTGCCTCAGCGGGCCACCGCGGCCGCCGAACTGGGCACGATCGACGACGTGCGCACCGCCGGGGCCGGCGTGCTGGCCGCCCACAACGTGCTCAACGCCCTGGCCGCCGCCTCGCTGGCGCGGGCGTTCGGCGTCGTCCCGTCGGCCGTGCGCGACGGGCTGCGTCACTACTACCCGTTGCCGCACCGGCTGAACCTGCTGCAGAAGACGAACGACGTGGACTGGGTGGACGACTCGTCGGCCACCGATGCCTACGCGGCCGCGGCCGGGCTGGCGAGTTTCGCCTCCGTGGTCTGGATCGCGGGTGGCTACGGACCGGCTCCGGACGACCTGGACGCGGTGGTCGAGAAGTACGCGGCCCGGCTGCGCGGGGTCGTGCTGCTGCCCGGCGACGGCACGTCCGCGCTGCGGGAGGCCCTCGGCCGACACGCCCCGGATGTCCCGGTCCTGGATGCCGCCGTCACCGAGACTGGGGGGATGCCTGAGATCGAGCCGGTGATGCGGTCTGCCGTCGAACGCGCCGGCGACCTCGCCCGGCCCGGCGACACGGTGCTCTACTCACCGGTTCTCGCGGCCCGCGAGGGTGAGCCGTTCTCGGCCCGGGGCCAGGCGTTCGCCCTCGCCCTGAAAGACGTGCCGGCGTGACGGTCACCGTCGAACCGCCGCTGGTCGGCGGGGCCCGGGACGGGGACTCGCTCTCGCAGCGCGTCGCCGGGCGGCTGAACTCGCCGCTCACCTCGTACTACCTGGTGTTCGGGGCGACTGTCGCGCTGACCTGCATCGGTCTGGTGATGGTGCTGTCCAGCTCCAGCGTCGAGTCGATCGCCGACGGCGCCTCGCCGTTCACCGAGTTCTGGCGGCAGGCGATGTTCGCCGCGATCGGGGTGCCGGCGATGCTCGTGGCCATGCGCATCCCGGTGCGCACGTGGCAGGTGCTGGGGTGGCCGCTGCTGCTCCTGTCGTTCGTGCTGCAGATGCTCACCTTCGTGCCCGGCATCGGTGTCGGCGCCAAGGGCAACCACGGCTGGATCCTCATCGCCGGTTTCACCCTGCAGCCCGCCGAGGTCGGCAAGTTCGCCCTGATCGTCTGGGGCGCCACCGTGCTGGTGCGCAAGCGCCCGCTGATGGACCAGCCGCTGCACGCCCTGATCCCGGTGGTGCCGGGCGCCGGTGTACTGCTCCTGCTCATCCTGGGCGGGAAAGACCTGGGCACGGCGATGGTGGTCATGGCGATCATGGCCGGGCTGCTCTTCGTGGCCGGGGCCCCGCTGCGCATCTTCGCCGCGGCCTCGGGGGTACTGCTGCTGGCGGTGCTCGCGCTGGCGCAGACCGGTAACCGCCTCGACCGGATCGGCAGCTGGCTGAACGGCTGCTCCGCCACCAGCGCGGACGCCATGGGTGCCTGCTTCCAGAGCGTGCACGGCCAGTGGGCCCTGGCCTCCGGCGGGTGGTGGGGCGTGGGCCTCGGCGCCAGCCGGGAGAAGTGGGGCCTGCTGCCCGAGGCGCACAACGACTTCATCTTCGCCATCGTCGGCGAGGAGCTCGGCCTGGTCGGGACGCTGCTCGTGATCGGCCTGCTGCTGACCCTGTGTCTCGGCCTGGCCCGGATCGTGCTGCGCACCGACGACCTGTTCGTGAAAATTGCTACTTCGGGAGTTCTGATCTGGGTGGTCACCCACTCCGTCATCAACATCGGTGGGGTCATCGGCCTGCTGCCGATCGTCGGGATGCCGCTGCCGCTGGTCTCCAGCGGCGGCACGGCGCTCATCACGATGCTCGGGGCCCTGGGCATGGTGCTCGGGTTCGCCCGGCGGGAGACCGGGGCCGCGCAGGCTCTGGCCGCCCGGGTGGGCCTGGTCCAGCGGTCGCTGGCTGTGCTCCCGGTCCGGCGTGAGGGGAGGAACCGATGAGCCTCTCCGTCGTTCTCGCCGGTGGTGGAACCACCGGCCACATCGCCCCGCTGCTGGCCCTGGCCGACTGCCTGCGCCGCCGTGACCCGGACACCCGCATCACCGCGCTGGGCACGGCCGAGGGCCTGGAGGCCCGGCTGGTCCCGGCCGCCGGTTACGACCTCCAGCTGATGCCCCGCGTGCCGATGCCCCGGCGGCCCTCGGCCGACCTGCTCCGGTTGCCCCAGCGCCTGAAGGCGGCCATCGACGCGGCCGCCGCGGTGCTGGACGACGCGGACGTGCTGGTCGGTTTCGGTGGCTACGTGTCGTCGCCGGCCTACATCGCGGCGCGGCTGAAGAAGGTGCCGTTCGTGGTGCACGAGGCCAACGCCCGGCCCGGCCTGGCGAACAAGCTCGGCGCCCGGTTCACGCCCTACGTCGGCGTCACCTTCCCGGACACGCCGCTGCGCGGGGGACAGGTGATGGGACTGCCGCTGCGCACCCAGATCACCGGTCTGGACCGTCAGGAGCAGCGGGAGACCGCCCGGGTGGCCCTCGGCCTGAAGCCGAACCAGACCACGCTCTTCGTCACCGGCGGCTCGCTCGGCGCGCAGCAGCTGAACGACACGTTCGGCGCGGCGGCGCAGATGCTGACCGCCGCCGGCATCCAGGTGCTGCACACCTCGGGCCGGGACAAGACCGTTTCGTTCCCGGGGGAGCAGCCGGCCGGTTACGTCGTCACCCCGTACCTGGACCGGATGGACCTGGCCTACGCGGCGGCCGACGCCGTGGTGTGCCGGTCCGGCGCCGGCAACGTCAGCGAGGTCACCGCCCTGGGTCTGCCCGCGGCGTACGTGCCCCTGCCGATCGGCAACGGTGAGCAGCGCCTCAACGCGGAGCCGGTGGTACGGGCGGGCGGAGGCCTGCTGATCGACAACGAAGCGTGCAACCTGCGCTGGGTCGAGACCACCCTGTTGCCCCTGCTGAGCGACCCGGGACGGCTGAGTGCCATGGGGGACGCGGCCGCCCGGTTCGGGATCCGCGACGCCGATGAGCGGCTCGCGTCGATGGTCGAGGTCGCGGCCTCACGTGGAGGAGCCCGATGAGTCAGAGCCCTGAACCCCACGACCAGGTGGAAGGCGAGCCCGGCGGCTCCCCGACCCCGAGCGTGCCGACCATGGCCGGTTCCCGGGTCGGTGGCCGGCTGTCCAACGAGGCCACCGTCACCAGCGCCTCCGGCGCTCCCCTGGTGGACGACCCGATCCTGTCCGCGCATCTGATCGGCATCGGCGGCGCCGGGATGTCGGGCATTGCCCGGCTGCTCCTCGCGCGCGGTGTCGTGGTGTCGGGCAGCGACAACCGGGACAGCCCGGTGCTGGCGGCCCTGCGGGCCGGTGGCGCGGCTGTCTTCATCGGCCACCGCGCCGACCAGGTGCCGGCCGGGTCCACCGTGGTGATCTCCACGGCCGTGCGCCCGGACAACCCGGAGCTGGTCGAGGCCCGGGCCCAGGACCTGCGGGTGCTGCACCGCTCCGAGGCGCTGGCCGCGCTGATGACCGGCCGCCGCCCGGTGGCGATCGCCGGTACCCACGGCAAGACCACCACCACCGGAATGACCACGGTGCTGCTGCGCGAGTGCGGGCTCGACCCGTCGTTCGCGATCGGCGGCGAGCTGACCGAGGGTGGCCAGGGTGCGCACGACGGCGCCGGCGACATCTTCGTGGCCGAGGCGGACGAGTCGGACGGCTCGTTCCTGCTCTACCGGCCCGAGGTCGCGGTCATCACCAACGTGGAGCCCGACCACCTCGACCACTACGGCAGCCAGGAGGCGGTCGAGGCCGCCTTCATCGAGTTCTGCCAGCGGGTCAAGCCCGGCGGCATGGTCGTGGTCTGCGGTGACGACGAGGGCGTGCGCCGGGTGATGGAGAGCGCTGCGGACAAGCTCGCGGTCCACGCCGTGCGGGTCTGCCGCTACGGCCTGGGCGAGGACAACGACGTGCGCCTGGTCGACATCGACGACACCCCCGACGGCGTCAGTTTCGCGATCGAGGCCCGGCCCGACGGCACCCGCATCGGCCCGGTCACCCTCCGCGTGCCCGGCGTGCACAACGCCCTGAACGCCGTCGCCGCCTGGTGCGTCGCCCGGCACTTCGGGGTCTCCGGGGCCCCCGCGCTGACGGCGGTGCGCAGCTTCGGCGGCACCCGTCGCCGGTTCGAGGACAAGGGCTCCCACGACGGTGTGCGCATCGTCGACGACTACGCCCACCACCCGACCGAGGTGCGCGCGGTGCTGAAGGCGGCCCGCAGCGTCACCGAGGGCCGGGTGCTGGCCGTGTTCCAGCCGCACCTGTTCAGCCGTACCCGGATCTTCGCCGAGGACTTCGGCACCGCCCTGTCGCTGGCCGACGAGGTGATCGTGCTCGACGTGTACGCCGCCCGGGAGGATCCCGAGCCCGGCGTCACCGGTGAACTCGTGGCGAACGCGGTCCGGCTGCCCCCGGCGCAGGTCGCGTACCGGCCCACCGCGTCGGCCGCCGTCGACGAGGTGCTGCGACGGGCCCAGAAGGGCGACCTGGTGATGACCATCGGCGCCGGTGACGTCACCGTCCTGGGCCCGGTGATCCTGGACGCCCTGCGGGCGGGCCGCTCCGTCGGCGACAGCGACCAGCAGCCGGCATGACGCCGTCCTCGTCGAGCGGGCCGGGTCGTCGCCCGGCCCGGGCCCCCGCCGCCCGGAACCCGGCACCCCGGCGTAAGCCGGGCCCGTCCGCGTCCTCGGGCCAGGCGACCCCGAAACCGCCGGCGAAGACACCCAGGCCGACCCCGAAGCCGACTCCCCGCCCGGCGGCGAAGAAGCCGCCGGTGAAGAAGGTGGTGGCCCAGAAGCCGGCTGCGAAGCAACCGGTGGCCCAGAAGGTGGCCAGGAAGCCGGTGGCCAAGAAGCCGGTGGCCCGGAAGAAGCCGCCCTCGCGCACCCGCCCGGTCTCGGCGAGCCGTTCGACCGGGCTGCTGCCGCAGTACCCGCGGCCGGTGGTCTCGCAGACGTCCGCGAAGCGGTTCGCCGCGCGGGCCCGGGCGCGCCGTCGCCGTCGGCTGCTGATCGGCCTGTTCACGGTGATGGTGCTCGGTGGTGGCAGCTGGCTGGCCGTGCTCTCGCCGTGGGCGCGGGTGAACCGGGTGACCGTGTCCGGTCTGGACCGGGTGCCCGAGTCGACGGTGCGCGACACCACCGACACCGAGATCGGTCATTCCATGCTGCTCGCCCGCACCTCCGACATCACGGCGCAGCTGAGCAAGCTCCGTCTGGTGAAGCACGTCGAGGTCAGCCGGTCGTGGCCGGGCACGCTCGAGGTCGAGGTGACCGAGCGCGAGCCGGTGGCCGCCCTGCCCTCGAGCCAGGTGGCGGCCAACAGCAACCACGAAGACGCCCAGACCTCGGACACCGTGCAGATGATGCAGCTGGTGGACGACGAGGGTGTGGTCATCGAGACGGTTCCGGCCCCGGGCATCCCGGCCGGACTGCCCCGGATCGAGGTCGCGCTGGGGGAGAAGCAGAGCGTGGCCAACCTGCGCGGCACCCTGGCGGTGCTGAACGGGCTGCCCGGCAACCTGAGCTCGCGTCTGAAGGCGATCGGCACCAGCTCGCCGGACGGGATCTGGCTGCGGCTGTCGGCACCGCTCGAGGGCGCGAAACAGCGCACGGTGCTCGTGCAGTGGGGCGACTCGGAACAGGGCGCCAAGAAGGCGAAGGTTCTCACCGCGCTGCTCCGGCAGAAGGCGAAGACCTACGACGTGCGGGCCCCGGAGATGCCTTCCACCGCGTCGTAGTGCCCGGCGGACCGTGGGTGACGGTCCCCACATCGCCGCTCGATCGATCACGCTGATCGAGACGGCCGGGCGACACACCGGCGAGGTCGTTGAAAGGCCTCGGGTGGGCACCTACGTTCGCTTATCAGTACAGGCTGACATAACTATAACCCTCCAGTTGAGGGTTAGGGTCTAAGGATCCGGCGAGCGAGAGGCACCCCGACGTGGCAGCTCCGCAGAACTACCTCGCGGTCATCAAGGTTGTAGGTATCGGTGGCGGCGGCGTCAACGCAGTCAACCGGATGATCGAGGTCGGACTCAAGGGCGTCGAGTTCATCGCGATCAATACCGATGCTCAGGCGCTGCTGATGAGCGACGCCGACGTCAAACTCGACGTCGGCCGTGAGCTCACGCGCGGCCTGGGGGCCGGCGCCGATCCGGAGGTCGGCCGCAAGGCCGCCGAGGACCACGCCGAAGAGATCGAAGAAGTGATCAAGGGCGCCGACATGGTCTTCGTGACCGCCGGTGAGGGTGGTGGCACCGGTACCGGTGGCGCCCCCGTGGTCGCCCGGATCGCCCGTTCCCTCGGCGCCCTGACCATCGGTGTCGTGACGCGCCCCTTCACCTTCGAGGGCCGGCGTCGATCGACGCAGGCCGACTCGGGCATCACCTCGCTGCGCGAGGAGGTGGACACCCTCATCACCATCCCGAACGACCGGCTGCTGTCGATCAGCGATCGCCACGTCAGCGTGCTCGACGCCTTCCGGTCGGCCGACCAGGTGCTCCTCTCCGGTGTGCAGGGCATCACCGACCTGATCACCACGCCGGGCCTGATCAACCTCGACTTCGCCGACGTGAAGTCGGTGATGCAGGGCGCCGGCAGCGCGCTGATGGGTATCGGCTCGGCCCGTGGTGAGGACCGCGCCATCCAGGCCGCCGAGACCGCGATCTCCTCGCCGCTGCTCGAGGCCAGCGTCGACGGCGCCCACGGTGTGCTGCTCTCCATCCAGGGTGGTTCCGACCTGGGTCTCTTCGAGATCAATGAGGCCGCCCGGCTGGTGCAGGAGGCCGCGCACCCGGAGGCCAACATCATCTTCGGTGCGGTCATCGACGACGCCCTCGGCGACGAGGTGCGGGTCACGGTGATCGCGGCCGGCTTCGACGGGGGTACGCCGACGAAGCGACGGGACGAGAACGCGCTGGGCCAGGTCAGCGGGCGGCAACAGCTACCGTCGTCCGCGCAGTCGGGTCAGTCCGGTTCCGGGGGCCAGGCGAACCAGGCCGGCCAGCAGCGTCCTGCCCACGCGCAGCCGCAGTCGGCCTCGGCGATCCAGTTCAACCCGAGCCCGCCGCCGGGCCAGCCCGGTCTGCACGGTCAGCACCCGACCGGCCAGATCCCGCAGGTGCCGCAGCAGCAGCCGGTGCCCGTGCAGATCGGTGGCCAGCAGAACACCAACGGTTACGCGCCGGCCAACGGTTACACCCAGCCGACCCCGCTCAACCCGCCGGAGCCGGAGTTCGAGGCCCAGACCGGTGAGCAGCCGACCCAGCCCGAGCCGCCCCGGGTCATCGAGGTGACGGACGCGCGTCCGCGCACCCCGCGTCCGATCGTTCTGGACGACGACGACCTCGACGTGCCCGACTTCCTCAAGTAACGTCACCCCTCCTTTCTAAGGAGACGTGGTGGAACGGCAGGAAGAACTGGCGATCGGCCTGGAATCGGTCCGGTCGCAGGTGGCGAAGGCGTGTACGGAGGCCGGGCGGGACCCGGCGGGGGCAACGCTCGTCGTCGTCACCAAGACCTACCCGGCCAGTGACATCAGATTGCTGGCCGGGCTGGGCGTCCGCGAGGTCGGCGAGAGCCGTGACCAGGAAGCGTCCCCCAAGGTCGAGGAGTCCGCCGACCTGAATCTGGACTGGCATTTCATCGGCCGCCTGCAGAGCAACAAGGCCAGGCACGTCGCCCGCTATGCACACTCCGTACACTCCGTCGACCGCCCGGGCCTGATTTCCGGCCTGCAGCGCGGTGCGGCCGAGGCCGGGCGCACGGTGCGCTGCTTCCTCCAGATCAGCCTCGACGGTGACTCCTCCCGTGGCGGGGCCCTTGCACAAGACGTCCCGGCCCTCGCCGATGCCGTCGCGGCGTCGGAGAACCTGCAGCTCGCGGGCCTGATGGCGGTGTCCCCTGTGACCTGGGACCCAAATCGCGCTTTTTCAGATCTTTTGGACGCCTCCGCGCATCTAAGAGAGCAACACCCCGAAGCAATTGACATCTCGGGTGGCATGAGCGGCGATTTCATGCAAGCTCTGCGTCACGGAGCAACTCACCTGCGTGTCGGAAGCGCGGTCCTCGGCCAGAGGCCGCCGCTCGGGTAGCTTCGTCGCAGGGTGAGCGAACATGCGGAGGTTTCGATGAGCGGCGCACTGCGCAAGACCATGGTGTACCTGGGCCTTGCCGAGGACGACGACCGCTACTCGGCGTACGACGAGTACGAGGACGAGGACTTCGATCCGGTCGTGGACGACGAAGAAGAACGTGAAGAGCCCCGCCGGGCGGCGGTCACGCCGATCGGCCGCGCTCAGGGTCAGGGGCAGATGGCCCGGGTGGTTGCCCACCCGTCCGCCGAGATCCACCGGATCACGACGATTCATCCCCGGACCTACAACGAGGCCAAGACCATCGGCGAGAGCTTCCGCTCGGGTACGCCGGTGATCATGAACCTGACGGACATGGACGACTCGGACGCCAAGCGTCTCGTCGACTTCTCCGCCGGGCTCGTTTTCGGTCTGCACGGCTCGATCGAGAAGGTGACGGGCAAGGTCTTCCTGCTCTCGCCGGCCAACGTCGAGGTGGCGACTCCGGAGAAGACCCGGGCTCCCGATCGCGCGGCCTTCTTCAACCAGTCCTGACGGTCTGAGAAGGCCCGCGTCAGCGGGTCCGATCTGCACTCCCGTCGCACCATGTGCGGACGGCTCTATTTTGCATGCCCACGATCTGCTCGCGGGCATGACCATGCACCGGGCAGCGCTGAGCGCTGCCCGGAAGGGCAGAGTTCACCGGCCCGGCCGGTGAACCGGGTCTGTACCGGTGGGGTGGCCGGACAGGGCCGTCCGGGCGAGGGTGGGCACCGGACGGCGGGCCGGCACGTTGTACCGGCTGATGCGAAGGACGATGGAATCCCGACCGGGGGTGGCCGATCCGGCCGACCCCGTGGGAAACATCAGTGATCCTAAGCGATCCGGGCGCCTTCTGGCCATGTCCGGTTCGCTACGGTGAACGAAGTTCGACGCAGCTCGTCCGTCTGCGGCAGGCTTGACCTCCCGTTGACGGTTGTGGTCGCCATTCCGGTGGCGATCGCCGGCAGCACATCGGGCAGGTCAGGTGCCTCCCGGTCCCACCACTGAGTGCAAGCGGAGCCACAACCGCCGTGAACCTGATCGCCAACCTGCTCTACTACGTCGTCTTCCTGTTCTTCATCATCCTGATCGGCCGGCTGGTGATCGACTGGATCCAGGTCTTCGCCCGGGACTGGCGCCCGCGCGGCGTGGTGCTGGTGATCGCCGAGGGGATCTACTCGGGAACCGATCCGCCGCTGAAGGCGCTGCGTCGCCTGCTCCCACCTCTCCGTATCGGCGCAGTTCAGCTGGATCTTGCCTTCATCGTGTTGTTCCTCATAGTGAGCATCTTGATGCAGGTGCTGAACGCAGCGCGCTGATCTTCGGTGACGCACGTTCAGGTGACAGATTGTGTGTGAAACATGACCGTCCGTTGCTCCGGAAGTGGTGATCCGGGCCAGGCTTGTGTAGCGTCTGGTTCCGGTACGGTGGCGTAGCAGCGGCTCCGCACTTCCGAATGAGTGACCAACGCGAGGTGACCAGATGGCGTTGACGCCCGAAGACGTTGTTAATAAGCGCTTCCAGGCGACCAAGTTCCGCGAAGGCTACGACCAGGACGAGGTCGACGACTTCCTGGACGAGGTCGTCAACGAACTTCGCCGCCTGGGCGAGGAGAACGAGGAGCTGCGCGGAAAGCTGAGCTCGTGCGAGCGACGCGTCGGAGAACTGTCTCGCGCCAATGTGGCCCGCGAGTCCGCTCCGGAGCCGGCTCCCGCCCCGATGCCGACCCCGCCGCCCGCGCCGCAGCCCGTGGCCGCTGTCGCGCCGGAGCCGATCCGGGTCCCCGCCGTCATGGAGGCCCAGTCGCAGGGTCCCGAGGCCGCCGCCGGCATGCTGGCCCTGGCCCAGAAGCTCCACGACGAGTACGTGCGCAACGGTGAGCAGACCCGCGACCGCATCGTCGGTGAGGCTCGTGAGCACTCCAACCGCCTGATCCGCGAGGCCGAGGAGAAGCAGCGCCAGACGCTCGGTTCCCTGGAGCAGGAGCGTTCGCTCCTCGAGCGCAAGATCGACGAGCTGCGGGCCTTCGAGCGCGAGTACCGCAGCCGGCTCAAGTCGTACCTGGAAGGTCAGCTCCGCGAGCTGGAGTCCAAGGCGGCCGTCGTGCCCACCCGGGGCCCGCAGCAGCCGCAGTCCCAGCCCGCCGGTGTCGGTGCCGCGCCCTACGGTGCGCCGCTCCCGACGCGGGGTGGATACTCGGACTCAGGTTCCGACGCGCCGGCGCAGTACCCCTTCGGCGGACAGAACTGACACAGCCCTAGCGAGTACGGCCCGGCGGGTTCAGACTTGGTCTGAATCCGCCAGAGCCGTTTTGCGCGCGGTGCCGGCCCATGCTTCCCCTGCATGCCCGGCGCCGCTCGCGTTTGCCGCCGAACAGCCCCGTTGGACCGCCCCTGGAAAGGACACTCCCGTGCCCGGTGCCGAGCGCAGTACCGTCACCTCGTTCGCCGGCATCCGCGACGAGCTGGCCGCCGAACTCCTCCAGCTCCAGAACGAGCACCAGGTCGTGCTGGACGGGCTGGCCGACGTGATCCGCGACAGCCAGGGCGGCTCCGGCGACGACCCGGCCGACTCCAGCGGCAAGACCTTCGGCCGGGAGCACGAGCAGGCCCTGCTGACCCGGGTGAGCGAGGCGATCCGGGCCACCCGGGAAGCCATCGCCCGGATCGACGCGGGTACCTACGGCGTCTGCGAGAGCTGCGGGGAGCCGATCGCGCTGCCGCGGCTGGAGGCCTTCCCGCGGGCGGCCCTGTGCGTGACGTGCAAGCAGCGGCAGGAACGCCGGTAGACAGCCGGGGGACATCAGGTGCATGAAGGCGTGTCGCGGCATGGCACCCTAGGGGAACGATGACTGAGCCGACCCCGCCCACGACATCACCCGTCGATCCTGGGCCCACCGAGAGTGCCACACCCCGGCGTCAGAAGGCCTACGCCGCCGCCGTGCCACTGATTGCCCTGGTCGTGCTGGGGCTTGACCAGCTGACCAAGTACCTCGCGGTGAAGGAACTGACGGGCGAGGGCCGGGTCGACGTGGTCGGTGACCTCTTCGGCTTCTACCTGATCCGCAACCCCGGCGCCGCGTTCTCCATGGCCACCGGCTCGACCTGGATCTTCTCGGTCGTCGCGATCGCGGTGGCCGTGTTCATCATCCGGATCTCCCGCACGCTCGGGCACTGGGGCTGGGCCGTGGCGCTCGGGCTGCTGCTCGGTGGCGCCGTCGGCAACCTGACCGACCGGGTGTTCCGCACGCCCGGGGTGTTCCGCGGGCACGTCGTGGACTTCCTCGAACTGCCGAACTGGCCGATCTTCAACCTGGCCGACTGCTCCATCACCTGCGCGGCCGTTCTCATCGCCGTGCTCAGCATCATCGGCATCGGGATCGACGGCCGGCGCGTGAGCTCGGAGAAGACAAGCTCGGAGAAGACAAGCTCGGAGAAGACAAGCTCGGAGAAGACAAGCTCGGAGAAGACAGCCTCGGAGAAGAAGACTGCGGAGAAGCCCGAGAATGCCTGACGTCCGTTCCATGCCCGTGCCCGACGGCCTGGCGGGGGAGCGGCTCGACGCCGGTCTGTCCCGTCTCTTCGGCCTGTCCCGCAATGCGGTCGCCGACCTCGCCGGAGACGGCGCGGTCCTGCTCGACGGTTCGCCGGCCGGAAAGTCCGAGCGGCTGCGCGCCGGGGCCTGGCTGGAGATCACCCTGCCCGGCGCCGATCCGGCCGACGCCGCCCCGCCGGAGCCGGTCGAGGGCATGCGGATCGTCCACGACGACGACGACCTGGTGGTCATCGACAAGCCGGTCGGTGTGGCCGCGCACTCCAGCCCGGGCTGGACCGGCCCGACGGTGACGCGGGGCCTGGCCGCGGCCGGGTACTCGATCGCCACCTCGGGGGCCCCCGAACGCCAGGGCATCGTGCACCGCCTCGACGCGGGCACGAGTGGCCTGATGGTCGTGGCCAAGAGCGAGCACGCCTACTCGGTGCTGAAGCAGGCGTTCCGTGACCGCACCGTGGAGAAGACCTACAACGCGGTCGTGCAGGGGCATCCCGATCCGCTGCGGGGCACCATCGACGCCCCGATCGGCCGGCATCCCACGCACGACTACCGCTGGGCGGTCGTGGCCGGGGGAAAAGCCAGCGTCACGCACTACGAGGTGGTGGAGGCCTTCCGGGCCGCGTCACTGGTGGAGGTGCACCTGGAGACCGGGCGCACGCACCAGATCCGCGTGCACTTCTCGGCGCTGCGGCACCCCTGCGCGGGCGACTCGATGTACGGCGCCGACCCGACCCTGACCGCGCGGCTGGGACTCACCCGGCAGTGGCTGCACGCGGTGCGGCTGGGCTTCGACCACCCGGGCACGGGCGAGTGGGTCGAGTACGCGAGCGAGTACCCCGACGACCTGGCCGTCGCCCTGGAACGGCTCCGCGACGCGGGCTGATCCGGCTCCCCCGTCCGGCGAAGGATGCCGGTGTTGGCTAGGATCGACGACCGATGAGCATGATCGAAGAGCGTCCCGGTGTCCCCGGTGACAGCCCGGCCCCGTCGCCGGCCACGCCAAAACTGCTGGCCGGCGAGACCGCTGCCCTGATCGGCCCGCTGATGCTGGGCATCCTGCTGGCCGTGGCCTGGCGCCTGCTCCTGCCCACCACCGAGTCGTTCGGCGACGAGCAGGAGACCGCCGCCGCGGTCGACGGCACGCTGGCAGGGCTGGGGCTGTTCGTGGGCGTGGTGATCAGCGTGGTCACGCTGTTCCGGCCCGGGGCCGCGCCGGTGCGGCGTGTGCTGGTGGTGCTCATCACGAGCACGATCGGCGCCGCGATCTCCTGGGGTCTGGGCGACCAGCTGGGCACCCCGCACCTGCGGGCGCTCGGCGCGGCGTTCGTCTGGCCCGCCACCACGGCCGTGGTGATCATGGTCGGTGCGATCCTGCCCTGGACCTCCCGGCGCCTGGAGCATCCCGGGCGTCGGGAACCCTAAGCACGACCGATCGGCGCGGTCCGGGCCCGGGTCAGGCGCACCAGGTCGGCCGGCGTCAGCTCCAGATCGAGTCCACGCCGCCCACCGCTGACGAACACGGTGGGATGGTCCAGTGCGGAGACGTCGACCACGGTCGGCAGGGCCCGCCGCTGACCGAGCGGGCTGATCCCGCCCACCACGTAACCGCTGCTGCGCTCGGCGGCGGCCGGGTCGGCCATCACGGCCTTCTTCCCGTCCGCGGCCGCGGCCAGGGCCTTGAGGTCGAGCTGCCCGGCGACCGGTACCACGGCCACCCACATCGACCCGTCCACCTCGGCGACCAGCGTCTTGTACACGCGCGTCTCGTCCACACCCAGGGCCGAGGCGGCCTCGGAACCGAACGCCAGACGGGTGGACGAGGACGCGGCCCGGCTGCGGTCCTCGGCCTCGAACGTGTGCGTGCTGAACGTCACGCCGGCAGCGGTGAGCACTTTGGTCGCCGGGGTGCCACCGGCAGCGTCCTTCTTCTTCGCCACGAGGGGATTGTGGCGCAACGCCGTCAGTTCGGGGTGGGGGGTTCCTTGTTCAGGTCCACCGCGGGCAGTGAGCTGAACGCGTCGAGCAGCCCGATCTCCCGGCGCAGCAGCGTCAGCTCGGCGGTGAGCCGCTCGTGGGTGCTCGCCGCCTCGAGCAGCGACTGCCGTTCGGGCAGCTCCAGCACGGCCGCGGCAGCCACCAGGTAGGAGAGCACCCGCGGGTCGGTCGGCACCCCGGACTGCTCCACCCGCAGCCGGTCGCGGTAGGCGGCGAACCGCAGGGCAACCAGCTCGGCGGCCGCGTCCAGGTCCCCGGGACCGTCCGGCTCGTCGAGGAAGTCGACGAGCCCCGTGTGGTACGGCGCACCCGCCTCGTCGTCCAGGCCGTGCAGCCGGAACCGCGCATTGCCCACGGTGACCAGGTCGAACTGGCCGTCGTCGTAGGGCGTCGCCTCGCGGATCTGGGCCGTGCAGCCCACCGGGTACAGGCCCTCGAGCGTCTCCGGGTCACGGCCCGGGCGCGTCGCGATCACCCCGAAGTGCCGGGGCGCGCCCTCGGGCAGGTCGAGCAGGGCCTGCACCAGGATCCGGTAGCGCTGCTCGAAGATGTGCAGCGGCAGTACGAGACCCGGCACCAGCACGGTGCTGAGCGGAAAGAGGGGAAGCCGGGTCGCCACGGGACCAAACTAGTCAAACTCGCAGGCCTTGCGTTCCCTTCAGCACCAGGACGAACGACCTGTCGCCATCCGCCCGGTCCCGGCAGCCTTAGAATGCTGCCCGTGATCCGCCGACTTGACCTGCGTGGCCAGCACCTGAACTCCCGTGATCTGCGCGCCGTGGTTCCCCGCGCCGCGATGGACGTGGAGCATGCGCTGGGCACCGTGCGCCCGATCTGCGAGCGCGTGCGGGACCAGGGCGTGAGCGCGCTGATCGAGCTCACCGAGCAGTTCGACGGGGTGAGGCTGACCTCGATCCGGGTGCCCGAAGAGGCCCTGAAGCGCGCGCTGGAGCAGCTCGACCCGGCCGTGCGCGCCGGCCTGGAGGAGTCGATCCGCCGGGCCCGCCTGGTGCATGACGATCAGCGCCGCGAGAGCACCACCACCCAGGTCGTGCCCGGGGGCACGGTCACCGAGCGCTGGGTGCCGGTCGACCGGGTCGGGCTGTACGTGCCCGGCGGCCGGGCGGTCTACCCGAGCAGCGTGGTGATGAACGTCGTGCCCGCGCAGGCGGCCGGGGTGCCGGGCATTGCGGTCACCAGCCCGCCGCAGCGCGACAACCCGGCCGGTTTCGAGGGTCTGCCGCACCCGGCGATCCTCGCGGCGTGCGCACTGCTCGGCATCGACGAGGTGTACGCCGTGGGTGGCGCGCAGGCCGTGGCGATGTTCGCCTACGGCGTGAAAGACACCGACGGCAGCTGGATCTGCGAGCCGTCCGACCTGGTCACCGGCCCCGGCAACATCTGGGTGACGGCGGCCAAGCGTTTACTCAAGGGCATCATCGGCATCGACTCCGAGGCCGGCCCGACCGAGATCATGGTGCTCGCCGACGACAGCGCCGACGCCGACCACGTCGCCAGTGACCTGATCAGCCAGGCCGAGCACGACCCGATGGCCGCGGCCGTGCTGGTCACCGACTCCGAGGTGCTCGCCGCGACGGTCGAGACCGCCGTCGCCGCGCGGGTCGACGCCACGAAACACACCGAGCGCGTCACCACCTCGCTGTCCGGCCCGCAGTCGGCGATCGTGCTGGTGGACGACGTGGACGCGGGTCTCGCGGTGGTCGACGCCTACGCGGCGGAGCACCTCGAGATCCAGACGAGGGACGCCGACCAGGTCGCCTCCCGCGTGCGGAACGCGGGTGCGATCTTCGTCGGCCCGTACTCACCCGTCAGCCTGGGCGACTACTGCGCGGGTTCCAACCACGTGCTCCCCACCGGCGGCTGCGCCTGTTTCTCCAGTGGGCTCAGCGTGCAGTCGTTCCTCAAGGGCATCCACGTCGTGACGTACGACCGGTCCGCACTGGAGGGGGTGGCCCATCACGTGGTGGCCCTCGCCAACGCCGAAGACCTCCCGGCGCACGGTGAGGCCGTCACGGCCCGCTTCCCGCAGTGAGTAACCGGCTCGCGCTGCTGCTGAGGGGCGTCAACCTCGGCGGCAGCCGCAAGCTGGCGATGGCCGACCTGCGCTCGATGCTGACCGAACTCGGCCACACCGACGTGACGACGATCCTGGCGAGCGGTCAGGCGGTGGTCACCACTTCCCGCGACCCGCTGGAGGTGGCCGCCGAGCTGGAGGCCCGGCTGCTCGCTGAGGCGGGTCTGCGCACCGAGGTGATGGTGCGCACCGGTCCCGAGATGGCGGGCGTCGTCGCGGCGAACCCCTTCCCGACAGCGGACGCGGACGGCTCCCGTCATGCGGTCGTCTTCCTGCGGGGTGCACTGAATCAGGAGCAGCTGGCGAAGCTCGACCCGGCGGCCTGCACCCCGGACGAGTACGTCGCCCACGGCACCGAGCTGTACCTGCGCCTGCCGAACGGTTTCGCCGACAGCAAGCTGGCGATCGCCGTGGGCAAGGTCAAGGGCGTGCCTGCGACCACGCGGAACTGGAACACGGTGAAGAAGCTCGCCGCGTCAACGGCGTAGCCCGTCCATCAGCAGGTCGAGGATGCGCCCGGCCTGTTCGGGCGTGCCCGCGGCCATCGCCACACCGCTCACCGCCGTGAGTACGTCCAGCGGCTGCACGTCGTCGCGCAGGGTGCCGGCCGCGGCCCCGGCCTCGATCAGGAGCTGCACCGCGGTCGTGAGCCGGTCGCGACTGGTGGCGTAGGGATTACGGCCCGACGCGATCACCGCGCGCAGGGCGTCGGCCATCTCGCGCTTGGTGGCCATGTAGTCGACGAAGCGGTCCATCCAGCGGCGCAGGGCCTCGTCGGTGGCCCGTTCGGTGAGCAGTTCCCGGGCCGAGTCGCAGAGCTTGGCCAGCTCGTTGCGGTAGGCCGCCTCGACCAGTTCGTCGCGGGTGGGGAAGTGGCGGTAGAGCGTGCCGATGCCCACCCCGGCATCCTTGGCGATGCCCTCCAGCGAGGCCTCGGTGCCGTCCACGCTGAACGCCTTCACCGCCGACTGCAGCAGGCGTTCCCGGTTGCGCCGGGCGTCCGCGCGCAGCGGCCGCTCGCCGGGTGCCGTCATCTCGCACCTCCGCGCGTGTTCGTTGGGACCCGCGCCCTGGATGACGCGAACTCTCATTGTGGCGCAGAGCCAGACCCGCCAGTACGCCCGGTTGCCTATCGGAGGCTCCTCCGCTTAGTTTGTAACCGGAGGAGCCTCCATTACGGCGGAAAGGTCATCGATCATGACGTCAGAACTGTTCACCACCCCCTTCGGCGAATACTCCACCGCCGACGAGGTGATCGCGGGTGCCGACCTGAGCGGGAAGCGGGCCGTCGTCACCGGCGCCGCCAGCGGCATCGGCGTCGAGACCGCCCGCGCCCTGGCGGCGGTCGGGGCCGAGGTCACCCTGGCCGTGCGGAACCTCGACGCGGGGGAGAAGACCGCGGCGGGCATCCCGAACAGTCGTGTCGAGCTCCTCGACCTGGCCGACCAGGGCTCGGTGAAGGCCTTCACCCAGCGGTGGGAAGGCCCGCTGCACATCCTCGTCAACAACGCCGGCGTGATGGCCAGCCCTCTCGCCCGCACCCCCGAGGGCTGGGAATCGCAGTTCGCCACCAACCATCTCGGGCACTTCGCGCTCGCGGTGGGACTGCACGACGCCCTGGCCCGGGCCGGTGACGCCCGGGTGGTCGCGGTGAGCAGCAGCGCCCACCACCGCGCGGGCATCGACTTCGACGACATCCATTTCGAGCGGCGTGAATACGGGCCGTGGACGGCCTACGGGCAGTCCAAGACCGCCAACGTGCTCTTCGCGGTGGAGGCGGCCCGGCGCTGGGCGCCCGACGGCATCACCGTGAACGCCCTGAACCCGGGCGGGATCCGGACGAACCTGCAGTGCCACGTCGACCCCGCGGAACTCGAGGCGCTGCGGAAGGCGGCGGCCTCCGACGGTGAGGAACTGCGCTGGAAGACCACGCCGGAGGGAGCCGCGACGTCTGTGCTGCTGGCGGCCTCACCGCTGGTGAAGGGTGTGAGCGGGAAGTACTTCGACGACTGCAACGAGGCCCCGCGCGGCCGGATCGGGGCCCGGCACGGGGTCTCCGGGCACGCGCTCGATCCCGAGGCGGCGCAGCGGCTCTGGGAGTACTCGCTCAGGGTTCTCTAGGAGAGGTCTTGCCCCGTACCACGGCCATCGCCTCGAGCACCGAACGGTCGGGCACGCGTCCCCGGTCGAACGCCCGCAGGGCCTCGTCGGTGCTGAAACCGGCGGCCCACCAGTCGGCCGGGTGGATGCCGCCGGGCCCGGCGAGGCGGGCGACCGGGTGCCAGCGGGCCCAGCGCTCGGAGGGGTCCCGGCCCTCGCCGGCCGGCGCGAACAGCAGCGGGGCCTGGGCCGGGTGCGAGATCCAGCCCGCGGTCTCCCATTCCGGCACCTCATGGATCCAGCGCTCGCCGAGCACCAGGTCGATCCACTCGCCGGGCAGGCCCTGGATACCACCGCGGGCCCTCACCACGGTCTCGAACAGGGTGAACGGCACGTAGCGGCGGGCCTGCAACAGGGCGGTGCCCGGGTCGACGTCCAGGGCCGAGGTCAGATAGGGCCGCAGGGTGTCGAGCACGTGCGGCTTCCCGAGCCAGCGCAGCTCGGTGCTGGTGATCCCGGCCAGCCAGGCGCGGTCGCCCGGGCGGACCCGGGCCCAGGTCACCAGGTCCCCGAACGGCAACTGGGCCCGTCGGGGCAGGTCGGGGCGGCTCTGCGGCGGGGACCAGCGGCGCTCGGGGGCGGCCGGGTCCGGATGGTCGGCGTCGACGGGCACCGGGTCGGGCACCAGACGGCGGGGGCGCTCGAACCGCACCAGCCGGCGCAGGTCTGCCGGGGTCCAGCCCAGGGCGGCGAGTTCCGTGACCTCCTCCCGGGTGAGCACCCGCGAGGTCAGGTACGCCTCGGCGCGGTCGCCCCCGGTCGCGCGTTCGTAGGCCGTCGCCACCTGCGGACGCCGGAACGCCCAGCCGGCCGCGAGCACCGTCACCACACCACTGCTGTCGGCCTCGTTCACCAGCCGCCTTTCTCCGAGCAACCACCGCGCGCCCCTGCGCCGATCACTGTAGGGAACATCTGGATCACCAGGAGCGTGTGGGCCACGTGACCTGTAACGACACGTGTCGGTGTCAGCTGCGCTCGTTAGACTCCCCACCGTGAGCAACGAGTCCCGGGCCGAGGTTCTTGCCCGTCTGCCCCTGCGTGACGATCTGCGTGGACGCACTCCCTACGGTGCGCCACAGCTCGAGGTGCCGGTGCGGCTGAACACCAACGAGAACAGCTACGACGTGCCGGGGGAGGTGGTCGCCGCGATCCTCGACGGCGTCCGCCAGCAGGCCCGTCATCTGAACCGGTACCCCGACCGGGAGTTCACCGGGCTGCGCGAAGACCTGGCCAACTACCTCGGGCACGAGCTGGAGGCCGACCAGATCTGGGCCGCGAACGGCTCGAACGAGGTGCTCCAGCAGTTGCTCCAGGCATTCGCCGGCCCGGGGCGCACGGTGCTCGGCTTCACCCCGAGCTACTCGATGCACCCGATCATCACCGCCGGCACCGGCGCCACCTGGGTCGACGGCAAGCGGGGCAAGAAGGTGCAGCCGACGGACGACCCGGCCCAGTTCGATCTGCACGTCGAGGAGACCGTCGCGCAGATCAAGGAGCACCGGCCCCACGTCACGTTCCTCTGCTCCCCGAACAACCCCACCGGTACCGCCCTCGACCTCGAGGTGGTCAAGGCCGCCTACGACGCGACCGACGGCATCGTGATCGTCGACGAGGCCTACCACGAGTTCGCCCGCGTCGGTACGCCCAGCGCCCTGAGTCTGCTCGAGGGCCGGGAGCGCCTGGTGGTCAGCCGCACGATGAGTAAGGCGTTCGCCCTGGCCGGCGTGCGTCTGGGCTACCTGGCCGCACACCCTGCCGTGAACGACGCGGTCCGGCTGGTGCGCCTGCCGTACCACCTGTCCTCGCTCACCCAGGCCGCCGCCCGCGCCGCGCTCTGGCACTCCGACGTGCTGCTCGACACCGTCGAGGTGATCAAGTCCGAGCGCGACCGCGTCGTCACCTCGGTGCGGGAGCTGGGCCTGAGCCCCGCCCCGAGCGACGCCAACTTCGTCCTGATCGGTGGCCTGAACGACGAGAAGGCGATCTGGCGCTCGCTGCTCTCGCGCGGGGTGCTGATCCGCGACGTCGGCCTGCCCGGATTCCTCCGGGTCACCGCCGGTACCCCGGCCGAGAACACCACGTTCCTCGATGCTCTCGCGGACTCCCTGCTCGACGCGCCGGTACCCGCCTGACCGGCGTGAGCCGACCACTTCGTCCTCAATCAACAACAAGGAGCACCTGATGTCCCGCACCGCCCGGATCGAGCGGACGACCAAGGAATCCAGTGTCGTCGTCGAGCTGGACCTGGACGGCACCGGCAAGGCCGAGATCTCCACCGGGGTGGGGTTCTACGACCACATGCTCAACGCGCTGTCCAAGCACTCGCTGATCGACCTGGCCGTCACCGCGACCGGTGACCTGCACATCGACGCCCACCACACGGTGGAGGACGTGGCGATCGTGATCGGCGAGGCGCTGAGGATCGCGCTCGGCGACAAGGCCGGCATCCGCCGGTTCGGCGACGCCACCGTGCCGCTCGACGAGGCGCTGGTGCACGCCGTGGTCGACGTGTCCGGTCGTCCCTACTGCGTGCAGACCGGTGAGCCGGAGGGCCAGCAGTACGTGGTGATCGGCGACCGGTACATCGGCTCGCTCACCCGGCACGTGCTGGAATCCATCGCCCACCACGCCTCGATCGGCCTGCACGTGCGCGTGCTGGGCGGTCGCGACCCGCACCACATCGTCGAGGCCCAGTTCAAGGCGCTCGCGCGGGCGCTGCGCGTGGCGGTCGAGCCCGACCCGCGCGTGACCGGCATCCCTAGCACCAAGGGCTCTCTGTAGTAGACCCAAAATGGAGGACGAGCCGGCAGCTGCCGACTCGTCCTCAATTTTGTTGTGGGTGGGTTTCAGGGGGTGATCAGCTCGGTGCCCTGGGGCAGAGTGCCGTCGACGGACGCGGTGCCCAGGTAGCCGAGCAGTTCGGCCCGCAGTTCCTGGGCGGCCCGGGAGGGCTGGGCCCCCCGGCGGTGGGCCAGGCCGATCGTGCGGGACAGGCCGGGGGCGGCGATCGGGGTGACGCGGTGGGTGGCCGAGCGTCCGGCGACCACGGTGCTGGGCACCACGGCCAGCCCAAGTCCGGCCTCGACCATGCTCAGCACCGCGTCCATCTCGCCACCCTCGACCGCCAGGGTGGGCGCGAAACCGGCGCGGCGGCAGGCCCCCACGGTCACCTCGCGCAGTTCGTAGCCGGCCCGGAACATCACCAGAGGACGACCCTGCAGCTGGGAGATCGCGATCGGGCGGCCGTCGGTGGGGCCCGGGTCGCGGGTGGACGACACCACGACGAGGTCTTCCCGCAGCAGGGGTACCGTCTCCAGCGCCGGGTCGTCGGCGTGCAGGGGCAGCACGAGCAGGGACAGGTCGATCAGGCCGGAGGCGGTCTTGGCCACCAGGTCGCGTGACCCGCTCTCCTCCAGTACGAGCCGGATCGCCGGGTATCGACGGTGGTAGCGACGCGCGACCTCCGGCAGCAGACCGGTGAGCAGACTCGGGGTGGCGCCCAGCCGCACCCGCCCGCTGCGCAGCTCGACCAGCTCGCGCACCTCCTGGCGGGCCGACTCCACGTCGACGGTGATCCGCTGGGCGATCGGCAGTAGCGCCTCGCCGGCCGGGGTCAGCGTGATGTTGCCGCGCACCCGGTCGAAGAGCTCCGCGCCCAGTGATGCTTCCAACGCCCGGATCTGTTGCGAGAGCGATGGTTGTGCGATCTCGAGCAGCTGCGCGGCCCGGGTGAAGTGCTTCGTCTCCGCGACGGTCAGGAAATATACGAGCTGCTGCAGTTGCACGAGCACAGCGTAACCAGATCGATAGGCCCTGACTATTGAGAGCCTACGCATCATCTCTTGGACCTCATCAGCCTCTAGGGAATACCTTGCCGATCGTGGTAGAGACGCTGAGCAAGAACCCGCGTGTGACGGGCTTCGCCACCCTCCACCGCTCGACCATCGGGCGGAAGATGATCATGGCCGTCACCGGCCTGATCATGCTGGCGTTCGTCGTCGTGCACATGGTCGGGAACCTGAAGATCTTCTTCGGCGAGACCGAGTTCAACGAGTACGCGGCCTGGCTGCGCACCATCGGTGAGCCCGCTCTGCACGAGGCCTGGTACCTCTGGATCCAGAGGGCCGTGCTCACCGTCGCGCTGGTGCTGCACATCTGGGCAGCCGTGACGCTGTCGCGGCACGACGTGAACGCCCGGCCGGTGAAATACCACGCCAAGCGCAAGGGTGGCTACGCCACCTCGACGATGCGCTGGGGCGGCGTCACGCTGCTGCTCTTCATCATCTGGCACATCCTCGACATGACCACCGGCACGGTGAACCCGGCCACCTCGCACGAGCCCTACGAGCGGATCACCGCCGGGTTCGACCAGTGGTGGAACGTCGCCATCTACACGCTGGCGATGGTGGCCCTGTGCCTGCACATCTGGCACGGCCTCTGGAGCGCCGCCAACACGCTGGGCTGGAACCGGGCCACCACGGCCGGGTTCCGCACCTTCGCGGTGTTCGTGGCCCTGGTCGTCGGCTTCGGCTTCCTGCTCGTTCCGTACAGCGTCGTCTTCGGGTTGGTGGATTGAGATGTCGGAACAGACGAAATTCGTCGGCGAGGGTGAGTTCTACCGCCTCGGCGAGGCGATCGCCGACGACAAGGCGCCCGACGGCGACGTCGAGACCCGCTGGGAGCGGCGCAAGTTCGCCTCCAAGCTGGTGAACCCCTCGAACCGCCGCAAGCACAAGGTGATCGTGGTCGGCACCGGCCTGGCCGGGGGCGCCGCGGGTGCCTCGCTGGCCGAGCAGGGCTACCACGTGGTGCAGTTCTGCTTCCAGGACTCACCCCGCCGCGCGCACTCCATCGCCGCGCAGGGTGGCATCAACGCCGCGAAGAACTACCGCAACGACGGTGACTCGATCTACCGGCTGTTCTACGACACGGTGAAGGGTGGCGACTTCCGGGGCCGGGAGTCGAACATCTACCGCCTGGCCGAGAACAGCGTGAAGATCATCGACCAGTGCGTGGCGCAGGGCGTGCCGTTCGCCCGCGAGTACTCCGGTCTGCTCGACACCCGCTCGTTCGGCGGCGTGCAGGTGCAGCGCACCTTCTACGCCCGCGGCCAGACGGGCCAGCAACTGCTCATCGGCGCCTACCAGGCGCTGTCGAAGCAGATCGACGCCGGCAACGTCGAGATGCACGCCCGGCACGAGATGCTCGATCTGATCATCATCGACGGCCGGGCCCGCGGCATCGTCGCGCGCAACCTGGTCACCGGTGAGCTCTCCACCCACCTCGGCGACGCGGTGGTACTGGCGACCGGCGGCTACGGCAACGTCTTCTTCCTCTCCACCAACGCCAAGGGCTCGAACACCTCGGCGATCTGGCGGGCCCACCGGCGCGGCGCCTACTTCGGGAACCCCTGCTACACGCAGATCCACCCGACCTGCATCCCGCGCTCCGGCGACCACCAGTCCAAGCTCACGCTGATGAGTGAGTCGCTGCGCAACGACGGCCGGATCTGGGTGCCGAAGGAGATGGGCGACACCCGTTCGCCCGACCAGATCCCCGAGGACGAGCGCGACTACTACCTGGAGCGCATCTACCCGGCGTTCGGCAACCTGGTGCCGCGGGACATCGCCTCCCGCGCCGCGAAGAACGTCTGCGACGAGGGCCGCGGCGTCGGCCCCGGCGGCCAGGGCGTCTACCTGGACTTCGCCGACGCGATCGCGCGGATGGGGGAGGCGACCGTGCGGGAGAAGTACGGCAACCTCTTCGACATGTACGCCCGGATCACCTCCGAGAACCCGTACAAGCAGCCGATGCGCATCTACCCGGCCGTCCACTACACGATGGGCGGCCTGTGGGTGGACTACGACCTGCAGACCACCATCCCCGGCCTGTTCGCCGCCGGTGAGGCCAATTTCTCCGACCACGGCGCCAACCGGCTCGGTGCGTCCGCGCTGATGCAGGGTCTGTCCGACGGCTACTTCGTGCTGCCGACGGTGCTCAACAACTACATCGGCAGCAACAAGTTCGCTCCGGTGCCGACCGACGCGCCCGAGGTCACCGAGGTCGAGACCCTGGTGAAAGACCGGATCGAGAAACTGCTCTCGATCCAGGGCGACCGCACGGTCGACTCCTTCCACCGCGAGCTCGGCCAGATCATGTGGGACTACTGCGGCATGGCCCGCAACGACGCCGGGCTGCGCAAGGCGATCAGCGAGATCCGGCACCTGCGCGACGAGTTCTGGAAGCGGGTGAAGGTGCCCGGTACCGGCGCCGAGCTCAATCAGTCACTCGAGAAGGCCAACCGGGTCGCCGACTTCATCGAGCTCGGCGAGCTGATGTGCATCGACGCGCTGATGCGTGAGGAGTCGTGCGGCGGGCACTTCCGCGAGGAGAGCCAGACCGCCGAGGGTGAGGCCGAGCGGCAGGACGACAAGTTCTCGTTCGTCGCGGCCTGGGAGTACGGCGGCGAGGGCCGGTTCGGCACCGTCAGCGGCGACCCGGTGCTGCACCAGGAAGAGCTGATCTTCGACTACGTCCACCCGGCCCAGCGCAGCTACGCCTGATCTTTTAAGCCTGCGATTTTTGAAGGAAGCCTGATGAAGCTCAAGCTGAAGATCTGGCGGCAGAAGAACGGCGCCGACGCCGGCGCCATGGTCGACTACGACCTCGACAACGTCTCGCCGGACATGTCGTTCCTGGAGATGCTCGACACGCTCAACGAGAAGCTGATCCTCGATGGTGACGACCCGGTCGCGTTCGACCACGACTGCCGCGAGGGCATCTGCGGCAGCTGTGGCGTCGTCATCAACGGCGAGGCCCACGGCCCGGAGCAGACCACCGCCTGCCAGCTGCACATGCGCGCCTTCTCGGACGGCGAGGAGATCATCATCGAGCCGTGGCGCGCGGCCCCCTTCCCAGTGATCAAAGACCTGGTGGTCAACCGCAGCGCCTTCGACCGCATCATCGGCGCCGGTGGTTACATCACCGCCCCGACCGGCTCGGCCCCGGAGGGCAACTCCACCCGCATCCCCAAGCCCGACGCGGACGAGGCCTTCGCCAACGCCACCTGCATCGGCTGCGGCGCCTGCGTGGCGGCCTGCCCGAACGGCTCGGCCTCGCTCTTCGTCTCGGCCAAGGTCACGCACCTCAACCTGCTGCCCCAGGGTCAGCCGGAGCGCACGACCCGGGTGCTGGACATGGTCGAGCAGATGGACGCGGAGGGCTTCGGTGGGTGCACGAACACCGGTATGTGCACGGTGTCCTGCCCCAAGGAGATCCCGTTCGTCAGCATCGCCAACCTCAACAAGGAGTACCGCCGCGCGGTGAAGTCCGGCCGTAAGGCCTGAGCCGCCCGGGCGGGGAAGGTCTGCATGATCATGCGGGCCTTCCCCGCTCTCCTTTTGCTCGTGATCATGCAAAACCTCCCCGGCGATCATGGTCGGTGCGGGTGGTGTCCGGGGCTCTTCTAGACTCTGGGTATGACTTCACCCCAGGTCGTGGTGCTGGACTACGGCTCCGGCAACGTCCGGTCGGCCGTGCGGGCGCTGGAGCGCGCCGGCGCGACCGTCGAGCTGACCGCCGACTTCCATCGCGCCCTGGAGGCCGACGGCCTGGTGGTCCCCGGTGTGGGGGCCTTCGCCTCGGTCGCCGAGCAGTTGCGGGCTGTCGGCGGGCACCGGCTGATCGGGCGCCGTCTGGCCGGTGGCCGTCCGGTGCTCGGGATCTGCGTCGGCCTGCAGGTGTTGTTCGAGAAGTCCGCCGAGTTCGGTCGCGATGATGTCGAGGGCCTGGGGGAGTGGCCCGGCACCGTCGAGCTGCTGCCGTCCCGGGTCGTGCCGCACATGGGCTGGAACGTCGTCGACACCCCCGAGGGCTCTCGGCTCTTCGCCGGTATCGAGCACGAGCGCTTCTACTTCGTGCACTCCTACGCCGTGCAGAAGTGGGAACTCCCGTCCCCCGGCGACCCCCTGGCCTCGCTCAAGCCGCCGCTGGTCACCTGGTCCGAGCACGGCGGCCGGTTCGTGGCCGCGGTCGAGAACGGTCCCCTCACCGCCACCCAGTTCCACCCGGAGAAGTCCGGCGCCGCCGGGGCCCAGCTCCTGCGTAACTGGCTGACCACCCTGTAACCCAGGCCCGGAACCCCGCCCTGCCCAGGTTCTGCCTTGGCCCGGGCACGGGCCCGGGCATGGGCCTGGCGACTCGCTGCCCACTTTCTCGTCCGTGATCATGCAAAACCTCCCCGGAGTTCTAGAACTCTCGCCGGAACGTTTGCATGACCACGACGGGGTCGGGCGGCTCTTGATCGCGCGCGGTCCCCGGGGCTGCACCTGTCTGCTGCCGGGGGCCGCGATAGCGTGGCCGCCGACTTCACCGGCCTCGGGATGACCAGGCCGGTCGCACGCCTTCGAAGGGTTTTCCATGTCTGACTCCGCCGCCGCTCCCGCCCGGCTCGAGCTGCTGCCCGCCGTCGACGTCGCCGACGGCCAGGCCGTGCGCCTGGTGCAGGGCGAAGCCGGCAGCGAGACCGGCTACGGCGATCCGCTGGAGGCGGCCCGGGCCTGGCAGAAGGCCGGGGCGCAGTGGCTGCACCTGGTCGACCTGGACGCCGCGTTCGGCCGGGGCAGCAACCGCGAGCTGATCACCCGGGTCTGCGCCGAGCTGAGCGGGCTCGGGGTGAAGGTCGAGATGTCCGGCGGGATCCGCGACGAGGCGAGCCTGCGGGCCGCGATGGACACCGGCTGCGCCCGCGTGAACCTGGGCACCGCCGCGATCGAGAACCCGTCCTGGACGCGTGACGCCATCGCCGAGTTCGGCGACCGGATCGCCGTCGGCCTCGACGTGCGCGGCACCGAGCTGGCCGGCCGCGGCTGGACCAGCAAGGGCGGCGACCTGTTCGAGACCCTGGCCCGCCTCGACGAGGACGGCTGTGCCCGCTACGTGGTCACCGACGTCACCAAGGACGGCACGCTCCAGGGTCCGAACCTCGACCTGCTCGCCGAGGTCTGCAGCCGCACCAGCAAGCCGGTCGTGGCCTCCGGCGGCATCGCGAACCTCGACGACATCGCCGCCCTGCGCGCGCTGGTGAAGATCGGCGTCGAGGGGGCGATCGTCGGGAAGGCGCTCTACAACGGGGCCTTCACGCTGGAGCAGGCCCTGCACGTTGCCGGCTGAGTCGGCTGAACAGGCCGGCAGGAGCGGACAGGAGCTGATCGACATGGCACACGGCATCAACCCGCACCACGACACCGACTCGGCCGGTACCCCATGGTCGGGTCGCACCCTGACCGCGCAGCCCTTCCCGGGTGACGACGGAACCGCCGACGCGGCCCTGACCGCCGCGCTCGCCGACGGCGACCTGGTCGCGATCACCCGGGCCTGGGCCCCCACCCGGGTCCTGGTCCCGATCGTCGCCGTGCTCGGTGACGACGACGCCGAGCTCGTCGCGTCGGAGGGGGACAAGAGCTCCGACATGGCCCTGGTGACCCTCGTCGGTGAGGACGAGTCCCGGATCCTCCCGGTCTTCTCCAGCGTCGCCGCGTTGCTGGAGTGGAACCCGAAGGCCCGCCCGGTTCCGGTCGAGGCCGCCCGGGCCGCGCAGGCCGCGGTGGTCGAGGAGTGCCCCCGCATCGTCATCGACCCGGCCGGCGCCGCGGTCGAGCTGCCGCGCCCCGCCGTCTGGGCCGTGGCCCAGGGCCGCGACTGGCTGCCGCCCGCCGACGACCCGGAGCTGCTCGACGGCATCACTGCCCTGATCGGCACCGTCCCCGAGGTGAAGGCCCACCGCTGCGAGCCCGACGGGGAGGCCGGCCTGGTGGTCGTGCTCGGCCTGCCCCCGGGCCTCGATCGCGACCAGGTCCGCAGCACCACCACCCAGGTCGGCGAGCTGCTGCTGACCGACCAGATCGTCACCGAGCGCACCGACTCGGTCCGCCTGGCGGTTCGCTCGGTCTGATCCACCCCCCTTGTGCATGATCACGAACGAAGGGGGAGCGTCCCCCGGGGTGCTGGTGTCGCGGGTATCGGCCTGCTCCTGCTAACCTGGGCTACTGACCGACCAAGTTCCGCTGCTGGACCTGCCCTCACGGGTGGGTTCGCGACAGAGCCTGGTGCGCCAAGTGGAGTCTCTCCCACCCGCCGTCACAGCACTTCGGTGCGATGACATCGGGTCCCGGTCCGCTCCTCCCGACCAGGAGGAGCCCTCTACCGTGACTGGTGGGGGTGCACGCGAACGGAAGATCAGTTTGCCGTGCGACCGTTACTGAGGCTCCCGAGCGCCTGCATCCGGGAGCCTTCTCCTGTTTGCCGGCGGTCACCGAGACCGTACGAAGGAGTAACACATCAGCGAGCCCCGGATTAACGACCGTATCCGCGTCCCAGAGGTGCGGCTGGTCGGCCCCAACGGGGAGCAGGTCGGCATCGTCCGGGTCGAAGACGCGCTGCGTCTCGCCCAGGAGGCCGACCTCGACCTTGTCGAAGTCGCCCCCCAGGCGCGGCCGCCGGTCTGCAAGCTCATGGACTTCGGAAAGTTCAAGTACGAGTCTGCGATCAAGGACCGTGAGGCCCGGAAGAACCAGGCCCACACCGTCCTCAAGGAGATCAGGCTCCGCCTCAAGATCGACCCGCACGACTACTCCACGAAGAAGGGGCACGTCGAGCGGTTCCTCAATGAGGGCGACAAGGTCAAGGTCATGATCATGTTCCGTGGTCGTGAGCAGTCCCGCCCGGAGATGGGTTACCGCCTGCTCCAGCGCATGGCGGCCGACGTGGTCGAGCTCGGTTACATCGAGAGCAACCCGAAGCAAGACGGCCGCAACATGGTCATGGTGATCGGCCCGAACAAGAAGAAGGCCGACGCCAAGGCTGAGCAGAAGGACATTCAGGCCGAGCAGAAGGCCGAACGCGTTGCGCGCCGCCGCGAGGAGGCCGCCCAGGCTGCGGAGAAGACTGCCGAGGTCGCCGAGGCGAACGAGGCAGCCGCGCCGGACGCTGCCGCCAGCGATGAGGAGCCCATCTTCATCAAGCGCGCGACGCCGCCGCCGTCGGCCCTGCCTCCCGCCTCGAGCAGCTCCGGCCCGCCCGCGTACTCGTCCTCCCGCCCGGACCGGGGCGGCCCCCGCTCCGACCGTCCGGGTGGTTCCCGCCCGCCGTACGGCTCGGGCCCGGACCGTGGTCCGCGTCCCGACCGGGGCGAGCGTCCGTCGTTCGGTACCGGTCCCGGTGGCCCCCGCGGCGACCGTCCGTCCGGTCCGCGTCCCGACCGGGGCGAGCGTCCGTCGTTCGGTTCCGGTCCGGGGAGCCCGTCCTCCCGGCCCGCGACCACGGGTACGCCGCGTCCGGTGTCGTCCGGTTCCGGTGCGGGTGCTCCCGCCGCCGGCCGTCCCGCCACCGGTCCGCGTCCGCTCCCGGCCACCGGGCCGCGTCCCACCCCGGGATCGGTCGGACCGCGCCCGACCCCGGGCTCGATCGGCCCGCGTCCCACCCCCGGGCCCGGCCCGCGTCCCACCCCGGGACCGGGTCCGCGTCCGGCCCCCGGGCCTGGCCCGCGTCCCACCCCGGGACCGGCCGCCGAGGCGAAGCCCACCGAGGCCAAGCCGGCGGAGACCAAGCCCACGGAGGAAGCCGCCAAGCCGGCAGCTACCCCCGAGCAGACATCAGCCGACGCCTGACGGGCAGAGGCTGAGCCTGTACGAAGGCTAAGCAGGTGACCGGGCGGACACACGAGATGTGCCGTCCGCCCGGTCCCGACCACCTTCCGCGTGCCGGACACCCCGCGCGCGGATCGATGAGGAGAAACAGACGTGCCGAAGAACAAGACGCACAGCGGTGCGAAGAAGCGCTTCCGGGTGACCGGCAGCGGCAAGCTGATGCGGGAGCAGGCCAACCGTCGCCACCTGTTCGAGCACAAGCCCTCGAGCCGCACGCGCCGTCTGGCCTCGGACGAGCCCGTTGCCGCCGGCAACCTGAAGGCCGCCAAGCGCCTGCTCGGCCGCTGATTCCCCGCTTACTGACCCCCGTCGCCGGTCCTGACCGGTGACAAGAACCAAGGAGACTCCACGTGGCACGCGTCAAGCGGGCAGTCAACGCCCAGAAGAAGCGCCGCGAGGTCCTCGAGCGCGCCAGCGGTTACCGCGGGCAGCGCTCACGCCTCTACCGCAAGGCCAAAGAGCAGGTCACCCACTCGCTCGTCTACGCGTACCGCGACCGTCGTGCGCGCAAGGGTGACTTCCGCAAGCTGTGGATCCAGCGCATCAACGCCGCCGCCCGTGCGAACGGCATGACCTACAACCGGTTCATCCAGGGCCTCAAGGCCGCGGAGATCGAGGTCGACCGTCGCATGCTGGCCGAGCTGGCCGTGAACGACGAGGCCGCGTTCGCCGCCCTCGTCGTGCTGGCCAAGGCTGCCCTCCCGGCGACCGCCGACACCACTGCGGCCTGAGCCTTTTCGCCGTCCCCGGGCTGAACTGCCCCCGCATCGGCCCGGGACCAGCGAGACGAACATGATGACGGAACGCCCGGCGCTCGAGGCACTGTCCAATCCCCGGTCCGACCGGGTGAAGGCAGTGGCCCGGCTGTCCGGGCGTTCCGCGCGTCTGCGGGCCGGCCGGTTCCTGGTCGAGGGTCCGCAGGGTGTGCGCGAAGCGGTGGCCGAACACGGGGCGACCCGCCGGAGCGCCCCGGGCGCCCTGCGCGAGCTCTACGCCACCCCGGAAGCCGCCGACCGGTACCCCGAGATCCTCGACGCCGCGGCCGATTCCGGTGTCTGGGCCCGCATCGTCACGGACGAGGTGCTGGCCACGATGCTCGCCGGGGCGGGCACGACCACCCCGCAGGGCCTGCTCGCGGTGTGCGACCTGATCACCGTGTCGCTGGACGAGGTCCTCGCGCGGCGGCCGAAGCTGGTGGCCGTGCTCTCACAGGTCCGTGACCCGGGCAACGCCGGCACCGTGATCCGCGCGGCCGACGCCGCCGGGGCCGATGCCGTGGTGCTCACCGACGCCAGCGTCGACGTGCACAACCCCAAGTGCGTGCGCTCCACCGCGGGAAGCCTGTTCCACCTCCCGGTGGTGACCGGTGTCCCGCTGGCCGAGGCGGTCGAGCGGCTCCGGGCGGCCGGTCTGCAGATCCTGGCCGCGGACGGTGCGGGCGACCACGACCTGGACGACCTGGCCGACGACGCCGAGGACCGGGCCGTCAGCAGGACCGAACCCGGTGCCCAGGCCGAACCCGGTGCCCGGACCGAAGCCGGTGCCCGGACCGAAGCCGGTGCCCGGACCGAACCCGGTGCCCGGACCGAACCCGGTGCCCGGACCGAAGCCGGTACCCAGGCCGAAGCCGGACGCACTGCGTCCGGCCCGGACCGCACGACCGGGGTACCCGCCCGGGTGACCGGCGCAACCGGGGCGACCACGACGTCCTCAATCAGTGAACCGCACCTGGAAAGCCCCGCCGCCTGGGTCTTCGGCAACGAGGCCTGGGGCCTCCCGCAGGCCGACCGCGATCTGGCCGACGCCGTGGTGCGGGTACCCGTGCACGGCCGGGCCGAGAGCCTGAACCTCGGCACCGCGGCCACCGTCTGCCTCTACGCCACCGCGCGCGCCCAGCGCCGGGAAGAACGCCGATTTACCAAGGCGGACCGGGCACTCTGATCGAGGTCCGGTTCCGCCGACCACTCACTTCTGCCCGCAGGCCAGCGAGGAAATCCACTGGCCGCCGTCTGAGACGATGAAGCACGTGAGGATCGCATTGTGAGTACCAAGGACTACGACCCGGTGGAGGTCGCGGTGCTCTCCGAAGACGCCCTGACCGGATACGTCGCGCAGGCCCTGGAGGCCTTCGCCGCGGCCGGCAGCCTCGAGACGCTGAAGCAGGCGCGGCTCGAGCACGCCGGCGACAAGAGCCCGCTGGCCCTGGCCAACCGCGAGATCGGCGCCCTGCCCCCGGCCGCCAAGGCGGATGCGGGCAAGCGTGTCGGCAAGGCCCGCGGCCAGGTCAGCAAGGCGCTGGCGGCCCGGCAGAAAGAGCTGGAGGCCGAGCGCGACGCCCGGGTGCTGGTGGAGGAGTCGGTCGACGTCACCCTGCCGGCCGACCGCCGCCCGGCCGGTGCCCGGCACCCGATCTCGACCATCTCCGAGCGCATCGGCGACATCTTCGTCTCGATGGGCTGGGAGATCGCGGAGGGCCCGGAGGTCGAGGCCGACTGGTTCAACTTCGACGCCCTGAACTTCGGCCCGGACCACCCGGCCCGCCAGATGCAGGACACGTTCTTCGTCGAGCCGGTCGACAGCGGCCTGGTGCTGCGCACCCACACCTCCCCGGTGCAGGCGCGCACGATGCTCGACCGCCGGCCGCCCATCTACGTGGTGGTTCCCGGCCGGGTCTACCGCACCGACGAGCTCGACGCCACGCACACCCCGGTGTTCACCCAGGTCGAGGGCCTGGCCGTGGACAAGGGGCTGACCATGGCGCACCTCAAGGGCACGCTCGACCACTTCGTGAAGTCGCTGCTCGGCCGCGAGGTGACCACCCGGCTGCGCCCGAACTTCTTCCCGTTCACCGAGCCGAGCGCCGAGCTCGACCTGCGCTGCTTCGTCTGTGACGGCCGCAAGGACGACTGCCGCACCTGCAAGGGCACCGGCTGGATCGAGTGGCTGGGCTGCGGCATGGTCAACCCGAACGTGCTGCGCGCGGCCGGTATCGACCCGGACGTCTACACCGGTTTCGCCTTCGGGGCCGGCATCGAGCGGGCCCTGATGTTCCGCAACGGCGTCGAGGACATGCACGACATGGTCGAGGGCGATGTCCGGTTCAGCTTGCACTACGGAATGGAGGCCTGATGCGCGCCCCCCTGACCTGGCTCGCCGAGTACGTTGATCTCCCTGCCGGGACAACGGCTCTCGCGGTCGCCGCCGACCTGGTGAAGGTCGGCCTGGAGGAAGAGGCGGTGCACGGCGGCGGAGTCACCGGCCCGCTGGTGGTCGGCCGCGTGCTCGACTTCACGCCCGAGCCGCAGAAGAACGGCAAGACGATCCGCTGGTGCTCCATCGACGTCGGTGAGGCCGGGCCGCGCGGGATCGTCTGCGGCGCGGGTAATTTCCTCAAGGACGACCTGGTGGTCGTGTGCCTGCCCGGCGCCGTGCTGCCCGGCGGGTTCAAGATCGCCGCGCGCAAGACCTACGGCCACAAGTCCGACGGAATGATCTGCAGCTCGCTGGAACTGGGCCTCGGTGAAGACCACGACGGGATCATCCGGCTGACCGAGTGGGGCCTCGACGACGTCAAGCCCGGCGACGACGCGATCGCGCTGCTCGGGCTGGACGAGGAGACCGTCGAGGTCAACGTCACGCCCGACCGCGGCTACTGCTTCAGCCTGCGCGGCATCGCCCGGGAGTACTCGCACGCCACCGGTGCGGAGTTCACCGACCCGGCGCTGATCGAGGTGCCTGCCCCCGCGAACGGCGGCTTCGAGGTCGTCCTCGACGACCAGGCCCCGATCAACGGTGTGCCGGGCTGCGACCGTTTCGTCGCGCGCATCGTGAAAAACGTCGACGCCACGGCCCAGAGCCCGCGGTGGATGCAGCGGCGTCTGGAACAGGCCGGGATGCGGCCGATCTCGCTCGCGGTCGACGTCACGAACTACGTGATGCTCGCCGTCGGGCACCCGCTGCACGCCTTCGACCTGGACCTGCTCGCCGCGCCGATCGTGGTGCGCCGGGCCGCGCCGAAGGAGAAGCTGACCACGCTCGACGACGTCGAGCGCAAGCTTCACCCCGAAGACCTCCTGGTCACCGATTCCCCGGACGGCAAGACGGCCGGCCGGGTGCTGTCGCTCGCCGGTGTGATGGGCGGCGCGGACACCGAGGTCTCCGCCACCACCACGAACCTGCTGATCGAGGCCGCGCACTGGGACCCGATCACGGTCGCCCGCACGATGCGCCGGCACAAGCTGAGCACCGAGGCGGGCAAGCGGTACGAGCGCGGGGTCGACACCCAGCTCGCCGACGTGGCCGCCGAGCTGACGGTGCGCCTGCTGGTCGAGTACGGCGGTGACCGGGTCGAGGTCGGCGCGGCCACCGATGTCGGCGAGGCGGCGCCGGGCGCGACCATCGAGATGGCGGCAGACTTCCCGGGCCGCATTGTCGGTGTGGACTGGACCCGCGAGCAGGTCGTCGAGAACCTCACGGCCATCGGCTGCGAGATCACCGGTGACGACGTCCTCACCGTGAAGGCCCCGAGCTGGCGTCCCGACCTCACCGTGGGCGTCGACCTGGCCGAGGAGGTCGCGCGGCTGCGCGGTTACGACCAGATCCCGTCGGTGCTACCGATCGCCCCGGCGGGTACGGGTCTGACGCACGGCCAGCGGGTGCGCCGTTCGGTGGCGCGGGCGCTGGCCGAGCACGGTGCGGTCGAGGTGCTCACCTACCCGTTCATCGGCACGGCGGTGCACGACGCGTTCGGCCTGCCGCCGGACGACCCGCGCCGCACGGCCCTGAAGCTGGTCAACCCGCTGTCCGACGAGCAGCCCTACCTGCGCACGTCGGTGCTGGCGACCCTGGTCGACGCGGTGAAGCGCAATGTCAGCCGGGGTTTCACCGATCTCGCGGTGTACGAGGTCGGCGCGGTCACCCGTCCCGCCGGGGGCGAGCCGAAGGCCGGGCACCCGAGCGTGTCGCAGCGCCCGACGCCGCAGGAGCTGGAGCAGCTGAACGCGGCGATCCCGCACCAGCCGCTGCACGCCGCGATCGTCCTGACCGGTCAGCGGGAGCTGCCGGGCCGGGACAGTGCGGGCCGGGCCGCGGACTGGTCGGACGCGCTGGAGGCCGCCCTCCTGGTGGCGCGTACGGTGCACGTGACCCCGACCGTGACCAAGGAGGAGAACCACGCTCCCTGGCACCCGGGTCGCTGCGCGCGTCTGGAGATCAACGGGAAGCTCTTCGGTCATGCCGGTGAGCTGCACCCGAAGGTCGTCGCCGCCCTGGGACTGCCCCCGCGCACGGTCGCGGCCGAGATCGACCTGGACGTGCTGATCGAGGCGTCGGGCGGCATCGTGGCGGCACAGCGGATCTCCACCTTCCCGCTGGCCAAGGAAGACGTGGCGCTCGTCGTGAAGGACGAGGTGCCCAGCGGCGACGTGCAGGCGGCCCTGGTGGAGGGTGCGGGTGAACTGCTGGAGTCGGTGCGGCTGTTCGACGTGTACGCCCAGGCGCCGATCGAGGAGGGCCACAAGTCGCTGGCTTTCGCCCTGCGCTTCCGGGCTCCCGACCGCACGCTGACGGCGGAGGAGACCGCGTCCGCGCGCGACGCCGCCGTGGCGGCGGCCGCCGAGCGTACCGGCGCGGTGCAGCGCAGCTGACCCTCTACCCAAGGGAGCCCGACGGCGTCCAAAAGCCCTGATTATGGACGCGGATCACGACGGAACGCTCAAGGGTCACCGAAAAAGGTGACAACGAACGACAAATACTGAACGGCACCCCTGGACATCACCACGGGTGCCGTTCAGCATTCAGGGTGTGACGTAAAAGCCCTATGCATATAATTTCATCAGTGTGTATAGTCATACGTTATGGGCATCACGGCGGCAGTGGCAGGCGCAAGCGGGTACGCCGGTGGTGAGCTGCTGAGACTCCTTCTGCAACACCCTCAGATCGAGATCGGCACGCTAACGGCAGGCGGTAACGCGGGCACGAAGCTCGCCGAGCATCAGCCGCATCTGCTGCCCCTGGCCGACCGGGTGCTCGCGCCGACCACGCCGCAGGAGCTGGCGGGGCACGACCTGGTCTTCCTCGCCCTCCCGCACGGGGCCAGCGCGAAGATCGCCGCGCAGCTGCCGCCCGAGACCGTGGTCGTCGACTGCGGCGCCGATCACCGGCTGGTGAGCGCGCAGGCCTGGGAAGAGTTCTACGGCGGCGAGCACGCGGGCACCTGGGCCTACGGCCTGCCCGAACTGCCCCGCCCCGGCGGCCGGCAGCGCGACGAGCTGCGGGGCGCCCGGCGCATCGCGGTGCCCGGCTGTTACCCGACGGCCTCGAGCCTGGCCCTCGCCCCCGGTTTCGCGGCCGGTCTGCTGCAGCCCGACGACGTGGTGGTGATCGCGGCCAGCGGTACCTCCGGCGCGGGGAAGTCGGCCAGGCCGAACATGATCGGCAGCGAGGTGATGGGCTCGATGAGCCCCTACGGCGTCGGCGGCGTGCACCGGCACACCCCCGAGATCGAGCAGAACCTGGGTCTGGCGGGTCAGGAAGAGGTCCGGGTCTCCTTCACCCCGACCCTGGCCCCGATGTCCCGCGGCATCCTGGCCACCGGCACCGCGAAGCTGAAGCCGGGCGTGACCGGCGCAGCCGTCCGCGAGGCCTGGGAAAAGACTTATCAGGGCGAGGCATTCGTGCACGTCCTGCCCGAGGGCCGGTGGCCGCGCACGGCTGACACCCTGGGCGCGAACACCGCGCTGATCCAGGTCGCCGTCGACGAGCGGGTGGGCCGCGTGATCGCGGTCAGCGCCATCGACAACCTGACCAAGGGCACGGCCGGTGGGGCGATCCAGTCGGCCAACCTTGCGCTCGACCTGCCCGAGACCCTGGGCCTGCCGATGGTGGGGGTGGCGCCGTGAACACCGCCACCAGGAACAAGGAGCTGTCGTGCATCTGATCCAGTACCGCCAGGCCATGGCCCTCGTGCGCCTGGCGCCCGACAGTCCCGATCCCACCTGGGCGGTCGGGGCGCCGCTGGTGAGCATCTCCCGCACCACCGACGAGATCAGCGTGGTCTGCCCGACCAACAGCCTGCCCGAACCGGTCCCCGGCCCCGTCGAGGGGCCGTTCACGGTCACCCGGGCCGCGGGGGCACTGGAGTTCTCCCAGATCGGCGTGCTCCTGCGGTTGCTGAAACCGCTGGCCGACGCCGGGATCCCGGTGCTCAACGTGTCCACCTTCGACACCGACTGGGTGCTCGTGCCGGCCGCCCAGTCCGTGGTCGCGGCCTCGGTCTGGCGTCACGCCGGTTACACGGTCACCGAAGACGCCGAATGAAGAACCTCTGGAAGGAACGTAGATGAGCGTCACGACGGCGAAGGGCTTCCGCGCCGCCGGGGTTGCGGCCGGACTGAAGAGCACCGGCGCCCCCGATCTCGCGCTGGTCCTGAACGACGGGCCGAACGATGCGGCCGCTGCCGTCTTCACCAGCAACCGCTGCAAGGCCAACCCGGTGCTGTGGAGCGAGCGGGCCATCGCCGACGGCCGCCTGCGCTCGGTGGTGCTGAACTCGGGCGGGGCCAACTGCTACACCGGCGCCGAGGGTTTCCAGATCACGCACGCCACCGCCGAGGAGGTCGCCCGGCTCAGCGGTCTGTCCCCGCTGGACGTGCTGGTGTGCTCGACCGGCCTGATCGGGCTGGGGCTGTCGAAGGAGAAGATGCTCGCGGGCGTCGCCGACGCCACCGCGAAGCTGCGCACCGAGGGCGGCCCCGACGCGGCCGAGGCCATCCGCACCACCGACACCGTGGCCAAGCAGGCAGCGATCACCTCGCCGGGCGGCTGGAGCATCGGCGGGATGGCCAAGGGCGCCGGCATGCTCGCGCCGGCCCTGGCCACCATGCTCGTCGTCATCACCACCGACGCCCAGGTCGAGCCGTCCGCGCTGGACTCCGCGCTGCGCGCCGCCACCCGCGTCACCTTCGACCGCCTGGACTCGGACGGCTGCCAGTCCACCAACGACACCGTGGTGCTGCTGTCGTCCGGTGCCTCCGGGGTCACGCCCGACCTGATCGAGTTCGCCGCCGCCGTCACCGAGGTCTGCCGCGACCTGGCCCTGCAACTGCTCGCCGACGCCGAGGGCGCCGACCACGAGATCGCCATCGAGGTGCGGGGTGCCGCCACCGAGGACGACGCCCTCGAGGTCGGCCGGTCGGTCGCGCGCAGCAACCTGTTCAAGGCCGCGATCTTCGGCCAGGACCCGAACTGGGGCCGCATCCTGGCCTCGGTCGGCACCACCCGGGCCACGTTCGACCCGGCCGACCTGGACGTCGCGCTGAACGGTGTGTGGGTGTGCCGCAAGAGCACGCCCGCGCAGGCGCCCGAGGGCATCGACCTGAGCGGCCGCGCCGTCAGCGTCACGATCGACCTGAAGTCCGGCCCGGAGACGGCGACCGTGTGGACGAACGATCTCACCCACGCGTACGTGCACGAGAACAGCGCCTACTCGTCATGATGGACCTACCGGACCTGACCGCCGAGCAGAAGGCGAACGTCCTGGTCGAGGCGCTGCCCTGGCTGCGGCGCTTCCAGGGCGCGATCGCCGTGATCAAGTACGGCGGCAACGCGATGATCGACGACGACCTGAAACGGGCCTTCGCCGAGGACGTGGTGTTCCTGCGCGCGGCCGGCCTCAAGCCGGTCGTCGTGCACGGCGGCGGGCCGCAGATCTCGGCCATGCTCCAGCGTCTGGGCATCGAGAGCGAGTTCCGCGGCGGCCTGCGCGTCACCACGCCCGAGACCATGGACGTGGTGCGCATGGTGCTCACCGGTCAGGTCAGCCGCGAGCTGGTCGGCCTGATCAACCAGCACGGCCCCCTCGCCATCGGCCTGTCCGGGGAAGACGGTGGTCTTTTCCTCGCCGCGAAACGTGACGCCGTGGTGGACGGTTCACCCGTTGACGTGGGTCTGGTGGGCGACGTGGTGGAGGTCGACCCGGCCGCCGTGCTCGACCTGATCGACGCCGGGCGCATCCCCGTGGTCTCCACGGTCGCGCCCGACGACGACGGCCAGGTGCTCAACGTCAATGCCGACACCGCGGCCGCCGCGCTCGCGATCGCGTTGCAGGCCCGCAAGTTCGTGGTGCTGACCGACGTCGAGGGGCTGTACGCGAACTGGCCCGACCGCTCGTCCCTGCTGGCCGAGGTCACCGACACCGAGCTCGAGGCCATGCTGCCGAAGCTCCGGTCCGGCATGGTGCCGAAGATGGAGGCGTGCCTGCGCGCCGTGCGCGGGGGAGTGCCCACCGCCACCGTCATCGACGGCCGCGTGCCGCACAGCCTGCTGCTCGAGGTCTTCACCTCCGACGGCGTCGGCACCATGGTCGTGCCGTCCCCCGTCCCCGGCGAGAAGCGCCGCACCAGCCCGGACGGAACATCCCCCATCGAGAAGGCGACCCAGGACGGAGGTGGGGCGTGAGCACCGACCTCACAGCACAGAACAACGCACTCGTGGACACCGGACAGGGTTCGGCCCAGTGGATGGAGCGGTACGCCCGTTCCGTGATGGGCGTGTTCGGCACCCCCCAGCGCGTGCTGGTGCGGGGCGAGGGCGCCTACGTCTGGGACGCCGACGGCCGGCGCTACCTCGACCTGCTCGGCGGGATCGCCGTGAACGCCCTGGGCCACGCCCACCCGTTCCTGGTCTCGGCCGTCACCGCACAGCTGGCCACCCTCGGCCACGTCTCCAACTTCTTCGCCAACCCGCTCCAGATCGCGCTCGCCGAACGGATTCTCGAGCTGGCCCAGGCCCCTGAGGGCTCGACCGTCTTCTTCTCCAACTCCGGCACCGAGGCCAACGAGGCCGCGTTCAAGCTGACCCGGCGCACCGGCCGCACCAAGGTCGTCGCGGCCCAGGGTGCGTTCCACGGCCGCAGCCTGGGCGCCCTGGCGATGACCTGGAAGCCCGCCTACCGCGAGCCGTTCGAGCCGCTCCCGGCCGGCGTCGTGCACGTGCCCTGGGGCGACGTGGACGCCCTGGCCGCGGCGGTGGACGACGAGACCGCCGCCGTGGTGCTGGAACCCGTGCAGGGCGAGGCCGGGGTGCGCCCGGCCCCGGCCGGATACCTGGCGGCGGCCCGGCGTCTCACCCGGGCGCACGGCGCCCTGCTGGTGCTCGACGAGGTGCAGAGCGGCGTGGGCCGTACCGGCGCCTGGTTCGCCCACCAGCTGGCCGAACTCAACGGTGGGGAAGACGTCACCCCCGACGTCATGACCCTGGCCAAGGGCCTCGGCGGAGGCATCCCGGTGGGCGCGACGGTGGTCTACGGCACCGCGAACACCCACCTGCTGAACCCCGGCCAGCACGGCACCACGTTCGGTGGCAACCCGGTCGCGTGCGCGGCCGGCCTGGCCACCCTGCACGTGATCGAGCGGGACGGGTTGCTGGCCAACGCGGTCACGGTCGGTCAGAGAATTGAAGACGGGGTGGTCGGCCATCCTCTCGTCTCCGGGGTGCGGGGTTTCGGTCTCCTGCGGGCGATCCAGCTCACGCAGCCGGTGGCCGCGACCGTGGCCTCGGCCCTGCTGGATGCCGGTTTCATCGTGAACCCGGTGGCTCCCGACGCGATCCGCCTGGCTCCGCCGCTGATTCTCACCGCCGACCAGGCGGACTCGTTCACCGCGGCCCTCCCGGCCGCACTGGACCTTGCAGCGCAGGAGCTTTCATGAGTACCCGGCACTTCCTCAAGGACGACGACCTCTCCCCGGACGAGCTGATCGAGGTTCTCGACCTGGCCGACCGGCTCAAGGCCGACCGCGCCCGCGGAGTCCTCGACACGCGTCCCCTGGACGGCCCCAAGGCCGTCGCCGTCCTGTTCGACAAGTCCTCCACCCGCACCCGGGTCTCGTTCAGCATCGGCATCGCCGAACTGGGCGGGTACCCGCTGGTCATCGACTCGGGCAGCAGCCAGCTGGGTCGCGGCGAGCCGATCGAGGACACCGCGCGCGTGCTCACCCGGCAGGCCGCCGCGATCGTCTGGCGCACCGGCGACCAGAGCCGCATCGAGGCGATGGCCTCCGCGGCCACCGTGCCCGTGGTGAACGCGCTCACCGACCAGTACCACCCCTGCCAGCTGCTCGCCGACCTGCAGACCGTGCGCGAGCACAAGGGCCGGCTGGCCGGCCTGACCCTGTCCTACCTGGGCGACGGCGCCAACAACATGGCGCACTCGTACCTGCTGGCCGGCGCCAATGCCGGGATGCACGTGCGGATCGGCGCCCCGCAGGCCTTCCAGCCCGACCCCGCGATCCTCGAGCAGGCCTGGGCCCTGGCCTCCGACACCGGTGGTTCGGTCTCGGTCACCACCGACCCGGCCGCGGCCGTCGACGGTACCGACGTGATCGCCACCGACACCTGGGTCTCGATGGGCGAGGAGGGTACGAAGGACGACGTCTCGGTCTTCGCTCCTTACAGCCTCGAGGACTCACTGCTCGGCAAGGCCGACCCGCAGGCCGTCGTGCTGCACTGCCTGCCGGCCTACCGCGGCAAGGAGATCTCCGCGTCCGTCATCGACGGCCCGCAGTCGGTGGTCTGGGACGAGGCGGAGAATCGCCTGCACGCCCAGAAGGCCTTGCTGGTCTGGTTGCTGGAGCGATCTGGATGACGTTTCCCAGCCAGTCGGCGGGCCGGGCCCACACGAAGGTCGCCCGGCATCGCCGCATCGTCGAGTTGCTGCGCCGGGGCCAGGTGCGCTCTCAGGTCGAGCTGGCGCAGCTGCTCAACGCCGACGGCCTGGCCGTCACCCAGGCCACGCTCTCGCGCGACCTGGTCGAGCTGAGCGCGGTGAAGGTGCGCCACCCCGACGGCGGCCTGGTCTACGCCGTGCCGGGGGAGGGAGGCGACCGCACTCCCCAGGCCGGCCAGGAACAGGAGATGCTCGTCGCCCGGCTGGCCCGGCTCTGCGAGGAACTGCTGGTCACCGCCGAGGCCTCGGCCAACCTGGTGGTGCTGCACACGCCCCCGGGCGCCGCGCAGTTCCTCGCCTCGGCGATCGACCACTCGGTGCTGCCCGACGTGCTCGGCACCATCGCCGGTGACGACACCGTCCTCGTGGTCACCCGCGACCCGCTGGGCGGCGACGCGGTCGCCAGCCGGTTCCTGGCGCTCGCCACCGGTAGCCCTGACTAATCTGCTTTTGGACGACGGGTCGCCCCTGCCCTGGGTGCCCGGTGTGTTTCGTCCCCGACTTTCTACGAAGGAGCCAATCGTGACCGCCGAGCCCAAGGTCCTGTGGGGTTCACGTTTCAGTGCCGGTCCCGCGGACGCCATGTTCGCGCTCTCCGTCTCGACCCATTTCGACTGGCGCCTGGCCCGTTACGACCTGGCCGGCTCCCGGGCGCACGCCCGCGCCCTGAACCGCGCCGGGCTGCTGACCGACGACGACCTGACCGGCCTGCTGACCGGGATCGACGGTCTGGACGCCGACGTCACCTCCGGCGCCGTCACGCCGGCCCCGCACGACGAGGACGTGCACTCCGCCCTGGAGCGCATCCTGATCGAGCGCCTCGGCCCGGAACTGGGCGGACGACTGCGCGCCGGGCGCTCCCGCAACGACCAGATCGCCACCCTCCTGCGGATGTACCTGCGCGACCACTCCAAGGTGGTCGCCAACCTGCTGCTCGACCTGGCCGAGGCCCTCGCCGGGCAGGCCGCCGCGCACCCCACCGCGCCGATGCCCGGACGCACCCACATGCAGCACGCCCAGCCCGTGCTGCTGGCCCACCACCTGCTGGCCCGGGCCTGGCCGCTGCTGCGCGACGTCGACCGGCTGCGGGACTTCGACCGCCGGGCCGCGGTCTCGCCCTACGGTTCCGGTGCGCTGGCCGGCTCGACCCTCGGCCTCGACCCCGAGGCCGTCGCCCTCGACCTGGGATTCGCCTCGTCGGTGGCGAACTCGATCGACGGCACCGCCTCCCGCGACCTGGGCGCCGAGTTCGCCTTCGTCGCCGCCATGGTCGGCGTCGACATCTCCGGCCTGGCCGAGGACATCGTCATCTGGGCCACGAAGGAGTTCTCCTTCGTGTCGCTCGACGACGCCTGGTCGACCGGGTCGAGCATCATGCCGCAGAAGAAGAACCCGGACGTGGCCGAGCTGACCCGGGGCAAGGCCGGCCGCCTGATCGGCGACCTGGCCGGGCTGCTGGGCACGCTCAAGGCCCTGCCCCTGGCCTACAACCGTGACCTCCAGGAAGACAAGGAACCGGTCTTCGACGCGGCCGACACCCTCGAGGTGGTCCTGCCCGCCCTGGCCGGCCTGGTCTCGACCCTGGTCTTCCACACCGAGCGGATGGCCGACCTGGCCCCGCAGGGCTTCGCGCTCGCCACCGACATCGCCGAGTGGCTGGTGCGGCAGCGGGTGCCGTTCCGCGACGCGCACGAGATCGCCGGGGCCTGCGTGCAGCGCTGTGAGCAGCGGGCCGTCGCCGAGGGCCGCCCGGTGGAGCTGTGGGACCTCACCGAGGAAGACCTGGCCGCGGTGTCGCCGCACCTGACGCCCGCCGTGCGCGAGGTGCTGAACCTCGAGGGTGCGCTCAGCTCCCGCGACGGGCGGGGTGGCACGTCACCGCGCCGGGTCGCCGAGCAGATGGCCGAAATCGCCGCCGAGATCAAGATCCTGCGGGAGTGGGCGTCCAGCTGAGACGCAACCGTGATCGAATCCGTCCGGGGCGCACCGGACGGAGATGAGCGGTAAAACTGCTGGTCCGTGGCGGTCGCTGGTGACAAGCCGTCAGGTTTGTTACGTAAAGCGATCGCCACGAACCCTCCGCGAAACATTTCTGAAATAGCAAACCTCTTGAGGATCAAGAGGTTTCGCGTCCGGGCGGAAAGTGGTGTCTTTACGGCCGGCGAACCAGCGGCAAGACTGAGCCGTGCGTGGGTCGCAATGGCGCGGTCCACGCATTCAGATCCTTGAACGGCGGCCCCTGAAGCGGCTTTACAACCCTAGGTCGGCTGGTCGCAAATCCTACATCTGTCGGTTCTTGCCGCCCGTCGTACCATCTCCGACGTGCCCGAACCCACCCCGCTGCCGCGCTCGTTCTTCGACCGCGACCCCCTGGTGGTGGCACCGGCCCTGCTCGGCACGGTGATCCGGCACTCGCAGGCCGGCCAGGTCGTCGAGGTCCGCCTGACCGAGGTGGAGGCCTACCTCGGTGAGGGTGAAGACCCCGCCTCCCACTCCCACCGCGGAAAGCGCCCCCGCAACGCCACGATGTGGGGCCCGCCCGGTCACCTCTACGTCTACTTCACCTACGGCATGCACTACTGCGCCAACCTGGTCTGCCGCCCCGAGGGCATCTCCGGCGGGGTGCTGCTGCGGGCCGGGGAGGTGATCACCGGCCTCGACGTGGCCCGCTCGCGGCGCCCGGCCAGCAAACGCGACATCGATGTGGCCCAGGGGCCGGCGCGGCTCGCCAGTGCGCTGGGGTTCGGTCGTGAGGACGACGGTCGCGACGTCTGTGGGGGCGGTTCCCTTCTGGTGCTGCCCGGTTCGGGGGCAGGGAAGGTGATGAGCGGTCCGCGGGTCGGGGTCGCCGCCGGGGCGCAGTCCCCGTGGCGGTACTGGATCGAGGGTGACCCGACGGTCTCGGCCTATCGCCCGGCCGTACCGCGCCGTCGCCGATAAGGGGTTCTCCTGTGGTGGCCGCCCCGCCCTAGAGTTGGCCCGTGACCGTGAGCACCGACGAACCCGTGACCTCCGCCCCGGCGGCCAACGTCCTTGACGAGCTGAAGTGGCGCAACCTTCTCTCCATCTCCACCGACGAGGCAGAGCTGAGGAAGACGCTCGGCAGTGGATCGGTCACCTATTACGCCGGGTTCGACCCGACCGGGCCCAGCCTGCACATCGGCCATCTCGTGCAGATCCTCACCATGCGCCGGTTGCAGCAGGCGGGGCACCGTCCCCTCGCGCTGGTCGGTGGCGCCACCGGCCTCATCGGTGACCCGCGTCCCTCGGCGGAGCGGGTGCTGAACTCGCCCGAGGTGGTGGCCGGCTGGGTGGAGCGCCTGCGCGGCCAGATCGAGCCGTTCCTCGACTTCACCGGCCCGAACGCCGCGACCATGGTGAACAACCTGGACTGGACCTCGGGCTTGAGCGCCATCGAGTTCCTGCGCGACGTGGGCAAGCACTTCCGGGTCGGGAAGATGCTCGCGAAAGACGTCGTGAGCACCCGTCTCAACTCCGAGGCCGGCATCAGCTACACCGAGTTCAGCTACCAGATCCTGCAGTCCATGGACTTCCTGGAGCTGAACAAGCGGTACGACTGCACGCTGCAGATCGGTGGCTCCGACCAGTGGGGCAACCTCACCGCCGGCACCGACCTGATTCACAAGGCCCGGCCCGAGGCGGCCGTGCACGCGCTGGCCACCCCTCTCATCACGAAGGCCGACGGCTCCAAGTTCGGCAAGAGTGAGGGCGGCGCGGTCTGGCTCGACCCGGAGATGACCTCGCCCTACGCGTTCTTCCAGTTCTGGCTGAACTGCGAGGACGCGAAGATCATCGATTACCTGCGGGTCTTCACCTTCCGTACGGCCGGGCAGATCGCCGAGCTGGAAGAGTCGGCCACCAGCCGTCCGCAGGCCCGGGAGGCCCAGCGCGCCCTGGCCCGGGACATGACCTCGCTGGTGCACGGTGAGCTGGCGGCCTCCCGGGTGGAAGAGGCGAGCAAGGCGCTCTTCGGTGGGGGAGACCTGACCGGCCTGGATGCCGGCACGCTCGGCGACGCGCTCGGGGAACTGCCGAAGGCGCAGCTGCGACGCGGCGAGCACCTGCTCGTCGACGTGCTGGTGGCCGCGGGCCTGGCCAAGAGCAAGTCCGACGCCCGGCGCACGCTCTCCGACGGCGGCGCGTACGTGAACAACGTGAAGGTGACCGGGGGAGAGGTCGCGACGGTCAGTACCGCGGACCTGCTGCATGACCGGTGGATCCTGGTGCGTCGCGGTCGGCGTCAGCTGGCGGCTCTGGAGCTCGTGGGGGAGTAGCTCTCTCCCGAAATCGCCAGACGTCGCTGGGGGCCCGTCCACCGTTCCGGGGACGGGCCCCCAGTCCGTTCCACTCTGTGATGGCGCGATTCCACACCGCCATCTAGCCTGATCGGGCGGCCCTTGACACCTGGATTTGACTCGTTGGACGCACAACCGTAAAGTTTCATCTGTTGGCAGCGCGGGAGACGCGGACACGCAAGTGGCCGGTCCCGGAGTCAACTCCCCAGAAAGACTTCTTAGCCTCAACCTTTGCAGGTTGGAAGCTACTGAAGCCCACCTGGGACCGGGTGGTCCGGACAGT
>NZ_JAJOMA010000011.1 GCF_021129235.1 Kineosporia mesophila
CGCGGCCAGGACGGCGTCCATGGCGGCCAGCATGACCGCGTCGGCGGCGGCTGCCTGGATCGTCACCACGGCCGGGAGGTCGACCTCGATCTCGCCGGAGGCCAGGACGAAAACAGTGTCGCCGTCGAGCAGGGTGTGGGCGGGGGTCAGGGCGCGGGCCAGGCCGTCGTGGGCCGCGGTGGCGGTGCGCCGGGCCCGGGCCGGGTCGAGCGCGGCGTTGGTGGCCACGACCGCCAGGGTGGTGTTGGCGGCGGGAGCAGGAGCCGCGATTTCCTCTCGGTAGGCCGCGTACTCGGCCGGGTCGGGGGCCGGGGGCCGGGGGCGGCCGGGCGGGACGAAGGCAGTGCCGAGCAGTGCACCCGTGGTCGCGTCGAGCGGCGAGCCCAGGGCGTTGAGCACGACGACGGCCCCGACGACCACTCCGTCCGGCAGCTGCACGGAGGCCGTGCCGATGCCGCCCTTCAGCGTGGTTCGCGCGGCCAGAGCGCCTGTGCCCGCGCCGATCACGCCCCGCGGGGTGGTCTGACCGACGTGGCAGGCCGCCTCGTACCCGAGTGCGGCGTCGGGCCGGGCGGACAGGTCACCACCGCGGCCGAGGTCGAAAATGGCGGCGGCGGGGACGATCGGCACCAGGACCGAGGTCGGGTCGGACGGCGGGCCGACGGCGAACCCGAGACCCTGCTCCAGGCACCACTGTTGCACGCCACCAGCCGCGGCGAGGCCGAAAGCGCTTCCGCCGGTAAGCACCACGGCGTCCACCGTGGGCACCAGCGTGGTCGGGTCGAGGGCATCGGTCTCGTGCGTCCCCGGACCGCCACCGCGCACGTCGACGGCACCGACGGTGCCCGGGGGCGGTACCACGACCGTGACGCCGCTCAGCCAGCCGTCTTCGAGGCGCTGGGAGTGCCCGACCCGGAAGCCGGGCACGTCCGTGAGGGAACCCCAGAGTGGATGGTGCTCATCGACGTCCACCATTGTGCCTTTACAGCCAGCCATTTCGCTTGAAGCCCCGGAAGAGCCCGGCACAGATGACCGCCATCAGGCTGAGCACGACCGGATAGCCCCAGGCGTGCTGCGTCTCGGGCATGTAGTCGAAGTTCATGCCGTAGATGCCGGCGATCATCGTGGGCACCGCGGCGATCGCGACCCAGGCCGAGATCTTGCGCATGTCCTCGTTCTCGGCGATCGAGACCCGGGCCAGGCCGGCCTGGAGGATCGAGGTGAGCAGTTCGTCGAAACCGGCGACCTGCTCGTGCACGCGGGCCAGGTGGTCGGAGACGTCGCGGAAGTACTCCCGGATCTCGGCGTGGACCAGCCGCCGCGGCCGTTCCGAGAGTTCGCGCAGGGGTGCGGCGAGAGGCTGCACGGTGCGCTTCATCTCGATGACGTCGCGCTTGAGCTGGTAGATGCGCTCGATGTCGGTGTTGCCGCGAGGGGCGAACACCGTGCTCTCGATCTCCTCGAGATCCTGCTGCACCGCGTCCACGACGGCCAGGTACTCGTCGACCACCTTGTCGGCGACGGCGTGCAGCACGGCGGAGGGGCCCAGCGCGAGCTGCTCGGGGTTGCCCTCCAGATGGCGGCGCAGCCCGGCCAGCCCCGTGTGCTTGCCGTGCCGCACGGTGATGACGAAGTACTCGCCGACGAACACCATCACGGCGCCCGTCTCGACCACGTCACCCCCGGCGTCGCGGTCGACCGAGTCCACGTAGGCGAGCGTGCGCATGGCCAGGAACATGTCGTTCTCGTGGCGTTCGAGCTTGGGACGCTGGCGGGCGCCGGCGGCGTCCTCAAGGGCGAGGGGGTGCAGCGAGAAGACCTCACCGAGCTGCTCGAGCTGCTCGGAGGAGGGCTCGTGCAGACCCAGCCAGACGAAACCCTCACCCTTCTGGGCGGTCCGTACGGCGTGCTGGAAGTCGTTCGACGACATCCGGCGGCCGGCGCCGTAGAGGCCCCAGTCCACGGCTGCGTCGAGAAGCCCGCCGGTCGAGCTGGAGGTGTCGTCGATGTGCTGCTTGAGCACGTCGAGGGGCCCGTAACGCAGCGCCGGGTAGACGTTGCGCAGCTGGGCGCGGGGAAGGGCCAGGGACCGGGCGAGGCCGGTGCGGTTGGTGCGGGCCATGGGTCTTTCACCTCCGGTGGGCAGGCATGCCCCGCGGAAGGGCGGCGCCACCACGGGCGCACAACCCTCAGAGAGCTCCGCAGACCCCCGCGGTCATCGGGAGGGCAGCGCGGAGCTCACGTTCCGCGGGGGAGTCGGTACTGGCAGGGGTGTCATCTCTGGACGGCACCGATCTCACCTCCCTCATCCGGGAACCATCGTCGACCTGCAACATCGGTCGCCCGAGCTTGCTCTTGACCAGCCGTCCGGGCGTTACCGGAACAGCGTTCGGCCGCCGCTCATGCTAACCCTTGGGCAGCCCGACCGTCGCCGGAAACCCTGGACATCAGCCGGAAGAACCGGTAACGGATTGGCCTTGCCCGTGTGAACACGGGCCGTGATCAGTCTGCCCCGGGTCTGCGCCCAGGAGTACATCGTGTGGCCGGGCCAAAGCGTTACAGCCCGGCCCCGGTACGACGGGGACGGGCTGTAACGGTGTGGGTCAGGCGTGCAGGGAGGCCATCCAGGCCTCGATCTGGGCGGGCTCACGCGGCAGACCGGCCGAGAGGTTCTCCACCCCGTCGGCGGTCACCAGCACGTCGTCCTCGATGCGGACGCCGATGCCCCGGAACTCCTCGGGGGCCAGCAGGTCGTGCGGGCCGAAGTAGAGGCCGGGCTCGATGGTGAAGATCATGCCCGGCTCCAGCTCGGCGTCCAGGTACATCTCCTTGCGGGCCTGGGCGCAGTCGTGCACGTCGATGCCGAGGTGATGGCTGGTGCCGTGCACCATCCAGCGGCGGTGGAACTGGTTCTCCTTCTGCAGCGACTCCTGCGCGGTGGAGGGCAGCAGGTTCCACTCCTCGAGCCGGGCGGCGATCACCTGCATCGCGGCGGAGTGAACCTCCCGGAACTTCACCCCGGGCCGGGCGGCGGCGAACGCGGCGTCGGCGGCGTCGAGCACGGCCTGGTAGACCCGGCGCTGGGCATCGGTGAAGGTGCCCGAGACCGGCAGGGTGCGGGTGATGTCGGCCGTGTAGAGCGAGTCGACCTCCGCACCGGCGTCGACCAGCACCAGGTCGGACTCGTTCACCGGGCCGTCGTTGCGGATCCAGTGCAGAGTGCAGGCGTGCGGGCCGGAGGCGGCGATGGTGTCGTAGCCGACCCCGTTGCCCTCGCGGCGGGCACGGCTCTCGAACACCGTCTCCACCACGCGCTCACCCCGCACGGAGGCCACGGCCTCGGGCAGGGCGCGCACGATGTCGGCGAACCCGCGAGCCGTCACGTCGATCGCCCGGCGCATCTCGGCGATCTCGAAATCGTCTTTCACCAGGCGCAGTTCGGAGACGATGCGGGCCAGGTCGCGGTCGGCCGCGAGCGCGACCTCCTGGCTGGTGCCGGCCGCGGCGCGGGCCTCGTCGATCGCCTCGTCCAGGGCGGGGTCGGCGTCGCGCACCACCCGGACCGAGATCGCGCCGGCGTCTTTCGTGACCGCGTCGGCCAGCTCGTCCAGGGGCCGGCAGATCAGGCCGGTCTCCGCCGCGACCTCTTCCAGGCTGGGGCGCACGCCCACCCAGAGCTCGCCGTAGCGGGGGTTGGCGTAGAACTGCTCGGAGTCGCGCTCGGCGCGCGGCTGGAAGTAGAGCACCGCGTCGAACCCGTCGCCGGAGGGCTCCAGGACCAGGGCGGCGTCCGGCTCCCGGTCGGTGCCCAGGCCGGTCAGGTGGGCGAACGCGGAGTGCGGGCGGAAGCGGTAGTCGGTGTCGTTGCTGCGCACCCGGAACCCACCGGCGGGGAGGACGAGGCGCTCACCCGGCAGTTCGGCGGCCAGAGCGGCGCGGCGGGCGGCGGCGTAGGGGGCGGCAGGGGTCTGCTCGGGCAGGCCCTCGGGACGAGGTGCCCAGCCGGAGGCGATGAACTTGCGGAACGCCGGGGAGTTCGGTCGCTCCCGGTGCTCGACCTCCGCCGGCTGCGCCGACTCGCCCTCGGGGCCCTGCACGACGGGTTCGTTCTCACTCATGCCCTCATTGTGCCGTCTGCCAGTGGCGGGCGCGTGAGTCAGCCCACCGGTGGGAGGGGTTCGCTGCGGCGGGCGGCCGGGCAGAGTGATCGGCGACGCCGACGAGGAGGGCCACGATGCAGTTCGGGCGCAGCTACGAGGAGTTCGAGGTCGGTGCCGTCTACCGGCACTGGCCCGGCCGGACCGTGACGGAGTCGGACGACCACCTGTTCTGCCTGATCACGATGAACCACCATCCGCTGCACCTGGACGCGCACTACGCGCAGCACAGCACCCAGTTCGGCGCGAACGTGGTGGTGGGCAACCTGATCTACTCGATCCTGCTGGGCCTGTCGGTGCCCGACGTCTCCGGCCGGGCGATCGCCAACCTGGAGATCGAGTCGCTGCGGCACGTGGCCCCGACCTTTCACGGCGACACGATCTACGGCGAGACCACGGTGCTCGCCAAGTGGGAGTCCACGTCGAAGGACGACCGCGGCATCGTGCACGTGGAGACCGTCGGCTACCGGCAGGACGGCGTCGTGGTCTGCATCTTCCGGCGCAAGGTGATGGTGCCGAAACGGAACTACCTGGACAGTCGCGGCGGGGACCAGCCGGGCCGGCCGGAGCCCCTTCGGTGAGACCCCCTCGCGCGGCGGCTTGACCTGTGGCGCGCGGCGCGCAACCGTCGAAGGGTGACCCTTCTGCGAACCTGCCCGCGCTGCGGTTCGGTGGCCCGGGAACCGGGCGACCAGGCCCCGGTCTGGACCTGCGAGCAGCACGGCGACGTCGTGCCGGTGGGCCCGGCGCAGGCGCCCACGCAGAAACTGCTCCGCCAGGTCGCGCTGGACTCGCTGGTGCCGGTCTGGATACCGCACCCGATGCCCGACGACTGGCAGGTCACCGGCCTGCAGTGGGCCGGCTCCGGAGGCTCGGTGGCGGTCGTGGTCGCGGTCTCCGGCCCGCACCCGATGCCGGAGGTCGGCGACGAGGAACCCACGGTCGACCTGATCTTCGTGGCCGAGCAGCCGGGCATCGGGCTGGGGGCCCACCTGGCCGGGCTGGACGGCGTCGACCCGGGCCCCCTGCTGGCCGAGAAGGCCGCGCACGACCCGGCGGAGATCAAGCTGCACGCCGACGACCACGAGGTCCCGCTGTGGTCGATCCCGCTGGTCGACGGGCTGGCCTACGTCGGCGAGGCGTCGGGCGTCTGGCTCTGGGTACTGGCCTGGCCGAGCTCCGCCGCGCTGGCCCTGCTGAACCGGTTCTCCCTCGTGGATGCCCGTAATGAGGATGCCGAGCCCGATCTGCCCTGCGGCGCCCTGACTCCGCGCCTACGCTGACCTGCGTGCGAATCGATCTCCACGCCCACTCCAGCGCCTCGGACGGAACCGACGACCCCACCGGGGTGATGTCCGCGGCCGCGGCCGCCGGGCTGGACGTCGTCGCACTCACCGACCACGACACCACCGCGGGCGTCCCGGCCGCCTCCCGGACCGCCCGGGAGCTGGGGCTGACCCTGGTGCCGGGGGCCGAGATCTCCTGCCAGATGCACGGCATCGGCGTGCACATGCTGGCCTACCTGCACGATCCGGACGACCGGGCGCTGCTGGCCGAGGAGGAGCAGACCAAGATCGACCGGCTGACCCGGGCGGAGCGGATGGTGCAGAGGCTGTCGGAAGACTTCGACATCACCTGGGCCGACGTGCAGCGTCACTGCCGGCCCGACGTCGCCGTGGGCCGCCCCCACATCGCGGACGCCCTGGTCGAGGCCGGGGCCGTGGCCAGCCGCGACGAGGCCTTCGCCACCGTGCTGAACGGCCGCTCACGCTACTACCTGCCCTACCACTCGCCCGAGGCCGACCTGATCGTGCGGCTGGTGATCGCCGCGGGCGGGGTGCCGGTGATGGCCCACCCCCGCGCCGGAAAACGGGGGCGGCTGGTGTCCGACGACGACATCGCCACGCTGGCCCGGGCCGGGATGGCCGGCCTGGAGGTGGAGCATCGCGATCACGAGGAGGCCGATCGGGTGCGGTTGCGCGGGCTGGCCGCCGACCTCGGGCTGCTGACGACCGGCTCCAGCGACTACCACGGCACCGGCAAGGTCAACCGGATCGGTGAGCACACCACGGCCCCCGAGGTGCTGGAGGCCATCATCGCGAAGGGCACACCGGAGCGGGTGGTGCGGCCGTGAAGCAGGACCAGGGCCAGCAGCACGACCAGCTCGAGCTGATCGGCATGCCCGAACCGCTCTACCCGTGCACCCCGACGCGCCTGGCCACCTGGCAGGACTGCCCGCGCCGCTACCGGTTCACCTACCTGGACAAGCCCCAGCCGTCGCGGGGCGGGGCCTGGGCGCACACCAGCATCGGGGCCGCGGTGCACTCGGCGCTCGCCGACTGGTGGGGTACACCGGTGAAATTGAGGACGACCGAACGGGCTTCCCAGTTGGTGCGGAAGCGTTGGCTCAACGATGGTTTCGCAGACCGTGAGCAGTCGGCCGCGGCCGGGCGGCGCGCCGTGGAGTGGGTGCGGAAGTACCTCTTCGGCTCGGCGCAGGACCCGATGGCCGTACCGGCCGGGGTGGAGAAGACGGTCACCGCGAAGACCGAACGGCTGTCGCTGTCCGGCCGGGTCGACCGGATCGACCAGCGCGGCGGGGAACTCGTGGTGGTGGACTACAAGACCGGGCGCCGGGCCCCGGACGAGTCCGACGCCTTCGCCAGCCTCGCCCTGGCCGTGTATGCCGTCGGCACGGCCCGCACCTACCGCCGGCCGTGCGTGCAGGTCGAGCTGCACCACCTGCCCTCGGGCACCCGGGCGGTGGCCCGCTACGACCGGGCGGGCCTGGAAAGCCGCCTGGCCGAGGCGAACTCGCTGGGTGAGGCGGCCGCTGCGGGCGATCGGGCCCACGCCCAGGGCCGCGACGTCTTCCCGCCGAAACCCTCACCGGGATGCTCGTACTGCGACTTCCGCCGGCACTGCCCGGAAGGAAGAGCGGCCTCCGAGGACAAGGTGCCCTGGGTCTCGCAGCTCGGTTAGGCGTTCTGCAGGGCCTGCCGGACGGCCTCTTCCGGACTGTCGACGTAGGCGATCCCAGCGTCTACCAGTTCGCCGTCCTTCCCGACCACGTGCCAGCCGTCGAGCACCACCACCGGTACCTCACCGCGCCGGCGGGCCAGGGCGACCTCGCTGAGCGTGCCCCACGACCCGCCCACGGCGATCACCGCGTCGGCGCTCCAGACGATGACCGCGTTACGGGCCTCGCCGAGATTGGTCACGATCGTCACCGACAGGTCGGGGCTGGCGCCGGTGGTGTCGGGGCCTGGGCGGATGCCGACCACGGTGCCGCCCTGGGCGCGGGCCCCGGAGGCGACCGCGGCCATCACCCCGGTGCCGCCGCCGCAGATCACCGTCACCCCGGCCCGGGCGAGCAGCTCACCCACCCGGTGCGCCGCCTCGGCCTGCTCGTCGGTGCAGTTCCGGGGGCCGCACACGGCCACCTGGAAAGAGCGTTCCGGGCCGGACAGGGGTGACGGCCGGGCGGAAGGGGGCAGCACGATGCGGATCTCCGTTTCGCAGAGCCGTGTGGTCGGGCGATTACGTCAGGGCGTCCGACAGGTCGCGCCGGGCCGGACAGGCCCGGAACAAGGCGATCTCATCCAGGAGCTGCCGGGAAAGGGCCGAACGGGTGAATTCGGGCGATTGGAGCGTGCCGGCCGCCGTGGCGACCCGGCCCACGATCGGCCCGGTGCGATTGTCGGCGGGCAGGGACAGCACCTCGCGCAGCTCGCCGGCCGCGGCGTCGAGGTCGGACAGGGCCAGGTGGGCGTTGCACAGGTCCAGGCGGGCGGCCGCGACCAGCTCGGGGGAGCGCTGAGCGGGAACTGACTGCAGCAGACCGAGCGCCTCGGTGGCCTCCCGGGCCGCCAGCCGGGCGTTGGGTACTCCTCCCAGGGCCAGCCAGGCCTCGCTGGCGTAGTAGGCCGCCTTGCCCGGCTCGAACCGGAAGACCCCGGCCTGGTGGTCGTCCCCGGTGGTCCGGTCGCGTTCGGCCTGCGCCACGGTGAGGGCCTGCTCCACCTCGCGGGTCTGGCCGCACGCGGCCCAGGCCCGGGCCTCCGCGCTGGCCAGGCGCAGCAGGTTGCTGCCCTTGGTGGCATGCCGGCGACCGCTGAGAGCGATGCGGGCCGCCCCCGGGTAGTCGCCGCCCCAGTAGGCCACGTTGGACTGGACCCAGCGGATGAAGGCCCGCAGCGAGTCGTCGTCGGCCAGCTCGGCGCACAGCCAGGCCGTGCGGGTGTTCGTCTCGGCCGCCACCGGATCGCCGAGATCGGCACTGGCGTGGGCGATCAGGGCGCACAGCCGGCCGGCCAGCGAGTACAGCGGCGCGGTCAGGCTGGGACGCTGCCGCTTCTCCAGCAGCTCGAACACCTCACGCCGCAGCCGCCAGACCGGGTTCACCAGGGCGATGGGCGACTGGACCAGATAGTCCGCTGCCAGAGCACGCACCTGGCCGCTGAGCTGGTCGAGCAGGTCGTGGTCGACCCCGGCCCGGCTGCCGGGAACGGGCACTCGGTTCATCCGCGCGGACCGCCTCGTCTGGGTCGGTGTGCTGGTCAGAGCCACCGACCGGGAGGCCGGGCAGGAGTCAGAGTAATGGCTGACGCCCACTTCTGGGTCTTGAATGCGAACTTTCCGTGGCGGTTTGCCTACTTGATGCGAACCCACCCCGCCGAACGGGTCAGGTCGGGCGTGTCGCTTGCGAACCGCACATCAGTGACGCGCGACGAGCAACGCGTCACGCAGCGAGTGCAGGGCCACCGTCGCCGCCGACGGCGTGAGCGAACCGGCCCCGTCGCCGGGCCCCGACGAATACATCGACCGGGCCCAGCCCGGCAGCGAAGACCAGGCCAGCCCCGCGACCGGAGCCCATGACGGGCGGTTGCGCTGGGTCATGGCAATCAGCTCGGGCACGGCCGGGCTCAGGAGCGAGGAGATGAAGGCCCGGGCCTCGTGCGTCATCCGCAGCTGCGGACGCACCCGGCGGAAGTACCGCGCCAGGTCACGCCGCGTGGCCGGAACCTGGTCGGGCTCCAGGCCCCAGACCGCGGCCGTACGCACCTGTTCCTGGATGTAGGCGTCGTGCTCGGCATCGGTCAGGTCGAGCCCACCCCGCCGCGTGACCTCGATGAACGAGGCGACCTGGCAGCAGTGCATCCACAGCACGAGTTCCTCGTCGTCGCCACGGAACTCGTCACCGTCACTGGCCCAGCCGCTGACCTGTCCCATCACCGCGCGCAACCGGGCGCCGGTCATGGCGGCCTCGATGCTGTTACCGAAGATCACCGCACCCATGTGCCGCTGTGACCACTGCAGGCGGTCCCACGGGTCGTCCACCCTCCGGGCCGTGGCGAACACGTTCGCCATCCCCTCCGGGTGGAGTACCTGCATCGCCAGACCCCGCAGTGTCGCCAGGCCGATCAGAGGGTCGGAGTGCACGCGCCAGGTGACGGTGCGCGGTCCGAAAAGGCCCCACTGACCCAGCCCATCGTGATCAGCATCATGCTCGGGTTCCTGGTCGTCGGTGAGACCGGAGTCCGCGGGATGCTCCAGCTGGTCCCAGTTCTCCTGCTGGTGCCGTACCGCCGCACCGGTCTCCACCTGCTCCATCTGCCCTCGCCGTCCCCAGGCTGCCCGCGCTCTGCCCGCAGCAGTCTGGTCGGATCCTGGCTGCCTGCGGTCGGATTCATGATCCACCGTCCGCAGGGCAGCGCCGGCCAGGGGGAGGAGCACGCCGCTCCGTTCCCACCTGTCTTCCGTAGCGCTCGCTGCCATGGGTCAAGCCTGTCGGATTCGACCCTTGATCGCCTGTCGAGCCCTCCGTCGGCCCAATCGGACACAGTCTGTCGATAGTCTGAAAGCGGGTCTTTCCGGCCCGCCGTCTTCGGGAGCAGATGCATGGGCCGCGTAATCGCCGTCGCCAACCAGAAGGGTGGCGTCGCCAAGACCACCACGGTGGCTTCGCTCGGTGCCGCGTTCGTGCTGAGAGGGCTCCGCGTCCTCCTGATCGACCTGGACCCGCAGTCGTCCCTCACCTTCAGCCTGGGCATCGACCCCGACGTGGTCGAGTACTCGATCTCCGACGTGGTGCGCGGTGAGGTCGACCTGTCGATGGCCCGCCTGCGCACCAGCGAGGGCATGGACCTGGTGCCCTCCACCATCGACCTGCTGGCCGCCGAGGCGATGCTGCTGCCCGCGCCCCAGCGCGAGTTCGTGGTGCGCCGCGGCCTCGAAGAGGTGCTCTCCACCTACGACGTCATCCTTCTCGACTGCTCACCCAGCCTGGGCCTGCTTACGCTCAACGCGCTCGCCGCGGCCGACGAGGTGATCGTGCCCCTGCAGTGCGAGATGCTCAGCCACCGGGGTGTCGGGCAGCTGCTCGACACCGTGGCCGACGTGCACCGTCTGCTCAACCCGCGGCTGCGTGTGCGGGGTCTGCTGCCCACCATGTACGACAAGCGCTCGACGCACGCCCGCGCGGTGCTCGGTGACGTGAAGCGACGCTACCGGGTGCCGGTGCTCAACCCGATCCCGCGCTCGGTGAAGTTCGCCGAGGCCCCCAGCGTCGGCACGTCGATCATCGCCACCTCGCCGAGCTCGTCGGGGGCCCGCGCCTACTTCCGGATCGCCGACGGTCTGCTCCGGGCCTGGCGCTTCGGCGGCCGGAAGGTCGCCCCGGCCAGGCCTTCCCGGGGTGCGCACAGCATGCACAACGCGTCGCCGGGCGAGGCCGGCGCGTTGTAGCTCCCAGGGGGTCTCGCCGAGCCGGACTGAGGACGTCCACCACCCCCGGTCCGGCCCCTCACCTTCCGCGATGGTCGGCAAAATGCCCGTGGCCCGCACCTTTCGGTGCGGGCCACGGGCGTTGGGGGAAGAACTCAGCTCTCGGTGGAACCCGCCGAGGCGGGGGCACTCTCCGCCGCGGACGAACCCGAGCCCGAGCCCCGGCCACCGCGACGACGCCGGCGGCGCTTGCGGGCGGCCTCGCCGTCCGCATCACCACCGTCAGTGGAGTCGCCGGCCGGGGAACTGCCGGCCGCGTCGGTCGGCGTACCGGACGCCGCCGTCACCGCGGGAGCCTCGTCCGGGCCCTGGGTGCCTTCGGCGGCCGCGCCGTCGACGGGAACGCCGGAGCGCATGCGCCGACGGGCCCGCGGACGCCGGGTCCGGGGCTCGGCCGACTCGTCGGAACCGGTGACCTCGTCGGGACCGGAGTTTTCGGAGGGGGTACCCGACTCGTCGCGACCCCGGCTCCGGGAGCGGCCACCGCCGTCACGGCCCCGGTCACGTCCGCCGTCACGGCCGCCGCCGTCCCGGCCGCCACTGTCCCGGCCGCCACTGTCGCGACCACCGTCACGCCGGGACGTCACCTTGGCCCCGCCACCGCGCTTGCCGGTCTCGCCCAGGTCTTCGACCTCTTCGGCGGCCAGCCCGGCCCGGGTGCGCGAGGCCCGGGGCAGCGTGCCCTTGACCCCCGCCGGGATGTGCAGGTCCTCGGAGAAGTGCGGCGAGGTCGAGTAGGTCTCGGCCGGGGACGGGATGCCCAGGTCGAGGGCCTTGTCGATCATCACCCAGCGGTGGATGTCGTCCCAGTCGACGAACGTGACCGCGACACCGGTGTTGCCGGCCCGGCCGGTGCGGCCGATGCGGTGCAGGTAGGTCTTCTCGTCTTCCGGGCAGGCGTAGTTGACCACGTGCGTCACATTGTCGACGTCGATACCGCGGGCGGCCACGTCGGTCGCGACCAGCACGTCGATCTTGCCGTTGCGGAAGGCCCGCAGCGCCTGCTCGCGAGCGCCCTGACCGAGGTCACCGTGGATCGCCGCGGCGGCGAAGCCCCGGTCGGCCAGGTCGTCGGCCACCTTGGCGGCCGTGCGCTTGGTGCGGGTGAAGATGATCGACAGCCCGCGGCCCTCGGCCTGCAGCAGCCGGGCCAGCATCTCCACCTTGTCCATCGCGTGGGCGCGGTAGATGAACTGCGCGGTCGCGAGCACCGTGGCGCCGGAGTCGTCCGGGTCACTGGCGCGGATGTGGGTGGGCTGGGTCATGTACTTACGGGCCAGCGACACCACGGCACCCGGCATGGTCGCCGAGAACAGCATGGTCTGACGGCCGTCGGGGGTGAGGGACATGAGCTTCTCGACGTCGGGCAGGAAGCCCAGGTCGAGCATCTCGTCGGCCTCGTCGAGCACCAGGGTGCGCACGTGGGCCAGGTTCAGCAGGCCCTGCTGGGCCAGGTCGAGCAGGCGGCCGGGAGTACCGACGACCACCTCGATGCCCTTCTTCAGGGCCTCGACCTGCGGTTCGTAGGCCCGGCCGCCGTAGACGGTCAGGATCCGCACGCTGAGGTTCTTCGAGGCGACCTTGAGGTCTTCGGCGACCTGGGTGGCGAGCTCGCGGGTCGGCACGATCGCCAGGGCCTGCGGGGCGCCCGGCAGCGCCATCTCGGCGAAGCCCTCGTCCTTCGGGCCGGTGACCCGGTGCAGCAGCGGGATGCCGAAGCCGAGGGTCTTGCCGGTACCGGTCTTGGCCTGGCCGATCACGTCGCCACCGTTGACGGCGACGGGGAGGGTCATCGACTGGATCGGGAACGGCGCGGTCATGCCGGCGCTGATCAGCGCGTCGGTGATGCGCGGGTCGGTGCCCAGCTCGGCCCAGCCCGCGACGGGGGCGGCCCCGGCCTCGTTCTCGACGACGGCGACGATCTCGCCGGCCTTGTCGAGGGCCTCGATCGGGTCGGCGATCGCCAGCGGGTCGACGGTGTCGCCCGGCTCGCTGGAAGAATTCTGGATCTCTGAATCGTTCGGTGAAGCGGACACGCAGTGCCTAACTCTTCGGGGGCGCAGGCCTGCGGCCGGATCGCGCCGACCCCGGTGGGGTGGCGAAGGAAAAGGCGCTCCGGCGGGCCGCGCTGCGGCATTCGGAAGCCGACCGTGTTAGCGACCGGTCATCCACTTACGGGTCTAACAGTTACCTCTAACTAACTGATCCTACCTGGTCCGGGGCTGGATACCCTCCTCATCATGGAGCAGCAGGAGGACAGGTTCACCGATCCGGCATACCGGGCGGCCGTTGTTGATCTACTGGGCACGCTGGCTTATGGCGAATTGAGCGCGTTCATCCGACTTTCCACGGATGCGGACCTTGCCCCACGCCTTTCGGCCAAGGCGGACATGGCCGCCCTGGCCGCCACCGAGTTCGCGCACTACGACCGGCTGCGGGCCCGCCTCGTGGAGATCGGCGCCGACCCCGAGCAGGCGATGGCCCCGTTCGTGGAGGCGCTGGACGGATTCCACGAGCGCACCCGGCCCTCGGACTGGCTGGAGGGCCTGGTCAAGTTCTACGTCGGGGACGGCATCGCCTCCGACTTCTACCGGGAGATCAGCACCTACGTCGACGACGAGACCCGCGACCTGGTGCTGGGCACCCTGGAGGCCGGGCAGCGGATGTCGTTCGTCCTGCAGGAGGTGCGGCAGGCGATCAGTGAGGACCCGATCAAGGGCAGCCGGCTGGCGCTGTGGGGTCGCCGCCTGGTGGGGGAGGCCCTCAGCCAGGGCCAGCGGGTCGCGGCCGACCGGGACACCTTCTCCACCCTGCTGACCGGTACCGACGAGCACCCGGGCATGGGCCTGGTGGGGATCGTGTCGATGTTCAGCCGGATCACCGAGCAGCACACCCGGCGGATGGCCGAGATGGGCCTGTCCGCCTAGAGCTCAGGGCCCAGGACGTGAAGAAGGCGCCGCCCCGGGATGACCGGGAGCGGCGCCTTCTCGGTTCACGAACTCAGATCGTGCCGAAACCTACGCGACGGGTCTCTTCCGCGCCGATCTCGACGTAGCCGATCAGGTTGCCCGGAACGACGATCGTGCGGCCCTTGTCGTCCTTGAGGCGCAGCAGCGAGCCGCCGCTGATCGCGGCCTCGACCGCGTTCGCGACCGACTCGGCCGAGTCGTCGGACTCCAGCACGATGTCGCGCGGGATGTCCCGGACGCCGATCTTGACCTCCACGCGAGTGGCCCCTTCCGTCCTTGCCGGCCCCCTCGCGGGGTGGCGTTGTCGTTGGTCGACGAAGCCTAACCGCCAGAAGGCGCGCTGAACCGGGCGGCACGCATGATTAGCCGACAGCGGAATCGCCGGGCCCCGCCCGGGGCGTTCCGGGCCCTTCGCCGGGGGTCAGGACAGGTGGGTCGCCGGCTGGCTCTCGCCCAGCCCGGTCAGGTCGGTCACCGGGCGGGGAGTGCTCGGCTGACCAGGCAGCATGTCTTCGTTCTCCTGCAGGGGAATGGCCGCGATACCCCGCCAGGTGATCCCGGCGAGCAGGCGTACCGCTTCCTCCCGGGGCATCTGGCGCCCCTTCTGCAGCCAGTAGCGCGCAGCGACGTGGGCCATGCCGGAGAGGCCCATCCCGATGAGCTCGCACTCCGGCCAGGGCAGCCCGGACTCCTCGTGGATCAGCTCGGCGACCATCCGCCCGCACTGCTCGTTCACCGACTCCACACGCGCCCGGACGTCCGGGTCGTTGGTCAGGTCGGACTCGAAGATGAGCCGGAACGACTCGTTCTCCCGGTCGATGAAATCGAAGAAAGCCCCCATCGCCCCGGCGACCCGCATCTTGTTGTCGGTGGTGCCCTCGATCGCCCCGCGCAGGCATTCCACCACCTCGGCGGAATGCTGTTCGATCAGCGCCAGGTACAGATCCCGTTTACCAGGGAAGTGCTGGTAGAGGACCGGCTTGCTGACGCCGGCACGCTCGGCGATCTCGTCCATCGCAGCCGCGTGATAGCCCTGAGCCACGAAAACCTCTCGCGCTGCTCCGAGCAATTGGCTGCGTCGTGCCGTCCTCGGCAGCCGGGTTCCGCGCGAGCGCACCTCTGGTGTCGACATTGCTTGCCTCCCCGCATCAGTGCCCGTCAGCGGATGCTAAGACGCTTCGGCTGCGCCCCCGCGATTCCGATGCTTTAAGTGATTGTAAGGCTACGAGGCGTTACCAAATTGCGGTGCACCTAGACACTCTGCGGCACCAGGTACATCTATTCGGGTGATCGTTCCCACGTTTCAGCATCAGGTAAAGGGGTATAGCCGCTACCTACGAGTTCCTAACCATCCTCTTGCTGCACCCTCTCCCTCGAGGGCGCCGGCGTCCAGCCTGCCCGTCTTCGCCCACGGAAGTCACGTCAGTCACCTGGCTGTACTCCCGGCTCTCAGGGTTCGCCGGGGCCGGTAGCGTGCCGGACGGGAAGTGGCCGTACAGGAGGGATTAGCCGGAATGAGCTCGACCAGGCCGGATGTGGTGGGCGACAGCATGGATGTTCTGGGCACCCGGAACACGGCGAAAGCGGACGAGCCCGCGGTCCGGTTCCGGGCGGCGGCCCTGCTGGCCGTGATGGCGCTGGCCCTGACCGGCTGCTCGGGATCGTCGGAGGGAGCCTCCGCGACCGCGTCCACCACCTCGTCCTCAACCTCGTCCTCCATCAGTGCCCCGACCGGCAGCGCGACGACGGCCACCCTGACGTCCACCGGCACCGCCACCGGCGAGTCGGACACCACGTCCACCACCGACGACACCGCCGATCTGCCCCAGGGCCTTACCGAGGCCGATGTGGAGGCGGGTCTGACCTCGGCGAAGGTGAAGTGGAAGGCCACGGGCACGCTGACGACGGTGAAGGGCACGGCCAAGGCCCCGGGTAAGGGCAAGGTCTACAAGGTGCGGGTGCAGGTCGAGAAGGGTGTGGCGATCGACGGCGAGAAGTTCGCCGACTTCGTGCTGGCCACCCTGAACGACGACCGCAGCTGGACCGAGAACGGCACCCGGCGCTTCGCCCGCACCGACGAGGCATCGGAGGCCTTCACCACGGTGACGCTGGCCAGCCCGCAGACCTCGGCGTCGATGTGCCTGCCGCTGAAGACGTTCGGCAAGCTCTCCTGCCGTAACGGCGGACGGGTGGTGCTGACCACGTACCGGTGGACCAAGGCCATTCCCGAATATAAGAAGGACCGGACGGGTTACCGCCACTATGTCGTCAACCACGAGGTGGGTCACGCCCTCGGCCACGGTCACGAGTACTGCGCCGGCCAGGGGAAGCGGGCGCCGCTCATGATGCAGCAGACGAAGGGCCTGCTCGGCTGCAAGCCCAATCCCTGGCCGCACCCGTGAAGCCGTCGATGGAGCCCCTGGTCGAGCCCGGTGACGAGCTCACCGCGGACGAGTTCACCCGGTACTCGCGGCAGGTGCTCCTGCCCGGCCTGGGAAGTGTCGGGCAGCGGCGGCTGAAGAACGCCCGGGTGCTGGTGATCGGCGCCGGGGGTCTGGGCAGCCCGGTGCTGACCTATCTGGCGGCGGCCGGGGTCGGCACCATCAGCGTGATCGACGACGACGTGGTGGAGGTGTCGAACCTTCACCGGCAGGTGCTGCACGCCGGGTCGGCGACGGGCACGCCCAAGGTCGACAGTGCGGTGCGGGCCCTGACCGAGCTGAACCCGCTGGTGACGGTAAAACCGTTGCGAGCCCGGATCACCCGCGACAACGCCCTGGACGTCATCGAGGGGCACGACGTGGTGCTCGACGGCACGGACAACTTTGCCACGCGTTATCTGGTCGGCGACGCCTGTTCGATAGCCGGGGTTCCGCTGGTCTGGGGCTCGGTGTTCCGTTTCGACGGGCAGGTTTCGGTGTTCTGGTCCCGCCCGCCGCAGGGGCATGTGCCGGTGACCTATCGCGACCTGCACCCCACGCCTCCGCCGCCCGGTGCGGTGCCGTCGTGCGCCGAGGGGGGCGTGCTGGGGGTGACGTGCGCGGCCATCGGCTCGGTCATGGCGACCGAGGCGATCAAGCTGATCACCGGTGTTGGAGAACCACTTCTGGGCCGGATCATGCTGTTCGACGCGGCCGGGATGACGTGGCAGACGATTCGGGTGCGGCCCGCCCCCGATGCGGTGCCGGTCGGGGAACTGGCCGCCGATTACGAGGCGTTCTGCGGTATCTCGGCTCCCGGCGGCTCGGGCGGCGAGGTTCGCGAGGTCAGCGTGGGGGAACTGGCCCGGCGCCTGGAGCGACGCGGGCGCGGCGAGGATGATTTCGTGCTGGTCGACGTGCGGGAACCCGAAGAACGGCTGATCGCGTCGATCCCCGGTGCGGTCGGGTTGCCTTGGTCGGTGCTGCGAACTGGGGACGCGGGTGCTCTCCTCGCGGAGGTCGCCCAGGGGCGTCCGGTGGTACTGCACTGCAAGAGCGGCGGACGGTCTGCTCAGGCTCTCGAAATGGCCCATGACGCAGGGCTGGACGACGTGGCTCACGTACCCGGAGGCGTCTTGCGATGGATCGATGAGATCGACCCGACGCAACCGCGCTACTGAGCCACGTCGTCCACTGCTGGAACGACTGTCGGCAGAACTACCGGAGCCGAGAGGTCAGCGGTGGCTCCGGCCACGGGTACCGACGCCGGCGAAGTGCAGCGCCAGCAGGAACAGCCCCAGCGTGGTCAGCGTGGTGTTCGTGAACGCGTCGCCGAGGTCGGCGTTCGCGAAGTCGAGAAGCAGAGCAAGGCCAAAGGCCACGGCGGCAGCAATCGCAAGCACGGTTACCTCCTGGGTAGGTCCCCGAGGGGGAAGGGACGGTTACTGCCCGATGATCACCGGGCGATGAGACGATCTTGAGGGCAGCCCCGGAAGCGCGCATTTCGAGGGAACCGTCTGCAATATAACGATTCGGAGTACTACATGCCCTTCACGGGGAGTCACCCGGCCGCCGTGCTGCCGTTCCTGCGTACCGGCCTGGTGCCGTCGGCGCTGGTGATCGGCAGCATGACGCCCGACCTCGTCTACTACTTCCCGCTGCCGACCGGGGCCCGCTGGTCCGTCTCGCACGCCAGCCACACGATCACCGGAATCGTCGGACTGGACCTGCTGATGGGCCTTTTCGCGTTCGCGGTCTGGCAGGTGCTGATCGCGCCGCTGGCCGTGGCGGTCTCGCCGCGGCCGGTGCGCGACCGGGTGGGGGAGTTGCCGGTACCGCTGCGGCAGAACCTGGGCACCCTCCGGGCGGCCGCGCTCGTGGTGGTCTCCCTGCTCGTCGGCGCGGTGACACATGTCTTCTGGGACGAGTTCACGCATCCGGACCGCTGGGGTACCGCGCACCTTTCCTGGCTCGCGCAGCAGCACGGCAGCATGCTCGGGGCCCGCTGGGCGCAGGTCGCGAGCAGCATCGTCGGGCTGTTGTTCATCGGCGGGGCGTTATGGCGCTGGTGGGTGCGGACGATGCCCCAACCGGTCGCGCAGCCGGTCGCGCCACGGGTCGCGCCTGTGTCCCGGATGGTTTCGGCCCGGGTCTGGACGATCGTGTTGTTCTGCGCGGGTGTCGGATCGGCGATCGGGTTCCGGGCGGCCCTGACCCGTCCCGGCACGCAGAGCCTGCCCTACCTGGTGGCGACGTACGGCGGTGGGGCAGGCCTGCTCGCGGTGCTGGTGTGCGCGCTCGTGGTGATCGTCCCGCGCTACCGACAACTGCCGTGAGTTACTCGTCGGAGGTGCTGGTTTCGTCTTTCGCCGGGGTTCCCAGCTCGGCGGCCAGCGACTCGTACATCGGCTGACCCTCTTCCAGCCAGCCCGCGCGCTGGGGCCAGCCGCGCTGCACGGTCTCGATGATGATCCGGTCGAACTCCGGCAGGTCGTCGTCCTGCACCGCGGTGAGGAAGTCGGACCAGTGCATCACCTCGAGATCGGTGAAGTACGGCGCCAGCAGGCCCTCGGCGCGGGAGATGAACGAGTCGTTCACCACCAGCGTGCGGCCGTCGATCATCGGGGCACTGGTCGACCACGCCCGGAACACGGCAATACCTCGGCCGGAGGGCGATTTCATGGTGCGGGCGCGGATCGTCACGTCTTTGCGGGTCACCTGGTAGACGGGCACCATCGCCTTCTTCGAGATGCCCATCAGCCGGTAGAGGTCGTTGTCGGCCTGCTCGTCCTGCACCTGCACCGCGTGGGGGGCCCCGGCCAGCGATCCGGGTGCCTCGCCCCGGGCGATCAGCGCGTCGATCACGGTCTTCGACCAGACCAGGGCGCCCTGGCTGGTCCAGTGGCTGTCGCCCTTCTGGAACACCGAGCCCGGGGCCTCGTCCTGCGCCGCCTGGAGCTGGTCCCAGCTGGTCACGACCGGCCCGGTGGCCAGGCCGCCGGTGACCGGCCAGGTCTGCTCGGTCGTGCTGCGTACCTGGTCGGCGCAGGCCAGGAGGGCGTCGGCGCGCGGGCCGAGGATGTCGCTCATGATCGCCGACTTGTCCGGCGCGATTGCCACCATGATGGATTTGCCGGTGCCGGAAGCGATCTGGGTGAGCTTGGCGAGCCCGGCCCGGGTCGCGGCGGCGTCGAACGGGTACCGGCAGGGCAGCGTGAAGTCTTCGGAGAGGAACGGTGTGCGGTTCTTGCCCAGCACCACGGCCGGGTTCAGGCTGGTGCCGAGCCGGTCGCGCGAGGCCTCACCGATCGCTTCGGTGACGTACTGGCGCAGCGCCAGGCGGTCGCGCAGCGCGGCGTCGGTCTGCTGGGAGTCGGCGCCGCTGAGGATTCCCGAGGGGGAGACGCGCGGGAACGACGTCAGGTCACGGTTCTCGTCGCCCCACGGCAGGGGTGGGTCGAGCAGCCAGACCGCGAGCAGCGCGACGGCGAACAGGGCTACCAGCACCCGGGCGGCCCTCACGCTGCGCCTGCGCTGACGTTCGGCGCGGAACCGGGCGAGTAGATCGTCGAGCTCCTGCGCGGCGGAAGAACCCGGCTCGTCCGGTGTCTCGTCCACGCCGGCCTCCGGCGCCGGGTGATGGACGATTTCCAGCCGGTCGGGATGCTCGGCGTGACGCACAGCGACGGCGAAGGGTGAAGGGGACACGCCGTCGCGGGAGCCGAACCCGCTGAACGACCCGGCCGGTCCGGCTGCCCGGTCGCCCGGACCCGACAAATGCTCGGGCTCGTCGTCGTCGGGAAGGATGATGGTTCGGCCCACGAAGAACAGCATGGCAGAACAATCAGAACTGGAAATACAGGAACGGGCTGAAATCCAGCCAGAGCACCGAGATCACCGCAACCGCCAGCAGGACCGGCGCAGTGACTGCGGCCAGGGGATAGCGGAATGTCAATCCTCCGGAATGCCCACCGTGAATCAGTTGAAAGCCCGTGGTGTTGCGCGGCAGCAGAAACACCAGTAACCCCAGCATCAGAGCGAGCTCGTTCCAGGGGGTCAGGGTGATGTAGACGTCTGGTGATGGTTCGCCTCCCTGGAACGTGAACATCGCCTGCCAGACGTCGATCGCCCCGGTCAGCGTCGGGGCCCGGAACGGCACCCAGCTGCACACCCCGAACGTCGCCATCGCCGCTCGTCGCAGCGCTGTGAGAAGCATGCCCGGGGTCTGGCGGTGCAGACCCGTGACGCGCTCGGCGAGCAGCGCCAGACTGTGCAGCCCGCCCCACACCAGGAATCCCCAGGTCGCCCCGTGCCAGAGGCTGGTCAGGAGAAAGGTGATCAGCAGGGCGGCGTACTCGCGGCGGATTCCGTGACGGTTGCCGCCCAGGGGAATGTAGACGTAGTCCCGGAACCAGCGCGACAGGGTCATGTGCCAGCGCCGCCAGAATTCGGCGGGCCCGGCCGCGGTATAGGGCGAACGGAAATTCTCCGGAAACCGGAATCCGAAGATTGCCGCCAGACCGATCGCCATGTCCGAATAGCCGCTGAAGTCGAAATAGATCTGGATTGCGTAGGCCAGGGCCCCGATCCAGGCGGTACTGGAGCTGAGACTTCCGCCCGGGGTACCGAAGGCCGCGTCCGCCACGATGCCGGCCGAGTCGGCGATGTAAGCCTTCTTCGTCAGCCCCCAGGCGAACCGGGTCAGGCCGTAGGTGGCGTTGCCCAGCGTGACCTCCCGGCTGTCCTTCAGCTCGTGGACGATCTCGGAGTACCGCACGATCGGCCCGGCGATCTGGTGCGGGAAGAGGAACAGGTAGAGCAGGTAGTCGCGGGGCGACTCCTCCGGGGGCAGATCGCCGCGGCCGGCGTCGACCACGTAGGAGATCGCGTGGAACGTGAAGAAGGAGATGCCCAGGGGGAGTGCCCAGTGGATCTGCGGGGCGCCCGGCCAGGCTGTGGACGCGACGAACTGCGTCACCGGGGGCAGGTACTTGTAGAGCACGATCGGCACTAGGACGAGCGCGATCAGGGTGGCGATCTCGCGGCGGGAGGCTGCCGGAAGGGGTTTCCCGTCCTCGGTTGTGACTCTCGTTCTTGCTCGCCCGGCCGCCCGGGCGCCGTAGAAGCTGACGACGGCCACGTAGAGCAGCACGAACACGTGCCCTCCCGCACCCCAGACGTAGAACACGATGCTGGCCAGCAGGAGGCAGGCGTTCCGCCACGACCGGGGCACCAGGAGGTAGGCCAGGAGGGTCAGTGGCAGGAAGAGGAACAGGAACGTCGGCGAGGAGAAGACCATGTCCGCGATCTGTCGGCGGGAGTGTCCGAGGGGCTGGCGGCTTGGAGGGGCGGTGGCGGGTCAGGGAAGCTTAGGCCCTTCCGGCGTCCTACTCATCGGGCATCGGTCGAACGGATGAGTCTGCGGCACAGCGGGTCACAGGGATCGTGAGAGAGGTCGGACATGCCATTTCCGCAGGACCCGGTGGCTGGTGATACTGATGATTCGGAAGATGAAAGCGCCTCCACCGCCGAGACCTTCGTCGCCGATGTGCTGGATGTGGTGAACGCCATCCCGCCGGGGCGCGTCCTGACCTACGGGGACGTGGCCGCACTGATCGGCCGGGGTGGCCCGCGCCAGGTGGGGAAGGTGATGTCCCGGTGGGGCAGCCTGGCGCCCTGGTGGCGGGTGTTGCGGGCGGGCGGGATGCCGCCCTCCGGGCACGAGGCCCGGGCGCTGGCGCAGTACCGGTCGGAGCGCACGCCGATGCGGCCGGGCGGCGATCGGGTGGACATGCGGCGGGCGCGCTGGTCTCCCGATGATGACGACGAGAATTGAGGACGCGGTTGCGCACCTTTCTCGGAGGCGCCCACCTCTGTGGTGTGTGATCGGGTAATCCCTCGCCTCAGGCCAGGATGTGCCCCGCTGCTGTCTTCCTCGTCCTCGACGGGCATGGCGGCCGGCCTCCGCAGGCGTGGTCGGTTGTTGTGTATGGCTGCGTCCTGTCGTGTCCGGTGATGTTCTGTCGCGTTCTGTTCGGCCAGGACGCGACCCCGGCATGAGTACGGACGGGTGCGCGATGTGTACACCTGGTACATCCGGTACCGGGTGTACCAGGTGTACACATCGTCGTCGGCTCTCGTCGGCTCTCGTCGGCTCTCGTCGGCTCTCGTCGGCTCTCGTCGGCTCTCGTCGGCTCTCGTCGGCTCTCGTCGGCTCTCGTCGGCTCTCGTCGGCTCTCGTCGGCTCTCGTCGGCAGGCATGGGCAGGAGTGTGGGCAGGAGTGGGCGTGGCGCGACGGGAGAGTGGTGCGGCAGGGGGCATCCGGCAGGAGGACAGGCCGCCACCGTCCTTCATCCGGCCGACGGGTGCGTTCCCGGGGAACACCGACCTCCTGGGCGACCTCGGGTGGCGAGACCCGGCGTTCGGTCTGCCCCGGCGCGTCGACCAGGGCCCCGAAGGAGGAGCGGCGCGGATGCGGTGCCGGGGGGATGCGGTGCCGGGGAGATGCGGTGCCGGGGACGGCGACGGCGGTCACGCCGACTGGAGGGGCTGGTTCGTCCGCGGTCCGACTTGTCGGTGGCTTGTGGTCTGATGTTGGGCCATGAGCACCGCTATCCGTGAGCGTCGTCCGGCCGGGCCCTCCGTCCGGCTGGTCGGTCCCGGGGCGGGCGGTCGTGATCGGGTGGAGCCGGACCGGTCCCAGGTTCCGCTGACCGGGCTGCGGCAGGGCAGCGGGCCGGTGGTGGTCTTCGGGGCGCCGGGCACGGGCAAGACCACGATGCTGATCGAGGCGGTCGCGGCCCGCGTGGAACGTGATGGGCTGTCGCCGGGCTCGGTGCTGGCCATCGCCCCGACCCGGGTGGCCTCGGCACGACTGCGGGAGCGGCTGTCGGCGCGGATCGGGGGCACGGTGCAGGAGCCGATGTCGCGCACCCCGCACTCCTACGCTTTCGGGCTGCTGCACCGGGCGATGGCGCTCGACGGTTCGCCATCGCCGCGGCTGATCTCCGGCCCCGAGCAGGACCGGATGCTGGCCGACCTGCTCGCCGGGCACGCCGAGGGGCTGGGGAGCGCGCCGGTCTGGCCCACTTCCACGGGTGACGAGATCCGGCAGCTGCGCGGCTTCCGCGACGAGCTGCGTGACCTGCTGATGCGGGCGGTCGAGCGCGGGCTCACGCCGGGCGACCTGCGCCGGCTGGGCGAGCTGAACGACCGGCCGGACTGGGTCGCCGCGGCCGAGGTGATGGCCGAATACCTCGACGTCACGGCGCTGTCGTCCCCGGGCGCCTACGACCCGGCGGGCATCGTCGACGCCGCCACCGAACTGCTGCTCGACGACGAGGAACTGCTCGGGGCCGAGCGCGACCGGTACCGCCTGGTGGTGGTGGACGACGCGCACGAGCTCACCGTGGCCGCCGAGCACCTGCTGCGGCTGATCGCGGGGGGTGGGCGCGACATCCTCCTGGCCGGCGACCCGGACTCGGCCACCCAGACCTTCCGCGGGGCCCGGCCGACCGCCCTGGCCGACGCGGTGGATCGGTTCCGGCGGGCCGACGGTTCGTCCGCCCCGGTCATCACGTTCGGCACGGTGTACCGCCACGGGCCGCAGCTGCGGGCGGTCGCGGGCCGGGTCGCCGAGCGGATCGGGGCGGCGGGCAAGGCTTCCCATCGCCTGGTGACCACGAACAGCGCGGCGGGACCGGCGTCGGTCGCGGTCCAGGTCTTCGCCTCACCCGCCCGCGAGGGCGCGTACATCGCCCAGTACCTGCGGCGTCTGCACCTGGAGCAGCAGGTGCCGTGGCAGCGCATGGCGGTGATCGTGCGGTCCACGAAAGCCACCGCCCCCCTGCGTCGTTCGCTGGGTGCGGCCGGTGTGCCGGTGGCGATCCCGACGGCCGAGGTTCCGGTGCGTGACGAGATCGCCGTGGTGCCGTTGCGACTGGCCCTGCGCTGCGTGTTGCGGGCGTCCGAGCTCACCCCCGAGGTGGCCTCCGACCTGCTCACCAGCGCGATCGGGGGCGCCGACGCGATTGCCGTGCGGCGGCTGCGCCAGGCCCTGCGCACCGAGGAGATCGCCGGTGGGGGCGGCCGGGCCAGCGACGCCCTGCTGGTCGAGGCCCTCGCCGAGCCCTCGCTCCTGGCTGCGCTCGACCCACGGGTATCGGCGCCGGCCCGGCGCGTCGCCTCGGTGCTCACCGCCGGGCGGGAGGCCGCCGCCGATCCGGACGCCAGCCCGGAGACCGTGCTCTGGGAGATCTGGGACCGCACCGGCCTGGCCATCTCCTGGCGCCGCGCCGCCCTCTCCGGCGGTGCCGCGGGCACCCGGGCCGACCGCGACCTTGACTCCGTCATGGCCCTTTTCGAGGCGGCGGCGCGCTTCACCGACCGTTTCCCGGGGGCCGACGCGCAGGCCTTCCTCGACCATCTCGAGGCCCAGGACGTACCCGCCGACACCCTGGCCGAGCGGGCCCCCTCCGACGAGGCGGTCGCGCTGGTCACGGCGACCGCGGCGGCCGGGCTGGAGTGGGACGTCGTCGCCGTCGCCGGGGTGCAGGAGGGCGCCTGGCCCGACCTGCGCCTGCGCGACTCGCTGCTCGGCGGCCAGCGTCTGGCCGAGGTGGTCGACGGTCGCGGCGACCAGGGATTCGTCGCCCAGCGCAAGGCGATCCACGACGACGAGCTGCGGCTCTTCCACGTCGCGGTCAGCCGGGCACGCACCCACCTGCTGGTCACGGCGGTGCGCTCGGACGAGGTCATGCCCTCGACGTTCCTCGACCTGGTCGATCCCGACGGGGTCAGCGGCGACCAGGAGGTGCGGCCCCTGGCCGAGGTGCCGCGCATGATGACGCTGCCCGCCCTGGTCGCGCAGCTACGGGCCGTGGTCGTCGACCCGCTCACCAAGACGTCCCGGCGGGAAGGCGCGGCCCGCCAGCTGGCCCGGCTCGCGCTCGCCGGTGTGCCCGGGGCCGACCCGGCGGACTGGTACGGGCTGGCCCCGGTCTCGGTCTCCGCGCCGCTACGGGAATCCCATGCGCTGGTGAAGGTCTCGCCGTCGCAGGTCGACTCGTTCGACCGCTGCTCGCTGCGCTGGCTGCTCGACGCCTCCGGCGGGCGCCGCACGTCGTCCACGGCCCAGGGGCTCGGCGAGCTGGTGCACGAACTGGCCGAGGAGGTGCCCGACGGCAACCTGGTCAAGCTGCGCACCCTGCTCGCCGAGCGCTTCGACCGGCTCGGCCTCGGGCAGGGCTGGGTGGCCGACACCGAGCGCCGGCGCGCGGAGAAGATGGTCGCGCACATGGCCCAGTACGCCGCGCAGGCCCGCGCGGCCGGGCGCACGCTGGTGGCCACCGAGCAGACCCTCCAGGTCGAGGTGGGCCGCGCGCTCATCCGCGGCAAGGTCGACCGGCTCGAGCAGGACGCGGAGGGCCGGCTCGTCGTCATCGACCTGAAGACGGGCAAGTCGGCGCCGACCAAGGCCGAGGTGGAACGGCACGCGCAGCTCGGGGTCTATCAGGTGGCGATCGAGGAGGGCGGCCTGGCGCGGGCCGCCGCCCGGGCCGGGCTGAAACTGCCCGAGGGCACGGCCTCCGGTGGTGCGGCCCTGGTGCAGCTGGGGTCGGGCAACAAGAGTGTGCCCGTGCAGCAGCAGCTCCCGCTGTCGAAAGACACCGACCCCCTGTGGGCCTCGAACCTCGTGCAGGGAGCGGCCGAGGGGATGTCCGCCGGGCAGTTCCCGGCCAAAAGCAACAGCATGTGCCGGGTGTGCGCCCTGCGCCGCGCCTGCCCCGTGCAGAACGAGGGCCGGCAGGTGGGGCGGTGAGCGACGAGCAGCTCGGGTTCGACTTCGACATCCCGGTTCTGGAGTCCCCGCCGCCGGCCTCCCAGCGCCGCACCCGGACCCCTCCGGCCCGCACCATCTCCGCGTCCGAGATCGCCCGCGTCCTCGAGCGTCCCGAACCCACTCCCGAGCAGGTGGCCGTCATCGAGGCACCGCTCGAGCCGATGCTGGTCGTGGCCGGCGCCGGGTCGGGCAAGACCGAGACCATGGCCGCGCGGGTGGTGTGGCTGGTGGCCAACGGCATGGTCGAGCCCGACGAGGTGCTGGGCCTGACCTTCACCCGCAAGGCCGCCGGTGAGCTGGCCGAGCGCATCCGGGCCCGGCTGCGGGCCCTGCACCGCAAGGGGCTCACCCCGGAGTCCCGGCCGGTCACGGTCTCCACCTACCACGCCTACGCCGCCGCGGTGCTGGGCGACCACGCGCTGCGACTCGGGATCGAGCCCGGGGCAAGGCTTCTCGGGGAGGCCGGCAGCTGGCAGCTGGTCGACGAACTGGTCGAGCGCTGGGACGGCGACATGACCGGTGTCGAGCTCACGCGCAGCACCGTGGTCGACGCCGTGCTGGCACTGGCCGGGGAGATCGCCGAGCACCTGCTCGACCCCGGCCGGATCGACGCTGTGGCCGAGAGCATCGTGGAACGCATCGGTGAGCTGCCGAAGAACCCGGGCGATCCACTGCCGGGCAAGCCGAAGGCCGACGTCAAGGCGATCGGGCAGCGCATGCAGGCCCGCCGGGCCCTGATCCCGCTGGTCGACGCCTACCAGCGGCGCAAGCGCGAGCAGGAGGTGCTCGACTTCGGCGACCAGGTGGCGCTCGCGGCCCAGCTGGCGAGCACGGTGCCGGACGTCGGCGAGGTGGAGCGGCAGCGGTTCCGGGTGGTGCTGCTCGACGAGTACCAGGACACCAGCCACGCCCAGGTGGTGCTGCTGCAGGAGCTGTTCGGCGGTGGGCACCCGGTGATCGCGGTCGGCGACCCGCACCAGTCGATCTACGCCTGGCGGGGTGCCTCAGCCGGCAACCTGCAGCGCTTCGGCCTGGACTTCCCGGCCGCCGACGGGGGCCGGGCGGCCACGCGTCACCTGTCCACCAGCTGGCGCAACGACCTGGCCATCCTCGCCGTGGCCAACCAGCTCGCCGATCCGCTGCGGCGCACACCGATCTGGGGCGACCCCGACCTCACCGTCGACGTGCAGCCCCTGACGGCCCGGCCCGGCGCCGGGCCGGGGCGGGTGCGCCTGGAGTGGCACGGCACGCTGGAGGAAGAGGCCAAGGCGATCGCCGACATCGCCCAGTACGCCTGGCTGCACCCGAAGGCCGACGGCACTCGCCAGTCCGTGGCGGTGCTCTGCCGGGCCCGGGCGCAGTTCCCGCTGATCGAGGCCGCGCTGCGGGGCCGCGACCTGCCGGTCGAGGTGATCGGCCTGGGCGGTCTCCTGCACGTGCCCGAGATCGCCGACCTACGGGCGGCTCTCGAGGTGGTGCACGACCCGACCCGCGGTGATGCCCTGATGCGGCTGCTCACCGGCCCGGCCTGGCGCATCGGCCCTCGCGACCTGGACGGCCTGGGCGCCTGGTCGCGCGAGCTGGCCGCGAGCTGGCGGGGTGAGAACGGGCGCCTCGACGTTCCGGCCGGTCTGAACGGTGTGACCCTGCAGGTCGACGTCGTCGACGACCAGTCCATCGTCGACGCCGTCGACGCCCTGCCCGAGCCCGGCTGGGAAGGTGCCCAGGGGCAGCAGATCTCGGCCGAAGGACGGCGCCGCCTGGAACGCCTGGCCGGACTGCTGCGCGGTCTGCGCAGTCGGCTTGCCCTGCCACTGCCCGACCTGGTGCTGGAGGCCGAGCGCGCCCTCCTGCTCGACGTGGAGGTGGCGGCCCAGCCGAACCGTTCCCCGGCGGCGGCCCGTGCCCACCTCGACGCCTTCGCCGATGTTGCGGCGCAGTTCGCCGACGGCGGTGATCGTCCCACCCTGGGCACGTTCCTGGGCTGGCTCACCGCTGCCGAAGACCGTGAGCGCGGCCTCGACACCGGGGTGGTCGAACAGCACGAGGACGCGATCCAGCTGCTCACCGTGCACGGCTCGAAAGGCCTGGAGTGGGACGTGGTCGCGGTCTGCGGCATGGTCGAGGGAACCTTCCCGGCCGGGCCGTCGGGCAACGCGCCGAAACGGTCGAAGGGCTGGCTGACCGACATCGGCGCGGTGCCGTTCCCGCTGCGGGGCGACGCCGCCGGGTTGCCCCAGTGGAACTACCAGGCCGCCACCACGCAGGACGAGCTGGAGATTGAGCTCAAGCACTTCATGGACCACTGCGGTGAGCACGAGGTCGCCGAGGAACGCCGCCTGGCCTACGTGGCCGCCACCCGGGCCAAGGACTCGCTGCTGCTCACCGGGGCGGTCTGGGGCGACGGGAAGAAGCCCCGCGAACCCTCGCGGTTCCTGGTGGAGATCCGGGAACTACTGCAGCAGAACCAGAACGCTGAGCTGCCGATCGCGATCGGGCTGTGGAGCGACCAGCCCGACGAGGGAGCCGAGAACCCGCGCGAGATCGAGGGCCGGATGGCGATCTGGCCCGACCCGCTCGAGGGCCGGCGCGAAACCGTCGAGGACGGCGCCGAACTCGTGCGCCTGGCGATCGAGGCACTGACCGGCGAGCGCCGGGCGACCTACGGCACGAGCCGAATGGCAGACGCACATCACGACGATCGCGGTGCGGTCGAGGCGGGTGCGTCGGAGTCGGGCACGACGGTGACCCGGGCGACCGAGTTCGGGGTCACCGAGCTCGGCTGGGCCCCGGCGGAGGAGTGGTCACCGCTGGACAGCTGGGCGCCGGACGACGAGTTCGAGCCCCCGCCGGATGATTTCGTACCGATCGATGCTCAGGACGATGCAGTCGGTACCGGTGGTGGGGTGCAGTCGGGGGGTGAGGTGCAAGCCGGTGACGGCCCGCTCGTGGGTGACGTGGTGTGGTCCGGCCATGAGGTGGGCACCGGTGGTGGGGTGCAGCCGGGGGGTGAGGTGCGAGCCGGTGACGCCCCGCTCGTGGGTGACGTGGTGTGGCCCGGCCATGAGGTGGGCACCGGTGGTGGGGGGCCGGCCGGTCAAGGGACGCAGACGGATGACGACGCGCGAGCCGGCGGTGGGGGGCGTCGTGACGGCGGGGTGCGGAGCGGTGACCAGGGAGGGGCTGACCGGGCAACCGCGACCGGCGGCAGCTCGTGGGCCGACGACAATTCCGGGCCGTTGATTTCCGATGAGCCCATCGCCCCCGGCCCACGAATTGCCGCCCGTCGTGCGTCCGTCCTCGAGCCCCGCACCACCGAGGAGGCCGACTGGGCCAGAGAGGTCGAGGTTCTGCTGGCCGAGCGGGATGCCCAGGCGAGCGGTGAGCTGACCGTGCGGCTGCCCACGCACCTGTCCGCGTCCCGGGCCGTGGCCCTGGCCGCCGACCGTCAGGCGCTGGCCGAGCGGCTGCGGCGTCCGATGCCGCAGCAGCCGAGCCCGCACGCCCGCCGGGGCAGTGCCTTCCACGCCTGGCTGGAGCGCCGCTTCGGGTCGGCGGCCCTGGTCGACATCGACGACCTGCCCGGCGCCGGGGACGCCGACCTGGACGACGCGAAACTGGAGACGCTGCAGGCGAACTTCCTGGCCTCGGAGTGGGCCGACCGCACGGCCGAGGCGGTCGAGGTCAACATCGAGACGCCGGTCGCCGGCGTGGTGCTGCGAGGCCGGATCGACGCGGTCTTCCGCCGGCCGGACGGCGGCTGGGACGTGGTCGACTGGAAGACCGGCCGCCCACCCGGCCACGAGCAGATGCGGGCGCTCTCGGTGCAGCTCGCGGTCTACCGGCTGGCCTGGTCGAAGCTGCACCGGGTGCCCCTCGACCAGGTCAGCGCGGCCTTCTTCTACGCCTCGACCGGCCGGACCGTGCGCCCCGTGGACCTGTGGGACGAGACCGCGCTGGAAGAGCTGCTGACGACGATCGCGGTCAGTCCGTGATCGTGTTGGTGCCCGGGCCGCCCGAGATCGTGTCCGTGCCCGGCCCGCCGGAGATGGTGTCGTTCCCGCTGTTGCCGTAGATCACGTCGTCGCCGCTGTTTCCGTACATCAGGTCGTCCCCTTTACCCCCGTACAGCGTGTCGTTGCCCTGGGCGCCGGTGATGTGGTCGTTCCCGTCATTGCCCTGGACGGTGTCGGCCCCGGTGCCGCCGTCGAGGCGGTCGTTCAGGGGGCCGCCGGTGAGTCGGTCGTCGCCCGGGCCCCCGTAGGCCGCGACCGGCCCGACGAAGGTGGTGATGATGTCGTCGCCTTCGCCGCCGTTGCCCCACCCGCTCGCGCCGAGCCGGATGTCGTCGTCGCCCGCCTGCCCCTGGACCTTGGCGTTGTCCCAGGTGGTCGACTGGCCGAGGCCGTAGTGATCGTTGCCCTGGCCCAGGTCGACGTTGTTGGACATTCCGGCTGCCGCCTCGGTGTTCCAGAAGGTCACCGAGTCATCGCCTTCGTCGAGCGAGAGCAGGAGGTAGGGCGAGGCATCGATCTCCGGGTCGACGTAGTTCTCCACCACGCAGGTGACCAGGGTCAGGTCTTGCGGCTTCGGGTGGGTACACCGGTCGCCGGCCTCGATCTCGCTGCTGTCGTCCATCGTGTAGGTGAACGAGGAGTGGTCGTCGGCCGCCTGTACCGCGACGGTCAGCTCGTTGGCGCCGGGCGCGGCGAAGTAGAGGAACTGCCAGTAGTGGCCTTGCGGATCGGCGAGCACGTAGGCCTGGGCCCGGCCGTCCGCCGCCTGCGCAGCCGGGGCGGCGAGCAGCAGGGGAGCCAGGCCCAGCAGCAGCGTGATCGAACGGAATCTGGGCAGCACCACGGAGAGCCTCCGAGTTCGAGAAGATCATGGCAAGCGCCACCAACATCTCAAAAAAGCGCAGATCCCGAGGGGGATTCAGCCGATTTGCCGGATTGCCCGACCACGACGCCGGTGAGGCGCCGTCGGTCGCCGGGGGCCGCGTCCACCATTTACCGCAACAACGCCCGCGCCATCACCAGCCGCTGGATCTGGTTGGTGCCCTCATAGATCTGGGTGATCTTCGCGTCGCGCATCATCCGCTCCACCGGATGATCCGAGACGTAACCCGCGCCACCCAGGAGCTGGACCGCGTCCACTGTCACCTTCATCGCCACGTCGGACGCGTGGCACTTGGCGGCGGCCCCGAAGAACCCCAGATCGGGGTCGTTCCGCTCGCTCTTGGCCGCGGCCGCGTAGACCATCTGGCGCGCCGACTCCACCGCCATCGCCATGTCGGCCAGCATGAATTGCAGCCCTTGGAACTCGGCCAGGTGCTTGCCGAACTGCTTGCGCTCCTTGATGTATCCGACGGCGTAGTCGAGGGCGCCCTGGGCGATGCCGACGGCCTGCGCACCGATGGTGACGCGGGTGTGGTCAAGGGTGCGCAGGGCCAGTTGCAGTCCTTCGCCGGGCTGCCCGACCAGCCGGTCGCCGGGCAGCCGGACGTTGTCGAAGTGCAGTTCGCGGGTCGGGCTGCCCTTGATGCCGAGCTTGCGTTCCTTACTGCCCCAGTCGAAACCCTCGTCGCCGGCCTCGACCACGAACGCGCCGATGTTGCGGCCCCGCCGGCCGTCCGGATCGGTCACGGCCAGCACCGTGTAGTACTTGCTCTCGCCGGCGTTGGTGATCCAGCTCTTCTGGCCGTTGAGGATCCAGTCGTCGCCATGGTGAGGGTCGCGCACGGCGCGGGTGCGCATGCTGGCGGTGTCGCTGCCGGCCTCGCGTTCCGAGAGCCCGTACGAGAACAGCGCCTCGCCGGTGGCGACGGGCGTCAGGTACTTCTTCTTCTGCGACTCGTCGGCACCCAGCAGCAGCGGAAGCGTGCCCAGCTTGTTCACGGCGGGGATCAGCGAGGTGGAGGCGCAGGCCCGGGCGATCTCCTCGATCACCAGGCAGGTGGCCAGGGCGTCGGCACCGACCCCCTCGTAGGCCTCGGGGATGTGTGGGGCGTGGAAGTCGCCCGCCTTCAGCGCCTCGTACGAGGCCTGAGGGAACTCGCTGTTCCGGTCGGCCTCGGCGGCGTGCGGGGCGATCTTGTCGGTGCAGAGCTCTCGTACCGCGGCCTGAAGCTCACGATGGTCGTCGGACAACGCGAAGTACGGGAAGTCAGCAACGTTGCTCATGACTTCGAGAGTAGTCACGGATATTGACTCGCGCTGCCCCTACGGTGCTGGGAAAGTCACCCGGTGACCACCTGGACAGCTCCCTCGCCCGAGATCAAGGACGGTCCCCTGACCGGCCCGGACCGCCCGATGCTGGAGGGCTACCTCGACTTCTGCCGCAGCACCCTGCTGAACATCTGCGCGGGGCTCACGGCCGAGCAGCTCGCCGCCCGTCCGCTGCCGACCTCGATCTCCCTGCTCGGGCTGGTGCGTCACCTGACCAAGGTGGAGCGGATCTGGCTCCGGCAGCGGGCCGCGGCCCAGGACGTGGCCAACCCGTTCACGGTGGTGGACGAGGACTTCGACGAGGCCCGCGCGGAGAACGCCCGGGCTGAGCTGGAGGCGTACGTGAGGGAGTGCGCCCTGGCCTCGGAGGCGGCCCGGGACGTGTCGTTCGAGCACACCGTGGAGGTCCGCGGCGAGGTGCTGTCGCTGCGCATGATCTACGTGCACCTGATCGGGGAGTACCAGCGGCACAACGGTCACGCCGACCTGATCCGGGAATCGCTGGACGGCGTGACCGGTCGCTGACTACGACAGGGCCGGGACGACTTCCTTCTGGAACAGCTCGACGCCACTGAAATCGGTGGCGGCCTCGGGGAAGTACGTGATCGCGTAGGTCATGCCGAGCTGCCTCATCGCCTGGAGCTTCTCGACGATCTGCTCGGGCGTGCCGACCAGCCCGGCCGCCGTCACGTTCCCGACGATGCGCGTGACGCCCTCCGGCGCCAGGAACTTCGAGTACCGCTCTTCCAGCTGGGCCACCCGCTGCGCCACCTCGGACTCGTCGCGCCCGATGATGACGTTGTAGTTGCTGCTGCGGGTGATCTCACCGAAGTCGCGGCCCAGGTCGCGGCAGTGGTTCTCGAGGATCCCGGACTTGTGGGTGAACGTCTCGGTGTCACCGCCGAAGTTGGTGTAGGAGGCGTACTTCGCGGCAATGCGCAGGGTCTTCTTCTCCCCGCCGCCCGCGATCCAGAACGGGATACCACCACTCTGCAGTGGCTGGGGGTAGCACAGCGCGCCGTCTACCTGATAGTGCTCGCCGGAGTGGGTGGCCACACCGTTCTGCCAGGCCTGCTGCATGATCTCGACGCCGTCGGCCAGCTGGCCGAGCCGGTCACCGGCGCTCGGGAAGCCGTAACCGTAGGCGTTCCACTCATGTTCGTACCAGCCCGCACCGATGCCCATCTCGACGCGACCGGCCGAGATGATGTCGACGGTGGCCGCGACCTTGGCCAGGTACATCGGGTTGCGATAGCCCATGCACGTGCACATCTGCCCGAGCCGCACCCGGCTCGTGGTGGCGGCCAGGGCCGACATCAGCGTCCAGGCCTCGTGCGTTGCCTCGGGCGTGGGAATCGGGGTGGTGTGAAAATGGTCGTAGACCCATACCGACTCCCAGGGGCCGGCCTCTGCCAGCTGGGCCACCCGGAGCATCGTCGGCCAATGATCGCTGACGTCGACGCCCACCAGGTCGAGCCGCCAGCCCTGCGGGATGAACAATCCGAAGCGCATGCCGTCACCCTACGGCCTGCGTGCCCGGCCGTCAGGAGCCCCGGACCGGTCCCGGGGCTCCTGACCCGGCTCGCCTTCAAGCGGGCACGCCGGCGTCCACCCTTCCGGACAGGCGCGCCAGTTCGGCGGCGAGGATCAGGTTGCCCTGCGTGGTGAGGACCGATTCCGGATGGAACTGGAAACCGGCCAGATTCCGGCCGCGCAGGGCGTTGACGAAGGTGCCCGTGTCGTCCACCGCGAGGGTCAGCCCGTCGAACGGCCCGCCGGGGGCCGGCACCGCGAAGCTGTTGTAGAAGCCGACGTGGTGCGGCCGGCCGAACAGGTCGATCTGCCGCTGCCGGCCCTGGTCCGGGAAGGGGAGCCGGGAGACGCCGAGTCCCAGCGACAGGGAAAGGATCTGGTGGCCGAGGCAGATGCCCAGGGTGGGCAGGCTGACGGCCAGCCGGGCCTGGGTGAGGGAACGCAGGGCTCGCATGCGGCGATTCATGATGTCGCGCGGGTCGCCCGGGCCCGGTCCGATCACGACCGGGTCGGCCGTGGTGGTGAGCTCGTCGCCGATCGGGCCGGAAAGGTCTTCCCACGAGTGCTCCGTCACGGCGAAACCCTGCGAGCGCAACAGGTGCCCGAGCATTGCGGTGAAGTCGTCCTCGGCGTTCACCACGTGTACCCGGCCGATCTGCGCCACCGGCGTGGCCGCCGCGGACGGCTGCAACCAGAAGCTGGAGAGGGTCTGGTTGCGTTCTGCGAGGAGCTTTTCCATGGAGTGGGGAGTCGCCGACGGGCGCGGGGCGCCGGTCAGGGCGGCCCTGATGCCGGCCAATTTGGCCCGGGTCTCGGCGAGTTCCGCCTCCGGCCGGGATCCTCGCACCAGGGTCGCCCCGGCGGCCACCCGCACGCTCCCGTCCGGGGTGATCTCGGCGGTGCGGATCAGGATCGGCGCGTCGAGTCGCTGGCGGCCCTCGTCGTCCCGGTCGATCAGGGCGAGTATGCCTCCGTAATAACCCCTTCCGCGTTTCTCGTGACGTGCGATCACCCGGCAGGCGTTGCGGATCGGGCTGCCGCTGACCGTGGGGGCGAACATCGTGGCGGTGAGGATCTCCCGCACGTCCGCGGTCGTCCGCCCCTCGATGACGTACTCGGTGTGGGTGAGGTGGGACATCGGCTTCAGGAAGGGGCCCCGCACGCGTCCACCGTTCTCGGTGATCGCCGCCATCATCTTGAGCTCCTCGTCCACCACCATCGCCAGCTCGTCGCGCTCCTTCGCGTCGTTGAGGAACGCTTCCAGGGCCGCCTCGCCGGGGCCGCCGCCGGCCGGGTGCCGGAGTGTGCCGGAGATCGGGTTCATCGTCACCACACCGGCATTCAGACTGACGTGGCGTTCCGGGGTGGCGCCCACCAGGGTGGTCGCCGGGGTGTGGAGCAGGAAGGTCCAGTAGGCGTTGCGCTCACCTTCGAGCAGTCGTCCGAGGACGCCCAGGGCGGCTCGGGCGCGCGGCTCCCGTTCGGTCTCGATGCGGCCGGTGAGGCTACGGTGAATGACGAAGTTGGAACCCTCACCGGCGGCGATCTCCTGGGAGAGAACGTCCCGTACCGTCCGCTCGTAGGCGGCGTCACCGACGTCGAAACCGGTTTCCCGGAAGCTGTTCGGGCCGTCCGGGAGGGCGTCCACCAGCTGGCCCAGATCGACGGTGATCCGCTCGGCCACCTGGAGCGCGAGGATCGGGGTGCCGTCGTCGACCACGTCGAAACCGCGCTCGGTGATCTGCCGGAAGCCGATGGCGGCGAGCACGGGGTGGGCCTCGTCGGGGGCCTGGGGAAGGTCCCGGATGTTCCTGACCTCAGTCGCCTCACCGATGAGGATCTCGGCCCGGGAAGGGTTTTCGCCGGGTCGATGGATCACTGCGAAGGCGGGGGCGGACTCCAGCCGGGACAGGACGGACGGGAGTTGCGGCTGTTGCTGGTGGCTCATCTGACGACCTGCTTCTGTCAGGCGCCCGCCGGGACCGGGCCCCGGCACAAAAGCCGACGGCCGCCTCGACGAGGCGGCCGCGAATGGGAGTGGAGCTACGCGAGATGGCCGCCGGTCAGGCGGGCCACCAGAAGGTGTGCGTAGATCTCATACGTACACCGTATCGCATGCAGTTGGACGCGTGAGGGTCGCGCGGTGCCGATACTGTCGGATCATGCGCTTATCAGTGATGGGGTGCGGTTACCTGGGCGCTGTGCACGCGGCGTGCATGGCGGACTTTGGCCACGAGGTCGTCGGTGTCGATGTCGACGAGCGGAAGATCGCCGATCTGACCCAGGCGAAGGCCCCGTTCTTCGAACCGGGGCTGCCCGAGTTGCTGCAGCGGGCCACCCAGTCCGGTCGTCTCTCGTTCACCACCGACGTGTCCCAGGTGGCCCACGACCCGCAGGAATCCACGGTCCACTTCGTCTGCGTGGGTACGCCGCAGCGGGCCGGTGAGTTCGCCGCCGACACCACCTACGTCGACGCCGCGGTGCGGGCCCTCCTGCCCCACCTGCAGCCGGGTGACCTGGTGGTGGGCAAGTCCACCGTTCCCGTCGGCACCGCGGCCCGTCTCGCGGCGATGATCTCGCAGGCCGTCCCCGGCGCCCTGCTGGCCTGGAACCCGGAGTTCCTGCGCGAGGGTCACGCGGTCAACGACACGCAGCACCCCGACCGCATCGTGTACGGCCTGCCCTCCGACCCGGACGACGCGGCGCGGGCCAAGGCCCTGCTCGACGAGGTCTACGCCAGCCCGATCGCCGAGAACATCCCGCTGCTGACGTCCGACTACGCCACCGCGGAACTGGTCAAGGCCGCGGCCAACGCCTTCCTGGCCACCAAGATCTCGTTCATCAACGCGATGTCCGAGGTCTGTGAGGCGGCCGGGGCGGACGTGTCGGTCCTGGCCGCGGCCATCGGGCACGACGAGCGCATCGGGCCGAAGTTCCTCGGCGCCGGTCTCGGCTTCGGCGGCGGCTGCCTGCCCAAGGACATCCGCGCGTTCATGGCCCGCGCCGGTGAGCTCGGGGCCGACCAGGCCCTGACCTTCCTGCGAGAGGTCGACGCGATCAACATGCGCCGCCGCACCCGGATGGTCGACCTGGCCCGCGAGGTGCTGCAGGGATCCTTCCTCGGCCGCAAGGTGGTCGTGCTCGGCGCCGCGTTCAAGCCTGAGAGCGACGACATCCGCGACTCGCCCGCCCTCAACGTGGCCGCCCAGATCCGCCTGCAGGGTGCCGAGGTCGTGGTGACCGACCCCGCCGCCCTGGAGAACGCCCGCCGCGCCTGGCCCGACCTGCACTACGAGGACAAGGTCGAGGTGGCGGCCGACGGCGCCGACGTGGTGCTGCTCCTGACCGAGTGGGACCAGTACAAGGCCATCGACCCGGCCCAGCTCGCCGGCATCGTGCGTCAGCGCAACGTGCTCGACGGTCGCAACGCCCTCGACCCGCAGGCCTGGCGCGACGCCGGCTGGGCCTACCGCGCCCTGGGACGTCCCCGGGTGTGAACGAGACTGACTCCCGCCGTCACAAACAGGCGAATCAGGTTCAGCATTGAAGGAGGGTGAACCACCCTTCTGCGGGGTAGGGCTGAACGACTGGTTACCTCTGGCCCGCCCTGTCCCTGTCCGTCCGTGACGGCTACGATTGCCCGTGTGTGCCCCCGCCCCCCGTCGGGGGCACACACCTTTTGCGTCCCATTCGTGGTGGGAGGGCCCAGATCTGGCCTCTGCCAGTGGTCATCCCGTTGCTCAGGGCGACGGTGGGCGCGCGGTGCGCGGCGGCCGGTGGCGAAACTGCGACACGGCGGGCCGTAATCCACGGGTCTGGGCAGGTGACAGGACGATACTGAGGTGATGTCCGTTTCCCGATCGCCGGCCGTGAGGCGTCCGGCGCGCCCGGAAACGGGAACGGGTCATGCACTCCCGAGACTTCGCGTGGCACACCTGGACGAGGAAGTCGTCGAGCCGCTGGGCGGCGGTGGGGGGCCGCGGGGACCTCGACGGCCGAGCCCGCCTGATCCGGCGCTCAGTGCCCTGCGGATGCGCCGGTGTCTTTCCTTTCTCGCGCTCACGCTGATGGCCCCGGGCTCGGCGCAACTGGTCGCCGGGTCGTCCTCTCGGCACTCCGAGAAACTGAGCCGTGCGCGACTGGCGGTCGCGCGCGCGTCGTTACGCCTGTGGGTCTGCGCGTTGCTCGTGGCCGTGGGGCTGGCCGTCGTCGCCGTCGTCGATCGCGACCGGGTGCTCGGCCTGTTCACGCACCAGTGGGTGATCCGGCCGCTGGCGATCGCGCTCCTCGGCGGCGCGGTGATCTGGCCGCTGTTGCTGCTGGACGCCTGGCGTATCGGTCAGGCACCCGAGCTGACCCGCCGGTCGCGCCGCTGGATCGCGCTGCTGAGCGCCGTCCTGATGGTGGTGACGTTCGTTGTCCCGCTGGCCCTGGGGCAGCGGGTGTGGGCGGCGGCCGACCTGCTGTCCGGGGTGTTCGGCTCGGGCAAGCACTCGGCCGCGGTGGACGGCCGGTACAACGTGCTGCTGCTCGGCGGCGACACCGGGCCGACCCGGGTGGGTACCCGGCCGGACAGTGTGAACCTCGCGAGCATCGATGAGAACACCGGCCGGACAGCCCTGTTCAGCATGCCGCGCAACCTGCAGAACGTGCCCTTCCCGGCGGGCACCCCGGCCGCGCAGCGGTGGCCGCAGGGGTACGACTGCGGGGACGACTGCCTGCTGAACGCCATCTACAAGTACGGCAACGACAATCCCGCCCTGTTCCCGGGCACGCAGGACCCGGGCGCCGAGGCGATGATGCAGGCTGTCCAGGGAATCACCGGTCTCAAGGTCAACTACTACGTGATCATCGATCTCCAGGGGTTCCAGGACCTGGTCGACGCGGTCGGTGGCATCGATGTCGACGTCGTGGCCCGCACCCCGATCGGCGGTGGCACCTCGAAGATCCATGGCTGGATCGCGCCCGGCCGGCAGCACCTCGACGGCTACCACGCCCTCTGGTACGCCCGGTCCCGCGAGACCACGAGCGACTACGACCGGATGGCCCGCCAGCGCTGCGTGATGACGGCGATGGTCAACCAGCTCGATCCGGCGACCGTGCTGGAGCACTTCCAGACCATCGCCTCGGCGAGCACCCAGGTGGTGGCCACGGACATCCCGGCCCGGCGGCTACCGCTGTTCCTGGAGCTGGCGCAGGGGGCGAAGGGCAACGAGATCGAGAGCGTGCAGTTCGTGCCCCCGCTGATCGTGCCGAAACACCCTGACTACTCCGAGGTCCGGCGTCAGGTGACGTCGACGATCAAGGCCCTGGAGGGTGACCCGGAGACGGTGGCGAGCACTCCGGTCGTGACACCCTCTGCCACGGCGACACCCGCAACGGGCAAGGGTTCGTCCGAAGACGATGCCGCGCCGTCGGAATCGTCACGCAGCGCGGCCGTCAATGTGCGCTCCGTATGCGCTGCCGCCTGAGTTCGGTTCCGGGAAAAGGAAAATCTGATGATGGACGACGAACACCGGCGTCGCACTCACCCTTACACGAATAAATTTGCTGTGACATTCTTGGCCGCCCTGCTCCGGACGTGCCTGATCAGGGGCGTCTGAAGCGAATTCGGCCCGGATGCCGCCGCAATCACCGCGCGAAGCACTCCTGCACCCCCGATAGGCTGGCAAGGACATGGACGGCCACCTGCCTGAGGCGCTCGGCGCCCACTCCGCCAACGATCAGCTGCCCGCTGACGCCCCGGTCAGCATCGTGCTCTGCGTGCTCAACGAGCAGCGGCATCTCGAGCAGGCCGTGCACCACGCGCTCGACCAGGATCACCTCGGTCAGCTGCAGATGGTGATCGCGCTCGGGCCCTCGAAGGATCACACCGATCAGATCGCGGCCCAGCTGGCTGCCTCTGACTCCCGGATCACGCTGGTGCGTAACCCCGATCCGCACGGCAGCACACCGGCCGGGCTGAACGCGGCGATCGCGGAGACCAAGCACCCGGTCGTGGTCCGGATCGACGGGCACGCGATGCTTCCGCGCGACTACGTCCGCATCGCGGTCGAGACGATGCGCGAGACCGGCGCCGACAACGTGGGCGGGGTGATGGCCGCCGAGGGGGAGACCCCGTTCGAGCAGGCCGTGGCCCGCGCCATGACCAGCAAGCTGGGTGTCGGCAACGCCTCGTTCCACACCGGGGGCACGGCCGGTGAGGCCGACACGGTCTACCTCGGTGTGTTCCGCCGCTCCGCCCTGGAGCGCGTCGGTGGTTACGACGAGACCTTCCTGCGCGCGCAGGACTGGGAGATGAACCTGCGCATCCGCCGTACCGGCGGGCGGGTCTGGTTCCAGCCGAAACTGCGTGTCTCCTACCGCCCCCGGCCCACGGTCAAGGCGCTCAGCCGGCAGTACTTCTTCTACGGCCGCTGGCGCCGCGTGGTCATGCGCCGCCACGAGGGCACCGTCAACTTCCGCTACCTGGCCCCGCCGCTGGCCCTGGCCGGTGTGGTGGGTGGGCTCGGGCTCGCCGCCGCCGGCATCAAGCCCGCCGCGATCCTGCCCGCCGGGTACCTGGTCGCGATCTGCGCCGGCTCGGCCTTCGAGGGCCGGGGCCTGCCGGCCGGGGCCTGGGTGCGCCTGCCCGTGGTCACCGCCACCATGCACCTCAGCTGGGGTGCGGGATTCATCCTCAGCCCGCGCAAGCTGGCCGAGCTGCCCAGCCAGATCGGCGGGCTCACGATGCCCGACGCGTCCGCACCCTGATCCCTTTTGATTGAAGACGCCCGCCCGCACGCTGACGTGTGGGCGGGCGTTCTTCAGTGGCGGGGCTGGAGGCTCCAGCTCCGGATCAGCTCCGCGAACTGCTTGCCGTCGGTGCGCCAGTCCAGATCGGCCCGCGCCGCGTTCCATCCGGCCGAGCCCAGGCGCTCACGGCGCTCCACGTCGTGGCGCAGGGCCCGGATCATCGTCTCGGCCGCGTCGATGTCGCCGAACGGCACCACCGTGCCGCTGCGGTAGTGACCCACCAGCTCGGCCGCGGCCGCGTTCGGGGTGGTCAGCACCGGCACGCCGCAGGCCATGTACTCCATCACCTTGGTCGGCCGCGACACCGCGTAGTTCGGCTCGTCGTGCAGCAGCGCCAGCCCGGCCAGGGCGCCGGGCAGCAGCCCGAGGGCCCGCCGGTTCGGCACGAAACCGTGGTGCACGAGCCAGCCCTCGGCGTGGGCGAGGGCGATCGGCCCGGCCACGTCGCCGTCGGCCGGGCCGATCAGCTCCAGCCGCATCTGCGGGGCCAGACGGCGGCCCAGCTCGATCATCTCCAGCGCGCCCCGGGCCCGGGTGATCCGGCCCAGGTAGACCACGCGGTCGTCACCGGGCGGCGGAGGCTGGTGTTCCGGCACCGGAACGCTGTTCGGTACCACCGGGTGGTCCTGCCGGAACCGGCTGCGGTAGCCCTCCTCGGCCAGCAGCAGCCGGCAGCGGCGCTCGGCCCAGCGCTCGGCGGCGCGCACGGCCAGACCGGCCGCCGGACGCAGCGGGCCCGGCAGCCAGGACTTCATCCGCAGGGCCGCGGCGGTGTCTTCGTGCACGTCCCACACCACCAGCGGGGGGCCGTGCCGGTCGAGACCCGGCACGGCGAGCAGGAGCTCGGGATCGTGCAGCAGCACCAGGTCGTACTCGGGGCCGATGCGGTGCAGCAGGCGGCGGGCGGCGGAGACCGCGGTGAAGCGCTGCCGGCCCGCGGCCCGGGGGAGTTCCAGCGCCGTCACCCCGTCGGGAGGACGGCGGTGCGTGGCCTCGAAGGGTGCGGCGTAGGTGACCTCGACCCCGGCGGCCAGCAGCGCGGTGAGCTGCCGGTAGCGGATGCGGGCGTCGTCCGGGTCGTGCACCACGGTCACGATGAGCACGCGGGGGGCGCTTGTTACTGACGGGAAAGCGGAAGAGGCCGTCGTGTTCAGGGGAGCGGAGCTTTCCTGAGTCACGACGGCCTCATCCGTGGGTCACGCGCCTTCGGCCTCGGTGTACGCCTCGATGACCTCGTCGACGCCACCGTCCATGATCAGCTTGCCCTGGTCGATCCACAGCACCCGGTTACAGGTCTTGGTGATCGTCGGCAGGGCGTGGCTCACCACGAAGACGGTACCGGCGGACTCGCGCAGTTCGCGGATGCGCTCTTCACTGCGCTGACCGAAGAGCCGGTCACCGACCGAGAGGGCCTCGTCGATCAGCAGCACCTGGTGGGAGACCGAGGCGGCGATGGAGAACCGCAGCCGGGCCCCCATGCCCTGCGAGTAGGTGCGCATCGGGTAGTCGAGGAACTCCGGCTTCAGACCGGAGAAGTCGACGATGTCCTGGTACTTGGACTTGACCTCGTCGAGGCTCATGCCCAGGGCCAGCCCACCGAGGATCACGTTGCGCTCACCGGACAGGTCGTTCATCAGCGCCGCGCCGACACCCAGCATGGTGGGGTTGGCCTCGGAGTAGACGGCGCCCCGCTTGGCGGGCACCAGGCCGGCGATGGCCTGGCAGAGCGTGGACTTGCCGGAACCGTTGGTGCCGACCAGGCCGATCGCGTCGCCCTCGTAGGCCGTGAAGCTGATGCCCCGCACGGCCTGCACCTCGTGTGCCCGGCGGACACCGGGAGTGCGGGCCAGCAGGCCCTTCTTCTCGGCGTTGCGACCGGTCGCACGCTTGCCGGTCGCGTAGACCTTGTAGGTGACGTGCAGGTTGTCGACGATCACCGTCGGCCGCTCGCGCGGGCCGACCGGCACCCGCGTTTTGATCTTCTTCAGGCCGGTGGGGCCGACACCCTTTTTCGCGGCCTTCTTGGCCGCCGGTTTCGGGGCGGCCTTCTCCTCGGCCGGAGGGGCATCCTGCCCGATGGTCTCCAGGTCTTCCCCGCTGCGGTCGGTGGCTACCGAACCGTTCTGGGAAGAGGTCTGCTCAGTCACGTCCGTACAGCCCTTCGGCTTGCCAGAAGAAGATGAAACCGACCACGAACATCACGACGCCGTAGCCGGCCGCCATGATCCAGGTGGTGGCGTCGATGGAGATCTGGTTGGGGCCGGTGCCCCGGATACCCTCCAGCATCGCGTACCGCACCAGGCTCAGGTAAACGTTGAGCGGGTTGGCCTCGATCACCTTGCCGAGGATGCCCCGGTCCCCGAAACGGTTGCCGACGATGTAGAAGACGCCCGACAGGTAGAAGATCAGCCGGTTGATGAACGGGATCAGCTGGCTGATGTCCCGCAGGTGCACCGTCAGCCGGGCCGCGACGAAGGCGATACCCCCGCTGAACAGGGCCAGGAAGAAGTAGGCCGGGATGATCAGCAGCCAGTCCAGCTGCGGCATCTCACCGGTCAGCATGACGATGACGCACATCACGACCGTGGTCGCGACGAGTTCCATCAGCTTGTTCAGCAGCGTCGCGATCGGCAGCACCGCGCGGGGGAAGTGCAGGGTGCGTACCAGGCCCCGGTTGGCGACGAGCGACTTGGCGCCGTCGGTGAAGCAGCCGGAGAACAGGCCGATCGTGAAGACACCGCAGACCAGGAACGCCGTGTAGTTGTGCGGCTTGGAGTTGCTGGTCAGGATGAAGCCGAAGATCAGGCCGTACACGGCCGCCTGGATCAGGGGGTTGAGCACCACCCAGGCCATGCCGAGCCGGTTGGCCTCGTTCGCCGACCGGAAGCGCGATTTCGCGAACTCCAGGGCGAAGTGCCGCCGCGCCCACAGTTCCTTGATATATCTGCCCAGCGGGGGCCGGCCCCCGAGCTGGACCAGACCGTACTCAGCGGCTCTCGCCGCTGCCCGCTGCGACGCGCCCGTCTCGGGCCGGATCGGCAGGATGCTGGTCAAAGTCGCTCCACGGTTGCGCTGTCGGTGATGGCGCCACGGGTGTCGAGCACCAGAGGTGCGAGCCGGGCGATCTCGTCGAGATCGTAGCTTGAGTGGCGTTGCAGCAGAACGGCGATGTCCGCCCCGGCGAGCGCTCCGGCGAGCTCCGGCACACGCTGGAGGGCTCCGCCCGAGGCACCGCTACCTATAGTTTCACCATCTGGTGCGAAATCGTGACCAAGCTCGTCACCCGAAGGTGTGTCCCCGTGACCTCCGAGTTCCCAGGACGTGACGAACGGGTCGTGGAAGACCACCTCGGCACCGGCCGATCGCAACCGGATCGCAATCGGGAGGGCGGGCGACTCACGCTGGTCCGAGATGTCGGCCTTGTACGTCACCCCGAGCAGGAGCACCTTCGACCCCCGCAGTGGCTTGGCGACGTCGTTGAGGCTGTCCTGGACCCGCTGGACCACGTAAGTCGGCATGGCGTTGTTGATCTCCTGCGCCAGCTCGACGAACCGGAACGGGTAACCGAGCGCGGCCTGCACCCGGTAGGAGAGGTAGTTGGGGTCGATCGGGATGCAGTGACCGCCCACGCCCGGCCCGGGATAGAAGGCCTGGAACCCGAACGGCTTGGTGGACGCGCAGCGGATCACGTCCCACAGGTCGATACCGAGTTCGTGACAGAACCGGGCCATCTCGTTCACCAGAGCGATGTTGACATGTCGATAAGTGTTCTCCAGGAGCTTGGACATCTCCGCCTCGCGGGCTCCGCGGGCGGTGACCACCTCGTCCACAATCTTCCGGTAGAAGGCAGCCGCCCGCTCGGTGCACGCCGGGGTGAGGCCACCGACCACCTTCGGGGTGTTGCGGAAGTGCCAGTGCGCGTTGCCCGGGTCGATGCGCTCGGGGGAGAAGGCCAGGAAGATGTCGTGGCCGACCCGCAGCCCGCTCTCTTCCAGCATCGGGCGCAGCAGTTCGTCGGTGGTGCCCGGATAGGTCGTCGACTCCAGCACGACGAGCGTGTCGGGTTGCGCGAACGCGGCGACGGACGCGGCGGCGGCCAGCACCATGCTCAGGTCCGGCCCGCCGTCCTGGGCCAGGGGGGTCGGCACGCAGATCACCACCGTGCGCGCCTCGGCCACGATCGATGCGTCGGTGTGCGCGGCGAAACCGGCCTCCCGCATGGCGGCGAGGCCGGCGGCGGACAGGTCGTCGACGTGGGACCGCCCGGCGTTCAGGTCGTCGACCACCTGGATGTCGAGGTCCAGCCCGGCCACCTGAAGGCCACTGCGGCAGGCTTCCTGGGCCAGGGGCAGGCCCACGTAACCCAGCCCGACGACCACGAGGTCGAGCCCCGTGGACCGGACAGGCAAGTGCTGCGACATCTCCAGCGAATCCTTCCGCGCACCGATCGGTGTGGTTGAAGGACGCCGGAGGGGGTCTCCGTGAGACCTCGACCGTCGTTCAGTCCATGGCGCCCGGGTTGAATTGTGACACGCTGTGCGCATTGGCGGGGCGCAGAGTCATCAATGGCGACCTAACCCGCAGGCCAGCCGAGAGTGGACCAGTCTCGTTCGTCACTCTTTGTCCGGATTGCCTCGACGGACTCGGTCTCCACGGACGAGGGAGCCCCGAGCCGGTAGTAGCGCCCGGCGATCTCCGCGCGGGCCCGCACGTAGTCGTCGCTCGCGCCCGGGAGCAGGTGCTCGACGAAGCGCCCGTCGAACAGCCCCGGGGTGAGGGCGTCGGTGACCAGCAGCTGGTCGCGGGTGATGTGCGGGACGCCCTGCAGGCCAGGTGCCAGCACCGGGCTGACCGGGAGCGGGCCGCGCAGGTCGCCCGGCCGGGCCAGGCGGGGCGGGCGGCCCAGCTGGTTGGCGATGGCGGGCGGCAGCACCCGGCCGATCGTGCGCCGGGCGAACCGCTGGGCGTGCAGCGAGGCGGCTTCCATCCGCTCACCGCTGGGCACGCCGACCGCGGCCAGGCCGATGACGGTGCGCGCGGCCTCGGTGGCGCCGGTGGGGGGATCCAGGTCACGACAGGACGCGCTGAGCCGGTCGCGCACCCGCGCGTCGAGCAGGCGGGCCAGGACGGCGTCGAACTCGCGCGGGCGGTCGGGGTCGGCGGCCAGGGCCAGACCGCTGTTGCCGACGATGCGCGCCCGGGTGCGCTGGTCGTCGGTCACCGCGTCGGCGTTCGGCACCAGCAGCGTGGGCACGGCCGAGTAGAGCAGTTCGTGCACGGCGTTGTAGCCGCTCGCCGAGACCGCCGCGTCGAACGCCTTCAGGTACCTGACCAGCGGGAAGACCGAGATCTGCTTCGGGCCCGCGGCGGAGGCGGCCCGGCCGCGCAGCGGGGACGAGGTGACCACGACCTGCCAGCCGGCGGCGGTGAACTGCTCGACCGTGCGCTGGTAGGCGGAGTACAGGTCGCTGCGCTTGCTGCTGCCCAGGGTGAGCAGCAGGCGGGGCCGGTCCGGGTCGAGCTCCAGCTGCTCGATCGCCTGCTCGCGGCTCAGCTGCGGCACCTGCCCGACCAGCGTGATCGGGCCGACCCGGCGGGCGTCCTGCAGATAGACCGTGCGGCCGACGTCTCCGGCGGAGGCCAGGTCTCCCGGCTCCAGCACGGCGGCGAACAGGCGGCGGTACCTCAGGGCGCGGGCCCCGACGCCCTTCTGCCACATCGCCCGGCGGCTCCAGATGAACGGCACGTCGGGCATCCGGCGCAGTGCCCGCAGCACCCCGTCGTAGGGGTACACCCCGTCGAAGACGAAGGCGCTGGCGTTGGTCTCGGTGATCAGGGTGGTGATGCGCTCGGCCAGGTAGGCGTCCCAGTGGCGGCGCGGCACCTGTTTGCGCTGCGAGCCGGGCGCCCATTCGGCGCGCATGCCGTACTGGTTCACCACGGTGACGGCGGACGACAGCGAGAAGATCACCGGGTCCATCCCGCCGAGCGAGGCGAGCGCGAGGGCGAGCTGACGGGAGAGGTGTCCCATTCCCTTGCCGTTGGTGGTGGCCAGCACCACGGTGGGCGGTCCGGTGCGCATGGAGTGAGGTCGCCGTCCTCATCTGCATCTGGAGATTTTCATCTGCGTCTCATCTGACACATCAGTGTGCTGCCACCTCGGCTGTTCGGAGGGGGAGGCCCTCGTTAACCGTGGTGGGGCCCAACATACGGCAGACTTGGCCGTCGCAGATCCGGTACATCCTGTGACGATGCGTGCCGGACCGGCCCGCTGAGATCTCGGTCCGGATGTCGGTTCAGATTTCGAGGAGAGGTTCCGCATGGGAGCGTTCGCCCGCTGGCGGCGGAAGCTCAGACGCCAGGTGACAGCGGTGCCCCGCCGCGGTCGCCGGGCCGCGCGCATCGCGATCACCTACGCCGAGATCGGCGCCGCCGTGCGCCGGGACAAGGACAGGCGGCACGACGACGCCCTGCGCCTGCTGCACGACGCGGCCCGGCGCAGTCCGGCCGACATGCGGGTGGCCCGGCTGCGCACCCAGGTGCTGGCCCGCACCGGGCAGCTGTCCGACGCGGTGGCCGAGGCATCCCGGCTGGCGATGGCCGCGCCCAGCGGGAAGAACGTGCGGCTCCAGCGCTCGGTGCAGGGCCGGCTGGTGGAGACCGACGCGGGCTGGCGGCCGAGCGTGCCCGGGCCCCGCCCGGCCCGGCTCGCCGAACCCGTTCCCGGCCGGGTGCTGTACCTGGCCAAGGAGTCGATGCCGCACCGCAACAACGGCTACTGCACCCGCACCCACGAGACGCTCCTGGCGGTGCGCGGGGCCGGGCGCGACCCGGTGGCGGTGACCCTGCCCGGGTTCCCCCCGGCGGCCGACGGCGACGTCCGGGTCGGCCCGATCTCCCCGATCTCCAGGGTCGACGCGATCGACTACCACCACGTGATGCCCGGCGCCGGGCAGCTCTCGGCGGTGACCTGGGAGGAGTACGTCCAGCTGACCACCACCGCGTTCGCCCGGCAGGTGGCGCGGGTGCGGCCGCAGGTGCTGCACGCCGGCTCCGGCCACCGGGGCTACGACCTGGGCGTGGTCGGCGAGGCGCTGTCGGGGTGGGCCGGGCTGCCGTGGATCTACGAGGTGCGCTCGTTCTTCGAGACCACCTGGACCGCCGACGAGCGCTACGCCGAGCACGCCGAGTACTACCGGCGCCGGTTCGCCGCCGAGACCCGGGCGATGCGCGCGGCCGACGCCGTGGTCACCCTGAGCGGGCCGATGCGTGAAGAGATCGTGCACGGTCACGGGGTGCCCGAGGACAAGGTCTTCGTCATTCCCAACGCCGTCGACCTGGACCGGTTCCAGCCTCGGGCCCGGTCTGGGGAAAAGCGCCGGGCGCTCGGTCTGGACGGCACCTTCGTCCTCGGTTACATCAGCAACCTCGACCATTTCCGCGAGGGGCAGGAGGTGCTGCTGGCCGCCGCGGCGCTCCTGCGCAGGCAGGGGCTGCCGATCAGTGTGCTGCTCGTGGGGGAGGGGCGCCGCCGGGCCGAGCTGGAGGCCCGGGCCGACGAGCTCGGCCTCGGGGAGGCCGCGGTGTTCGCCGGGTCGGTGCCCTTCGACGAGGTGCCCGACTGGTACGCGCAGGTCGACCTGTTCGTGGTGCCCCGGGTGCCGGAACGGGCGGGCCGGATGGTCTCGCCGATGAAACCCTTCGAGGCGATGGCGATGGAGGTGCCGCTGCTGGTGAGCGACCTGCCCGCGCTGGTCGAGATCGCCGGGGAGAACCTGGAGCGCGCCAGTGTGTTCGCCGCGGGCGACGCCCAGTCGCTGGCCGGGGCGGTGGCCTGGCTCGCGGACCATCCCGAGGAGATGGCGAAACGTGCCGCGGAGGCGGCCGACTGGGTGCGCCGGGAGCGCACCTGGGCCGGGAACGGCCGGTCTTTCGACGCGGTCTACACGTTCGCGCAGCAGCGCTATGCGGAAAGGGCCCACGGATGCTGATCTCGATGCCCGGGCGTGACCAGAGCACCGAGGGCTGGATCGCCGAGACCTTCGCGGCCCTGGCCCGGGTGCCGGTCGAGGGTCCGGAGCCGGTGGTCTGGCCGTTCACCCCTTACTACACCGGAAACCCCTTCCAGAGCGTGCTCTACAGCCGGTTCGCCGGGCGGGGGCTGGTGGCCGCGCCCACGTTCCGCATCACCGACCTGCTCGCCACCACCCGCAACTGGCCCGGTGACGTGCCGCTCGTGGTGCATCTGCACTGGCTGAACCAGGTGCTCGCCAAGTGCACCGACGACCGCAGTGCCGACGAGGCCGTGGGCCGGCACGCCGACCTGCTCGACACGCTGAAAGACCGCGGTGCCCGCCTGGTCTGGACGGTGCACAACGTGCTGCCGCACGACACCCGGTTCGAGGCGCAGGAGGTACGGCTGCGCGAGCAGGTGGTGGAGCGCACCGACCTGGTGCACGTGATGAGCCCCGCCACCGTCGCGGCGGTCGGCGACTGGTTCGCGCTGCCGCCCGAGAAGGTCTACCAGTGCGACCATCCCGGTTATCAAGGGGTGTACCCGGACTGGATCGGCCGCACCGACGCCCGGCGCCGGCTGCGCATCCCCGACGGCGCGGTGGCCCTGCTGTTGACGGGCGCGGTGAAGCCGTACAAGGGCATCGCGGATCTGCTCGAGGCGGTGGACCGGGTCTCCCGGGTGCGGCCGGGCGAGATCGTGCTGATCGTGGCGGGCAAGCCCGACGACGCGCCCGAGACCCGGGAGTTCCTGACCGCGGCGGCCGCGCACCCGGCGGTGCGGCTGATGCCCGTGCCGGTGCCCGACGTCGACATCCAGGTGCTGATGCGGGCCGCCGACCTGGTGGCCCTGCCCTACCGGCGCTCGCTGAACTCGGGGGTGCTGGCCCTGGCCCTGAGTTTCGGCCGGCCGGTGCTGATGCCGTCGAACTCCGGATCGCTGCCGGTGGTGGACGGAGGCGCCGCGCTGATCTATCCGGCCGATGGGGTGGAGGCCCTCACCGAGGCCGTCTTCTCCTGTCTGGACGTCGATCTCGGGGCGCTCGACCGGGCCGCGGCGGCGGCCGGGCGGCGGATCGACCGGGCGGTGGTGGCCGAGCGGTTCGCCGCCGACATGCGCTCGTGGGCCGACACCGGGGTGGTGCCGCAGGCGCCGGTGGTCACGGTCCTCTCAGCGCAGGACGACGTGGTCGCCGGGGTGGCGGCCGGTGTCCCTCCGGGGGCCTCACGATGAGGAAGCTGGTTCACGTCACCGGCGCCCGGCCCAACTTCCCCAAGGCCGCGCCGGTGCTGGAGGCGCTGCACGGCCGGGTGGAGCAGGTGCTGGTGCACACCGGTCAGCACTACGACGACCGTCTCAGCCGGGTCTTCTTCGACGAGCTCGGCCTGCCCGAGCCGGATCTCGACCTGGGGGTGGGCTCGGGCAGCCACGCCGGGCAGACCGCGGCGGTGATGACCGGCCTGGAGAAGGTCTTCCTCGAGCACGAGCCCGATCTGGTGGTGGTCTACGGCGACATCAACTCCACCCTGGCCGCCGCCCTGGTCGCGGCCAAGCTGCTGGTCCCGGTGGCGCACGTCGAGGCCGGGCTGCGCAGTTTCGACATGACCATGCCGGAAGAGGTGAACCGCCGGGTCACCGACCAGCTCTCCGACCTGCTGCTGGTCACCAGCGCCGACGCGGTGGGGCACCTGGCGCGCGAGGGGGTGCCGGCCGACCGCATCCACTTCGTCGGCAACCCGATGATCGACACCCTGCTGAAGCACCTGGACCGCTTCGACGAGGCCGCCGCCCGGGCCACCCACGGCCTGGACGGCGACTACCTGGTCGCCACGCTGCACCGGCCCTCGAACGTGGACGACCCGGCCGCGGTCGAGCGCCTGGTCGCGGTGCTGCACCGGGCCGCGGAACGCGTGCCGCTGGTGGTGCCGCTGCACCCGCGTGGCCGCGACCGACTCCAGAAGGCGGGCCTGCACGCGTCCTCTGCCGTGAAAATCCTCGACCCCCTGCCCTACACGAGCTTTCTCGCACTGGTGCGGGGTGCGTCCGCCGTTCTCACCGACTCCGGAGGAGTGCAGGAAGAGGCGGCCGTGCTCGGCGTGCCCTGCCTGACCATGCGGCCCAACACCGAGCGGCCCGTGACGATCACGCACGGCACCAACCGCCTGGTGACACCGGATGAGGTGCCGGCCGCGCTCGACGAGGTGCTTGCGCGGCCGAGGGCACCCCGCCCGGCCCCGTTGGGGCAACGCCCCCCACTCTGGGACGGAGCCGCCGGCCCCCGCATCGCCGAGGCAATCCTCACCTACCTCGGCACCCCCCAAGCTCTTCGTGATCATGCAAACCTTCCCCGGGGAAGGGGCGCCTCCCGGGCCCCCAGGGGCTGGGGGATTGCATGATCACGAACCGGAAGTGGGGGCTCCGCGTCCCTCAGGATTGGGTGCTTCGCACGCTTCGCGGGCTTCCCGGACCGCGCGACGAGGCCGCGATCCGCACCGCCATCGCCCTGCGCGACCTGGTGCTCGGGAAGAAACCCGCGCCCTTCGCGAAACCACCGAAACCGGCCCCCAAGCCGAGACCGGGTGCCGGCAGCGTGCGTCCACCGACCGGCCTGCCCGACGTTCCACCCCTGCCAACCGACCTGAACTGGCAACTGCCGCAGGGCATCACCGGCTCCGGGCACAGGGTGCGCAGCCTCTACGAGACCGGTGAGGGCAGCGGCCAGGTCTACGACATCGACCTGCTGGAGCAGCTCAACGCCGAGTACCAGGACCGGCGGATCGTGCCCAGCCCGCCCTCGTACAGCGACACGGCCCTGGCCGAGGCGGCCCGGCGGCGCGTGGGCTGGGTCAACGACATGGTCGGCCTGGCCGGGAAGCGCACGCTGGAGATCGGCTGCGGCAACGGGTTCGAGGTCTGGTCGCTGGCCCACAACCTCGGCTGCGACGCGCACGGTGTCGATGTCACGCACTACCGGCCGTGGGACCAGCTCGCCGGTGACCGCGTGCACTTCGAGTGTGCCGACCTCTCGGTGAAGAGCCCCTATGAGCCCGACTCATTCGACCGGGTGCTCAGTTTCACCGTGTGGGAGCACGTCACGCATCCCTACGCCATGCTCAAGGCCACCTACGACCTGCTGAAACCGGGCGGTCTGGCCTGGATCCGGGCCAATCTGCACGCCGGCCCCCAGGCCTCGCACCGCTACCGCGACATCTACTTCCCCTGGCCGCACCTGCTGTTCACCGACGAGGTGGTGCGGGCCTGGGACGTGAAGCACGGGCGCGCGCCGATCGGGCATGCCTGGGTGAATCGGCTCAGCTGGCTGCATTACGAGTATTACGCCGATCTGCTGGGGTTCGAGGTGGCGCACCGGGCCTTCACCCAGAGCCCGATCGACGAGGATTTCTACTCCCGATTCGAAGACGTTCTGGGCCGTTACCCCCGCGCTGATCTGCAGCGCGACTACTTCCTGCTGGTGCTGCGCAAGCCGCTGGGCTGATCGCCCGATGCCCTCGCCGCCATCACCCGGTGGCATCGGGCGGACGGGGGATGGCTAGTTCCTGGGCAAATTACGTTGAGTATCTAGTCTGAAACTGAACGTATTTTCTGCTGTCTGGGGTCCCCCGCCAATGCGTAAAGCACCTGTCGTCCTCCTGTCCTGCCTCGCCATCCTGCCCGTTCTGCCGGTCGCCGGCGCTCATGCCCAAGACCCCCCGGTCTCGGCGAGCAGCATCACCGATCCGGTCGTCGTGCGGCCGTCGATCGCGACCATCGATCTGGCGCCGGGCATTTCGGCGTCGAGTCAGAAGACGGGCATTCTTACCTCGCGGCGCGGAACCAGTGCGTTCCAGACCGTAGGGGTCACCTGGAAGGGTCGTAAAACCGCGCCGGATGTGACGATTCAGGTGCGAACGCGGCAGAAGGGCGTCTGGGGGGCCTGGCTGGGGCTGGATGACGACGCCGGTGACGACGTGATGGCCACGAAAGATGTTCGGGGCGGCACCGATCCGCTCTACGTCGGGCCCAGTGACGGCGTGCAGGCGAAAGTCACGGTGAGATCGGGAAATCTGCCGTCGGGCCTGAGACTCGAGCTCGTCGACGCCGGCAGCTCGGACTACGACCAGGTCGCCGCGGCGGTGCAGCCGGCCGGGTACGCCGCGGCCCAGGCGGGCCGTCCGACGATCATGACCCGCGCGCAGTGGGGCGCCGACGAGTCCCGGGTGAAGTGCTCGCCCACCGTCACCACCACGGTGAAGGCCGTCGTCATGCACCACACGGCCGGGAACAACCGCTACACCGCGGCCCAGGTGCCCTCGATCCTGCGGGGCGACTACGCCTATCACCTGTCCCGCGGCTGGTGCGACATCGGCTACAACGCCCTCGTCGACAAGTACGGCCGCATCTGGGAAGGGCGGGCCGGCGGTCTGGACAAGGCCGTGACCGGCGCCCACGCGGGCGGTTTCAACACCAACACGTTCGGTGTCTCGGTGATCGGCAACTATGACGTGGCCAGGCCGACCGCCGCGTCCATCAATGCCGTGGCCCGGGTGTTCGCCTGGAAGCTGAACCAGTACCACCGGGATCCGAATGGTTCCACCCAGCTGACCTCGGCCGGGGGAGGCACCGCGCGCTACCCGGCCGGCCGCACCGTGACCCTGCCGGTGATCATGGGCCACCGCAACACCGGCTACACCGCCTGCCCGGGTAAATACCTGTATCCGTACCTGCCGGCCATCCGGTCGCAGGTCACCACCCTCATGCAGGCCGCGCTGATCAACCCGACGGTGCCGAAGAGCACGGCACAGCAGGGCACCCCGCTGACGATCACGGCCCGGGCCCTGCGCCGGCAGAACTGGTGGCTCGACGTGACCGCCCCCTGCAACGGCGGTGCCGTCGCCCGGGTCAGCGGAAACACCGCGGCCGGTGAGGAAATCCGGGCCACCTGGAACGGCCGTCGCGCCGACGGCACCCTGGCCCGCCCGGGCACCTACGTGCTGACACTCACCTCGTCCTCTGCTACCGGCACCGCGAAACCGGTGGCCCGGACCGTTCTGGTGACCCCACCCCGGCAACCGGTGCAGCCGGAGGCCACCCCGTCGGGCGGGGCGGGCGGTTACGTCCCCGTCACCCCGACCCGCCTCTACAACACCCGCAGCGGAAAGAACATCGGTCTCGGACCGGCCGGTTACGCCCGTGTGCCCGTGCTCGGTCAGGCCGGGATCCCGGCCACCGGCGTCACCTCGGTCGTCCTCAACCTGACGGCCTCCTGCTCCACGGCGGACACATCCCTCACCGCCTACCCGACCGGCCGCGTGTCCGCGCGTCCCGTGAGCACCGTGCCCCGGGGCGTCACCCGTTCCACCCTGGTGACCACCAGGGTCGGCGCCGACGGCTCGATCACGGTGGGGAACGCCCAGGGCGTGACCGAGCTGACTGTCGATGTGGTCGGGTATTACAGCGCCACCGGCTCGCCCGTGCAGCCGGTCGACGGTCTGCGGATCTTCGACAGCCGCTACCAGGGAGGTCAGCTCAAGGACGGTCAGCCGCGCACGGTGGTGCTGCCCGACACCGTCGGCGGGGTTGCCTCGGCGCAGATCAGTGCCGTGATCGTGGACGTCTCGGCGATGGGACCGTACGGAGACGGCACGCTGACGGTGAACACCCTGCCCACGCTGACCTACCGCCGCGACGAGACCATCGACAACCTGGCGATCGTGCCGGTCACCGGCGGGCAGTTCACCCTGCGGAACACCGGGGCGGCGACCAGTGCGACCGTCGACGTGCGGGGGATCGTCACCGCGGGGACGCCCGGGTCACTGACCGCGGTCAAGCCGGTCCTCCTCACCGACGCCACGCTGGCCCGGCAGACGCCGAAGAAGATCACGGTGACGGGTGCGAAGACAGCGGTGCCGAACGACGCGACCGGCGTGATCGTCACCCTGACCGCGATCGACTCCGCTTCCACCACGGCACTCGGCGCCTACGCGTGGGGCGCCCCGGCGTCCAACGCGGTGGCGCTGCGGGTGGCGAAGGGCGACACCCGTTCCAACCAGGTGCTCGTCCCGATCGGTGACGCCGGGGCCATCTCCCTGGTCAGCAGTGTGGGCAGCACCCGGGTGCGGGTCGATGTCGTGGGGTACGTGCGATGACGGTCACTCACTGTCCTGTCTCACCCGGTCAGGTCCTCTCCGGGAAGAGATCAAGTTCCCCTTCAGTAGCTCCGAGGAGTTCTGAGAAGTGCGGGGGGAGCGACGGACTGCTCCCTTCAGGGGAGCCCCCGGGCGGTACCTCACCAGGGCAGGGATGCGGCCGATGGATTTTGCGTGGCCGGCGGAGGCAGATCGAGCCGGCCACCCTTGTGTCCGTAACTCGAGGGAGCCCTACCCGATGCGCCGTCCCCGCTCGATCGCTGCGACCGTCCTGGGAACTGCACTCGCCGTACTGGCGGGCCCGACCGTCGCGAATGCCGCAGTAGTACCGGTTTCCGCCGCCAAGAGCTGCCCCTCGCCGGGTGGCAGCCGGATCTCCCAGGCCAGCGTCCCGAAGGGCGCCGTCAAGATCTACGGTGGCGGCTGGGGCCACGGTATGGGGATGAGTCAGTACGGGGCCCAGGGCGCCGCCCGACTCGGCTGTGGTTACAAGACCATCCTGAAGACGTACTACTACGACGCGTCGCTCTCCCAGAAAAATCTTGACGCCCCGGTCGTGCTGAACCTGGCCTCGGGGGCGTCGTCGTCGAAGCTCCAGGCGGTGACCGGCACGGTGCGCTGGGCCAGTCCCACCCGCCACGTCGTCCAGCCCACCGGTTCGACCTGGACCGTCGCCCGCAAGACCATCGACGGACGGCCGGGCATCGCGCTGTTCGACCAGGACGGCAAGCGCCGCATGTTCGTGCAGAACGCCTCGGTGATGTCGGCCGCGCACACCGGGAAGGTTGTCAACGTCTATCCGTACGGCGGTAGTTCGGCTCTCTCGACGCGTTACGACCGGGCCGCCTACGTCGGCTCCGGCGCGGGTATCAAGGTCACCGAGACCATTACCGCGTCGGGCGGTCACAGCGCCGTGCAGAAGTACCTGATGGGTCTGGGCGAGGTGCCGGTGTCCTGGCCGATCGAGGCGCTGAAGGCCCAGACCGTGGCCGCCCGCACGTATCTCAGCACCAAGTACAACGCGGACCTGAAGGCGTACGTGCTCAGCGCGGGCACCGCCGACCAGGTCTACCGGGGGTACGCGGTGGAGTCGGTGGACGCCTCCTCGGGCGGCAACTGGCGCAAGGCCGTCGTCGCCACCGCGAACCAGGTGATCGTCGACGGTTCCGGGCGCACCATCGAGGCGCTCTACTCGTCCTCGATGGGCGGCTACACCGAGAACCGCGAATACGTCTGGGGCAAGTACGAGATCAGCTACCTCAAGCCGGTCGACGACAGCCGCTGGGACGGTGCCTCCGACAACCCCTACCGCTCCTGGAGCGTCGGGATGACGAAGGCCGCCTTCGCGAAGAAGTTCGGCTTCGACTCGGTCAGCTCGTACTCGGTCGCCGCCCGCGGTAGCGCGGCCCGCCTGAACGGTGTGAAGATCACCGGAAAGATCGACGGCAAGAAGGTCACCAGGACCTTCACCGGCGCGCAGGCCCGCTACCGCCTCGGGCTCAAGTCGCCGGGGTTCACCTTCGGCTGACGGTTCTTCCGAGATGGTGCGCCGTCCCCAGGGTTCTGGGGGCGGCCCACCATTTTGGTCGGTGGACGCGGGTGTTCGGGTTCGGTCTTTCGGCTCTAGAGGGCGGGCCCCAGGTCGGTGGCCGTGACCTGCTCCTGCTGTTCCAGATGCGCCCGCTCATCGGTGCCCAGGCCGGTCAGGTCATGGTGCAGAACCACCGAACCACCGGTGACGAGCGGGGCCAGATAGGCCTCGACGGCGCGGGACGGCCCGGCTCCGGTCAGCAGACGGGTGCCCTCCTCGCCGGCCGCGGTCCGGGCCTGGGTGAAGAGATCGCCGTAGGAGACGGTGAGTTCGCCGATGGTCAGGGCCGGGCTGTCCGGGGTGGGCGCCGCGTAGGGGTTGAACGCGTCGGGCTGGAGCCGGATCTCGGAGGCGGCGTCGATCGCGCCGGGGGGTACGTCACCGGTCCAGCGGGTGGCCAGCGACGGCAGGGCCACCACGACCAGCGCGGCCTCGGTGCTGCCCCGCGGCGGTGAACTCGGCCGGTCGGTGACCAGCACGTCGAAGCTCAGGTCGGTGCGGGCCGGCCCGAGGTTCTCGTCGAACACCACCACGTGTACGCCCACCGCCCAGGCCGCGAGCAGCCAGGACACGCTGCGCCAGTGCACGGGCAGCGCGATCGCGACCGTCGACCCGGGCTCGCAGTCGAGCTCCTCAACCAGCAGGTTCGCGGTCTTGGCGACCCAGTTACCCAGCGTCTTGGCGGAGAACTCGACCCGCTCGGAGTCCGGCCCGTACCAGGTCACCCGGGGCCGTCCCGGATCGGTGGACATCAGGGACGACAACAGCGCGGCGACGTCAGCCGGGGCTTGGGTGGTCACGCGCGCCAGCGTAGAGGGGCCGGTCGGCGGTCGCCCGTGCACCCACTCCCTTGTTCGTGATCATGCATGTCCCCCAGCCTTCGGCCGGGAGGTGCCCCCACTCCCCGGTGTTCTAGAACTCTTGACGGTAGGGCGGCGGATTGGAGCCTGCTGCGGGCGTCTCGTAGGTTTGCGCCCGAGCCGGTAGAGCCGCTGGCACCCCTGCCGGCTCGTTGCTGCCGGTGGTGACCCGCACCCACTGAAAGTTGAGAGCCGTGAGCCAGCGGACGAGCACGGAACCTCCTGCCGATTCACTGCCCGGTATACGGGGGGAACGGCTCTCCGGCACCGTGCTGGCCCGGTCGGGTCCGCTCGCCGCCTGCTTCCTGGCGATCGCCGGCCTGCTCGCTGCCCTGCTGGTGCCCTTCGGGGGCTGGCTGCCGGGGCTGGTCGTGCCGTTGCTGGTCGTCGGGCTGGTGTTCTCGGTCTGGGTGGTGCGCTTCGTCCCGGCCGGTCCGGCTCCGCGCTGGAGCGCCCCGGCGGTGATCGCGATCGCGGCCGGTCACGGGGTCTGGGCCGCGCTGACCCACGCCGAGCACGTGGTGCTGCGCCGTGACGCCGGTTCCTACGCTCTCTACAGCCAGTGGATCGCGACCCGGCACGGCCTGCCGATCCCGTCCTGGCTGGAGGCCTTCGGCGGGAGCCAGGCCCTGACCGATCCGGCCTTCCGGCTGGCCAGCCCGGCCTACTACCAGGTGGTGCACGGCAGCGCGGGGGCGGCGGGGACGACCGTCGACATCGTGCCGCAGTTCCTGCTCGGTGCCCCGGCGGTGTACTCGCTGGGCTGGTGGGCGGCGGGCTGGAACGGTCTGCTGATCGTGCCCGCGATCTGCTCGGCGCTGGCCCTGCTGGGGTTCGCCGGGCTGGTGGCGCGGCTGCTCGGGCCGCGCTGGGCGGTGCTGGCCACGCTGTCGCTGGCGATGATCCAGCCGGTGCTGCACGCGGCCCGCTCGACCTACTCCGAGCCCATCGCACTGCTCTTCGTCGCGGTCGCGGCGGCGCTGCTCGTCGATGCCGTGGCTGCCGGTAACCCGTTGCGCAAGAACGGTTTCGCCATCCCGGGGGTGCACGGAACGGACGATCCGCGGGCAGCCCGGGGGCTCGGTCTCGCCGCCGGCCTGGCCTTCGGCCTGGCCGGGCTGTTCCGGGTGGACGGTCTGCGGGAGGTCTCGCTGCTGCTGCCGGTCGTGGCGGTGCTGGCGCTGCGCCGGCACCCGGCGGCGCGCCCGCTGGTGGCCGGGGCCCTGGGCGGTACCGCGATCGCGGTGATCCCGGCGGTCTGGCTGTCGCGGCCCTATCTCGGCACCATCTCGGCCAGCCTGGTGCCGCTGATCGCGGGCGGCGTGGTGCTCGGTCTGGGCAGCTGGGCCGTGGTGGCGATCGCCCGGCGTCGCGAAGGGCGTACCGGTGCGCTGTACCTACGCCTGACCACCGACGCCGGGCAGAACCGCTGGCCCTGGCTGCTGGCCGGGGCGGTGGGACTGATCGGCGTGGTGCTGGCGGGTCGCCCGCTCTGGATGACGACCCGGCAGGACCCGAACGACCCGGGCTCGCGGGTGGTCGCCGGGCTCCAGCTGGAACAGGGTCTGGCCGTCGACGGCGGGCGCACCTATGCCGAGCACAGCCTGAACTGGATCAGCTGGTACACCGGCCCGGCGATGCTGGTCGCGGCCTGGCTGGTGTTCATGGTGCTCGCGGCGGCGACCGGGCGGTGGTGGCTGAACTCGGCCGCCCGCGGCTCCTCCGGCGCGGGCCGCACCACCGGGGTGCCGTTCTGGCTCGGCCCGGCGGTGATCGCGTTCGGCAGCATCCTGCTCACGCTGTACCGCCCGGGCATCACCCCCGACCACCCCTGGGCCGACCGGCGCATGGTGCCGGTGGTCATCCCGGCCTTCGTCATCGCCGCCACCGCGGCCGCCGCCTGGGTCAGCCGCCGGGCCCTGCACCGCTGGCCGGCCACCGCACTCACCGGGGTGGTGGCCGTCGCCGTGGTGGTGATGGTGCTGCCGCCGTGGCTGGCGACCCAGCCGGTGGCCGGGCAGCGCACCGAGACCGGGGAGGTGGCCGCGGTCGAGGCGGTCTGTGACGCACTCGGTGACCACGACGTGGTGCTGGCCCTGGACAACCGGGCCGCGAACGAGTGGCCCCAGGTGGTGCGCGGATCGTGCGACCGCCCGGCCGCGTCCGTGCGGATCACCGACATCACCGACACCGCCGCGGTGGTGGCGGTGGTGAAACCGATCGTCGCGAGGATCACAGCGGCGGGGAACACCCCGGTGCTGCTCGCCGCGACGCCCGAGGGCGAGGCCGTGATCCAGGCCCTGGGCCTGACCTCCGAAGAAGTGGTGAACCTGACCTCGAACGAGGACCAGCGATACCTGACGAAGGTGCCGGACGGGGAAGCGCCGCTGCCCGTGCAGGTCTGGCTCGCCCCGGCGGCCGGGGTGTCCTGAACCCCAACTGTTATCCACAGCTGGAGTCCGGCGTCCGAAACGTCCTTCGGCAGCCGGTAACCTCACCCTCGATGAGTGCATCACCGCTGGCCCCGCAGACCCCGACGTCATCCCAGCCGACCGGGCGACCGGTCGTGCCCGAACGCGGTGGGGTGACCGCGACGATCGTGCTGCCCTGCTTCAACGAGCAGGACCACGTGCTCGCCGAGCTGGAGCGCATCACCGCGTCGATGGACGCGTCGGGCCACAGCTACGAGATCCTGGCGATCGACGACGCGAGCACCGACGGCACGCTCGCCGTGCTGCGCGAGGCCGCCCTGCGCATGCCGCACCTCCAGGTGCTGGCGTTCCGCCGCAACGGTGGCTCGGGCACGGCCCGGCGCATCGGCACCCTGCGCGCCCGCGGCGAGATCGTGGTGTGGACCGACGCCGACATGACGTACCCGAACGAGCGCATCCCCGAGCTGATCCAGGTGCTGCTCACCGACCCGAGCTACGACCAGGTCGTCGGTGCCCGCCTCACCGAGGAGGGCACGCACAAGTGGCTGCGCGTGCCGGCGAAGTGGCTGATCCGCAAGATCGCCGAGCGGCTGAGCAACCAGAAGATCCCCGACCTGAACTCCGGTCTGCGCGCGTTCCGGCGCTCGGTGTCGCTGCCCTACCTGCGGCTGCTGCCGCCCGGGTTCTCCTGCGTCACCACGATCACGCTGTCGTTCCTGCAGAACCAGCACGACATCCACTACATGGAGATCGACTACGCCAAGCGGGCCGGCACGTCGAAGTTCCACTTCGTCCGCGACGCCTACCGGTACATCCTCCAGGTGCTGCGGATGATCATGTACTTCGACCCGCTGAAGGTGCTCATGCCGCTGGCCCTGTGGCTGCTCGGCATCGGCGCGGTGAAGGCGATCGTCGACAACGTGCGGCAGCCGTTCTACATCCCGGCCAACACCATGCTGCTGCTCATCGCCGGTCTGCTGATCGCGAGCATGGGCCTGCTGGCCGACCTCATCGTCCGGTCGCGCGGGGACAGCGCGCTCGACCCCGGCGTGCACGAGGGCTGAGGCGTGGCGCCTCGTTCAGCACGCTGTACCGCGCCGCGACTCATCAGTCCTCGTTCCACGAGGCACTCGCGCACCTGCCGTTACCTGGTGTACCGGTCGGTCCGCCGAGGCTGCCGGGGATGGATCTACTGATGGCGGAGTTGTTCGTGGTGCCTGACCTGCCCGACCCGATCGAGACCCCCGAACGCCTGCGGGTCGCGGTCGTCGGTCCGTCGCACCCGTTCAAGGGCGGCGTGGCGGCGCACACCACTCAGACCGCGCACGCCCTGGCCGCCGCCGGTCACGACGTGGAACTGGTCTCCTGGTCGCGGCTCTACCCGCACGCGCTCTACCCGGGCGAGCAGGCCGTTCCCGACGGTGGTCCCGACCTGCCCCCGTTCCCGAACACCACCCGCCCGCTGCGCTGGGACCGCCCGAACTCCTGGTGGAGCACCGGCAAGGCCCTGCGCGACGTCGACCTGGTCGTCATCGTCGTGGTCGTACCCGTGCAGGTGCCGTCGCTGCTGGCGCTCGTGCGCTCGATCCGGATGGCCGCCCGCGGCCGCCGGGTCGGGGCGGCCAAGCCCCGCATCGTCGCGATCGCCCACAACGTGGTGCCGCACGAGACCCATCCGGGCGGGGAGTTCCTGATCCGCCAGATGCTGCGCTCGGTCGACGGCATCGTCGTGCACTCCGCCGAGCAGGCCCGGCTGGCCCATGAACTCGGCCTCGACCGGCGTCCCGTGGTCACCGTGCCGCTGGCCCCGCACCTGCCCGGCGGCCTGCCCGAACCAGCCGGCCGTCAGCTCGCCGCCGCCCGCCCCCCGCGGTCCGCCGGCGACCCGCTGCGCGTGCTCACCCTCGGCATGGTGCGTGACTACAAGGGCTACGACCTGCTGATCGAGGCCGCGAAGGGCGTGCCCGAGGTGACCGTCACCGTCGCCGGCGAGCAGTGGGGCGCGGCCGGTGAACGGGTGCGCGAACTGGCCGCCGACCCGGCGCTCGCCGACCGGGTGAACGTGCTGCCCGGCTACGTCGCGGGCGTCGACATCCCCGCCCTGATGGCCTCGCACGACGTGCTGGCCCTGCCCTACCGGCACGCCACCGCCTCGCAGAACGTGCTGCTCGGCCACGCCCACGGCCTGCCCGTGCTCGCCACCGGCGTCGGCACCTTCCCCGACGACGTGCACGACGGCGTCGACGGGCTGCTGGTGCCGCCCGACGACGTGCCCGCCCTGGTCACCGCGCTCAAGCAGCTCGCGGCCCCCGGCGAGCTCGACCGCCTGCGCGCCGGCCTTCCCGACATCGACCTGGCCGGCCCCTGGGACCGCTACGTCGAGGCACTGACCGGGGTCGTCCCGGTCGAGTCGCGGCAGCTGTGAGCGCGCCCTCGGGTCCGCCCGGCGGCGGAGCGAACGAGTTCCCGCCCGCCGGGGACGACACCGGTGAGGAACCGGCCGGAACAGAGGACGAGGCGGCCTCGCCTCCCGCTCCCGGCAGCTCTTCCGGCCCGGCCCTGATCGGGCGGATCGGCGCGCTCGCGGGCCGGGCCAGCGAGCTCAGCCGCCGCCGCTCGTTCCGGGTCGCCTTCGGCCTGCTGCTCGTGGCGCTCGCGGTCTGGGCCGTGTTCAGCCGCCGCGAGGAGGTGGCCGACGCCGTCACCCAGCTCAGCCCGGGCTGGCTGGCCTTCGCGGCCCTGGCCACGGTGCTCAACGTGGCGCTCGCCGGCATGGTCTGGCGCACGCTCCTGGCCGACCTCGGTTCCCGGCTGAGGCTGCCGGTCGCGGCCCGCATCTTCTTCGTCGGGCAGCTCGGCAAGTACCTGCCCGGCAGCGTCTGGCCGGTGGTCATGCAGACCGAGCTGGGCCGCGATCACCACGTGCCCCGCCGTCGCACGGCCACCGCCACGGTCGTCAGCATGCTGCTGTCGGTGCTCAGCGCCCTGCTGGTGGTGCTGATCGCCGTGCCGTTCGCTCCCGAAGCCCTGCCCGACGGCTTCGGCTGGGCCGTGCTGCTGGTGGTGCCCCTGGCCGTCGTGCTGCACCCCGCCGTGATGGGGCGCCTCGTCGACCGGGCCCTGCGCATCGTCAGCAAGGAGGGCCTGCCCGAGCGCACCTCCGGCCGCGGCACCGTCGTGTCCACGCTGTGGGCCATCGGCTCCTGGGTCGGTGCGGGCCTGCAGGTCTGGGCCCTCAGTGTGCCGCTGGGCGCCGACGCCAACGTCTCCACCGCCCTCCTGCTGATCGGCGGCTACGCCCTGGCCTGGGCGGTCGGCTTCGTCGTCATCATCGCCCCGGCGGGCGCGGGGGCCCGCGAGGTCGCCCTCGCCGCCGTGCTGTCGACGGTGCTCGACGACCACGGCAAGGTGGTTGTGGTGGTGCTGATCTCCCGCGTCCTCTTCACCGCCGTCGACCTGCTCGCGGCGGGCACCGGCATCCTGGCCGCCCGACGGCACCACCCGGCCGCCGGGTCACCCGAACATCCCATCATCTGACCGAAGCGCCCGGTTCTGTCACCCCGTGGTGTCACCCCACCGGACGTGATTCCGCGTGGGTTCCGCCCGCCGATCGATTCCTCGGTGCAGGATGTGCGGGTGACCACCAGCGACGGACCCACCCGGCGGAACCCCGCCGGGACGGGCGGGATCGTTACCCGCGGCCAGCTCTCGGGACTCTCGGGGCTGGGCGGGCACTGCGCGGAGCCGGTGACCCCGGCCCGTGCGCCCCGGTCCCGGAAGGAGCCGGCCCGGCTCACGGCGGCCCGCACCGTCACCCCGGTGCGCTCGGCGAGCCGCACCTACCGTCCGGCGGCTCCGATCTCGGTGCACCACATCCTGTCCGGGCTGCGGCGGGGCGGGTCCGACCCGTGTTTCCGCACGCAGCCGGGCGACCCGATCTGGCGTGCCACCCGCACCCCCGACGGCCCGGCGTTCCTGCGCCTGGTCGTGCGCACCACCAGCGGCGAGGTGGAGGCCACGGCCTGGGGGGCGGGCGCGCAGTGGGTGCTCGACGGGGTGCCGGAGCTGCTCGGGGAGGGCGATGACGCCTCCGGGTTCGTGCCCCGTCCCGAGCACACCAAGCTGGTGCAGGCCTGGCGGTCCCGCCCGGGTTACCGGGTACCGCGCAGCCGGGCCGTGTTCGAGGCCCTGGTGCCGGCGGCCCTGGAGCAGCGGGTCACCGGGCTGGAGGCGCGGCGCGCCTGGCGCATCCTGGTGGTCAAGTTCGGCGAGCCGGCCCCGGGCCCGGCGCCGGAGGCGGCCGGGATGTACGTGCCGCCCGACGCCGCGACCTGGCGCCAGATCCCGTCGTGGGTCTGGCTCAAGGCCGGCGTGGACGAGGCCCGGCGCCGCGCCGTGCTGGCGGCCGCGCAGGTGGCCGGGCGTCTGGAGGAGACCGTCGGCCTGCCTCACGACGAGGCGGCGAGAAGGCTGCGTACCGTGCCGGGTATCGGTATCTGGACGGCGGCGGAGGTCCGGCAGCGGGCGCACGGTGACCCGGATGCGTTCTCCTGGGCCGACTACCACGTGTCGCGCAACGTCTCCTGGGCCCTGACCGGCACGGTGATGGACGACGCGGGCTGCGCCGAGGTGATCGAGTGCTACCGCGGGCAGCGTTACCGGGTGCAGAAACTGCTCGAGCTCGACGCCGTCACCCGTCCCCGCCGGGCACCCCGCATGACGCTCCCGACCCACCTACCGCGCTAGCACCCGCAGCCCTCGGGGCTCCAGCGTGATCGTCACGGTCAGGTCTTCCGACCAGGCCGCCGCGGACAGCCGCTGGGCGAGAGCACCGAGGGCGATCGGGTCGGCGGGCAGCTCGGGTACGACGAACAGACCCTCGTCGTCGACGTTGGTGACGCAGACCGGGGCGGGCACCCCGGTCAGCGGTGAGGGTGCGGCCAGGGCCACCTCGACCGCGCGCAGCAGCCGGTCCATCACCGGGCTCGGCGGCACGGCCAGGGGTTCCACCGCGGCCGGGTCCACCCCCAGCGACCAGCGCACGGCCTCCACCTGGCCGTACCGGAACCAGTCGGTCGCAGCGGGCCGCAGCATGACCGCGGCCCCGGGACCGTGCGTGCCCACGGCCAGGACGTGGGCCCCGAACCCCCGCACCAGGGCCGCCGGGATGCCGTGCAGCTTGCCCTTGACCAGGTCGGCGGCCGCGGCCAGCTCGTCGGCGACGGCGCGGATCGTGACCTCCATCCGCTGACCGTGCGTGTCGTCGGTGCCACGCAGGTCTTCGGTGGGGGGGAGCCCGGCACAGCCCAGGGCGAAGTCGATCTGCCCGTCCCGCCAGGCCCGCCCGGCCGTGTCGGTGACGATCACGGCCACGTTCGCACCGGTCCGGGCGTGCAGGGCGGAACGCAGGACGCGGGCGGAGGCGTCCGGGTCGACGGGCAGCAGCAGGACGGTGCCCGGGGCGACGTTGGAGTTGTCCACCCCGGCCGCCGCCATCACCGGCCCGGCCGCGGCCTCGACGATGCGGGCCAGGCCCCCGGGGGTACGCCGGGCCGCGACCAGACGCCGGGACTCGGCGGTGATCTGCTCGTCGCGGTCGGTGGCGGGAGCGGTGCGTCCCTCGGCCTTCGAGACGATCTTGCTGGAGACGACGAGAATGTCACCGTCCGTCAGCGTCTGCCCGTTCGTGCCGAGAGCCGACACGACCAGGGCGGCCACGTCGTCCTCAATTCCCACCTCACCGATGCCCCGGACCGGGACCACCAGGAGCTCGCCGGTCATCGGCCCGCCGACTCTCCGGCCAGCTCTTGCGCCAGGTCGAGGGCCGCACCGGCGATGGCCGCGGTGGCCTCGAGGTCGGTCATCAGCAACGGCACCGCCCGCAGGGCGACATCGTCGGGCATCACACTGCCGTGGTCACCGGGAGCGACCAGCCACCCGCCGAGGAAATCGGCGTACAGGTCGGCCACCGCGGCGGCCGAGGTCTCGACCCCGATCGCGGTGAGGCAGGCGTCGGCCATGCCGCGCACCGGGGCACCACCGATGATCGGGCTGACCCCGACCACGGGGGCCCGGGTCGCGCGGATCGCGTCACGGATGCCGGGCACGGCCAGGATCGTGCCGATGGAGACCACCGGGTTGCTCGGGGGCAGCACCACCACGTCGGCGCCGGCGATCGCGTCGAGCACACCGGGCGCGGGCTTGGCCTGGTCGATGCCGACCGCGAGGATCTGCCGGGCCGGCGCGGCGGCGTGCAGGCGCACCCACCACTCCTGGAAGTGCACCGCCTTCACCGCGGGGCTGCCGTCGGGCGCCGGGTCGGCGTCCGGGTCGTCGATCACCACGTGGGTCTCGATCGGGTCGTCACTCATGGGCAGCAGCCGGACGCCCGGTTGCCACCGGGCGCACAGCGCCTCGGTCACGGCGGAGAGCGGGTAGCCCAGGCCGAGCATGCGGGTGCGCACCAGGTGCGTGGCGATGTCGCGGTCGCCGAGGGTGAACCACTGCGGCTCGGCGCCGTAGGCCTCGAGCTCGGCCGCCACGCCGAAGGTCTCCCCGGCCCGGCCCCAGCCCTGCTCGGGATGGATGCCGCCACCGAGGGTGTACATGACGGTGTCGAGGTCGGGACAGATCCGGAGCCCGTGCAGGGTGACGTCGTCGGCGGTGTTCCCGATGACGATGACCTCGTGGGGCCCGTCACCCGCAGCCGGGGGCCGGGAATCGAGATGATGCAGAAGACCGCGGAGGAAGCGTGCGCCGCCGACCCCGCCGGCCAAAGCCGTGATGCGCATGCCGTGATCCTTTCAGACGCCGGATCGGGTCCTGGCTCCGGACATCTCCCGCCGGTCAGGGTGCGGGGGTGTACCTACCTATACATACGGCAGTGCACTGGTGCCGGTTCGGCGGGAGGAGCATCATTCGGGACCCATCGGTGCTCATCACAGGGAACCGAAGGCACGCAACCGGGAGTTGGCACCTGCAACGAATGATTTCGCCCCGACGAACGGGGGAGGGATGAGTAGGGCAGCAGGATGACATTTTCCCGGCCCATTTCCGGCCGCTCGGGAGCGCAGGCCGTGACGACGATCGCAACGGGCGCATCAGCCCCACATGTCACGACTCGGAATGTCCTGTCTTCACCCGATCGGTACGGGTGAAAATCCGCGTACTACACGGGATGATGCACGTGTCAAACGGAAGCATCTACCAGATTCCAGCTTGACGCACCCGGCACGACACGCGTGTAATTTCATTGGTGTCGACAGCATGAAATCACCTAACGTATGCGCGCCATCACGCTTAGTGGGGGGAACGCCCTGTCAAAGGGGCCTGGTTCGAGGGAGGCGCCAAGTGCACGAGCTCATGGCGGCAGGTGACATCATCATCAGCGACAGCGCGAACGACGCAGAGCAGAGCGATAATTCGGCCGAGCTGGATGTTCTCACCCTGGTTGCCACGAGTTCCGACAGTCTGCCGCCAGAACTGGCATGGCAGGAGCGGGCACTCTGTGCGCAGACCGATCCGGAGGCGTTCTTCCCCGAGAAGGGCGGCTCCACCCGTGAGGCCAAGCGGGTCTGCATGTCGTGCGAGGTGCGGGCGGAGTGCCTGGAGTATGCACTCGCCAAGGACGAGAGGTTCGGCATCTGGGGCGGGCTCTCCGAGCGGGAGCGCCGACGGGTGAAGAAGCAGGCGGTCTGAAGACCCCCGTCAGAGCTGTCCCATGAGACGTTCGCTGTGAGCCCTGATGGCCGGGCACCGTTAGCCAAGGCCGGGTCCGGCGTCGAAATTCGGCGTCCGGACCTGCTTTTCGTCGACCCAGAGCTGGATCAGCCGGGCGACGAGGTCGACTGGTCGAACTGGCAGCCACCCGCCGAGCCCGGTCCGGCCCTCGCCGTGACCGCCGTGCTGGTCGCTCACGACGGGGCCGCCTTCCTGCCCCGCACCCTGGATGCCCTCGAGGCGCAGACCCGGCGTCCCGACCGGCTCGTCGCGGTCGACGCCGGCTCCTCCGACAGCTCCGCCGACATGCTCGCCATCGCCACCCCCGACGTGGTGCGGGTCGATGCCCGGACCGGCTTCGGGGACGCGGTTGCGGCCGCCCTGGCGGCGGCCGGGGAAAACCGGCAACCGGAAGGTATTTCCGGTTTGCCGGCGGAATGGGTCTGGCTGCTGCACGACGACAGCGCCCCGGCCCCGGACGCCCTGCGGCGCCTCGTGGAGACCGTCGACTCCGGCCCCTCGATCGGTATCGCCGGCTGCAAACAGGTCAGCTGGACGGACGGCCGCCGCCTGCTCGACGTCGGCTTCACCACGTCGGTGCTCGGCACCCGGGTCACGGGGGTGGACGTCGACGACTACGACCAGGGGCAGCTCGACCACCGCAGTGACGTGCTGGCCGTCGCGACCCCGGGAATGCTTGTCCGGCGCGATCTCTGGGACCGTCTCGGGGGCCCCGACCCGGCGCTGGCCGACGCTCGCATCGACCTCGACCTGTGCCGTCGCGCGCACCTGGCCGGCGAGCGGGTGGTGGTGGTGCCGCAGGCCGTGATGGCGCACGCCGAGGCGACCGCGTCCGGTCTGCGCGCCGATGCCGCCGGGGCCGTGGCCTGGGCCCGGCGGGACCGGCGGGCCGCCGTGCACCTGCGGCTGGCCTCGGCGCCGCTGCTCCTGCTGCCCTTCCTGCTGGTCTGGCTCGGCGCGGCCGCGGTGACCCGGGCCCTGGCCCGGCTCACCCTCCGGCAGCCCGACCGGGCGATGGCCGAACTCACCGCGTACCTGCTGGCGGCCGGTCGCCCGATCGCCTGGATCCGGGCCCGCCGCCGGGCCCGCAAGGGCCGCCGGATGTCCCGCCGGGAGTACCGCCGCCTGCTCGCCGGCACCCGCCCGGCGCTGCGTCAGCGGCGTGACCGGCTGTCGTCGTACCTGCTGGCGCAGGAGGAGGCCTGGGCCCGGCCGGCGCCGGGTTCGGTCGCCGCCCGCGCCGGACGAACAGGTTTCGTTGCCCGATCGGGCACGTCCGACGGCCGTCCGCAGGACGACCGGGTCGTCGACGTGCGCGAGCAGCCGGTCCCGGCCGTCCCCGCCGACGTCGCCGCCCCCGAGGTCATCGACGAGATCCGGTTCGACGACGAGCGCGACCGGCCCCGGCGCCGGGCCGGTCTGCGCATCGGCCTGAGCGTCGCGGTCCTGACCGGGGCCGCCGGGCTGGTGGCGTTGCGGGTGCTGCTGCGCGGTACGGGCACCCCGGTCGGCGACGCGCTGATCCCCGCCCCCGCCCGGGCGGCCGATCTCTGGTCGCTGGGTCTGTCGGGCTGGCGCCCCACCGGGCTCGGGCTCTCCGCGGTCGCCGACCCGTTCGACCTGGTGCTGGCGCTGCTCTCCTGGCCGTTCGCCGGATCCACCCGGGTGGCCACCGAGTTCCTGCTGCTCGCCGCCCTGCCCCTGGCCTCGCTGGCGGCCTGGTGGGCGGCCGCCGCGGTGACCCGGTCGCGCGCGTTGCGGGCCTGGGCCGCGCTGGTGTGGGCCGCCGCACCGTCGCTCGTCCTCGCGGTCACCGCCGGACGTCTGGCCGCGATCGTCGCCCACCTGATGCTGCCGCTGACCGCCCTGGCCCTGTCCCGGGCCGTCGGGCTGGGACCGGCCGATCCCGTTCCCAGAACACCGGGTGCGGCCGGTGCGCCGGTGCGCCGCCGGGCTTCGCTGGCGGCGGCGTCGGGCGCTGGGCTCGCTCTCACCGTCCTGATCGCCGCCGCCCCGGCCCTGGCCCCTCTGGCCCTGTTCGCGGTGCTCCTGCTGGCGCTGACGGCCCGGGCCGGGCGTCGTCTGCTGGTGTGGACGGTCGCCGTCCCGGCCACGCTGCTCCTGCCCTGGTGGACGGCCGTGGTCAGCGACCCGCGTCTGCTGCTCGCCGAGCCCGGGGGGGCCGGCGCGGTGCGGTCCGGATCGACGGCCTGGGCCGCCCTGCTGTGGCCCGCCGATCCGGCCGTCATCAATGACGGCCCGGCGCACCGGGCCGCCGGCCTCGTCGCCGACCTCACCGGTGTCGGTGACGCCGGCCAGTGGCTCCGGGGCCTCGCCGTCGTGGTGGTCGTACCCCCGCTCCTGCTCGGTCTCACGGCCCTCCTCGGCCGACGTCGCCGCCGGACCGCCGTCCGGGCCTGGCTGATGGCCCTGGCCGCACTCGGCACCGCCGTGGTGATCCCGGTCGCCGACACCCGGCGCAGTTCCGAGGGCCTGCTGCACGGCTGGCCCGGTCCCGCCGTCTCGCTGCTCCTGCTGGCGCTGCTGGTCGCGGCCCTGGGCCACCTGGACGGAGCGGCCGGACGCCTGCGCCGGCGCAGCATCGGGGTGCGGCACTGGAGCGCCGTCGCCGTGGGCACGCTGGCGGTGCTCACGCCGTTGCTGGTGCTGACCTCGTGGGCCGCCGACGGGTGGACCGGTGGCGCTGACCGCTGGGTGCACCGCGCCGACCCGGTCGTACTGCCCGCCGTGGCCGCCGCCGAGGCCAACGGCCCGGCCGCGACCCGCACCCTCACCGTGCAGCCCACCCGTGACGGTGTGCGCTGGGCCCTCTACCGGACGGGAGGTCCCGAGACCGGGCAGGAGTCCGCCGCGTCGCTGACCCCCTCCGCCGCGGCCGCCCGCGCGGCGGCCGACGCACCGGTGCTCACCGCGATCGGTGGTCTGCTGTCCGGCTCCGGACCCGATCAGCGTGCGCGCTTCGCCGATCTCGACATCGGTTCGGTACTCCTGCTCACCGGCCGGCCCGCCGACCCGGCCGCGGCCGACGCCGCCGTTGACGCGCTCGACGTCGCGCCCGGTCTGGTGCGGGTCAGCAACTCCGACGGCAAGGTGCTGTGGCGGGTCGAGCTGGCGGCGTCGGGTTCCGGGGGCGCATCAGCAGAGGACGCGTCGGGCACGGTCCCGCCGCCGAATCGCCCGGCCCGGGTCCGGGTGCTGTCGGGGAGCGGCGATCTGCTGGCGACCGTCCCCGCCCCGGGCGTGGACTTCACCGCTCGCCTGGGTGAGGGCGAGGCCGACCGTCAGCTGGTGCTCAGCGAGCGGGCCGACTCCGGCTGGACCGCCACGCTCGACGGTACTGAACTGACCCCGGCCCTTCACGCCGGCTGGGCCCAGGCCTTCGAGCTGCCCCGCACCGGCGGCACGCTGGTCGTGCGCCACGTCGACACCGCCGGCACCGCCGGCCCGGCGCTCGACCTGACCCGGCTCGGCGTGCTGGGCCTGGCCCTGCTCGCCGCGGTGCCTCTACCCCGTCGTCGTCCGAGGCTGCTGCCCCCGCCCAAGTCGTGGCGCTCGCAGCAGCCCGTGCCGATGCCGGCGGGCAGCACCGGCCGTCGCGTCCGCCGGCCCGGTGACGCCCCGGACCGCCCGCGTGGAGGCGAAACCCGTTCGGGTGTGGTGGGTCCGGACAACTCGGGGCAGGCCTACGCCCAGCACCAGGCCCGGATGGCCGACCTGGCCCGCAGCCTGGCCCTCGAGGCCGCCGACGCGGACGACCCGATGGCAGACCGTCCTTCCCGTCGCCGCCGCCGGGCGGCCCGCCAGGCCGCCGAGGCGCTGGCGGCCGAGGGAGTGCCGGCCCGGGAAGCGGTGACCAAGGCAATCGTGGACGGGGAACCGGCTGCCGCCGAGAAGCGGGAGCGACCCACCCCGCCCGCGAAACCCACCGAACCGCAACCCGACACCGAGCCGCCGCCGGACGCGTCCCCCATGGTTGAGGGTGACGCCGGACCCGTGACCACGGCGGGGGCCGGAGCTGACACCGAACCGTCGCCGGACGCGTCGTCAAGTACTGAAACCGGTGCCGCGGCCACAGCGGAACCCGACACTGATACGGAACTCTCGCCGGACGCGTCCTCGATCATCGCGACCGAAGACGAAATCGGGACGGACACCGGGGTGGCTGCTGGAGTCGGGGCATCGGAAGCCGGGTCCCACATCCTGCGGCCGTTACGGGGTGACTCGGTGCGTCATCTGCCGCCGGGGCCGCGGGTCTCGCGGGAGAACGAAAAATCCGGGGCCGGCGAAACCCCTGCTGAACCGGGCGATTCACGACCGTCCGAAAATCCTCCGAAACCGGCGGGTCTCCCTGATTCCGCAGTCACTGAACCCCTAAATGGGGACACGGCAAGCCCCCTCGAGGCACGGGAGACTGGCGGTGAATCGGATCGAGGAACCAACCGTGAGCGCGGCCAGGAAGCGGGAAATGACGCCCCCGCCGGCTCCGGGGAGGAAGAGAGTTCGTGAATCAGCGCGCACGTGAGGTTCTTTCGGTTACGGGAGTGCTGACGGTCGCCGGGGGGATCGCGGTCGGGGCCGCGATGCTGCCCGAGCAGATCGGGGTCCGTACCGTTTCGAGCACCCTTCCCGCGGTGATCTCGGCGCCGACGCTGGCCTGCACCGGCCCGGAGACCCTGGTGGTGCCGGACGGTGGCAAGGCGGTCAGCCCCGGGGCCGGGGTACTGATCAGCGCCCTGCTGGCCTCGGGCAGCAATGGCGAGGCGACGGTGAAGGCCGGGGGCGACCTGTCCGAAACCGTGCGGGGTCTCAGTAAAAACCTTCCGGTGAGCGATGTTCCGGTCCACACCGGCACCGAGCTCGAGCTGCCGGTGAAGGCGGGGGAGCGGTCGCTGGGCGGGCTGTCCACCTGGAGCCTGGGGCCGGTCGTGATGTCCGCGTCCGACGACACCCCGCAGAGTCCGCCGGAGCTGGCCGCGGTGCAGTCGACGGTCACGGCCCGGGGCGATCTGCGGGGGCTCTCGGCGAGCCGCTGCGACCAGCCCGCGGCGGAGTCCTGGCTGGTCGGCGGAGGCACGGTCGCCGGTGAGCGGCTGCGGCTGGTGCTGTCGAACCCGACGTCCACCGCCTCGGTGGTCGACGTGTCGGTGCTCAGTGAGGACGGCCGGGCCGAGGCTCCCTCCGGCACCGGGGTGGTGGTGCCCGCGGGTGGCCAGAGCCCGGTGTTCGTCGACGCGCTGGCGCCCGGTCGGCAGAGCGTGGCCGTGCACGTGGTGGCCCGCAGCGGCCGGGTCCTCGCCCGGATGCACGACTCGGTGCTGCGGGGCCTCGTCGCCGGCGGGGTGGACGTCGTGTCGCCGGCGGCCGATGCCTCGAAGCATCAGCTGGTCCCCGGGATTTCGCTGGTGAACGGCTATTCGAAGACGGCGGACGACACCACCGCGCCGGCGTCCACGTCGATCCGGGTGGCCGTGCCCGGCAGCGAGGAGGCCGTGGTGCGCCTGCGGCTGCTGGGCTCGACCGGGGCGGTCGCGATGCCCGCGGCCGGAGTGGTGAACGTGCCGGGCGGGGGAGTGGTCGACATCCCGGTGCACGGCGTCGCGTCCGGTACTTACACCGCGGTGATCGACTCGGACGTGCCGGTGGTCGCCGGTGCGCGGATCGGCCGTCCGTCCGCGCCCGGACACCACGCCACCGAGTTCGGCTGGGCGCCGGCCACGAAGACCCTGACCGGGAACGGGTACACGATGCTGCCGCCGGGCACCCGCTCGACGCTCTCGCTGGTCGCCCCGGGTAAGGCCGCCTCGCTGACGATCACGCCCTACGACGCCGGGGGCTCACGGCTCGACCCGATCGACGTGGAGATGAGGGCCGGTACCGCCGCGGCGTTCGCGCTGGACGAGAAGACCGCGGCGTTCTACGTGTCGGCGTTCGAAGGAGGGCCGGTCGCGGCCTCGGTGGTGTCCACCGGCAGCGACGACAACGGGCCGGTGATCACGGTGCTCGGTGTCGAGCCGCCCCGGGCCGACCGGGCCCCGTCCACGGCCGTGTCCGATGCCCGGCTCGGCCTGCGCTAACTGTCGCGGTTGTAGCGCGGGTCGACCTCTTCGGGGGTCAGGTTGAGCAGGTGGGCCACCTGCTCGACCACCACGCTCTGGGCCAGCTCACCGATGTCCTGGGCGTCGGCGGCCCGGGTCTCGACCGGGCGCCGGTAGACCACGATGCGCGGCGGCAGGGCGCCGTCGGCGGGAAAGAACCGCCCCAGCGGCACCTCGCCGTGTTCCCACGGGGAGGGATCACTCGGGGGGACGTCTTCCACGGCGAACTCCACACCGTCCAGTTCGCGGGCCCAGCGGGCCTCCAGGCGCTCGACCGCGTCGAGCACCAGGTCGTCGAAGCGGTCGGCGCGGCTGCGCCAGGCCGGGACGGTGCGAGGGAGGAGCTGCCCCCGCATGCCGCGCCCACGCCGGTCGCGGCGTTTCGGGGGGCGACCGCCACTGCCGGGAAGGGGCACCGGATCCGGGATCGCGCGAGGTCGGGCCACAGATCCGAGCGTACTGGAGGAGCACCGGACGACTGTGGAATTCGTCCCGGCCTGCGACGGGATGCCCGTCAGCCGTGACGTCCGGGGACGGATCGGGCAAGATGTGAGACGTCACCCCGGCCGAACTTTCCGGGCCGGTACCGGTGACGACGCGAATTGGGTCGGCGCGCCGGTGCAGCCGGTACGCCTGATGAGGGAGTAACTTCTCAATCGTGAGTGGAGTGCGCCGTTGTTCCCGGACCGCTTGCCAGCGGGTAGCGGTCGCCACCCTCACCTATGTCTATTCCGACTCGACAGCGGTGCTGGGCCCCCTGGCCACCTATGCCGAGCCGCATTGCTACGACCTCTGCGCCGTGCACGCCGAGCGCCTCACGGCCCCACGCGGCTGGGAGGTCGTGCGCCTCTCGCCGGGTGAGTTCGCACCCCCGCCGCCCTCGCACGACGACCTCCTGGCTCTGGCCGACGCCGTCCGTGAGGCCGCCCGCCCCGCTCCCGCGGAACTCCCGCCGGATGCGGACGCCGAGCTCTCCACCGTGGAGGTGGGCCGCCGCGGGCACCTGCGCGTCCTGCGCGACCCGATCCTCGGTGAACCCCTCACCTGAGTCGTAGGTCACAGGAATTCTGTCCGGATCGCTCGGGTAAAGCCCGGATGCCGCGACGCTCCGGTGACTAAAGGTGCCGGTGTGACTCGCCGAATGACAGGGAGCATCGCAGCAGCCCGCGTTCGAGTGACAGCTCGCCGTGGGTCACTTCCCCTGTCGTCCGAAGCAAGGATCTCCCTTCCTATGACTCAGTCCCGGACCTCCACGGCGGACTCGACGAGCGGTGCACCGGCGCGTGGCCGCCGTCGCGGGCGCACGGCCGGCCCGTCCATCCCGCTGGGTTCTCTCACCCAGCGCGAGCACCGTGCCGAGATCCAGTGCCAGGCCTGCGGCAGCACCCGGGTGACCCGGCTGTCGATGAACCTGACCGACGGCACCCCGGTGGAGTTCACCTCCTGCCACCGTTGTGAGCACAAGACCTGGGAGCACGGCGGGGACGCCCTGAGCGTCTCCACGGTGCTCGACAAGGCCCGGAAGAACTGACACCCGGCGATGAGATGGCGCGTTTTGGCCCGCCGAACGGGTCAAAACGCGTTATCCACGTCGCGCCGCCCCGGATCCGGGCACGTCACGGGCGGTGCCTCGGCTAATCTGCGCAGGTGGCCCAGCTCACCGAAATCGTCAAAGCCAATGACATCCGTGGCCTCGTCGGCACCCAGCTGACCGAGCGCATCGCTCGGGCCCTGGGCTCGGCCTTCGCCCGCGCGGTGCTCACCTCCAACCCCGACGGCCCGCCCGGTCGCGTGCTGCTCGGGCGCGACATGCGCGACACCGGTGAGGCCCTCGTCCAGGCCTTCTCCGACGGCGTCACCGGCGAGGGGGCCGAGGTCGTCCTGATCGGTCTGTGCAGCACCGACGGGCTCTACTACGCCAGCGGCGCCCTCGACGCGCCCGGGGTGATGTTCACCGCCAGCCACAATCCGGCCAGCTACAACGGCATGAAGATGTGCCGCGCCGGCGCCCGCCCGATCGGCCTGGACAGTGGTCTGGCCGAGATTCGCGACCTGGCGCAGGCCCTGCTCGACCACCCGACCTGGGGCAGCGAGGAAGCACCGGAGCCGGCTCTGCGCGGTGCCGTCTCGGAGCAGGACACGCTGCGCGGTTACGCCGAGCACCTGCGCGGTCTGGTGCCGCTGCCGGCCCGCCGCACATTGAAGATCGTGGTCGACGCCGGTAACGGCATGGCCGGCCTGACCGTGCCCGCCGTGCTCGGCGCCGCGATCGGCCTGCCCGACCTGCCGCTCGAGATCGTGCCGATGTACTTCGAGCTCGACGGCACGTTCCCCAACCACGAGGCCAACCCGCTCGACCCGGCCAACCTGCGCGACCTGCAGAAGGCCGTGCCCGCGCACGGGGCCGACCTGGGTCTGGCCTTCGACGGCGACGCCGACCGCTGCTTCGTCATCGACGAGCGGGGCGAGCCGGTCAGCCCGAGCGCGATCACCGCGCTGGTGGCGGCCCGGGAGATCGCCAAGGAGCGCGCGGCCGGTCGCAAGGCCACCGTCATCCACAACCTCATCACCTCCCGGGCGGTGCCCGAGGTGATCGCCGAGAACGACGCCACGGCCGTGCGCACCCGGGTCGGCCACGCCTTCATCAAGGTCGAGATGGCCAAGTACGACGCGGTGTTCGGCGGCGAGCACTCGGCGCACTACTACTTCCGCGACTTCTGGTTCGCCGACACCGGCATGCTGGCGGCGCTGCACGTGCTGGCGGCCCTGGGCGAGCAGGACGGCCCGCTCTCCGGCCTGGTCGAGCCGTACGAGCGGTACACGCCGAGCGGGGAGATCAACTCGGTGGTGTCCGACGTCGAGCTCGCGACCGAGCGGGTGGTGAAGGCCTTCGAGAACCGTCCGGGCGTGCAGATCGACCGGCAGGACGGTCTGACCGTCAGCCACGAGGCCGACGCGCCCAGCGGTGACGGCAGTCCGGCCGGCCTGTGGTGGTTCAACCTGCGCCCCAGCAACACCGAGCCGCTGCTGCGCCTGAACTCCGAGGCGGCCGACCCGGCGGTGATGGAGAGCCTGCGGGACGAGGTCCTCGGCCTGGTCCGGGTCACCGAGCTCGCCAGTTGAGCCGGGGATGCGCGAGGATGACCCGGTGACCGCTATCGAATCCTGGCTGCGGGAGATCCTCCGCTGCCCGAGCTGCCGTTCGGCCCTGGCCGACGGCCAGGGGCCCGACTCCACCCCAGAGCTGCAGTGCACGGGCTGCTCACTGGCCTACCGCATCGACGACGGCATTCCGGTGCTGCTGGTCGACGAGGCGCGAACGCGCTCCTGACAGCTCCTTTCGTCCGCTCCGAAACTCTGTTGTTTCGTCCGCTACGAAGAAACGGCACGATGGCACTCGACGAACAGTTGCTCGACGACCCCGACGGCCTGGCCTCGGCGGACCCTTCCGGCAGCCTGCGGGCGCTGGCGATGGCCGGGGCCCAGGTCCGGATGGCCCTCTCGGCCACGGCCGAGGCCGGTATCCAGAAGATCGTCTCCGACGGTCGTCCGCGGGCAGTGGTCGTGGCCAGCCTCGGCGGCTCGGCCGTCGTCGGTGACGTCCTGATCCTGCTGGCCGGCAGCGGTGCCCCGGTACCGGTGTCGGTGCGGCGGGGTCTGCCGCTGCCGGGCTGGGTCGGCCCGCTCGACCTGGTCGTCGCGGTGTCGATGTCCGGCCGGGCCCCGGGTCCGCTCGGGCTCGCCGCGGAAGCCGCCCGTCGTGGTTGCCGTCTGCTCACCGTCGGCGCGCCGAGGTCCCCGCTCGCCGAGGTCTCGGAGCGCACCGGTGGCGTGCACGTCGCCGTGCAGCGCAACGAGACCCCGGCCGCCCGCGCGTCCCGCATGGGTCTGTGGTCGCTGGCCGTGCCGGTGATCACGGTGGCGCACGAGCTCGGTCTCACCGACGCCTCCCACGAGGTGCTGGAGCGGGTCGCCGACCGGCTGGACGCGCAGGCCGACAAGTACCGCCCGTCTTCCGAAGCGTTCGTCAACCCGGCGAAGTCCCTGGCCCTGGAGCTGTCCGGGGTCGTGCCGGTGGTGCTGGGCGACGGCGACGTGACCGGTGTGGCCGCGCTGCGGGCCGTCTCCATGCTGGCCCGCACCGCGCGGGTCCCGGCCATGCGGGGCGCCCTGCCCGACGACGCCGGTGACGTGGTCGCGACCTTCGACGGCCCGCTGGCCAAGCGCCCGTCGGCCGACATCTTCGCCGACCCCGAGTTCGACGACGCGCCCGCGGCCTCGCCGCAGATGCGCCTGTTGCTCCTGCGCGACGCCGCGCCCACGCTCGACCGGCCCGACGGGTCGTGGCTGGAGACCAGCCGCACCGCCGACGCCGTGCGGGCCACCGCGGAAGACGCGGGGGTGCGGGTCACCGAGATCGCCGCCGATCCCGGTCACCCTCTGGAACGACTCGCCGACCTGGTGTCGATCACCGACTTCGCGTCGGTGTACATGGCTCTGGCCGGCGGTATCGATCCGCTCACTTCGCCGCACGTGGCTGACCTGCGCGATCGCACTCACTGAGAGCGGCTCGAAAATCGGTATTCGCAGGCAAGTAGTAGGTTGCTCCCGCCTCAAGGTCTGAAACAACTGGGAGAGAACTCAACGTATGTCCACCGAGGGTGGTTCCAAGGCGATCATCGCCGCGCTCAGCGCCAACCTGGGCATCGCTGTCACCAAGTTCGTCGCCTTCGGGTTGACCCAGTCCAGCTCGATGCTGGCCGAGGGCATCCACTCGCTGGCCGACTCCGGCAACCAGGTCCTGCTCCTGGTCGGCGGCCGGCGAGCAGAACGCAAGGCCAACGAGGAGCACCCCTTCGGCTACGGCCGTTCGCGCTTCCTCTACGCCTTCATCGTCTCGGTGATCCTGTTCAGCGTCGGCGGGCTCTTCGCACTCTACGAGGCCTACCACAAGTGGTCCCACCCGGAGCCGATCGAGAACTGGCAGTGGGTCCCCGTCGCGGTGCTGCTGGTCGCGATCGGGATGGAGGGATTCAGCCTCCGCACGGCCGTCCAGGAGGCCAACCCGTCGCGGGAGGGCCGTAACTGGTGGCGGTTCATCCGGGAGACCAAGTCCCCGGAACTGCCGGTGGTCCTGCTTGAAGACACGGCGGCCCTGACCGGTCTGGTCTTCGCCCTGTTCGGTGTCTCGATGACGCTGGTCACCGAAGACGGCCGCTGGGACGCGGTCGGCACCGCGATGATCGGTCTGCTGCTCATCGTCGTCGCCGGCATCCTGGCCACGGAGACGTCGTCGCTGCTGGTCGGTGAGGGTGCCGACCCGGCCGACGTGGAGCGGATCAAAGCGGCGCTGGTCGGGGACGGCGTCAACAGCGTCATTCACATCCGCACGCTGTACGTCGGCCCGGAAGAGCTGATGGTGGCGGCCAAGATCGCGGTGGTCCCGACCGAGTCCGCGGTCGAGGTGGCGGCGGCGATCAACGAGGCCGAGGTCCGGGTGCGGGCCGCGATGCCCGAGGCCAAGCTGATCTTCCTGGAGCCGGACATTGCCCACGGGTCCGGTGGGCCGCACGGGGTGCCCACCACCTGAGATAGTTCTCAGATGCGGCGCGTCTTTCCTGGTCGATAGGAGCCAGGAAAGACGCGCCGCACCTCTTTTGTCGCTCCGTAGCTGCTGACATAGGAGTGCGTTAACTCTGTGGACGGCGATAACGCTGACCTAGCAGGCATTTGACCGTCGATTCGGTTTCGGTGGGTAGCGTCAGTCTGGTTCCACCCCAGCTCCACCCCGAACCTGCTCGCTGTCCATCTCACGCCCGGAGGCCGTCGTGCGCGCTGACCCCGCACCCCGCACGCTGCGACCTGTCCTGCCCCACCAGGCCAGGAGTCACGAGCGGCCGTCCGCCGCGTCCTCCCGGCCCGAGAGGTTCGGCTGGTTCGGCCGCTGGTCGCGCCGGTCCCGGATGACCGCCGCGGCCGTCGTCATCGTGTCGCTGGCCCTGGTCGGGGCCCTGGTGATCAGCTCGGCCCAGGCCGTGCAGGCCGTGGCGAGCACGAACGACGGGGCCCGTTACGGCCGGTCGGCCGATCTGGGCCCCCTCCTGCCCACCACCACGGCCGAGCCGGGTTACCTGCCGGGATACACGCCTTAAGATCGGGGGGATGTCCGGTCGCCGCCCACCCCAGCACACGCATCCGCGTGACGTGACGATCGAGGCCGTGCTCACCGCCCTGGCCGACCCGGTCCGCCTGTCCATCGTGCGGTGCGTCGCGCAGGCGAAGGACTGGGAACTGCCCTGCGGCTCGCTCGACGTCGGCGTGGGCAAGGCGACGCTCAGCCATCACTTCTCCGTGTTGCGCGAGACCGGCCTGCTGGAACAGCGCGACGAGGGCGCCCGCCGCACCATCCGGCTGCGGCGTGAGGAGTTCGACGAACATTTCCCCGGTCTCCTGGAGCTCGTGGTGCCATCCGCCGAACGCGGCCGAATGAACCGGACCGGCGGATCCCATTCCGTAACCTGATTGCTATCGTGGTGAGTGTTCCGGCGTAGGTGATGCCGACGGCCAAGATGGGCCGCGCCGGGGTCTGGCAAGGATTCGTGTAGATCGGGGTTTTCCCAGGTCTGCCTCGCCATGCCATCGACCCGATCACCGCGCTGTGGACTTTCTCTGTCTCCAGCCGCATCCGACGATGCCGAAGGACGAAAATGACGTTCGACTACAAGGTCGCTGACCTCTCCCTGGCCGAGGCCGGCCGCCACGAGCTGCGCCTCGCCGAGCACGAGATGCCCGGCCTGATGTCCCTGCGGGCCGAGTTCGGTGACAGCAAGCCGCTGACCGGCGCCCGCATCACCGGCTCCCTGCACATGACCGTGCAGACCGCCGTTCTGATCGAGACGCTGACCGCGCTCGGCGCGCAGGTCCGCTGGGCCTCCTGCAACATCTTCTCCACGCAGGACACCGCCGCCGCGGCCGTCGTCGTGGGCCCGAACGGTACGCCCGAGAACCCGCAGGGTGTGCCGGTCTTCGCCTGGAAGGGCGAGACGCTCGAAGAGTACTGGTGGTGCACCGAGCAGATCGTCAGCTGGCCCGGCGGCGAGGGTCCGAACATGATCCTCGACGACGGTGGCGACGTCACGCTGCTCATCCACAAGGGTGTCGAGTTCGAGAAGGCCGGCGCCGTGCCCGCCATCTCCGAGTCCGACTCCGAGGAGTACGGCGTCATCCTCGAGGTGCTGCGCAAGTCTGTCGCGGCCTCGAAGACCCGCTTCACCGAGCTCGCCGCCGGCATCAAGGGCGTCACCGAGGAGACCACCACCGGTGTCCTGCGTCTGTACGAGATGCAGCGCAACGGCACGCTGCTCTTCCCGGCGATCAACGTCAACGACTCGGTCACCAAGTCGAAGTTCGACAACAAGTACGGCATCCGCCACTCGCTGATCGACGGCATCAACCGCGGCACCGATGTCCTCATCGGAGGCAAGGTGGCCGTGGTCTGCGGTTACGGCGACGTCGGCAAGGGGGCCGCGGAGTCGCTGCGCGGCCAGGGCGCCCGTGTCATCGTCACCGAGATCGACCCGATCTGCGCACTGCAGGCGGCGATGGACGGCTATCAGGTCACCACCATCGAAGACGTCCTGTCCCAGGGTGACTTCTTCATCACCACCACCGGCAACTTCGACGTCATCACGGCGGAGCACATGCAGGGGATGAAGGACAAGGCCGTGGTCGGCAACATCGGCCACTTCGACAACGAGATCGACATGGCCGGCCTGGCCAAGCTCCCCGGCATCACCAAGACCGAGATCAAGCCGCAGGTCCACGAGTGGACCTTCACCGACGGCACCTCGATCATCGTGCTCTCCGAGGGACGCCTGCTGAACCTGGGCAACGCCACCGGTCACCCGAGCTTCGTCATGTCGAACTCGTTCTCGAACCAGGTCATCGCGCAGATCGAGATCTTCACCAAGCGTGACGAGTACGAGACCCAGGTCTACGTGCTGCCGAAGCACCTGGACGAGAAGGTCGCCCGTCTGCACCTGGACGCGCTCGGTGTGAAGCTGACCGAGCTCACCAAGGGCCAGGCGGAGTACCTCGGCGTTCACGTCGAGGGCCCGTACAAGGCGGAGCAGTACCGCTACTGATGCTCTGAGTGCCGGGCGCGTCCTCCCCTCGCCGGGGTGGGCGCGCCTTGCGCTTTTGGTTCACCCGCACTGATTGAGGACGCAGGTGCGCTCCGGTCCCGGTCGCCTCCAGTCGCGCTCGTCTCCAGTCGCGCTCGTCCCCGGTTCTGGGTCAGACCGGTTGGGTTCGGGTTTGGTTCGCCTCGGCCTCGGCCTCGGTCTGGTCTGGCTTGGTCCGGCTTGGCCTCGGCCTGGTCCGGCCTGGTCCGGCCTGGTCCGGTCCGGCCCGGGTCCCCGGCTGGCTCAGTCGCCGTCGGGTAGCCCGAAACCGGTCGCGGACAGCGGGCTGGCGGCGGCCCGGGAGTTGGACCGGGCCCGGCGCTGCTCCATCTCGCGCCAGAGGCGGGCGTAGTCACGGTCGCGTCGCTCGGCCAGGACAGCGGCGAGGAAATCTTCGGGGTGGGTGCCCGGCGGGGGCGGCGGGGCCACCAGATCTCCCACCTGGGCGGCCAGCGAAAATCCCAGACGGTGCCGGGCCTCCGGTGCCAGGCGCTGCGCGCGGGCCAGGAACGCACGGCTGGCCCGGGCCAGCGGATCGGGCAGGCGGCCCAGATCGGCGTTGCGCACCCAGGGGGCCAGGTGCGGCGGCATGGCGACCTGTGGGGGCAGGTTGCGGGGCTGGCGCTCGCGGATCACATAGGTGCCGGCCACCAGATCGCCCAGCCGCTTGCCACGTTTGTTCACCAGCGAGGTGAGCAGGGCGATGGACCCGCCCGACCAGTAGATCTCCAGCACGGCGAGAAGCCCGCGGATGAGGGCGTGCCGGGCCCGGATCGGCCCACCGTCGTCGCGCACCACCCGCAGGCCGGCCAGCCACTTGCCCAGAGAACGACCCCGGGTGAGGGTCTCGATCAGGATCGGCATGCCGACACCCACACCGAGCACGGTGACCAGCACGAGCGCGCTGCCCGCGGCCTCGTCGACGGGGCCGCTGGTGGCGTAGAGCAGCCAGTAGAGCAGCAGGAACACCGTGACCGTGAGCACCAGGTCGGCGACCAGGGCCAGGGCGCGGGTGATGAACGAGGCGGGACGCAGCTCCAGGACCACCGCCTCACCGGTGATCAGCTCGTCCGAGAAATCCAGCTCGTCGACGCCGACCAGGCCGGTGACACCGACCGACCGGTCCTGGCCGGGAGGCAGCGGGGCGAGCGGGTCCGTGATCACAACTGCCAGGCTACGTGGTGCCACCGACAAGGTTAGGCTCGCTCCGTGGATCTGGACGCGTTCGTCGCCGTGCACTCGGCCGACTGGAACAGCCTCGACCGGCTGACGAAGCGGCGTCGGCTGACCGGCGCCGAGGTGGACGAGATGGTGCTGCTGTACCAGCGGGCCGCGACGCACCTGTCCGTCGTCCGTTCCTCCTCGCACGATCCTGCCCTGGTGGCCCGCCTCTCCGGCACCGTGGGCCGGGCCCGCACCCGCATCTCCGGAAGCAACGAGCCGCCGGCCCGCGAGTTCGCCCGGATGTTCACGGTGTCCTTCCCGGCGGCGGTGTACCGCTCGCGCTGGTGGAGCCTGGGCGCGGCGGCCGGCTCGGCCCTGGTCTCCCTGGCGCTCGGCTGGTGGGTGGCGGTGACCCCGCAGGTGCAGGCCTCGGTCGGCAACGAGCAGCAGATCCAGCAACTGGTGCAGAACGACTTCGAGAGCTACTACTCGGAGAACGCGGCCTCCGGCTTCGCCGTGCAGGTCTGGACGAACAACGCCTGGGTGGCCGCACTCTGCTTCGTGCTCGGCATCACTGGGGTCGGCGTGGTCTACGTGCTGGCCCAGAACGCGCTGAACCTCGGGCTGATAGGCGGCCTGATGGCCGCGAACGACCGGCTCGATCTCTTCTTCGGTCTCATCCTGCCGCACGGTCTGCTCGAGCTGACCTGTGTGTTCGTCGCCGCGGGGGCCGGGCTCAAGGTGTTCTGGGCCTGGGTCGACCCCGGGCCTCGCAGCCGGGGCCGGGCCGTCGGGGAGGAGGGTCGGGCGATGGTGACGATCGCGATCGGCCTGGTCGTGGTGCTGCTGGTGTCCGGCGTGGTCGAGGCCTTCGTGACCCCCTCGCCGCTGCCGACCTGGGGGCGCATCACGATCGGCGCGGTGGTCTGGCTGGTCTTCCTGGGATACGTCTGGCGCTACGGCCGGACGGCGGCACTCGCCGGTGAAACCGGTGACCTGGCCGCCGAACTGGCCGGTGACGTCCGGCCTGTGGCAGGCTGAGCCCGGATAGGACACCTGTTCGAGGGGAGCGGACGATGGCCGAGGTTGTGCTGTTCCACCATGCCCTGGGGCTGACCGCCGGGGTCCGGGAGTTCGCCGGGGATCTGCGGGCGGCCGGGCACACTGTGCACACACCAGACCTTTTCGAGGGCGAGACCTTCGAATCGGTCGACGCGGGGGTGGCCCACGCGCGCTCGCTGGGCTTCGACACGGTGCTGGCCCGGGGTGTGCAGGCGGTCCAGGCGTTTCCGGAAGAGCTGGTGTACGCCGGGTTCTCGCTCGGCGTGATGCCGACGGCCCAGCTCGCTGCCACCCGTCCCGGCGCGAAGGGGGCGCTCTTCCTGAGTGGTTTCGTGCCGCCGTCGGAGTTCGGTCCCTGGCCGGGTGTTCCCGCGCAGATCCACGGCATGGCCGCCGATCCCGAGTTCGCCGACTCCGGAGACCTGGCCGCGGCGCAGGAGTTCGCCGCGGCCGAGAACGCCGTCGACCTGTTCGTCTATCCCGGCTCCGCGCACCTTTTCGCCGATTCGAGCTTCAGTGAGTACGACCCGGCCGCGGCCGGGCTGCTGACGGGGCGGGTACTGGAGTTCCTCGCCGGGCTCTGAGAGTCACCCCTACAGCAGGCCCGCCGCTTTGAGTGCCAGGTAGCGGTCGGCCAGTTGCGGGGGCAGGTCCTCGGGCGAGGCGTCGATCACGTCGACACCCATCCGGCGCAGCTCGGCCGTGGTCGCCGCGCGGTCCAGGACCGCGCGCCCGGCGGCGGCCGCGCCGTAGACGGCGTAGGCGTCGCCGCGTCCATCGGCCATCGCGGCCACCTGCGGATCGGCGACCGACGCCACGACCACCCGGTGCCGGGAGCAGAGCCGGGCGATCACCGGCATCAGGCCCTCCTCGATCGCCGCACCCTCCAACGGGGTCAGCAGCACCACGAGAGCGCGTTGCGGCATCCGGCCCAGCACGGTCGCCACGATCGCGGCCCAGTCGGCCTCGACCAGATCGGCCTCGACCGGCGCCATCGCCGAGACCAGCTGGGGCAGTAGGTCACTGCGGCCGGCACCCTCGACGCGCGCCCGCACCCGGCGGTCCATGGCCAGCAGGTCCACCCGGTCACCCGCGCGCGAGGCCAGCGCGGCCAGCAGCAGTGCCGCGTCCATGGCGGCGTCGAGGCGGGGCTCGTCGCCGACCCGGGCCGCGGAGGTGCGGGAGGTGTCGAGCACGAGCAGCACCCGGCGGTCACGCTCGGGGCGCCAGGTGCGCACGACCACCCCGCCGCGCCGGGCGGTGGCGCGCCAGTCGATCGAGCGCACGTCGTCCCCACCGACGTAGTCGCGCAGCGAGTCGAACTCGGTGCCCTGCCCGCGGATCCGCAGAGAGGTGCGGCCGTCCAGTTCCCGCAGCCGGGCCAGCTTGCTGGGCAGGTGCTTGCGTGAGGTGAAGGGCGGCAGCACCCGCAGGCGCCCGGGGGCGGGCAGGGAGTACTGGCGGGCGGCGATGCCGAGCGGGCCGAAGCTGCGCACGGTCACGTCACCGGCCTGCCGGTCGCCCCGCCGGGTGGGCGTGAGCGTGGTGACGATGCGACGGCTCTGGCCCGCCGGCAGGTTCACCCGGTGCCGTTCGCCGGTGGCACCCGCGGAGGGCTGCCAGGCGTCGCGCAGGGAACCCCGCACGGTGCGCCGGCCCGGGTTGGTCAGCACGAACGAGCCCGGGGTGGAGGTGCCCATCCGGATCGTGGCGATCGGCTCCCGGTGCACCCGCAGGGCGCGGGCCGACCCGGCCAGGAGCAGGTCGAGCAGCACCACCACGACGAACAGGGCGGCCCAGCCCAGCAGCGATCCCCAGCCCGGCCACAGCACGACCGGCACCAGGCCGATCGCGGCCAGGACGACGGCACGCCCGCTGATGGTCATGCCGGTCAGCGGGGGACGGGGACGGCGGCGAGCACGCTGTCCAGCACGCCGTCGGTGGTGACACCCTCCAGCTCGGCCTCGGGCCGCAACTGCATGCGGTGCCGCAGGGTGGCCGGGGCGAGCGCCTTCACGTCGTCGGGGGTGACGTAGTGCCGGCCCTGGAGCCACGCCCAGGCCCGCGAGGTGTTGAGCAGGCCGGTGGCGCCCCGGGGGGACACCCCCAGGGCCAGGGACGGCGACGAGCGGGTGGCCTGCACGACGTCGACGATGTAGCCCATCACCTCACGGCTCACGTCCACGGTGCGAACGGCGCGGGTGGCGGCGGCCAGGTCGGCCGGGCCGGCCACGGCGCTCACCCCGGCGGCGGCCAGGTCACGCGGGTCGAAACCGGCGGCGTGCCGGGTCAGCACTTCCAGCTCGACGTCGCGGGGCGGCAGGTGCATCGTGACCTTGAGCAGGAAACGGTCGAGCTGGGCCTCGGGCAGCGGGTAGGTGCCCTCGTACTCGACCGGGTTCTGGGTGGCGGCCACGACGAAGGGGTCGGGCAGCGGGCGGGGCCGGCCGTCGACGGTGACCTGCCGCTCCTCCATCGCCTCCAGCAGGGCTGCCTGGGTCTTCGGCGGGGTGCGGTTGATCTCGTCGGCCAGCAGCAGGTTGGTGAACACCGGGCCGTCGCGGAACGAGAACTCGCCGCTGCGATTGTCGTAGACCAGCGAGCCGGTGATGTCGCCCGGCATCAGGTCGGGCGTGAACTGCACCCGGCTCGTGTCCAGTCGCAACGCGGCCGAGAGCGACCGCACCAGAAGGGTCTTCGCTACTCCAGGTACGCCTTCGAGCAGCACGTGGCCGCGGCAGAGCAGCGCGATCACCAGACCGGTGACCGCCTCGTCCTGGCCGACCACGGCCTTGGCCACCTCGGTGCGGACCCGCACCAGGGCCTGCCGGGCGGACTCGGCGTCACCGGTCCCGGAGGGGGAGTAGCCCTCCGAGTGCGTGTCCGGTTGCGTGGTCGGGTAGTCGGTCACGAAGGGGAGCCTCTCAGATCGTGCGGTGTCACTGGGGACGGGTGGGGGTGCTGTGCATGCCGGCGGCCCGTTCGAGCGCGTCCAGCCGGTCGGCCAGTTCGACCAGGGCACCGTCGGACGCCGGCGCCGGGCCGAGCAGTGTCTGCTCGACCTCGAAGGGGTTCCGGCCGGTCGCGGCGGCCACCAGGACCACTAGCTGTTGCGGGGTGGTGCCACCCGGGGCGGCGACCCGGGTGGCCAGGCGGCGCAGGCTGGTGGTGCGGAGAGTGGCCGCGGCCCGGCCCCGGGCCCCGGCCTGGCGGTACAGCCGGGCCCGGCCCTCCTGGGTCTCGGCGGCGCGCACGACCACCGGCAGCGGTTCGCCGACCAGCCGGCCGAAACGCCGGGCCCGCCAGGCCATCGCCAGCAGGGCCACGAGGGCCAGCTGGACCAGTGACCAGAACACCCAGCTGGGTAGCAGGTCGGTCAGCACGGGACGCTGGTCGGCGCCGACCACCTCCAGAGGGTCGGGCAGGTACCAGACCAGCGACGACTGCGCGCCGAACGTGTTCAGGGCCAGGGCCGCGTTGCCGTTCTCGGCGAGGTGCTCATTGGTGAGCAGGTCGGACTGGCCGATCACGACGACCTGCCGGCCGTTCGCCGCCGTCACCACGTAGCTGCCGCGCTCGGTGCTGCTGTCCACCCCCGAGGTGCCGTCGGAGTCGGACTGCGGGTAGCAGACGGCCACCCCGCCTTCCGTCGCCCCGCCGGACCGGGCGTAGAGATGACCGCCTCCCCGGATGTCCCCGGCGGTGACCGCGGCCCCGACCGAGCAGTCGGCGTACTCCCGGTCGGTGTGGTTGCTGTAGCCGGCGGCCCGCACCTGGGGCGCCAGCACGTTCAGGGTGACCTCGTCCGGCTCGATCAGGACCAGCCGGCTCGCGTCGTCCCGGGCCAGCCGGTCCAGCTGCTCGGGCGCGAGCAGCATGGTGTCGGTGACCACCAGGGTGCTGCCCGAGGTGGTGGCACCCGTGGCCTCTTCCGTGCGGTCGGCCCGCACCACGTCGACGCCCTGCCGCGCCAGCACCTGGGCCAGGGCCCGGCCACCCTCGGGGGCGGCGTTGCCGGGACTCAGCCGCCGGCCGTCGTCCCCGGCCGGCACGCTCAGCGCGATCACAGCGCCCGCGAGGACGATGACCGCGAGCACGCACAGCGGCCAGCGCCAGCGGCGCCAGGCCTCCTTCGAGTCCTGGCGCAGGCTCGGGGGCGTCGGGGCCGTGGTCGGGGCCTCGGCGGCCGTGCTCATCGCGAAGTCACCGGTTCGGCCGCGTTGTTGTCCCGGGGCAGGCTCGCGGTCGCCCGGGCGACCCGCACCTGCTCGTCCAGCCGACGCAGGAACGCGTCCGCCTGCCGTCCCCGGTCGTCGGTCAGGTCCAGGTGGCCGTAACAGATGTCGTCGAAATGCCGGGCCGCCGTGCGCAGGTCACCGGCCAGCGCGGGCAGGGCCGTACCGCCGTCCCGGGCCACCTCGAAGGCGGTCGCGCCGGGGGAGACCGGTACCAGCGCACGCTCGCCGAGTTCCCGGGCGACGGCCCGGAAGCGTTCCAGCACGGCGTCGCCCCACTGGCCGGCCGCGGCGAGCCGGTCGGCGGCGGCGCGATGGTCCGCGGCGGTGGTGACGTGGGCCGGCAGCACCGGCTCCGCACGCCGCCGGTGGCCCCGGCGGATCCCGCCGGAACGCCAGAGGGCCAGACCCACCGCGACCACCAGCAGTACGGCGAGGATCGTGACGGTGATCTGGACCGGGGACTCGAAGCCGGGGTGGACACCCTGGAACTTCTCCTGGATCCAGTCGACCACCCGCTGGATCAGGCCGGGGCGCGCCTCCTGGTACTCCCGGCGGCTCAGCTCGGAGACGACCCACTCCCGGGCCTGCCCGCGGTCCGGCTCGACGGGGACCTCGGCCGGCGGTGCTGGGAACGTCACCGGGGCTGCTCCGAGCGCAGCATCTCCACATCCATGCCCTCACGCCGCATCCGCAGGTCGAGGTAGAGCAGGGCGAGGGCACCGGCGGAGAACGGATAGACCACGGCGCCGGCCAGGATCGTGCCGACGTCGGTGAACGCCTGCTGCACGAACAGCGAGGTGCGCAGGTCGAAGTCGCCCGAGAGGGAGATCACGTTGCCGATGAGCTGGAACGGCACCCCGAAGATCTTGGTGATCACGGATGCGATCACCGTGGTCAGCAGGCTGATGCCGAAGACCCGCCAGAACGAGCCGCGCACCAGCCGGGCCGAGCGGCGCAGTGCAGCGACGACACCGAGGTTCTCGAGCAGCAGGGCGGGTGCGGCCACCGACCAGAAGCCCAGGTAGAACACGCCGTAGGTGAGGGCGCCGGCGAGCCCACCGGCCAGCAGCGCGATGACGCCGGCGATCAGCAGGCCGTCGCTCTCGCCGGAGACGCCGGCCCAGGTCAGCAGGCCGCCCGGGATCAGGCAGAGGCCGATGAACAGCGGCGCGACGAGAACCATGAGCAGCGCCAGGCCGAGCACGGACCAGAGGCGGTGGCGGGCCCGCTGCCAGAGCTGCCCGGGGGAGAGCGTCTCGCCCCGCACGGCACCGCCGACGGCGACGATGAGCATGCCGGTGATGATCGTGGTGGAGAGCACCGACTGGATTAGGGAGACGAGCAGCGTCACCCCGAGGACGCCGAACAGGTCGTAGAACGAGTCCCAGTCCATCGCGTCCAGCGTCTCGGCGTCGCTGGTGATCAGCGGGTTGGAGAAGAGGTCGTTGAGGGCCAGCAACTGCGGCACCGTGCCCAGCGCGATGATGATCGCCCCGATGATCGCGGAGAACCCGACCATGGTGCGCGGGTTGGCGCGGATCGCGCGGATCGCGCCGTCGTAGATCTCGCCGATGCTCAGCGGGCGCATCGGGATGATGCCCGCGCCCCGGCCCGCACCCCGCTGCCAGCCGGGCTGACCCGGGGAGGGGGAGTTCCAGCCGCCCTGCGGTGGGGGAGCACCCCAGCCGTTGTTCTGCGGGGGTGCCGCGTTCCAGCCGGAGGGCGGAGCACCCGGGCCCGGGTGCTGATCGTGGCCCGGAGGCGGCGCGTAGCCGGCCTGTCCCTGGCCCTGACCGCTCCACCCCGGCTGCGGAAGGTACGGGGACTGCGGGGGATATCCGGGCTGCTGCTGGGGGTACTGCGGCTGCTGTGACTGCTGCGGATGAGGGGGCTCCTGGCTCCCGCCCCAGCCCCAGCCCGACGGGGGCGACCCGGGGGCGGAGCCCGTGGGCGTCCCCTGTTGTTGCTGTTGATCAGCCTGCTGACCTGCGGATCGATCGTCGGAGGACGAGCCCGGACGCTTCTCCGGTTCGCCACCGGGAACCGACCAGCCACCTGGTTGTTCGGACACCCGGCAACCCCTCCTGCTCGCTCTTCCCCACCGCGTCGAACGGGGCTGATGACCATCTTGCCCCGGAGGTTCATCCTGGCATGTCGGGCCCGTTTCGTTTTTTGTCCCCGGTCTTTGACACGATGTCCCCCATGAGAGGCCGGGTTCTCGTCGTCGATGACGACAATGCACTGTCGGAGATGCTCGGGATCGTCCTGCGGGGCGAGGGGTTCGAGCCGGTTTTCTGCGCGGACGGCGCAGGGGCACTGGAGGCGTTCCGTGCCACCCGTCCTGATCTGGTGCTGCTCGACCTGATGCTGCCGGGCAAGGACGGCATCGAGGTCTGCCGCCTGATCCGTGCGGAGTCGGGCGTCCCGATCGTGATGCTGACGGCGAAGACCGACACGGTCGACGTCGTGCTGGGCCTGGAGTCGGGTGCCGACGACTACATGGTCAAGCCCTTCAAGCCGAAAGAGCTGGTCGCGCGCGTTCGGGCGCGGCTGCGGCGAACCGACGAGCCGGCCCCGGAGGCCCTGGAGATCGGTGAGGTCTCCATCGACGTCGCCGGTCACGTGGTCCGTCGCGCCGCTGAGGTGATCTCGCTGACCCCGCTGGAGTTCGACCTGCTGGTCGCGCTCGCCCGCAAGCCCTGGCAGGTGTTCACCCGTGAGGTGCTGCTGGAGCAGGTCTGGGGCTACCGGCACGCGGCCGACACCCGTCTGGTGAACGTCCACGTGCAGCGGTTGCGCTCGAAGATCGAGAAAGACCCCGAGCGGCCGGAGATCGTGGTCACCGTGCGCGGCGTCGGGTACAAGGCCGGGCCGGCCTAACCGGTGGCGGGGGGGTCACCGAAGTCCGGCGCGGCCGGGCCCACCGGGGCGCGGTCCAGCGGTCCGGCCCCGAAGCCGGCGGCTGTGGGCAAGAAGCCGGCGGGTCCGGCCAGGGCTGTCCGCCGGCCCGCGGCCAAGCCGCCCGTTCCCGTACGGCCGGCTCCCCGCGGGCCGGTCGGCCGGGCCCGGCGGTTCTTCGGGCGTGTGCGGCACGGGGTGATGTGGCGTGCCAAGAAGCTGCTCAAGAAGATCCGGCGGCGGTGGAGCCGGTCGATGCGGTTGCGCGTGGTCGCCACCACCATGCTGCTCGGCCTGGGCGTGGTGCTGGTGGTCGGCAACTTCCTGCTGATGCGGATCCGGGACGGTCTGATCGACTCCCGCACCGAGACGGCCACGGCCGAGGCGGCGAGCCTGACCGAGGAGGCCAACACCGTCCTGGCGGCCACCGACTACCCGGACAGCACGCGCCAGGAGAGCGACATCAACGACCTCCTGGCCCAGTTGCAGGGGCCGGAGGGCACGGACAGCCGCGAGGTGATCCTGCGCCGGGCGCAGCGGTCCACGCAGCCGACCGAACTGAAAGACCGGGCCACCCCCGGCGTCCCGCTGAACGTGATCCCGCAGACGCTGCGCGACGCGGTGAACTCCCGCGGCCGCCAGCAGTCGCAGATCACCACCATGCCGCTGAACGGCGAGGAGGTGCCGGCCCTGGCCGTCGGCACCATCATCGACGTGCCGCTGTCCGGCGACTACGAGCTCTACTTCGTCTTCCCGCTGGAGCGCGAGACGCAGATCCTCGACCTGGTGAGGCGCACGCTGCTGCCCTCCGGGCTGGGTCTGGTGCTGCTGGTCGGCGGTGTGGCCTACGTGATCACCCGGCAGGTGGTGACGCCCATCCGGCAGGCCGCGAAGACCGCCGAGCAGCTGGCGTCCGGCCGCCTGGACATGCGCATGAAGGTCCGGGGTCAGGACGACATCGCCCGTCTGGGGCGGGCGTTCAACGGTATGGCGGCCGGCCTGGAACGGCAGATCCACCAGCTCGAAGAGCTCTCCCGGGTGCAGCGGCGTTTCGTCTCCGACGTCTCGCACGAGCTGCGCACCCCGCTCACCACCATCCGGATGGCCAGCGAGGTCATCCACGAGAGCCGGGACGAGCTCGGCGACCCGGTGCTGCGGCGCAGTGCCGAACTGCTGCAGACCCAGCTCGACCGGTTCGAGTCCCTGCTCGGTGACCTGCTGGAGATCAGCCGGTTCGACGCCGGGGCCGCGGTGCTGGACGTCGAGTCGGTGGACGTGCGCGAGCTGGCCGAGCGGGTCGTCGACAACCTGGTGCCGCTCGCCGAGCGCAAGGGCAGCACGATCGTGCTCCAGCTCTCCCTGCAGCCCTGCCTGGCCCAGGTGGACTCCCGCCGGGTCGAGCGGGTGGTGCGCAACCTGGTCGGCAACGCGATCGAGCACGGTGAGGGCCGGCCGATCGAGGTGCAGGTGGCCGAGTCCACCGATGCGGTGGCCATCGCCGTGCGCGACCACGGGGTGGGCCTCAGCTCGGAAGAGCTGAGCATGGTGTTCAACCGGTTCTGGCGCGCCGACCCGGCGCGTGCGCGCACCACCGGGGGCACCGGTCTGGGACTGTCGATCTCGCAGGAAGACGCCCACCTGCACGGGGGCTGGCTCCAGGTCTGGGGTGAGCCGGGGGTCGGGGCGGTGTTCCGTCTGACCCTGCCCAAGCAGGTCGGGGCGCTGCTGGTCGGGTCCCCGCTGCCGCTGGTCCCGCATCTGGGCACGGACACCGGTTCGCTGCCGATGCTCTCCCCGGGGCCCGAGATGGAGGGGCAGCTCGAGGAGCCGGGATTGGAGTCGGGTCAACTGTGAGCCGTGCCTGGGGACGAGTCCCCGCCCTGGTTCTCGCCATGGTCGCCGTGGTCGGGTTGCCGGGTTGCGCGACCATTCCCCGCACCGGCCCGGTGATCAGCGGCGACGTCATCAACGACGACCCGCTCGAGGGCGTCTTCCAGCTGGCGCCCGAGGGCCCGAAGACGGGTCAGAGCCCGGTCGAGGTGGTGCGCGGGTTCCTGGCCGCCAGCGCCGGTTACAGCGACGACCACGCCGTCGCCCGCAGCTTCCTGAGCCCGGCGCGCCGCCTGGCCTGGCGCCCCGACACCTCGGTGACCGTGTTCCGCTCGCTGGACACCCTGAGCACACGTCAGCTCCCCGAGGGCGACGATTCGAAGGCCACCCCCTCGGCCGCGCCCTCGGCGACGGCGGGCGCCGACGCCGGGGCCGCCGGTGCGGCGGGGGCCGCCCCGGGCCGTGAGGTCGCCGAGGTGGTCGTCCGGGCTCCCTCGATCGCCCATATCGACAGTAGCGGCCGGTACCAGGTGATCCCGCCCGGCTCGAAGACCGAGCCCCGCTACTTCGGGCTGGTGAAGAGCGGCGGCCAGTGGCGCATCAACACGCTGGACGACGGAATCCTCATCACCCGTAACGACTTCAACGTGACGTTCAAACCGTACTGGGTGTACTTCCCCGACGCCGGCGGCGACTACCTGGTGCCGGACACCCACTGGTTCGCCAGCGCCCCGGGCTCGCCGGAGCTGCCCACCGCCCTGGTGCGCGCGCTGCTGGAGGGACCGCCGGACTGGCTGGCCGACGCGGTGGCGACGAGCGTGCCGCCGGGCACCGAGATGGCCGTGTCGGCGGTGGTGGTCTCGAACGGCATCGCGACCGTCGATCTGACCCGTAACGCCCGGCTCGCCGACGACCGCCAGCGGCAGTTGATGCTGGCCCAGCTACAGACCACTCTGGGTCAGCTGCGCACCATCTCGTCGGTGCGGATCACGGTCGAGCGGGTGTCGTACAACATCCCCTCGGAGTCCGGCCCGCGCCCGGTGGTGGACCCGGCGGTCGGTGGCGCCGCCGTCGGCATCGACGCCAAGGGCCGCGTGGTGCGGATCGGCGTCGAGGGCAACGAGGTGGTCAAGGGTCTGGAAGACCTCGACTCCCTGAACGCGGTCTACGGGCTGACGTTCCCGGGGGTCTCCTACGACGGGGGCTGGTTCGCCGCGCTCTCCGCCGACCGGTCGCGGCTGCTCTTCTCCGAGGCCGACTCCGGCAAGACCACGCAGTTACCCGGTTCCGGTTTCACCGCACCCTCGTTCGACACTCGCGGCTGGCTGTGGACGGCGGACGCGTCGGGTGTCCGGGCGGTGGACGTCGCCCAGGCGGCCTCGGACGACGGGCGGGTGCTCGTGGAGGCCGACTGGCTGAAGGACTACCAGGTCAAGGCGCTACGCGTCTCCCGGGACGGCACCCGGGCAGCACTGGCCATCACGGACCGCGGAGAGCCGCACGTCTTCCTCACGGGCATCGTGCGGGACGAGAGCGGCCGGCCGGTGCGCCTGACGCAGCCCGAGGGCATCGTGCCCGACCTGGTCTCGGTGCGTGACGTGGCCTGGGTGGACGAGAAGCACCTCGCGGTGCTCGGCCGCCGGCTCCCGTCGGCGGCGAACGCCAATGACGAGACGGTCTCCGCGGGTGTCGACCGGCCGTGGATCGTGGAGATCGGCGGCACGATCCAGCCGATCGAGGTGGTCGCCGGGGCCGAGACCATCACGGTGGGTGATGGCGCCTCCACCTTGATCGTGGGCACCGAGAAGGGCACGCAAGGACGCTCCCGGCCGTCCTGGGCGAAGATCTCCAGCGCGCGGTGGCCCTCCTTCCCGGGCTGACCCTCGGCGATCCGGCGGCCGTTCCCGGTATTGCGGTCCGGCCCGCCTCGTTCGTCACCCGGTAACCTGTCGTGATCTTCCCGTGATAGGTGCAGGCGAACCGATCGTGCTGCTCTTGCGAACCGTCCGTGATGTGTTCGTGATGGGCCGTGATGAACACCTGCTCATTGCTCGCTCAAGCATTTCCGGGAAGTTCCCTTTCGGAGGGTGCTCCGATTTATTGCGCCATTCGGGTGACGGGTTCTTCCGCCCGGGCCGCAAGGCCGGTGTGTTGCGGACGTAGGGCCCGGGAACATCACCGTCCGGCGTCGTACATTCACAGGTAGGCACAACGAAGTCCTTATCCACAGTTCGGCTGCCGGAGATGGTCGGCCGATACCGGACGGGCCAGGGTGGAATCATGCTTTTCACAGCGAAAGCAAAGAATTCTGCCGGCGTGTACTGGCGACTGGGCTGGGGGCTGGTCTGGCCCGCGGAGTGTGCCGGGTGCGGTGCTCCGGACGTGCCGTTGTGCTCCGCCTGCGGCCGCCTGCTCGGCGCTCCGGCGTTCTTCCGGCCAATGGTGGGCTGGCCGCCCGGCTGGGGTGTCTGGGGCGCCACGACGTACGGCGGCGCCGCGGCCCGGCTGGTGGTGGCCTGGAAGGAACGCGGGCGCCACGATCTCACCGAACCGTTCGGCGCAGCCCTGGCCAGGGCCCTCCTGGCCTGCCGGGCAGCCTCTCCCGGACCCGGCGGCCGCTGGCTGGTGGTGCCGGTCCCCTCGTCCAGGGAGGCCCGTCGCCGGCGGGGTGGCGACCTGGTCGCCGATCTGGCCCGCCGGGCCGTCCGGCAGGCCGGCCCGGCCTGGTCGGCGGCCGGTTTCGGCCCGCCGCCGCAGGTCGCCCCGGTGCTCAGGCACCGCCGCGACGTCCGCGATCAGGGTGAACTGTCCGCGCGGGCCCGGCGCGGCAATCTGGCAGGTGCACTTGCCGTCCGGGAGGGCCTGCGCCTCGCTCTCCCGCACCGCGGATGCGTCATCGTCGATGACGTTGTCACGACCGGCGCGACCGCGGCAGAGGCGGCTCGCGCGCTGACCTCCCAGGGGGCCCACGTGGTCGGTGTCAGCGGTTTGTCGGTGACATTACGTCGGACAGGGGGTATCCACATCGGAACGCCTGCTCTAATCTCGACGCACGGCGGCCGTCGGGCCGCCACTTCCGCCCTCCACGCTGATTTCGGCGCGGAAAGCAGGAAGGAGGATGTCAAGAAGTAGCTGGCTTCAACGCCCAGCGATTTCCCCGTCATTGCACTGGCGCCCGTGCCATTTCCGGGCCGATTCCGGTTCGATTCGGAACCTTCCGAGATCGCGGTCCGTTCGGTCTGGCACATGAGGCGTAGCAACGCTACAGGAGGATTCTTCGTGGACATCGTGATTACTGGTCGGCACGTTGAGGTTACGGACCGGTTTCGGCGGATCGCCGAGGAGAAGCTGGAGAAGGTGTCCCAGCTCAGCCCGACGGCCTTCCGCATCGACGTCGAGCTGTCCCACGAGCGGAATCCGCGGCAAAGCAGCAACTGCGAGCGGATCGAGATAACCGTGCGCGACCGGGGCCCGGTGATCCGCGCCGAGGCCTGCGGCCAGGACGAACTGTCCGCGCTGGACATCGCCTTCGGCAAGCTGCTCGAGCGGCTCCGGCGCATGGCCGACCGCAAGAAGGTCCACCACGGCCGGCACGCCCCCGCCACGGTGCGCGGCCTCGGGGCCTCGGGTGAAGGTGGCCGGGCCGGCGCCGCGGTGGCCCCGGCCGGTATCGCGCTGGCCGAGCGCCCGGGCGAGAGCGCCGCCGGCACCCCGAGCGGTGTTGCCCCGAAGACCCGCGACCCTCTCGAAGACGCTGCGGACGAGATCGACGGCTTCGCCGAGAGCATGGACTGGGCCAACCTGCCGGAGGGCGCCGAGGCGCTCGCGGACAGCCCGGTGGTGATCCGCACGAAAGACCACGAGGCCCGGCCGATGACCATCGACCAGGCGCTCTACGAGATGGAACTCGTCGGTCACGACTTCTTCCTCTTCGTCGACGCCGCGTGCAACCGGCCCTCCGTGGTCTATCGTCGGCGCGGGTGGAACTACGGAGTGATCCGACTGGCAGTCGACGCGGAGGCAACGGCCGGCGCGCCGGCCTGAGAGCACCTGCCCCTGAGACCCCTGTACCGAACCCGGCCGTTCCCGGGAGAAGAACCTCCCGGGAACGGCTGAGTCTGCCCCAGGCTCGCCGTATTGCCCTGGCGGCACAGGGTTTCGGGGTGGAGCGACCTAGCGGGCCGATCAGCGCGCGGCACGTCCAGAAGGTGATCGACACCGTCGGCGTGCTGCAGATCGACTCGGTGAACGTGCTGTCCCGCAGCCACTACCTGCCCGTCTTCAGCCGCCTCGGCGATTACCCGCGCCCGCTGCTGGAGAAGGCCGCGAACACCGCGCCGCGGCGGATGGTGGAGTACTGGGCTCACGAGGCCTCGTTCATCGCGCCGGAGACCCACCGGCTACTGCGCTGGCGCATGGACCGTGCCGCGCACGAGGCCTGGGGCGGTATGCAGCGCATCGCCCGCGACCGCGCCGAGCTGCTGGACCAGGTGCTCGAGGTGATCGACCGGCACGGGCCGCTGACCGCGGCCGCCGCCGAGAAGATCGTGGGCGACGGCACGCCGCGCGAACGTACCGGCGAATGGGGATGGAACTGGAGCGACGTCAAACGCGCCATCGAGTTCCAGTTCTGGGCCGGGCGGATCACCTCCGCCGGTCGCACCCAGCAGTTCGAGCGCCGCTACGCCCTGCCCGGCCGGGTGCTGCCGCAAGCCGTTACCGCGGCTGCCGACCCGGACCCCGAAGACGCCCGGCGGGAGCTGGTACGGATCGCTTCCCGGGCTATGGGGGTCGCGACCGAACGCTGCCTGCGCGACTACTTCCGGCTGAAGCCGGCGCAGTCCCAGGCCGCCGTCCGTGACCTGGTCGAGGCCGGTGAGCTGCTGCCGGTGACCGTCGACGGCTGGGGGCGCCAGGCCTACCTGCACCCGGGGGCCCGGGTACCGCGCCGGATCACCGCCCGGGCCCTGCTGAGCCCGTTCGACTCCCTGGTCTGGGAACGTCCGCGCACGGAGGTGCTCTGGGACTTCCGCCTGCGGCTGGAGATCTACACCCCGGCCGCCAAGCGCGAGTTCGGCTACTACGTGCTGCCTTTCCTGCTCGGTGAGCAGCTGGTGGGCCGGGTCGACCTGAAGGCCGACCGGGCGCCCGGCGGGGGAGGGCGGCTGCTGGTGAAGGCGGCCTACTCCGAGCCGGGTGTGCCGGCGCCGGCCGTGCTCGGGGAACTGACCGACGAGCTGCGGCTGATGGCCCGGTGGCTGGAGCTGGACGACGTGGTCGCCGAGCCGAAGGGTGATCTCGGCCCGGCGCTGGCCCAGGTGTTCCGGCGGTGAGGACCCGTCGGTGACGGCCCCCTCAGGTGAGGTGCCTCGTCCTCAATTCTGGTTCTGCTGTTCGTCGGAGGTGAGCCGCGCGTGCAGGTGCTCGTCGGAGAGCCGGCCGTCGACGGGGTAGCGCATGGCCTCACGCATGACGCCCTCCATCGGGTAGCCGCCGCGCCGGGCCACGCCGCAGGAACGGGAGTTCTCGACCGCGTGGTAGAGCTCGATGCGGTGCCAGCCCAGCCGGGCGAAGACCACGGTGCTCGAGCGCGTGAGGGCCTGGGTCGCCAGGCCCCGGCCCCGCGCCTCGGGCATCAGCCAGTACCCCACCGAGCCGGTGCCGAGTTCCTCGTCGAGCAGCCCGAAGCGCACCTGCCCGACGGCTTCCCCGCCCGGCTCGGTGATCGCCCAGGCCGCACCCGCCCCGTCGTGCCACTGGCCGTTCCAGGTGTGGACGGCCCCGAGCGCGGCGTCGCGTTCGTCGAGGAGCTGGGACGCGTACTGCCGTACCAGCACGTCGCGCATGGCCATCTGGATCATCGGGGCGTCGGAGGTGCTCCAGGGACGCAGGCGATAGCCGTCCGCCAGGGCTGACTCCGGCTGGCGGCGGGGCCGGCTCATGCCGGGTACTGGAGCGTGGTCAGGTCGGCGGGCACCATGTCGTACTTCATCAGGCCGGTGCGGGCACCGCCCGAGGGCGGCTGATGGATGTTGCGCTCGACGCCGACCCGCCGGAACCCGGCCCGCTCGGCGACCCGTTGCGAGGCCAGGTTGTCGGCGCTCGCCCGCAGGCCCAGGTTGTTCCAGCCCAGACCGCCCTCCTCGACCGGGAGCAGGGCGTGCCGCGCGGCCAGGAACGCCGCCTCGGTCGCGAGGCCCCGGCCCCGGCCCTCGGGATGCATCCAGTAGCCGATCTCGCCCTGCCCGTCGCGCAGGCTCTGCACGAAGACCAGGACCTCACCGAGCATCACGTCCAGCTCCGGGTCGGCGACCACCCAGGACAGCACCCGCCCGGCGGCGGCGCTCTCGGCGTCCCGTTCCAGGTGGGCGCGGGCGTCGGTCTCGGTGTAGGTCTCCTCGATGCCCGGGATCCAGCGCTTGTTCGCCGGGTCGGCGTGTCCCTGCACGAAGCGGGGGACGTCGCTCTCGCGGGCCGCGCGCAGCTTCACCGAGCGCCCGGTGATCGTCACCGGGTCGAACCAGGGGTGGGCCGGCGCGAAGACCGTGTCCGGGGTCACGCGCATCGATCCCAGCCAGCCGTCGACGATCGCGCCCCGGTGCTCCAGCAGACCGGGTAGCGGACCTTCCACGGCGAAGCCCACCGACCAGGCGGCCCGCCGGCTGGCCCAGTTGCCGGCGTTGGCCCGCCACTGCACCACCTGGATGCCCTGACGGGCGCCCCAGGGCAGCACCAGGCGCAGCACCCGGGTCATGAGACCGCGCCCCCGGGCCTGTGGGGCCAGGGCGAAACCGACCTCGGCCAGCGCGGGCAGGACCGGCCGGCGCAGGTCGACCGCACCCACCAGCCGGCCCTCGTACTCGATGCCGAAGTCGAAGCGGGACCCCTCGGCCCACGACCGTCGCCCGGCGGCGACGTACTCGAGGGCATGTTCGCGCCGATAGGGCCACGGCACCGTGGTCCAGCGCTCCATGGCCGGGTCGTTGCAGTACGCGACGATGGTGTCGACATCTGTTTCACGAAGCTCGCGCAGCGTCACCAAACCGTCGGTGAGCTGGGGCACAAGGCTGCTGGAGGACGACCACTCACCCGACACACCAGCGAGCCTGACCGATGAAGGAGGGTGGAGCAAACACGTTTGGCCCCCAAGCCTGTCTACGATGGAGGGCACGGCACGGTACCGCCGTTCGTCATGCCTAGAAGCGGCAGCGTGATCACAGGTCGCGTCGTCGGACAAAAGCACGGTTGAAGGATCTGGGAGAGCGCCCCGTGGTGAAGATCGTCGAGAAGCTGCTGCGAGCCGGTGAAGGCCGCACCCTGAAGCGGCTGCAGAACCAGGCTGCACAGGTCAACGCGCTCGAGGATGACTTCGTCCGGCTCAGCGACACCGAGCTGCGGGAAGAAACCGAGCGGTTCAAGGCACGCTTCGCCGATGGCGAGAGCCTCGACGCGTTGCTGCCCGAGGCCTTCGCCACCGTGCGCGAGGCCGCGAAGCGTACCCTCGGCCAGCGGCACTTCGACGTGCAGCTCGTCGGTGGTGCGGCACTGCACTCCGGCAACATCGCGGAGATGAAGACCGGTGAGGGCAAGACCCTCGTCGCCACCGCGCCGGCCTACCTGAACGCCCTGTCGGGCGGCGGGGTGCACGTGGTGACGGTCAACGACTACCTGGCCGAGTACCAGTCCGACCTGATGGGCCGCGTCTACCGGTTCCTCGGTCTCTCGGTGGGCAACATCCTGTCGCAGATGACACCGGCGCAGCGTCGTGAGTCGTACGCGTGCGACATCACCTACGGCACGAACAACGAGTTCGGCTTCGACTTCCTGCGCGACAACATGGCGTGGAACGGCGAGGACCTGGTGCAGCGCGGCCACTCCTTCGCCGTCGTCGACGAGGTCGACTCCATCCTGATCGACGAGGCGCGTACGCCGCTGATCATCTCCGGCCCGGCCGACCAGCCCACCAAGTGGTACGTCGAGTTCGCCAAGCTGGCCAAGGTGCTCAAGCGCGACGACGACTACGAGGTCGACGAGAAGAAGCGCACCGTGGGTGTGCTCGAGAGCGGTATCGAGAAGATCGAGGACCACCTCGGCATCGACAACCTCTACGAGAGCGTCAACACCCCCCTGATCGGCTACCTGAACAACGCCGTGAAGGTGAAGGAGCTGTTCAAGCGCGACAAGGAGTACGTCGTCACGAACGGCGAGGTGATGATCGTCGACGAGCACACCGGTCGTATCCTCGCCGGTCGTCGCTACAACGAGGGTCTGCACCAGGCCATCGAGGCCAAGGAGGGCGTGGAGATCAAGAGCGAGAACCAGACGCTCGCCACGATCACCCTGCAGAACTACTTCCGCATGTACGACAAGCTCTCCGGGATGACCGGTACCGCCCAGACCGAGGCGGCCGAGCTGATGTCGATCTACAAGCTGGGTGTGGTCAGCATCCCGACCAACCGCTCGATGCAGCGGAAAGACCAGTCCGACCTGATCTACAAGACCGAAGAGGCGAAGTTCGACGCGGTCGTCGAGGACATCGCGGAGAAGCACGCCACCGGTCAGCCCGTGCTCGTCGGCACCACCAGCGTGGAGAAGAGCGAGCACCTCTCCGAGCTGCTGCGCAAGGCCGAGGTCACCCACGAGGTGCTGAACGCCAAGCAGCACGAGCGGGAGGCCGCGATCGTGGCCCAGGCCGGCCGCAAGAACGCGGTCACGGTGGCCACGAACATGGCGGGCCGGGGTACCGACATCATGCTCGGCGGCAACGCCGAGTTCACCGCGGTGGCGACGCTGAAGGCGCGGGGGCTCGACCCGGTCGAGACCCCCGAGGCCTACGAGGAAGCCTGGCCGGCTGCCCTCGAGGCAGCCAAGCAGTCGACGAAGGACGAGCACGAGGAGGTCATCGACCTCGGTGGCCTCTACGTGCTGGGCACCGAGCGGCACGAGTCGCGGCGTATCGACAACCAGCTGCGGGGTCGTTCCGGCCGTCAGGGTGACCCGGGCGAGAGCCGGTTCTACCTCTCGCTGCAGGACGACCTGATGCGCATGTTCAACTCCGGCATGGTCGAGTCGTTCCTCACCGCGGCCAAGGTTCCGGACGACGTCCCGATCGAGTCGCGCATGGTCACCCGCGCCATCCAGAGCGCGCAGAGCCAGGTCGAGGGTCGCAACTTCGAGATCCGCAAGAACGTGCTCAAGTACGACGACGTGCTCAACCGTCAGCGTGAGGTCATCTACGCCGAGCGCCGCCGGGTGCTCGAGGGTGCCGACCTGCACGAGCAGATCGGGCACTTCGTCGACGACGTGCTGAAGAGCTACATCCAGGCCGCCACCGCTGAGGGCTTCGCCGACGACTGGGACCTCGAGCAGCTCTTCACCGAGATGAAACGCCTCTACCCGGCCACCATCTCCCTCGAAGACGTTATCGAGGAGGCCGGCGACCGGGGCTCCATCACGCAGGACATGCTGATCGCGGAGCTCACCGCCGACGCGCGGCTGGCCTACGAGAAGCGTGAGGAAGAGCTCGGCGAAGACACCCTGCGCGAGCTCGAGCGTCGCGTCGTGCTCTCCGTGCTCGACCGTAAGTGGCGCGAGCACCTGTACGAGATGGACTACCTGCAGGAGGGCATCCACCTGCGGGCCATGGCCCAGCGTGACCCGCTGGTCGAGTACCAGCGCGAGGGCTATCTGCTCTTCCAGGCCATGACCGAGGGCATCAAGGAAGAGTCCATCGCCTACCTCTTCCATGTCGAGGTCGAGGTGCAGCCCGCCGAGGAGGCCAGCCTCAGCCAGGACGCCCCGGTGCTCGTCGCCAAGGGTCTGGTCGCCGGTCAGCAGCGTCCCGCGCAGCTCCAGTACAGCGCCCCCAGCGAAGACGTCGGTGGTGGCGTCGAGGTGCACCAGGAGAACAACAACGGCACGGTCACCCCGGTGGACGAGGACGGCGCCCCGGTCAACCGGGCGTCGCGTCGCGCGTCGCGTAAGAAGGGCCGCCGCTGATCCAGGGCCGTCAGGGTTTTCGTCCCTGACGGCTGAAGGTTGGGCACGGTCGCCCGACCTCGCTCCTGACCACGGCCAATTGAACAAGGCCCGGTCTGCTCCAGAACCACGTGCGGCCCGCCACCGGTACTCTCCGGTGGCGGGCCGCGGCCGTTCTGCCGGCCGATGTCCGCGAACAGCCTTGTCGAAAGGTTCATCTCGCCCGTGGCCCGTGGCCCGTGGCCCGTGGCCCGTGGCCCGTGGCCCGTGGCCCTCTGACCCGGGACCCCTGGGTTCACAGGCCTGAAAACCCTAGGCGGATCTTCCTTGCCGACGTGACATCCCCGTCGTGTCCGCGGAAGGCTGGGGCTTCCTCATGGCGCCGGGAGCGGCCCGTCCGTCCATACGAGGCGACGGTTGTGGTGCCCTCCGGTGTCTGCCTAGTTCTCGTAGCGGCCCTGCATCTCGAATTCCGTCACACGCCAGCGCCCGTGAAGTCCTTCCATCCGGAAAGCCACGGCCCGCACCCGTTCCGGCTCCGCAATGACGGCGCTCACTTCGCACACCCCGGTCCTGGGGACGCAGACCCGCAGCGCTCGCAGCCGCGGCTTCGTGCCCTTCCCGTTGCCGTTGCGCAGGGCCCGGGCCGTGAGGGTTCCCCGGCGGACGAGCGTTCCGTGCACCTCCGGGGTGGTCCAGCGGATCAGCTGGGTCGGAGGCCTCAGCCCGGACGTCACCTCCATCGCCGCCTGGATGAAAGCTGCTGCCCACGGACGCGGTTCGGGAAGGAGTCCGGAGCTGCCCGGCAGTACGGCCGGGGTCGGCCCCGACCTCGCCGCCGGAAGCCCGGCTGCCGGTTGCCGGGTGGTCGCCGCCTCGCTCGCCGGGGCCCTGGCTGATGAAGCCTCGGCTTCGGGCCGCCGGGTCTCTGCCAGGTCGACGTCTGAGGAGCCGGCCACGGAGGATGGCGCATCCGGCTCGGATGACGGCATGACCAAGGTGAGCGTGCCCTGGGCCGGAGATACGTCGCGCCAGGTCTCATACGGGTGAACTCTGACCGCGGGCCGCGGTTCGTTGCGCGGGATCGGCGTGCACCGGAGCGTCGGAGGCGTGGACGCCACCATCTTCGGTCGCGTGGTCTTCGGCCTCCGGGTCGTCCGGGGTTCTCCGTCGCCGTGCTCCAGAGCATCGGTGCCGGCTTTGATGTCGGCATTGGCTTTTCGGGGTCGGTTGTCCTTGACGACTGAACCCTTCGGCGGCGTCATCGACCGGCCTCCTTCGGCTGGTTCTGCTGCTGGGTCGGAGACTGACCCGATGGCTCGGCGTGCGTCCGTTGTTCCGGTTTCGCTGGTCGGCTGAGCAGATCGGGTGACCGCAGGCGCTCGCCGGGCAGCAGCTTGTGCGGGTCGGCACCGATGAGATGCCGGTTCACCTGGTACCACCGAGGCCACTCGTGGGCGATGGCCACGTCACTCGCGCCGGGGCCGAGGTGCTGCGCCGCGATCGACCACAGGGTGTCGCCCCGTTTCACGACCACGTGGTGGCCCTTCGGTTCACGCACCGCCCGCCTCGGGGTGGAGGTGAGGACGCCGATCTTGGCCCGAGACCCTGAGGCGGCTGTGGGGCGTGGGCGTTCTGGAGTCCACCCGGGTGAAAGCATCTCCAAGAGCTTCTCTCTGGGTGATTCCGGGTCTGCTGCCTCGTGCGTGGTCGAAGTGACGGCTGTGGTTCCAGCGGACGTTCGGTCCGATCGGACGAGCGCCAGTGTGGTGCCGGCCTTAGCGTCAGCGGTGGCCGGTCCGGCTGCGCGGGCACCGGGAAGTGGCTCGATAATTCCTGCGACAGAGCCGTTCGCGCCGGTTTCGCTAGCTGCCGCACCGGCCGTGGCCGCCAGCATGGGGCGGTAGGTCGCGGCCTGCGCCACCGTCGGCGTTGCTATCAGCGCCACCCCGAGCAGGGCAGCGACCGCATTCCGCACGGCGGCGGGTGCGATGCGCCGTGCTGTGCGGGCAGCCGGAACGGCCATGCGGGATCGCGAAGCAGCCGCTGCCACGGTGCTCACCGCCAGCGCCGACAGAAGCCAGGCCGTCAGGGCCGTTCCGGCGGCGCTCGCGATGAGGCCGAAGGCCTGGTCCGGCGTGGCGGGCCCGGGTGCGGTGAGCCCGGCCCACGCGCCGAGCGTCAGGCGGCCCAGCTGCAGGGTCAGGCCGGTGACCAGCACCAGGGCGGAGAGGAGGAGCGCAGCCCCGCGGGACGGCGGATTGGATACCGAAAGATACGTCTGCGACATGAAGACCCCCGTGGTCGACCATCTGTACGCGCAATGACTCGGAACGACTTTTGATGTCGTTTGATGACGATGAGTGTCACCCAGAACCGATACGAGAGTCCAGCGGGTCCGGAAAATCCGTTTTCCCGTCCCCGGACGCCGGCCGCCGGGTAGCGTCGAAAGATGCGCTGGGACGAGCTCTTCGACGACCTTGAGGCCCGGTTCGACGAGCAGGAGCGGGCGGAGGCCGAGGCGGACCTCGTCGATCTGGTGCGTGGTGAACGCGATCGGGTCACCTTCACCGATCGGTTGCGGGCGCATCTGGGAGGTGTCATCGCTCTCGACCTACGCGACGGAAGCAACCGGCGGGGAACGGTTCTCGAGGTCGGGCGGGACTGGGTGCTGCTGTCCGACCGGACCGGTCTGCTGGTGCCCGTCGATGCTGTGGTGTCCGCGGGCGGCCTCTCCCGGCAATCGCTGCCGGAAGAAGGAAAGGTGGGGTGCAGGCTACGGCTGGGAACGGTGCTGCGTGGCCTGTCCCGGGACCGGGCCGGGGTGGGCATTGATTTCTGGCCGACGGGTCGTCTCGACGGCACGATTGACCGGGTCGGTTCCGATCATCTGGACCTCGCCGTGCACCCGTCCGACGTGGCCCGCCGTGTGGGCGAGGTGCGACAGGTGAGGACCGTGCCGTTCCAGGCGATGGCAGCGATCCGGACGCGGTAGGGCTGGTCCGCCGACCTGCCCTACCCGTGCGGGTGGGCGGCGCCGGTCAGTCGGTCTCGGAGGCCGGTCGGTTGCGCACCATCTCGCGGGTCTCGGCGTACTTACCCTGGATGTACTCCTCCAGGACCGACGTCTCGACGCGCCACTGGCCGCGGCCACCGACCTGAATCGCCGGCAGCTCGCCGGAGCGCACCAGTGTGTAGGCCTGTCGCACGGAGATGCTGAGCTCCTCGGCGACATCGGCGAGTTCCAGGAAGCGGGGAGTCACGCAGCCCTCCTGCGGCGGTCGCGACCGACCTTCGGAACAGGCCGGCTGTGCGGACAGTCTGTCATGTCGCCGAGCTGTCCCCGATGAGTTGTCCACAGGCCACCACGAAGCCGGTCTTATCCACAGCTTGCCCGAATCGGACGTCCGATTGTCCAGCTTTCTGCCACGATGAACGGCACACAGTAACCAATCAGTTGCTCTCCGATGTTGATGGAGTTCCTGTGGCTGGTTTCCAGGGGGAGATCGAAGGGGGCGACATGGTGGTGTCCGAGCTGGTGTCGACGAAGACGGCGCCCGCGGCGAGGCTGAGGCGGCCGGGCTGGCGCGATCCGCGGCTCATCGTCGGGCTGGTGCTGCTGTTCGGTTCGATCGCGGCCGGGGCCCGGTTGATGGCCGAGGCCGGGCAGACCCGTGCGGTCTATGCCGCGCGGGGTGCGCTGCCACCCGGGACGGCGCTGACCGCGGAGGTACTGCGCGTGGTCCGGGTCCGGGTGGACGGCACCGGGGCCGGTTATCTCGACGCCGACAGTCCTCTGCCTGCGGGCGCCGTGATCATCCGCACGGTCGGCGACGGTGAGCTGATTCCGATGGCCGCGATCGGATCCGCCGCCAGCCTGTCGGTGCGGCCGGTCGTCATCCCGTTCGACGGCCCCCCGCCGGGTGGGCTCGCGGCCGGCGGGAGGGCCGACATCTGGGCGGCCCTCCCGCGTGAGGAGGGGCGCGCCGGGTACCAGGTGCCTCGCCAGATCGCCTCCGATGTCGAGGTGTTCGCGGTCACCGGGCCGGGAACCGGCCTGAACTCGAGCCGGTCCGGTTCGCTGCAGGTGCTCGTGCCCGAGCAGAAGCTGACCGACGTCCTGGAGGCGGTGTCCGGTGAGGCCCGGCTCAGCATCCTTCCGGTGCTCGGTACGCCCCGCCCGGTCACCCGCTCGTGACCCTCACCGTTCTCACCGCCGTCGTCGGTGACCGGGAGGCCCCGCTGGTCTCCGGGCTCGAACGGTCGTCCGCGGGCGTCACCGTGGTGCGGCGCTGCGTCGACGTCCTCGACCTCCTCTCCGCCGCGGGTGCCGGCCTGGCGAGGGCCGTGGTGCTCTCGGCCGAACTCCAGCGCCTGGACCGCGACGCCGTCACTCGGCTGCGGCTGGCCGGGCTGGCCGTTGTCGGTCTCGCCGCACCGGGCGACCGGGCGGCGGCCGAGCGACTGGCCCGGCTCGGCGTCGATCCGGTCCTGGCCGCCGACGCCCCGGTGGAGGACATTGCCGCCGCAGTGGCGGCAGCGGTGGCTGAACTTGTCGGCCAGCAACCCCTTCTCGGAAATTCGGCGTTCGGCGACCCGAGTGCGGCACTACCCGGCCCACCCGGGCTGTCCTCCCTGGAGGCGCCGGTCCTTCTGTCGTCACCACCGGGCCGGATCGTCACGGTCTGGGGGCCGACCGGCGCCCCGGGCCGCACCACCGTCGCGCTCACTCTCGCGTCGCATCTCGCGCTCGCGGGGCAGGAGACCCTGCTCGTCGACGCTGACACCCACGGTGCCGGTATCGCCCAGTCCCTGGGGCTGCTCGACGAGACGGCGGGCATCGCAGCGGCAGCCCGGGCCGCGAACCAGGGCACGCTCGACCTGCCGAAGCTGGCCGAACTTGCTCCACCACTGGAGTCCGGCCTGCGGGTGCTGACCGGACTGCCGCAATCCCGGCGCTGGCCCGAGCTGCGCGCGTCCGCCCTCGACGTGGTCTGGGACAAGGCCCGGTCACTGGCTGGATGGACCGTGGTGGACGCGGGTTTCGGTCTGGAGGCAGACGAGGAACTGATGTTCGACACCACCGCTCCCCGTCGCAACGCCGCCACACTCTCGGCGATCTCCGCGGCCGACGTGGTGCTTGCCGTCGGCAGCGCCGAGCCGCTGGGACTGCAACGGCTCATCGCCGGTGTGCCGGAGGTGACCGACCTGGCCGGTACCGCGTCGATCCGCGTGATCGTGACCCGGGTCCGCGACGGGGCGGTCGGTCATCACCCCGAACAGATGATCACCGATGCGCTGCGCCGCTATGCCGGGGTGCGCGAACCCCTGCTGATTCCCGATGACCGTCCCGCGCTGGATGCCGCTATGTTGCTGGGGCGTTCGCTCACGGAGCAGGCACCCACGTCACCGGCCTGCCGTCCGTTCGAGGCACTCGCGGCGTCCTTGATCGAGCAGTACGGCCCGGGGGCCTCCAGCCGTCCGCGCCGCCGGGCCCGGTGGGGACGACGCAGCGCGTGAGCCGGGCTCCTACGATGCCGGGATGAGCACCGAACTGCGCGGCCTGATCGTCGACTGGGGCGGGGTACTGACAGCTCCCCTGGACGAGGCGATCACTCGCTGGGTGGGTGCCGAGGGCATCGACATGGAGACGTACGGCGCGGTCATGGTGGAACTGGTCCGGGAGGAGAAGTCCCCTATCCACTCGCTGGAGCGGGGGGAAATCGGCCCGGCCGAGTTCGAGCAAGTGCTCGCGGAGCGGTTCCGTCAGCAGGGGAGACCCATCGTTGCCGACGGGATCCTGGCCCGCATGCTCGAAGGGTTGCAGGTGCTGTCCGAAGACATGGTCGGCCTGCTGCGGCGGGCGCGGGCAGCCGGACTGCGAACGGCGCTGCTCTCGAACTCGTGGGGTGAGCACTATCCCGAGCACCTCTGGATCGGTGCGTTCGACCAGGTGGTGATCTCGGGGCGCGTCGGTATGCGCAAACCCGAGCCGGAGATCTTCCGGCACACTGCGCGGCTCCTGGACCTGGAGCCGGAGCAGTGCGTGTTCGTCGACGACCTGCGCCCGAACGTCGTCGGTGCGGCCCGGGTCGGCATGGTCGGGGTTCACTTCACCGCGTACCAGGAGACGGTCGACGAACTCGAGATCCTGTTCGGTCTCGATCTACGCTGAGCGGCGTCACCGGTTACGGTTCTGGGTCCCGGCCCTGACGGCTCCGCCGACCTGGGCGATCTGGACGAGTGAGACGAAAGTGAAGCGATGACGAGGGTGTACGTCCCGACCACGCTGGCCGTGCTGGCGGAGACGGCGAAGCGTGGTGTGCTCAACCCGGATGCGGCCGACAGCGCTCCGCTTCCCGCGCACGCCGTGACTGCCGCGATCCGTGAGTGGTACACCGACGACGACGTCGAGAGCCTGGAGTTCGCCGCCCTGACCGAGGCCGCCGAGGCCTCGCTGCGGATGCTTGCCGAAGACCCGGCCAGGCCGCGACGCGTCGTGCTGGCCCTCGACGTGCCACCGACGGCCGTGCGACCTGGGGGTCCTTACCGTTCCTCGGTGACGCTCGAGGTCGAGGTACCGCTGGCCGACGTCGTCAGCCTGCACATCGACGAGTCCGAAGCGGAAGACATCATCCTCGCCGGGATCGCGGCCCTGACCGCGGCCGACGGCGGCGACGAGGACGCCATGTTCGTCGTAGAGGAAGCCGGCGCCTGCGACCTGCTCTGGTACGACATCAGCGAGATCGACGACCTGATCTCCGACTGACAACCGTGCGGTGGACGGTGGTGCCGGGTCAGCGCCAGTCCCGGCGCCACCGTCCTCGGTTCGTCAGGGATGCTCCGCCAACCAGGCCAGGCCGATGCGTCCCTCAGCGTCGATGGCAGCCCGCACCGCCGGCTCCGCGGCCTTCTCGATCTTTCCCCCGAACAGGGGCACCTTGGCCTTGAGATCGCCCTCGACGCGCTCGGTGCAACCGCCGTCGGCCGTCGGGCCCAGGGTGAGCTGACCTGTGAGTCGCACCGGAGCCCCGCCGATCTCCACGTCGATGCTGCCGTTGCGGATACCGTCAGGCCCGGCCGGACCCCACTTCTCGGTCTGGGTGACGGTGATGCTGGAACCGACCATTCCCCGGAACGCCTCCGGGATCACGTCGGGCGGCAGCGTGCGCCGGCTCACGATCACGGCCGAGTCGCCTTCCCGATGCACCCGGACGTCCCACGGGCCCTTGGAAATTTGGCCGGTCTTCCGTTCCTGGAAGGCCTGATCGGTGAGCATCGTGAAAACGCTGCCCGGGTCAGCTGGATAGTGCATGTCAGCGGTCACGCGCACGGATGACACCCTTTCGGCTCATACAGAAGATGGCCAGATCGAATCGACAACACTCCGGAGACGAGCGGACCGCGTTGTCGGCTGGTCGCCGTCGGAGGCAAGGGTAGGGTCACGGTCCGGGAGTCGCGCTGACAGTGTGGCTCCCGCGCACAGGGTTCTCTCTCACAGTTCTGGGGTGCCGCGTGATGTCGGGTGGAGCTACGACGCTGCCGACAATAGAAGGGGACAGGCAGGCGCTTCTCGCAGGCGCCCAGGAGGCCGGCCGGGAGCTGATCTCCCATGAGCCACCGGGTGAGCCACTGCCGGACCCGGGCGAGTTCCTGCACCGGTACTACCGCAACGTCGCCCTTGACGATCTGCGCGAGCGCACCTCTCTCGACCTGGCCGGGCTGGCCTTCTCGCACCGTCAGCTGGCGGCTGACCGGCCCCAGGGCAAGGCCCAGGTGCGGGTGCTCACGCCGACGACCGAGACCGACGGGTGGTCGTGCGGGCACACCGTCATCGAGATCGTCGTCGAGGACATGCCGTTCCTTGTCGACTCGGTGAACGCCGAGCTCGCCCGTCTGGGCTGTGAGCTCCAGATGACGATCCACCCGCAGTTCGTCGTGCGCCGTGACATCACCGGTTCGATGCTCGAGGTCCTCCGGATGGAACCGCATCTGGCAGCGTCCCGCGCAGCCGGTGCCAGTGGGCAGTCCTTGCCACGTGACGCCCACGCCGAGTCGTGGATCCACGTCGAGGTGGGTCGCGAGACCGATCCTGAGCGGGTTGCCGCCATGGAGCGTGGTCTGCGCCGGGTGCTCGACGATGTCCGGGTGGCGGTCGAGGACTGGCCCAAGATGCGAGCCACCGCCGATCGGATCGCCGGCGAACTGCTCCAGGTTCCGCCCACCGGCCCGGCGCGGGCCGAGATGGAGGAGGGGGCCGAACTCCTGCGCTGGCTGGCCGCCGGTCACTTCACCTTCATCGGTTACCGCGAGTACGACCTGGTCGAGCGGGACGGTGAGGACCTTCTGATCGCCCGTACCGGGACCGGTCTGGGAGTGCTGCGCCACGATCAGCTTCCGCGTACCGCCGGGCGTCTGACCCCCAAGGCCCGGGTGAAGGCACGGGAGCAGTCGCTGCTCGTTCTGACCAAGGCCAACTCGCGCTCCACCGTGCACCGGGCCGGGTACCTCGACTACATCGGCGTGAAGGTGTTTGACGCGCAGGGCCGGGTGACCGGGGAACGTCGCTTCCTCGGCCTGTACGCGTCCACCGCGTACACGGCCGACGTTCGGGACGTGCCGGTCATCAGCCGCAAGGCCGAGGCGGTGCTGGCCGCCGGCGGGTTCACCCCGGACAGTCACTCTGGCAAGGACCTGCTGGAGATTCTCCAGGTCTATCCTCGCGACGAACTGTTCGAGATCGACGCCGATATGCTCGCCTGGGTCACGATGACCGTGATGCAGTTGCAGGAACGGCGCCGTACCCGGCTCTTCCTGCGGGTGGAGGACTACGGCCGGTACGTCTCCTGCCTCGTGTTCCTGCCTCGTGACCGGTACGTCACCTCGGTGCGGCTGGGCATCGAACGGGTGCTGCGGGAGGCGATCGGCGCGCGGACGGCGGACTACACCGCGCGTGTCACCGAATCGGTGCTCGCCCGGCTGCACTTCGTGGTGCGGGTGGAGGCCGGTGCCGCGGTACCCGATCTCGACCTGGACGCACTCGAGCAGCAGCTGGTGCAGCTGACGCGTAGTTGGGACGACGACTTCGCCGAGGCCGCCGCCCAGGAGGTCGGTGACACCGCTGGAGCTCGTCTGGTGCGGGAGTGGGGGGCCGGCATCGGCCAGGCCTATCGCGTAGACGTCGATCCCCGTACTGCCGTTGAGGACCTCTGCCGCCTGGACTCTATGGATTCGGCCCAGGGACGCTCCGCCGTTCTTGGCGTGAAGCTGTACGAGCTGGCGGGCGCTGCCCCCGGGGAGCACCGGTTCGTGCTGTACCGCCGCGAGCCGCTGTCCCTGTCGGCGGTGTTGCCCTATCTCAGCAACCTCGGCGTCGAGGTGGTGGACGAGCGCCCGTATGCCTTCAGCTCGGCCTCCGGCCGCAAGGGTTACATCTACGACTTCGGCCTGCGGGGCACCCGTCGGCCCTTGACGTCCGGCGCACCCACGTATGAGCGTCTGCACCGGCTGTTCTGCGAGGCCTTCGAATCGGCCTGGTGGGGCGAGGCGGAGAGCGACGGCTTCGAGCGGCTCGTCCTGACCGCGGGCCTGGACTGGCGACAGGTCTCGGTGTTGCGCGGCTACGCCCGCTATCTGCGCCAGACCGGCTCCACCTTCGGGCAGGATTACATCGGGGACTGCCTGGTCGCCAACTCCGAGATCGCCGTGATGCTGGTCGAGCTGTTCGAGACTCGCTTCGACCCGGACCGGTTCGTCGACGGGACGGATTCCGGGGGCCGGGCCACAGCCATCGACGACCTGGTGTCCCGGATCTCCACGGCTCTCGACAACGTCTCGAGCCTCGACCAGGACCGGATTCTGCGGTCGTTCCTGGCGCTGGTGCAGGCAACCACCCGCACCAACCGGTACCTGCTCGAGGACGACGTCGAGCCCGCGACCGGCATCCGCCGGGCGCTGGCCTTCAAGCTGGACCCGCACGAGGTGCCGGACCTTCCCGCACCACGGCCCGCCCACGAGATCTTCGTCTACTCGCCGTGGGTCGAGGGCGTGCACCTGCGGTTCGGCGCCGTGGCCCGAGGTGGTCTGCGCTGGAGCGACCGCCGTGAGGACTTCCGCACCGAGATCCTCGGCCTGGTGAAGGCCCAGATGGTGAAGAACGCCGTGATCGTGCCGACCGGCGCCAAGGGCGGTTTCGTCGCCAAGCAACTGCCGGACCCGGTGGTCGACCGTGATGCCTGGCTGGCCGAGGGCATCGCCTGCTACCGCAGCTTCATCGGCTCGTTGCTCGATGTCACCGACAACCGGGTGATGGAGGACAGCATCCAGCAGATCGTGCCCCCGCCCCGGGTTTTCCGGCACGACGGCGACGACAGTTACCTGGTCGTCGCGGCGGACAAGGGCACGGCCGCGTTCTCTGACCTGGCCAACGAGGTGGCTGCCGGCTACGGCTTCTGGCTCGGGGACGCGTTCGCCTCGGGCGGCTCGGTCGGTTACGACCACAAGGTCATGGGCATCACAGCCCGGGGCGCCTGGGAGAGCGTCGACCGGCACTTCCGCGAGCTCGGCCACGACGTTGCCACGATGCGCACCACCGCGGTCGGCGTCGGTGACATGAGCGGCGACGTGTTCGGCAACGGGATGTTGCTGTCGAAGGCTCTGCAGCTCGTGGCCGCCTTCGACCACCGGCACATCTTCCTCGACCCTGATCCGGACCCGCAGACGTCGTACGACGAGCGCGCGCGGATGTTCCGCCTGCCCCGCTCGAGCTGGGCCGACTACGACACCGCCCTGATCAGCAAAGGCGGCGGTGTTCACCCGCGCAGCGCCAAGTCGATCCCGATCTCGCCCGAGGTCGCTCAGCGTCTGGGCATCCCGACATCGCGCACCGCGATGCCCCCGAACGAACTGATGAAGATCATCCTCGGCGCACCGGTCGATCTGCTCTGGAACGGCGGCATCGGTACCTACGTCAAGGCCTCCAGTGAGAGCCACGGCGACGCGGGGGACAAGGCCAACGACGCGATCCGGCTGAACGGCCGCGATCTGCGGGCCCGGGTCGTGGGGGAGGGCGGCAACCTCGGCCTGACCCAGCTCGGGCGCGTGGAGGCCGCGCTCTGCGGGGTACGGGTCAACACCGACGCCATCGACAACTCGGCCGGGGTGGACTGCTCCGACCACGAGGTCAATATCAAGATCCTTCTGGACGCACTGGTCACCGCCGGTCGTCTGGACGCCGGTGAGCGCACCGACCTGCTGGCCTCGATGACCGACGACGTGGCCCGGCTGGTTCTGCGGGACAACTACGAGCAGAACGTGCTGCTCGGCAACGCTCGTCAGCAGTCCCGCGGCATGCTGCCGGTGCACCAGCGATTCATCCAGGCGCTGGAGGCCCGCGGTGCCCTGGACCGTGCCCTGGAGTACCTGCCGGACGACACGACGATCGCCGAGCGGAAGTCCGCCGAGCTGGGCCTGACCTCGCCCGAGTTCTCCGTGCTCGTGGCCTACGCCAAGCTCACCCTGACCGACGACATCGTCGACACGGAGCTGCCGGACGACCCCTGGCTGGACCGGGTGCTGACGGGCTATTTCCCGCCGCAGATCGGCAAGGCCTACGGCGATGCCCTGGCCGCGCATCCGCTGCGCCGTCAGATCGTCACCACCTGCCTGGTCAACGACATGGTCAACCGGGGTGGCATCACGTTCGCCCACCGCTGCCAGGAGGAGACCGGCGCCGAGCCCGAGCAGATCGCCCGCGCCTACATCGTGGCCCGGGAGATCTTCGGCTTCGAGAGCTTCGCCCAGAGCGTGGAGGCCCTCGACGGTCTGCTCTCCACCAACGACCAGGCCGCGTTGTACCTGGGCTTCCGCCGGTTGCTGGACCGTGCGGTGCGCTGGTTCATTCAGGCCGTGCCCGGCACGATCGACATCGCCGAGCAGGTGGCCCGGTTCGGCCCGGCGATCTCCGAACTGGCACCGCAGATCCCCGAGCTCGTCGCCCCCGAACAGCGCACGGTGCTGGCGGCGGAGATCGAGGAGTGGAAGCGGCGGGGCGTGCCGGAGCCGCTGGCCCGGCAGGCAGCGGGCCTGCTGACCCGCTACATGCTGCTCGACATCACCCAGATCGCCAGCCGACTGGACGCTGACCCGGCGGAGGTGGCACGGGTCTATCTGACGCTGTCGGAGCGCTACGGCGGCCAGGGGCTCCTGCGCCGAATCTCTGGGCTGACCCGTAGCGACCGCTGGAAACTGCAGGCGCGGGCCTCGCTGCGGGCCGACCTGTACGCAGCGCTGGAGTCGCTGACCGTTGCCGTGCTCACGAAGACGGGCCCGGGAGAGCCGGCTGACCGGATCTCCGAGTTCGAGGCGGCGAACTCGGAGCGGGTGACCCGGGTCCGCACGACGCTGGAGGACGTGGAGCGGCTGCCGACGGCCGACGTGGCCGCGCTGTCGGTGGTGCTGCGCTCGCTGCGGAGCATTGTGTGACCGGCCCATGCTGAGTAAACGCGCCTGAGCCCCCGGATGTGAGGTCCGCGACGGTACGACTTTCCCGTCGCGGCCTCCACCGCGGGTGACGGCCTGCGGCCCTCGTTAGAGTGGCCGCATGCCCACGATGAAAGACCTGGTCGCGAAGCAAACCGAACTCAACCAGGCCGACCTCGAGTGGCTGCAACTACTCACCGGCGACTGGCAGCTCCTCTCCGATCTGTCGTTCGCCGACCTGGTGCTCTGGGTGCCCCGCAAGGGTGACGGCGGCTGGATCGCCGTGGCTCACTGCCGCCCCAGCACGGGCGTCACCGTCTACTACGACGACGTCGTGGGCATGGTCGTGGACGCCGGGCGGCGTCCACTGCTGGACCGGGCCTACGAGCAGTTGCGGATCTGCCGGGAGCGGGGCACGGACTATCAGGAAGACGTGACGGTCCGCGAGGAGACCGTGCCCGTGCTGCGGGCGGGCCGGGCCATCGCGGTCCTCGCCCGGCACACCAACCTCTCGGCCGCTCGCACCCCGAGCCGGCTGGAACTCACCTATCTCCAGTGTGCGGACGAGCTGACCCGGATGATCTGCGAGGGCGAGTTCCCGGCCCCGGGTTCCCCGAGCGGTCCGCGTCGTGGTGCCCCGCGGGTGGGTGACGGCCTGATCCGGATGGACAAGGAGGGCAAGGTCACCTACGCCAGCCCGAACGCCGTGTCCGCCCTGCACCGGCTGGGGCACTTCGGTGAGGTCGTCGACCAGAGCCTGTCCGAGATCGTCACCTCGCTGCTCGACCAGCCCGGCCTGGTGGACGAGTCGCTGCCGCTGGTCCTGATGGGACGGGCCCCCTGGCGCAGTCACATCGAGAACCACGGCGCCACCCTGTCGATGCGGGCCGTTCCGCTGAAGGCGGCGGGCCAGCGGTCCGGCGCCCTGCTCCTGGTCCGGGAGATCTCCGAGCTCCGCCGGCGGGAACAGGAACTGCTCACCAAGGACGCGACGATCCGCGAGGTGCATCACCGGGTCAAGAACAACCTGCAGACGGTCGCGGCACTGCTGCGCCTGCAGGCCCGCCGGATCAAGTCGGCGGAGGGCCGGGGCGCCCTGCAGGAGGCGATGCGCCGCGTCTCCACCATCGCGCTCGTGCACGAGACCCTCTCCGAGGGATTCGGCGAGAAGGTGGACTTCGACGACGTCGTGGGACGTACCCTGTCGCTGGCGGTCGAACTGGCGTCGCCGTCCAACTCGGTGAAGATCCGGCGCGAGGGCCGGTTCGGCGAGCTCCGGGCCGAGAATGCCACCCCGCTCGCCCTGGTGCTCACCGAGTTGGTGACCAATGCGGTGGAGCACGGTTTCCGTGACCGGGGCGGAACGGTCACGCTGATCGCGGAACGGAACGGAGCCGAACTGCGGACGACGATCCGCGACGACGGCAGCGGTCTCCCCGAGGAGTTCCGCGCCGGTGCTTCAGGTCTCGGGACACAAATCGTCCAGGCCCTGGTGAGTGGGGAGATGCGGGGGCGCATCACCTGGGAGAAGGGGCCGGAGGGAGGTACGGACGTCATCGTCGAGGTGACCCTGCGCAAGGCAATTGCCAGCGTCTCACCCGAGGACCAGCCCGAGTTCTGAAAGGCCCCCCAAACACACGATGTCCCGGGCATCTATAAAGGTGATGCTCCGGGACACGCAGTGGCCGGAAGGCCAGGGTGTACGAATGGGATCCGTAAGTGGTTCCGGTGAGACAGCGGGAAACCTAGGACGAATCACCAACGTACGTGGTCGAACCATCAGTGACCAGTGCTCGATCGCCGAACCGGTACGTAGTTCCTGTATCAGGAGGGAACTTTCGCACCGTAATCGGTCTGTTGCCGAACGTTGCTCTGGAATGCCTTGCCCAAGAACCTCTGCCACAGGCTGGACGGCTCAGCCCCGTCAGGTGCCGGTTCTGGCAGATCGTGCGAGATGCTTCGGTGTTGCCGAGAATTGGCGACGGGTACTGCGATCCATCGACTGCTGACGTTCGGCATTCCGACCGCCGATTGTGTCGGGCGAATCGATCGAACGTACTTGAGTGACCGCAGTACCCGCGCCGGCCTGGTCTACGGTTGGCTGACGAAAAGGTCAGCTGGCGCGACGGGCACGAGCGTTACGGCGCTTCAGCGCACGACGCTCGTCCTCCGACAGGCCGCCCCAGACTCCGGCGTCCTGGCCGGAGTCGATGGCCCAGCGAAGGCACGTCTCGACGACCTCGCATCGACGGCAAACAGCTTTGGCTTCCTCGATCTGAAGGATCGCAGGGCCGGTGTTCCCGATCGGGAAGAACAGCTCCGGGTCCTCCTCGAGGCAAGCAGCCTCATGGCGCCAATCCATGGGATCGTCCACTCCTCACGCCCGAACGGGCGGTTGTATACGGTTCGAGACACGGCTGCAGACGCCGTTACTCATGGATGTTTGGCCTTCACCCGGTTTGCGGGATGTGGCCGGGGGTGACTGGGCTGACCCAGTCATCGGTGTTTGTGTTTCACGTGTTCGCACCGGATTCGGCATCCAGCCTCACACGCTTGTGCCCGCTTTCACAAGGGTTTTCCCCGAGTGATCTGCGCGATGTCTCGTAGCCCACGGTCACGATGCAGGACTGTAGTCGTTCGAACACGCTGCGTATATACATTGCTGGTCATTGCTCTTGACAGAATCTGCCTGGTCGAACACTGGTTCGCATCCGCCGTGTCCGTTCTGTGACCCAGGGTGTGGGGCAAAGAACGCGTTTGGTGAACGCTCTCGTACGGCGCGTACATTCCTGAGTGCACGCCGTGAAAGAGCCGGAAGAGTGGTGTCAGGATTCTTCCGAGTGTTCAACGCAGAGTGAGCCGTACCTTGCTTCGGCTCTTATATTGACGCACGCGCGCCGACTCCGCAGGCTGAAGTGCCCAAAAGACCCCAATGGGGCCGACTGAGTGCATCGCCGCAAGAATGGCTTTCAAAGCCTTAAGCCTGGGCTGATGTGCTTCTGACAGTCGTTGCCGCAGAACGAACCTCGCGTCTGCGGAACCGTGTCGAGTTCGGTTTTAGCGTAGCGGGTTTAATCGCTATCGGGTAAATGGATGATGAGGGAGAGGATGGGTCGGATGGCAAGCCAGGAAAGCCCGGCGGACCGGACCGGGACCGGCGCCGAGGCGAGTGAGAGGCTGCGGCTCCTGGTGGCGGTTCTGGTCGGCCTGGAAGCGCTCGCCCTACTGGCGGGGGCCGTGGCCCTGGTGATCGAGGGCATCGGGGCCGAACGCCCGATGAACGACATCGGTCTCGCCGTCGTGGCAGCCGTCGTCGGTCTGGCCCTGGGGGGCTGTGCCCGGGCGATCCGTCAGGGCGCTCGATGGACGCGGGGCCCGGTCCTCACCTGGCAACTGCTCCAGGCGGGCGTGGGCATGCCGGTCTCCGCCAGCAGCCTCTGGTACGTCGGGATCCCGATCCTGGCCCTCGCGGTCGTCGTCGGGGTCCTCGTTGCCGGCCGTCACGTGATCGTGCGGGAGATAGAAGGGCAGGCCGCCTGACACGTCACCGCACCCGTGCAGGGGTGCGATGACGAAAGTCTTGGGCCCGCCGGCTCCAGGCGGGCTTCTAGAGCTCTTGTGTGAGTCCGCTGCGCAGGATGTTGAGGCTCTTGGTCAGCAGCCGGGAGACGTGCATCTGCGAGACGCCCACCTCGGCTGCGATCTGTGCCTGGGACAGTCCCTTGCCGAACCGCAGCTCGAGAATGCGTTGCTCCCGCTCTGGCAGGCGGGCCAGCAGCGGCCGCAGGGTCTCGCGCTGCTCTACCAGTTCCAGGCCGGCGTCTTCAAAGGCCTTGCCCATCCGGTCCGACTCGTCGGCGGTCGTGGGCAGGGGAACGGTGATGTACGCACTGGCCGTGTCGAGCGCCTCGATCACCAGGTCGGCGTCCACATCCAGGTATTGGGCGATCTCCTGGACGGTGGGGGAGCGGTCGTGGGTGTGGGTGAGGGTTTCGCGGGCTTCGGAGACGCGGCGGCCGAGGTCTTGGATGCGGCGGGGGATGCGCATGGCCCAGCCGCGGTCGCGGAAGTGGCGGCGGATTTCCCCGACGATGGTGGGGACGGCGAAGGCGGCGAAGGCTCCGCGGTGGGGGTCGAAGCGGTCGACGGCGTGCAGGAGGCCGATGGTGCCGACTTGTACGAGGTCGTCGTAGGGTTCGCCGCGGCCTTTGAAGCGTTGTGCGAGGTGGTGGACCAGGGGCAGGTGCGTCTCGATGATGATGCGCCGCAACTGCTGGTACTGCGGGTCGCCCTTGGACAGGGTCGACAGCCGCAGCAGGTCCGGGTCGGGCGGAGCGGGTTCCTCGTCGTCCTCTCGGACATGCCGGCCTCGGCGTCGAAGGGCAGCGGGGTCGTCGTCCGCGTTCTCCCTCAGGCGCGTCGCGACCGACTGGGGTGACCCGGTCGGCTGCTCGACCGCACGGTGATGCGGAGCCGCAGTGAGCTCCCGGGTCAGGTGGTCGGTCTCCGGTGGGACCTCGGAGGCCGAGTAGATGACGGGAGAGGCGTCTACTCCGTCCTCCATGGGGTCGGCGTGTGCCTCGGAGGTCTGTGCGTCCGGGGAATCGTCCCGCCGGGGTGTTCGCTGCAGCACGCTGAGCGTCGACTCCTGCTGCTGGATCACTGGTCTCCCCGTCCGACGTACGTCAGCTTGATCCATGCGCCGTTCTCCCCGATGCCGGTGATGACGTCACCCGCGAGAGCCTGCAGCACCGCCCAGGCATAGCCGCGCCCCTCGGGGAGCTGGCTGACCGGGCCGGTGATGAGGATGGACAGCGTGCCGCTCCCCGGCGGCCCCACCTCGAATTCGGCGTGGATCGCCCGATCGGGATGAGCGCGGCCCTGAAGAAGAAGGGAGCACGCCTCATCGACCGCGATACGCAGGTCCTCGATCTCGTCCAGCGTCAGATCGAGCCGTGTCGCCAACCCGGCGGTCGCCGTGCGGATCATCGCCAGATAGGCGGGATCGGCCGGAACCCGCAGATCAACGGTGTCCGTGCTCCGGACGGTCTCGGAGCGGCTGCCGAGCGAAATCGTGCCCACACCCTTCCTGGACCCCACAGAACGAGCTGCGTTGTAGCGGTGTGCGGTTCGTTCGTCACCGAACGAAACCGATGTCACCATGCGGCAAGGATAGAACACACTGAGTTGTGCTCGGCCCCCTAACTGGCGCACTAGGTCCGGCGATTTTGAGGCCCAGTAGCTTTACGTCACAACCTGCTGCTATTTGATAGCCCAGAGTCACACGAGTCTCGTGCCGGGCTCCAAGAGTGATGAGTCCGGGACTCACCAGGGTGGCCCTGTCGCTGTGCGGAACCACGCAGGACTTTCCGCAAATCTGTGGCACCGCCTCGTCCAGTGCATCACGGCTCACCCGGGTTCGTGTCGTCCACGGGGGGCAGGAGCGGCACCCGTTCAGGGAGCGGCGTTCCTGGCCGTACGCCGCCGGCGCCGGTGATGCCTGCCGATGCCGGGTGCGCGACCTGTACAGAGACCGCCGTCCCGGCACCGATGAGTACTCCACGACCGGGCGGCCCGGTCGGGTGACGATCGAGCCGGAGCCCGAACACCTCTCCGTCCGTGAGCGTGGGTGTGCCCAGGACGAGTCCCTGCCGGGCGTCGCGGGCCAGGAGCAGTGGACCCCGGTACGCCGCCACAATGTCATGGCCGGAGGCAGTTAGGACGAGGTGTCCTTCTTCGCCGTGAGCGCCGGCCAGATGCGCGGACAGAACTTCGGCCAGACCGCCGTCGTCGGGAACCGTGGCACCGGGTGTCGGGGGCAGATCCATCAGCACCACCGTGCTCGGCAGCAGCGTCAGACGGGCGGCGAGGTCTGCGGCGGTGGTCGTACGCCGGACGGTGCGGCGGTCGAGAACGAAGAAGGGGACGCCCAGCTCCTTTAGTCCCTCGGCCAGACTGAACAGGGCGGTCGTCCGGCCGCTGCCGCGGCTCCCGAGGATCAGCGTTACCGGGGCCGCAGTCACATCGAGACCTACCGTCCGCGCCTGCTCGCCGCCGATGCCGATCGGCACGACAATTCCCGGGCCTTCGGTACGAGTCTCCAGCGGGGACAGCACGGTGCGGGAAACCCTTGCCGGAAGGGCGGGAACGGCCCAGCCGTCGTCCGGCGTCCCGGGTTCTGCGGCCATCGCTCCGCCGGGATGCCCCACCGATCGGGCGACCTGCACCAGGTGGAATTCGGAACGTCCGGCGGAATGCCACGCACCTCGCCCGGGTCGGTCCGTGCTGCGTGCGAGTTCGGCCGGGACTCCGGCCATCATGGCGTCCGCCGGGTCGGGCAGGGGCAGGACGAGTCGCTGGGTGAACAACGACGAGTGCGGTCCGGTCAGCAGAGGAAGGGCTCCGGTGACGGCGACGTTGATCGCCACGGCCGGTCCGTCCCGCAGCACCGTCAGCAGACCGTCCAGGAGCGTGGCACACCCGGGTTCCGACCAGGCCACGGTGAGAGCGTCCCAACCGTCCACGAGCAGGAGCACCCGGGATCCCGGCCCGGACGCAGGACCCCGCCGCTCATGGAGTTCGTCGACCAGCCGACGCACCAGGCGTCCGGCGCGTTCGTGGTCGTCGAGCCGCACGACAGCACGCGCGACTCCGCGCGTCTCCAGATCGACGAGCCCCCCGGAGGAATCCAGCACATACGTGTGGACGCGTGCATCTTCGGTATTCGTGGCGCTGACGCCCAGGGTGCGCAGAACACCGGAACGTCCGGAACGAGCACCGCCCACGACCGCCAGGTGACCGGCGGTGAGGTCCCAGCCGGCTTTCTCCTGACGTTGCTCGTGAGGGAGGTCGCTCAGCCCGAAGAACAGGTGTCCCGAACGGGAGCCCCGGACCAGCCGGCCGATTTCCAGTTCGGACGCCAGTTCCGGCAACCACGGGGCCCGGGCCTGGGAGAGACCCAGCTCGGCGGCGGCCGACCGGGTCGCTGCGACCAGCCGTTCCAGATCATGGGGACGGTCTTCCCGGTCGTACGAAGCCGGTTCGATGGTCGCTACGGCGCGGGAGGACGATCGCAGCAGCCGGACGACGGGCTTACCGATGCCGTGGTCGGCGGGTGGGCGCGTATTCACCCTCGCGGTCTGGAACTCCACCGGTGCCGTCGCACCGACCCTCAGGAGCGCGCGACCGGGAACCGCGGGCAGCTCCGCAGCCGCCGGGCCTGCGATCAGGTCGTGCGAGTCGGCGGCGTCCCGGACCCGCAGGGCGATTCGCAGATTGACGTTCGCCGCGATGTCGGGTGAGACCACTCCGGCCGGGCGTTGCGTCGCGAGCACCAGGTGAACCCCCAGGGAGCGGCCGACCGTGGCGATGCGGACCAGACCGGTGACGAACTCCGGCAGTTCCTCGGCCAGCACCCGGAACTCGTCGACGACCACCACGAGCCGCGGCATCGGTTCCAGCGCAGGACGCTGTGCCCGGGCAGCGGCGTAACCGTCGACATCGATGACCCCGGCCTGCAGGAGCAACCTTTCACGACGTCTCAGCTCCGCGGTGAAGGAGGAGAGGGCCCGTCTCGCCGACGGAAGGTCCAGGTCGGTGAGTACCGCGCCGACGTGGGGCAGACCGGTGCAGGCCTGGAAGGCGGCCCCACCCTTGTAGTCCACCAGCAACAGGGTGAGCTGGTCCGGACCGGTTCCGGCGGCCAGGGACGAGATCAGAGTCTGGAGCAACTCCGACTTGCCGGATCCGGTGGTGCCGCCGATCAGTGCGTGCGGCCCGTCTGCACGCAGGTCGATGGTGACCGGGCCGGCTGCGGACTGCCCGAGGACAGCGAGGGTCGTTCCCTTCTTGCCTCTTTCCGGACCCGATCGCCAGGCCTGTGCGAGCGATGTCCCGTCCAGGGGGTCGACCTTCTGTACCTGTCGTAGAAGGTCGACCAGCCGGACCTGGTGCGGGATGTCGTTACGGGCGTCGGGAGTGGCATCACGCAGGGGTGCGAGGTCACGAGCCAGTCGGGTGGACCACTGTGCCCCGGCCAGGTCGGGCCGGAACGATCTCGGGGCCTGTCCGGCCCGGTGCAGCACAGCGGTGTCCATTCCGTCGGTGTGCACGACGGTGGCAGTGCATTCCAGGGGTAACGACACCTCGTCCTGCTCCAGGCAGAGGACGACGGTTCCGGCGGCCCGGGTGGCCCGGGTGGGATCGGCCCGCAGGACATGCCTGGTCTCCCGGGTATCACCCGGGTCCGTGATCCCTGCTCGGGAGAGTGTCTCCGCGACGTCCGGTCTCCGTCGCAGGCGCCGCGCGCCGTCGAGTACCAGCACCCGAACCGCCCCCGGCGACGCGAACGGGTCGGGTGAATGGTGCGGGATCCAGGTCAGCCACTCCCAGTCCGGCACGCCCGGGTCGGTCTCCGCCTCTTCGGAGCCGGTCGGCCGTGACTGTAGGAGACCGATACCGACGTCCCGCGGGGAGTGGAGCACGGCCAGCTGGCCGATGACGGCACGGGCCGTACCGAGAACCGCCCGGCGGGGCCCACAGACACCGACGACGGAGAAGTCCCTGAGTTCCAGCCCGAGGGGGACGTCCGGGAGCACGGGATGGGTCTCACCGGTGTCGTCAGGGCTGCTCCGAGTCGGATCGCGCTTGGTCACGCACGAGGGCTCCTCGCCCCGGCCGATGCGCACGGCCAGGGCCACGTGCTGTCGCGGTGTTCGCACCCAGAGGTCGTCGGTCGGGATCCGGGCCGTGACCGCGAGACGGGCCAGATCGGGATAGATGGTCTCCAGATATTCGGCATCGCGGGAAAGAGCCTTGTCCAGGAACTCTTCCGCTTCGAGTGTCTCCTTCCGGTGCGCCTCGGCCAGCCACCGGCTCTCCCGGCCACCCCGTCGACGGTCGGTGACGTACTGCCCGAGCATCAGGAGCGGGCTCATCGCGGCGACGAGGAGATAGCCGGGTTGCCGCCACAGCACCGCCAGGGGCACCGCGAGGAGCAGGGGCGCCAGCATCATGAGCCAGGGCATTTGCGGACGGGTCGGAGTGGACAGTGGCTGCGGGAAGGTGATCAAAGCAAAAGGTTTCAGTGGCTCCAGGGCTGCACGCCGGTTGACGAGTAGATGGCCTTCGGCGTCCGGGGTGACGGCCGCGGCCGGCCGGGTCGGTGCGCGCACCGCCAGAATGCTGCTGCCCAGCCGCACCGGTTCACCGGGGTGCAGGGGAACCGCGGCATTCTCGACGGGCTGATCAGCTACCCGGGTTCCGTTCGCGGAACCGAGGTCCCGGACGGTCAGGCCGTCTTCCGAGGCTGATATCTCGGCGTGGTGACGTGAGATGTCGGGATCTCTCAGGGAGAGACCTGAGGAGCCGTGTCTACCGATGAGCACCGGGTGACCCAGGGGTAGAGCATGTGTGAGGCCTGCATCCGGCCCGGCCACCGTGTGAACCTCCAGAACCCCGGAAGCGTTCGCTGGAACATCCTCCTGAGCTCTGAGTACCAGAGTCGCCCCTTGCACGAGTGGTGGGAGGCCGATCGGATGGGTCAACGGGACGACGTGGCTGGCGCAGTGAAAATTTACCTTGGTCGCCTTATTTGGATCAGGAAGAACAGCGGTGAGCTGATTGCTCACAGACCCCAGTAGCGTCCCTGGCTGCGCCTGGATCTCGACACTAACTGCGGTCACTTCGATCTCGGAAAGAACAACGGTGAGTCGGACTCTCATGTCATCGATTGTGCGTCGCCCGTGGGGGAGTGACGACCACCTGTGGACAACCTGCTCATGGCCGCCGAATTTCATCAATCCTGTGGATAACTTGCGCAGGGTCTGTCCGGGTTTCCTATGCTGTGGTCCACGGGGATGGGCGGCTCGGCCGCCTGGGGGCTCTGCGCCCCACGGGGATGAGTAGGGGGATCCGGTGGATGCTGTCTCGATCGTTTCCGACGGTGTACGGGAACGAATACGCCGGGAAGGTATTGACCCCGGCCGCGATTCGGCCGGACTGCGGCGCCTCGTCGAGTCCGAGGTGGCCGCGTACGACGAACGCTCACTTCTGCGGTCGCTGCCGCCGCTCGCGGACATCGAGCACGCCGTCAAGCGGGTGATCGACGAGGTGTCCGGATTCGGCGCGCTGCAGGCGTATCTCGACGATCCGTCGATCGAGGAGATCTGGATCAATGATCCGGGCCGGGTATTCATTGCACGTTCTGGCGTCAGCGAACTCACCACAACAATTTTCACGGCCCAGGAAGTGCGTGATCTGGTCGAGCGGATGCTGAAGCACTCGGGGCGCCGGGTCGATCTGGCCAGTCCCTTTGTGGACGCGATGCTCCCCGACGGTTCCCGGCTCCACGTCGTCATCCCGGACATCACCCGGCACTCCTACGCCGTGAACATCCGAAAGTTCACGGTGGTCTCGTCCCGACTCGATGATCTCGTCACACTGGGAACTCTCACCCCACAGGCCGCTCAGTTCCTGGCTGCCTCTGTGGTTGCCGGGCTCAACATTCTGGTGTCCGGGGGAACTCAGGCCGGCAAGACCACGATGCTCAACTGCCTGCTGGGCTCGGTACCGGCCCGCGAGCGGGTCATCACCTGCGAAGAGGTTTTCGAGCTGAGGGTGCCCCTCCGGGACACCGTTCCGATGCAGTGTCGCCAGGCCAGTCTGGAGGGAACCGGTGAGATCCCCTTGCGCAGGCTGGTGAAGGAAGCTCTGCGGATGCGCCCGAACCGGCTCGTGATCGGTGAGGTACGCCAGGCCGAGAGTCTGGATCTGCTCCTCGCGCTCAACAGCGGACTCCCCGGAATGGCGACTGTTCATGCCAATTCCGCCCGGGAGGCGGTGATCAAGATGTGCACGCTACCCCTCCTGGCGGGTGAGAACGTCAGCGGCCGCTTCATCGTCCCGACCGTGGCCAGCTCGATCGACCTCGTGGTGCAGGTGCGTCTGGATGGTGACGGGCGTCGCCGGGTGACCGAGATCGTCGGTGTACCGGGCCGGGTCGAGGGAGACGTGATCGAGACGACCGAGATTTTCGGGCGGCGCGGTGACCGGCTGGTGAGGAGCGACGGATTCCCGCCGCACCCGGACCGGTACGAACGCGCGGGGATCGACGTCGCGGCGGTGCTGAGGGGTGGCTGGAGGTGACGGCGTGGGTGCAGTGATCGGACTGACCGCGGGCGTGGGCCTGTTCCTGGTCTGGTGGGCGTGCTGGGAACCGGCGCCTCGTCCGACGGATCTGAACAGCCGGTCCCCGGTGGGTCGCTTGAGAGCCCTGCTCGACGAAGCAGATCTCCCATCCGTGTCTCCCACCGCGTTCCTGGCCGTGTGCGCCGGCACCGGCGTGGGAGTCGGCCTGGCGGTCTTCGCCTTCACCGGGGTTCTCCCGGTCACCGGATGCTTCGCCGCCATCGCCGGCTGGGCGCCCTACGCCGCCGCTCGTGGTCGCGCGCGGCGACGGCGTCAACGGTTTCGTGAACTCTGGCCCGACGTCGTCGACAACCTGGCCTCGGGAGTCCGCGCCGGTCTCTCCCTTCCGGAGGCGCTGGGTGCCCTCGGCGAGCGAGGACCGGAACCGCTACGTCCACCGTTCCGGGCCTTCGCCCGTGACTATCGGCTCACCGGCAGCTTCGGGGACTCACTGGAGGTCCTCAAGTCCCGGCTGGCCGATCCCGTCGGCGACCGGCTCTGCGAGGCGCTGCGGATCACCCGTGAGGTCGGCGGCTCCGATCTCGGGCGCCTCCTCCGCAATCTCTCCATGTTTCTGCGCGACGATGCGAGAGTTCGGTCGGAACTGGAGGCCCGGCAGAGCTGGACGGTTTCCGCCGCTCGGCTCGCGGTATCGGCGCCCTGGCTGGTGCTGGCCCTCCTCACCTCGAAACCCGAGTCCGTACAGGCCTATGAGAGTTCCACCGGCACCGCCGTCCTGGCGGTCGGCGCCGGCGCCTCCGTGTTCGCCTACCGTCTGATGACAGTGATCGGCCGGCTTCCGCAAGAGCAGCGGGTGTTGCGCTGATGTCGGCAGTGGGTGCTCTGCTCGGAGCCCTGACCGGAATCGGCGGGTGGCTCGTGGTCCTGGGCGCGCCGTGGAACCGGCGCCCCACGCTGGACGAACGTCTGGCACCGTACCTGCGTGGTGCCCGGCTCGTCATGGACGAGTCCCAGCTCCGGCAGCCGGGCGCGGGATCGGTTGTCCGGGAGTTACTTCAACCGTTCATGCGCCGGGCCGCACGGGGAGCGGCCCGGGTCAGTGGGGGGAACGCCTCGGTGGAGAGACGGCTTCGTCAAGTGGGTACGGGCATCTCGATCGAGCAGTTCAGGGCCCAGCAGGTGATGGCCGGAGCGCTGGGGACTGGAGCGGGAGCCGGTGTGGCCGCAGCGATCGCTGTCCGGAGCGGTCTGAGCGTGGTCTCGCTCGTGGGCCTGGTCCTGATCGGGACGCTGCTCGGGGTGCTGGGCCGTGACCAGGCGCTGGACTGGCAGGTCCGGCGGCGCGAGCGTCACATCCTGGCGGAGTTCCCGGCGGTGGCAGAGATTCTCGCCCTGGCTGTCGGCGCCGGGGAGGGACCTCTCGGCGCTCTCGATCGGGTGGCCCGCACCTGCAGCGGTGAGTTGCCGACCGAGATCGGCCGCACCCTGGCGGAAGCCCGGACCGGTCGATCTCTGACCGATGCTCTCAATGATCTCTCGGCTCGCAGTGCGATCCCGAGCCTTGCCCGGTTCGTCGACGGGATCGTGGTCGCGATCGAACGAGGCACTCCACTGGCGGACGTCCTGCGAGCTCAGGCCCAGGACGTTCGGGAAGTGACCAGGCGCCGGCTGATGGAGTCCAGCGGGCGCCGGGAGATTGGTGCCATGGTGCCCGTGGTCTTCCTGATCCTTCCGGTCACAGTACTTTTCGCGCTGTATCCCGGCCTGGCGGTACTTGAGCTCACGGTCTAGCTACAGATCCGACGAAGAACGGGGACACACATGCTTTTCACGGCGATGCCGTCCAGCACGGTGAAGCGGCGGGGTTCGGTCGGTCGTGCTCTGGCGCAGCACCTCGCTGCGTCCGTGGCGACCCGGATGCAGCTGGTGCGTGGTCGCGACGGTGATCGAGGTGACGTTCCGGGCTGGGTGCTGGTCACCCTCATGACAGCGGGTCTGGTGGTCGCTCTCTGGGGCGCGGCCGGCCCGCGACTGGTCCAGGTCTTCAACGACGCCGTTGACAACGTCGTCGGCGGTCCCTGAGTGGGGCGGTCCGGGTTTCGGCACGATAAAGGCTCCGCGGTAGTTGATTTCGTCATGGTCGGATCGTTGCTGGTGTTCCTGTTCCTGGCCCTCGTCCAGCTCGCCCTGACCGTGTACGTACGGAACGCTCTCATCGACTGCGCGGCTCAGGGGGCGAGATTCGGTGCCTTGTCCGACCGGGACCCCGCGGCCGGGGCCGACCGCGCCCGCAGCCTCATCGGGGAGGAGCTCTCGCCAGGGTATGCGCGGCGGGTCTCTGCCCGTCGTGTCGATCTGGACGGGACGGTGATCGTCGAGGTGCGGGTGATCGCGCCGCTGCCCGTCGCCGGGCTGATCGGCGTTGGGCGGAGCGTGGACGTCACCGGTCATGCTCTTGCCGAGGCCGGACCGTGACGGGGAGGTAGCCATCCATGGTCAGAGGGAAAGACCGCATCTGTGCTTCCCGTGAAGGGGGATCAGCGGCGATTGAATTCGTGGCCCTCGGGCTTCTTCTGATGCTTCCCGTCGCATATCTGGTGCTCATTCTCGGACGGGTGCAGGCAGCCTCGTTCGCTGCGGACGGTGCGGCAAGGGAAGCAGTCCGGGCCTTCATTACTGCGGCGAATGATACGGAGGGTCAGGAACGGGCAGCTACCTCGGCCGAGTTGGCCCTCAAGGATCAGGGATTCGCTGCGAGCGATGGAACGCTTCACATCGGCTGCAGTAGGTCGTCCTGCCTGGTGCCGGGCGAACGAGTGACGGCCCAGGTGGAGGTCACGGCTAGTTTTCCCTGGCTTCCGGTGGGATTGGCGGACGCCCTCCGTGCCCAGGTGGTGGTGAGCGCCAGCCAGGTCGAGACGGTGGACGAGTTCAGGGAGTTCGGTCGGCAAGGCAACTGACAGGAGGTTCGGGGGAGAGACCGACAAAGCAGCCTCGTGGATTGGGAACGGGTTCGGGGGTGAGGTTGGTGAGGGTGGGAACTGGGCTAGCTGAAGACCACGAGGTGCGGGAACTCGTCCTGGGGCGGGGAATTTCCCGAAGCGGGGATTCAGGCTGGGTGAAGGATTGCCAGGGGTAGAACTCGGCTGGGGTGAAGGTTTGGAAGTGGAGTTTGTTCAAAGACAAAGGTCTTGGTCGCGGTGGGTTTCTTACCGCGGATGGAATCGCCGGCGCCGGGGAGGATTCAGGTTGCTGCATAGGGTCTCGTGGGGAGTGGGTGCCAGGTCGGCACAGCGGATTCGTCGGCGCCGGCGATTCTGGTCAGATCATGCCGCTGGTAGCAGGTTTCATTGCGGTGGCCCTGCTTCTGATCCTGGTCGCCACCGACATTACCGCCCTGCATCTGCAACGCCAGGAACTCCATGCTCTGACCGATGCCGCAGCACTGGACGCGGCGGATGCTCTCGATGAGGAGTCGTTCTACCGGCGGGGGATGGGGGAGTATCCCGTGCCGCTCTCCGACGGGACCGTGCACGCCAGCGTTCGCAGCTACCTGGGCGAGAAACCGGAGACCGCCGCTGACCTGGACGTGGCAATCGGCAGTCCGACCGGCGCATGGGAGGAAACCACGGCACAGGTCACGCTCACCGGTCGCGCCCGCATACCTTTAGTGGGGCTTGTGGTGCATCGATGGGCGAACGGCGTACCACTGCAAGCCACGAGCCGAGCCTCGGCCCGCGAGCCCGAGCCGTAGTCGCCCGCCGATCCACGCCCAGAGCCGGGGCCGCACCGAGCGAGCCGGGACCGAACTGGGGCGGGGCCGCCCGAGCGAGCCGGGACGGAACTGGGGCGGGGCCACCTGAGCGAGCCGGGACCGAACTGGGGCGTGACCGCGCTGGGGGAGCCGGGACCGCGCGGGGGGAGCCGGGGCCCCACCGAGGTGCGACGACAACGTCGGCCAGTTGGCGCGTCCCCCATTGGAAACTCAGGCCACGTGCGCCTCAACGGGAGGAGCCGTCTGCGACACCGCTGACGACCGCACCAACCCCAGGGGTCCCACGACCACATACATGATCGCTCGGCTCAGGGTCGAGAAGGTCACCTCCAGCACCCCGGGAAGCCGCACCACGCAGTCGCGCGCCAACTCGTGCTGGGCCAGTACCTCTTCGAGGAACACGACAACCCCGAACGGCCGACCGGGCTCCCGGGGAACGGAAGTGGCCAGATGGACCACGACCCCACAGCTTCGGAGATGGGCCTGGATGTGACGGGCGGTTTCGCCGGCCTGCATGCAACTCCTTATAAGCGATGAGCGCGAGCAGTCAGCGCACAAAGCTGCGGATGGTGTGGTCCCGACCCGCCAGGACGGAGGGAGGTCAACCGGCGGGCCGGAACCAGTCTGAGGACGTTCGTCAATTTCCGAACTGATTTGGTGATTCACCGTATCGTTTGGGGAAACGCCAAATCAAGCCGCTTTCTGCTACTCCCTCACCTGGCGGGCCACTTACGGTCGGGCGCGTGGCGGACCTGGGGCGGATCGTGGCGCGGAACATCCGCGGCGAGAGGTCGCGCCTGGGGCTGACCCAGGAGGAATTCGGTGCGCTGGTCGGCTGGTCTCTCAGCCAGGCGCACGACGCCGAGAAGGGCAACCGGCGAATCCTGGTCCAGGAGATCCCGATGATCTGCCGCGCCCTCCAGGTCACCTTCGCCGATCTGTGCCGCGGCGCCGAACCGAACGATCTCGACTCGCTCGGGCTGTAGCCGTTCCCCGGGTTACCGAAGCGCCCAGAGCTACTGAAGTTCCCGGAATGCCTCGAGATGCGGGATCCGGCGGACAGGGGCACGCTTTTCGCGTGAACCGGGGAGTGTGAGAGCAACTCGGGGATCGGGGAATGGGAGCCCCTGTGGGAGTTGGAGTCCAGCCGCGCGTCCGGATTCGTTCAGGACGCGCGGCCGGGAGCCCGCATCGACGCCGTGTCCGCGTAGTCGCAGCGAGAGCACCGACATGTGTGCCGCGCGAACTGTGGAGCGTCATTCGTCACTGCAAATCGGCCACAACTTGATCAAAGGCTTATTTATGTGACCCCTGCAACAGCGGTGCAGCGCGGCTCCCATGGACGCACGGGCCTGCCCATGGGCGCTGATCGACATGCCGACTCTGTGTTTGCGCCCGACACCGCGTAACCTCGATCAACGTGGCCACCGACTTCCCCAGCGAGATCCGCGCACTGCGCAGCACCCTGGAGTCCATCCTCAAGGTGAGTGACCTGGACCAGCTCCGCTCCGAGATTGCCGAGCTCTCCGAGCAGGCCGTGGCCCCCGACCTGTGGGACAGCCCGGACAAGGCCCAGGTCGTCACGTCGAAGCTCTCCCACCTGCAGTCCGAGCTCGAGCGCCTGGAAAAGATGTCGGCCCGCGTGGACGACCTCGAGGTGCTGGTCGAGCTGGCCCAGGGCGAGGACGACGCGGACACCCTGGCCGAGGCGGAGACCGAGCTGGCCGCGACCCGCACGGCGCTGGGCGAGCTCGAGGTTCGCACGCTGCTGTCGGGTGAGTACGACGCCCGCGAGGCCGTGGTCACGATCCGCTCCGAGGCCGGCGGCGTCGACGCGGCCGACTTCGCCGAGATGCTTCTGCGGATGTACCTGCGCTGGGCCGAACGGCACTCCTACAAGACCGAGGTGTACGACACCTCCTACGCCGAAGAGGCCGGGCTCAAGTCGGCGACGTTCCGCGTGGACGCGCCCTACGCCTACGGCACGCTCTCGGTCGAGCAGGGCACGCACCGGCTGGTGCGGATCAGCCCGTTCGACAACCAGGGTCGCCGTCAGACGTCCTTCGCCGGTGTCGAGGTGCTGCCGGTGGTGGCCGAGACCGACCACATCGAGATCCCGGAGAACGACATCCGCGTCGATGTCTACCGTTCCTCCGGTCCGGGTGGGCAGTCGGTCAACACCACCGACTCCGCGGTCCGTCTCACGCACCTCCCCACCGGCATCGTGGTGACCTGCCAGAACGAGAAGTCGCAGCTCCAGAACAAGGTGTCGGCGATGCGGGTGCTCCAGGCGAAGCTGCTGGAGAAGGCCCGCCAGGACCGTCAGGCCGAGCTGGACGGGCTGAAGGGTGACGGCGGCTCGAGCTGGGGCAACCAGATGCGGTCCTACGTGCTGCACCCCTACCAGATGGTGAAGGACCTCCGCACGGAGTACGAGTCGGGTAACCCCTCGGCCGTGTTCGACGGCGCCATCGACGAGTTCCTGGAGTCGGGCATCCGCTGGCGCAAGTCGCAGGAGCAGCCGGCGTAAGCCAATGACCTCCGGACGGCGAAGGGGTAATCACCTCTTCGCCGTCCGTAGTTTTTGGCGCCTCTAGGGCCACAGGACCTGCACAGGTTCACATTTACAACGCACCGGGGCCCGATGAGTCCCCCTCTGCACTCGTGAAGCCCCCTAGACTTCGGACCGGCCGCGAGCACGTTCCCAGTCCCCGACGGCGGCCGAGGTCTCAGCCGTGATCCGATTCGACGACGTCACCAAGGTCTACCCCGGCAGCAAGCACCCCGCGCTCAACTCGGTCAGCATCGAGGTGGGCAAGGGCGAGTTCCTCTTCCTCGTGGGAGCTTCCGGCTCGGGTAAGTCCACGTTCCTGCGCCTTGCGCTGCGTGAGGAGAAGGCCACCAAGGGTGTGGTCCGGGTCTCCGGCAAGGACGTGGCGAAGCTGTCCAGCTGGAAGGTGCCGCACCTGCGCCGCACCATCGGCGCGGTCTTCCAGGACTTCCGCCTGCTGCCGAACAAGACGGTCTTCGAGAACGTCGCGTTCGCCCTGCAGGTCATCGGCAAGCCGCGGCATGCCATCGCGCACACCGTTCCCGAGGTGCTCGAGCTGGTCGGCCTGGCGGGCAAGGAACAGCGGTTCCCGCACGAGCTCTCCGGCGGTGAGCAGCAGCGTGTGGCGATCGCCCGGGCGTTCGTGAACCGGCCGGCGATCCTGCTGGCCGACGAGCCGACCGGAAACCTCGATCCGAACACCAGCGTCGGCATCATGCGTCTGCTGGACCGGATCAACAAGACCGGTACCACGATCGTGATGGCCACCCACGACCACGAGATCGTGAACCAGATGCGCAAGCGCGTCATCGAACTTGAGAACGGCAACATGCTGCGCGACGAGGTCAGCGGCGTCTACGGATACTCCCGGTAGAAAGCAACTGAAAAAACATGCGTTTCCAGTTCATTCTCGATGAGATCGTCATCGGCCTGCGCCGCAACCTGGCCATGGCCATCTCGGTCGTCCTCGTCACCGTCGTCTCCCTCTTCCTCGTCGGGCTCGGTTTCCTCGCCCAGCGCCAGGTCGACACCATGAAGGACTACTGGTACGACCGGGTCCAGGTGACGATCTTCCTGTGTGGTGACGTCTCGATCGCGGCCAGTTGTGCCGACGGCAAGGCCACCGACGCGCAGAAGGAGCAGATCGAGGCGAACCTCAAGTCGCCGCAGCTCCAGGGCTACGTCAAGGAGGTCTTCTTCGAGTCGAAGGAGCAGGCCTTCGAGCACTTCAAGGAGCAGAGCAAGGACAGCGCGCTCTCCGAGAACGTGACGGCCAGCCAGATGCCGGAGTCCTACCGGATCGACCTGAAGAACCCCGAGCAGTACAAGGTGGTCGCGGACTACTTCAAGAACACCCAGGGGGTGGAATCGGTCCAGAGCCAGAATCAGGTGCTGGACCGGCTGTTCGCGCTGCTGAATCAGCTCAAGCTGGGTTCCTGGCTGCTCGCCGTGATCACCCTGCTGTGTTCGGTGCTGCTGGTCGCGACCACGATCCGGCTGACGGCCTTCACCCGCCGTCGCGAGACCGGCATCATGCGCCTGGTCGGGGCCTCGAACTTCTTCATCCAGCTCCCGTTCATCCTGGAGAGCATGATCGCCGCGGCGGTCGGCGCGACCCTGGCTTCGGTGGCACTGGTGGCCGTGACCAAGTTCCAGATCCAGGGCCGTCTGGCCAAGCAGCTGACCTTCACGAACTACGTGGATGTGGGTGACGCCCTGACGGTGGTGCCGTGGCTGTTCATCATCGGTCTGGGGATTGCTGGCGTGTCGGCCTTCCTGGCACTGCAGAGATACCTCAAGGTGTAGTCACCCCTGTACCGTGTGTGACCAATGTTGCCACCCGCTCATGGGGGTGATCAGCGACAGGAGGCACGCGGATGAAGCGGTGGACCACCGGCGCACCCGGTAGGACGGGCCGTCCTACCCGGTTCTTCGCGGCCCTGATGGTGGCCGGGTCGGCTCTCGCGGTCGGCGTCACGAACGTGGCGCAGACCGCGACCCCGGCGGCGGCGGACGACGTCAAGGACAAGCAGGCGAAGCTCGCCGGCGAGATCAAGCAGTTGCGCGACGATCTCGAGGGAACTTCGGACGATCTGGTCGAGGCCGCAGTCCGGTTGCGGACCGCGGAGTCCCGGCTCGCGGACGCCAGTTCCCGCCTGAAGGCCGCCGAGACGGCCCTGCAAAGGGCGAACCGGCGCGACCGGCAGCTGGCCGACGAGCTGGAGCTCGCCGTGGCCGCGGTCGGCAAGGCGCAGCGGGCCCTCGCGTCGCGGGCCGAGCAGGAGCAGGAGACCCGGGACCGGCTGGGCCGGATCGTCCGCGAGGCCTACGTCAGCTCCGGTCTGACCGGGCTGTCGATCGCCCTGGACGCCCAGACCCCCGAGCAGTTCACCGACCGGCTCGGTCTGGCCGGGAACGTGCTGCGGGCGCAGGGTGACGCCATCGACCGGCTCGCCGTGGAGCAGGCCGAGACTCGGGCCCGCAAGGCGAAACTCGACGCCGGCCGCCAGCAGGTGGCCGACCTCAAGGAACAGTCCGCACAGGTCGTGGTGCAGCGCGAGGCCGCGACCACGCAGGCCCGGTCGGCCACGCGGGAGATCGGGAAACTCGTCGACGAGCGCGGCGCGGCGGTCCGGGTCATCTCCGCGAGGAAGGCCTCCGAGCAGAAGCGGGTCGACGCGGCCGAGGCCGAGCAGGAGAAGCTCGCCCGGATCCTGCGGGAGCGGGCCGCGGCCGCCCGGGCCCGGACCTCCGACAATGCGGAGCCGGAATCAGCGCCGGGCGGGTCGACCCTGTCCTACCCGGTCAGCGCCCCGATCACCTCGAGCTACGGATGGCGCTACCACCCGATCCTGAATTACCGGAAGCTGCACACCGGCACCGACTTCGGTGCTCCCTGCGGTACCCCGGTGAAGGCGGCGGCCTCCGGGTCGATCGTGCGGGCGGGCTGGGCGGGCGGGTACGGCAACCAGATCGTGGTCGACCACGGACGGCTCCGGGGGTCGGGCGTGGCCACGTCGTACAACCACCTCAGCCGCATCATCGTCCACTCCGGTCAGGTCAGCCGCGGCCAGCTGATCGGATACTCCGGCACCACGGGTCTGTCGACCGGCTGCCACCTTCACTTCGAGGTGTGGGTGAACGGCGGCACCACCGACCCGATGGGCTGGCTCTGACGCTGACCGCGTAACCGCCGCTAATGAAGTGGGCAGTCACGACGTCACCTCATAGACTTACTCTTCGGCATTCGGCGGAAGAGGTGAGGTAGGCGTGCCCAGGGAAACTGGCAAGAAGGTGGTTGCGTCCAACCGCAAGGCACGGCACGACTATCACATCGACGACACGTACGAGGCGGGCATCGTGCTCACCGGTACGGAGGTCAAGGCCCTGCGGCAGGGGCGCGCCTCGCTGGTCGACGGCTTCGCCCAGATCGACCGCGGTGAGGCCTGGCTGGAGCACGTGCACATCCCGGAGTACTTCCAGGGCACGTGGAACAATCACGCCCCGCGCCGGCGCCGCAAGCTGCTGCTGCACCGGGCCGAGATCGACAAGCTGGCGGGCAGTACCCGCGAGGGTGGTTACACGCTGGTGCCGCTGCAGCTCTACTTCAAGGACGGCAAGGCCAAGGTGGAGATCGCCCTGGCCCGCGGTAAGAAGCACTGGGACAAGCGGCAGACCCTGCGGGAGCGTCAGGACAAGCGCGAGTCCGACCGGGCCATGTCGCTGCGCACCAACCGCTGACCGGTTGATTGAAGAGGCGGGAACACGACCCGAGGCTGTAGGGTTGTACAGCTCGGTGGGGCCGAACCTGGCCACACCGCTTGATAACTGAACACGGCAAGGCTGGGAAGTTCCAGATCTTGTCGAACCAGATCCACTCCCCCTCGGGGGTGACTGGTTTCGACGTTGGTCGTCTTACCAGGAGAAGCGGGCCGAGTACGCGATGTGATCTCGTAAATCCTCGTCGCAAAACAATAGTTGCCGATACACAGCGCAACGACTTCGCCCTCGCTGCCTAAGCGAGTGTGAGTCCGTCAGTTCGGGAATGCCTTCGTCCCGGGTCCTGGCGTCGACTAGAAGGCCACTGCCCAAGGGACCGGTTACGGGGCCTGCGGGAACACTAACCGTGACTGAGCCCGGCTCAGCGACCTGTCTGTGGGATCGCTGGGGCTGAGAAATGCCGTAGCAGACTGCGCCCGGAGAAGCCCTGGTTCTGCGCTGACGGACGGGGGTTCGATTCCCCCCACCTCCACAGCTGTGCAGTTCCACCCCGGTTGCCCGGAACCCTCAGGTTCCGGGCAACCGGCGTTTTGGCGCACCGGCCTTCAGTGCGGGAACGCCCGGGGAACGCGCGGGGTCACCTCGTTCCGGAAGTCCCGGATGCGGGTGGCCACCTGACGCATCAGAACCGTGCCGTCGATCCGTTCCCGGTACAGGCAGCGGGCGGCCAGCGCGTCGAGGCCGACGGTGAAGTAGATCGCCATCAGCGGGTTGACGAACAGGGTGCTGCCGCTGGTGCGGTCGGTGAACCGCACATCGCCGAACCGCACATCGCCGAACCCGCCGCGGGTGGCCGCGGCGATCTGGCCGTCGAAGCCCCCACCGGCCCCGCGAGCAGCACGTTCGGGGCCCCGTCCAGCGCGGGCGAACAGCGGCGGGACATCCAGGGCGAAGGACCGTGAGTCGATCATGGAACCAGGTTAGGACCGGCTGCGGAGTCCCCGTCGTCGGCGCCGCAGCAGCTCCCGGCCGCAGCCGGCCGCCCCGAGCCCGCTGAAGAGGGCGAAGAGCAGCGTGGAGACATCGTCCAGGGCGAGGCCCACCAGCACGGCGCACAGGACGAGCAGGGTCAGGAGGGTGGTCCAGAGCAGTACCGGGGTGGCCCGGGCCATCACGGAGTTCACCCGCACCGACACCGGCCCGCTCACGGCCGCACGCTCACGCCAGCGCCGGGGCACGCGCATCCGCTGCACGAACGCGTGCGACGGAGGTGCGGCACCGACCAGGAACACGGTGCCCACCGCGAGGGCGGAGACGTGCTTCTCGGTCGCACCGATCACCAGGCCCATCAGCCCGATCGCCCCGGCGGCCAGGGCCAGCACGATCAGCACCGGCCCGGGGCTCGCCGACAGGCCCGGCAGGCGGTACACCTCCGGCTGCGGTTCGTCGTCGGCCATCATCGGCACCAGCACGTCGGTCGGCACCCGTTCCGTGATGGACCGCAGGGCCCGATCGCCGTGATGCCAGTCCGCGGCCCGTACGAGCAGGCTGGCACCGTCGCCCAGCACCAGTTCGGCCCGGTCCGGCCAGACCATGACCGCCTCGCAGTCCGACCAGACGAAGTTCTGCCGCATCCCCAGACCCATCTCCAGCGTCAGGCCGGACGAGTCGACCAGCAGGCGCAGGTCACGGGGACGGTGTGCCTCCGGCGCGAACACCACAGGACCAGGCCCGACCTGGGGCTGCGACTCGCTCTCGTTCCGGTGGGGCACGTCCAGAACCTCGGTGCGCCGCTGGCACTACTTAAACGGTGGGTAGGAAGTGACTCTCGTTCGGCGACGAAAGCACCGTCCATCCGTCAGTTTGGTGACGATTACGCGGTGCAAACGGGACGCTGCCGGGTAAATGCGCCGTCATCGGGCCAGAACTCCTGGCACAGTGGGTCGCACAGTCCATCGACAGGATTACCCGGAAGACACGACCCGGATCGGAGAACCGGTTCCATGCCCAGCAGTAACGTCCCGCTCACCCTCGGAGGCAGGCTGGTCGCCCTCGGCGGCATCCTCTTCCTGCTGGACACCCTCCTGCCCTGGCACCGCAAATGCTTCGGGCTCTTCGGAACTGAGGTGTGCGACTCCGAGTCGGCCTGGGGCACGCCGTTCTCGGCCCTCGCGGCCCTCCTCGTGCTCGCCCTCGTCGCCGAGGTGATCGCCGTGCAGGTGGCCGGGGTGCGCCTGCCCGACCTCGGCGGGACCGGCTGGGGCGCGGTGCGCCTCGGGGTGTCCGGTACGGCTACTGCACTGACGCTGCTCCAGTTGCTCGTGGGGGCGGACCGGCTGGGTCCCAGCTACGGCATCGCGGGTGGTCTGGTGCTCGTCGCGGTTCTGACGGCCGGCACCTACCTGCGCCGGGACGAGTCGGTGCTCGTGCCCCAGTCGGCCGGCGCTGTGTGATCTCCGTTTTCCAGCAAAAGTTTTCGGCGAACGGTCGCCCGTTCGGGCTGCCCGATCGAGCCGGGTGCGGGCTGCACCACCGTTCTCGTTGGTAGCCTGAAACGCACATGTCACACCGTAGTGCGATGTGTATCGGGTGGAGGGGCTGTCCGGTTCCTGGGGAGGGGTGTTCCATGGGGAGTTTTGCCAACAAGGGTGAGCAGGTGCGGTTCGTCGGCATCGTCGGGGTGATCGCGGGTCTGGTGGCCTTCTGGGCGATCATCGTCGTGCTGGCGCTCTTCAATCTGAAGCAGCCGGTCTCCGTCGTCGTGATCGCGGCCGCTGGGGTCGCCGCTGTCGGTGCGGGGATCTGGGCCTCGCGCCGGTTCCGCGCCGAGCGCTCCGGGAAGCCTTCCGTCACGCAGCACTGAGCGCTGCCGGTTCTACCCATGGTAAACGTGGTTGTCCTCCCGCGCTTTTCGCGTACCTTCCAGCGTCGCGAACCGGCATGCAACGTTGTGGGCCCGGCCCGCGTCCGGTTGCTGGAAGTACGCGACATCCGGGAGGAAACCCGTTCTGCCGCGCGGACTTCGCCGGCACAGGGTGCCCGTAGCGTCATGTCGGCAACGTGTGGATCAGCAGGATCGCCGGTCTGCTCGTGCTCGCGAAGCTGGTCGTGGGTCAGCCCGGCCCGGACGGCCAGTTCCCGCAGCAGCCGGGGAACAGCGGTTACTGATCCGGACAGCAGAGCGCCCGGGGCACCCGTCGAGGTGGCCCGGGCGTCCGGCGCGCCGGAACGGTCAGCCCGCGATCGGCATGAACACGTACTCGTCGAGGGCGGGCACCCGCCGGCCGAGGATGGCCCGGGTGTGCGTGGTGAAACGCTCGAGCAGCTGGGCCTTGGCGTGCAGATCGACGTCGAACTTCACCAGCTCGGCGCCTTTCGGCACGGGCACGTCACCCTCGAGCTTCTGGGCGTCGGGCTGCTCGGCGTAGAAGCCCACGGTGCGGTGCTTGGCCATGCGCAGGCCGAGCTCGTGCACGAGCACCCGGTCGACGTGGTTGCTCAGGCCGATCGGGGCCAGGATCACGTCGTCCTCCCCGGTGGTGAAGAGCAGGCGCTGTTCCAGGTCGGACAGGAGCTTCTCGTCGAGCGGCGAGACCTTGCCCTGGGAGATGTGCCAGCGGTAGGTCGGGTAGATGACGCTGAGCTCCGGCACCAGGTCGTTCGCGATCTTCGGCAGCCGGGTGTCGGGGCGCCGGCGGAACAGGGCGTCGGCGAACCCGAAGTGCACACCCGTGACACCGATGGAACGCAGGGCGATCAGGTCCTCGGTGCGGCGCTGGTTGTAGAGGGCGGGCGCCTTACGGGCGTTCCGCTTCTCCAGGTAGGCGCGGGCCGTGCGGGTCGGACGGCCCTGGCTGTGGGTGAACACGGTCATCACCGTGACCGGTGTCGACGCGGACAGCTGGGACATCAGATAGCCGCAGGAGAGCGCCGCATCGCCCAGGTGGGAGCTGAGAACGATGCAGGGACGGTCTGAGAGGGACTCCGGTGCGGCCACAGGGGCATCCTTTCGCATGTACGGGCGGGCGGGGTTGCCGGTGGGCCAACCCAAGCACACCCGGCCGTGCGTGACCTTGGAAGGTGAACAGCCTCGCGAGCCGCGCCGGAGTGGGCCCGCAGGCGCCACGGGGAGGGCTAATCTTTGGTCGCGCAATGCTCAGATAGAGATCAAAAACGTGGGGAAAGGTGGCCATGACGACACAGGCCGAAAGCTACGAGTTCCAGGTCGAGACCCGTCAGCTGCTCCAGCTGATGATCAATTCGATCTACTCGGACAAGGACCTGTTCCTTCGTGAGCTGATCTCCAATGCCTCGGACGCCCTGGACAAGCTCCGGCTGGAGCGCTTCAACGACGACAAGCTCGACGTCGACACCTCCGACCTGCACATTCGCATCGCCCTGGATGCGCAGGAGCGCACGCTGACCCTCAGCGACAACGGCATCGGGATGTCCCGCGACGAGGTCGTGGACCTGATCGGCAAGATCGCCAACTCCGGTACCGCCGAGTTCATGCGCCAGATGAAAGAGACGCAGCGTGAGGACGCGGACACGGAGGAGCTGATCGGCCGGTTCGGAGTCGGGTTCTACTCCAGCTTCATGGTCGCTGACCGGGTCACCCTGGTCACCCGGCGTGCGGGTCAGACCGAGGCGACCCGGTGGGAGTCGCAGGGCGAGGCGACCTACACGCTGGAGCCTCTGGACGACGCCCCGCAGGGCACCTCGATCACGCTGCACCTCAAGCCGGCCGACCCCGAAGACCGGCTCTTCGACTACACGGACCCTCGAAAGGTTCGTGAGATCGTCACCCGGTATTCAGATTTCATTACCTGGCCGATCCGCATGGAGTCGCTGCAGGTGCCCGTGACCGAAGAGGGCGAAGAGCCTGCGGTCCCGGAGCTGGAGACGGTCAACTCCCGCAAGGCACTGTGGACGCGCCCGGCCTCCGAGGTGACGGAGGAGGAGTACGCCGAGCTCTACAAGCGCATCAGCCACGACTGGAACGACCCGCTGGAGACGATCCGGCTCAACATCGAGGGCACGCTGCAGTACCAGGCGCTGCTGTTCCTGCCCGAGCGCGCGACCGCCAACCTGTTCAGCCCCGACGCCAAGCACGGCGTGCAGCTCTACGTGAACCGCGTGTTCGTGATGGACGACTGCGAGGAGCTGGTGCCGGCGTACCTGCGCTTCGTCAAGGGTGTCGTCGACTCGCAGGACCTCGCGCTCAACGTGTCCCGCGAGATCCTCCAGCAGGACCGCCAGATCGAGTCGATGCGCAAGCGGCTCACCAAGCGTGTGCTCCAGGCGATCAAGGGTCTGGCCGCGAACGAGGCGGAGAAGTACGCGAAGTTCTGGGACGAGTTCGGGCGCGTGGTGAAGGAGGGCCTGCTCCAGGACTTCGCCAACCGCGACGCGATCCTGGAGATCAGCTCGTTCGAGACCACCACCGAGCTGGCCGACGACGCGAAGCGCACCAGCCTGCGGGCCTACGTCGAGCGGATGAAGGAAGGTCAGGACAAGATCTTCTTCCTTACCGGCGACTCCCGCGCCGCGATTGAGAACTCGCCCTACATGGAGGCTTTCCGGGCGAAGGAACTCGAGGTGCTGCTGCTGACCGATCCGATCGACGAGGTCTGGGTCGACGGGATACCGGAGTTCGACGGCAAGCAGTTCCAGTCCATCGCCAAGGGCGACATCGAGCTGGACGAGACCCAGGAGAACGAGCGGGAGGAGCGCAAGGAGCAGTTCGCCGGGCTGCTCACCTGGATGGGCGAGGTGCTGACCGAAGACGTCAAGGAGGTCCGGCTCTCCAACCGCCTGACCACCTCGCCGGCCTGTGTGGTCAGCGACGCCGGTGACGCCACGCCCACCCTGGTCAACCTGTACAAGGCGATGGGCCAGCCGATTCCGCAGGAACGGCGCATCCTCGAGCTCAATCCGACGCACACACTGGTCGTGGGTCTGCGGGCGGCGCACGAGGCCCGTCCCGAAGACCCGAAGCTCGCCGAGACCGTCGAGCTCGTGCACGGTATGGCCCTGCTCGCCGAGGGCACGCAGCCTGACGACCCGGCCCGTTTCGTGCAGCTGCTCGCCACTCAGCTCGGGGAGTCACTGAACAAGTAATGATGGACGCGTGGGTACCTCAGGGGGGAACCGATGGCTGACGATGTAGCGGTCGATGTCGACGAGCACGGACGTCCGGAGCCCCCGTTCGGGGGCACGGAGGCTGAGACGCTCATCGGTTTCCTGGAGTACCTGCGGGCCACGTTCGCCTGGAAGACCGGCGGTCTGGACGCCGCCGGTTTCTCCGTCACCGTGCCGCCGAGCGACATGACGCTCGGCGGCATGGTGAAGCACCTGGCCTACGTGGAGGACTGGTGGTTCGGCTGCTTCCTGCTGGGTGCCGAGCCGTCGCCGCCCTGGGACACCGTGGACTGGAACGCCGATGGCGACTGGGACTGGCACTCGGCCGCGGACGACACCCCGGAGCAGGTTCTCGCGCTCTGGCAGGCCTCGGTCGACCGTTCGCGTGAAGCTGTCGCGAAGGCCCTGACGCAGGGGGACATGAGCCAGCTCGCCCCGCGGGTGCACCGGACCGGTCGGGCCCCGAGTCTGCGCTGGATCGTCACGCACATGATCGAGGAGTACGCCCGGCACTGCGGTCACGCCGATCTCCTCCGCCAGGCCGTCGACGGCTCGGTCGGCGAATAACACGCGTCACCGATCTCCCGGAGATCACGGGGAGTGTCAGTAGCATCTACTGACAGTTCGAGGGTGCCACAGCAGGCGCGGCCCCCTCATCCTCGTACTCCGGGAGTCGACGCATGCCGGCCACGGTGCGCAGAACGTCCATCATTCTCGCTCTGGCCGTGGGCGCCTCGGTGACCTGGCCGACCGCGCCGGCCACGGCGTCCTCAATGGTTGCTGTGCACCGGACCGCCACCGCGCAGGAGTGGCTCGTGCCCACCCAGGGGGCCGTTCCGGGAGGCGAGCCAAAGGTGGCCTGGCCGGTCAAGGGCCGGGCCCGGCTGGTGGTGCCCGGGATCGGTACGATGGGGAGCCGGCGCCGGGGCACGGTCTCCGTGCCGATCGCCAGCGTCACGAAAGTCATGACGGCGTACACGATTTTGGACGATCATCCGCTCGCTCCGGGGGAGGAAGGGCCGACGATCACGGTGACGAAGGCCGAGGCGGACTCCTATCCCCGACGTAAGGCGGACGGGGAGAGTCTGGTCAAGGTCCGGGCCGGGCTGAAGTTCACGCAGCGCGAGGCGCTGGAGGCGCTGCTGATCCGGTCGGGGAACAACATGGCCGACATCCTCGGGCGGTGGGACGCCGGATCACCGAAGAAGTTCGTCTCCCGGATGAACACCAAGGCGGCCGAACTAGGACTCACGGATACCTCTTTCGCCGACACCTCGGGCCTGAGCGCGAAGTCCCGCAGCAGCACGATCGATCTGGTCGACCTGGCGCTGGCGGCGATGAAAGACGAGACCTTCGCGCAGATCGTGGCCACATCCAAGGCCAAGATCCCGATGAATACCGTCACCACGACGAACAAACTGCTGGGGCGCAACGGTGTGATCGGCATCAAGACCGGTTCCACGGACGCGGCCGGAGGTTGTCTGCTGTTCGCTGCCACGGACGAGGTGGGCGGTGAGACCTACACGATCTACGGGGTGATGCTCGGGGCGCCGGGTCCGCGGATTCTTACCAATGCCTTGAAAGCCAGTGAGAAGATGGTGGTCTCGGCTCGCAAGGCCCTGCGTCGGGTGACCCTGCTGAAGCGGGGTACGCCGGTGCTCGCGGTCACCGACGACGAGGGCCTGGTCACCGAGTACGGGGTCGCGAGTTCCGTGGTGGTGCCGGGCTGGTCCGGGATGGAGTACCGGCTGGGGCTGCCGGTCGGCCTGAAGCCCGGGCAGACCCCGACCGGGATCACCCTGAAGACGGGTGGATCCTCGATCGGGGTTGCGCTGGAACCTCTTTCCTGATTCACCGGTGAGGGGTGAACGGCCGGTAGCGGATGATGGTGAGCAGGAACACCGTGACCGGGGTGGCGGCGGCCACGATCAGCGCGGCCAGCACGAAGGTGATGGCGATGGTGCCGGAGGCAGCGAGGACCCCGACCGTGGTGAGTGCGCCGAAGGCGGCCAGATGGGCCCGGGTGAACTCGGCGAGACCGCGGGTGAGAACGGCGACGACGAGCAGGGCGACCAGGTAGAGAGCGCTCAGGGCCAGTGTCGCGCCGGGGTGGCGGTCCAGTGTGGCGGTCGCGCAGAGCGTGCTGTCACAGGCGAATTCCTCCCGGATCACCGCCAGCGACAAGCAGCCCGTGCCCGCGTTGAGCGGGACGAGTGCGAGCACCGAACGCGTGATCCGGGGGCCGGGCCGGCCCGGCCGTGGGGCCTGCTTCGCGGGGAGGAATCCGGACAAGTCCGGACTGCGCCGAGGCGGTGTACGGCCTGAGTCCCGGGGTGCCGGTGCGGCCTCGTGGACGACCGTCGCTCGATCGATCACCATCGGGGTGCTGGACATGCGCGCTCTCCTTGATCGGGGCCCAGCGGTGGGGTCGCCGGACTGCTGCGATCAGTCTCGAACGCATTGCACCGCAAGTCATTATCCGGTCCCGCGGGGGTGCCCGGTGGAGCCGCTACGGGTCCTTGAGGCGTTGTCCGGGTGCCCTGAGGGTCCAGCGGCAGGGTACTTCAGGAGTGGGCCTGCTCGAAGACCGCGGCGAGCTCGGCGACCAGAAGATCGCTGGGGCCCAGGGCCGGCGCCAGGATGCTGTCGGCATCGTTGTCATCCGCGTTCAACCACTCGGTGGTCTGCAACCGTTCGAGAAGCTCGGAGTCGCTCAGACCGGAGAGCTTTTCGAGGTGCTGTCGACCCAGGCCGACCGAGGCGGGCGCGCAGACCCGTCCTGCGGTCTCACCGCCGGGAAAAAGCAGCCGCCCGATGCGCCGTACCCGTCCCACCGGGTGGGCCACGGCCGGCTGGATCCGGGCCTCGGCCACCAGCTGCCGCCATTCCCCCAGGGCGAGAATGGCTCTGCGGGCATTGTGCAGCGCTGACTCGTTGTCGGTCGTGGCCGGCTGGCGTTCGTTCAGGGCGTCGAACACGTCCACCCGTACCGTTTCCAGGTCGATGGCCTCCTGATCGGGAGGAATTCGCAGAACGCCGCGCAGGGTGCTGCGGCGGGTGTCTTGCGCGTCGCCGGGATGCAGCGTGAGCAGAGCCTCGCCCCGGGCCCGGCCGGTGTCCCGGTCGACGAGACGGGCCAGCATGCGGCTGCCCACCCCGTGGTCCACGGCGATTCGGCGGAACACCGGGACATCCACGATCACGGTGCGTGCATTCCGGAAACTGCTTGAGCTCAGGGGCCTCACGGTGATCTCGGGACGGTCCGGGTCGGTGTCGAGCTGCAGGGTGCGGGCGGGTACCTGGCGGGGATCGATCAAGCCCGCCGCCGAGGCCCGGGGGGAGACGTCCCCGTGCGTGGGCAGACGGGCGCCCGGATGGGAACGGTGCCGGGGCAGGGCGACCACGCGGAAGGAGCCGTAGGCGTCGACCACCGCGGTGAGGTTCTCGTCGTGGCCCCGGACCTCGGCCAGGAGAGCGCGATACCCCTCGATCAGGCGGCGCAGTCCGTCGAGCAGTGCCGGTGGCAACGGCACATGCCGGTGGCCGAGCCGGGTCAGATAGGTGACCAGGCCGGGGGCGGCGCGCCGGGCGAGCAGCAGCGCCTCATGGAGAAGGGCCGTACGGGCGCGGCCTTCGGGCAGATTCAGTGCGGCGCGGGTGCGTGCGACCCCACGCTCGGCGTCGACCAGCGACTGGTCGAGGGGAAGCTGCAGCCAGCGATCCAGGGCGTCGACGACGGCGACCCGGAGCCAGGGGCCGGCTGCCGACGGATCGACCTCGATCTGGTCGACCTCGATGGAGGGGGAGTGGGCCGTGCAGGGACGTAGTCCCTCGTTGATGTAACCGACTGCCGAGGTGCCGACGAGATCTCGAATTATACGGTCGGCCGAGAAATTCCAGGATGAAACGGTGACCGATCGCCAACGGTGCGGGGTCGTGAGGTCGACACGGACCCGGACTCCGACAGCAAGCAGCGTCTCGTGCCGCAGTGCGCTCGCCGGGCCTTCCTGTCCGGCGGAGAACATGACCTCAGGCTCGACATCGTGACGACCTCCGGGAGAGAGCGTCACGGACACCTTCATCAGCTGCCTCACCTTCGGATCACGCGAAAAGCTTGTCAGAAGTGATGCTTCAGCGGCTGTCGAACGAATCGCTGAACGCGACTGAAGTTCAGTGGCGGGAGACAGCACGATGGTCTCACCAGTTCGGGTCAGTAGCCAGAGGAGGACCTCCAGAATCTCCACGGACGACGTGCCGTGCCCCGGCGCCGCATCAGTTCAGCGGCGTCGGGGCGGAGCAGTCCTGGGCGAAGCGCCAGGCCGAGGTGCAGCCGGAACGCACGGGAAAGTGCTGTAGGGATGCATATCTGGGACCGAGCCGCCACGAGTCCGAGTGACGGCTCCCGAGTACTTCCAGAGCTGCGGCCTTGAGACCCGCGTAGCCGCCGATGTCGGCCCAGACCGAGTCGCTGACGTCACCCTGCTGCGGGTCGGCGAACCGTCTCAATCGGCTGGCCCTTTCGCACAGGTTCTTCCGGCTGGGCTCGTGGTACTTCCGGGGCAGGCTGATCCCGATGCTCTGCAGCTGGCTCGGCGGGATCTGGCGACGCCAGGTCTCGGGGGCGAACTCGATCCACGTCAGGTGTTCCTCGCAGGCCCGGATCAGGGCGTCGCGGGCGCTCGGGTAGAGATGAGAGCGGTTCTGCAACTGCCCCAGCTCGGTCTGCTCCCGCCAGGTGATGTCGGCCAGGGCGCAGGTGAGGCGCCGCTCATGACCGTTCTCCCCCTGTTCCCGGGCGGCAATCCGTTCCTGGAGCGGCACCACCAGAGCAGTGACCTGCCCGGTGTCGGGGTCCCTGCTGGTCACGGCCGGCGGAAGAATGGATGATGCCTCGATCAGGATCGTCCAGGCCCGCTCCACGTCCCCCACCGTCTGCTGCAACATGCTGAGCGCGATGAGCCGGGCCACCGCGGCCAGCCGGTGCTTGGAGCTTCCGTCCGATGCCAGCAGCACCAGAACCTCCCGCCAGTCCCCGGACTCGAGCCGCTGGGCGCAACGATGCAGATTCCGGAACGGACCGTCCGGCCCGTAGGGCGAGGTGATCTCCGGCCGCGGGCGGGGAGGCACAGGCGCCATGCTCACCCACCCCCTGGTCGTTCGGTGTCATCGTCATGTGCACTAATAGGGGACACGTCGAAGAACCTGAAATGACAACGCTGTCGGGCGTTCTGGTGCTCAAAGGGGGCCGGTCGCCCCCGGACTTCAGCTGCTGTCCAAGGTGACATAACCAAGTCCTCCGGTCTGGAAGAGGCAGCGTCTCAACCACCTGAGATCCGCCGAAAGCTGCGCTGACCTGGATCTATGACGATCGGCACAAGGCCTGAGAAGAACGGGCGGTGCAACCGAAGGCAGGTGACAAAGTCGGCAATTGGCCCTGGCACTCTGACTTTTGGCTTCGTACTATTTGTATACGACCAGCATGCAAGCAGACTCTGGCAATTGACAAGCAGGGGGTGCCATGTCCGGTACACGCCCCAACCCCACGGCCAGCCGTCGTGCCCTGGCGGCCCGGCTCCGCCGCATGCGCCTGGCGGCCGGGAAGAGCACAGAGGACGCGGCTCGCGAGCTGATGGCTAGCGCGTCCAAGATCAGTCGTCTGGAGTCGGGTGAACGGGCACCGCAGCCGCGGGACGTACGTGACCTGGCCCGCTACTACGGGGTGAATGACGACGAAATTGAGCAGTTGCAGGATCTGGTGCTGGAAGCCCGACGGAAGGGCTGGTGGGCCGACTATGCACTGGAGGATGACGAACAGGCTGAGTTGTATTTGGGTCTTGAATTTGCGGCTTCCGAAGTCGAGCTTTTTGAGAATTTGCGTTGGCCCGGTCTTCTGCAGACCGAAGAGGTAACTCGTGTTGTGTTGGAGAATCTGAAACCGCCTGGAGAGCTCAGCCGGGAGTATGTGAAGGATCAGGTGATTCTTCGGCGAGAAAGACAGCAGCGGCTTCTCGAGGGTGAAATTAGCTTGCATGCCATTATGGATGAGGCTGTACTTCGGCGACCATTGGGTGAGAATGTAGTCCGTCAGCAAGTCCGTCGCATTATCGAGCTGGCTAAGTCGCTGTCTAGCGTTGTGGTGCAAGTGGTTCCTTTTGAAGCCGGTTTTTATCCCGGATTGGACGGCACGTTCAATATATTGAGCTACCCGGAGGGCTCTGGGCTGGCCGCTATGGTCTTTGTTGAAGGGTTACGCGGAAATATGCTGTTTGAGCGGAATGAGATAGTGGAACGTTACCGGGGTGTTTTTCGTGATGTAGCAAGCCGTGATGCTCTCGATCCTGAAGATACAATCAGATGGCTGGAGCACTTCGATGCTCCTTAATAGTGTTCGGCCCTGAGTGACCGACGTTGCGCTTGAGGTACTAATGGGGGATGCGGCTGTCGAGATTTAGTAGATCAAGCTTTTATTTGGTAGGTTTCCCTATCGCGTCTGGCACAGTTCAGCCCAAACGCCGATGCGTGCCGTTTGGGTGCGTGCCGCCCAAACTCTGTTCCAGGGAGACAGTTATGCGCGAGCCTCAGCGGGAATCTTCATCGATTGTCGGCAGCGAGTGGCAGCGGTCAAGTTACTGTGCAAGCGGCTCCTGTGTTGAGGTAAAATTCCTCGGCCCCGAGAATGGTGTTCTTGTGCGCGACTCCAAGCAGGCTGACGGGGCAGTGCTGTCTTTCGATGCCCAGGAGTGGCGCGCTTTCGTGGCTGGCGTCCGTGACTCAGAGTTCGAGGTGTGATGCCTCCTCGCTGTCGTCGGGCTTGAAGCGCTCTCAATTTCGCACCTACCGTGGCTCAATAGTCATGAGGTCGGGTGAGGGTGGAGGGCGGAGCCAATGCGCGAGGATTCTGGCCGTAATGCGACCGGTCATTGGAAACGATCAAGTAAGTGCAACTCTGGAAACTGCGTCGAAGTGATGGTGACTTCAGAAGATGTTCGCATGCGGGATAGCAGTCGAGGTGATGAGGTTCTTGCCTTCTCGCGTCCTGCGTGGGCTGCTTTTGTTGCCGAAATGCGAAGCCTCGCAGTGAAAGAGGGCGAAGAAATCACAATCCGTTCTGCTGGGGCAGAGGCTTTCGTTGGATACGGTGATGGTGGCCGGTCGCTCTCCTTCGCGCGAAGCCACTGGGACGTCTTCATCAAAGGCGTCCGTGCCGGTGAGTTCGACCTCTGAGCATAACGATGGGGCGGCGAAGCACTTCGCCGCCCCATCGCTGCACCAGTTGTCTCTACGACCGCCCAGTAAAGAACGAAACTGCTTCCCGCAGGGCAAGGTCCGAGAGCTCGGGGTCATGCCGCACCCCGATGTCCCGCATGAACGCGTGCTCCCCGCCCGCGTAGACGTGGAACTCCGTGTGCTCCAGCCCGGCCGCGTACAGTGCAGAGAAGATCTTCAGGCGGGCGTCGGCCGGCACGTGGGGGTCGGCGGAGCCGAAGACGATCAGCAGGCGGCCGTTGATGTCCCCGGCGCGCGAGAGTGAATCGGCAATGTCGGCGCCAAGTTTGCCGTCCTGCAGCCCGGTCGGGTAGAAGCAGACGGTTGAGGTGACGCGGGGGTCGAAGGCGCCGCGGAAGGCCAGGTGGCCGCCGATGCAGAAGCCGGTCACGTAGAGGTCGGTGACGTCGTCGCGGGTGGCCAGGTAGTCGAGCACGCTGATGCGGTCTTCGTCGAACTCGGACGTGGGCATGGCGGCGGCGCCGGCCATCCCGCGGGCCTTGCCGTCGTCGTCGAATTCCAGGGCCACGCCTGCCAGTTCGCCGCGCGGGTAGATCTCCGGCACGCAGACCAGGAAGCCGGAGGCGGCCAGGCGCCGCGCTGTGCGCAGCGTCGACTCCGTCAGCTGGAAGATGTCGGTGTAGAGCAGTACTCCGGGGCGGGGGGTGTCGCCGACGGGGGCGATGACGACCGTTTTGATCTCGTGTCCGGTTCCGGGCACTGATACGCGTTCCTCACGAAGCTTCACACCGACGGACCCTATCCCTCGCGTCCACGAAGTCTGTGGGCCTACTCAAGCGTAACGCAAAGTTAAATGCTGATTGCGTCCTGTGTATCTGTGGTGTGGGCGGACAGCTCTCTTCCGGGTGCCGGGCCTGCCCGTCCGGCCAGCCCACACCCTGGAGTTTCCCGATGTCCAGAACTACCCGACGAGCCCTCGTCGTCTCGCTGGCAGCCGCCGGCCTGGTCCCCCTCACCAACGGCACCGCGCACGCGTCCACCCTCGCCGCCGTCGTCCCCACCGCCCCGGTCTACACCGTGGTGCAGGAGGGACTCACCGCCGAGCAGGCCGAGAAGCTCGCCCGCACGGCCGGAATCGGTAATGCCCTGCGACCGGACGGATCGTTCTCGTTCACCGACCCGAGGCGCTTCGCCCGGGTGCCGGGTACGGCGGTGGAACGGGGCAAGGACGAGGACGGCCGGGCCACCGTCTCCGAGGCCGTCGACTTCACCGCCCTCGCCCGGACCAAGGCCCTGCCCGACGACGAGGCCCTGAAGCTGGCCAAGAACCTGCTGCCGGTACCGGACGGCTACGGTGCGAGGCCGGTCGTCGATCACACCACCCTCGATCAGAGCGACACCCGCGGAACCCTGCTGCGCAGCTACAACCTGGACACCACGGTCTCGTACCAGCTGACGCTGGGTGACGTTCCGGTGGTCGGGCCGGGGGCGAAGGTCCGGGCCTCGTTCGCGGGGGACGGCAGCGTGGTGCAGCTCGGCCAGGCGGTGCGCCAGATCAAGCGCTCCGGCGAGGTACCGATCGTGAGCCCGGCCCGGGCCCAGGAGACCTGCACCCAGCTCTACGGCGCCCGCACGAAGCAGGACACCCCGGTGCTCGGCTACTACGCCCCGGCCCTGGGCGCGACCGACGCCAACGGCCAGGGCGCCGTGGCCCAGCTGCTGCCGCACTACATCTGCCGACCGGTCGACGGGGTGAGTGAGACCAGTTCGTACGGCGGCAAATTGGTTCCCGCCTCGCCCGCCACGGCGCCGACGGTTCAGCTCAAGGCATCCGGCGACGGTCGCACGGTCTCGGCCAGCGCCGGGGTGAAGGGTGGCACCGGGCCGTACGCCTACAGCTGGTCCTCGTCGTCCGTCCCGCTGGATCTGCCGAAGGCCCAGATCCAGTACGTCGGCCAGAACCGTTACGACCCCCGCGACCCGCAGAAGACCTTCACCGAGACGCTGACGGTGACCGTGACCGACACCAACGGCCTGGCGACCACCGCGAAGGTGGACCTGGTGAACCTCCAGGGGGACGCCTCGTCCTCCGGTGTGCAGGGTGGTGTCGGTGGAACCCTCGCGAGCAACGGCATCGAGCAGACGGTGGACGAGTGGCAGTGCGCGCAGGACAGCGCCGACGGCTACAAGTCGGTGATGCAGTCGAAGGGGCACAGCGTCGCCTTCGACTGGCGCGGGCCCCTGGCCTGGGAGAAGGACTTCAAGGACAAGAACCAGGGCGGGCTGGACGCGAGCTACGCCGACAAGGTCGACGCGCAGTGGTACACCGGCCACGGCTGGTCGGGCGGGTTCACCTTCAAGGGTGCCCACGACGACGGCAACATCACTCCGAACGAGGCCCGCTGGGGTGACGACAACCTGGAGTGGCTGCAGCTGGAGAGCTGCCAGGTGCTGCGCGACACCAATGGCAAGAAGGACTACTTCGGCCGCTGGGGTCAGGCCTTCCAGGGGCTGCACCTGCTCAACGGTTTCGACACCAACGCCCAGTGCCTGAACGGCGGCACCGGCCGGCGGTTCGCGAGCTACCTGTTCCCGGAGAAGCTCGGGTGGTGGACCACCCGCGACGCCCTGACCGTGCAGCAGGCCTGGGGCACGATGGCCGCCGATCTGGAACCGGCCGGGACGCGCTGGCGTTCGATGAGCCCGGCCACCTACAAGGTGGCGACGGGTCAGTGGGTGACCAACCTCGGTGACTACTACTGGGGTCAGGGCTCGGTGGGCCCGGACATCCGTCCCGGCAGCACGATCAACCCGCTCCAGGGCTTCTTCTCGGTGAGCGGCGTGAGCTGAGAGGTCCTGACGAGAAAGGCCCGCTCCCTCGCCGGGAGCGGGCCTTTCGTCGCGTCAGGAGGAAAGGGCCTACGCGCGGACCCCGGCCACGACCACCGGTTCGGCGTCCGCCCGGCGCACGGTCAGGGTCTGGGTGAGCCCGGTCAGCTCGTTGCCCACGACGCGGGCCACGACCAGGACCGGCCCACCCGTGGTGACCACGGTGTATCCGGGCTCGTCGTGCGGCTGCGCGCCGACCACGGGCGGCACGTCGGTGCCAGGGGTGCCGGAGCCGATCGCCGTGGCCGTGGGCGTCCGCTCGACCACCTGACCGTTGCCGTCGTCCACCATTTCGGGGGCCTGCGATGCACCGGTCAGGATCACCGCGGCCAGCACCGACGCCCAGACCGGGTCGCCGCAGCCGTCGTAGACCCAGCGGGTGCCGAGCACGGAGTGCTCCAGGGTGCCGATCAGGTGCTCGTCGTTCCCGGCCAGCGGCGCGCTGCGGTAGGTGAGGGGCACCTGGAGCACCACGTCGCGGTTCGGCACGGCCAGCAGGAAGGTCTCGATGCCGACCTGGCCGTCCGGGTCGTCGAAACGGTAGGCGCCGGCCTGACGAACCTCCGTGACACCGTCCGCCCAGGCCCGCGATCGCAGCCAGGGGGTGAGCAGCTCGATCTTCGACGGGGTCAGCGTCGCCTTGTGGATGAGAGCCATGGATCGACCCTACGACCCGGTGAGGGGGTCGCCAGGGCAGGCGCGGACAATGTGGGCGTGCGAGATCTGTACGAGGTGATGTTCCGCCGCCGCGACGTGCGGGCCGAGTTCACCGGCGAACCCGTCGACGAGGCCGTGCTGGGCCGGGTTCTGGCCGCCGCGCACGCCGCCCCGAGCGTGGGCATGACGCAGCCCTGGGACTTCCTGCTGATTCGCGACCGGGACACGCGCCGGCAGTTCTCCGACCACGTGCGGCACGAGCGTGACGTGTTCGCCGCGACGCTGGAGGGGGAGGAGGCCGAGCGGTTCTCCCGGATCAAGATCGACGGGGTGATGGAGTCCAGCCTGTCGGTCGTGGTCACCTACGACGCCTCGCGCGGGGGACGGGCGGTGCTGGGCCGGCACGCGATCGCGGACGCCGGGCTGTACTCGGTGTGCCTGGCCATCCAGAATCTCTGGCTGGCCGCGACCGCGGAAGACCTGGGCGTGGGCTGGGTGTCGTTCTACCGCGAGCCGTTCCTGTCCGGGCTGCTGCACATCCCCGACGGGATCCGGCCGGTCGCCTGGCTCTGCCTGGGCCCGGTCAGCGAGCTGCGGGAGATCCCCGACCTGGAACGTCACGGCTGGCGGGCCCGCACCCCGCTGGAGGAGTTCGTGCACACGGAGACCTGGTGATCACGGCCCGCCCCGCCAGTGCTCGATGCGGCGGTGATCGGGGGTGAACCCGTGGTCGACGCCCCAGAGCACTGCCTGGGTACGGCTCTCGACCCCGATCTTGCGGTAGATGCTGCGAATGTACGACTTGATCGTGTTCGGGCTGAGGAAGGTCAGCCCGGCCACCTGGGCGTTGCTCATGCCCTGCGTGATCAGCGCCAGCACCTCGGCCTCGCGGTCGGTCAGCGCCTCGGGGCGGCCCGGCCAGTCCAGCCCGGGATTGGTGCGCGCCCGGGGAGCCTGATGGCTGATCACCATCTCCCCGGCGTGCACAGTCTCCAGGGACTTCACCAGGTCCGAGGCCGAGAGCGTCTTCGACAGATAGCCGTGCATACCCTGTTCGCGGCCCCGCTGAATCAGGTCGGGGTGAAAGTTCCAGGTGTAGACCACGACTCGCTTCGCCCGGGGATTGCGCACCAGCGTGCTGAGCTCGTCGACGTCGGACTCGGGCTGGGCGAACGTGTCGTAGAGAACGATGTCGACGTGGTCGTCCACGCCCAGGTTCGAATCGAGTTCGGCGACCACCACCCGGTCGCGGTAGCCGTCGAGCATGGTGGCCAGGCCGGTGGTGACCACGTCGTAGTCGTTGACGATGGCGACGAGAATCGGCGGATGCGGCACGTTAGTCACCATAACCCTCCATAGGGGTGTACCGGACCAGCCTCAGGGGTGGTTTATTCGAGGTCAGGACAATCTATGGAGGTATCTGAAATGCTGGGCCTGATCATCACCCTCATCATCGTCGGCCTGATTGCCGGTGCTGTGGCGCGACTTCTCGTGCCCGGCCGGCAGAACATGTCGATCCTCACCACGATCGTGATCGGCATCGTCGGCTCGTTCGTCGGTGGCTTCCTCGGCTACCTGATCTTCGGCAAGGATGCCACCGACGGGTTCCTCCAGCCCTCCGGGCTGATCGGCTCGATCATCGGGGCGATCATCGTGCTGCTCGTGTGGCTGAACATGGGTTCGCGGCGCACCATTTGATCGATGATGGACGCACGTCGGCGCCGGTTCGCGGGTCGGCACCAGGGGCTCGGCCCCCCGTGATCAGGCATCTCCTCCCCGGAGGACATGCCTGGTCACGTCTCCGGTTCTGCGGTGGTCACCTCGACCGGGCCGATATGCAGTTCCCCGTCGGTCAGCGGCGCGCAGCGGATTCCGCCCTTGCCGCGCAGGGCCCTGAAGGCGCCCGGCCCGATGACGACATCCATCCAGGCACAGGGATTTGCCCGGCGCCGCACCGCGAACGACACCGGCCCGCAGCCGGAGTCCAGCGTGAGCACCTGCCCCACGAGTGAGTCCACGTCGAGCCCGCGGACCAGGATGTTGCGCCGCGACTGCACCAGGCCGACCCCGGCCGGCAGCGACTCGGCCGCGATCAGCGTGACCGCGGCGTCCCGATGGGCGGCCCGGCCGAAATACCGGTCGCCGACCAGACCCAGCCCGGCTCGGACCACCACCTTGTCCACCAGTTCACCGGGCGGCGCCGGGCTGGGCCCGTCGGCGGGACGGCCCTCGTACCGGTGGATCGGCGACACGAGCAGCTCGAGGATCTCAGGCACGGCCAAAGGCTATCTGCCTGCGGGTTCGCCCCCCGAAGCCGCGCCGACAGGCGTGCGCCAGGTACCTCGTCCTCCATGATGAGGCCCCCCAGCCGGCCGTGATCATGCGAACCTTCCCCGGGGAAGATTCGCATGATCACGGAAAGGTCTGGCGGGTTACTTGATGCCCGTGCTGGCCACACCCTGAACGATCTGGCGCTGGGCGACCAGGAACACCGCGAGCAACGGCAGCAGACCGAGTACCGCGGAGGCGAGCACCTCGGCCTGGTTGACGCCCGTCGCGCCGAGCAGGCCGCTCAGACCCACCGGGATCGTCTGCGACTTGGTCTGGGTCAGGACCAGCAGCGGCCACAGGAAGGCGTTCCAGGTGGTGATGAAGGTGAAGATCCCCACCGCGGAGATCGCCGGCCGGCACAGCGGCATGCAGATCTCCCGGTAGATCCGCCACCACGATGCGCCGTCGATGCGCGCGGCCTCGATCAGGGCGTCGGGGATGCCCTTGAGGAACGAGCGGAACACGAACACCGCGACCGGGGAAGCCGTGGCGGGCAGGATCAGCGCCCAGTAGGTGCCGAGCAGGCCGAGTGACCGGAACTCCATGAACTGGGGGAGGACCAGGGCCTCCATCGGCACCATCAGGCCGGCCAGGATGAGGACCATCAGCGCGCCCTTGCCCTGGAACCGCAGATGCGCCAGGCCGAAGGCGATCAGCGAGCAGATCACCACGGTGAAGATCACCGACAGCGTGGAGATCAGGAAGCTGTTGAGGTACCACCAGCCGATCGAGTTCAGCTTGAACGCGTTCGTGTAGGCGTCGAGTGTCCAGTGGTCCGACCAGATGCTCATCGGGTTCGCGGTGATCTCGTCGCCCGGGCGGAACGAGGTGATCACGGCCCAGGCGAACGGCACCAGCCAGATCAGCGCCCACAGGGTGAGGCAGGTGGCGGCGAGGCGGTTGAAACTCTTCGAGCCGAGCTTGTCGGCCTTCGAGGTCTCTTTGTTCCGTGAAAGAGTTGCGGTCGTCATGATGTACAGGTCCTCTCTCTCACGCGTCCGCGCCGCGTCGGCGGGTGGCGAGCATCCAGACGGCGGAGATGATGACCAGGGTCACGAAGTAGACCATGGTCGCCGCGGCTGCGTAACCGCCCCGGTAGGTGGTGAATCCGGTGTCGTAGATGTACTGGATCACCGGTCGGGTGCTGAGGTTCGGGCCACCCTGCAGCAGGATGAAGATCTGGTCGAACACCTTGAGCGAGGCCAGGATCTGCAGCATCAGCACCAGAGAGATGGTGGGCCGCAGCAGCGGCACCGTGATCGAGCGCATCTGCTGCCAGGGCGAGGCCCCGTCGATGGCCGCGGCCTCGTACGTCTCTTCCGGGATCTCCTGCAGCGCAGCCGTGTAGAGCACGAAGTTGAAGCCGAAGGTCCACCACACGGTCAGGATCGTCAGCGACAGCCAAGCACCGTTGGTGCTGCCCAGGAAGTCCGGCGCGGGCAGGCCGACCAGGTCGAGAGCCTTCACGAACAGCCCGGACTCGGGGGCGTAGATGAAGCTGAAGATCAGGCAGACCGAGGCCGACGGCACCACGTAGGGCGCGAAGAACGCGATCCGGTAGAACCACTGGTTACGGCTGATCCGGCTGGCGAAGATCGCGGCCAGCAGCGGCAGCACCACCAGGAACGGCACGGTGAGGATCGTGAACAGCGTGGAGTGCCACATCGACTTCCAGAAGTCGAGGTTGCCCAGCACGTCGGTGTAGTTCTCCAGGGCGACGAACTCGCCCAGGTCGTTCTTCACCGTGGCGGTGTTGAAAAAGCTGATCACCAGGCCCACGAGCACCGGGCCGATCAGGAACAGGGCGTAGAGCACCAGGAAGGGCGCGGAGAACAGCCAGCCGGCCTTGGTGTCGCGCCCGCTGTTGTCGATCGGGGTGGTGTCGACCTTGGCGATGCCCGGTCCAGGAGCAGTAGTCGTCGTTGTCACGTGTCTGCTCCTTAGCTGACCGGCGCGTTGGTGGAGGCGAACTGGCGCAGCGCCCGCTTGATCTGGCTGGTGCCGTTCGGGGGTTTGGTGGCCCCGGTGATGACGGTGGAGATGACGCCGCCCATCTGGTTCTGGAAGTCCGAACCAGCACCGGTGTACCAGCCCGCCGGGTCGTAGACCGCGTTGAAAGCGGCGTCCACGTAGTTCTTCTGCGGGCTGAGGGCCTTGAACTCCGCGCTCTCCTGCACCGGCAGCCAGGCCGGCACGTGACCGCCGCCGGCCCAGACCGCACTCTGCCCGAGAATGCCCTGGATGAACTGCTCGGCGTAGCCCTCGCGCTCGGCCGAGCGGGCGCTGGACTTGGGGATGATCAGCGCGTGCGAGTCGGCGTAGGCCACCGGCTTGTCGCCTAGCAGTGCCGGGATCGGCACCATGTTGAACTTCAGGTCCTTCACGTCGCGGTAGAGCGCGATGTTCCAGACCCCGTCCAGCAGGAAACCCGCGTCGCCGTTGCTGAACTGCTGCTTCGCGAGGTCGGGAGTGACGCTGCCGCCCATCAGCCCGAGTTCCTGGGTCAGGCTCTGGATGAACGCGAACGCCTCGTTCATGGCGTCGTCGTCCACCGTCACCTCGGTGCCCGAGTCCGAGACGATCGGCCCGGCCAGACCGCTGTAGACGGTGTAGAACCAGCGCCAGACCGTGGACGGGTCGGTGATGGTCGGCATCGTGACGCCGTACTTGCCCGACGCCTTCTTCAGCTCGGTCAGCGCCTCGACGAAGCGCTCCTGGCCGGAGATGTCGACCAGGTTGTCGCCGGCGTCGTTGAGCAGGCCGGCCTGCTTCGCCAGGGCCTCGTTGTAGTAGAGGACGAACGGGTGGGTGTCCAGGGGCAGCGCCCAGGTCTCACCGTCGATCGTCGCCTTCTCCCAGGCGGCCGGGGTGAACTTGTCCTGGGTGACACCCAGTTGGCCCAGCCCGGTGTCGCTCCAGGGGGTGAGCAGCCCGGCCTGCGCCAGTGTGGGCAGGCGGGACAGGTGGGTCAGCGCCACGTCCGGCGGCCGGTTGCTGGAAGCCGCCAGGGACAGCTTCGTGTAATAGGGGTTTCCCCACGACAGCAGGGTGGACTCGACCGAATGACCCGTCGTCTTCTGGACGGTGTCGACCATCGTGGCCATGTTCTCGCCGTCACCGCCGCCGAACAGATGCCAGAAGATGACATCCGCGGTAGCCGGCTGCCCGCCGGTCAGGCTGGTGACCACGGGGGAACCACAGGCGGACAGGAGGCCTGCCAACGACAGGCCACCTCCCATGGCCAGGAAGTTTCGGCGTGTGTAGGAACCACGCATACGGCATTCGCTCCTCATTGTGCGGCCCGCGTCAAGCTTGGCGTGACCTTGACACACCCGTTTGCATCGATGCAAGGCCTGTCCGGTCGGCAATTTCCGATGATGTTGGAATCGTGCGCACGCAGTCACAACTTCGTCTTGCATCGTTGCAAATGGAGGCCTCACACTGGCACGCGGGTGCCGACGAAGCATTCGCACCGAAGTCTCGACGGAAGGGCCGTATACGTGAAGGCGACAGAACAGGACGGTTCGTACCCCCGGCCGATCCTGGCCCGTGGTGAGTGGACCAGCCTCGACGGGACCTGGGACTTCGCCCACGACGACGCCGGCGAGGGTCTCGCCGGCCGTTGGTACCAGGCGGCTTCCGGCGCGTTCGACCGCACGATCGAGGTGCCGTACCCGCCGGAGTCACCGGCTTCGGGTATCAACGACACCGGATTCCATCCGGTGGTCTGGTATCGCCGAACGGTCGCCGACGCGACGCTGTCGCGCGAGGGCGGCCGCCGGGCTCTGGTGCACTTCGGGGCGGTCGACTTCCGCGCCGACGTCTGGATCGACGGGCAGCACGTGGGGCGCCACGTGGGTGGGCAGACGCCGTTCACGGTGGACGTCACCGACGTGCTCGCCGAGGGTTCCGGGCACGTGCTGGTGGTGCGGGCGCAGGACGACCCGTTCAGCATGGAGGCTCCCCGCGGCAAGCAGGACTGGCGGGACAAGACCCACGGCATCTGGTACGAGCGCACCACCGGTATCTGGCAGACGGTGTGGGCCGAGTCCGTGCCCGCCGAGCACGTCACCGAGGTGTTCTGGCGGTCCGACGTCACCGGCTGCGCGGTGCACGGCGAGGTCGTGCTGAACCGGCTGCCCTCGGACAAGACCGTCGTCGAGGTCACCGTGAGCTTCGGTGACGAGGTGCTGGCCGAGCAGAGCACCGTGATCCGGGAGACGACCACCCGCCTGGACCTGAAGATCCCGGCGCTGATCAACGGCCAGGACCGGGCCCGCCTGCTCTGGAGCCCCGAGCACCCGAACCTGATCGACATCGACGTGGTGATCCGTGACCGGGCCACCGGCACGGTGCTCGACCAGGTCGCGAGTTACACCGGCCTGCGCACGGTTTCGGTCGGTGGTGGGGCGTTCAAGCTGAATGACGCGCCGATCTACACCCGCTCGGTGCTGAACCAGGGCTACCGGCCGGCCACGCACAACGCCAGCACGGGCACCGCCCAGCTGCGCGGTGAGGTCGAGCTGCTGCTGGCCATGGGCTTCAACTCGGTGCGCAACCACCAGAAGGCCGAAGACCCGCGCTTCCTGTTCTGGGCCGACAAGCTGGGCCTGATGGTGTGGGGCGAGACCGCCGCGGCGTACTCGTTCTCCAGCACCGCGGTCGAGCTGCTCACGGCCGAGTGGCTGGAGCTGGTGCGCCGTGACCGCAGTCACCCCAGCGTGGTGGTCTGGGTGCCGTTCAACGAGAGCTGGGGCGTGCAGGACATCGCCCACGACGTGGCCCAGCAGAACTTCTCGAAGGGCCTCGCCGCGATCACCCGGGCGCTCGACCCGACCCGGCCGGTGATCTCGAACGACGGCTGGGAACACGTCGACAGCGACATCCTCGGTATTCACGACTACACCACCAACGGCCCCGGCCTGCTGAAGAACTGGGGCACGGCGGAGGCCGCCGACGCTCTGGTGCGCTCCGAGCTCGGGGTGCAGGGACGCAAGCCGGTCGTCGACCCGGCCGTGCTGGCCAAGTGGGGCGCGGGCCTGGCACCGCTGATGCTGACCGAGTTCGGCGGCATCTCGCTGTCGGCGAACGAGGAGGACTGGGGCTACGCCAGCGTCACCTCGCCGTCCGAGTACGAGTTCATCGTCGGTGAGCTCTTCGACGCGCTGCGGGCCGCTCCCACCGTGGTCGGCTTCTGCTACACCCAGTTCATGGACACCGGCCAGGAGACCAACGGCCTGCTGTACTCCGACGGCACCCCGAAGCTGCCGGTGGAGACGATCCGGCAGATCGTCACGGGCACCAAGGACAGCGGCAGCCTGGAGGCCGGCGCCACGAACGGCTGGCAGGACTGAGCCCGGACTGAGGCTGTACACAGTGGTGCGTGGCCCGGTTCACCCGGACCGGGCCACGCACATCACGGGGGATGTGAGAAGGTGCGCGGATGGCTGTGACCCTGCGCGACGTCGCCGAGAAGGCGGGCGTCTCCGTGCGCACGGTCTCCAACGTGGTGAACGGTTTCCAGCACATCGCCCCGGCCACCCGGGCGCGGGTGCAGGAGGCCCTGGAAGAGCTGAACTACCGGCCGAACCTGGTCGCGCGCAGCCTGCGCCAGGGCCGCACCGGCATCATCATGCTGGTGCTGCCGGAGATCAACGTCTCCTACTTCGGCGAACTGGCGCACGAGGTGGTCGACTACGCCAGCTTGTGCGGCATCACCGTGCAGATCGACGAGTCCGGTGGCGACTCCCTGCGCGAGAAGCAGCTGCTCACCGCCCTGTCGCGGGCCAGCTGGGTGGACGGGGTGCTGTTCAGTTCACTCGGGCTGCGCGGGGTCGACCTGGCCGGGCTGGCCGGCAGCCGGCCCCTGGTGCTGCTGGGCGAGCGGACGGCGCGTACCGCCCTCGACCACGTCGGCATCGACAACGTGGAGGCCGCCCGGCAGGCGGTGGCCCACCTGATCGAGCGGGGCCGCACCCGGGTCGCGGCGATCGGGGGCAGCGGCGGTGCCCGCGACGCGACCTCGAAGTACCGGCTCAAGGGGTTCGAGCGGGCCGTGCGCGACGCCGGCCTCGACCCCGAGGGCCTCTACCTGCGCACTCCCGACTACCGCCGGGGCAGTGCGGCTTCCGCCGTGCGCGAGCTGCTGGAATGGGACGAGCGCCCCGACGCGCTGTTCTGCTTCAGCGACGAGCTGGCCGCCGGGGCGCTGCGCGAGCTCTACGAGCACGGGGTGCGGGTGCCGGACGAGATCGCGGTCATGGGGTTCGACGACATCGAGGCGTCGAGTTTCTCCACCCCGTCCCTCAGCACGATCCGCCCGGACAAGGCCGGCATCGCCAAGGCCGCCGTCGACACCCTGCTCCGCCGGCTGGACGACCCGGCCGGCGAGAGGCGGGAGATCAACGTCGGTTTCGAGCTGGTCCGGCGCGAGAGCAGCGGTTAGAAGGTTAGAAGGCCGCCACCGCGGCGCTCGCCACGGTCACGTCCTGCTCCACCGAGCCCGCGCTCACCCCGACCGCTCCGACCGTCTCACCGTCTCGCGTCACCGGGATGCCACCGCCGAAAGTGACCAGCCCACCGGCGGTCTGCTCCAGACCCCAGAGCTCGGCGCCGGGCTGGGTGGCCTGGGCCAGGTCGGCCGTGGGCATGTCCATCAGGATCGACGTCCTCGCCTTGCGGGTGCTGATGTCGATGCTGGCCTTGATCGCACCGTCCATCCGCACGAACGCGACCAGGTGACCGCCGTCGTCCACCACCGCGATGTTCATCGGCTGATCGATGCGTGTCGCCTCTTTCACACCGGCGTCGATCATCCGCTGGGCGTCGGTCAGGGTCAGGCGGCTCATGGGTTCTCCTTCTCGGGATGTCGGGTGAGGGGTGCTCCGGTCACGACCCGGGCCGCGTCCTGGCCGGCGTGCCGAGCGGTTGTCGGGGTGGGGGCTTCGGTACGTGAGACCGGTTTTCCCCGGGGTAATTTCGAATGATGGACGACGATCACGCCGGTTGCGTCGAGCCCGACCCCGACCTCCAGCGGGGAGCGCCGCGCGGCCTCGTGGGCCAGCTGTTCCGCCGGATGTCCCGGGGAGGCCACGACGTCATAGGGCACGCCCTCCTCCTCCATCCCCGCGCAGATCTCCCGCAGCAGGTGCCCGGTACCGGCGGTGAACACCAGGATGCGGGGCGGCCCGGAACTCACGGTCCTCCCTGTGCGAGCACGAGTCCGCTGGCCACCGCGTTGCGCGGTCCTTCGCTGCCGCGCACGTTCCCGGTGCCGCAGACGATTCCGTAGGGGGCCAGGGCGTCGGCGATCAGCTCGGGAATCTCGAAGTCCAGCGCGGAACCGCCCAGCAGCACCACGAATCCGATCTGGCGCAGGTCGCGGTAGGGCGCCACCCGGGCCAGTGCCCGCAGCGCGTTGACCACGAACACCCGCTGCTTCGCGGTGCGCCGCACGTCACGCACGCGGTCCACGCTGTGCCGGGTCGGGATCGGCACCAGCCCCTGCTCGGTCAGGGCCACCACCCGGGCGAACACCGTGGGCGGCAGCGGTTCCCCGAAGAACCGCACCGTGCCGTCCTCCAGCCGCAGGTGGAAGAAGCTCTCGGCCCTGGCCAGCGGCGACCGCTTCACGTTCTCGGCCACATCCCGTTCCACGCCGAGCTCCGAGGCGATCAGCCGGGTCACCAGATCTCCTGCCCCGGCCAGGTGCACGGTGGTGACGGTCCCGTCCGCCCCGGCCAGCGCGGCGTCGGTCGAACCGCCGCCCAGGTCGAGCACCACCAGGGGCCGGTCGGTGCCCGGCGTGGTGAGGGCCCCGCGGGTGGCCATCTCGGCCTCGACCCCGCCGATCACCACCTCCACGTCGGGCGCGCCCTCCCGGCGCAGCCTTTCGGCGATCGCCCGGGCGACCTGCCGCATCGGGCCGTGGCTGGTGCGCACCATCGTCGCCAGCGCGACCGCGTTCTCCAGCGCCACCTCACCGGCCAGCCCGCCCCGCACCTCCTGCGGCACGAACGTGTCCACGGCGAGCAGGTCACCGATACGGACCTGCGCGACCTCCAGCCCGCAGACGTCCGCCATGTTCTGCTTGACCGCCGCGGTCATCCCGCCGACGTTCGTGCCCGCCTCACCCGAGGCGTCGTCCAGGGGAGCGACCCGGCCGACCGCCGCCATGATCGCCTCGGCCCCCTCACCCACGTCGATCCTGAGCACCGCCGATCCACCCCGCAGTTCCAGGGTCCCGGCCGGGATGCGGCGGTCGCTGACCTCGCCCGAGGGCGTGCGCACCACCACGGCCGAGCGGATGCCGGTGAGTGCCCGGGCCACCGGCGAGATCGCCCGGGTCTGGTCCGCGTCCAGCGAGAACAGCCCGGCGATGCCGTAGGCGTTGGAGAGGGTGCGGATCGTGCGGCCGGGTGAGGCGACCTCCACGGCCGCCGTCATCCCGGCGGGCACCGCGTCCACCAGCCGCACCTCGTCGACGATCGGGATCACCCGGCTGATCCGGTTGGCCACCAGCACGGCGTCGTCGTTGCCGAGCACGGCGCCGCGCAGGCCGACCCCGCGTTCCAGCGCTGCCTCCAGACCCTTGGCCGCCACGGCGAAGTCGACGCCCGCGGGCACGACCGCGATCACCGCTTCCCCGGGCGAACATTCGTCCAGTGCGGCGAACGGCACCGTGATCCCGACGCCCAGACCGGCCCCGCCGGGCGTGCGCGGGTCGTGGCCGATCATCGTCGACTCGGTGATCAGGGTCTCGGTAATCGTCTCCATCGCCAGGCCACTGATCACCGGGGTCGCCTCGTTGACGAAAACCCGCGCCAGCTCACCCAGAGGTGCGCGTGTCGTCCTCAATGCCGCCCGGACGGCCGCCTCGACCCCGTCGACGTTCGCCGTCGTCCCCTTGGTGCCCGTGGTGGGAACCAGCCCGCTGCCGAGGAACTCGATACCGTTGCCGGTCAGGCGCGCCGCGCAGGCCTCGGTGGTCGAGTTGCCGATGTCGACCCCGACCACGAGGCTCATGCGGGGTCTTCGATGACCGGGTCCACCTCGGTGGCCGGCGCCCCCTTGACCAGCAACTCGCACTCCTTCAGGTGCAGCAGTGCGGCCTTGGCCTGCCAGCGGGGCCGGGCCATCTGGTCGTTCAGCGTCGGGACCGGCTGCGGCGAATCACCCTTGGCGTACTGCGCGGCGTTCCGGCCGATCGCCCGGTAGATCTCGGGCGTCATCAGCGGGGACTGCGGGAACAGCTCCAGCGAGCTGAGCCGGGGCAGGTCCTTCTGGTGGATCATGGTGGTACCGCGCGAGAGCACGCCGATCCCGATGCCCGAGCCGGAGAGCCGGGCCCCGGTGTGCGCGACGGCGGCCAGGTCGGCGGTGGCGTGCAGCTGCACCACCCGCGCGTGCACCCCCTGTTCCTCCACCCCGGCCAGGATCTGCCGCACGACTTCCGCGTGCGGTATGTCGACGATGGTCTTGGTGAAGAACCCGGCGAATCCGGGGGAGAGGGCGAGCACCACCTCGTCGGGCCGGACGCCCCGCCCCGCCGTACCGATCTCCCGCAGTGATATGCCGGGTGGGACAACAGCAGTAGCCATGAGCATCCTCCTGATCGCGGGGGGAGAATCAGCTGACTTCGAGTTCCGGGTTCTCCGCGCTCGTCACGTGGCGCAGCCTCTTCATCTGCTCCCAGCGCTCGCCGGTGGGGCGGTAGCCGGTTCCCGGGCCCGCGTAGTCGTTGGCGTCGTTCACCGCCGACAGCGGTTCCAGGTTCGCGTCGAGGATGGCCGAGGTCTGCAGCAGGTCGCCCGAGACCCGGGATCGCAGCACGGTCAGCAGGTTCTCCGCGATGTCGGCGAAACCGCGCTCGTGCAGGGCCTTCACCAGGTCGAGACCGGTCACGCCGCGGTCCATCACCGACTGCGCGCCCTTCAGGTCCTCCAGCACGTCGCGGGGGATCAGGTCGTTGGAACCGTGTGCGTAGACGGCGGTCTCGATCTCGCGCTCGGTGATCGCGGGCAGGTCGAGGTGGGCGAACACCGCCTGCAGCGCATAGCCGGCCCGGCTGCGGGCGGCCAGGATCTCGGGCTCGCCGACGTGCTGCAACCCGCCGTCGATCTGGTAGTCGCGCTGGATGGCGTTCCAGTCGTCGTAGTCCTCGGCGTCGACGTTCGACCCGGCGAACATGTTGTCGTAGTTGGGGGTCGAGGAGTATCCGGAGCAGACGAAGTCGGTACCGGCCATGATCTGCGGCATCAGCCGGGAGGTACGGCGCATGGGCGAGTGCGAGAACGACTGGTCGTTGCCGGAGGCGCACTCCAGGTCGAGCATGCTGGCGATCATGTTCTCGGCCGCCACCGCCCGGATCCCGCCAGGCACCGCCCCGGGGACGCCGATGCAGCTGATCGACCCGTTCTGCAGGCCCTGCACCCCGGCGCCCTTGGTCACCAGGATGCAGCGGATCTCCAGGTAGAGCATGGAACGGCCCTCGGCGTTGCCCATCTGCACCTCGGAGCCGGTGCCGGAGGTGAAGCGCATCTTGATCCCGCGGCTGGCGTAGGCCGCCGCCAGGAAGGCTTTCGACCAGGGGGTGTCGTCCCCGTCCACGAACACCGACTCGGTGCCGTAGACCGAGATCGTCTCGGCGTAGGCGGTGATGCCCCGCATGCCCAGGTCGAGCTCGGTGGCCTCCTCCAGCGCGCACTGGGTGAGCCGGCCACCCCGTCCGACCTGCCCGCCGACCTGCAGGGCGATCGCCACCAGGGGTGCGTAACGCACCACCCCGAGCGTGGTCTCGAGTTCGGAGAAACCTCTCAGTGAAGCCTCGGCGGCCTCCATCGCGACCTGGAGCGGGTTGTCGCGGGCGCTCGTGCAGTGCGCCTGGTTCGCCGGCGTGCGCCGGGCCCGCATCTTCTGCATCCCCATCATGATCTCGACGATGTTCATCTGCCGGACCGTCTCGAGCAGCGCGGCCGGGGTGAGACCCCGGGCGGTGCGCAGTACCTCGGCGCGGCTGACGTTCGGGTCGACGAGCATGCGGGCCACGGTCCGGGGCCCGAGCGCCATGGCCTCGACCGCGGCGTCGACGTCGATCGCGTGGTCGGCGATGAACTGGTCGAGGAAGTCGAAGTCGGCCCGTTCGCGGCCGTCCATCTCGGCCACCCGGCCGTTCTCGATCCGGATGCTGGGCCGGGGGTCGAAGTCGCTGTCCATCGCGACCATGCCGACCTCGGGCCACTCCTGCACGAATCCGTCCTTGTTGACGGGGCGGTTCTCCAGGACCTCGGTGCGCAGGGAGCGCCGGGGTTGCGGTGCTTCGGGGTAGGGAAGGGAGGACATGCGGGCTCCTTCGTCAGGCACCGGGTTCGGCCAGCAGGCCACGGCGTTCGTAGACCTCGGCGGCCTCACGCACCAGCGCACCGGTGGCCGCGCCCCCGTAACCGCTCTCCAGTTCCTGCGCGATGGCCAGGAGCTGTTCTTTGGTGGAGGCGTGCGGCCGCAGCGCGTTGTACATCTGGAGCACCCGCTCGTCCGAGACCGGGATGAGTTCCGCGGCCCGGCGGAAGTTCTGGCCCAGCTGCGGACGGCCGGACGCGTCGGCGACCTCGGCCTGGATCCGCAGGGTGTCGGGGGCGATGCGCAGATCTTCCGGTCGTACTTCGCCGGAGACCACGTTCTGCATCGTGAGCTCGGAGATCGGTTTACCAGTGGGCGTTCTCAGCAGATCAGGGCGCTTGACGCCGACGGGGTAGTCGGCGGCCGGGTCGAAAGCGGTCGGGGACATCGCAACCTCCCTGGAGTCGGCGGACGACTCCGTCCGCCGACGCCCGCAACGGTGCCACGCGAAACGTTGCGCCGACGTTGCAGGCCACCTCTCAGGAGGGCCGGGCGAGCCAGTGCCGCACCTCTTCGACCAGCACCTGCGGCTTCTCCTCGCCGTTCAGGCGCAGGCCCGCCTCGTCGTCCTGCAGGGGTTCGTAGGCGGCGAGCTGGGAGTCGACGAGGCTCGCCGGCATGAAGTGACCCTGGCGGTGGGCGACCCGCTCGGTCAGGGCCTCCCGCGACACGTCGGGCACCACGAACCGCAGCTGCGGCAACCCTTCCCGCAAGGTCTCGCGGTAGCGCCGCTTCAGCGCCGAACAGGCCATCACCAGGCCGGTTCCGGCCCCGTCGGCGAGATGCTCGTGCACGGTCGCGAGCCATGGGGCCCGGTCGTCGTCGGTCAGGGGGTGACCGGCGGCCATCTTCGCGACGTTGGCCGCGGGGTGCAGGTCGTCGGCATCCTCGAAGGGCACCCCGAGGGCCTCGCTCAGGCCCTTGCCCAGGGTGGACTTGCCGTTGCCGGAGGGGCCGAGGACGACGATCAGGGGAGAACCGGTCATACCGTGATCATCTCCCGGGAGCCGGGCCCCGGCCACCGCGCGTCCCGTTAAAGCGTCCCGGCCCACCGGCCGATCCTGACCTCACCGCGCGAGCCCGGACGCCCTCACGCATAGTGGAAAACGCGGTTCTACTTCCTGAAGGAGCAACGAAGTGCGGGTACTCGTCCTCGACGGACACGGCGCGGTCGGGCGGGCGACCGCCACGGCTCTCGCACAGATGGGCGACACCGCGGTGCTCGCCGGACGTGATCCCGGGCGCTACGGGCAGATGCTGAACCTGCGCGGCGACCTGAAAGACCTCTTCCACGCGGCGAGCCAGGCCACGGTCGTGGTCAATGCCTCGGGCCGGGAAGACCCCCGCCTCGTGGCCCGCGCCACCTCGGCCGGGGCCGCCTTCGTCGAACTCGGCGGCTCCGCGGCCTACCTGTCCGAGCTGGCGAGCACGCACCACAAGACCCCCGTCCTGGCCGATGCCCGGCTGGTGCCCGTGCTGGCCGGGATGCTGGCCCGCGACGTGGCCGCACACGACCAGGGCCCCGACCCGGTCGAGATCGGTGTGGTGCTCGGCGCCGGCGACCCGCAGAGCGCGGCCGACACCGGCTCCACCTACGCGCTGCTCGGTAGCCACTTCACCGATCCGGCCACCGGTGAGGAAGTACGGAACTTCAGCGGCCGTCACACCGTCACGCTGCCCGACGGTACCCGCCGCCGCCTGACCCGGGTCGACTTCCCCGACCAGCAGATGCTCACCGCCGGACTGGGCCGTCCCGTGCGCACCTACTTCGCCACCAGCGACCGCTTCACCACCGCGCTGCTGCGGGGCCTGACCCGGGTACGCGGCGCGAGCCGGCTGCCGGCCGCCCTGCACCTGCTCGGCAACCGCACCTGGCACGTCTTCGCCCGCGCCGGCCGGAGTGTGAGTCACGCCACCGCGCACAGTCAGCTGCCCTACGCCGCCCACATCGCCGCGCTCGCCGTCCGCCGGGCCCCGACAGCCGAACCCGGACTGCACCGCGTCCACGATCTACTCACCCTCCCCGACCTCAGTGAGCTGGAGGGGCTGACGATCGTGCGTTCCCGCCCGGGGGGCTCCCCAAGCTGATCTTGGCTCTGAGTCCTATTGCCGGAAAATTCTTTTCGATACCCGGAGTGTCACCGTCCATTCACTCCACCCGTCATTTTGCGGTGATCTGCGTGGCGGACGTTTCCCACCCGGCCCTTCGTCCAGCATCCTGGCGCCATGGTGATGACCCAGACCGTGGCCGGCGACGCGGACGCCCTCGTGGCGGCCGGGCGGTTGCGTGATGCGGTGACACCGGAGGCGGACGGGACCGACCTGTTCTTCGCCTCCGGGCTGACCGGTATCACCGTCCCCGCCGCGTTCGGCGGCCCGCAGTGCTCGGTGGAGACGCTGACCGAGGTGCACCGCCTGCTGGCCTCCGCCTCGATCCCGCTGGCCCGGCTCCTGCACGGCCACACGATGTTCCTGCGGGCCCTGACCGAGCAGGGCACACCCGGCCAGCAGGATTACTTCTTCGCCCAGGCCCTGGCCGGGGCCTGCTTCGCCGACCTGGGCACCGTCTCTCCCGTGCCGCTGACCCTGTGCCGCTGGCGCAACGGCGTCTACCGCCTCGACGGCGAGAGCAGCGGGGAGATCCGGTCCGACTGGCTGGTCGCGCGCGCCGTGCTCGTCGACGAGCTGGCCGAGGAGACCGACGAGCCGGACGAGGTCCTCGCCGTGGTCCGCCGCGACGAGCTGGGCATCACCACCGACAGCAGCGGCACGATCCGCCTCGACGGCGTGCACGTCGCCGCGGTCGGAGTGGTGCCCTGGTCCACGCTCTTCGACCGCCCCACCACCTTCCGGGCCCGCGCCGACGTGACCCGGCAGGCCCTCGACCCCGGCGCCGACCGGGCCGGTCTGCGGGAAACCGCCCGGGCGATCGACGCCGCGGAGCTCACGGGCCCGCCCCTGGCGTCCGGACGCCTCGGGATGTAAGGCTTCGCCACATGGCGATCGTGGTCAGTCTGCCCAGTGACGAACTGCTCGAGGCGGTGTCCGGCGTGCCCGGCATCACCGCGGTGCGGTGGACGCTCCAGGGCCCACCTCCGCGGCGTGATCTCGACCTGGTGGTGGTGCCGTACCTGTCGCAGGCCGGGGCACTGAGCGTGCTCGATCAGGTCGACCGGTGCGTGGTGCAGAGCCAGAGCATCGGGTACGACGGGGTCGCCGAGGTACTCCCCGAGGGGCTGACCTTCTGCAACGCCGCCAGTGTGCACGAGACCTCCACCGCCGAGCTCACCCTGGGCCTGATCATCGCGGCGCAGCGTGAGCTGCCGCGGTTCGTGCGGGCGGCCGACCACGGCGCGTGGGAGGGCGGGCAGACCCGCTCGCTGGCCGACTCCACGGTGCTCGTCATCGGACAGGGCGGTGTCGGGCAGGCGATCATGGCCCGGCTCGCGCCGTTCGAGGTCACCCTGGTGCGGGTCGCGTCGACCCGGCGTACGGACGCGGGTGGTGTCGTCCACGGCATCTCCGAGCTGCCGGAGCTGCTCCCGACGGCCGACGTCGTGGTGGTCGTCGTGCCGCTGAACCCCTCCACCACCGGCCTCGTCGACGCCGCCTTCCTGCGCGCGATGAAAGCCGGCGCGCTGTTCGTGAACGTCGCCCGGGGGCCGGTCGCGGTCACGGACGACCTGGTCGAGGAGTTGTCCACCGGCCGGATCCGGGCGGCGCTCGACGTCACCGACCCCGAGCCGCTGCCGGCCGGGCATGCGCTGTGGAAGCTGGACAACGTCATCATCACCCCGCACGTCGGGGGCAACACCACGGCCATGGCCCCTCGGGTGGCAGCGCTGGTGCGCTCCCAGGCCGAGGCCCTGCGCGACGGTAAACCCCTGCGCAACGTGGTGATCCAGCCGTGAACGTGCCGGTGCTGGAGATCGGCGGCTCACACCTGACGGCGGCCCTGGTGTCGCTGGAGGGCCTGCGGGTGGTGCGCAGCCGGCGCTTCCACCTCGAGCCCGACGTGTCGTCGGCGGCCTTCGTGGCCACCATGCTGGAAGGCGCCGCCTGGATCGATGTCCCGGCCGGCTCGACCTGGGGCGTCGCCGTGCCCGGCCCGTTCGAGTACGACACCGGCGTCGGGCGGTACGCGGGGGTCGGGAAGTTCGAGTCGCTCAACGGGTTCGACGTGCGGCAGGCCCTGGTCACCGGGCTCGCGCAGACCCCGGGGCAGGTCGTCTTCCTCAACGACGCCGACAGTTTCGGCCTGGGAGAGTACGCCGCCGGGGCGGCGAAGGGCTTCACCCGGGCGGTCTGCCTGACGCTGGGTACCGGGGTCGGGTCGGCGTTCGTGGCCGACGGGGTGTCGATGTCCGCCGGGCCGGGTGTCCCGCCGGACGGGGAGGCGCACTTCATCGTCTGGGGCGGTGCGGAACTCGAGGAGACCGTGTCTCGCCGGGCGATCCGCCGGGCCTACGCCGAGAAGACCGGTGAGAACCTCGACGTGCACGAGATCGCCGCGCTGGTGCGCCGGGGGACGAGCCCGGCGATCGAGTTGTGGAACCACACCTTCCGGGCGCTCGGCGAGGCATTGTCGCCCTACGTGCGGGATTTCGGAGCCGAGGTGCTGGTGCTCGGTGGCTCGGTGGCGGGTTCCTTCGACCTGATCGAGGCGCCGCTGCGCAAGGGCCTGGCCCGCGACGTGGTGCTGCGCGCGGCGGTGGACACCGAGCACGCCCCCCTGATCGGCGCCGCGGTGTACGCGGTGACCACGGCCTGACATCGGCACATCGCTTCCCAGGGAAGGACAGACAGTGGGCTACGCGGATCTTCCTCTCGACGAGTTGCGCACCTACGCGTCGTCGGTCACCCGGCCGGACGACTTCGACGAGTTCTGGCGGAACACGCTCAAGGAGTCACGGGAGGCGTCCTGGGCCCCGCGGCTGGAGAAGGTGGACAACCGCCTGACGGCGGTCGACACCTGGGACGTCACGTTCGCCGGGTTCGGCGGCCAGCCGGTGAAAGGCTGGCTGCACCGGCCGGCCGGCCGGGGTGACGAGCCACTGCCCGGCGTCGTGCAGTACATCGGCTACACCGGCGGCCGGGGTCTGCCGCACGAGCGGATCGGCTGGGCGCTGGCCGGCTACGCGCAGCTGGTGATGGACACCCGCGCCCAGGGCGGGGACACGCAGGACTCCGGTGAGCAGGGCCCCGGCGTACCGGGTTACCTCACCCGCGGCTGGGAATCGCCGCAGACGCACTACTACCGCCGGCTGATCACCGACGCGGTCCTGGCCGTCGACGTGGCCCGGGGCCTGGACGCGGTGGACGCCGACCGGCTGATCACCACCGGAATCAGCCAGGGAGGTGGGCTGGCGATCGCGGGCGGTGTGCTCGGTGAGGCGCAGGCGGTCATGGCCGACGTGCCCTTCCTCTGCGACTTCCCCCGCGCCGCCTGGATCGCCACCCAGCTGCCGTACACCGAACTGTCGACCTTCCTGTCCCGCCGCCGCGACGCCGCCGGGCAGCTGATGAACACGCTCGCCTACTTCGACGGCGTCAATTTCGCCCGCAGCGGCGGCACGATGCCGACCCTGTTCTCGGTCGCCCTGATGGACCGGACCTGTCCGCCCTCCACGGTCTACGGCGCCTACAACGCCTGGCCGGGGCGCAAGGAGATCCGGGAGTGGGCCTACAACGACCACGAGGGTGGCCAGGCCTACCAGGAGATCGAGCAGTACGACTGGCTGCGGGAGTTCCTGGGCGGCGGGGCGTAGTCGACGCCCGGTCACCGTCCCCCGCAACCGGTCACTGCTCCGCCGGAGCTAATGCGCCACCTCGTTCCCCCGAACGGCGCACCGCACCGGTAACTGGGCGCGGGGGTGCGGCCGATGCTCATCACGTCGGTATCCGTCGAAAAGAATCGAGGTACAGACATGACCATCGGCCCCATCGGTGATCTCGGGGAAACGGCCACGGCTGTCAGCCAGCAGGCTCAGTTCCTCGCCCAGCAGAATGAACTCCGGCTGAACGACCAGTCGGTACAGGGTCAGCAGGCCCAGCAGGCGATCCTGGATCGTCAGGACGAGCGACAGGCCCAGTTGCAGGCGCAACTGGAGGCTCAGAACCGGGCCGATGACCGTCAGGCCGCGCTGGAGGCGATCGGCGTCCAGCGGGCTCAGCTGCAGGACCAGCTCCTCGCCGAGCAGGACCTGCAGGCGACAACGGAGGTGATCAACGATCAGAATGCGATCGATCAGCAGCGGAGTCTCGATCAGGCCGCCGTCAGCACTTTCCTGAACCCCAACACCACCGTGAATTCCGTCGAGGAAGCGATTGACGAGTTCCAGCAGCTCGGGGACACCACCGGGCTACAGGTCTCCCAGGTTCAGGTGACCCTCACCCGGACCGGGAGTGAGATCGATACCCAGCTGTAGCAGCAGTATTCACGGTCGCGAGACCCGCTCCGGCAGTGAGTGGGTCTCGCGGCTGTTGCGGTTTGAGGACGAGGTCCCTCATCTTCGGTCGGTCGGTCACAGGAAGTGCTGGTTCTCGCCCCGATAGGTGGGCACCGTCTCGACCGAGCCGTCGGCGGAGACCAACCGGAAATGGGCCACGTGCTCGGCGAGCTCACCGGCCTTCGCGTGCCGGAACCAGACCCGGTCGCCGACCGCCAGCGCGTCGGCGGGCCCTCCCCGCAACGGGGTCTGCACCTCGCCCGCTCCCTCCGCCCCGGTGAGCGATAGCCCCGGGGGATAGGTGGGCACCGGAGCCCGGTCGCGGCCGGCCGGGCCCGAGGCGATCCAGCCGCCACCGGTCACCGTGACGAATCCCGGTCCGGGGCGGCGCACCACGTCGGTGCCGAACAGCGCGGCGGGGGCGGGGCGGAAGCGGCGGTAGGCGTCGAACAGGGCGGGCCCGTAGAGACCGGAGCCGGCCGTGACCTCGGTGACGGCGGCCTCGGCGGCGGAGGTCTCCAGGCTGCCGGTGCCCCCGGCGTTGACGAACTGCAGCGGGTGCTGCGCGTTCACCGCCGCGACGACCTCGGCCCGGCGGCTCGCCAGCTCCCGCACCGACAGCGCCTGCATCGCGGTGACGGCCAGCCCGTACAGCCGTTTTCCCGGCGGCCGGTTGCCGAGCCCGGCCACCTGCCCCTCGTACGACATGATCCCGACGAGCCGGAAACCGCTCCTGGCGTCGACACTGCGGGCCAGTCTCAGGGCATCGGCCGCGGTGAACACGCCGGAGCGCCGCATCCCGATGTGCACCCGCCCGCCGGCGGCGCGCAGGGAGCCGTCCAGGTCCAGGCAGATCCGCAGCTCCGGATGCTGGGGCGCCACGGCGTCGATCAGGTCGAGTTGCTCGACCGAGTCGATCATCAGCGTCACCCGCTGCCGGGCCCGCTCGTCGGCGGCCAGCTCGCCCAGGGCGTTCCGTTCGGCGGTCGGGTAGCCGACCACCACGTCCTCGAAGGTGGTTGCCAGCCAGAGGGCTTCGGCCAGGGTGAAGCCGAGCACGCCGGAGAACCCGGGCCGGGCGTGCACCCGCTCCAGCACGGCCCGGCAGCGGATCGACTTGCTCGCCAGGCGGATCGGTTTACCGCCCGCCCGGCGCACGAGGTCTGCCGCGTTGGCGTCGAGAGCGGGAAGATCGACCACGGCCACCGGAGGGTCGAGGTGGGAGGTCGCGGCGTCCAGACGGGCTCTGGTCGCGGCCGGGGGCGGCAGGACGGGGCGCACGGTCTCAGGCGCGGTCATGCGGGCAAGAGTCGACGTATCGGGCGAATCGGTCAAGGGCTGATCTGGTAGCGGCGTCACCATTGACTCACGCAGCGTGGCCGGACAAACTGACAAGAACTGGACGCTTGTCCAGATGGGGCCTCGGGGGGACAGCCGTGGTGACGAGTACGAGAAACGAGACCGGCTGGGCGAACTGGGCGGGTTGCGAGACCGCCGACTGCTCGGTGATCTCGCCCCGGGGTACCGGCGAGATCGTCGAGGCGGTGCGCCGGGCGGCCGGGCGGAAATTGCGCCCGGTGGGGGCCAGCCATTCGTTCTCCGGCATCGCCCGCCCCGAAGAGCTCCAGCTGCGGCTCGACCGGCACGCCGGGGTGCGTTCGATCGACACCACCACCGGCCTGGTCACGGTCGAGGGCGGAATGCCGCTGTACCGGCTCAATCCGATCCTGGCCGGGGCCAGATTGGCCCTGACCAATCTCGGCGACATCGACCGGCAGACCGTCGCGGGCGCCCTGGCCACCGGAACGCACGGCAGCGGAGCCCGGTTCGGGGCGATCTCCACCCAGGTGCGGGCCCTGGAGCTGGTCACCGCCGACGGCGGGGTGCTGCACTGCTCGCCGACCGAGAATCCGGAGGTCTTCGAGTTCGCCCGGGTGAGTCTCGGTGCGCTCGGCGTGATCTCGACGGTCACGCTGCAGACGGTCCCGGCCTTCGCGCTGTGTGCGCAGGAGATGGCGGTGCCGCTGCCCGAGGTGCTCGCGCGGTTCGACGAACTGGCCGAGAACATCGATCATTTCGAGTTCTACTGGTTCCCCCACACCGACCGGGTGCAGACCCGCTACAAGACCCGCCTGCCGCTGGACACCACCCTGGCGCCGCTGGGCCGGATCCGCACCTGGTGGGACGAGGAACTGATGGCGAACGAGGTGTTCCGGGTGGCGGTCGCGGCCGGTCGCCGGGTGCCGGCCGCGGTGGTCCCGATCAACCGGTTCGCCGTGCGGGTGTGGGGCTCGCGCACTTATACCGACCGTTCCGAAAGAGTTTTCACCACCTCCCGGCGGGTGCGGTTCAAGGAGATGGAATACGCGATCCCGAGGGCGGCGATGCCGGAAGCCGTGCGCCGGGTGCGGGAGGTGGTGGACAACTCGGGCTGGCGCATCCCCTTCCCGGTCGAGGTCCGGGTGCTGGCGCCGGACGACATCCCGCTGTCGATGGCCTCGGGCCGGGCGTCGGCGTTCATGGCCGTGCACGTGCCCGCGCAGTCCCGGCACGAGGGGTACTTCGGGGCGGTCGAGCGGATCATGGCCGACTACGGCGGCCGGCCGCACTGGGGCAAGATCCACACCCAGGACGCCGCGGGCCTGCGCAAGGTCTACCCGCTGCTCGACGAGTTCGCGGCCCTGCGCCGGCGCCTGGACCCGGAGGGGCTGTTCACCAACGCCTACCTCGACCGGGTGCTGGGGCCGATCGGGTGAAGCCGGTGAACACCGGGTGACGTACGTTCGCGCTCCGGAAATCCATCGGCAAGATCGCAGGCGCCCGGAAGAAATCATGGCCCTGATACGCTGTCCTCACTGGCGACGCGATCTGCGCCGCCGCTCTAGCGGGCGAGCCGTCCGCGTGGTCGCACGTAAAGAGTCGCTCCACACCGCCGGTAGAGGTATTGCCGGCCGCAGGCCGTCATCGGTCATTCGGAGCCTCAGGTCGAGTCCTGTCAGTAGGGGCCGGCGTCTCCGAACGGCGTGGCCTCCTGCGCAAATGATGGAGTAGTCGCACATACATGCCGTACACCACTGATCGTCCCCGTTCGTCCGGTTCTCGTTTCGGCGGCAGTAACCAGCCCCGTCGCTCCTCCGGTCGTCCGAGTGGTCCCCGTCGTTCCGGGCGTCCCCGCCCGCCGGCCGGTCCCAACCCCCTCGAGCAGGCTCTGACCGCTGCCGCCGAGGCTCCCGCCCCCGACGACCAGTCGTTCGTCGAGCTGGGCCTTCCCCGCCAGCTGGTCACGGCGCTGGCCGCCGAGGGCATGGAGAAGCCCTTCGCGATCCAGACCCGGGTGCTGCCCGACGCGCTGGCCAAGCGCGACGTGCTCGGTCGCGCCCAGACCGGCTCCGGCAAGACCCTGGCCTTCGGCATCCCGGTGCTGGCGCGCCTGGCCGCCGAGCCGAAGCAGCGCGTGGCCTCCACGCCGCGCGCCATCATCCTGGTGCCCACCCGTGAGCTGGCCCGCCAGGTCAACGAGGCGCTGAACCCGCTGTCCCGCCCGCTGGGCCTGCGCGTCACCACAGTCGTCGGCGGTCTCTCGATCAGCCGGCAGATCGACGCGCTGCGTCGTGGCGTCGACGTCGTCGTCGCCACCCCGGGCCGACTGATCGACCTGATGGACCGCCGCGCGGCCGACCTGTCCCAGGTCGAGATCAGCGTGCTGGACGAGGCCGACCACATGGCCGACCTGGGCTTCCTGCCCGCGGTCCGGCGCATCCTCGACGCCACCCCGGTCGACACGCAGCGTCTGCTGCTCTCGGCCACGCTCGACGGCGGCGTGGACAAGCTGGTCACCGAGTACCTCAACGAGCCGGCGTTCCACGCGGTCAAGCAGACCACCGACGCCGCCACGGCGATGGACCACAAGGTCTTCGCCCTCAGCGGTGCGGCCGAGAAGCTGCTCGTGGCCAGCGAGATCGCGATCCGCCCGGCCCGCACGATCTTCTTCGTGCGCACCAAGCACGGCGCCGACCGGCTGGCTCGCCAGCTGTCCCGCGCCGGGGCCGAGGCCACCGCGATCCACGGCAACCTGAACCAGAACCAGCGTCAGCGCGCCCTCGACGCGTTCGCCGCCGGTTCGCCCCGCGTTCTGGTCGCGACCGACGTCGCCGCCCGTGGCATCCACGTGGACGACGTCGACCTGGTCGTGCACTACGACCTGCCCGGTGACCACAAGGACTACCTGCACCGTTCCGGCCGCACCGCGCGCGCCGGGGCCCGGGGCACGGTCGTCGCGTTCGCCGAGCCGGGTCAGACCCGCGAGATCAACCGTCTGCACCGCGACGCCTCGGTCACGGCCACCATGGACCAGGTTCACCCCGGTCATGCGGCGGTTCGTGAGATCGCCGAGTCCGGTGAGCCGTTCGAGGTCCGCCCGCTCGCCCCGGCCCGTCCGGAGCGTTCGTCCGGTGGCCAGCGCCGCCGGTCCGGTGGTGGCGGTGGTGTCGGCGGGGGCATGCGTCGCGAGGGTGGCGGCGGCTTCGGCGCCCCCCGCGGTGGCCGTCCGGCCGGTGGCGGCAGCGGCCGCCCGAGCCGTGGCCCGCGTCAGGCCCCGATCAACTAAGGCCAGCACTGAATAAAGGACGCCCCACCGACTCGAGTCGGTGGGGCGTCCTTTTATTGGGTGGTTTTCCCTACAGGCCGTACGCCTCCAGCAGGCGCAGCCAGACCTCGCTGACCGTGGGGAAACTCGGTACGGCGTGCCACAGGTCGGGCAGCGTCACCTGGGCGCTGATCGCGATCGTCGCCGAGTGCAGCAGCTCGGAGACCCCCGGCCCGGTGAAGGTCGCGCCGACGATCACCTCCCGGGCGGTGTCGACGATGATCTGGCTGGTGCCCTCCACACCGTCGCCCGAGGTGTAGGCCCCGGACACGCTGCCGGTCGGGTAGGTGAGCACCCGGATGTCGAGACCCCGGTCACGGGCCTGCTTCTCGGTCAGGCCGACGGCGCAGACCTGCGGGTCGGTGAACGTCACGCGGGGCACCACGTCGCGGCTGGAGCGGTCCCGCGCGTCTTTCCCGATCAGCACGTCGCCGAGAATCCGGGCCTGGTACTTGCCCATGTGCGTGAGTAGAGCCAGACCGTTGACGTCTCCGACGGCGTAGAGCCAGTCGTTCTGCTCCAGCCCGGTGGCCCGCAGCTGATCGTCCACCTCGACCGGCCGGCCCGGCGTCAGGCCGACGGTGTCGAGGCCGAGGTCGTCGGTGTGGGGGCGGCGACCGGTGGCGACCAGGACCTGGTCGGCCGTGACCGCGTCACCCTGGTCGAGGGTGACCGTGACCGTACCGTCGTCGTGCCGCTCGACCTTGGTCGCCCTGACCCCGGTGCGCACCGAGATGCCTTCTGCCGCGAAAGCTTTGCCTACCTCGTCGCCGGCGAAGGGTTCCTCGCGGGAGAGCAGGCGGGGCCCGCCCTCCAGCACCGTCACCTCGGATGCGCCCAGGCGCTTCACCGCCTGCGCCATCTCGGCCCCGACGAAACCGCCACCGATGACGACGAGCCGGTCGGGCACGTCTTTCATCTCGGTGACGCCGCGGTTGGTCCACGGGTCGGCCTCGGCCAGTCCCGGGATCGGCGGCACCACGGCGGTGGTGCCGGTGGCCAGCACCACGGCCCGGTTCGCGGTCAGGGTGCGGGTGGTGCCGGAGGACTCGGTGACCTCGACGGTGCGCGGGCCCGTCAGTTTCGCGTGGCCCCGCACCAGGGCGATGCCGCTGTCGTTCAGCCACGGCTCCTGGGAGGAGTCGTCCCAGTTCGAGGTCATGTAGTCGCGGCGGGCCAGGGCGGCCTGCACGTCGACGGTTCCGGTCACGGCCTGCGCGGCGCCGGGAACGCGCTTCGCGGCGGCGATCACGTCACCCGGACGGATCAGTGTCTTGCTCGGGATGCAGCCCCAGTAGGAGCACTCACCGCCGAGCAGTTCCCGTTCCACGATCACGGTGCTCAGTCCGCCGGCGGCGGTGCGGCCGGCCACGTTCTCACCGGCCGGGCCGGCCCCGATCACGATCACGTCGAACACATCTGCGTCGGACACTGCTCTCCCGTTCACTGACTGTTGGGCTTGCTCAGGCTTTCGTTGAGACGGGTCAGCAGCTCGGCCAGCCGATCCACGTCTTCGGCCGGCCAGTCGCCGAACTTCACCCGGAAGCTCTCCCGCCGGGCCCCGCGCGCCCGGTGGACCAGGGCGGCGCCGTTCTCGGTGAGGGTGAGCCGCTGGGCCCGCCGGTCGTTCTCATCGACCTCGCGGGTGATCAGGTCAAGCTTCTCCATCAGCTGCAGCTGCCGCGAGACGGTCGGTTTGCCGATGCCGAAGTACGAGGCCATCTCCGTCATCCGGGCCGAGCCCACGTCGTCGAGCCAGAGCAGCATCGCGTAGGCGCCGGGCTCGAGGTCGGGGTGGAACTCCCGGGACATCTGGGCCGAGAAGCCACGGGCCCGCCGGACGAACACCGTGAGCTCCTGCTCGATCGTGGTGAACGCGGTGGGCAGGTGTTCCCCGGCCTCGGGGGTGGCCGGGGCGTGCTGGGGATCGTCTGGTGACACGCGGCCACCCTATAAGCGCGGCCGGGAATTAGTTGCCCTGTGCAACGGTTCCCTTTATAGTTGTGTGAGGCAAGCAAACATCCTGGGAAGAGGGCGGCCATGTCTGTCACCGCCGAAGCGGTCTCCGACCTGTTCCTCCAGATGCAGTCGGTGGGCCGTTCGATGAAGGCCCTCTCGGGCAAGGAAGCGGACCGGCTCTCGCTGAGCTCGCTGATGGTGCTCAGTCAGGTGGAGAGCCTCGGGGAGGTTCGCTCCTCGGGCCTCGCCGAGGTCCTGGGGGTGGACAACTCGGTGGTCAGCCGTCAGCTCGCGGTGCTGGAGGCGGTGGGTCTGACCGCCCGCCGGCCCGACCCGCAGGACGGCCGGGCCTGGCTGGCTCACGTCACGCCGGCCGGCCGGCAGCGCCTGGCCGACATGCGGGCACACCGGGCCGCTCTGGTGATGAAGGCCCTGGACAGCTGGACGGAGCCGGAGGCGCAGTCGCTCTGTGCCCAGCTCCTCCGGCTGGACGAGGCCCTGCAGCAGGTCATCCACGACAACGATCCGGCGTCCCGGCGCGGCGATCCGACGGCGCACCGCGCGGCGGGCACAGCTGGAGAAGCGACACCAAGCAGTACGAGAAAGGTCCACTCATGAGCTCCAGTACGGTCAATTCGCCGTCGCAGCAGTCCTTACCCCCTTCCTCCGAGATGTCGCACCGGCAGATCGTCGAGGCCCTCGTCGGTATCCTCGCCGCCCTGTTCGTCGGCATGGTCAGCTCGACCATCGTCAGCAACGCGCTGCCGACGATCATCGCCGACCTGCACGGCTCGCAGCGGGCCTACACCTGGCTGGTCACGGCGACGCTGCTGGCCATGACGGCGACCACCCCGATCTGGGGCAAGCTCTCCGACCTGTTCAACAAGAAGTTCCTGCTCCAGCTGGCGATCGTGATCTTCGTGATCGGCTCGTCCGCCTCCGGGGCCGCCCAGAACACCGGCATGATGATCGGCTTCCGGGTCATCCAGGGCATCGGCATGGGCGGCATCACCGCCCTGGCCCAGACCGTCATCGGCGCCATGATCCCGCCCCGCCAGCGTGGCCGTTACAACGGCTACCTCGGCTCGGTGATGGCGCTCGCGACCGTCAGCGGCCCGCTCATCGGTGGTGTGATCGTCGACAGCTCGCTGGGCTGGCGCTGGTGCTTCTACGTCTGTGTCCCGCTGGCCGTGATCGCCCTGGTCCTGATCCAGAAGACGCTGCACCTGGAGCACCACCCTCGCAAGGCCTCGATCGACTGGGGCGGCGCCACGCTGATCGCCGCGGCCGTCAGCGCCGTGCTGATCTGGGTCTCCTTCGCGGGTGACGACTTCGCCTGGATGTCCTGGCAGACCGCCGCGTTCCTGATCGGCGCGGGTGTCGTCCTGGCCCTCGCCGTGGTGGTGGAGCGCCGGGTCAAGGAGCCGGTCGTGCCGCCGGCCATCATCAGCAAGCGCACCACGCTGCTTGCCGTGATCGCCTCCCTCGCCGTCGGTATCGCGATGTTCGGCGGATCGGTCTTCCTGGGGCAGTACTTCCAGGTGGCCCGCGGCTACTCGCCCACCGAGGCCGGTCTTCTCACCATGCCGCTGATGCTCGGCGTGATGGTCTCGTCGATCATCGTCGGCCGGCTGATCGTCTCCACCGGGTACTACAAGCGCTACATCGTCGGCGGCGTGGCTCTGCTGGTGGTCGGGTTCGCCCTGCTGGGCACCATCGACCACACCACCTCGCTGGTGCTCATCGGCTTCTACATGGTCCTGGTCGGCGCCGGTGTCGGTGCCTCGATGCAGAACCTGGTCCTGGCTGTGCAGAACACCGTCGACAGCACCGACATCGGTACCGCCAGCGGCGTCATCGCCTTCTTCCGGTCGCTCGGTGGCGCGGTCGGTGTCACGGTGCTCGGCGCGATCCTGGCCAGCCACGTCACCGACCTGATCATGAAGGGCCTGGTCGGCATCGGCATCGATCCCTCCGCGGCTGCGGCGGGCGGCAGCACGCTCGACGTGAAGAACCTGCCGGCCCCGGTCGCCGAGGTGGTCCGCGCCGCGTACGGCGACGGAACGGCCCGGATCTTCCTGGTCGCCGCGGTGGTCGGGGTGTTCGGCCTGATCGCGACGCTCTTCATCGAGGAGGTCGCCCTGCGCAAGACCGTGTCGATGAAGCCGTCCGATGTGGGCGAGTCGCCCTCGGAGCTCGCCGACGACGCCCGGCCGGTCCAGTCGGCCCAGCCGGTCCCGGCCGGCGTCGCCGAGGGCAAGCACGTCAAGTAACGACCCGGGCGAAGGGCCGGTGACCCCCGGGGGTCCCGGCCCTTCGCCGTGCCGGTCAGACCGTCTTCCCCAGCTGGTCCTCCAGATGAAAAACCTCTTCCAGCAGCAGGAAGCCCTGGTCCGGGGACCGGCCGTCGAGCCCGATGAAGAACTCGCCCATCTCGTCCTGCCAGCGGGAGTTCACGTCGGTGCGGGCCATGGCCTCCTGAGCCGCGGTCAGGTCGTGCGCCTCGACGTAGCCGACCAGCAGGCCGTCCTCGCGGGCGAAGAGCGAGTAGTTGGTCCAGCCGGAGTCGGCCAGGGCCTGGAGCATCTCCGGCCAGACGGCGGCGTGACGCTCCTTGTACTCGGCGAGCCGCTCGGGCCGGACCTGCAGCAGGAAGCAGTACCTGTTCATGGGCTCGGTTCCTCGGAAGACCAGGTGCTTGAAACGATTCAGGTCCGGTGACGCTATGTCTGACCGCTCGTGAGTGTCAAGGGTCACAGCCGCCGGCGAGCCGGGCGGACCCGTCGGCGCAGTTCAGCGACGCCGTGGGGGAGAATGTCCGGCGCACGTCGTGTCGAGGTGCCCGTGCGGCGAGCGGTTCTGGCGCTCGGGGTGCTGAGGCGTTTCAATCAGCATTTCGTGGTGGGATCCCGGAGAGGGGACGGACAGGTTGTCCAGCTCGGTCAGCGTGAAGGACGTCGCGGCCGCGGCCGGGGTCTCGGTGGGCACGGTCTCCAACGTGCTGAACCGGCCCGACCGGGTGGGTGCGGCGACCCGCTCCCGGGTGGAGTCCGCGATCGAGAAACTCGGCTTCGTGCGCAACGAGTCCGCGCGGCACCTGCGGGCCGGGGCCAGCCGCACCATCGGCTATCTGGTGCTCGACGCCGCCAACCCGTTCTTCACCGACGTCGCCCGCGGCGTCGAGGAGGCCGCCCGGGATGCCGGGCTGGCCGTGTTCCTCTGTAACAGCGACAACAGCCGCCAGCGGGAACACGAGTACCTGGAACTGCTTTTCGAGCAGCGGGTGCGGGGGGTGCTGGTCACGCCGGTGGATCCGGGCGGGGTCGGCCGGGCGGCGCTGCCGGGGATCGGCGTGCCGGTGGTGCTCGTCGACCGCACCGGTGGTGACGACTGGTGCTCGGTGTCGGTGGACGACGTCTACGGCGGCCGGCTGGCGGGTGAGTACCTGGTCGAGAGTGGTCACGAGCGCTTCGCCTTCGTCGGCGGGCCGGACTCCATCGGCCAGGTGCAGGACCGGCTCAGCGGTTTTCGCGGTGCGGTCGAAGGCGCCGGGGTGCTGACCGAGCTGCCGACGGCGGCCCTCACCGTGGCCGAGGGGCGGGCGGCCGGTCAGCGTCTGGCGGGCATGCCGGCCTCGCGGCGCCCCACCGCCGCGTTCTGTGCCAACGACCTCCTGGCCCTCGGGCTGCTGCAGGAGATGACCCGCCTGCGCATCCGGGTGCCGGACGATCTCGCCATCGTCGGGTACGACGACATCGAGTTCGCCGCCGCGGCGGCGGTGCCCCTGACGTCCGTGCGCCAGCCCCGGCACCAGATCGGCCGGACCGCGGCGGAACTGCTGACCGAGGAGACCACGGCGCACGAGAGTGGCGTCGAACACCAGCACCGTCAGGTGGTCTACCTGCCCGAACTGATCGTGCGGGAGTCCACGGTCCGCGGTTCCTGAACGTTTCCCAGCAACTTCCCAGCTCGGAAACGGGCCGAATCAGACCAATCGCCGTTACAGAATGCGACACGGGAGATACTGTGTGCTGCATCGTGACGCAATCGGATCTGAACCAGGACCGGGGGCTGCGGCTGGCGCCCCCGGGATTCGGCATGCCCGCACGCGGTCCGGCGCCCGCCCGGGCCGCCGCGACCGACGTGACCGGCTCACTGCTCCCGATCCTGCACGACGCAGTGATCGGCATCGACCGGTTCGAGCTGGTCACCCACTGGAACGAGGCCGCCGAGCGCACCTACGGCATCCTCGCGGGCGACGCGATCGGGCAGCGGCTCGCCGAACTGATCGAGACCATCTACGCGCAGGGTGACGCGGCGGTCGCCCGGCGCCACGTGCATGTGCAGGGGCGCTGGCACGGGTTCGTCCGGCAGATCAGCCGTTCCGGCGCGGTGGTCGAGATCGAGTCGACCGTCGCCGCCCTCTACGACCAGGCCGGCGCCTCCCGCGGGCTGGTCGCCGTCAACCGGGTCGTCGACCCGGACGCCCCGCCGTCGGGCGACCACGACCTCAACCACCGTGCCACCCACGACTCCCTGACCGGCCTGCCCAACCGCACCGTCCTGATGGAGGGGCTGGCCGCGTCGATGGCGCGGCTGCGTACGGGGGAGGGGCCGGCCGGGCCCGGAGGCAAGCGTCGTCTTGCCGTTCTCTTCTGCGACCTGGACGGTTTCAAGGACATCAACGACGGGCTCGGTCACGCCGTCGGCGACCAGGTACTGGTCACGGTCGCCCAGCGGCTGCGGCGCCGCTGCCGCAGCGCCGACGTCGTCGCGCGCTTCGGCGGTGACGAGTTCGTGGTGGTCATGGCCGTGGACGCGGTCAACGACGCGGTCGCCATGGCCGGGCGCATCATCGAGGTGCTCGACGACCCGATCGTCATCGGCGACGCCGAGGTCGCGCCCGGCGTCAGCGTAGGGGTCACGGTCATCGACGCCGTGCCCGAGGACGACGACCCGGTCGCCAGCGTGCTGCGCGACGCCGACACCGCGATGTACCACGCCAAGGGCCGGGGCCGAGGGCGCTACGAACTGTTCGACGCGAGCCTGCGCGACAACGTGGAAGAGCGTCTCGAGCTGGCCACCGCCCTGCGCCGGGCCGTCGGCGACGGCGAGCTGGAACTCGTCTACCAGTCGCGCCGTACCTGCGGCGAGCGCCGGATCACCGGCGTCGAGGCGCTGCTGCGCTGGCGCCACCCGGAACTCGGCGTGCTCGCACCCGACGTCTTCCTGCCGATCGCCGAGCGCACCGGCCGCATCGTCGAGCTCGGCGACTGGGTGCTGAGACAGTCGCTCGCCGACCTCTCCGACCTGAGCCACCGGCACCCGGAGCTCACGCTCGCCGTCAACGTCTCGGCCCGGCAGCTGATCAGCGGCCGGCTCACCCGCACCGTCACCCGCGCCCTGTCCGAGAGCGGGGTGGAACCCAGCCGGCTCGTCCTGGAGATCACCGAGACCGCCTTCTCCGAAGACCCGGTCGCGGCCCGCCAGGTGCTGGAAGAGCTCAAGGCGCTGGGTGTGGTGATCGCCCTCGACGACTTCGGCACCGGTTGGTCGTCCTTGCACTACGTGAGTTGCCTGCCCGTCGACGTGCTCAAGGTCGACCGTTCGTTCGTTGCCGACCTGCCCGCGCAGTTGCGCGCCGGCGCGGTGGTGGCCTCGGTGCTCGGTCTCGGCCACGGCCTGGGGCTGCTCGTGGTCGCCGAGGGCGTGGAAGATGCCGACACGCTGGGCGTTCTGCAGCGCATGGGGTGTGACGAGTACCAGGGCTTCATCGACGGTGAACCTGGTGCCCTCGCGGACGTGCTGAATTGAGTTCATGGTCGAAGGGGCCGACGGCACCGAAACCGGCCCCGACTTCTCCCGCGATGGTCACCGGCACACCACGGTTGGACCACAATGGGCGCATGCCGAGCGCACCCAGTGTTTCCTCCTCCATCACGGTCCGGCTGGAACTGCCGGCCCGGTCCACCGCGGTCAGTGAACTCACCCACGCGATCGAGCACGCCGGCGCGATCGTCACGGCGCTCGACGTGACGGCGTCCGGTGTGGACCGGCTTCAGGTCGACGTCACCTGCGCCACGCGCGGCGGCGACCACGTGCCCGAGGTGATCGCCTCACTGCGCTCGCTGTCCGGTGTCACCATCGGCAAGGTCTCCGACCGGACCTTCCTGATGCACCTGGGCGGCAAGTTGCGCATCGAGTCCAAGGTGCCGATCCGCAACCGTGACGACCTCTCCCTGATCTACACCCCCGGGGTGGCCCGGGTCTGCCAGGCGATCGCCGAGAACCCCGAGGACGCACGCCGTCTGACCATCAAGCGCAACACCGTCGCGGTGGTCACCGACGGGTCCGCGGTACTCGGCCTGGGCAATCTCGGCCCGCTCGCCGCGATGCCCGTGATGGAGGGAAAGGCGGCGCTGTTCAAGCGTTTCGCCGACATCGACGCGTTCCCGATCTGCCTCGACACGCAGGATGTCGACGAGATCGTCGAGACCGTCATCCGGATCGCCCCGGTGTTCGCCGGCATCAACCTGGAAGACATCAGCGCCCCGCGCTGCTTCCAGGTCGAGGAGCGCCTGCGCGAGGCCCTGGACATCCCGGTCTTCCACGACGACCAGCACGGCACCGCGATCGTCACCCTGGCCGCGCTGACCAATGCGCTCAAGGTGGTGCACAAGGAGATCTCCCAGGTCCGCATCGTGATGTCGGGCGCGGGGGCGGCCGGCACCGCGATCCTCAAGCTCCTGCTCGCCGCGGGCGCGCAGGACGTGGTGGTCTGCGACATCGAGGGTGTCGTGCACCCGGCCCGCACCGGTCTGCCGGAGAGCCTGCACTGGACCGCGAAGAACACCAACCCGCGCGGCATCACCGGTTCACTGAAAGAGGCGCTCGCCGGTTCCGACGTCTTCGTCGGGGTCTCCGCGCCGGGCATCCTCACCGGTGACGACATCGCCACGATGGCCACCGACGCGGTGGTGTTCGCGATGGCGAACCCGGTGCCCGAGGTCGACCCGCTGGAGGCGTCGCAGCACGCCACCGTGGTCGCCACCGGCCGCAGCGACTTCGCCAACCAGATCAACAACGTCCTGGCGTTCCCCGGCGTCTTCCGCGGCCTGCTCGACGCCCAGTCCAAAGTCATCACCACCGACCTGCTCCTGGCCGCGGCCCGGGCCCTGGCCGGGGTGGTCACCGACTCCGAGCGCAACGCGGCGTACATCGTTCCCAGCGTGTTCCACCCGGACGTCAGCGCCGTGGTCGCGGCCGCCGTCCACGAGGCGGCGGTGGCCGTCCAGGCGTGAGCACCGATTCTTTACGGACGACGTCGGCACCGGACCCGGTCGGGTCCGGGTTCGGTGCTGCGTCGCCCTGGCGACGGACCGTCCTCGTCCTGACTCTCGTCCTTCATCTGATCGTGCTCTACGCCCCGCGGGCCCCGGGCACCGGGGGCCTGCCCGTCGACAAGGTCGTGCACGCCACGATCTTCGGCGGGCTGCTGTGGGCGGCCGCCCGGGCGAATCTGCGCCTGAGGCCGGTGGCTCTCGCGCTGGCCGGACACGCGGTGGCGAGTGAGCTGCTCCAGCACTTCGTCCTGCCGAACCGGTCGGGCGATCCGGCCGATGTGGTGGCCGATCTCGTGGGTGTGGTCATCGTCACAGCGATTCTGTGGCGCCGTGGCTGACTCTCCCTGTGACTTGGGCTGTCTCCACACGTCCCCGACCCTGATGATGTGCATATGCCCATCCAGACCCGTCGGCTGAGCGGCAGCCTCCTCGTCGCGAGCCCGACCCTGGAGGACGAGAATTTCCGCCGCACGGTGATCCTCATGCTCGACCACGGCGACGACGGGGCGCTCGGACTCGTGGTGAACCGGCCCATGGAGGTGGATGTCTCGTCCGTCCTCCCGACCTGGCAGCCTTACACGACCGCGCCGGGGCGGCTCTTCCAGGGCGGGCCGGTGCAGCTCGACTCGGCCCTCGGCCTGGTCGCGATGCCGGGTCAGGGCACGGAGCCCGTCGGCGTGCGCCTGCTGATCGGCTCGATCGGGCTGGTCGACCTGGACGCCCCGCCGGAGGTGATCGTGCCCGGTCTGGCCGGGCTGCGGATCTTCGCCGGGTACGCCGGCTGGTCGGCCGGCCAGCTGGAGGCCGAGATCGCCGACGGCGCCTGGTTCGTCGTCGACTCCGAGCCCCGCGACGCGTTCACCGACCGGCCCGACCGGTTGTGGGGCGAGGTGCTGCGCCGCCAGCGGGGAGAGCTCGCCCTGGTGTCCACGTACCCGGACGACCCGACGATGAACTAGGCGAACTAGTCGTAGACTCAGTGGCCATGAGCACGCCTTACCCCGAACCCCAGCTGGACCCGATGTCCTCGCCGGACCGCTCGACCACCGGCCTGCTCGAGCGTGAGCACGTCGAGCAGGAGGTCGAGCCCGGCGACCACGAGCGGTTCGCGCACTACGTGCGCAAGGAGAAGGTGCTGGAGTCGGCCCTCTCCGGGGAGCCGGTCGTCGCGCTCTGCGGCAAGGTCTGGGTCCCGGGTCGCGACCCGAAGAAGTTCCCGGTCTGCCCCATGTGCAAAGACATCTACGAGGGCCTCAACTCCGGCGGCGGCGACGACGAGGGCGGTAAGTAACCCCTGAAACAGCCGCCCCCTTCTGAACCAGGGGCCACGCAACACCCCGAACTACCGGAAACACCCGAGCGGGCAATGGCGTCGGCCCCGCTTTCGTCGTACCTGACCACCCTCGCGGGCATCGTCACCCTGATCACGCTGATCGCCTTCGAGGCGGTCGCCGTGTCGACGGCGATGCCCGTGCTGACCCGCGAGCTGAACGCGGTGCGGGAGATCGGTTTCGGCTTCTCCGTCTTCATCGCCGCCCAGCTCGTCGGGGTGGTGCTGAGCGGCAGCTGGTGCGACACCTCCGGCACCCGCCGGCCGGTGACCGCCGGGCTGGTGCTGTTCGGCGGCGGCCAGCTGATCTGTGGTTTCGCGCCCACCTTCGCGGTTCTCCTGGCCGGGCGGGCCCTGGCCGGGGGTGGCGCGGGCCTGCTCGTCGTCGCCATGTACGTGGTGATCGCCGACGTCTTCCCGACCCGGCTGCGTCCCCGTGTCTTCTCGCTGACCGCCGGTGCCTGGGTGGTGCCCGGCATCGTCGGTCCCGCCCTGGCCGGCTGGCTGGCCGAGGAGGTCACCTGGCGGCTGGTCTTCCTGCTCGTCGTACCGCTGGCCGTGCCCCCGGCCCTGGCCCTGCTGCCGAAGCTGCGGTCCGGCCCGTCCCACGAGCCCGGTGACCCGTCCGCCCTGACTCCCTCGCAGGTGCGCCGCCGGGCGATCTGCGGCGTGGCCGTCACGGCCGGGGTGCTCGGGTTGCAGTGGGGGCTGGCGCGTCTGGGGAACGGCGTCGTGGGCGGTGTGGTCGTGGTGCTCGCCCTGCTCCTCGTGGTGGCGGGGTTCCGCCCCCTGGTTCCCCGCGGCACGCTGCTGCTGCGGCGCGGCCTGCCCACCGTCATCGCCCTGCGGGGCCTGTTCGCCGGGATGTTCTTCGGCGCCGAGTCGTTCATCCCGCTCATGCTCATCAACCAGCACGGCTTCGCGGCCGGCCAGGCCGGGCTGGTGCTCACCGGCGGCATCGTGGGCTGGACCGCCGGCTCCTACGTGCAGGCCCGGCCCTGGATGCGACTTCCCCGGCACCTGCTCTTCGTGATCGGAGCCGTGATCATCGCGGCCTCGCTGGTCAGTCTCACCCTGCTGATCCAGCCCCCGGTCTCGGGCTGGCTGGTGCTGCCGCTGTGGGCCTTCTGCGCCACCGGCATGGGCCTGTCGATCGCCAGCACCGGAGTCCTGACCCTGAGCTACAGCGAGCCCGGGCAGGAGGGCCGCAACTCCTCGGCCCTGCAGCTGTCCGACGCACTCGGGGCGGCGCTGGGCATCGGGATCACCGGCGCCGCGTTCGCCGCCTGGCACGATCCGGTCGGGGGCGACGCCCGGCTGTTCACGATCATGTGGCTGTCCGCGGGCGGGTTCGGGGTGCTGGTGGCACTGGCCGGTTTCCGGGCGAGACCAGCTTGATCCAGGGCATGCTGATCGACAGCCGACATCAAAGGGGGAACCATGGCGGTCATGCCGGTGATGCTGTGTAGCACTGAGTGGACGGTGGGGCCCGCAGGAAGGACCGGCTGCACAAGCACAGCAGTCACCAGGACCAGGGCGTCGGGTCGTACTGGATCGTCGATCCGGACGAACCCTCCGTGTTCACTCTGGAACCGCGTGACGGAACCGCGTGACGGGGCCTACGTCGAGACCGGCCGGGCCGCCGGTGACGAGGAACTGGTTCTCACGGTTCCCTTCCCGATCGCGATCACGTCATCGGCCCTGGTCACGCGCTGATTCGTGATCCATCGCACTCGTCCGGCGGCGGTCGTCGCCGTGTCCGCGTCGCGCCCGGGCGCCCATCAGCAGGTAGCCTCACTGGTCGATGACGCGACCAATCACCAGGGATCACGGGGCCGACGGCGGCACTCCTGATGCGGGAAATCTCCTGGGACACCGGCAGATCCGCGTGAACGACGAAAGGATGGCGGCGTGACCCCCGGCGGTTCCAACGCTCCCTCGCTGTTTGACCCGGTATCCGATCGGCCGGGTCCTCCACCTCCACCCCCGCCGGCTCACGTGAACCCGGCGCATGCCAGTTCGTCGGCCGCCTCCCAGCTGCCGCCGGCCTTCCCGGCCCGGGCGCCCTGGGGCACCTCTTCCAAGCTGCGGGCCTGGCAGCAGGCGGCGCTGGAGAAGTACCTGACCACCAACCCGCGCGACTTCCTCGCGGTGGCCACCCCGGGCGCCGGTAAGACCACGTTCGCCCTGCGCATCGCCACCGAGCTGCTGCAGCGGCGCGTCGTGCAGCGGGTCACCGTGGTCTGCCCCACCGAGCACCTGAAGCGGCAGTGGGCCGACGCGGCGCAGCGGGTGGGTATCCACCTCGACCCGAACTACAGCAATGCCCAGGGAGCCCACGGCGCCTCGTTCGACGGGGTCGCGGTCACCTACGCCCAGGTCTCGATGAAGCCGCTGCTGCACCGGGCGCGCACCGAGGCCGGCAAGACCCTGGTCATCCTCGACGAGATCCACCACGCCGGCGACGCGCTGTCCTGGGGTGACGGTGTCAGCGAGGCGTTCGACCCAGCCACTCGCCGGCTGGCCCTGACCGGTACCCCGTTCCGGTCCGACACCAGCCCGATCCCCTTCGTCGAGTACGAGGAGGACCGGGAGGGCATCCGCCGCTCGCGCGCCGACCATGCCTACGGCTACGCCGAGGCCCTGCGCGACGGCGTCGTGCGCCCGGTCATGTTCCTGGCCTACTCCGGGGCCATGCGCTGGCGCACCAGCGCCGGTGACGAGGTGGCCGCCCGGCTGGGCGAGCCCCTGACCAAGGACCTGATCGGTCAGGCCTGGCGCACCGCGCTCAACCCGCAGGGTTCCTGGATCCCCTCGGTGCTCCAGGCGGCCGACAAGCGCCTGACCGAGGTGCGGCGCGGGGTGCCCGACGCCGGCGCGATGATCATCGCCACCGACCAGGAGACCGCCCGGGCCTACGCCGGCACGCTGAAGGAGATCACCGGCGAGTCGGCGACGATCATCCTCTCCGACGAGGAGGGTGCCTCGGAGAAGATCGAGGAGTTCTCGGCCGGTAGCGCGCGCTGGATGGTCGCGGTCCGCATGGTCTCCGAGGGCGTCGACGTGCCGCGGCTCGCGGTCGGTGTCTACGCCACCTCCACCAGCACCCCGCTCTTCTTCGCCCAGGCCATCGGCCGCTTCGTACGGGTGCGCAAGCGGGGTGAGACGGCCTCGGTGTTCCTCCCCAGCGTGCCGGTGCTGCTCGACCTGGCCGCCCAGATGGAGGTGGAGCGCGACCACGCCCTCGACAAGCCGAAGAAGGACGGCGACGAGGACGAGAACCCGGAAGAGAGCCTGCTGCTCGAGGCCAACCGGGAGGAGAAGGCGTCCGGCGACCTGGAGAAGACGCCGTTCGAGGCCCTGGAGTCGCAGGCCACCTTCGACCGGGTGCTCTACGACAAGCAGGAGTTCGGCACCCACGCCGAGGTCGGCAGCCAGGACGAGGAGGACTTCCTCGGCATCCCCGGTCTGCTGGAGCCCGACCAGGTCACCACGCTGCTGCGGCAGCGACAGGCCGACCAGCTGGCGCGGAACAAGAACAAGCCGGCGGATGCTCCCGAACAGCCGCAGGAGGTCACCGGCCACCGGCAGATCACGGCACTGCGCAAGGAGCTGCACAGCCTCGTCGGCGCCTGGTCACGGCGTACCAGTCAGCCGCACGGCGTGGTGCACTCGAACGTGCGCGACGCCTGTGGCGGTCCCGAGGTGGCCAAGGCCAGCGCCGAGCAGCTGCAGGAGCGTATCGCCACGCTGCGGCGCTGGTTCATCGGCCAGAAGTAGAAGGCGGGCTGACCACCTGGAACGTGGTCAGCGTCGGGTCCTCGGCGTAGGCGATCCGGCCGCCGTCGTGCGCGACCCGGCGTAGCCCGTCCACGATCTCCTGGGTGATCACCTCGCCCGGGGCGAGCACCGGTACGCCGGGTGGGTAGGGAGCGATCAGCTCCGCACTCACCCGGCCGACCGCGTCCTGCGCGTCGACGGTCTCGTGCCGGGCGAAGAACGCCTCGCGCGGCACGGCGTCCGTCACGGGCACCGTGCGCCAGGAGGGCGCGAACGCGACCTCGCGGGCGCTGCCGCGCTCCTCGTCCACTGCTGTGATGATCTCGCTGACCAGTGCATCGACCGCGGGGGCCTCGTCGGCCATCGTCAGCATCGGCACCAGCGTGTCCCGGTCGGCCATCTCGATGGTGAAACCCGCGGCCCGCAGCCGGGCGTCGACCTTCAGGCCGCAGGCCCCGGTGCCGGGCAGCCGGATCACCAGCTTCGCCGGATCGGTGCGGTCGCCGGTCACCACCTCGAGACCGGGCACCTCGCGGAGCCTTTCGACGGCGTTCAGTCGCAGGTCGAGCAGATCGCCCAGGAGCCGGTCGCCGTGGTGCTGGAGCAGGGCCCGGGAGGCATCGATGCTCGCCAGGATCGCCCCGGACGGGCTGGTCGTGTGCCCGGCATCGAAACCCCTTTCCAGTCGCGAGGGATCGAGCAGGCCCCGGGCGCTGGAAGTGCGCGCGAGCAGCAACGCCGCCTGGTTCATCGCCGGCAGGGTCTTGTGCGCGCTGAGCACCAGGGCGTCGGCGCCGAGCGCGAGCGCGTGCGGCGGGTACCCGGGATGGAAGCCGAAGTGCGCGGCCCAGGCCCCGTCGACGATCAGCGGTACCCCGGCGGCGTGGGCGGTGGAGGCCAGGCCGGCGATGTCACCCGTCGTGCCGACGTACGAGGGGTCGCCCACCAGAACGGCTTTCGCCTCCGGATGGGCGGCCAGGGCCTTCGCGACGGCCTCCACCGGAACCCCGAGCGGCAGGCCGTGCCGCTCGTCGAGCTCGGGGTACACCCAGACCGGCCGCAGCCCGGCCAGGATCAGCCCGGTCAGCATCGAGCGGTGCAGCGTGCGGGAGACGATCACGGTGTCGCCCGGGGCGCCGACGGCCAGGGCCACGGCCTGGTTCGCGTGGGTCGAGCCGCCGACCGAGAACCGGCACCAGTCCACACCCCACAACGCCGCCGCCCGCTGCTCGGCCGCGGCCAGCAGGCCCCCGCTCAGCTGCACCGTGTCGAGCCCGGCGTAGAGCGGCAGATCGCCGTCCACCAGGGGGCCGGTCAGCCGGCTGCTCTGCTTGTGCCCGGGAATGCTGAAGAACTGGGTGCGCCCCGACCGCACGCCGGCGGACAGGCGCAGCCAGGCGGCGAAGAGTGGGGCGTCGCCGGCGAGGCCGAGCGGGTCGAAGCTGGTCACGAAGGTGGAGTGTGCCGCCCGCGGATCGGGTGTGTCACGCGGGCGGCCCACTTCTGTCGTCTCTGCGGTGACGGGCGGTCCGGAGTCTCTTGACGGGGAGATACGTCCGGAACCACACCCAGGGGGCGATTCGGAGAAGCTGCGGTCACGAGGACGCGTGGTGGATGAACGGCACCGTGGTGGCCACCTCGTGAAAGCCCATGCGCTGCAGAATGGGCCGGCTCATGGCGGCGGCGTCGACCCGCAGGTACCGGTAACCGAGGTCGAGGGCCAGCCGCGCGCGGTGGCTCACCAGCGCGCGGAACAGGCCGCGGCCGCGCCGTCCGGGCAGGGTGCTGCCGCCCCAGATGCTGGCGAAATCCGTTCCGTGGTGGAAGTTCACGCGTCCGGTGGAGACCGCGCGGTCACCGTCCATCACGACCAGGCCGACCACGCTCGGCACCTCGTCGCCGGCGGTCGCCTCGATCTGGCGCAGCAGGGCGTCGCCCCAGGCCTGGTGGTCGCCACCGAAGACCTCGTTGTGCACCGTCACCATCCGGGCGATCCCGGCGGCATCGGTGACCGGCTCGATCCGGAAGCCCTCGGGCGGTCCGACCAGCTCGAGCTCGTGCAGGTCGGCGACCATCAGGGTCTCGGGGTCCGCGTCCTGGAGACCCGCGGCCCGCAGCCGGTCCGGCAGGTCGGCCGGGGTGTCGTAGGAGTAGTACTTCCACTCCCAGTCGAGCCCCAGACCCGACATCCTCTCGATCTGGGCGGCGATCACCTCGTCGGCGTCCGCCTCGGTCAGCCGCGACCAGGTGACGGCCGCCCACTCGGGCTTCACGGTGACCAGCACCCGGGGTTCCCGGCCGGGCTCGGGGTTGTCGGCGCCTTCACCCTCACCGGTGCGGCGCTGTTGTTCGTCGAAAGCGGCAAGAACCGCAGCAGTGTTCATCGCCGCACACTTTCGGCTCCCCGGACCCCCGCGGGCAACCCATTTTCCGTTCCTGCGACAGGGTCGCTCCTACGACAGGGCCGCCGCCGATGCCGCCGCGGGCACGTGCGGCAGCGGGTGGTGCGAGAGCCCGGTGGAGTTCAGCTCGGAGACCACGGCGTCGTGAATGCCCTCCGCGTCACCGGCGGCGAACACCCCCACGCTCCACACGTCGTCCTCCCGGCTGAGCCGGTAGTCGGCCACCTTGCCGTTGCGGTCGACGTAGAAGGTCTGACCGGTTTCCGGCGAGAACGCCACGATCGGTACCTGTACCGGTTCGCCGGTGCGCTTGTTCAGGTACACGCCCACCACACCCGTCACCGGCACCAGAGCAGTGGAAGAACTGGAGATAGCCATCCGAAGCCTCCGTCAGAGATCGCGAAACCCGCAGCACCGTGAAGGCTCACGAGTGCTGCCCGGTGATCGGCGCGGCAAGCGGCCGACTTGACGGTGACCGGTCCCGGTTCACCCCGCCCGCACCCCGCTGCGCCCGCCGGTGACCCGCAGCAGGTCCAGTTTGGTGGCGTCCGGCGTGTTCGCGGCAGTGGTGTAGGTGACGATCCGCAGGTTCGCCCCGGGCACCAGGAGGATGTCGCAGTCCAGCTGGATCGGGCCGACCTCGGGATGATCGATGATCTTCCGGTCGGTGGTGTGCTCGGCCGGCACGGACTCCGCCCACAGCCGGGCGAACTCCGGCGAGGCCTCGTGCAGCTCGCGCACCAGCCGGGCCAGGCCGCCGTCGGCCGGGTACCGGGCCGACGCGACCTGGAGGTCGGCGACGATGGCGAGGCCCAGCGTGTCGCCCCGCGTCGAGTGCAGCACCCGCGGCAGGCCGGTGGTGAAGAGCCTCCGGGCCAGGTTGCGCTGTTCCGCGTCCAGCTCGGCCGGGTCGCCCATCGTCGCGGTCCACAGGTCGTTCCACCAGGCCAGGGTCCAGTCCGCGGTGTACACGCCGATCGGCACGTCGCCCAGGCGCCCGACCAGCCGCTGGATGCCGGCCGGCACGTGCGCGCTGATCGTGCCGTCCTGCGGCGGCAGCAGCCCGGCCGCCACGTAGAGCTGGTCCCGTTCCTCGCGCGACACCTGCAGCGCCCGGGCCAGGGCCCCCACGACCTGGGCGGACGGATTCGTCGCGCGTCCCTGTTCCAGCCGCAGCACGTAGTCCACCGAGAGCCCCGCGAGCTGGGCCAGTTCCTCGCGGCGCAGACCGGGTGCCCGGCGCGCCGTGGTCGCCCGGAACCCCGCGTCGGCCGGGGAGAGCCGGTCACGCCACAGATGCAGCAGTTCGCCGAAACGCATGGCTCCATCATGACCTCGGGACGCCGGGACAGCCTGGGTACCGTCGGTACCTACGGTCAGGCGGTGGGGGACGCCACCCAGGCCCGGCGCTCGCTGCGCACGCCCAGGTCGGTGCGGATCTCCAGGCGGTGCGGCCCGTCGTCGCTGAGCAGGGCGTCCAGCGTGGCCCGGTCGTCGGCGGGCAGCTGGTCGCCGATGCCCTGCCGCAGACGGGACAGGGTCACCCGGGCGTACCGCTGGGCCGCTCCGGAAAGCGGCGCGACCTGCGAGATCCCGAACGTGCGCTCCTCCCGCACGGTGAACCCGCCGGCGGTGAGGGCGGAGGTCCAGTCGGAGTTCACGGTGGGATGGTGGGCCTGGCGCTGCCGGTCGGCGATCGCGTTCAGGCGGTCTTCCAGACCCGGTGCGCCCAGCCCGATGTCGTCGGGCAGGAAGCGCGGGAAGGTCTCGAACTCGATCATCGCGAACAGGCCGCCCGGGACCAGGCTGGTGCGGAGGTCGGCGAGGACCCGGGCCGGGTCGGCCAGGTGGTGCATCGACGCGGACGCCCAGGCCAGATCGGCCGGTGGTGTCCCGAGGGCCGACGCGTCCAGGTCCACCTCCCGGGTGGCCACCCGATCGCCCAGGCCCAGGTGCTCCGCGCGGGCGGTGAGGCGCCCCAGCAGGCCGGCCGACGCGTCCACCGCGGTCACCCGGGCGTCACCGAAACGGCGTAACAGGGCGAACGTTCCGGTGCCGGTTCCGGCCCCCAGGTCGATGATCGTACGGACGGGGTGCTCACCCAGGTGCCCGGCGATCCACCCGGTCACGGAGTCGAGGTGGTCGCGCAGGACCTCCCCGTCCAGATCGAGCATCTCGACCATGTGGTCGTCGGTGAAGGGCTGACGGCCCTGGGCGTGACCATGACCGTGACCGTGCTGATGTTCTGCCATACCCCGACCCTACGAGCCTCTTGCGTCTGCGGCATACCATCTTGCGTATGAAGCAAGAGGATGACGTCGATCGGCTCGTCCGGGCCCGGATCCGCGGGTTGCGCCTTGCCCAGGGCTGGTCGCTCGACGACCTGGCCTCGCGCTGCTACCTCAGCCCCTCGACCCTGAGCCGGATCGAGACCGGGCACCGCCGCATCGGCCTGGACCAGCTGACGGCCATCTCCCGGGCCCTGGGGGCCACGCTGGACGAGCTGGTGGAGTCGGCGGGGGACGAGGACGTGGTGATCCGCCCGCACCACGACGAGGAGCGGGGCCGGACGTTCTGGACGCTGAACCGGCAGGACGGCCCGAACGGGATGACGGTGGTGCGCGTGCGCCTCACCCAGCCGGCGCCCCGGGGCGACGACGCGCTGAAGGTGCATCCGGGCAGCGACTGGTTCACCGTGCTGTCCGGCACTGTCGAGCTGCTGCTGGGGGAGCGCAGGATCGTGGTCGAGACGGGGGAGGCGGCCTCGTTCTCGACGATGGTGCCGCACTCGTTCGGCGCCCCGGACGGGCCGGCCGAGATCCTCGCGATCCTGGATCACGGCGGGCGGCGCATCCACCTCGACGTGGCGGCGGGGCAGTAACTCAGCAGCTCAGCGCACGGGCGACAGGTGCGGGGCGGTGAGGTCGACGACCTGGATGGTGTCCAGCTCGCGCAGCGTGCGCTCCACGCCGCGACGGACGAGAATGGGGACGAACGTGGTGATGCGGGCCTCGGCGTAGCGCGCGCACTCACGCCGGACCCAGCGCTGGATCGTTGTCGTGGCGAAGAGTGGGTACTTCACCGACAACTCGGCCACGAGGGCCTCGACCTCCGGCTCAGGCATGAGCTCGATCACTTTCTCGATGACATGACGACACGGCTCCGTCGCCGGGCATTAACCCAGTTCTAACACGTCATCTACTGCTCGGTCGAAGGACCTCCGCAGGTTCCGACTTCGTCACATCCACTTGCGCCGGGCGGGACTCCAGGTGTCGCCCCCGCGTCAGCTCATCCGGCGCACCGCCGCGGCGACGGCCGGATGTTTGAGCAGCCCCTCGTGGGTGGTGTCGACGCGCTCGGTGGTCATCCGCGCAAGCTCCGCCAGTCCTGCCGAAATGGCTTGGTCGGAAAGGAACTCCGGGCTGGACGGGCGGGCCCCGGAGGCCGCCGCGATGAGGTGCACGGGCATGTCGAGATCGTTCAGCAGCCGCAGCCGGTCCGGCCGGCTCAGACAGTCGACGGCGTCGTCACCCGCCCGGAACGACAGCTTCCAGAACTGGGTCAGCGCGATCCCGGTGAACAGGGTGCGCACCACCAGCGGATGCGTGAGCGCCGACGGCGCCGGCCGGGGGCCGCCGTCGAGCAGTACCACCCCGCGAACCCGAAAACCCGCGTCCACCATGCGCCGTACCGCGATCGGAGCGAGGAAGGCACCCATCGAGTGCCCCACGACGACGGTTTCGCCCGCGGCCGCCCAGAGCGAGCGGTCCGCCGTCTCGAGCACCACGTCGGCCAGCCCGTCGAGGCCGTCGAGGGCCGGAACGGCCCGTGAGGGGCCCCGGCCCGGCAGATGAGGTGCCACGAGGTGCCGCCCGGCGAGGCGTCTCTCCAGGTCGCCCCAGACCGCCGCCGTACTGCTCAGGCCGTGCAGTGCCAGAACGGTGGGGCCCTCACCCGGGCGGTTATGCACCTTCATGGGGGAAACGTAGCGTTACGTGATCATGAACGCAGCGTGGAGAGCCCGGATGGAGGATCCCAAAACGGTATCGGTCAGGCGGCGTCGGGCTCGATCAGCCCTTCGGCCTCCAGCGCTTCCACCAGGGCCCGGACCGACGGCACGACCACGGTCGGCAGGAACGCCCGGGCGGTGGCGGCGTCGGCCTCGCTCATCCGGCGGGCGGCCGAGGCCAGCGGCTCCAGCTCCTTCCCGGCCAGGATCGCGGCCATCTCCGGCACCTCGGCGCCGTTCAGGGCGGCGCGGGTGGCGCAGAGGGCGTTCAGCAGGCCGTAACCGTCGGCGTCGGTGACCAGCCCGGAGACGCCCGCGGTGATCGCGTAGGGCAGGTCCCGGTCGATCAGTGCGCGCAGGGCGGCGGCGGATTCCGGCGCGGAGCCCTGGAGCTGGAGCGCCACGCTCTCGGCGCCGTCCTCGCGCAGCACGTCGAACGCCGCCTCCCAGCCCGGTTCGGCCGGGATGCTGAACCAGGCCGGCACGGTGAAGTCGAGCGAGTCCAGCATGATCCGCGCCCGCTCGGCCGCCGACCCGGCCCCGGGCCCGGCGAAGGGCAGCTCCACGGCGATCAGCTCGACCCGGTGGTTGTCCAGGAACTGGAACCGGGCCCGCCGCAGGTTCTCCAGCAGCGCCATGTCGTCGCCGTCGGGGGCCGGCCCGGAGGCCAGCACGATCGGCAGCCCGGCGTCGGACGTGTGCAGGGCGTAGATCACCGGCTCGGCTGCCTCGACGGGCACCCGCAGCGCCCCGATCAGGTCGCCGTACCAGGCCCGCCGGTGGTCGCGGTGCGCCGCCAGTGCCTGTTCGGCGTTGCCGGACACCACGTCCCCGAGGAGCCCGTCGAGCAACGGTTCCACCACCGGGCCGGAACCCGGGTGATCGCTGCCGGGCAGACCCACAAGACCTTCGCTCATGCGTCCAATTTAGGGGACGCGGGGGACCCCACCAGCTCCGCCCCGGCCGAGGTCAGCTGCTCCAGCGCCGACCGGGTGGTCTCCGGCGCCACCCCGGCGGTCAGCCCGAGCAGGACCCGGGTGGTGAAGCCGGCCGCGACGGCGTCGAGTGCCGTCGCCCGCACGCAGTGGTCGGTGGCGATCCCGACCACGTCCACCGCCGTGACACCGTGCTCCCGGAGCCAGTCGGTCAGCCCGCCCCCGTCCACGGCGTCCGAGACCCCCTCGAACCCGGAGTAGGCCGCCGCGTACTGGCCCTTGTGGAACCAGGCCTGCACCGGCGCGGTGTCCAGCGCCGGGTGCGAGTCCGCCCCCGGGGTGCCGACCTCGCAGTGCCGGGGCCAGGTGTCCACGTAGTCGGGGGACTCGCTGAAGTGGGTGCCCGGGTCGATGTGCCAGTCCCGGGTGCCCACCACTGCCTGGTAGCCGGACTCGTTCGCGTGCAGGAGCGCCGTGATCCCCTCCGCCACGGCGGTTCCCCCGGCGACGGCGAGCGATCCGCCCTCGCAGAAGTCGTTCTGCACGTCCACGATGATCAGAGCTGTACTCATCCCTGGAACTCCTTCAGAACATCACGGTCGGGATCGCGGCCTCGCCGCGCGACAACTTGCGGGCCGTCACCGGCAGCTCGGCGCGGGAGAGCTCGTGCAGGGCCCGGGCGTCGGCCACCGTGGAGGTGTCGACGACCTCCCCGCCCGACACCAGAGTGCGCTGCAGCGAACGGTACTCGTCGGGGCGGGAACCGGTCGGCCGGCCGCCGAGGCCGAGCAGCTCCTGGTCGGCCACACCCTGCGGATCACGTCGCCGCAGCGCCCACTTGCGCCCGCCCACGCTCGCCTTGGCCACGCTCTTCTTCGCGACCGGGATCATGGTGCCGTCGGCGCCCTCGCGGGCCACCAGCTTGTAGACCATCCCGGCGGTCGGGGCGCCCGATCCGGTGACGAGCTGCGTTCCCACACCGTAGGAATCGACCGGCGCCGCGGCCAGGGCGGCGATGGCGTACTCGTCCAGGTCGCTCGTCACGACGATCCTCGTCCCGGTCGCGTTCAGCTTGTCCAGCTGGATCCGCACGGCCTGGGCCTGCTCCAGCAGGTCACCCGAATCCAGGCGCACCGCGCCCAGTTCCGGGCCGGCGGCCTCGATCGCGTGCTCCACCCCGGCGGTCACGTCGTAGGTGTCCACCAGCAGGGTGGTGCCCACCCCGAGCGAGGCGACCTGCGCCCGGAACGCCTCGAGCTCGCTGTCGTGCAGCAGCGTGAAGGCGTGCGCCGCGGTGCCGATGGTCGGGATGCCGTACCGCGCGCCGGCCCCCAGCACGCTGCTGCCGGCGAACCCGGCGATGTACGCGGCCCGGGCCGCGGCCACGCCGGCCTCCTCGTGGGTGCGGCGCAGCCCCATCTCCAGGCATGGGCGCCCGTTCGCGGCGGTGGTCATGCGGCTGGCCGCGGCGGCGATCGCGCTGTCGTGGTTGAGCACCGAGAGCACGAACGTCTCCAGCAGCACCGCCTCGGCGAAGGTGCCCTCCACCGTCATCACCGGGGAGCCGGGCAGGTAGCACTCGCCCTCGCCGTAGCCGGTGATGTCACCGGTGAACCGGTAGTCGGCGAGCCAGCGCAGCGTCGGCGCGTCGACCACGCCGCGACGCTCCAGGTCGGCCAGTTCCTCGTCGCCGAAGCGGAACTCGGACAGCTGCTCGAGCAGGCGCCCGGTGCCGGCCACCACACCGTACCGCCGGCCGTCCGGCAGCCGCCGGGCGAAGACCTCGAACACGCAGCGCCGCTGGGCGGCGCCGCCGGCCAGGGCGGCCTGCACCATCGTCAGTTCGTACTGGTCGGTCAGCAGGCTGGGCCGAAAACGGGGGACGCTCATCGCTACGCTCATTTCGTCAATCTGACGCTATCGATGGGACGACAGTAACCCCGCATCCCCTTATCGTCAAGGCGACGAAAGCCTCAGAGTTTCTTGGAGACCGCCACGACCAGGTGTTCCTGCCAGGCCGTCAGCACCTCGTAGATCGAGGCCGTGGCCATCCAGGACTCGGCCTCGTCGCCGGCCCACAGGCGCTGGTGCAGGGACTCGGCGTCCTCGTCGGTCTTCAGCTCCAGCCGTTCGCCGAGCACCAGCCGCACATCGGTGAGGGCCTTCATCAGCGACAGGGCCTCCTCGCTGCTGAGCACGACCGGCGCCGGCCGGTTCAGGGCGCCCGCGGCCGTGCGGGCGCCGGAGCGCTTGCGCGAGCGCAGCCCGTACTCGGTCAGCCGACGGTACTCGGCCGAGGCCTCCGGATCGTCGCGGTTGCCGTCGGGCAGCAGCCGTGCGAGCGCCGGGTCGTCCGGGGTGGCGGGAGGAGTCTCGTCGGTGGTTCCCCGCATCCCGACCAGGGCCTCCAGCGGGTCGACCTCACCCGCGGGACGTCCGTCGTCGAGCAGTTCGTCCAGCTGGCCCAGCAGGTGCACGAGGATCTCGCGCTCCTGGTCGTCCAGGTTCACCTGGACCCCGGCGCGGGAGTGCTTGAAGGGAGCCTTGCGGTGCGCCATCAGTCGTCCTTGCGGAAGGTTGCCCACAGGCCGAACTCATGCATGGCCTCGGTATCCCGTTCCATCTCCTCGCGGCTGCCGTTGGAGACCACCGCGCGCCCCTTCTCGTGCACGTCGTGCATCAGCCTCTCCGCCTTGCTCTTGGGGTAGCCGAAGTACGACTGGAACACGTAGGTCACGTAGGACATGGTGTTGACGGGATCGTTCCAGACGAGCGTGATCCAGGGAACATCGGTGTCCGGTTGCTCGACCGTGTCCGGTTTCTCGAGTTCCACAGGGGCGATCGACACACGACAACTCTAACGAAGAGGCGGGGGTCACTCGCAGTTCGGATGGGATTGCCTGCTCCCCGGCCGTACGCTCGATTCCCATGACCGGTGTCGACGGAGCACTGCGAAGGACAGGAGGGCCACGGTGAGGCTCACGATCGTCGGGTGCTCGGGCTCGTTCCCGGGGCCTGACTCACCTGCCTCCAGCTATCTCCTCGAGGCCGAGGAGGACGGGCGCACGTGGCGTGTCGTCGTGGATCTCGGCAGTGGGGCCCTTGGCTCCCTGCAGCGGTTCGCCGATCCCTCCACGCTGGACGCGGTGCTCATCTCGCACCTGCATCCGGACCATTTCATCGATCTGTGCGGCCTGTACGTCTCCCGCCGCTACCACCCGCGGGGCGCAGCGCTGACTCCGCTGCCGGTCTACGGACCGGCCGGTACCGACCGGCGCGTGCTCGCCGCCTACGGGCCTGACGCCGAGGCCGACCTGCCCTCGGTCTACGACGTGCGGGAGTTCACCGACGGCGGGGTGGTCCGGATCGGGCCGTTCACCGTCACCACGCGCACCGTCAATCACCCGGTCCCGGCCTTCGGCATGCGGATCGAGCACGACGGCGCCGTCGTCGCCTACTCCGGCGACACCGATTCCTGCGCGAACCTGGTCGAACTGGCGCGCGGAGCGGACCTGTTCCTGTCCGAGGCGTCGTTCATCGAGGGGCGCGACGAGGCCCGGGGCGTGCACCTGACCGGCCGGCGTGCGGGGGAGGCCGCCACCGAGGCGGGCGTGCGGCGTGTCGTGCTCACCCACATCCCGGTCTGGACCGACGCGGACACGGTGGTGCGCGAGGCCCGCAGCGCGTACGTGGGCCCGGTAGAGGCCGCCCGGGTGGGTGAGTCGTACCTTCTCGAGCGGGTCGCGGTCCGGCAGGGGTCGGGCGTCCAATAGAGGACGACGCGCAGCCCGTAGGCTCGTGGGCATGTCAACCACCACGACCGACGTCCGCGTGGACGGCCGCGCGAGCGACCAGCTGCGCGACATCAAGATCACCCGTAACTGGCTCGATCACGCCGAGGGCAGTGTCCTGGTGGAGTTCGGGCGCACCCGGGTGCTGTGCGCCGCGTCGTTCACCGAGGGCGTGCCGCGCTGGCGCAAGGGCAGCGGCCAGGGCTGGGTGACGGCCGAGTACGCGATGCTGCCGCGGGCGACGAACACCCGCAGCGACCGCGAGTCGATCAAGGGCAAGGTCGGCGGCCGCACGCACGAGATCTCCCGGCTGATCGGCCGGAGCCTGCGCGCGATCATCGACACCTCCGCGCTCGGGGAGAACACCCTGGTGCTGGACTGCGACGTGCTCCAGGCCGACGGCGGCACCCGCACCGCCGCCATCACCGGCGCTTACGTGGCCCTCGCCGACGCGGTCGAGTTCGCCCGCTCGAAGCGGCTGCTGCGCAGCTCCACCGCCCAGCCGCTGAAAGACTCGGTCGCCGCGGTCAGTGTCGGCATCGTCGGCGGCCGCCCGGTGCTCGACCTCTGCTACGACGAGGACGTCAACGCGGGCACCGACATGAACATCGTCTGCAGCGGTGACGGCCGGTTCATCGAGGTGCAGGGCACGGCCGAAGGATCTCCCTTCGACCGCGCCGAGCTGAACACCCTGCTCGACCTGGGTGCGGCCGGGTGCGCCGAGCTGGCGCTGATCCAGAAGGCGGCGCTGGAGGCCTCGAAGTGACTCGCCTGGTGCTGGCCACGCACAACGCCGGCAAGGTGACCGAGCTACGGCAGATCCTCGCCGACGTGGGGGTCGAGGCCGAGTTGCTGGGCATGGACTCCTTCCCGGAGGTCGCCGACGTGGTCGAGACCGGCGTCACCTTCGCCGCCAACGCGCTGCTCAAGGCGCACGCGGTGGCGCAGGCGACCCAGCTGCCCGCGATCGCCGACGACTCCGGTCTGGCCGTGGACGTGCTCGGCGGTTCGCCCGGCGTGTTCAGTGCCCGCTGGGCCGGCCGGCACGGTGACGACCTGCTCAATCTTCAGCTGCTGCTCGCCCAGCTCGGCGACGTGCCGGACGAGCACCGCCGCGCCCACTTCGCCTGCGCGGCGGCCCTGGCCCTGCCCGACGGCACGGAACAGGTCTGGCACGGCACCATGCCGGGATATCTGATCCGGGAACCGCGCGGTGCGGGCGGTTTCGGCTACGACCCGATCTTCGTGCCGGACGAGCCGGAGGGCAACACCCTCAGCAGTGCCGAGATCACCCCGGAGCAGAAGAACGCCATCAGCCACCGTGGCCAGGCGTTCCGGTCGCTGGCTGCTGATCTGCCGAAGTTCCTGAACACGTAGGCAGTCTCAGTACCTGGCACCAGGCTGCGGCGGTCTCCGGGCCGCCGTAGTGGTGTCCGTGGCCGAACGGCACGCTCTGCGACGAGATCACGTCGGCGCTCGAGCGCCAGAAGGTCACCGGTGAAAGCTGTGGCCGCCAGCCCGGAACCGGGTCGTCGGCATGGTTGAGCGTCATCAGGCCGGGTCCCTCGGCCTGATGACCTCCCGGAACTCCGACCAGCAGGGCCGCGTCCACCTGGTTCAGCCAGGGCAGGGCGCCCCAGGCCCCCAGGCTCTCGCCGTAGACGAGCAGATCGGGCCGCTGCCCGGTCGGCAGCCGGTCGATGCGGGCCCGCATCTGCCCGATCAGCTCTCGCGTCGTCTCCCGCACCCCCAGGCCGCCCCGCAGGAACGCCAGCCAGCTCGGTGAGGACGCGTACTGGACGGCCACGGTGGTCAGGTCGCCGTCGTACAGCTCCTCCAGGCTCGCGGTCATCCGCTGGTTCACCCAGCCCGACCCGGTCGGGACGGCGATGAGAATGGCCTTCGGGTTGGTGGTTTCGTTCAGTTCGACGGCCTGGTCAACTGCTTTGCGGACGCGGTCGGTCACCGATGCGGCCGAACCGCGCGTCACATAGATACGCCGGGGTGTGGTGGCCGGGCGGTGCGTGACCGCCGTGATGGCGTCAGAATTCCTTGCCCCAGATAGAAACTCGGACCCTTCGCGGTCGCCCGAGGAGGATCGGGCCGCGACCAGGGCCCCGGCGAGCACGGGCAGGCAGAGCACCACGGCCAGCTGTCGTCCGGACAGCCGCCGCAGCGACCGGGCGGCCAGGAGGACGGCCGCGGCGCTCAGTACCGAGCCGAACACTGCGAGAACGGCGTGCCGGGTGGAACTACCGGCGATTCCCAGTGATTCGTTCAGCTCTCCCCAGCGGGAACCGGTGCGTAGCGTGGCGACGACGAGCAGGCCCGGGGCGAGAACACGTGCGGACTTTGCGTGAGAACGGATCCGGGGCAGTCGTTCCAGCAAAGCTCCGGTGGCGTACCCGAGCAGCAGGGCGACCGTGCCGATGAGGATGTCCACGGACAGGGGATGGGGGAGCAGGCGCGGCGGCAGGACCAGTGCGAGCAGGGCGGCAGCGGTGACGGTCCTCATCGGGTGGCTACCTGTCCGCGATGTTCCCGAACGGGTACGGGGCGGACGACCGTGACGGAGCGCCGCGACAGCAGCCCTGCCGTGACCGCCAGCCCGGCGAGGACCGGCCCGAACAACTGCAACGGTGTCTCGTGCCGCGGGACCCCGTAACCCTGCCGCCAGGAATTGAACTGGACCGCCCCGCTGTAGATCCGGGCCATCAGCCGGCAGCCGGGGTCGTGGCAGCCGGCCATCGTCTGCCGGGCGAACCGTGCGTCGACCGCCTTGCGGGCCCAGGGGCCCAGCGCCGCACCCCGGTCGTCGGCGTACCGCAGCAGGTCGTAGCCCTGGTCGTGCACCACACAGGCGGCGGTGAAGCCGTACGGGGAACCACCGATGGGGGACGAACACCCGCCCGGGTGGGGTGCGAACCCCACGGGGAGCACCTCGTCCGGTGTGCCCAGGGTTCGCACCGCCACCGTGGCGCCCGACTGCCCGGGCTCCTGGACGTCCACTGTTCGACCCCAGCCACCGATCCCGAAAACCACCAGCGCACCGGCCAGAACAGCGAGAATTCGCTGAGTCACGGCTCCTCCGGGCCGCGCGGCCGGACCCTCCGGCAGCGGGGCCGACGGCAAGGTAGGAATCCGGGGTGGGCACAATCGTCGTGCTGGGGAGCCAGATCGGGCCCCCTACCGCGGTGGGATGCGCCCCTGTCGCGGGTCACTCCACAGAGGGACGACGGGGCGGGCCCGGGAATCTAGGGTCGGGTCATGCAGTGGAGACGCCTCTGGCCTGAACCCGTCGTGCTGGTGGCCACCTTCGTCATGTTCTGGATCGCCTTCGGTACCGCCGAGACGACCTACGACATCCACGCCACGGGCCGCGGGCCGATGTTCTTCGTCGCGCTGATCGTGGCCGCGCCCCTGGCCTTCGCCGTGACCCGGCCGCTACCCGCACTGATGTTCAGCGTGGCCACGGCTTTCGTCCTGGCGTTCACGCTGCCGGTGCTGAGCAACGCTCCCTGGCCGTGGCTGATCGTGCAGGGCCTGGTCATCTTCGCCCTGCTGTTCTCCACGGCCGCCCAGCGATCGGTCCGGGACACCCTCGGGGCCTGGGTCCTGACCTCGTCGCTCTTCTACTGGGGGGTGCAGCCGAACGCGCGCAGCGGCTGGGTGGTCGGGCTCGGCGCCATCGCCCTGTTCGGGGTGCTGACCGGCCGGCTTCTGCGGGCGCGCCAGGACCTGCAGGCCCAGACCCAGGTGAGCGAGGAGGAACGGGCGCGTCGCCGGGTGCTGGAGGAGCGTGCCCAGCTGGCCCGTGACCTGCACGACATCGTCGCCCACCACATGTCCCTGGTCGTGGTGCAGGCCGAGACCGCGCAGTACCGGGTGCCCGACCTGGGTGACGCGGCCCGGGACGAGCTGCTGTCCGTCGCCGAGACCGCCCGCAAGGCGCTGGTCGAGACCCGGTCACTGCTGAACGTGCTGCGCCGGGAGGATGCGTCGGCCCCGCAGGCTCCGCAGCCCGGTCTGCACCTGCTTCCCGAACTGGTGGAGAGTACGCGCCGGGCCGGGGTCGAGCTCCACGCCGACCTCGCCGGTGACCTCGAAACACTTCGGGAAGGGCAGTCCCTGGCCGCCTTTCGTATCGCTCAGGAGGCCCTGGCCAATGCCACCCGGCACGCCGGGGGAGCGTCCGTACACCTGGAGACCCGGTCCGGCGAGAACGACTTCACCCTGACGGTGACCAGCGGGGAACCGGGCCCCGTCGCAGATCCTGCCGAGACCGGGCACGGCATCGTCGGTATGCGTGAACGCGCGGCGGCGGCCGGGGGCAGAATTGAGGTCGGACCGACCCCGCACGGATTCGTCGTGCGGTTGCACCTACCCAGTGATGGCGGCGACGAGGAAGAGGCACCGGACCAGTGACGCGGATCGTGGTCGTGGACGATCAGGCCATGGTGCGCGAGGGATTCTCCGCGCTCCTGGCGGCACAACCCGACCTGGACGTCGTCGGTGCCGCCGCCGACGGGCTCGAAGCCGTCCACCTGACCAAGGCGATGCTGCCCGACGTCGTCCTGATGGACGTCCGTATGCCCCGTCTCGACGGCATCGAGGCGACCCGCCGGATCATGGCCCTGCCCGGTGACCGGCACCCGAAGGTCCTCATCCTCACCACGTTCGACCTGGACGACTACGTGTTCGAGGCGCTGCGCGCGGGAGCCAGCGGATTCCTGCTCAAGGATGCGCGCAGCGACGAGCTGGTCCAGGCCGTCCGTGTGGTCGCCGCGGGCGAGGGGCTGCTCGCGCCCACCGTGACCCGGCGACTGATCGAGGAGTTCGCCCGCCGGCCCGGTGACCCGCGTCCGTCCGTGCGACTCAACGCCCTGACACCCCGCGAGACCGAGGTGCTCACCCTGATCGCCGGCGGTCTGTCCAACGCGGAGATCGCGGCCCACCTGGTGTTGGGGGAGCAGACGGTGAAGACGCACGTCGGCCGAATCCTCAGCAAGCTCGGTCTGCGTGACCGGGCCCAGGCGGTGGTGACGGCCTACGAGAGCGGGCTGGTCCGGCCCGGGGGCTGAGCCTGGTTCGAGCTTGGTTCGCCGGGCGGTGCACAGCTGGATCGGGCAAGCTCACCTCTTGAGATGAACACGAACAGACGACTACTCGCAGCCGGCGCCGGTCTGGCCTCCGGTGTGTTCGCGCTCGGCCTGGCCCAGGTGATCGCCGGCCTGGTCTCACCCTCGTCCGCCCCGATCGTGGCCCTCGGCGACGTCGTGGTGGCCAACGTGCCCGCCTGGCTGAAGAACTTCGCGGTCAGCACCTTCGGGACCCATGACAAAGTGGCCCTGCTGACGGTGGCCTACCTGGTCGCGGCCCTGCTCAGCGCCCTGGCCGGTCTCCTCGCCCTCCGCGGCCGGGCCGGCACCTGGCTCGTGCTCGCCCTCGGCGCCGTCGCGGCGCTGGCCGCCGCCACCCGGCCCGAGTCCACGGCGCTCGCCGCCCTGCCCAGCCTGATCGGGGCCGCGGCGGGGATGTTCGTGCTGCAGCGTCTCGTGGTGATGATCCGGGAATGGGGCCGGGCCGATCCCGATACCGCGGCCGCGTTGATCGCCGGGCGCCGCACCGTGATCGGTCTGGGGTCGGTGCTCGCCGTGGGCATCGCGACCGGCGCCCTCGGCAACTGGCTGGGTGCCCGGCTGCGGGGTGCGACGGCCTCCCGCGACGCGCTCAAGCTGCCCGTTCCCGCCGATCCCGCACCGGCCTGGCCCAGCGGTGTCGAGGTCGGGGTCAAGGGGATGGAGCCGTTCCTCACCCCGAACGACGACTTCTACCGCATCGACACGGCCCTGAGCGTGCCGTTGCTGACGGCCGAGGACTGGTCACTGCGCATCCACGGGCTGGTCGAGCGGGAGGTCACGCTGACCTGGGCCGAACTGGTCGCCGGCGATCTGGTCGAGCGGGACCTCACCCTGATGTGCGTGTCCAACGAGATCGGTGGCGACCTGACCGGTACCGCCCGCTGGATCGGCCTGCCGATCCAGCCCCTGCTCGAACGGGCCGGTGTGGGCAAGGACGCCGACATGGTGCTCTCCACGAGCTCCGACGGCTGGACCGCGTCCACCCCGGTCGAGACCCTGACCGACGGCCGCGACGCGATCCTGGCCATCGGCATGAACGGTGAACCGCTGCCGCTGGAACACGGTTTCCCGGTCCGCATGATCGTGCCCGGGCTGTACGGCTACGTCTCCGCGACCAAGTGGGTGGTCGACCTCGAGGTCACCCGCTTCGACCGGGCCGAGGGCTACTGGACGCCGCGGGGCTGGTCGGAACGGGGCCCGGTGAAGACCGGATCGCGCATCGACGTACCTGGCAACGGCGAGAAGGTGGACCCCGGAACGGTCACCCTGGCCGGGATCGCCTGGGCCGAGCACCGCGGGATCACCGGGGTCGAGGTCCGCGTGGACGGCGGGGCCTGGCAGAAGGCCACCCTCGGGGCCGAGGACAGCGTCGACACCTGGCGGCAGTGGTACTTCGCCTGGAACGCCGTGAAGGGGTCCCACGAGATCCAGGTCCGGGCCACGGACGGTGACAACGCCGTGCAGACGGGTGACGAGGCCCCGCCCGCGCCGGACGGAGCCACCGGCTGGCACACCATCAGCGTGACAGTCCGGTGACCTCAATCTTTTTCGATCAGAACCCGGGGATCAGAAACCGCACTCGGAGGCGCCGTCGACCGGGTTGGTCGCGCCCCACGTCGACCAGCTCGGGGCCGGGCGGTCGTCGTTCACCGGCGTCCAGGCGCCGTCGATCTGCTCGTACCGGAGCTTCTCGCCCTCGGTGACGAGGGTGCGCACGGCGTGCAGCAGACGCTCCACGTCGTCGCTCCGGGAGCCCAGGCCCAGGCTGGCGCGCAGCGCACCACCGGTGACACCGAGGCGGTTCAGCAGCGGGTGGGCGCAGAACTTGCCGTCCCGCACGCCGACCCCGTGCTCGGCCGACAGGTAGACGGCCACCCGCGCGGCCTCGTGACCCTCGACGGTGAAGCCGACCACGCCGACCCGGTCGGTGCTGTCCGACCAGGCGCGCAGCACGCGCACCTGCGGGATCTCCTGCAGACCCTCGAGAAGCCGCGCGGACAGGGCCGCCTCGTGCTCCTCGACCGCGCCCTCGGGCAGATCGGCGATCGCCCGGCAGGCCGCGGCCAGGGCGGCGGCACCGAGCACGTTCGGGGTACCGCCCTCGTGCCGCGCCACACCCGTGGTCCACACGGCCTGACCCTGCGCGTCGACCGAGCGCACGGCCCCGCCGCCGGCCAGGTGCGGCTGCGCGGCGTCGAGCCAGTCGGAACGGCCGATCAGCACGCCGGAACCGAACGGCGCGTAGATCTTGTGACCGGAGAAGGCGATGTAGTCCACGTCCAGCGCCGCGATGTCCACCCGGCGGTGGGGCACCAGCTGGGCGCCGTCCACCACGACCCGGGCGCCGTGCGCGTGGGCGATGCGGGCGATCTCGCCGATCGGCAGGATCTCCCCGGTCACGTTGCTACACCCGGTCACCGCGACCAGCGCGGCCGGGCGCTCGGCCAGCGTGGCCTCCAGCGCGGCGACGGTCTCGGCCACGGTGCTCGCGGTCGGGATCAGGCGGTGGCGGCGGGCGGTCCAGGGCAGCAGGTTGGCGTGGTGCTCGACGTCCAGCACCACCACCTCGCCGGCCCCCGGACCGTCCTGCGGCACGGCACCGGCCAGCAGGTTCAGGGCATCGGTGGTGTTACGGGTGAAGACGGTCAGGTCGCCCGGACGGGCCCCCACGAAGGCGCCGATCGTCTGCCGCGCGCTCTCGTACAGCGCGGTGCTCACCTGCGAGGCGTACCCGGCGCCGCGGTGCACGCTCGCGTAGTACGGCAGCACCTCCGCCACGTGGTCGGCCACGGCCTGCAGCGCGGGCGCGCTCGCGGCGTAGTCGAGGTTGACCGCCCGGGCCGTGCGGCCCCCGGCGCCGTTGCCGGCGAGGGGGGCGGCCAGGTTGCCGCCCACCACGGGCAGCAGCGGGCCGATCGGGAGGCGGGCCTTGGTCGGCGTGGTCGTGCTCGTGCCGGTGCTCGTGCCGATTCTCTGCAGGGTGCTCTCCGTGGTCGTGGGCTCACTGGCCCGGGCGGACTCGGGCGGCGTGAAAGTGGAGATTCCACCCGCCGGCGTGGCCACACCCAGGTCCGCCTGGCGGTAACGGGTGTTGCGGAAGGACGACGATGCGGGCATGGCAATACTCCTCGGGTCTGGGACCCGAGTACGAAACGGGTCCGCGCTTGCGGCGAACCATCTGGTTGCCGCCAGGTCTTCACCCGGAGCACCCCACCGCGGAGGAGGGTTGCCGACCAGCAAGCCGGGGCTATGCGCTGGTACTCATGACCTGCGTCCACAGTAAGCGACGAATTCACCACGCTCAAGAGGTGGATGCCGCGGTCTCGCCCTGCGAGACACGGGCCCAGGGCCGTCATTCACCGGATTCGCACAGAAGAGCGACGGGAGACACAACCGGGCGTACGTCCAGAGGTGTTCTGACCCATGACGAGTGCGACGACCTGGTCCAGGGAGCACCCGGGCGGATGTTCCTGGCCTGTCTCCGCCTGTCCGCGCCTGTCCGGCATCGCCTGGCCCGTCGCGTATCTCCGCAAGATCGTCGTCCGGCTGATGCGGTCGGCATCTGCGAAGAATTCCCGGCGATGTCTTCGGCAATGAGAACAACCGATGCCGTGACCACGCTGCGCAAGGACGGGGAGGTGCTGAAGTTCCGCGGGTGGAAGCCCAGCGGTTCCTGACGGCCGGCTGATGCACGATGGTCCGTCTTGCTGCACGGGGCCTCGTCTTGCTGCACGAGGGCTCGTCTTGCTGCACGAGGGCTCGTCTTGCTGCACGAGGGCCCGTCGGCGATCACCGACGCGCTGCCGACGGACACCTCGCCGCGGCGAGCTGCTGAAGTGCGCGAGGGGGGACTCGAACCCCCACGCCCGAAGGCACAGGAACCTAAATCCTGCGTGGCTGCCAATTACACCACTCGCGCGCTGGGGACAGCCTAGAGGTTGCCGGACCTCCGGGGCGACGCCGTATTCGTACGGGCTCCCGGTAGGCTGGGGGACACCCGCTGACCAGCATTGAGGAGTTCTTCGTGGCCAAGCTCGAGGTCGGCGACACCGCACCGTCGTTCACCCTGACCGCCGCCGACGAGTCGACCGTCTCGCTGTCCGACCTGGCCGGCCGGCGCGTCATCGTCTACTTCTACCCGGCCGCGATGACCCCGGGGTGCACCAAGCAGGCCTGCGACTTCCGCGACAGCCTCGACGCGCTGCAGGCCGAGGGTTTCGCCGTGGTCGGCATCTCGCCTGACAAACCTGCCAAACTGGCCAAGTTCGTCGAGCGTGATGCCATTACGTTCCCCCTCCTGTCCGATCCCGGGCACGAGGTGCTTGAGTCGTACGGCGCGTGGGGCGAGAAGAGTTTGTACGGCAAGACCGTTGTCGGCGTCATCCGGTCCACGATCGTGATCGACGCCGAGGGCAAGGTCGAGCTGGCCAAGTACAACGTGAAGGCCACGGGGCACGTCGCCTCGCTGCGCAAGGCCCTGAAGGTCTGACGAGAGGCTGTCATGAGCGACAAGAAGTCCGGGGACCAGAAGCCGGCCGGGTCCGGTTCCCCCGACGAGGCCCCGAGCGGTTCGCCCACCGAGCTGGAGCTGCAGATCCAGGCGCGGCGTGAGCACCTTGCGGCCACCATCGACGAGCTGACGACCCGGGCCCAGCCCAAGGAGATCGCGCGCCGCAGTGCTGCTGCGCTCTCCGACCGGTTCCAGACCGTCACCCACACCCCCGAGGGTGAGCTGCGTAGCGAGCGTGTCGCGGCGGTGGCCGGCGCGTTCGTCGTGATCGCCGGTGCTCTGATCTTCATCCGCGGCCGAGGCTGATGTGAGCTCCTTCTCCACCGAAGTTCCCTCGGGTTCCACCCCGGGTTCCACGAACAAGCTGCCCATCCGCATGCTGAACGACCGCCTCCTTGTCTCCGTCGACAAGGAGGCCGGTGAACGTCGCTCGAGCGCCGGCATCGTCATCCCGGCCACGGCCTCCGTCGGCCGGCGTCTGGCCTGGTCCGCCGTCGTGGCCATCGGTCAGCACGTGCGGCAGGTCCAGATCGGCGACCGGGTGCTCTACGACCCCGAAGACCTGTCCGAGGTCGAACTGCATGGCGAGCAGTACATCCTCCTGCGGGAGCGGGACATTCACGCCGTCGCAGCTCCCCGTGTGGAAGACGACCGGACGGGGCCGTACCTCTGAGCTCGCTCCCCCCGCAGCCCCCGGTCGAGCCGACCGCACCTCGCCGCAACGCGCGCTACACCCCGCTCGACGCCGACGGACCGTTACCGCTCGACATGATCCGCGGCATCCCCGCGATCATGCGCAACCCGCTGGCCTGGCTGGAGCGGGTCGTCGAGCGGCACGGTGACCTGGTGGCCTTCCCGATGCCCAAGACCCCGGTGCTGCTGGTCAACACCCCGGTCGGGGCCCGGCACGTGCTGCAGCGCAACCACCGCAACTACACCAAGGCCACCATCCAGTACGGCGCGCTCTCCCTGGTGACCGGCTCCGGGCTCCTGACCTCCGACGGGGAGGTCTGGCGCCGTCACCGTCGCATCATGCAGCCCGCTTTTCACCACGGCGGCCTGGACCAGGTGGCCATCTCCACCGTCGCCGCCGGTGAGCAACTCCGGGATGCCTGGGATCAGTCGTCCCCCTACGCCCCGATCGACGCCGAATCAGCCATCATGCGGGCCATGCTCACCGTCGTCGGCAGAACCCTCTTCGCCGACGACCTGTCCGACGCGGGCTCCGACCTGGTCGAGGCCGTGGACCGGGCCCTGCGCCAGGTCATCGCCCGCGCGACCAATCCTCTGGCCGCAGGCCCTCTCACGCGTCTGCCTACCCTGTCTGCCCGCCGTATGCGTTCTGCCGTGGCAACTCTCGACCAGGTCACCGCCGGTATCGTCGACCGCCGCCGGGCCCAGGGGGTGAAGGCGGAAGACACCGACCTGCTGGCCGTACTTCTCCGGGCCGCCGGCGTCGGTTCGGACGACGCTGTCACCACGGATTCCCAGCCGTGGATGACCGACCAGGAGATCCGCGACGAACTGGTCACCCTGGTCATCGCCGGCCACGAGACGGTCGCGTCCAGTCTGGTCTGGATCCTGCACCTGCTGGCCGACGCCCCCGAGGTCCAGGAACGCCTGTACGCCGAACTCGACCACGTGCTCGAAGGACGTCCTCCCAGCTGGAAAGACATCCCCGCCCTCGCCTACACCCGAGCCGTGGTCGACGAAGCGCTCCGCCTCTACCCGCCGGCCTGGGTGATCACCCGTCGCTCGGCCGCCCCCGACACCATCGACGGCGTCGACGTGCCCGAAGGAACTCTTGTCATCGTCAGCCCCTGGCTTCTGCACCGCAGCGCCAAGAGCTGGCCCGATCCCGAGCGATTCAATCCGGAACGCTTCCTGTCCGACAGCGTTTCCGGCCCCGGCCCCGGCCCCGGCCCCGGCGATCGCAATCCCGCCTATCTGCCCTTCGGGGCGGGGCCGCGCCTGTGTATCGGCCGCGACTTCGCCCTGGTCGAGTCGGTGCTTCTACTGGCCACCCTGCTCCGCGACCGAGCCGTGCTCCGTCCGGCCGGCGTCTCCCAGCCGGTCATCGAGGCGCTGGTGACCCTGAAACCCAAGCACGGGCTACCCATGGCACTGATCCCGCGAACGCCCGTTGCGGAGCCTCTCCACGGCGCGTAGAGAGCGCTGACCGAATAGAGAAAACTTCGTGGAGTAGTTGCGTGGATCCTTTCTGCTACGGAATATCGGTCTGTCTATTCGCGTGAACGCCGTCTCCACGTCACGAGTTGACAACTTCTGCTGCTTTATTGCCAACTTCGTTGCCGAAGGAGCCGGTCATGGTAGAGGCTTTCTCATGCCTCGTCGGGAGCGGATGCGGGCTGCGTGTCAGGGACGCAGCGCGGGTCACTCCCGGCGGGGTCTCATTCTTTTGCCGGCACGCTCTCACCGCTCTCTTCTGGCCCGGTGGTCTGATCAGATCCTTGATGCGAGCGTGCGGCCAGGTTCTCCCCGGGGCACCTCTCGAGACCAAGTACCTGTTCGTCCTGTTGTCCCGGACCATGGCCCCGACCCCGTAACGGTTCACCGGTGATCGCAACGTTCCCCACCAGGTTCGCCGCATCCGCCCCCTCTGCTGCCAGCTTCGTCTTCAATTACCGTGCCCCACCTGGGTCGGCACTGACCGCGAAGCCTTCGAATCGTTCTGCCACCCCTGGGTATCGGTCATGACTCGGTCCACGTCAGCAGTTCGTCCACGGTCCAGGTATTGATGACCCGATCGGTCGGGACCTCGCATTCCGCAGCGCGTGAGGTTCCGATGATCTGCCAGTCGAGTTGTCCAGGGGCATGCGCGTCGGTATCGATGGCGAACACGCAACCTGCCTGTACCGCCTGACGTAGCAGGCGACGAGGCGGATCAAGTCTTTCCGGTCGGCTGTTGATTTCAACTGCGGTCGAATGTTCCTGGCAAGCCGCGAATACGGCGGCCGCATCGAACTCGGACTCGGCTCTTCCCTGAGGATTTCGTCCCTCGCGGGGTTTGACCATGCGGCCGGTGCAGTGACCCAGGATGTCGGTGTTCGGGTTCTCGATCGCCGTGAGCATCCGCCGCGTCATGGCTTTGGCCGGCATCGCGAGTTTGGAGTGCACGCTGGCCACCACGATGTCGAGGCGGGTCAGCAGTTCCGGATCCTGGTCGAGTGAACCGTCTTCGAGGATGTCGACCTCGATACCGGTGAGCACTCGGAAGGGAGTCAGCTGCTGGTTGATCACTTCGATGATGTCCAGTTGCCGATGCAGACGTTCAGCAGTGAGGCCGTTCGCAACTTTCAGGCGTGGTGAGTGATCGGTGAGGACCATGTAGTCATGGCCGAGTTCTTTCGCTGTCCAGGCCATCTCGGCCGGCGGTGAGCCACCGTCAGACCAGTCTGAATGTGTGTGGCAGTCACCTCGCAACGCCGCCCGAAGTTCTTCCCCGCCGGTTGCGAGAGGCGTTTCGGCTTCCTGCTCCAGGTTGGCCAGGTAGTCGGGCACCTGGCCCGCCAGCGACTGATCGATCACGGCGGCCGTCTTCTCGCCCACACCCTTCAGCGAGGTCAACTTGCCGGCGGCCGCTGCCTCTCGGATCTCTTCGGGTTTCTGGGTCAGGAGGGATGATGCCGCACCCCGGAAAGCCTTTACCCGGTAGGACGACGCGAGCGACCGTTCCAGCAGGAACGCAATGCGCCGCAGGTCTGTCACCGGATCGCGATCGTGCTCCGTGCCGTGGTTCCCCGCACGACTCGTTGCCATCTGTGCCCTCCCGACGGTCCGAACTTCCGTGATGAGTTCATCTTGCCTCACCCCACCGACAATCTTGGGCGGACCGCGTCACATCCTCTCGCCCCGGATCGCGCCACCGGCTTGTGCCGGAATGACGGATGCGCAGGGGCTTGCGGCTGGATGGTCGACCTCGGCCAAGATTGTCGGTGGGGAGAGTTAGCATCGTGGCAGCGAGGTCGGGGGACGGATAGAACCGTTGCTGAACGGGGGTTTTTCAATGAATGCCGAGCGTCTGGAGCCTTCTGCTGATGCACCGCTTGATGTCGAGGCTCTTCGTGTTGTTCTTGAGACGGTCACCGAACTCCTGAAAAATCGCTGTGAAGAGACACTGTCGGATTCTGGACCGTTGAACCAGGTCAAGGAGTGCGAGACGCTCGTACGTCAGTTGCAAGCGGTACAGGCGCTCTCCATGGTGCAGCTGGTTGGCAGTACAAGTCCGGCGACCTGTAACGCTCAGGGCGGAGATCCGAACGGTGGGTCCGGTGACGACCGAGACGGAATTCCCAACGCAATCGGTGAGGACGGGATTGATCAGGATACAGACTCGGCCTCGGTGATCAGCGCCTGCAGTCAGGTGTCAGCCGAGATCGCTCCGCTGCTTCGTATTTCGCGACCATGGGCGAGCAGTACGGTGAACTCGGCAGTGAGGCTCCAGCGAAATCTGCCGGACATCCTCGATCTGGTACGCATGGGCGAACTTGATTGGTACCGGGCCAAGGTGATCAGTGACCGTTTGCACCACCCTCTTTCTGGTCCTACTTGGTTCGTGCCCGGATGCCCGGAGTGGCATGTGGTTCAGGCGGTTCTGCGGAGTGAGGCCCCTCGCAAGACGGCGCCCCAGCTGAAGCGATTCATCGAGGATCTGCTGATGTCCTTGGATCCGGATGGCGCCAATGCTCGCCATCGACGGGCGAAGCAGGGTCGTGAGGTGAGATTTGATGCACTGCCTGACGGCATGGCTGCCCTCCACGGCATTTTCTCTGCCGACGTGGCCCAGGTGATCGACGGATTTCTGGACGTCATGGCTGACTCATGTCGGGACGAGGCATTGGACAACGGTGCTCCTGATCCGCGGACCCATGAGCAGCGTCGAGCCGATGCCATGGCCGCGCTGTTCGAGGCCGCTGCTGCCGGAGTCGAGATTCCTCTGGTTCGGGATCCTCGGCGGTCCGAAGAAGACAGCGATCCGGAGAATTCCTCTACAAGAAAGACTTCTGGGATCCCTGATGCGACTGATTCTTCCGGTGCTGCCGCCGACAATGAGGGGAACAATGACGCGCAGGCTTGCGATTCCCCGGCGCAGGGTTTTCCGGCGCAGGGTTCGCCAAGGGGCGGTTCGTCGGGAGATGGTTCGCCGGGAGATGGTTCGTCGGGGGAAGGTTCGTCGGGGGAAGGCTCGCGGAATCACGGTCCGTCCGATAACAGTTCGCGAAATCGCGTTCCACCAGAAGACGGTTCGCGGGATACCAAGTCTCGGACGGGCTGCCCCGATGCCGAACAGACCGGCGACAATCCTCAGGGCGAATTACTTGATGATGCGTCCACCGCGGATCGGTCGATCGATGGGCAAGGGACGAGCGGTGGGGTCCCTACCGCAGCCCTGAAAGAGATGATCGAGGCGCAAGAGGCCGAGCAGGATCGGCAGTGGGCCGAGTTCGGCCTGAGCAGGGTGGGCAAAGGGCAGGTTGTTGGTTGGTGGAGGCGTACTCCTCGTCCTGGGAGTGCTCGCGGGCCAATCCTTGTCATCACCATGACGGATGCGGCTCTGCTCGGACTCAGTGAAGAACCTGGCCTGTTGATGGGTTCCGGAGCGGTCCCGGCCGATCTTGCACGGAAGATCGCATTCGCGGCAGAGCGCGTCACACTTCTGAATCCGACGGAAACGAGGGGAAAGCAGGAGGGGCGATCGGGTAGAGCCGACCGGTGGGCTGAGAAACAGGGTGGTCAAGTGCAGTCTGCGTGGTCCTCGTCTCGTTCCGATGGATCGACATCGCGGCCTCAAGGTCCTGTCTCTCGGTCGTCTGGTCCTGCGGGTCGGTCCGAGCGGGCCAAATGTACTGAGGGCATGCATCAGTCGGCGGCGGCGAGGCGGTACAAGCCAAGTCGGCGTCTGACTGATCTGGTGATGGCGCGCTATCAGAGCTGCACACACCCGGGGTGCACCGTGCCCGCGAGCAGGTGCGACATCGACCATATTGTTCCCTTCGGGAAGGGTGGCCTGTCGTGCGAGTGCAACTTGCATCCGGCCTGCCGGCGGCATCATCGGCTGAAAACATTTGGTGGATGGAAGGTTCGGCGCTGTTCCACTGCTGAAAGATATCCAGTGGGCACGGTCATCTGGACCAGCCCGGCAGGTATGGAGTATCCCTCCTCGCCGGACCCTTTGCCGGGAAGCGCAGGATGGCCGATGCCCGCCCGGTCGGCGGGTGAGTGGGCTGAACGATCCGGCGGGTCTGAACCGCCTGAGGGTGAGGAACGTCCTCAGGCAAGCCGGCCCGATACGACGAGTTCAGTCCAGCGCGTCGCGGTGCGGCTTACCCGATGGGGGCGTGACATCCGGCGGGTGAACGACCAGACGGAGCGGCGCAACCGTCGCGCCGGCAAGCTGACAGGGAAGCTGACGGGGAAGCTGAGAGGTGCGGAGAAGGCGGGGGAGAAGTCAGAGGAGGAGACGGATAGGCATGGAGAGCCGCCGTTCTGAGGCGTCCACTCGAAGGGGGACTTACAGTGGTCCGTGCCGAATCAACCGATAGTTCCAGATTCCGATGGCGGGAGCAGGAGCAGATGACCGACCAGGTGAAGCACGCTCGACCGGCTGTTCAGTACGAAATTCCGGGCACGCCGTTGGTGTCGTTGGACGTCCGTCGGCTGGGGGTGTCCGGGGCCGGTCCGGAGCGGGCTGGAACCGAGGACGCGGCAAAGGGCGCCCTCACGTGGTCGGGCGACGGTGAGGAAGCCGCGGTAGCGGGGCGAACGGACTCAGCGGTGCGAGGGGATTCGTCGGAATCGGCCGAGTCACCGGAGCAAGTAGGACCGGTGGGACACGTGGCGGAGGTGACTCTGATCGGCCCGGGCAAGGGGAATCTGCTGGGGCCGGACTTCTGGGCCGAGCTGCCGCGGGTGTTCACCGCCTTGGACAGGGACGAGACGATCCGGGCGGTGGTGCTTGCCGGGAGCGGCGGGACGTTCTCGTACGGCCTGGACCTCATGGCCTTCGGCCGGCGCTGGCAGGGCCTGTTCAAAGGTGACCCCGGACTGGCCGGACCCCGCACCAGGTTGCACGACGAGATCCGCGTGATGCAGGACGCCGTGACTGCGATCGCCGAGTGCCGTAAACCGCTGGTGGCAGCGGTAAGTGGTTGGTGCATCGGTGGCGGGGTGGACGTGATTGCGGCCTGTGACGTGCGTTATGCCAGTTCGGAGGCCCGATTCAGCGTGCGTGAGGTGCGGATGGCAATGGTTGCGGACCTCGGCAGTCTGCAACGTCTTCCGGCCATCATCGGCGACGGTCATTTCCGGGAACTGGCTCTGACCGGAAAAAACATCGACGCTGCCTGGGCTGAGCGGATCGGTCTGGTGAACCGGGTACTTCCAGGTCCGGACGAGGTGCTCGCCACCGCTCGCGAGTTCGCCGATGAGGTGGCCAAGAATCCGCCGCTGACGGTTCAGGGGGTGAAACAGGTCCTCGACGCGGAGCGGGCGAGTAGGGTGCAAAGCGGACTCAAGCAAGTGGCGGCCTGGAATGCGGCGTTCATGTCCTCTGAAGACCTGGTCGAGGCGGTCACCGCGTTCTCCGAACGTCGCAGCCCCGATTTCACCGGCCGTTGAGGAGAAGACCCGACGATGCCCAGCCTGACCCGAACCGGCGAAGTCTTCGTACTCGACCTCGGGGACGACGAGAACCGGTTCCGTCCCGACTGGATGGCCGCGGTGAGTGGTGCACTCGACGATGTCGCCGTGGCTGACGGTCCCCGCGCGCTGGTGACCACGGGCACGGGCAAGATCTACTCGAACGGGCTCGATCTCGACTGGCTGCGGGATCAGGACGACCAGCGGTTCATCGACTACGTGGTCGCGGTCCACGAACTGTTCGCGAAGTTGCTCGAACTCCCGATACCGACCGTCGCGGCGGTACAGGGGCATGCTTTCGCGGCCGGGGCCATGCTCACGCTCGCTCACGACTTCCGGGTCATGCGGGCCGACCGCGGCTGGTTCTGCCTGCCGGAAGTAGACCTGGGCATCCCGTTCACCCGGGCCATGTCCTCGCTCATCCAGGCGCGCCTCACCCCTCAGGCCGCGCATGAGGCCATGACCTCGGGGAGACGCTACGCCGCCCCGGAGGCGCGCGCCCGGGACATCGTCGACCAGATTGTCGAGGAGAGCGAGGTGCTGTCCACCGCGGTGAAGTATGCGGCCGGCCTCGCACCCAAGGCGGGTGAGGCGCTGGGACGGATCAAGAGCACCATGTACGCGCCGACCCTGGCCCGGCTGCGCGACACCGAGTCGGACGACCTGGTGATCAGGTCGGTGTGATCAGGTCGGTGTGATCAGGCTGGTGTGATCAGGCTGGGTGTGATCACACCGGCGCCCAGAGCGGCTCCGGGCAAGGCCACAAGCCATCACCAAGCCTGTGTTAAGCCTCGCCGGAACAGTGCAGGTGACGAGGTCAGGGGCACTTTGCTGCGTTTTCCCGGCACTGTGCCGGTGCTAGCTTCGAAAATGGAACAACCGCCGCGAGCACGTTTGGGAGTCTTGTCCTCATGCACAGTCAGTCGTCGAACTGGACGAGGAACGCCATCTTCGTCCTGGCTCCGCTGACCCTGATCGCGCTCCTGGCAGTGTTCGTCGGGCCGTCGCTGTTCGGGTCGAAGGACGAGTCGAAAACCAAGCTCGCGTCCGCCAACTTCGACGCCGGCGCCACACCGTCTTCCTCGTCGACCACCGCGCCCACGCCGGAGTCGACGCAGTCCGCCGCGGCGGTCTCGGCCGCGCCGAAGAACCTGGGCACGGTCAGTGGTGTCTACACGTTCAAGGGCCCGAAGCGGGTAAAGGCAGGCAGCCTGGTTGTTTTCGTGGTCGACGGTAAGAAGCGTGTGGTCGTGAAGGACGAGAAGGCTCCTTACGCGCTGCGTCTCAAGACGACGTCGCTGCCCAACGGCAAGTACACGGTCAGCGTGCTCACCTCGCAGTCGGGCAAGAGCGCCAAGGTGGCCACGTACTCGCTGACGATCAACAACAAGAAGAAGACGCCGACCACCAAGCCGACCGCGACGCCGGGCAAGACACCGACGTCGAAGCCGAGCACCCCGGCCGGTAAGCCGACCACCACGACGACCACGACGTCCTCAAGTGGTGGTGGTACGGGTGGCACCCGGGCCCAGAAGGTTCTCTCGATCGTCAACACCAAGCGGGCCGCCGCCGGCTGCAAGGCTCTCAAACTGAACTCCAAGCTGACCGCGGCCGCGCAGGGCCACAGCGAAGACATGGCGAAGAAAAACTACTTCGACCACAACAGCCAGGACGGCCGCAGCCCGTTCGACCGCATGTCCGACGCGGGCTACAAGTTCGGCGCCGCGGCCGAGAACATCGCGATGGGCCAGCAGACTCCCGCCGCCGTGATGGATTCCTGGATGAACTCCGCCGGGCACAAGGCGAACATCCTCAACTGCACGTACACCGAGATGGGCCTGGGTTACGCAGTCGGCAACGGCTCGCCCTACTGGACCCAGACCTTCGGTTCCCCGCTGTAGGGATGCGGCGGCCGACCGTTCTGTTCGTGTGGGACCCCCACCAGGTGTTGCGCCACGTGAGTGTCTCTCAGCGTGCTCTCAGCGCAGATCTGGCATACGGCCAGCGCGGCTCCGAAGAGCTTGCGTAAACTGACGCGTCGCGGCTGGTCGACAGGACCGGCAGGACGGCGTGAAGGGGAGAGATGGCGGAGCCCACGATGCATATCGGCGAGGTGGCTGAGCGTGTCGGACTCTCCCTGCGCACGATCCGCTACTACGAAGAGGTCGGCCTGATCGCTCCCTCGGCGCGGAGCCAGGGCGGTTTCCGGCTCTACCTGGAAGCCGACGTCACCCGGCTCCAGCTGGTCAAGGACATGAAGCCGCTCGGGTTCAGCCTCGACGAGATGCGTGATCTGCTCGGCGTACTCGACAAGCTCGACGCCACGGACACGGCGGACGAGGGTCACGACCAGACCGTCGAGCGCCTGGCCATGTACCGCGTCGCCGCCGATGCCCGCTGCGATGCTCTGCGGGGTCAGCTACGCATCGCCGAGTCGTTCGCCGGAACGCTGCGCAACCGCCTCACGATCCACCGCGAACGTAGTAGCTGAAGAACCCCGTTACTTCTCCCGCTCCCGCCGGCGGGCAGCCTCGGGACCCGTGCCCTCGCGTCCGTCCGGACCGTAGACGAGCAACGCCACGATCGGGATGACGAGGAACCACAACCACGTCCGCGTCACGAAGAACAGGATCACCGCCAGGATCGGCGTGATCGACACGATCGTGGTCGCGTACGGCTCCGCGATGTTGAGTACCCCTCGGCTCGGCACCCGGGCGGGCCCGGGGTCCGGCTCGACGGGCGGGGCACCCGGGGTGAGCGACTCGACGACCGGTGGCGCAACCGGCGACGCAACAGCCGGCAAGTCGGTGAAGAGCTCATCCAGCTCTGATTCGTACTGCGCCTTCTCGGCCTGGACCGACCGCTTCTCGTATTCCTGGGAGTTGATCCGCCCGGCCCCGTAATGCTGCTTCAGCGCTTCCATCGCGGACAACCGCTCGACATGACCGATCCGGATGCCCGGTTCCGGGCTGGGCTCGGAGGAGTCGGCAGGCACGGTGTCACTCATGAGGCCCATCCTGGCACCCCCGGTCCGCTACTGCTGCGGTGGTTGGTCCTGACCGTTCTGGCTGTCCCGTCCGTCCTGGCTGCCCTGACCGTCCCGGCTGTCCCGGCTGTCCTGGGGATCGTTGTCCGGTGAGTTGGTGCTGATCCAGTCCATGATCTCGCTGGACGGCAGGGGCGGTGTGAAGAAATATCCCTGGGCCGCGTTGACACCCAGCTCGTTCAGCGCCGCCAGGATCTCCGCGGTCTCCACCCCCTCGGCCACGACCTGGAGGTTGAGGTTGTGCCCGAGCTCGACCACCGACCGCACGATCGCGGCGTCGTTCGGCCCGTTGAGCATGTCCTGCACGAAGATCCTGTCGATCTTCAGCTCGTTCAGCGGCAGCTCGGCCAGGGTACCCAGATTGGTGAAGCCCTCACCGAAGTCGTCCAGGCTCAACCGCACCCCGGCCCCCGACAGATGCTGCATGACCACGCCGGCCCGTTCCGGGTCGGCGGTCAGGGCAGCCTCGGTGATCTCCAGCATGAGCGAGCCCGGCCTGGCGCCGGTCTCGGCCAGTGCGTCGAAGACCATCTGCGGCAGGTCCAGGTGGTTCAGGCTGCGCTCAGAGATATTGACGGCGACGGACAGGTCGTCGCGCACCTGCTGCCATACCGTGAGCTGGTGCAGGGCGGTCGTGAGTACCCAGCGGGTCAGGTCGTCGATCAGCCCGGTCTGCTCGGCCAGCGGCACGAACTGGTCGGGGGAGAGCAGCCCTCGGTCCGGGTGCTGCCAGCGCACCAGCGCCTCGACGCAGGTGACGTGACCGTCCGGCTGGTCGATCTTGGGCTGGTAGTGCAGGCGCAGCTCGTCGTTGTCGATGGCGGCGCGCAGTTGCCCGATCATCGCGAGGCGGTCCGGACTGTAGTTGTTCTGCTCGTCGTCGTAACAGACCAGCTTGCTGTGCGAGGTCTTGGCCACGTGCAGCGCCACGTCGGCGCGGTCGAGCAGTACGTCGGCGTTGGTACCGTTCTTGGGCATGAAGACGACGCCCATGCTGCCGGTCACCCGCACCGGTACGTCGACATCGTCGAGGAGGATGTCCTGCTCGACGGCCCGGTTGATCCGTCCGGCGGCGGCCTCGATCTGGTCCTGCTTCTCGACCCCGGCCAGGATCAGGCCGTACAGGTCACCGCCGAGACCGGCCACGGTGTCCACCGCGCGCACGGTGTCGCGCAGGCGCTGGGCCACGGTCGTCAGCACGGTGTCGCCGTTGACCGGGCCGATGGCCTCGTTGATGTCGCGGAAACCGTCGAGGTTGAACAGCACCACAGCCGCGCCACCACCCCGTCGCCCGGGGCCGAGGTGGATGCCGCCACCGCGTTCCACCAGGGTCGCGGTCTGCGAGATCCGGTCGGCGAACAGGGCCTTGTTGGGCAGGTCGGTGAGGGCGTCGTGCAGCGCCTGGTGCTCGAATTTCGCCGCGGTGCGGGCCAGTTCACGGGTGAACCACCAGACCAGCGAGGCCAGCACCAGGTAGAGGGTGAGCAGCCCGGTGCCCAGGGCCAGATACAGCCGGTGCAGGCCGGAGTTCATCTGCGCGGCGATCGGCGCGTACGGCAACTCGACCTGGAGAACACCGATCAGGACATGCGTACGGACGTTGTACAGAGGCGCGAACGCCTCGATCACCTCGAGCTTCTGGCCGGCCTGGGTGCTCGTGACGATCGAGGCCGTCGGATCGCCCTTCAGCGCTGTCAGCACGTCGGCGGCCGACTGGCCGTCCAGATCGGTGCTGTCACCGACCGCCGGGCCGTACCGCAGCCCGGAACCGTCCGAGCTGTAGACGATGCGCAGGTCGGGGCCCCGCAGCCGGAAGCGGGTGATGACACCGCTGTCCACCTGGGTGTCGGCCAGCCGGTCCAGCCGGCTGCGCTCGATCACGGTGACGCCGTTCTTCAGCGTGACCGAGTCGAGCTGCGTGTCGGTGATCAGACGGGAGATGAGTGCCGCCTGCAGGCGGCCCTGGGCCACCCCGCGGTCCCGCAGCTCCGTCCGGTACTGCGTGGCCATCACCGTCCCCAGTGCCAGCACCGGAACGAGGCTGATCACGGCCAGGGTCACGAAGAATCGCGCCCCCGCGTGCAGACTCCACCACTGCCGGACCCGCTGCGACATTGCCCCCATGGAAAAGCTCATCGGCACTGAGCCAATCGACTGAAGCCCATTGACTGATCCCTGTCGCCCGATTCCGTCGGACGAAGCCTCAGTTGTAGTCGGTGATGTTGACGCGGGACGGCACGCTGATGCAGCCGGCCTTCGTCCCGAGCTTGGTCAGACCCTGCACATCGCCCGTCGCAAAACCGTTGGGCGACTTGGCGGTCAGGTCGGGGAACATCTGCTGGGCCTTGCTGCGCACATGGTCCAGCCCGGTGGCGTGGCCCATCTCGTGCAGGATCACGTTGCCCTGCCGGTTGCCCGGCCCGAAACCCGGCTTCAGCTTGTTCATCCCGCTGGGGATGAGAACGGCGTAACCGCGGACCACGGCCGCCCCTTCACCGTCGCCGCCGTACCAGGTCGCCCACAGCACGCCGCCGTACCCCAGGGAGTTCTCGCTGAAGGAGAAGTTGGTGGTCTTCGGGTTGATGACGGCCACGACGATGTCGGCCGGCGCCGAGGCCAGGTTCTCCTGACGCGGGATGAACGTGGTGGTTCCGGCGTAGCGGTACTTCATCCCGGTCACCTTCGTCACGCGGGCCACGGCGGTCTGGATCTGCTTGAGCATCGCGGGACGCTGACCCGCCGGCCAGCCCGACAGGTTGACCCGCCAGACGATGGCCTGCTGGCACGGGTTCCAGCGCGCGGTCGTCGTACTCCCGCTCGCCAGCTGGGCGCTGCGCAACGTGTAATTGAGGCCGAGCGCCGCCTTCTCGCCGGTGAGGTTCCAGGCGAGCATCGGCGTGATCATGACGAGGGACAGCAGCATCAGTGCCAGCATGAGCTTGAGAGCAGCCCCCCGCCGGCCCCCCCGAACGCGTGACGGCTGGACGCGTGAGTGCTGAACGCGCGAGTGATCCACGTCTGACTCATCGTGCCTGCGGTGCCCGTTCTCAACAGCTTTCTCGACAGCGGAGGGGCAGACTGCCCGGACGGGTCAGTCGTGGTTGCCCAGAGTGAACACGTCAAGGGTTCGCCACGAGTCCGGAGTGTCCGACCCGGCGATCAGGTGCACGGAAGAGACGGAGGCGGTCAGCGGGAGCCGGCTCGTCACCTCGACGGCCGCCTCCTGCAGCACATCGACCGGGTGCCCGTGGCCCAGCGTCAGGTGGGGATGGTCGCCGTCGTGCGCACCGCCGTAGGGAGGCGTCTGCGGGAAGTGACCCCACGCCGCCGCCGTGAGCTGCCGGAAGGCGATGTCCGGGTACGGGGCCAGCCAGGTCACCGCGTCCCCGAACCAGCGCACCTCGGTGAAGGCGACCTCGAAAGGGGAGTGCCTGGAGAACAGGTCACGCAACGTGGTGCGGGCCTCGTCGTCGATGGCCGACGGCGGCAGGAACGGGAAGAGCACCGTCACGTGGGCGGGAACACCCTTGGCCGCGTTCGCGTCCAGCTTCGCGCGGAACGGGCCCACCACCGGCTCTGCCTCGGGGACGGGCACGATCAGGGCGGACTGTTCCGGAACTGGCATGTGACCAGTATCGACGACGACGTGCCGGTCTACCTCTGGGTACTTCCCTCACGGATACGCCGCTGCCAGTAGCTGAGTCGCGTGGCGCTGAACCCGGACTGGCTGAAGCCCTCTTTCAGCAGCAGCTTCCCCGGTGCCGAGGCCGGGTCGTCCGACCCGTCGAACTGCCGGTCGGCCTCGGACCACTGCCTGAGCTGAGCGGTGAGGTACTTGAACCACTCGGCGGCTGCCATCAGCTCGATCGTGGAGACCTGGGTGGTCTCCTCCAGGCTGGAGCGGATGGTCCACAGCCCGAGCAGGCTGAAATCGAGGCCCGCCACGGTCAGCCGGGCGGCGAAACCGTTGACGTTGCGCCAGGTGTAGTCCGAGGTCTCCGGCGGGGCGGCCCAGTTCCAGGCCTCGCGCATCTGGGAGTTCAGCAGCGGCAGGTCGGTCCAGAGCGTCTGCCCCCAGATCACCTGCGGCTTGGCCGGGTCGGGCCGGACCCCGCGGTCGCGCAGAGCCACGACGAGGTCGATCAGGCGGGTCTGGTCTTCCGGCGCCCGCTGGGACGCCTGACGGATCACCTCGCCCCACGCCGTCCAGAGCCGATCCTGTGAGTCGGCGCCCTTCTCGATCGGGGTGGCGAAGGCGTGCACCGTCCCGGCCAGATCAGGGGTCGCCGTTGTCAGGTACGACCGCATCAGGGCGCGGTAGTACCCGCTCAGTGGAGGCTGGACGGTGCTCATCGATGAGATCATCGCAGCCCTGGAAGGGTGCTTCGATCCCGAATGCGCCTTCCGGACCCGCTTGTCGCGGAGTGAGATCGAAGCGTTACAGACCTCCCGATCACCGTTGCCCACACAGAGCAACGGACGATGTACGGTCCGCTCCGGCGTCGGTGTCCGGGCGCTCCGGTGCCGGTCACCAGGTCACTGACGCGGGGCAGCGGGCTGATGCCTGATCTAGTCGTCGAAACCCGAGGTGAGGGCGTCGTCCACCGCATCGGGGGAGTAGGTGCGGAATGCCAGGTAGGTACGCGTCGACATCACGCCCTCGACCTTGCCCAGTTGGTCGGCGATGACGTCGGCGAGGTCGTCCTGCTTCTCGACACGCACGACGGCGACCAGGTCGACGTCACCGGTCACCGAGTACACCTCCCGCACCCCCTCGATGCCCGCGACCTCCGTCGCGACCTCGGGAATCCGGTCGGGCCTGGCCTGCAACATCACGAACGCGGTGATCACCTGCTCAGGGTAGTACCGGGGCACTCCCCGTGCTCGACGGCCTTCCTCGGGGGTCGAAGTGAGGCTTTAGGCAATACAGAAGGGGGTTTTCCACCATTCAGGCCGCTGTGTTCCCGCGCATAGAGTGAACGGGACCTGGCGAATCGAGTCTGGAGTACGCCGACGATGACGACCCAGCCGCACGAGCCACCGACTGAGCCACCAACCGAGCCACCGACCGGGCAGATCGCCGTCGACTGGTCATGGACCGCGTCCGAACAGGAATGGATCCCGCCGGAGATCGACATCTCCAAGCCCAGTGCCGCGCGAATGTACGACTTCGCGCTCGGTGGCAAGGACAACTTCGCGATCGACCGGCAGGCCGTGCACGAGGTCGGCCGGGTCATCCCCGATCTGCAGGCCTGCGCCCAGGCCAACCGCGGGTTCCTGATCCGGGCCGTCAACGCGATGGCCGAGCTCGGGATCGAGCAGTTCATCGATCTGGGCTCGGGTATCCCCACCTCTCCGAACGTCCACGAGGTGGCCCAGGAGGTCCGGCCCGGCGCGAAGGTGGTGTACGTCGACAACGACCCGATCGTGATGACGTACAACCGCGCTCTGCGCGCCCCGCGGCCGGGTGTTCTCGCGCTCGACCACGACCTGCGCCAGCCCCACGGAATCCTCGACGACCCGCGCCTGAGGGCTCATCTCGACCCGGATCGTCCCGTCGGGCTGCTGTTCGTCGCCGTGCTGCACTTCGTGCGGCGCGAGATGGCCATCAAGGTGGTCGAGCAGTACCGCCGCCTGTTGCCGGCCGGTAGCTACCTGGCGATCTCCGCGATCTGCTCCGATGGCATGGAACCGGCCTCGGTCGAGCTGCTGGAGAAGGTCTACGACAGCTCGCCCACACCGCTCGTCGTGCGGTCGCGTTCCCAGGTGGAGCAGCTCTTCGACGGCACCGAGCTGATCGAGCCCGGCCTGGTCGACGCCACGCAGTGGAAGAACGACGAGAATCCTCTGCCCATCCGGATTCTCGGTGGAGTCGGCAGGATCGTCTGACGGCTCAGGCCGCGCCCTGGATCCGGATCTGCGGAACGGGCTTCTCGACGGCCACCCTCGGGAACATGGCCCACACCGACTTCCCGGGGGCTCGCTGTCCGTCCTTCTCGTCGAGCAGGGTCCAGCCCCAGCAGAGACTCAGGGACTCGATGAGCTGCAGGCCCCGGCCCCCACCGGCGAACGGGTCACGGGGGCGGCGAACGGGTGGTGTGGGGCTCGGGTCGGTCACCGAGAGCACGACGTGAGCACCGCTGCTCACCAGGCTGATCCGGACGGCATCGGCGCGGCGGCGCTGGAGTTCGTCGGGGTCGCCGGCCCGGCCGACCGCGTCGCGCACGCCGTGCTCGATGGCGTTGGTGACGAGTTCGGTGGCGGCCAGCGCGATGTCGTCGGCGACGGACTCGGCGCCCAGGTGGGCCAGACCGCGCCGGACCATGGCCCGGCCCTGGGGAACGGCGTGCAGGGTCACAGGAAGGATGCAGGTGGCGGACCCGGCCTCGAGGACGAGGTCGATCTCGGGAGCGCCCTGCTTGATGTTCTTGGCAGTGCTCTGCTTCGCGGACGGCGCGACGTCCGCGGACTGCGGCTGTGCAATCACCACGACAGGCCCCATACCTCGTTCCCGACCCCGGGGATCCTCGGCCTTTCGCCGGACCGGTTCTCCCTGGGCCACGCGTTGTGCCGGTGCAAACGCTACCGCCAAATGCACGTGCATCTCGAGAGTATCCGATTGATTCGTGCGGATGCACGTGCATCAGGGGTAAATGTGTTCGCAGTCCGAAATTGACCGAAAGCGGCTTCCGCTAGGACTTGGGGTCCGCGAGATGGCACACTGGCACGAGGTCGCGGCATTGCGGCGGGATGAACACGAAGAGCCACGCTCATGGGCGATCGGATCCTCTTTGACTTCAGGTGAGGTGCACACACTGTGACGACGCCGGGTGGACCGACGGTCCGGCGCATTCTGGTGGGCGCCCAGCTACGACGGCTACGGGAGTCGAGAAATCTGACCCGTGAGGCTGCGGGCTATCGCATCCGCGCGTCCGAATCCAAGATTAGCCGTCTCGAGCTCGGCCGGGTCGGATTCAAGGACCGCGACATCGTCGACCTGCTGGAGCTCTACGGCGTCGAGGACGAGGCCCAGCGCGAGATGCTGGTGGCTCTCGCGCGCGAGGCGAACGCCCCGGGCTGGTGGCACAGTTACGACGACGTCCTGCCCAACTGGTTCGAGACGTTCGTCGGCCTCGAAGAGGCCGCCAGCATGATCCGTAGTTACGAGATCCAGTTCCTGCCGGGCCTTCTCCAGACCGAGGCGTATGCCCGCGCGATGGTCAGCTCGGGCGCGCCCAATGCCACGGTGGCCGAGGTCGAGCGCCGGGTGAACTTCCGCGTGAAGCGTCAGGCGATTCTGCGCCGCGACAGCCCGTCGCACCTGTGGACCGTGGTCGACGAGGCCGCTCTGCATCGTCCGGTGGGTGGTGCCAAGGTGATGCGCGAGCAGGTAGAGCATCTGCTCGACATGATGACCTTGCCGAACGTGACGTTGCAGGTCATGCCGTTCCGTTATGGCGGGCACGTGGTGGATGGCGGTGCCTTCACCCTTCTGCGGTTCCCCGAGCCGGAACTGCCCGACACGGTCTATGTGGAGCACCTGACCAGTGCCCATTATCTCGACAAGCCGGACCATGTGGAGCGTTATACGCAGAACATGGATCGGCTCACCGTGGACAGTCTCCCGCCGGACATGACTCGCCGGACGTTGCAGAAGCTGCTCGCTGAGGCCTGAGATCTGCTTTGCAGGGGATAACACCCTTGCGTGCACAACTGCCGATAACTGCGCGTTGCTGACTGTCCACACAGTGTTAAAAACAGTCTAGTAAATGGCCCGACCTGACCGTATAGTCCTGAACTGCCTAGCTGCTCGCGCAAATGCACGTGCAGAAAAAGCGTGCAGAAGGACATGCCAGCGTCCGCGCGACTGGGCACCGTCGTCTGCCCAGTACTTGGAGGTCGAGATGTCGCACTTTCTCAACGGGATGCCGGCTCACCTGATCGACGTACAGTGGAAGAAGTCAGCCCGCAGCGGTTCTCAGGGCAACTGCGTCGAGATGGCAGCGCTGCAGGACGGGCAGGTGGCCGTGCGCAACTCACGGTTCCCGCAGGGGCCGGCCCTGGTCTACACGCACGCGGAGATCGAGGCACTGATCCTGGGCGCCAAGGATGGCGACTTCGACCATCTCCTGGGGTGAGCAGGCCTGATCCAGGGTGATTCAGGGGGCGGGCGGTCCGGGGTGGGGCCGCGGCAGGAAGCGGTCCCGTAGCGTCGACAACGTGGCGAGGACGGCGTACTCCGTGTTCGCGGCGTCCGGCGCGGCAGTTCCCCGGGCCATCCGCTCACGCAGGAAGGCCAGTTCGCTGCCCATCTCCTGGAAGTCCCGCATGGCGCGGCGGGCACCGGTCCCGCCGGTGCGCATGGCCCAGTCGCGGGCCTCGCGGCGGGCCGGCAGGGACGCCAGCATGGCCACCTCGGCCTGGGTCAGCCAGCCCGTCTGCCCGTAGATGTCGAGGTGCTGGGCCACCAGCTTGCCCTCCCGGCGGCGGGCCAGCAGGGCCAGGGAGATGAAGGCGATGAACACGGGCAGCTGCAGGACGGCGTAGGCGGCCGCGAAACCGGCCAGGCCGGACGACGCGGACCAGTTCCAGACCCCGTGCAGCAGAACGGCAACCAGGTACCCGGCGATCGGTGCGAAGACCTTCACCAGTGGATTCTTCGCGCGCACGGCGACCCCGATGCCCACCCCGATCGCGGCCGTGAAGAGCGGGTGCGCGAACGGCGAGACCACACAGCGCAGCAGGAAGACGAAGAGGGTGCCGCCGCCGGTCCCGTCGTTCGCCAGCGTGCGTCCCAGGTAGAGCACGTTCTCCACGTAGGCGAACCCGATGCCCGACATGCCGGCGTAGACAATCCCGTCCACCACCCCGTCGAACTCCCGGCGCCTCATCAGCACGATGAGCACCACGGCCAGGCCCTTGAACGCTTCCTCGACGAAGGGCGCCACGAACACCGCCGCATGCGTCATGTCGCCGCCGGCGTTGCGGATGGCGACCAGCGAGGCGGTGTTGATCACCAGGGCGCCGAAGGTCGACACGCCCGCGCCCCAGGCGAATGCCAGGGCCAGCAGGGACGGTGGTTCGGCCTCGTAACGGTCCAGCCAGAGGAAGGTGGCGATGACCGGGAACACCGGGACGGCCGCCAGCACCGAGCCGGTGACGGCGCCGAGCATGCCGGTCTCCCGGGTGATGGCCAGGAGACTGAGCAGGCCGGTGGCGATCAGCACCACGATCACGGCGACCCAGAGAAGCGTCGTGAAGATGCTCGGACGCCGCTGATGCAGCGCGGGGGTACCGGTGGAAAAGGGCGTGCTCACCCGGTCGAGATTAGCGGCGCGAGGTACCCGGCGGCTCAACCGGAGCCGATGAACGCCTCGGAGCGTAGAGTACCGGCCGTGACATCGGAGAACAGCGAACGTTCGCAGGACCGCATCGTGTGGATCGACTGCGAGATGACCGGCCTCGATCTGGGGAAGGACGCCCTCATCGAGGTGGCTGCGCTAGTCACCGATTCCCAGCTCAACGTGCTCGGCGAGGGTGTTGACGTCGTCATCAGGCCGCCCGACGGCGTGGTGGACACCATGGTGGACGTGGTCCGCACCATGCACACCACCTCGGGCCTGCTCACCGAGCTGGACGGTGGTGTGACGCTTCAGGAGGCCCAGAAGCTCGTACTGGACTACATCAAGGCCTGGGTGCCCGACGCGCGCAAGGCGCCCCTGGCCGGGAACTCGGTCGGCACCGACCGCGCCTTCCTGCTGCGGGACATGCCGGAGATCGACGCACACCTCCACTACCGCATCGTGGACGTCTCCTCGATCAAGGAGCTCGCCCGCCGTTGGTACCCCCGGGTGTATTTCGCCTCCCCGTCCAAGAACGGCGGCCACCGTGCCCTCGCCGACATCCGGGAGAGCATCGAGGAGCTGAAGTACTACCGCGAGGTCCTCTTCGTGCCTCAGCCCGGCCCCGACAGCGAGACGGCCCGGGCTGCCGCGAAGAAGTACGTCCTCCCGCCCTCCTGACCCGCTTCACCCGCCTGCGTGACGGTTCCGGTGCTCTTGGCGGCCCTGGACGCATCTGCGCCGCCCGTCACGCGGTGGGGAGCGGTTACCAATTTCGTAGTTGGGCCGGGGGGCTGGTAATGTTTTCAACGCAGCAAGGAGCCGCAAGGCGCCGAGCAGCGAGGGTCATTAGCTCAATTGGCAGAGCAGCTGACTCTTAATCAGCGGGTTCGGGGTTCAAGTCCCTGATGGCCCACCCTCGGCGAAGGCCAGGTCTACGGACCTGGCCTTTCGTGTTTTGCGAGCTAGCGGTTGCCGCGGCGGGAGCAACCCCGGCCCCGCGCGCTACATCCGGTGCAGCACCACGTCGTGAAGGGCGCCGTTCTCGGCCACGGCCGTGAGGTAAGTGTGATCGGGCTGCTTGCGGCGGTCGGTGGGGGAGCCGGGGTTCAGCAGGCGCAGGCCGCCCGGGGTGGTGGTGTCCCAGGGGATGTGGCTGTGCCCGAAGATCAGTAGGTCGGTGTCGGGGTAGGCCTTGTCGCAGCGCTTCTCCCGGCCGTCGGAGGCGCCCGTCTCGTGCGTCATGGCGATCCGGATGCCTTCGAGCTCCACCCGCGCCACCTCCGGCAGGCGCCGGCGCAGGCCCGGCCCGTCGTTGTTGCCCCACACCCCGACCACGCGTCTCGCCCGGCGCTCCAGCTTGTCCAGCAGCGACTCCAGCACCCAGTCGCCGGCGTGGAACACCACATCGGCCTCCGCCACGCCGTCCCAGACCTGAGCGGGCAGGTCCTGTCCACGCTTGGGCAGGTGGGTGTCGGACATGATCAGCAGCTTCACCGGCACGTCTCGACAGTACGGCAGGTCCGGGATCGGGTTGAATCGGATGTCAGGGTGGACGCGCGTGCGGGCCCGGGTGTCTGGAGGAGCGATGCGAACGTGGGGACGCGGGTCACGGGGGCTGCTTGCGGCTTGCCATCCGTTGCCGTCCGCGGCCGTCACGGTATTCGCCACCGCCTATGCACTCGCCGTTCAGAACGGTCTTTCGGTGGAGGGTTGGGGGCGGGCCGGTTCGGTCGGGGCGGCGATCCTCGCCGGGCAGCTGTGCGTGGGCTGGTCCAACGACGCGTTCGACGCCTCGCGTGACCAGGTCGCGCAGCGGGCCGACAAGCCGATCAGCGCCGGATTGATCGACGCGAGAGTGGTTGCCGCGAGCGCCGGTTGCGCGGCCGCGGCCGCCGTTCTGCTCTCCTGGAGGCTTGGGGACGACGCCGGTCTGTACCACCTGATCGCCGTCCTCAGTGCGGTCGGTTACAACGCCGGTCTGAAAAGTACGCCGATCAGCCCGCTTCCGTACCTGGTGTCGTTCGGTCTGCTCCCGGCCATCGCCTCGCTGGCCGTCCTCGGGGGGTGGCCACCCGCGTCCACCATTGGTGCCGCCGCCCTGCTCGGAGCCGGAGCGCATTTCGCGAACACGGTGGGCGACACCGAGGCGGACGCGCTGACGGGGGTGCGCGGACTGCCCCAGCGGATCGGGCCCACCCGCTCGCTGAGCGTGATGGCGGTGCTGATCGCGCTGGCGGCGGCGTGCCTGCTGGCCGGGGTGCTCGGGTCGGACGGTATCGGGCTGCTGCGGAAGGTTTTCGCGGTCCTGCTCCTGCTGGCGGGGGTGGCTCTCGGGATCACCGGGGCGCTCGGGCGTATCGGGACGAGCGGTGGGCGGGCGGCGTTCCGGCTGACGCTGATCGCCGTTGCGCTGGTGGTGGCCGGGTTCCTCGTGACGGCCTGATCTTCAGATGACCCCTGGTTCTGCCGATCGGTGAGAAAGGGGGATGCAGCGTGGGGGTTCAGACAATCACCGGTCCCAGGCGGGCCGAGGAACTGGCCGAGGAGCTCAACCGGCCCGGACGGCTGCGACCCACGGTCGTGGTCACGATGGCGCGGGGAGCGCAGCGGCCTTACATTGACGCCGGGCGGCTGGCCACCGAGCTGGACGGGCTGGCCGACGTCTACCTGATCTGCGAGCCGGCGGCCTCCTGGGCGTTCTCCCGGGGCATGCCCGAGATGACCCAGGTGTACGGCGGCGCCGGCCGGGTCTACCCGACCGGGCTGGAGTGGGTGCGGGACCTGCGCCGGTCGCGGTTGCGGTTCGCCTACTCCGAGGCCGAGGGGACGGCCACCACCGAGCGATTGCTGGGCGACGGGCTGAGGGCCGCCGACGCGGCCGGCCTGCTGACGGTTCGTGCGGCGGTGCCGGACCGGGGTCCGGCGACGGAGGTGAAGGGAACCGTCGGCGGTTGCCCGAACCCGTCCCAGGCCATGGTCATGCTGGAGGACGGCGGGTACGCGACGATCCAGGTCGGGCTGCTGTGCCCCGGGGTGGCGTCGGACCGATTGTTCGAGCGGGGCATGGAGGTGCACGGGGTCCACGACGAGCGGTCCCGGCGGTTGGACGTCTCCGGGATGCGGACGTCGCCCGGGGAGCGGATGGCCGAGGTTGTCGACGGGGAGGTACTTCTCGGCCGGGTCGAGTCGGTGGGTGAGTCGGCGTGCGAGATCGCTCTGCTGCCCGGTTTCCCGAGCTTCCTCTCCCGGGCCCGGGTGACGGGTGACCTGACCGACGACCTGCGGGACCTGATGTCGGTGGGCGAGGTGGTGCCGGTGCGGGTCGGCGCCGGGGGCACCTCACTGAGCATGGTGGACGTCGATGATGACGTTCCGGTGCGGTCCCTCGCGGTGCTGCCGGGCGGGCCTGGATGGCTCGCGCCGGTGGAACCGCCGGCCGCCTCCGGCTCCGGTCGTTCGGAGACTCCGGATCTGTCGGGGCCGGCCACGGTGCCGTTGCCCGCCCCCGTTCCGAATGTGCGGGCGCCCGGCCCCAGTTACCTCCTTCCCCGGCCGACTCCCTCGACGCTGGCCGGCCGGGCCGTGCAGGTGCTGGAACGCCCGGTGAGGAAGACCGCTCTGCGCAGCGCGCTGCTGGCGGTGGAGGAGGAACGGTCGGCCAAGCGCCTGGCCCTGGTCGAGAAGGCCCGGCTGGAGGAGGAACTGCGCTCTTCGACCCTGGAGATGCAGCACCTGGAGGCCGAACTGGCGCGCCGGATCGGTCTGCTGGACGCCCGGGACCGCGAGCTGGAACGCCTGCGACGTCGCAACCGTAAGGGCGCTCAGCGCGATCACCGCGAGATGCTCTCGTCGGAAGACCTTTTCGCTGATGCTGAAGACCGTTTCCGGTTCGACGTGACGGTGTGCTGGGCCCGGCGGATCCCGGCGGGGGAGAAGACAGGACGTCCGCTGTCGGCCTATCGTCTCGGCCCGCGGTTCCTGGCTTCGATCGAGGGGACGCCCGGTGTCGACCGGGCCAAGGTCGTGGACGTCGCGATGGAGGTGCTCACGGGGCTGGCGGGGACGTCGGCCGGCCGGCAGATGCACGCTCTACGCACCGGGCTCGGAGGCAACGACCAGCCGGTGCGGCGGGACGACGGGGCCACCTGCTTCCGGGTGGCCCTGCAACGGAACACCCCGCAGGCCCGCCGGCTGCACTTCTGGAAATGGGCGGAGGAGATCGAGTTCTCGCGGGTGGTGCTGCACGACGACTACGAGCCCTGAACCGGGCCCATGGTTCGATCTCATCGAAACCGGACAGGGTCAGGGTGGCTCGAGGCGATCTAGCGCTGACTGCGCCCGCTCCAGCGCCTTACCGGCGTCTTTCAGTCGCCGCTCCTGACGATTCACATCGCGCTCGGCATGGGACGTGCGGCGATCACCTGCGTCGAGCTGTCGTCTCACGGCCACCACCTCGGCCTGTAGCTCTTCGAGTCTGGTCTGGAGGGTGCTCTGCTCCGACGTCGCGTCGGTGAGTTCCTGTTCCTTCTGCCGCAGCTCCGCCTCGGCCTCGGCGACCTCGGACCGGGTGGTCGAGACCAGTTCCTCGGCCCGGGTGCGGCGGGCGGTCTGTTGCTCGGTCTTCTGGTCGGCCTGCTGGTCCGCCTCCCTGTCTGCCGGCCGTTCGGCTCGGCTCCGGGGCTCCTTCCGGACGGCTGGGTCACGGAGTTTCGTGTCGCTCCGCCTCATGCCGCCGGATCGACCGGCAGTCTCCTTCGTGCCGTCGGTGTCGGTGTCGGTGTCGGTGTTGCTGTCGGTGTCCCGGGCCCGGTACGGAAGCACCACGCTGAGCGGGGTGGCCGTGGCCTCGGTGATGTCGACCTCGCCGAAGCCCGCGTACGTGAGTGCGCGGGTGAGGCGGCCGGACATCACGGCCCGGGAGGCCTGCTCGTCGGCCACCGCGGCGCTGAGGGTGTTTTCCAGTTCCCGGCGCACGGCCGCGCTGACCGTCTGCCCGGCGTTGTCGGCCACCCGGTCGGCGTGACGGACCAGCGCGGCGATGAGCTGGTGCCGTTTCTTCGACAGCTCACGCATGCGGGGTGCGTCGAGCGCGGCCTGGGCCTCCCGCAGTTCCTGGCCCAGGTGCTCGAGGCGATCGATGTCGTCACCGGAGCCCCGTCCGTCCCGTCCCTGCTGTCCGCCCCGTTCACCTCGGGCCAGCTGATTGACCAGCCAGGCCGAGGTGGTGGGCCGGCGCAGTCCACCGATCGCCTTCGCGGTGACCGTGTCACCGTTCGTGCGGGCGGCGGCGGCCAGACGCGTGCGCTCGGCGGTGAACAGGCCCGGCTCGACCGCGTAGAGCTCGTCCGTGGCCTCCTCGAGAGGGAGGCTCACCCCAGACGGTCCGGCAGGCCGAAGTACGGGAACAGGGCGGGCGTGTCCAGGAAGAAGGTCATGTCGGTGATGCGGCCATCGACGACCTGCAGCACCTGCAGGCTCCACGGTTTCCAGCCGCCGTCGGGGGCGACGCGGTACTGGGCGAACGCGGGCATCCCGTTGGCCGAGGTGACCACGAGCCGGGAGCCCCGGCACTCGTAACCGGGCCCGGTCATCCAGGCGATGATCTCTTGCGGGCCGCTCAGCCACAGGTTCAGCGGCGGCATCGACATGGTCGCGTCTTCGTGCAGCAGGGCCACCAGGCCCTCCATGTCGTAGTTCTCGAAGACCTGGAGATACCGCTGGAGCAGATCGGCGGCTTCACCGTCGGTGGTGCCGGCCGTCGCCTTCGCGAGCGCTTCTTCCGGGGTGGTGCCGTCGGTGGCGAGCGTCGCGCGGGCCCGTTGCAGGGCGCTGTTCACCGAGGCGACGGACGTGTCGAGCAACTCGGCCACCTCGGCGGCCCGCCACTGCAGCACCTCGCGCAGGATCAGCACCACCCGCTGCCGCGGCGGCAGGTTCTGCAGCAGGGCGATGAAGGCCAGTTGCACGGTCTCGCGTTGCACCGCGGCCTCGGCCGGGTCGGCGGTGCCTGTGAGTATCCGGCCGTCCGGGATCGGCTGGATCCAGGTGGCCTCGCCGAGCGGCTCACCGATCACCACCTCGGCCGTCTTCTGGGAAGGGCCCAGATCCATCGGGAGAGCGCGGCGCTCGCGGCTCTTCAGCATGTCGAGGCAGACGTTGGTGGTGATGCGGTACATCCACGAGCGCAGGGCGGAACGACCTTCGAAACGGTCGAGCCCGCGCCAGCCCCGGATCATGGCCTCCTGCACGGCGTCTTCGGACTCGAAGCCCGATCCGAGCATGCGGTAGGCATAGGCCGTGAGCTCGGTGCGGAACTGTTCCAGCTCGTGTGCCTGGGGCCCCTCGATCTCGAGAGCGTCCTTAGCGGTCCTGACCTCGCTCATGCCGGCGTTCCCCTCCCAGACAACGGCCACGTCGTCGATCTGCCCGCAAGCGTAGGGGCGGCCACCGACAAACTTCCGGTCTTCGCCCCGGCCACCGGAAGCCGCGCGTCTCCTCGTCCATAATTCAGGGGGAACCACCCACCCGACCGGTACCGCCCCGCAGACGAAACCCCATTGTCAGTCGCGCTCTTTACCGGGCAGGGTTTCCGGGAGGGGCACGGGTGCCCGGCCGGCCCGGCGGTCCGTTCCCGGGGGATCACGGGAGGTAACACATGCAGACGGAGTCTCCGGCCGAGCCGGCGGGTATGACCGAGGTGACCAGCGTCGAGGCGCTGCGCGAGGTGGTCGGCACGCCGATCCAGCGGGTGGCGGACAAGGTGATGACCCGTCTGGAACAGCCGCACCGGGAGTGGCTGGCCGCGTCCCCGTTCCTTCTGCTGGCGACGTCCGCGGCCGACGGGTCGTGCGACGTCTCGCCGAAGGGCGACCCGGCCGGCTTCGTCCAGGTCCTCGACGACACCACCATCGTCATGCCCGAACGAGCGGGAAACCGCCGCGTCGACGGCTACCTGAATATCCTGAGCAACCCTCAGGCCGGACTGCTGTTCATGATCCCCGGCCGGACGGACACGCTCCGGATCAACGGGCGGGCACGAATCGTCAGTGACGCGCCTTTCTTCGACCGGATGGTGGTCAAGGGGCACCGCCCGGTGCTGGCTCTGGTGCTGTCCGTCGAAGAGGTGTTCTTCCACTGTGCCAAGGCGTTCATGCGCTCCGAACTCTGGAACCAGGAGACGTGGGACCCCGATCACGTGCCGTCACGCGCGAAGATCGCCCACCGGATGGAACGGCAGGACCAGACGCTGGCCGAGGTCGAGTCCTACTACTCGTCCGCGAGTTACGCGAAGGGTCTGTATCCGGTGGACCAGGAGTGACCTCAGTTGGTCCTACCCTGTGGCAAGTGGTATAAATCACACTTGTTGCCGGTGGGGTAAATAGCTCTATGTGGCAGGATTCAGCACGAAATCCTGTCACGGGTCCGGCGCGCAATCCGATGGACCGGGGGCCGCTGAAAAGCTTTGCCTCGGTCGGTCACGTTTGCTCCCGTAAAATCAAGCTGGGTCGACGATCAGCGCGCCGAAGTGCCGGGATGGGGCAAATCTGTGGAGAGCACTGAGACGGCATCCGCGCCGTCCTTTCCGCGACCACGTGTTTCGGGTGAGGGTCTGGAGATCAGGCGGCTGCTCCGGCTGGCCCGCGTGCACCTGGGCATGGAGTTCGCCGCCGTGATCGAGGTCCTCGATGAGCACGTGGCTCTGCGGGCCGTCGACTGCGGTCAGACGACACTGAATTTTCTGCTCGACCACCGCACACCCATCGAGGGCACATACACCCAGCACATCCTCGCGGGCACGCTCCCGACTCATCTGGCCGACACCCACTGGCATCCGGTCAGTCGCGACCTGCCCACCACCCGGATCCACGGGGTCGGTTCCTACGCGGCCATCCCCATCGGCAGCCGGGCGCTGCTGGTCTGTGCCAGCGGTGTGAGCAAGCCGGGGCTGGACGAGCGCGCCACGCAGTTCCTCGGTCTGCTCGCAGAGGTGATGGGCGAGCAGTTGCGCCGCGCCCAGATCGGCGAGTCCGGGCGCATTCACGAGGCACTCGACGGCAGCCGGTTCCGCATGGTGTACCAGCCGATCGTCGACCTGATGAACGGTGGCGTCGTCGGCTACGAGGCGCTCGCCCGGTTCGATGACCCCGGATTCCCTACTCCCGCACATGCTTTCGAGGCAGCGATGCGGGCCGGGGTGGGGGTTCAGCTGGAGCTGCTGACCATGCGGTCGGCCTTGCTGCAACTGCCCGCGGTTCCCGGTGGCGGCCGTCTGAACGTCAACCTGTCCGCCGAGGCCCTGATGACGCCGAGCGTCGTCGACGTCTTGCTGCGCCACGCCCATTACCCGCTCAGCGTGGAGATCACCGAGCACACCCAGGTGCGGGACTACGCTCTGCTTGCCCAGCCGCTCGGCGTGCTGCGGAAGGCCGGGGTGGAGATCGTCGTCGACGATGCCGGGGCGGGCTTCGCCAACTTCGTCCATCTGCTGAAGTTGCGGCCCTCGGTGATCAAGCTCGACATCGAGATCGTCCGTGGTGTCGACCTGGACCCGATGCGGCTCGCTCTCACCCGCAGCCTCGTCGGTTTCGCCGAGGAGGCGAAGGTGTCGCTGGTGGCGGAGGGCATCGAGACCGACGGTGAACTACAGACCCTGCGTGCGCTGGGCGTGGGGTTCGGCCAGGGATTCATCGTCGGGCGGCCCGCGGATCTTCCGGCTGCCTGAGGACGCCGTTGTCGGCGGTCGTCCTCGGGTCGCCTCAGTCGTCGGTCTAGTTGTCGACGAGGGACGTCGACAGCACGGCGGTCCGGCTCGCCCGGCGCTTCGCCTCGTACTGGGCCTGGTCGGCGGCGCGGAACAGGTCGGTCGCGGTCAGGTGCGGCCAGGCCTGCGTGGTGCTGGCCACGCCGCAGGACACCCCGGCCCCCGCCAGCAGGTTCGCGGCCGAGGCGCAGAGCGCGTCGGCACACGACAGCACCGCCTCGACCGAGTGGTTCGGCACCAGGACGACGAACTCGTCCCCGCCGACCCGGGCGGTCATGCTGCCGATCAGCGGGGAGAAATGCTGCACCATGAGCCGGGCCACGGAGGTCAGCAACTGGTCGCCGGCAGCGTGGCCGGCGGTGTCGTTGACCCTCTTCAGACCGTTCACGTCGACCGCGACCGCCGAGACCCGGCGGGCCGGGGTGTCGGTACCGGACCGGTTGCGTCCACGGGGGTCGGGCAGCTGGCCCAGGTCGGTCAGGTGGCCGGGGCCTTCGGTGCGCAGCGACCGCCGGTGCTGGAGCGCCACCTCGGCGGCGTCGTCGAGGGCACGGCGGTTGGCCAGGCCGGTCAGGGGGTCGTGGAAGGCGAGTTGTTCGAGGGCCTCGAAATGGATCGCCCGGGACAGGGCTCCCGCGAGGATCGCGCACAGGGCCTCGGTGTAGGCCAGGTCGAGTGCCGAGAAATGGGTGAGCGGCGTGCCCCGCGTGGCGTAGAACTCGCCCCACAGCTGGCCGTCGACGATGAGCGGCGCGGCCAGTGCGGTGCGCTTGCCCAGTCGCTGCAGCAGAGCCACCTCCGTCGGGTCGCTCAGCGGGTCGTCCACGTCGGTGACCCAGACCTTGAGGTCGGAGAGCACCGCGCGGGCCTGGGGATAGTCGTCGAAGTGATAGGTCTCCTCGGCGGGCCAGCGTTCCTCGTCCGGAGCCAGGTCGCCGACGTTGATCAGGGTCTCCAGCGTGCTGGTGCCCGGCTGCAGGCGGCTGATCGAGATGCTGCTGGCGCCGAGAGCGGCCAGAGCCGACTCGCTGGCCAGTTCCAGCATCTGTTTCAGGCGGATGGACAGACCGAGAGCGCGCGCGACCGTGGCGAGGCTCTGGATCCTCGCTGTCGCCGCCTCGTCGGACCTGGTAGTTGCTTCGTCGGATCGTGATGGCACGGTTGTCCGTCGGGAGTCGGTCAGGGCATTTCGCCCCGAGTTCGGCACAGGAGGAGATGATGTCATCGTTCGGTGGCCGTTGACCTTGAGTCGCCGATCAGCAACCCAGATCGCTCGAAGTCGGGCACAATGCCGCACGTCGGGAGTTGTCGCACACGGCCCGATGACGCCCGGTCCGACCAGGGCGTTGCAAATTGCGCACGAACGATTGCGGAACGTGCCCGATCGGCTGGATTCGCTACGTGCCCCGTTCAGGGGGCTGGAGGTTAGGGAGTGGCCCGGGAGCTGACGTGAAGCCACACTCCCGGGGCGGGTGGTGCTGGTGCGCCCGGCAGGATTTGAACCTGCGACCGACAGATTAGAAGTCTGTTGCTCTATCCGCTGAGCTACGAGCGCGGGTGGGGGCTCGCTACCGATGGCGCCGCTGTCCGCAACGCCTCGTTCGCTGACCCCCGAACGCGATGATACCGGCGCGTCGGGTCTGATGAAGGGAATATGGAATGTCCGCGTCGACGGGCAACGGGTAAAAGGTGCGAACCGTACTTTTGGCTGGTCGATGCGTTGTGGGAGATTGGCCTGCATATTCATGAAGCGGTGACGAAGAGTGCGTGAATGAATGCAAAGAGTTTATCCGCGCGTTCATTCTCGTTGAATCACCGTGACCTGGATCTCGCCATGCACCCATTCGAAGGTATCGGCGTGGGTTGGCGGTGTTCAGGGCGGTGAAGCAGTAAACATAGGTGCGGAGACCGGGTCGTTGTGGCCCTTCCTCGCGCATTGAACAATTAGTAATCTTTGGTCGACGGAACGTATTGAATTCGCTCGTCCGTACGGCGACGTGGCGGAGGATGACAGGGAGGTGGACGGCGCTGTGAGCCCGGCAGGAGATGGCCGCCGCACGAAGGACGACGGTGCCGACGGTGTCGGGGGACGGCCCGCCGCCACCGGGTCGATTCCGGTCGCCCCCATGGGGATGCCCGGCGAGGCAGGCCCGTTGCCTCGTGGCGCAAGAACTTTCGCTCCTACTGGATTTCCGGGTGGCGCTGTGTGGCCTCGTGTTTCTGAAGCAGGTGTTCCTGACCAGGATGGTGTCGTGACCGATTCCGGATCGACCGCCCCGGCCCCGGAAGGTGTCCCGGCCGAGGGAGCACCGGATTCCCCGGCCGGCCCACCGGCTCGTGTCGCAGCACCTCCGGTCCCGATGGGAACGTTCGCGTCGGCCGGCCGCAGTGGCCGTTCCGAAGACGTTGCGCCTGCTCTGCCCCCGGTCATGTCCCGGGTTCCGGCAGCGGCCGCGCCGGGGGGCCCGTCCCCGGAAACCCGTACCGGAACCGTTGCTCCCGTGGCCGCCGTCCCGGCTGACCCGGCAGCCCCGGTCCCGCCCGTCGCGGACGCCGAGACCGAGCCGGTGACGGGCATCTGGTTCGCCCCGGCCATCGGCCGCCGCCACGGCGACCCGGCCGAGCCCGGGAGCTACCCCACCGACGGGCCTGAGCCGTTCGCCGGATCCGAGGCGTCCGGCGCCGGTGGTCCGGGCACGCTTGCTCCCGGAGCGCCCCGCGGGGATGCTCCCGCGGTGGCGGCCCCGATGGTCTCCGCTCCCGTGGTGCCTGCCGCCGCCGGTTCCTCCTCTGCCGCGCAACGTTCCGCCGATTCCCGGGGGGACGGGGCGGCTTCTGCCGCGGTGGCCTCGGCCGATTCCGGCCGGGCCCCGAGGTCTGCCGGTGCGTCGTCGGGAAGTGTGCGCGTGGGAGCCTCCGGCGCCGGATCCGGCAAGGTTCCCGGGGGAGCCGGCCGGGGCGCGGCCGGGCGTGGATCGGGTGGCGACAAGGGAAACGGCCCGGGTGCTGGTAATTCCCCGCTGCCCAAGCGGCTGGCCGCGGTCGAGCGGCTCCGCACCCAGGTGGCCACGCTGTCGCTGACGCTCGATGTGGAGGGCGCCGCCGCGGTCCGGAAGGAACGCGAGGACCTCCTCAGCCAGCTCGACGACTACATCCTGCCGCGACTGCAGCGCCCGGACGCCCCGGCCCTGGCCGTCATCGGCGGCTCGACCGGGGCGGGGAAATCCACCCTGACCAACTCGATCGTGGGCCGTGAGGTCACCCGTTCCGGTGTGCTGCGCCCGACGACGCGCTCGCCGGTCCTGGTGCACCACCCCATCGACTCGGGCGCGTTCCTCTCCCAGCGCATCCTGCCGCGGCTGACTCGTGTCACCTCGGAGGCCGCGGAGCCGCTTCAGCCGATCGATCCGAACGCCCCGCGCATTACCGGTCTTCGGCTCGTGCCGTACGACGGCCTGGCCCCCGGACTCGCGCTGCTGGACGCCCCGGACATCGACAGCCTGGTGGAGACCAACCGCGACCTCGCGGTACAGCTGCTCCAGGCCGCCGACCTGTGGATCTTCGTGACCACGGCGGCCCGGTACGCCGACGCCATGCCCTGGGAGATGCTCAAGCAGGCCGCCGACCGGGGTGCCGCCATCGCGGTCGTGCTCGACCGGGTGCCGCCGGAGGCACTGCAGGAGCTCCGTATCCACCTGGCCACCAAGCTGCGTGACCGGGGACTCGGCGGTGCGGCGCTGTTCACCGTGCCGGAGGCAGCCCTGGAGAACGGCTTCCTGCCGGTCGACACGGTGAAGCCGCTGCGTGACTGGCTGCGCCGGATCGCCGGCGACGACCGCTCGCGCTCGGTCGTCGTGGAGCGCACGCTGAACGGCGCGCTGCGCAGTCTCCCGGCCCGCGCCCGCACTCTGGCGAAAGCCGCTGCGGCTCAGGCGGACGGCTGGTCGCAGCTGTACGAGGAGATCGACGGCGTGATGATCCCGGCGCGCTTTGCGATGCTGGACGGGCTCGCCGACGGGTCGCTGATGAGTGGGCAGGTGCTCTCGCACTGGCAGGAGTTCATCGCCCGCGGTGACCTGGCCTCCCGCCTGGGTGGGACGACGACGAACCGGGCTCAGCGACTGGGCGCCGCACTCACTCAGCCGGACCAGGACGAGGCGTCGCTGGCCACCACGATCGGTGAGGCCGTCACCGCGTCCGTGCAGCACTCGGTGCGCACGGCCATGGAGCAGGTGCTCGCCACGTGGCGCGGGCACACCTACGGAGTGAGCCTGCTCACGGCCCGCGGGCACCAGGTGGCGCCCGCGGATCCGGAGAAGCTGCTGGCCAAGCCGGTCGGTGAGTGGCGTGAGAAGGTCACGCAGCGAACGACCGAGGCGCTGGCCAAGGCTCGCCGGGAACGGCCCGACCTGAAGGTCGACGAGCAGGCCGTGATCGACGTGGTCTTCGCCCTCGCCGTCACGCCGGACGCAGGTCACGACGCCTCCGGCAAAACCGTGGCCAAGAAGGTGCGGGTCCGGGCCGGGCTGAGGGCCGGCGCGTCGGAGACCGCCGAGTCCACTGACGTGGAAGCTCCTGCCGGTACCCCGGGATCGACGGTGGGCGCTCGCCTGGCCGTCGAGGAACTGCTGGGGGAGGACGTCCTGAGGTCGATTCTCGAGGCGGCCCGCACCGATCTGGTCATGAGGTCGGCCACCGTGATCGACGATGAGCGGCTGCGGCTGGAGCGGGTGCTGGAGAACCCTGAGGACCTCGGCCTGCGGGTCGGTGCCCTCCTGGATGCCGCATCCGCGGTGAACATCGCGGAATGAGCTCTACCCTGAAGCCACATGAATACTGACGTATGCCGCTCCCGGGCGGCAGCAGCTGCCGGGACACCCCCGAGAACGTCAGGACCGATGACTCGAAAGGACGGCGAGGCCAGGTGACCGACGTGATGGGTCGGGTTGCCGCACTGTCCGCGGCTCTCGACTACGGATCGCCCTGGCTTCCGCCGGAATCCGTGAAGAAGACGCGTGACCGGATGGAGCACGTGCGCCACCGGCTCGACCTCGGCACCGAACACACCGTGGTCGCGCTCGTCGGCGCTACCGGTGGCGGCAAGTCCAGTCTCTTCAACGCGATCGCCCGGATGGACATCGCCGCGGTCGGTGCGCGCAGGCCGCTGACCACCTCGCCGATGGCCTGCGTCTGGGGAGACCTGGGCTCGCAGACGCTGCTCGACTGGCTGCAGGTGCCGGACGAGCGCCGGATGAGCCGGGAGTCGGTGCTCGATGCCGATGACCAGGCCGCGCTCCACGGTCTCGTGCTGCTCGACCTGCCGGACCACGACTCGACCGAGGCTGTGCACCGGGTCGAGGTGGACCGTCTGGTCAGGATGGTCGATCTGATGATCTGGGTGGTCGATCCGCAGAAGTACGCCGACGACTCGCTGCACTCGGGCTATCTGCAGAAGCTCACCAGCCACGACGGCGTGATGCTCGTGGTGCTGAACCAGGTGGACAAGCTCAGCGCCGAAGAGGTCGACACCTGCGTGACCGACCTGCGCCGCCTGCTGGACGGCGACGGGCTGGCCCGCGTCGGTATCGTGCCCGTCTCCGCGACACGGGGCGACGGGATCGACGAGCTGCGCACCCTGCTGGCCGACGTCGTGCAGGACCGGTTCGCGGTCATCGAGCGGATCGAGAGCGATCTGGACATTGCCGCCGAGGAGATCGCCGGCGGTCTGGCAGCCTCGGAACCCGGTGGGGGAAAGCCGGTCTCGCAGGACAAGCTGACCGTCGACCTGGCGGCCGCCGCCGGCGTCCCGGCTCTGCTCGACGTGCTCGGCGCCGATTACCGCCGCCGCGGCAAGGAGAAGCTCGCCTGGGCCCCGGCCGTGTGGGCCTCCCGGATCGCGGCCTCCCGGCGCAGCGGCACCGGTGCGGCGGAGACCCAGCTGCGCGCCGAGACGGCTTCGCTGAAGGCACTCGCATCGCCCGCCCAGCGCCCGGCTGTCCGGATCGCCGTCGACGCCATGCTCGCCGACAACTCCGGCTCCCTGCCCGAGCGCTGGGCCACGGAGATGAGGACCCTCGTCGCCCTGGCCGGTGACCCCGCTCTTCCCCCGGAAGACGCGGTCCTCCCCTCCGGCGCCGCCACCACGGCCACACCGGCCGGCTCGACGGGTGCCATCGCCGGAAGGGAATTGCGCGCAGCCGCCTCCCCGGGGCGAGGCCGGCACACCCCGGCCTTCGGCCTGCCTGTGGTCAACGGACGGCCCTCCTACGCAGCTAAGCCCGACCCGGACGGCCTCGCCCGGGTCCTGGACAGCCGGCTCACCGCTGTCGATCTGCGCTTCACCGTGCCGTTCTGGTGGCACGTCGTCCAGATCGGGCAGCACCTGCTCGGTGGCGTCGCGGTGGTCGGACTGCTCTGGCTGGCCCTGTACGGCCTGCTCCAGTTGTTCGGGCAGGACCTGCCCGGGACCCTCGGGTCCCTTCCGCTCGCCGTCACGGTGGGCGCCGGCGCGCTCATCGCCGGGGTGTTGCTGCGGCTGTTCTCCCGCTGGTGGCTCACCAACGGGGCCGGACGCCGCCGTGACGAGCTGCGGGGTCGGCTCCACGACACGGTCGCCGAGGTCGCTGCCGTACGGGTGGTCGCCCCGGTGCGTTCCGTCCTCGCCCGGCACCGGGAGACCCGGCAGGTGCTGCTCGGTGAGCAGTCGCCCTCGGCGGGCGAACCGGTTGCCCAGGGAGAACAGGCCCCGGGTGCGGGGCCACGGGAGACCACTCCGGCGGAGAACAGCACCGAGCCGGTGGCGGCACTCTCCAACTGAAATCCCTCGTAGGGTGCGTGCGCTCATGTCTCGATGGTGGAGCGCACGCGCCGGCCGGATCCAGCCGCACGGCGGGTCTGTGGACAACGTCCCGTTCGTGGATTCCACAGGTCCGTACGACTCGTGGTTTGTCCACAGGAGGCCGTCCGCGGCTCCCGGCCGGACGGCGTTCGAACGAGTCTGGATCCCTGATCGGGCATTCGGCCCGGCGAGCTCCGGCCATTCCGGCCGGTGGGCGAAAGGGGTCTTCAGTGAACGACATCCAGGTGGTTCTGCGAGGGAACATCGCCAGCGACCCGCGGTTCGTGCGATTCGACGACGGCAACTGTGTGACCAGTTTCCGGCTCGCCTCCACCTCCTCGTGGTTCGACCGGGAGCACAACACCTGGGTCGACCGGCGCACCACCTACGTCAGTGTGAACTGCCGGCGGGCCCTGGCCACCAGCGCTGAGCAGAGTCTCCACAAGGGGCATCCCGTGGTGATCACCGGGCGGCTCTGGGAACGTGCCTGGACGAAGGACGACCGGTCGGGACGCACCCTCGAGGTGGAGGCCGAGACGGTCGGCCACGACCTGACCTTCGGCATCTCCGCGTTCACCCGGTTCACCCGGGAACGGCACGCCGGGGAACCGGTGGGAACCCCTCGCGAGGTGCGGGGCGCCGACGAGCGGGACCCGGACACGGCGGCGGTCTACGGCGCCGTGCGGGAGATCGGTGAGCCGGTCACGGACGTCTCCGGTCTGACGGTGCTCGACGACGACACCACGGTGGCCGCGGACGGTGCCGAGCGCGAGACCGAGCGCGAGACCGAGGCCAAGCGCGAGACCGCAGGCACCGGCAAGGTTCCGGCGGGGCGGGCCCGGTGAACGGAGCCGGTGAGGTGGCGCTCGTGGGCCGGAGCCGTTGAGGCAGGATTCTGGCCATGAGTTCCGTGCAGACGACGAGCCGTGACCTCGGGGTCCGAGCCGCGGGTATCGCGATCGGGGTCCTGGCCGACGCCGTGTTCGGCGACCCCCGGCGCGGACATCCGGTGGCGGTCTTCGGCGCCTGGGCCGGGCGGCTGGAGCAGCGGCTCTACCGTCCGACGCGCGCCCGCGGAGCGCTGTACGCGGCGCTCGGGGCGGGTCTGCCCACACTTGGTGCGGCCGGGCTGGACCGGTGCTGCACCGGTCGCCCGGTCGCCCGGGCGGGGCTGACGGCGCTGGCCACCTGGACCGCGCTGGGGGGGACGAGTCTGGCCCGGGAGGGTGCGCGGATGGCCACGGCGCTGGAGAACGGGCGAACGCCGCAGGCCCGGGAACTACTGACCCACCTGTGCGCCCGGGATCCCTCCCGGCTGGAACCGCCCGAACTGGCTCGCGCCACGGTGGAGTCACTGGCGGAGAACACCTCGGACGCGGTCGTGGCGCCGCTGTTCTGGGCCGCGGTGGCCGGGCCGGCCGGCGTGATCGGGTACCGGGCGGTGAACACGCTGGACGCGATGGTGGGGTACCGGTCGGAGCGGTACGAGCAGTTCGGGTGGGCGGCGGCCCGGGTGGACGACGTGGTCAACCTGCTGCCGTCCCGGCTCACGGCCGTGCTGACGGTGGCGTCGGCACCGGTGGTCCGGGGTTCGTCGGCGCGGGCCTGGGCCGTGTGGCGGCGGGACCGGAACCGGCATCCCAGTCCGAACGCCGGCCAGTGCGAGGCCTCGGCCGCCGGAGCTCTGGGAGTGCGGCTCGGGGGAACGAATGTGTATGGGGGAGAGGTGGAATCGCGGCCGGTGATGGGTGGGGACGAACGGTTGCCGGGGATCGCCGATGTCCGGCGGGCGGTGCGGCTGGGGCAGTGCGTCGGTGCGCTGGCCGCCGTGGTGTGTGCAGGAGCGGTCGTCGTCGCGGCGGCCGTCGCGGGCAGGGGTCAGAAGGGTGGAGCAGCGTGACGGTGGAGTCGAACAGTTCCCTGCGCGGGGCCCTGATGGTGGCCGGCACCACGTCGGACGCCGGTAAGAGCGTGATGGTGGCCGGGCTCTGCCGGTGGCTGTCGCGGCAGGGGGTGAGTGTGGCGCCCTTCAAGGCCCAGAACATGTCGCTGAACTCGTTCGTCACCCGGGACGGCGCGGAGATCGGCCGGGCCCAGGCGATGCAGGCGCGCGCGGCCCGCGTCGAGCCCGAGGCGGCGATGAACCCGGTTCTGCTGAAGCCGGGTACGGATCGCACCTCGCAGGTCGTGCTGATGGGCCGGCCGTTCGCCGAGGCCGGGGCGATGGACTACGGCGACCTGACACCCCGGCTGCTGCCGGTGGTGCTGGAGGCCCTGGCCGACCTGCGGTCCCGGTTCGACGTGGTGATCTGCGAGGGCGCGGGCAGTCCCGCCGAGATCAACCTGCGGCACCGGGACATCACCAATCTCGGGCTGGCCCGGCCGGCCGGGCTCCCCGTGCTGGTCGTCGGCGACATCGACCGGGGCGGTGTGTTCGCGGCGCTGCACGGCACCCTGGCGCTGCTCGACGCGGACGATCAGAAACACATCAGCGGGTTCGTGATCAACAAGTTCCGGGGAGACCCGGCCCTGCTGGACTCCGGGCTCGGCATGATCCGGAAGATCACCGGTCGCCCGGTGCTGGGGGTACTGCCGTACCTGACCGGTCTCTGGCTCGACGTGGAGGACTCCCTCGACCTGGAGAAGGACCGGGGCCCGATGCGTCCGCCCCTGGGCAGCGACGTGATCCGGGTGTCCGTGCCCCGCCTGCCCCGGCTGTCCAACATCACGGACATCGACGCGCTCGCAGCCGAGCCCGGGGTCGTGGTGCGCCTGGTCCACCACGGGGCCGAGATCGCCGGGTCCGACCTGGTGGTGCTGCCCGGTACCCGTGCCACCGTGAACGACCTGGCCTGGCTGCGGTCGACGGGCCTGGCCGACGCGATCGTGGCGCACGCCTCCGCGGGGCTGCCGGTGCTCGGGATCTGCGGCGGCCACCAGATGCTCGGGCGGCTGGTCAGTGATGAGGTCGAGTCACGGCAGGGAACCGTGGCCGGGCTGGGATTGTTGCCGACCCGCACCGAGTTCGGCGCGCAGAAGGTGCTGGCCCGGCCGGCCGGCGAGGCCCTCGGGCAGCCCGTGCACGGGTATGAGATCCACCACGGCGTCGTCACCCTCGATCCGGAGGCCCCGGAGAGCGACCGGAACGGGGCCGAGGAATTCCTCGACGGATGGCGATCGGGCCCGGTCCGGGGCACGACGTGGCACGGCGCGCTGGAGAACGACGGGTTCCGGCGGGCCTACCTGACCGAGGTCGCGGGCCTGTCCGGGCGTGACGGCTTCGTGGTGGCTCCGGACACGTCGTTCGAGGCGCTGCGCGAGGCCCGGCTGGACTCGCTGGCCGACATGGTGGCCGACCACCTGGACGTCAAGGCGGTGGAACACCTGATCAACGAGGGGGTGCCGGCCGGGCTGCCGTTCGTCCCGCCGGGGCGTCCATGATCACGGGGCTGGTGCCTGAGGTAACTCCGAGTGGGGGATCGGGCCGTCACCCGAATGTGGCAGTATCCGAGGCGACCTGCGCGGAGGAACACCGGTGCACGAGGTCGGGCCCTGATCGGCCCGGGTTCGGAGTCCGGGGCGGTCCCGCCACTGTGACCGGATCAGATCCGGGAGCCAGGTACTTCGACCAGGTCCCCGTGCCCGTCTGGGCGCGGTGTGCGCTAGCGGTGGGCGTGGAGACCCGCCGGGAGTGGAGGAAACACCGGTGCCCCCGTACCCGTTGACCGCCGTCGTCGGCATGGACGATCTCGTCCTGTCGCTCCTACTTTCCTCGGTGGCACCGGACATCGGTGGTGTCCTGGTCCGGGGGGAGAAGGGCACGGCGAAGTCGACTGCCGTGCGTGCCCTCGCCAACCTGCTGCCCTCGGTCGACGTGATCTCCGGCTGCCGTTTCGGCTGTGACCCGCACTCGCCCGACCAGGACTGTCCCGACCAGCCGCACGGCCACGAGCACCACGCCCGCCCGGCCCGGCTCGTGGAACTGCCCGTCGGTGCGACCGAGGACCGCCTGCTCGGATCGCTCGACCTGGACCGGGCACTGTCCGCCGGGGTGCGGGCCTACGAACCAGGTCTGCTGGCCGCCGCGCACCGGGGCATCCTCTACGTCGACGAGGTCAACCTGCTGCACGACCACCTGGTGGACGTGCTGCTCGACGCCGCCGCGATGGGCCGGGTGCACATCGAGCGGGAGAGCATCTCGATCACCCACGCCTCGCGGTTCGTGCTCGTCGGCACGATGAACCCGGAGGAGGGCGAGCTGCGCCCGCAGCTGCTCGACCGGTTCGGCCTGACCGTGGAGGTACGCGCGAGCCGGGACCCCGACACCCGCGCCGAGGTGGTGCGCCGGCGGCTGGCGTTCGACGCCGACCCGGAGCGTTTCGTCAAGGACTGGCAGGAGGCCGAGCGAGAACTGGCCGCCCGCATCACCTCCGCCCGCGCGCACCTGCCGGCTGTGGAACTTCCTGACGGGGTGCTACGCCAGATCGCCGCCGTCTGCGCTGCCTTCGACGTGGACGGTATGCGCGCCGACCTGGTCGTGGCCCGCACCGCCCGGGCCCACGCGGCGTGGTCCGGCCGTACCCGGGTGACCAGTGACGACGTAAGGGTGGCAGCGATGTTCGCATTGCCGCACCGTCGTCGCCGCGACCCGTTCGACGCCCCGGGCATGGACGAGAACCTGCTCGACGAGGCACTGCGCGACAACCTGCCCGACGACCCCGAACCGCCGGAGATCGATCCGGACGGTGGACCCGCGGGCGGTCCTGAAGGTGGCCCGGACGGCGGTCCGGGTGGCCAGAGTCCCACGGACGGGCAGGACAATCCTGAGGGGACGGCGGACACCGCCGGATCCGGTGCCGCGCCGCCGGATTCCGGACCGGAAGCGGCCGCCGAGGGACAGGCCCCGGCCGGACCCTCCAGCCAGGAGCAGAGCCGACCGGGTCGGAAACCGCAGGATGACCAGGACGACCAGGACCCGAACACCGAGACCCCGCGGGCCCCGGCCCCGGCGCAGGACCCGGTGTCGGCCACAGCTCCCTTCAAAGTGCGGTCGTTCAAGCTGCCCGGTCTCGGAAAAGGCGCGGCCGGAAGGCGTTCCCGGGCGCTGACGACTTCGGGGCGGACGGTAGCCACGCGTCCGCTGGACGCCGGGAGCGCGAGCCGCCAGGACGGGTCCGGCCGGGTGCACCTGCCCGCGACCCTGACAGCGGCAGCGGCCCGGCAGCATGCGCGGGGTCGTGAGCCGGGAGGTCCGGTGCTGCTGCGCCGGGACGACATCCGGCTGGGAGTCCGCGAGGGTCGCGAGGGAAACCTGATCCTGTTCTGCGTCGACGCCTCCGGTTCGATGGCGGCGAAGAAGCGGATGGCCGCGGTCAAGGGCGCCGTGCTCTCGCTGCTGCTCGACGCCTACCAGCGCCGCGACCGGGTCGGCCTGATCACGTTCCGCGGTGCGGACGCCGAGCTGGCCCTGCCTCCGACGGGTGCCGTGGAGGCCGCCCGCATGCGTCTGGATCGGCTGCCGACCGGTGGCCGGACGCCGCTCTCGGCCGGGCTGCGCCGCGCGTGGGCCGTGATCGGGAACGAGAGACTGCGCGACCCGCACCGTCGTCCACTGCTCGTGCTCGTGACCGACGGCCGCCACACCTCCGGTGAAGACCCGGCGCGCATCGCCGTCGAGTTCGCCCGGCAGGGCGTGCGCAGTGTGGTGGTCGACTGCGAGCGCGGCCCCGTGAAGCTCGGCCTGGCCGGAAAACTGGCGGCCGGCCTCGGTGGTGAGCTGGTCACCCTCGACGATCTGCGCGCGGAGTCCCTCGCCGGGATGGTCCGCAGCCAGGTGAGCGACCGCACCGAACGGAGAATTGCCTGATGCCGCAGGGGAAACCGGTCACGGTTCCGCAGGACGGCCTGACTACCCGGCAGCGGCGTAACCGCCCGCTGACCATCGTCCACACCGGCACGATGAAGGGGAAGTCCACCGCGGCCTTCGGCCTCGCCCTGCGGGGCTGGACGCAGGGCTGGTCGATCGGGGTGTTCCAGTTCGTCAAGTCGGCGAAGTGGAAGGTCGGTGAGGAGAATGCCTTCCGCGCACTCGGCCGGCTGCACGAGGAGACCGGCGAGGGCGGCGCGGTCAGCTGGCAGAAGATGGGCGAGGGCTGGTCCTGGTCGCGCAAGCCCGGCTCGGACGAGGAGCACGCCGTCTCCGCGCTGGAGGGCTGGCGGGAGATCCAGCGCCGGCTCGCGGCGCAGGAGCACGGTCTCTACGTGCTGGACGAGTTCACCTACCCGATGAAGTGGGGCTGGGTCGACGTCGCCGAGGTGGTCGAGACGCTGCGGGACCGGCCCGGCCAGCAGCACGTGATCATCACCGGCCGGGACGCGCACCCCGACCTGATCGACGCGGCGGACCTGGTCATGGAGACCACGAAGATCAAGCACCCGATGGACACGGGTCAGAAGGGTCAGCGGGGCATCGAATGGTGAGTGCCCGATGACCGCCCGGATCGTGGTCGCCGCCCCGGCGAGCGGTCACGGCAAGACCAGCGTGGCCACCGGACTGCTCGCGGCCTTCGCCGCGCGTGGTCTGGTGGTGAGCCCGCACAAGGTCGGCCCCGACTACATCGACCCCGGGTACCACGCGCTCGCGGCCGGGCGTCCCGGTCGCACGCTGGATCCCTGGCTGGTCGGTGAGGAGCGGCTCGTCCCGCTGTTCCGGCACGCGGTGGCCACGCCGGTCCCCGCCGATCTGGCGGTCATCGAGGGGGTCATGGGGCTCTACGACGGTGCTGCGGGACGCGGTGAGTTCGCCTCCACGGCGCATGTCGCCCGGGTGCTGAAGGCTCCTGTCGTCCTGGTCGTCGACAGCACCGCGATGGGCCGTTCGGTCGCGGCGCTGGTCAAGGGCTTCGCCGGGTTCGACCCGCGGATCCGGGTGGGCGGGGTGATCCTCAACCGGGTCGGCTCGGACCGGCACGAGATGATCCTGCGGCAGGCGCTGGACGAGCTCGGCATCCCGGTGCTCGGCGCGATCCGTCGTCACGACGCGCTGGCCACGCCGTCACGGCACCTCGGTCTCGTGCCGGCGGCCGAGCGGTCGGGTGAGGCAGTGGACGTGGTGCGCGGCCTGGGTGCGGTGGTCGCCGATGCGGTGGACCTGGACGCGGTGCTGGCCATCGGCCGCTCCGCCCCGGCGCTGCCCGGGAGCGACTGGAACCCGGACGACGAGGTCGCGGCGGCCCGGGCCGGTCTGCATATTCCCGGGAAGCCCTCGGCGGACGGCGATTTCCGGCCGGTCATCGCAATGGCCGGTGGCGCCGCGTTCACCTTCTCCTACGCCGAGACGGCCGAGCTGCTCACGGCCGCGGGTGCGGACGTGGTGACCGTGGACCCGCGTTCGGACGAGTCGCTGCCCCCGGGAACCACCGGACTGGTCGTCGGGGGCGGTTTTCCGGAGGTCTACGCCGAGGAACTGTCCGCCAACGAACCCCTGCGCCGGGCGGTCCGGGGCCGGGCCCGGGCCGGTGCGGCGATCGTGGCGGAGTGCGCAGGTTTGCTCTACCTGGGACGCTCTCTCGATGATCGGCAGATGTGCGGTGTGCTGGATGCGGACGCAAGGATGACCGGCCGGCTCACCCTGGGATACAGAGAGGCGACAGCGATGAGTAACTCGGTTCTCGCCGCCGCGGGGACGACTGTGCGCGGCCACGAGTTCCACCGGACCGCGTGCACCCCCGGCGCCGGCGTCACGCCCGCCTGGGAATGGGCCGCCCCGGACGGAACCCGGCACCGTGAGGGATTCGTCCAAGGCAGTGTCCACGCCTCCTACCTGCACCTGCACTGGGCCTCGATGCCGGGCGCAGCGGTCGGCCTGGCCGACGCCGCCCGGACGAGCGCCGCCCGTGAGAACGCCGCAGCAGCCCGAGGAGAGGTGAAAGCCTGATGTCGACCACCGCAGCCTCTGACACCGGCTCGACCGACGGGCGCAGCCCCGAGGAGATCCGCGACCGCTACACCGAGATCGGCCCCATCACCGGCAGCCTGCACCTGGACCTACAGGGCACTGGCGACCAGATCGTGGTCGGCATCGGCTCCCGGCGCGGTGTCGGTATCCGTGACGTCCGGATGGCGATGGGCCAGGCCCTGTCCGTGGCCGGGGTCCGGGCCCGTGACGTCGTGGCGATCGCCACCGTCGACGCCAAACAGAACGAGGAAGCGCTGCTCGAGCTGGCCGACGTGCTGGGTGTGCCGCTGAAGCTGCTGCCGGCCGACGTCCTGGCCGTCCAGCAGGTCCCGAACCCCTCGCCGGCCACCGAGCGCCTGGTGGGCGTGCCGTCCGTGGCCGAGGCCGCGGTGCTCGCCTCCGACGCCCGGCTGATCGGGGCCAAGCACACCTACCGCGGGGTGACCGTGGCGGTGGGGCGACTGTTCGCGGTGCCGAAACTGCCCAGACCGCAGGAGCAGACCGGTCCGCAGGGTGGTTTCGGGGTGTCCACCGAGGCCCGGGTGTACGACCAGTACGACGAGGCCTACATCGCCGAGGACCTCGGCCACCACGGCGACGCCGAGATCGTTCCCGGTCTGGTCGACCTCGCCGTCAACGTGCGGGGTTCGGCTCCCGACTGGCTGCAGCACCGCCTGCGGGACGGGGTCTCCGACCTGTCCTCCTACCCGGATCCGCGCGCGGCCACCGAGGCTGTCGCCGCCCGGCACGGCCGCCCGGCCGACCAGGTGCTGCTGACGGCCGGCGGCGCCGAGGCATTCGTCCTGCTGGCCCGGGCCCTGGCCCCGCACCGCGCCGTGGTGATCCACCCGCAGTTCACCGAGCCGGAGGCCGCGTTGCTGGCCGCCGGTCACGACGTGCAGCGGGTGGTCCTGGCCCCGCCGTTCCACCTCGATCCGGGTCTGGTACCCGATGACGCCGACCTGGTGATGGTCGGTAACCCGACCAACCCCACGTCGGTGCTGCACCCCGCGCAGACCCTGATCGCGCTGTCCCGGCCCGGCCGGGTGCTGGTCGTGGACGAGGCGTTCATGGACGCGGTCCCCGGCGAGTCGCAGTCGCTGGCCGGCACCCCGGAGCGGCCCGCACCGGACGTGCCCGGTCTGGTCGTCGTCCGCAGTCTCACCAAGACCTGGGGTCTCGCCGGTCTGCGGGTGGGCTATCTGCTCGGCGCGCCCGAACTGCTCCGGGCCTGCGCGGCCACCCAGGCCCTGTGGTCGGTGAACTCGCTGGCGCTGGAGGCGGCCCTGGCCGTCACCTCGCCGCAGGCCGTCGCCGAGGCCGAGGGATACGCGGTGGCACAGGCCGGCGAGCGGGAGCAACTGCTCGCGGACCTGGCCCGGGTGCCCGACATCGAGGTGCAGGGGCCGCCCTCCGCCCCGTTCGTGCTGCTGCGCGCCGGCGGCCCCGACCCGGCGGGCGTGCACCAGCGGCTGCGCTCGGCCGGATGGGCCGTGCGCCGGGCCGACACCTTCCCCGGTCTGGGCTCGGGCTGGCTACGCGTGGCCGTACGCGACCGCTCGATCTCCGGGCAGTTCGCCGAGGCCCTGGACCGGGCCGTGCACCCCGGCTGACCGACGCCGGAACTCGTTCGCCAGGAAAGATATTCACAGAGATCAGGACTGGCGCCAGGACGCATCCGGCCGGTGGCGGGCGATCTCGCGACCGGCCGGGGCGGACGCACGAGAACAGAACAGGTAGAACACGCAGGCAGGCAGCACGCAGGCAGCACGCAGGCAGGCAGCACGCAGGCAGCACGCAGGCAGGCAGCACGCAGGCAGCACGCAGGCAGCACGCAGGCGGCACCACACAGGCAGACAGAGCACGCA